>CAWGIR010000004.1:0-1758862 GCA_963822725.1 uncultured Actinomycetes bacterium
GGTGGCAGAAGGCGAATGCCACCTCGCTTTGGCCATGGCTGTCGACGTAGTGACGCTGGATGTCCATGTCGGTGCAGTGCCGCAGCACGCCCTCGATCATGGCGCTGACCTCCGATGAGGAGCAGCGCTTGAGCTGCGAATAGATGCAGGTCGCCTGGCGCTCCATGTGCCAGTAGATCATGACTTCCCGGCCCTGGTAGCGGACATGCCATTCTGCCATCAGGTTCTGGTCCCAGGCGCCGACCTTGGTGGAATTCTAACGCGCAGGCTGTGCCCGCCTCGCCCCAGATGCGCCGGTCGCGCATCGCCAGGATGGCATTGGTCACCAGCGCCGTGGCGCTGCGCAGCGCTTCCTTGTGGATGAAGCGGTGCCGGACATGCAGCAGCTCCGCGTAGCTGGCGGCGTCGGTGCCCGCGCTGACCCGCTTCAGCCCGGCATTGGTGCCCAGGCCATAAAGGCAGAACACCAGGCGCTGGCGCAGCGTGTCGTGGTCCAGGACGACGCGGTCCCCCGAGGTGGTGAAGGCGTCGAGGAAGCCGGTCTGCCGGGCTGTCTCCATCAGCACGTCGATCAGGCCCGTCATCGGCCAGCGCCGCTCCAGCTCCGCCTTGATCGCCTCCAGGTTCGGCGCGGCCGGCAAGGGCTCGAAAGGCGTGATCCTGATGCGGTTCTTGCCCCGCCATAGAAGCTTGACCTTGGGATTGCGCGGCATGCCCTTGTTCAGCGTTTGCAGGGCTTCAGTCATCTGCGCCCGAAGACCCTCGACAAAGGCGCGGGCGTCCTGGCTGCGGCCGAGCTCCCGATAGTAGTCGGCGCGGCGGGCCTCGAAATCCTGCGGCAGGTCGTCGTCGGGGTTGCGATAGCGGTCCGCACCCACCACCCAGATCTCCTCGCCGCGCACGCGCTCGCGAAGGGCGGTCAGCACGCAGATCTCGGAGTTGGCCCGGTTGACCCGCACGCCGCCGGCCGGGTCCGCCTCCAGGATCAGGTCGCGCCACTTGGGCGGCACCACGCCCTCGACCGGCACGCCATCTTCAGGACGGATGACCCGGCGGCCGTCGTCGCCGGTGCGGCGCAACCAGTCGATGGCGTCCAGCACCGGGCGATGCACCGGGTTGTTGAGCGGAACTCCAGGACACCCAGCACGGCCGGCAGCATGCGCCGATAGTGGCCCAGGTAGGAGGAGCGTAGCACCGTATGCACCTGCCGCTCGAAGCTGCCCGAGGCCCTGTGCTCGCGTACGATGCCGCCAGCACACCCGCGCCGCCCGCTGCAGGGAACACGACCTCGCGCACCGTGCCCTCAGGTTGCAGGCAGGCGGCCTCGGCGATGTTGACCAGCAATCCTTCCTTGCCGTGGACCCGCTCGATCTCCTCGGTGAACGCCTTGAGCACCCGTTTCTTGGCTTGGGCGCCGACCTTGTGGACGACCTCGACCAGCAGATCGACCAGCCCATCCGTGAGTTCGCGCTGCCGATGCGCGAGGAACAGCGCATAAAGGGCGTGGCGCCGGCCGTCCGGATGCCGGCGCATGGCCCAAGCCGTTTCGTCGAATACGCGGCGCCGGAACATCCGCGCGACGGGACCGCCCAGATTTGGACATGCGGCAGCCGGCAGCGCCAACTGCTTTACGAAGGCGAGCCGCCTGGCGGCAAGGAGGATGTTATCGAGGTTGGGCTGGCTGGGGTCGGCCTTCAAATCCGAGAAGCTGGTCGCGCCATCCTCGTCAGCAAGCGAAGCGTCAAGCCCGCGACGGTGCTCGGGCGACAAGGACGAGGCGATCGCCTCCAGCACCTTGTCCTCGAACGTGCGGCGGGCGGTGCCGATCAGTGTGCCCAGGGCCTCCTCGCCGGGAGCTGCTATACTGTGCTCGACGAACCAGCCGAGGAGACGCTCCATCATCCCGGATGCCGGCAATCCCAAGGGGCACAGCTCGGACCCGGTCCAGGCGGCTGCATCCCGCATGTCCTGCTGCCGCGCCCGGCGGAAACCCAGGTGAGCGAGGATCTCGGCGCGGTGGCGGCGTCCGGAACGGCCGAGCCAATCGTAGTCCGCCAAATCCGCAACCGCCGCCCCGACCTGCTCGGCCAGGTACGTGATCGCTGTATCCGCAAACTCGCTGGCAGCCCGGGCAAACCGCCCTGCCAGCCGATAGATCGCGAGCTGCGCGGCAAAGCCCAGCCGGGCCGCGGCGGGCTTGGCACCCAGAAGCGCCAGGTCCTCGAAGCCCAGGCTCCAGCGTGCGGCCAGCGTTCCGTCCATGTCCAAAACGGCTGCCACCGACATCACCCTCTCCGAGTCTTTCCACAAACGCGTCCCCGCGTCCGAGCTTTGCGGGGTTGTTCGGGCTCAGCCCGAGTTTCCTAACACCCTGCAGCGCGGATGCATGGCTTGTTGAATCGTTCGGCTCGAGGCTCAGCTTGAGCCTGAGCTTGACACTTGCCTCGCGATCGCCGCAGCGGCGGGCGATCCTCGAGCAGCTCGGCATCGCATTCGAGATCCGGTTCCTCGAAATCGAGGAGCTCGAGGACGGGCCCCCGGGGGAGATCGCGCTCCAGAACGCGCAGCGAAAGGCCCTGGCGGTTGCTTCCGAGGACTCGCTTACCTTGGGGGTCGACACGATCGTGGCGCTCGATGGCCGCATCTACGGCAAGCCCGCAGACGATCAGGCGGCGCACGCGACCCTGCAGGCTCTCTCCGGTCGCCGGCACCAGGTCATGAGCGGCATTTGCCTGCTTGGCCCAGACCTGGCGCGCGGCCGCGAACGCGCCGCGCTCGTCACAACGACGGTCGAGTTCCGCCCACTCAGCGAACCCATGATCGACTGGTACGTCGCCACCGGCGAGTGGCGAGACCGAGCCGGGGGATACGCGATCCAGGGCCGGGGCGCGGCGCTCGTGCGCCGGATTGAGGGCGATTACCTGAACGTCGTCGGGCTCCCCATCGCCGAGCTGCTCGAGCTCGAACCCGCGCTCCTGCCGCAGTGAGCAGGGATTCTTCCTGCAAAACCTCCCTTCGGCTACACTCGCGCTCGGACGGAACCGGCAGCCTGGTCGAGGCCACCCCGCGAGACTTTAGGTCCCGTCCAAGCTGCGCCTCCCTCTCCTGAATACGCATGGGCTTCTTCTCTTACATGACGGGATTCGGCGGCCGCGATATGGCCGTCGATCTCGGGACCGCGAACACGCTCGTGTACGTGCGTGGGCGCGGAATCGTCCTGTCCGAGCCGAGCGTCGTCGCAGTCGACTCGCGGACCGGCGAGGTGCACGCGGTGGGAATCGAGGCCAAGCGGATGCTGGGGCGGACGCCCGGCACCATTCAGGCGATCAGGCCGCTGAAGGACGGCGTGATCGCCGACTTCGAGGTTACCGAGGAGATGCTCCGCCACTTCATCCAGAAGGTCCACCAAAACCGCTGGGCGCACCCGCGGGTGGTTGTCTGCGTCCCCAGCGGCGTGACCGGTGTTGAGAAGCGCGCCGTCGAGGAGGCTTGCCTGTCGGCCGGTGCCCGCCAGGCCTACCTGATCGAGGAGCCGATGGCGGCGGCGATCGGTGCCGGCCTGCCCGTCGGCGAGCCCACGGGTTCGATGGTCGTTGACATCGGCGGCGGCACGAGCGAGGTGGCGGTCATCTCGCTGGGCGGAATCGTTGTCTCGCAGTCGATCCGGGTGGGCGGGGACGAGCTCGACGAGGCGATCATCAACTACGTCAAGCGCGAGTACAAGCTGTTGATCGGCCAGCAGACAGCCGAGGAGGTCAAGCTCGAGATCGGCTCTGCGTTCCCGATGTCCGAGGAGGTCCAGGCGGAGATCCGGGGACGCGACATGGTCTCCGGGCTGCCGAAGACCGTCGTGCTCACCAGCGAGGAGATCCGCGGTGCCCTCGAGGAGCCGGTGTCGCAGATCACCGACGCGGTCAAGGAGACCCTGGATCGTACGCCGCCCGAGCTCGCGTCGGACATCATGGATCGTGGCATCATGTTGGCTGGAGGAGGCTCGCTGCTTCAGGGGATCGAGGAGCGTCTGCGTCACGAGACGCAGATGCCCGCGCACCTGGCGGAGTCACCGCTGACCTGTGTGGCGGTCGGCTCCGGAAGGTCGTTGGAGGAGTTTGAGGCCATCCACCGTTCCAGCAAGAATTCACGCAATCGACGCCGCCGGTACTAGGGTGACTGGTTCGCCCCTCAGGCGGGATTTCCCCCCGTGCCCTGAGCCCGAGCGGAGCGAGAACTTGGAGACACGCTTCCCGTGCACGACAAGCAAGTTCGACGTAGGCGCGCGGTACTCGCGCTGCTCGTCGTCGTCTCCCTGATCCTGCTGACCGCATACTTCGGGTCGCCGCAGTCGAGTCCTCTGCACTCGATCCAGCGGGGGATCGGCGACGTCTTCTCCCCGATCGAGCAGGGCGCTAGCAAGGTCCTCTCCCCGGTACGCGATGTCGCCGGCTGGTTCTCGGATACGTTCCACGCCAAGTCCCGCGCAGACAAGCTGGAGAAGGAGAATCACCAGCTGCAGGCCGAGCTCGCGCAGACGCAGAACGCCGAGCTTCAGAACCGGCAGCTCAGCCGCGAACTGGGGCTGTCCTCGAGCAATGTCATCTCCGCGTACCAGAAGGTCTCAGCGGACGTGATCTCGCATGACGCCTCGCTGTGGTACTCGCAGATCGAGGTCGACCGGGGCTCGGGCGACGGCGTCCAGGTCAACGATCCCGTGGTCTGGGAGGGCGCGCTGGTGGGCAAGGTCTCATCGGTCGGAGCCAACTACGCGGTCGTGACCCTGATCACCGACCACACGTTCGCCGCCGCTGCCCAGGTCCAGGACCAGAACGGCGACCAGGGCGTGCTCGTGCCCGACGTCGGCAACCCGAACGAGTTGCTGCTGCAGGACCTCCATGTAAACGTCGGTCAGCCCGGCCCGGCGGTCGGGCAACAGGTCGTGACACTCGGATTCAAGAACGGCCCGCTGCAGGATCTGTATCCGGCCGGGGTCCCGATCGGACAGGTATCGAACGCCAGCGGCAACAACCTCTTCAACAACCATCAGGTGGTGGTCTCACCCGACGCCGACCTGCGCCACCTGGACGCGGTTCAGATCCTGACCAAGCCGAACGCGGGGACGGCCCGCGCCCAGGTCGGACCGTGACGGATCAGGCCAGGCTGTCGCTCCGGCTCGCCATCCTCGCGTTCGCGACCGTCGTGATCCAGGAGGCGGCCGTTTCCCAGATCTCGATCTTCGGGGTCAGCGCCGACCTCGGGCCGCTCGTGGTGATGTCGGTGGGACTGCTGGCCGGGTCGATGCCGGGCGCCGTGTTCGGGTTCGGCGCCGGGCTGTTCGTCGACGTGGTGCTCTTCCAGACGCTCGGCATCACCTCGCTCCTGTACATCGCGATCGGTTACTGGTCGGGCCGGGTGCGCGAGCTGCTCGACCCGGCCCATGGCCTCGTGCCGCTGGGGATGGGCGCCGGAGCCACTGCCGTGGCCGGGTTCGGGATGGCGCTGATGCAGTTCCTGCTCGGGGTCGACGCGCCCGTCAGCGTGCTGCTGCTGCAGCAGATCTTCGTGACGATCCTCGTGAACACGCTGATCGCGCTTCCCGTCTACCACCTCGTGCGTCGGATCATCAGCCCGGCGCTGCCAAACGATCCGCGGCGCCGACGCCGGCGCGCGTACACAACCGGTGGGCTCAGCCCGCTCCAGAGTTCGTCCCGGCGGTTCGGGCCGCTGCCCCGCTCTTCTAGATGATCAAGGTCCCAGACGACAGGCGGCCTCCGCTGACGCCGCAGCTGGCGCTGCGCGTGGCCGTGCTCGGCAGCTTCGCGCTCGCGATGTTCGCGATCATCTTCTTCCGCCTGTGGTTCCTGCAGGTGCTGAACGGCCACACGTACGTGGCGGAGGCGAAGCAGAACCAGGTCCGCTCGATCTCGACGCCTGCGCCGAGAGGGGAAATACTCGACTCGAGTGGCAACGTGCTCGTGTCGAACACGCAGGAGCTCGACGTGCAGATCCAGCCGAGCTCGCTACCGGTGAGGCTCACGCAGGCAAACATCGATCCCCAGCCCGCGGCGGACCGGGCCGTCTATCGCCGGCTGGCGCACGTGCTCGGGATCTCAAACCGGGCGAAGCGCTGCAAGATCGGCGCCAGGATCGGCGGCGTGTGGTACGGGACCGTGCACCTGTCGCCGATCGCGTGCGCGGTCGCGCAGCAGCTCGTCTCCACGCCCTACGCCGACGTGACGATCCGAAAGGACGTTCAGACCGACGTCCAGTACTACATCCTCGAGCGCCAGAACGAGTTCCCGGGCGTCGAGGTCCGCCAGGTGTATGTCCGCCAGTATCCGCTGCACCAGCTGGCGGCACAGCTGTTCGGGACCGTCGGCCCGATCACTCAGCCCGAGCTCAAGGACCCGCGCTTCAAGGACGTGTCGCGTAGCGACGTCGTCGGCCAGGCCGGGCTCGAGTGGTACTACAACCGCTATCTGCAGGGCAAGGACGGCCAGCAGAACTTCCAGGTCGACGCGATGGGCGACTTCACCGGCAATCTCCCCGGGAAGTCGTCGACGCCCGGGTACGACCTGAAGCTCTCGCTTGACACGAACCTGCAGCGCGCCGGCCAGCAGGCACTGGCGACCTCGATCAGCTCCAACGCGCCATCGACCGCCGGCGCGTTCGTGGCCATGAACCCCTACAACGGGCAGGTCTACGCGATGGGCTCGCTGCCGACGTTCGACCCCAACATCTTCACGCGGCCGCTGTCCTACTCGGCCTATCAGCAGCTCAACAGTGCGGCGAGTGGCTTTCCGCTGATCAACCGGGCGATTGGGAGCGTGGGTCCGACCGGGTCCACGTTCAAGCCGATCACCGCGACGGCTGCGCTCCAGAGCGGGAAGTGGAGCATCGACGAGACCTACGACGACACGGGCCAGTTCTGCGAGGGCGGGGGGCTGTGTCGGCGCAACGCGGGGGGCGCCGCCTACGGCGTGATCAACCTGATCCAGGCGATCCACGTCTCCGACGACATCTTCTTCTACAAGCTCGGCCAGCTGCTCAACTCCCAGGCACCGCAGGGAGGCGCGCTGCAGGAGTGGGCGCGCAAGTACGGGATCGGGCGCGCGACGGGCGTCGACCTCGGCGGCGAGGACACGGGCACGCTCCCGAGCCCCGAGTGGCGGACCCAGCGCAACGCGGAGGAGGCCGCCTGCGACCGGCTCACGCACCCGACGGCGGAGTTCCCGACCCATCCCAACCACAGTCTGCCGCCGGGCGGATGCGGGATCGCGGACGGCACCAACCGGCCATGGTCCGAGGGCGACAACGTCAACCTCGCCGTCGGTCAGGGCGACGTGCAGGTGACGCCGCTTCAGCTGGCGGTCGCGTACTCGGCGATCGCCAACGGTGGGACGGTCGTCCGTCCGCACGTGGGGGCGGACATCGAGTCAGGCGGACGGGTGCTGCAGCGAATCGCTCCCCCACCGGAGCGTCACCTGAACATCGACCCGTCCTACCTGGACGCGATCCGCGAGGGCTTGCACGAGGCCGCGCAGTCGCCCGGTGGAACCTCCTACGACGTGATGGGCAACTTCGGAAAGCCCGTATACGGCAAGACCGGAACGGCCCAATACATCCTGAACGGCTCCGAGGTCGACTACGCCTGGTACGCCTGCTTCGTCCCGGATTCGGCGACCAACAAGCCGATCCTGGTCGTCGTGCACGTGGAGAAGGGTGGCTTCGGAGACGTTGCGGCCGCCCCGGTGGCGAGGGAGATCCTCTCGCAGTGGTTCTTCGGCAATCCCGGGCAGTACAAGGCGGGAGGCTCGAAGACGCTATGACGGGGTGGCGGCGATGAACGTGATGCCGATTCAGGCAGCGGACGAGCAGGTCGCACCGGCCCGCGCGCGGTACCTGACGCTTGCGGACCCAGTCCTCGCGCTCGGTGCGCTTGGGCTGGTGGCGTGCTCGATGGTCACGCTGAAGGACGCTGCAGGTGCCCACTACGCGGAGCGGCAAGGCGTGTACGCAGCGCTCGGCGTCGTCGTCGCAGTCGTGCTGGCGCGGATCGACTACTCGCGGCTGCGCGAATACAAGTACGGGTTCTACGCGATCCTGATCGGGCTGAACGTGTTCGTGTTCGGGATGCCAGCGCGGCAGGGGGCGAGGCGATGGATTCCGCTCCCGTTCCTGCAGGTGCAGCCGTCCGAGTTCGGCAAGATCCTCCTGATCCTGGCGCTGTCCGCGTTCGTGGTCGACCGCGCACGGCGGCTCAACGAATGGCGGACGACGGCCCGGATCATGCTGCTGTCGCTGGTTCCAGCGCTGGTTGTGATCCCGCAGCCGGACCTCGGTACGGCGATGGTGTTCGTCGCCGTCGGGTTCGCCACGCTGTTTGTCGTCGGAACGTCGTGGAAGCAGTTGACGGCGCTTGTCGTGATGTTCGTCGCCGCGGCTGCGATCGTGCTGGCAGGCGCGCCCGCGGTCGGCGTGCACGTCGTCAAGACCTACCAGATGCAGCGCCTGACGGCGTTCCTGCATTCCTCACGCAACTGCTCGACTCGAACCGATCAGACGTGCTACCAGCTCAAGGAGTCGGAGATCGCGATCGGTTCGGGTCAGAAGACGGGCAAGGGCCTGAACGCGACACAGACCCGGCTCAATTTCCTGCCCACGCCGACCACGGACTTCATTTTCTCCGCAGTGGGGGAGATGTATGGCTTTGCCGGGGCGGCGCTGGTGCTATCGCTGTACGCGCTGTTGATTTGGCGCGGCTTACGCATCCTGACGATGTCAAAGAACCTGTATGGCACACTGATCGCAGGGGGAATCCTTGCGATGCTGATGTTCCAGGTGTTCGTCAACGCCGGCATGACGATCGGCATCATGCCCGTCACCGGCGTTCCGTTACCGCTGATGAGCTACGGCGGTTCGTCCGTGCTCGTCACGTTCATCGCCATCGGCCTGTTGCAGTCGATCTACATCCAGGCGCGTAGAACGTCTGCCGCAAAGGCGAGGGCGCTAATTTCATAGGTACAGGCACCGCGCTGCCCACTGCGCGCGGGCCGCAACTCTTTACAAAGGACTGAATGACAATTGAAGAAGCAAGTACTGGTCAGCGTCGACCGGGGCGAGACCCGGGTGGCGCTGCTCGAACAGGCAGGTACGGTCGCACGCTCGTCCGGAGGACGACGCCGTAAGACGACCAAGCCGGCCGAGGGTTACCAGGTAGCCGAGCTGTACCTGGAGCGACGAGGCAACCGCTCGATCGTCGGCAACATCTACAAAGGGCGCGTCGACAACGTGCTCGCCGGGCTAGAAGCCGCGTTCGTGGACATCGGGCTCGAGAAGAACGGATTCCTGCATGTGGACGAGATCGTGTTGCCCGGGGTCGAGGCCCCGCGGCGCGGTCGCGGCTCAACCCGCGAGGGAAGGCAGATCACCGACATGCTCAAGGCGGGTCAGGAGATTGTCGTCCAAGTGGTCAAGGACCCGCTCAAAAGCAAGGGCGCCAGGCTCTCGATGGATCTCACGATCGCCGGCCGTTACATGGTCTACGCGCCCTACGGGGAAGGCGTCGGCGTCTCCCGCCGGCTCGATGACAAGGAGCGCGAGCGGCTTCGCAAGGAGGCAGCCAAGCTCGAGCTGAAGGGCGCCGGTGCGATCATCCGCACCGCCGCCCAGGGCGCCAAGCGCGCCGATCTGGAGCGCGAGCTGCAATACCTGTTCAAGCTCGGCGAGGTTCTCGAGCAGCGGGTCAAGGAGAGCACGGCGCCCGCGCTCGTCTTCCAGGAGGCGGACCTGTCCGTACGCGTCGTGCGGGACATCTTCTCCTCGGCCTTCGAGCGCGCGGTCGTCGACGATCCAAAGCAGCATCACCGGCTGCTGTCGTTCTTCTCCCGCACCGCCCCGGAACTGGTCGATCACGTGGAGCTGTGGGAGGACAAGCAGCCGCTGTTCGAGGCCTTCGGGATCCAGAACGTCCTCGACTCGACGCTCCAGCGACGCGTCGACCTCCCCAGCGGCGGCTATCTGATGATCGACTACGCCGAGGCGCTGACGGTGATCGACGTCAACTCGGGCTCGTTCATCGGCCGCGGCAAAGGCGCCAGGCTCGAGGACACGATCACCAAGACCAATCTCGAGGCCGCCGAGGAGGTCGTGCGCCAGCTGCGGTTGCGTGACATCGGCGGGATCATCGTGATCGACTTCATCGACATGGCGCGGGCGCGCAACCGCGACACGGTGCTGAAGACCCTGCGCAAGGCTCTCGACGAGGACCGGACGAAGACGTTCGTAGTCGAGATCTCACCGCTCGGGCTGGTCGAGATGACCCGCCAGAACGTGACCGAAGGCGTCCGAGAGATCATGACCCGGCCCTGCCCCACCTGCCACGGCGAAGGCGTGATCAAGTCAGAGGAGACGATCGCGATCGGGTTCGAGCGACGGATGCGCGAGGTGGCCGCGAGCACGAAGGGCGAAGCGATCCTGATTCAGATGAACCCGCGCGTGTCCGCGGAGCTCGTCAAGGACGAGGCCCGGGCGCTGCGGACGGTGGAGGAGCAGACGGGCAAGGTGTTCGCATTCGAGGGCTCGGAGGGCCTGCCGCTCGAGCATTTCGCGGTCCTGCAGGAAGGGACCCGCGAGGAGGTGCTGGAGCGCGCGCTCCCGTTCCGGGAGGGCGAAGAGGTCCACGTCGAGATCGTCGAGCCCCACATGTACAACCCAGGCGACGCCGTGGCCAAGGTCGACGGCTACATCATCTCTGTCAAGGGTGGGACGCCGTACGTGGGGCAGAAGCATCTCGTCCGGATCGAGCAGGCGGGACGCACGGAAGCCGTCGCGACGCTCGTCGATGTCGCGAGCGACGGGGCGGCCCCGGCCGATGCGAGCGACGATGGCCTAGAATCGAAGCCTCGGCGTCGTGGCCGCAGAGGCGGGCGACGCCGTTCGGGTGCCAGGGCCAAGTCGGGTCAGGCGTCATCCTCGGAGTGAGCATGTCCTACGCAGTCGTGAAAACCGGAGGCAAGCAGTACCGCGTCGAGCAGGGGCAGTCGCTGCTGGTCGAGCGGCTCGCCGTGGACGAGGGCTCCAAGGTCACGCTCGAACCCCTCCTGTACGTCGACGGCTCGACCGTGGTCGACGGCGGCGACGGCCTTGCCAAGGTCAAGGTCGAGGCGCGCGTGGTCGGTCACGAGCGGGGTCCCAAGCTGCGTATCGTGAAGTTCAAGCCCAAGCGGGGCTATAAGCGCCGCACCGGACACCGCCAGGAGCTGACGCGGCTCGAGATCGGATCGATCAAGCAGGGGGCCGCCCGCTCGCGCGCCAAGAAGGCCGACGCCGGCGAGCCGGCGAAGGCCGAGGCTCCGGCGGGGGCCAAGGCAGAGGAGGCCACGAAGGAAGCAGCTCCTGCGCGGGCCCCCGCGAAGGGCGGCGCCGCCGGGCAGACGAAGGCACAGGCTCCTGCGCGGGCCAAGAAGGCAGCGGCTCCTGCGGAGGCCAAGAAGGCAGCGGCTCCTGCGGAGGCCAAGAAGGCAGAGGCTCCTGCAGAGGCAACGGCAGAGGAGACCACCGATGGCTCATAAGAAGGGACTTGGGTCCTCCCGCAACGGACGCGACTCGAACGCCAAGCGCCTGGGCGTCAAGGTGTTCGCCGGTCAAACCGTGTCCGGCGGAGAAATAATCGTCCGCCAGCGCGGAACACGCTTCAAGCCCGGCGACGGAGTCGGGATCGGTAAGGACGACACCATCTATGCCCGCGCGGCGGGGACCGTCGAGTTCAAGCGCGGCCGGCGCGGACGCGTGATCTCGATCGTCTCGGACGAGTCTTAGGTAGCCGCGGCGGGCGGCCGCCGGCCGCCCGAGCCGGGCGAGGCGGTCGCGCGCGCGCTGCGTGGCCCCGGCGGTCTCGACGTGCTTTGGCAGAAAATGACAACGGCGCCACCCGCCGATTGCCTCATTCAAATGCGGCCTCTTGGAAGTTGACCACAATAATTGCGGACAACTTCCAACAACCCCGGCCTCACCGGCGGCCTTCGCGTTCTGGTGCGGGTTTTCGCCCGCATAGACCGGATCAGAGACGCCCACCGTTGTCCCGTTCGCACAATCGCTTACCCCGACGGCCTCAGAGCGGTGGAAAATCCCGCGCGCTGACCGCCAGGGCGGTGTGATCGCGGATTTCCCCGTGGGGAGCCGCGTTCCCTGGGGAGCCCCGGGGAACCACTCGCCCCGGCTCCCCCACGCCCAGCCTGTGAAAGCCCGCCCCGCCGCCCGGGAAAACCCTGACATCTAACGGTGTCAGGTCATATGCTCTCGCCGTCAATCGACCAACGGGGAGGAGACCCGGTGTCCACGCTTCGCGGCTTCAAGAACTTCCTCATGCAGGGCGACCTGATCGTGGTCGCGGTCGGCTTGGTGATCGCGCTCGCCTTCAGCACGCTGATCAAGGCGTTCACCGACAACGTCATCACGCCGTTGGTCAACGCGGCGGGCGGCGGGGGTGTGAACGGGCTCGGCGTTCACGTCAAGGGCCAGTTGCTCAACTTCGGCGCGTTCGTGTCCGCGGTCATCTACTTCGTGATCTTCATGGCGGTGATCTATTTCCTGATCGTCGTTCCCTATCGCTCCTACTCGGCGCGGCGCGGCAAGACGGTCTTTGGTGAGCCCGCGGCGACGAAGAGCTGTCCCGAGTGCCTGTCAGACGACCTGCCCCCGGCCGCCACGAGGTGCAGGTACTGCGGCACCTCCCTGCCGGCGGCAGCGTAGGTGTAGCGCCCCGAGTCGAAAATTCGACGGCATTCGAGCGCCCCCTGGCTCCGCCGGACTGTCCTCGGTCGGGGCAATATTCTCGATATTGCCTCCTGCGTCCTTGTCAGTCGGCGCCAGTGACCACTCTCGGTGCCGCCGAACTTCCGACTCAGGACACTAGGGCGCGGGACGGGATCAACCCGCCTGCGCGGTGGGGCGAACCAGGATCTCGTTGACGTCGACGTGCGGGGGTTGGGAGACCGCGAACATCACCGCCCGGGCCACGTCGTCGGCGCTCAGCGACCCCGGCCCGGCCCCGCTCGAGAAGAACGGCGTGTCGACCATCCCCGGCTCGATCACGGTCACGCGCACGCCGGTGTCGCCCAGCTCCTGGCGGGCGGACTCGCCCATTCCCGTGACCGCCCACTTGGTCGCGGAGTAGAGCGATCCCGGAAGGGCGCGCCGCCCCGCGACGGAACCGGTCAGCAGCAGGTGACCCTTCGACTCCTTGAGCGCCGGCATCGTCGCTCTGATTGTGAGCGCGGCGCCGTAGACGTTCGTCAGGACCATCGATCGCCAGTGCTCGGGAGTCTCCTCGAGGAAGCCGCGCTTGGCACCGAAGCCCGCGTTCGCGAACGCGACGTCGAGGCGGCCGAAATGTTCGAGCGCTGCCGCGACCACCGCCTGCTGCTGGTCCCATTCGGTGACGTCGCACTCGCAGACAAGCGCCCGTTGGTCGCCACCCAGCTCACCCGCAAGGTCCTCGAGCTTGTTCCGAGAACGGGCTGCCAGCACGATCCGATAGCCCGCCTCGGCGGCGTGGTGTGCGGTGGCCGCGCCGATGCCGGTCGAGGCGCCAGTGATCAGGAACACCGGTTCAGCCATCCTTATAAGCATGCAGGATCGCGCACGAATCTTCGTCCGGGCGGGCGGTGGCGGCGACGGCTGTCTCAGTTTCCGCCGCGAGGCGCACGTGCCCAAGGGCGGCCCCGACGGCGGCGACGGTGGCCGGGGCGGCGATGTGGTGCTCGTCTGCGACGACTCGATGCGAGACCTCGAACGCTACCGCCGCAGCGCACACTTCAAGGCCAGGCGGGGCGGTCACGGGCAGGGCGCGCTCCGACACGGGGCGACCGGCGAGACGCTCGAGCTGAACGTGCCTCCGGGCACGGAGGTGCTCGTGGAGGAGGGCGGCAGCCGCTACGACCTGGTCCGACCGGGCCAGCGCGCGGTCCTGGCCCGGGGCGGGCCGGGAGGCCGGGGCAACAAGCGTTTCGCAGGTCCCACCCACCAGACGCCGAGGTTTGCCGAGCGGGGCCTTGCCGGGGAGGAGACCTGGGTCACCCTGCAGCTGAAGCTGTTGGCGGATGTCGGCCTGGTGGGGCTTCCGAATGCCGGGAAATCATCGCTGCTCGCACGCCTCACGCGCGCCCATCCGAAGGTCGCGGACTATCCGTTCACGACGCTCGAACCGGTGCTGGGGACGCTGGATGCGGGCGACCGGCAGCTGGTGATCGCCGACATTCCAGGCCTCATCGAGGGTGCCAGCGGAGGTGCCGGGCTCGGCCATGAGTTCCTGGCGCATATCGAGCGGACCCGGCTGCTCGTGCATGTGCTCGACCTCGCGCCGCTCGACGGCTCGGATCCGGCGGGCAATCACACCATGGTCGAGCAGGAGCTCCGGCTCCACGATTCGCGCCTCGCCGCGCTGCCGCGGGTACTCGCGCTGTCGAAGTCCGACCTCGTGGAGCCTCGGACTGCGGAGGCGGCTCGCGCGGAATGGTCCAAGCGGCTGGGTGACGAGGTGCCCGTGCTGGTCACCTCGGCGGCCACCGGGGCGGGGCTCGATGAGCTGGCCGCGGTGTTGGTTCAGCGGGTGCCGCTCGATCTACAGGGCGAAGTGCCCGATGCGCCGGTCCCCGAGCCGGTCGCCGAGCACCGAACGTTTCGTCCGGCCGCCGACCGTAGGTTCATCGTGGAGCGCGTCGGCGAGCACAGCTTTCGCGTAACCGGCGCGGGGGTGGACCGCCTCGTGGCCCGCTACGACCTCGCCAACGACGACGCGCTGGCGCACCTGGAGCGAAGGCTCAGGGGGATCGGGGTGATCAACGCACTCGAAGCAGAAGGGTTCGAGCCGGGCGACGAGGTCGAGATCGCCGGGGTCGAGTTCGAACTCGATCCGAATCTGTAGGATCGCGTCCGGCCGGAGGACCAACGAGGAGGACTTCAATGCGCCGGATCGCGCTAGTGATCGTTGTCGGGGCCGTGGCCGTGATGGCATCGGCCGCCAGCGCCAAAGTGCTACGGGTCGGGACATACAAGGGAGTTCGGGGCCAGTTCAGCTCGATTCAGGCCGCGGTCAACTCCGCCAAGCCGGGTGACTGGATCCTGATCGGACCGGGCGACTACAAGACCACCAAGGCCGGCCGCGCTCCTGGGCGCCCCGATCTCGCCGCCGGGGTCGTGATCACCAAGAGTGGGCTCCACATCCGCGGCATGAGCCGCAACAAGGTGATCGTCGACGGGACGCGCAAAGGGGCGGCGTGCAACCGGCTCAGGAAGGACCAGAACTTTGGGCCGCACGGCGCGAAGGGCCGGCTCGGTCTCAACGGCATCCTGATCTTCAAGGCGAACAACGTCTGGGTCCAGAACCTGACCGCCTGCAACTTCCTCGCCGGCAAGGGCGACACCGGAAACGAGATCTGGTGGAACGGGAACGACGACAGCGGCACGATCGGGGGGTACGGGTTCGAAGGCTCCTATCTGACCGCCACCAGCACGTTCTTCGGCGGCGAGACGACCGCGGCCAAGTACGGGATCTTCTCGAGCAACTGGGCGGGCGGTACCTGGGAGAAGACCTACGCGAGCAACTTCAACGACTCGGGCTACTACATCGGCGCCTGCCAGCAGGTCTGCCACCAGAAGATCGACCACGCCTGGGGTCAGTTCAACGCGCTCGGCTATTCGGGGTCGAACTCGGGCGGCTGGATGCTGATCGAGAACTCTCAGTTCGACAACAACGAGGATGGCTTCGACACCAACAGCCAGAACGGAGACAACCCCCCGCCGCAGAACGGCGCCTGCCCCACGGGCGTCACGCCGCCGGTGGCGGGAGCGCCCTCGTGCTGGGTGTTCACCCACAACTACGTGCACGACAACAACAACCCCAACGTACCCGCCGCCGGGAGTGCGGCGGCCGGACCGGTCGGAACCGGCATGTCGGTCTCGGGTGGCCGCAACGACACGGTCATGCACAACCGCTTCGCCAACAACGACGCCTGGGGCGTGATCTTCGTGCCCTACTCGGACAGTGGCCCGCCGTGCACCGGCGGCACGCTGAACTCTCCGTTCCTGGGCCAGGGCGGATGCCTGTACGACGAGTACGGCGACGCGCTGATCGGGAACACGTTCAGCAAGGACGGGGCCTACCGGAATCCCACCAACGGCTCGTTCGATCAGCTCAATTTCGAGCAGCATCCAACGGACTGCTTCAGCGGCGACAACAGCGACGCGTCCAGCTTGACGTCTGACGCGACCAGCCTGCAGCAGAAGTACCCGTCCTGCACGGGCGCGACGGTTGCGCCGAACATCAACGTCGCGTTCCTCAACGAGGTGCTGTGCGACTCGCAGGTCAAGCTGAGTGGCTTCGGCTGCCAACCGGGGGACCACTACCCGCGGCGGACGAAGGTCGTGATGCACCCGCTGCCCACCAAGCAGCTGAAATCGATGCCGAACCCGTGCGCGGGCGTGCCGAAGAACGCGTGGTGTAGGTAGGCGGCCGTACGTTCGCTTGGCGGCGCGCGGGGCGCCGCCCGCTGACGGTACGCGGGCCGCCCTCCGCTGAGCGCCCACCGTAACCTCCGGCGGGTGTCGTGCCTCGTGATCAAGCTGGGTTCGAGCATCGTCGCCGACGAGCGCGGCGAGGTGCGTGCCGACGTGCTCGGTCGGGTGTGCGACCAGATCGCGGAGCTTTACGTTGCGGAGCGCGCGGTCGTGGTCGTGACCAGCGGAGCGATCGCCCGCGGGATGGGGGTGATGGGCATCCCCCTGCGGCCGCGCGGGATGGACGAGCTCCAGGCCGCCAGCGCCGTCGGACAGGGCAAGCTCTACCAGGTGTACGACGAGCTCCTGCGGACCCGCGGCGTGCCGACGGCGCAGGTGCTGCTCACGTTCTTCGATATGAGCGCCCGCACCCACTACCTGAACGCCCGCCAGACGCTCCGGCGGCTGCTGGACTGGCGCGTCGTGCCGGTGATCAACGAGAACGACACCACTACGACCGATGAGATCTCATTCGGCAACAACGACTTCCTCGCCGCACAGGTCGCGATCCTGCTCGGGGCCGAGCGGTTGGTGCTGCTGACCGACGCCGAGGGCGTGTTCACGGCCGATCCGCACGTCGATCCAAATGCGCGCCTTGTGCCGCGGGTGAACGAGTTCGATGAGCTCGAGGATCTCGACATCGGCGTCGGCACCTCGGCGCTCGGGTCGGGCGGGATGCGGTCCAAGGTAGTCGCGGCCGAGATGGCGACCGCCGCCGGAATTCCCGCGGTGATCGCGAGCGGGCTGAACGACGGCGCGATCATCGGCGCCGCCTCCGGCCAGCCGGTCGGGACCCGGTTCGCCGCCCGTGAAGGCCGCTACTCGAGCTTCAAGCTGTGGCTCAAATATGCGAAGCCCACCCGCGGCCGGCTTCTGATCGACGCCGGCGCCGCCCGGGCTCTCCGCGAAGGCGGCACGAGCCTGCTCCCGGTTGGGATCGTGGAGGTGACCGGAGCCTTCGAGGCGGGAGACGCGGTCGAGGTCGCCCACGACTCCCAGCCGGTGGGAAAGGGGATCTGCAACTACTCGGCGGCCGAGCTCCGCCGGGTCCAGGGACTGAAGTCCGCGGCGGTGCGGGAGCTGCTGCCGCGGGCGAGCGAAGAGGCGGTCCACCGCGACTACTTCGTGCTTGCGTAACCTTTAGCCCAATGGCCACCACCGCCGCATCGTCCGTAGCCGAGCTCTGCGCGGCCGCCAAGCGCGCGTCGCAGATCCTGGCCACCACCGGCTCCGGGGTCAAGGACGCCGCGCTTGAGGCGATCGCGATCGCGATCGAGGAGCGCGTCGATCAGATCCTCGAGGCGAACGCCCAGGACGTGCGCGATGGGCGCGAGAACGGCCTGTCCGACGCCTTGATCGACCGACTCTCGCTGGACGAGCCGCGGATCGGCGGCATGGCGGCGGGCGTGCGCGAAATCGCCGCCCTCCCGGACCCCGTTAACGAGGTCATCGACGGCTTCCGGCTACCCAACGGCCTCGACGTCCGGAAGGTGCGCGTTCCCTTGGGCGTCGTCGCGGTCGTGTACGAGTCGCGCCCAAACGTGACGATCGACGCGGCTGCGCTTTGCCTCAAATCCGGTAACGCGATCGTTCTGCGCGGCTCGTCGGCCGCGGCGCGCTCCAACAGCGTGCTCGCCCAGACCGCCGCGTCGGCCGCGGTCTCCGCCGGACTGCCGGAAGGCGCGCTCGTTCTCTTGGCCGGCTCGGGTCACGAGGAGATCGCAGAACTCGCCACTCAGAACAGACTGGTCGACCTGATCATCCCGCGGGGCGGTGAGGGCCTGAAGGAGGCGTTGAAGGGCGTCGCGACAGTGCCGGTGATGTACGCAGCCTCCGGGAACTGCCATGTCTACGTCGATCGGTCCGCTGACCTGCGTCACGCACAGGCGATCATCATGAACGCCAAGCTTCAGCGACCCGGAGTCTGCAACGCAGCAGAGACCCTGCTGGTGCATCGCGAGGTCGCGGGGGAGTTCCTGCCTGGGGCGCTGGCGGCCCTCCACCAAGCGGGTGTGACCCTGCACGGCGATGAGCGCGCCCGCGCGGCCAATCCGGGTGTCCCGATCGACGCTGCGACCGCGGAGGACTGGGACGCCGAGTACCTGGCGCTCGAGCTAACGGTGGGCGTGGTCGACTCGGCGGAGGAGGCGATCGAGCACATCAATGCCCACGGCTCGGGTCACTCGGAGGCGATCGTCACCCGGGACCTCGACGCGGCTCGTGCATTTCAGCTGGGCGTCGACGCCGCCTGCGTGTACGTGAACGCCTCGACGCGGTTCACCGACGGATACGAGTTTGGGATGGGCGCGGAGATCGGGAACTCGACGCAGAAGCTCCACGCCCGGGGCCCAATCGGGATTCGCGAGCTCTGCACATTCAAGTACCTGGTCGAGGGCGACGGCCACATTCGGCCGTGAGCCCACGCCCGCGGAGCCCGGAGCACGACTAGCGAGTGCGGGTCGGGATCCTCGGCGGGACCTTCAATCCGCCACACCTTGGTCACCTGGTCTGTGCGCAGGAGGCGCACGTCCAGCTCGAGCTCGATCGGGTGCTGTTCGTCCCGGCCCGTATTCCCCCGCACAAGGCAGTGGAGGAGGAACCGGGGGCCGAGCACCGGCTCGAGCTCTGCCGAGTGGCGGTCAGCGACGATCCCCGGTTCGAGCTGTGCGACCTCGAGATGAGGCGGAGCGGGCCGTCCTACACCGTCGATACGCTTTCAGAGCTGCATTCGAACGAGCCTGACAACGACCTCTACCTGATCGTCGGCGGCGACGTCGCGGCAGGGTTGCCACAGTGGCACGAGCCCGAACGCGTCCTTTCTCTCGCCACGGTGGCGGTGGCGAAACGGCGGGGGACGCCGCGGGAGTCGGTCGAGGCGGCGCTCGCCGACCTGAAGGGCGGGGAGCGGACCCGGTTCTTCCGCATGCCCCGGATCGGCGTCTCCTCGACGCTCGTGCGCGAGCGGGTCCGGACCGCCGAGCCGATCAGGTACCTCGTACCGGACGCTGTCGCGGGCTACATTCAGGAGCATGGCCTATATGGAGCCTGAAGCCCTCGCACACGAGATCGCCGAGCTGGCCGCCGATCGCAAGGCTGAGGACATCGTGCAGCTCGACCTGCGCGGGATCATCGGCTACACCGACTTCTTCGTGATCTGCACCGGCCGTAGTGACAGACAGGTCAAGGCGATCCACGACGCGATCCATCTGGGAATCAAGCGTGAGCACCGGCTGCTCCCCGCGCGCGTCGAGGGCCTCTCGCATGCGCACTGGGTCCTGATGGACTATCTGGACGTGGTAGTGCACGTGTTCACTCCCGAGACGCGCTCGTACTATCGCCTCGAGCAGCTCTGGGGGGAGGCGCCCACCCTGGCCGTCGGCGCCGGAGCGTAGGCTCAGCGCCCGAGCAGCCCGCCGCGCAACAGGCGATACGTCATCACTGCCGTCGCGGTGCCGGTCACCGTCGCCGCCGCGAGCGCGCGGATCCGGCCCGGGCCGAAGCCCGCCATCCGCTCCGCGGCCGCCTTGCCCACCGTGCGGATCGCCGCGCTCATGCCGCTCTCGCCGCGAGCTCGAGCATCCGCTGCACGCGGTCGAGCAGCTGTCCGCTGGGGTACCAGCTCTCGTCCGTTTTCTCGATCAGCATGTCGACGTACTCGATCAGCTGCTCGGGCGTGTAGATCGCCGACTCGAGGCGGTTCAAGAGCTGGTGGCTCGGATAGCGGTCGTTGCGACAGCGCTCCATCAGGATGTCGTAGTACCGCTGCTGCAGGGGTGGCATGCGTCCCTCCTTTGACTCACAAGAGATCCCCGAGGGGACCAAGGTTCAGATTCAGGTCTCGGTCCGACAGACCGAAGGTCTCCTTCAGCTCGTCCATCCGCTCGGCGAGGGCCAGGAACGTTCGCCCGAGCCGCTCCACCTCCTCGTCGGCGAGCGTCCCGGCGTCGATCCGGCGAAGCGCCTGGCGCTCCATGAGCTGACGCAGCAGCTCGATCAGCGTCAGCACGAGCTGAGCGAGACCCTTCTCCAGCTGCTCGGAGTCGGCGTTGGCGCGCCTCCGGAGCGCCATCTCGACGCGCTCGAGATCATCGTCGCCGGGGAGCCGGGGGTCTGAGAGCAGGCTCATCCGCCACTCCCGACGAAGCTGTATGGCGGCCAGGGGCCTGTGCAGTCGAGGGTCACCTGGTCGAGGGACGCCGCCAGACGTCCAGCCTCCTCGGCGAATTGCTCCACCCGAGCACGGCTGAGTAGATAGGCGCCGGAGATCGGCTGCTCCGGTCGCGGCAGCAGCCTGATCGCACTGTTGCGCGCCAGCTCCCTGAGCGGGGTGAGATGCGCTTCCACCCCCTTAGCGCGGCGGCGAAGCTCGAGTCGCGCCCGCATGTACGCGGTGCCGCTCCGGGTGTCTGCCGGGGAGAGCTCACCGCCGGACCAGGTGGCCGAGATCACGAGCTCGACTGCCCCCCGGACGTGCGCCAAGGTCCGCGTGAACTCCTCATGGCGAAGGTCGAGGATGCGGAGCGCCGCCTCAGCGCCGGCGAGCTCCGTGCCAAACCGGGCCGGCAGGATCGTCCGCCGGTGCATCAGACGCTCGAGCACGCGCTCGTACTCGCGCAGGTCCCGCTCGGTCGCAGTGGCGGTGCCCGGGTCGCGTTCGCCGACGATCATCGCCAGGCCATGGCCCTGGATCGAGGACAGCGGCTCGCCGTGAAGTCCGAGCACGTCGCCGCGTTCCGATTTGCCGTCTGCAATCGCGTACAGGAGCAAGCTCATTCGCCCCTCGCCTTGTCGATCGAGGCCACGAGCAGCGCCAGGTCCAGCTCCACGAGGTCGATATCCGCCGCGGCCAGCATGATCTGCCCACGGATCACGACCCCGCCGCCGAGCAGCCGGTCGAGGAGGTCGATCAGCGTCACGTGCCGCGTGTCGCGCACGGGCATGGGTCGGGGGCGGAGCCGGCGCTCGGC
Organism: uncultured Actinomycetes bacterium; assembly: GCA_963822725.1. Taxonomy (GTDB): domain Bacteria; phylum Actinomycetota; class Thermoleophilia; order Solirubrobacterales; family Solirubrobacteraceae; genus Palsa-465. The sequence goes on from CAWGIR010000004.1 coordinate 21,519, forward strand.
GGGAGCCCGCGCTGTGGAGGACTCGCTCACCAGGCCGCCCCGATCGACCCCGGGAGGAAGTGGTATGGAGGCCACGGTCCGGTGATCACAAGCTCGAGGCCAGTGGCGGAGAACCTCGCCTGAAGGTTTCGGACTGCGTCCCGGAATCGCTCCAGAGCCGAGTCCTCGACCAGGTAGACGCCGTTCAGCACCATCTCGTCAGGCCGCCCGTCGACCTCCGGGCGGTGGGGTGGGTTCACCGCCGCCTCGACCGTGATCGTCTGCAGGTGCTCGTGGATCTCCTCCCCCGCCTGGTCGACGAGCTGGGCCAGTTGCGCTTCGAGCTCCTGCTCCTCGCGCCGGCGCTGCATGTAAGCCACGCCGGTCGAGGGGCCTCCGGCTGCCTCCGTTTGGCCGTCCTTGGAGGGGCGGGCTCGCGCTCGGGAGAAGAAGGCTTGAACTCCCCACTCGCGCTTGCCGCGCAGGTGCTCGAGCGCGTCCCGCAGGGCCGCCCCCTCGCGATCCAGCATCTCGCGGACGCCGTCCTCGGTTCGGTAGACGGTGCACATGCGCATCGGAATCACCGTCGTCAGCTTCCCGACCTCGTCGAGCACGTGCTCGTGCTCGCGGGCGACGGTCTCAACCCAAGCCATGTCGGAGAGGTGGGCCTTCAGCTCGGACTCGTCGAACTCCGCTTCCGGGACGAGGCTTGAGACCGCGGCCAGGTCCCCGCCGCTCACCGCCTTCACCTGGGTGTCGCCGATCCCGGCGAGGTCCGTCGGGAGCGACGCGGTCGTGGAGTCGATGACGCCGTACACGTACCGGGCAGAGGCCCGGGCGTCCGGTTGCGCATCTCCCTCGCTGTGGGGCCGTGGGGTCCCCCGTGGCTCGCTTTCGGTTCCGGGGCGTGTCCGGGTGCCCCGCGGCTCGCTCGGGGCTCCCGCGGGCGCCGCTGAGATTCCGTGCCGCAGCGCCCCGCGCGCGTGCTCGAGCATCGAATGCGCGAGCGCGTCGCTCAGCATCGAACGAACGCGGGCCCGTGCCTCCGCCCGTGCCTCGGCCACCAGCTCGGCGGCATCGGCGGCCGCGAGCTCGTCCAACGCAGCGCGAAGCCGCTCGAATGACTCCTCACCGGCTCGCATCGTCACCCGAGGACCGCGGGAGCATCCGTTCCAGGCGCTCGATCCTGGCCCGCAGCTCTCGGTTCTCTTCCTCGAGCCGTGCGCCGTCGAGCTCGGCCCGCGACTGGTCCTCGAGCTCTCGCCGGGCGCCGGTCGAGAGGTGAGGGTCTGACTCCCACCAGTCGATGCCCATCTCCTTGGCGCGGTCGACCGATGCCACCAAGAGCCGAAGCTTGATGGTCAAGAGCTCGATCTCGAGCAGGTTGATCTGGATGTCGCCGGCGATCACGATGCCCTTGTCCAGGACACGCTCGAGGATGTCGGCCAGGTTGGCCGGGCCGCTCTCGCGAGGCCGCAGGTCCGCGCGGCCGTACGAGCTCTGAGGAAGCGTCCCGAAGGGAGATTGATCGCGTGGGGTCACTAGTCCTCGTCCGCCTGGTTTCGGTGGTAGCGGCGGCTGCGGCGGTAGCCGGTCACCTCGCCGTCTCGATCGAGCATCACGGCATACGACCCCAGCACGTCGGTCGTGCTCGGAATGCGGGAGAGCTCCACGACCTGCACCGTCACCTTCCATCCGTCGCCGTCTTCGTCCCGCTCCAGCCCCAGCACGGACTCGATCGGCTTGCCCAGCAGCTGCGGAAACTCCCGCCGCACTCGAGCGATTGCCTCGCGGCCCGACAGGGCACCGTTGCGACGCTGGTCACTGCGCCGATCAGCCATCGGCCCACGTCCCCTCGGCGCGCGCCGCCCGGCGCGCCTGGCTGACCGCCAGGCGCGCCAGTAGCGCCTCCTCCTGGGCCTCCCGCTCCTCCCGGTCGAGCTTGCCGTCGTCGTAATCGATCTCGACCGCCAGCAGCTCACGACGGATGCTCTCCTCGTCGTAGAGCTGCCGGTCCGCCTCCTCCACGACCTGGTCGACGACCCAGGCAACACCCCGCACCGGGGCCAGCGGCAGCGTCAGAAGTCCGGTGAAGAGACCCATTGTCATCCCGCCCCGGCGAGCTGCACGAACGAGTGGGGAGGAAGGGGTCCGGTGTACTTGAACCGCAGTCTGCCCCCTTGTCCTCCCGCAAACGCCTCCAGCACTTCGTCGAACTCTGCGAGCCGCTTCCGGGCCACCAGGAAGGAGGCACTCAGCGCAACGCGCTCGTGCGAGGGCGGCGAGACCTCGACCGCCTCCGCCACCTGGGACAACGCCTGGACGATGTTGTCCGCGTCCCGCTCCCGGTGGCGCTCGACGGCCTTGGACACGTGCTCGCCCAGCGCGATCCGCTCGTAGTAGGTGGCGTCCTCCGGCTTGCCCCGGATCGACGCGCGCAACTGGGCGACCTCCGGGTCCTCGGACACGACCTCGCGCATCAGCATGTCCTCGTCGTAGGTCGCCCTGATGTTGACCTCGACCTTGCCCGCGAAGCGAGATAACTGATCGCGCAGCTCATCGGCGTGTTGCTCGAGCAGACGGGACTGGATTTCCTCGTCTCCCTCCACAACCACGCCAAAGCGCATTGGCAGCACGGTGCCTCGCTGGAGCGCAGCCTCGAGCACGCGTGCATGGTTGAGCACCTCGTCCCGGCCGAGCTCGAGCTCGCGCTCGCCGAGCTCGGAGACCAGCGCGGCCGCTTCGCCGTCTCCCACCAGGCGCACGGGGGCACCCGCCATCCCCTGGGTGTCCGGGGCCGAGGCGGTGGCCTCGACGACGCCGTAGACGTAGTCGGGCATCGTTTACCGCCCGCGCGATGAGGACCGTGACCGGGAGCGCGAGCGCTGGCCTGAGCCCGAGCCCGAGCCGGAGCCGGAGCCGGAGCGTGAGCGGGAACCGGACGAGCCGCCGCCCTTGCTCCCCTCATCGCTGTCCTCGTCCTCGTCCTCGTCCGAGCCTCCGAACAGTGACTCCTTGGCTCCCTCGAGGACACCCTTGGTCTTCGACTCGGCGCCGTCCGAGGTCACCTCATCGACCAGCTGGGGCAGGCCCTCGTCGCTGCTCTGGCCCAGGTCGAGGCGGTTGACGGCCTCGGCGAAGCGCAGGTAGGTGTCGACGCTGGCGATCACGATCCGGGCGTCAACGGTCAACAGCTCGATCCCCACGAGCGAGACTCGTAGGAAGACGTCGACCACGAGCCCCTTGTCGAGCAGAACGTCGAGGACGTCCACGAGCCCGGAGGAGCTCGATCGCTGCACATACCCGGAGCCCGGGCCGCGGGTCATCGCCATCGTCGACATGTCACTTCTCCTCCTTCTCGTTGCTTTCTCGGTCGGGGCCGCTGCCGTTTCTGCGCAGCTCGGCCTCGTAGACGTCTGGGTTGGTGAACTCCAAGCGGGCCTTGAAGCGCCGCAGCTCCGTCTCCGCGCGGCGATGGGCCAGGCGGAGCGTCAGCGCGATCGTCTCGGCGGGGCCGGTGGGGAGCACGTCGAGATCGAGCTGTACTCGCGTCAGCCGGTCGCTCAGAGGACGGAAGCTGGCAAGCCCGGCGCAGTCGGAGCCCTTGACCGATCTCCACGCGAAGTCCTCGCACTCTCGTTCGTCGACGATCTCCGCCTCCCAGTCCGCGGCGAGCGGGGGCGCGGTTCGCCCGTACAGGCGGTCGCCGTCGCGCTCCACGTCCTCGATCCGATGAACGCCCTCCGTCATCGACTCGAACGTCATCCACTCCTCCCATGCGAACTCGACCGGGACCGCGATATCGGTGGATACCTGGATCGGCAAGCGCCTGCTGAGCCCGGTCTCGAGCGCGTCCTTGCCGACCGCCGCCGCTCTGTCGGCGGCCGCCCGTGCGCCCTCCCCGGCGGCGTCCAGCGCCTTGCGACCAATCAGCTTGAGGCCTTTCAGCGCGGATGCCACCGCGATGCGCCGGATCGGGTGCTTGATCGCGCTGGGCTTGACGGCGTCGGCCGCCTTCCTCGGCGCCTGAGCGGCCTTCTTTCTCGCCTGCGTGGTCCGCTTCTTGGTCGGCGCTGCTGATGACCCGCGCGCTTGCCGTGTGCGGCTGGAGCGTTGCTTTGTGGCAGCCATCGGCTCGTGTCCTAGGTCAGGAGCTTCCCGACCTGTTCGGCCTTCTCCCGCACCGAGCGAATCTCACCCGCGAGCTTGCCGAACTGCCGGCCGGCCTCGCCGATCTGCTGGCCCACTCCGCCCAGGTCTATCTTCTCCGGTACGGGGAGCCCGAGCACCTTGCGGCCGCGCTGCAGCGCGGTACGGCCCAGGAGCACACCGCCGGCGACGCCGATCGTGGCGCTGAGCGCCGAGATGCCGACATTCACGAGCGTCCCGTTGCCCGAGCTCGAGCGGCTGCTGCCGGCGGTTGACCGGCCGCTGCCCGAGCTCGACCGGTTTCTGCCGGCAGCGGAGCGGGCACGCGAGCCATTGCTGGTCCGCTTCCTGCTCGTCTGGGGGCGAGACGCGCTCCGGTTGGCTTGTCGGGTCTGTGCCCGCGACCGCGATCCGTTTGAGGACGCGCGACCGCGAGTAGTCCTCCCGCTCTGCTTTGCGGCAGGCATTTTGAACCTCCCTCGTTTGGGTAAGTCACCTGCCGTTTGCGTTCCGTGCAGGCTTGCTGCGTGACTACCCAGGCTTTTGGTTTTTCATCACCCTGGACGGATGTTCTACGGCCGATCGGCGTCCCTTATTGGAGGCGCGGCCTCAGAGAGCGCTCAGCAGCCGCGGCGCGACCTGCTTCTTGCGGCTCATCACTCCCGGCAGCTCGATCACGCTGTCATGAGCCGCCACGCCAAATGTCCTGGCGACGGCCGCGACGTCGCCCGCGACCAGTAGATCGGTGCCCTTCGACAAGACGTCAGTGACCATCAGGGCGTACAGCTGCAGCCGTCGGTTCTCGCGCTCTCGTCGCATCGCCTCGAGCAGCTCCGCCCCGCGCTCGAGCAGACCCTTGCCTACGACCTCGATCTGGGCGATGCAGATCGTCTGACCCGCGCCGAGGTCGTACTCCTTTGCGTCGCGGGAGACGATCTCCTTTGCGCTGACCTCGGACACGTCGGCCGTGGCTTCGAACATCTCGCGGCCGAGCTCCCTGGCGTCGAGGGCCAGCACGCGTTCGAGATATTCGGTGACCGCGTGGTCGCGAGCGGTCGTGGTGGGGGAGTTGAGGATCACCGTGTCGGACAGGACGGCGCCAAGGAGCATCTTTGCCGTCGGGCGGCTCGGTTCCATCCCGTTCTGGCGGAAGCGCTCGACGACGAGCGTCGCGGTCGAGCCGACCGGATCAAACGTGGCGGTGACGGGAACGCGCGTCTCGATCGAGCCGATGTGATGGTGGTCGAGGATCTCGACGATCTCGGCCTGGTCGATGCCCGGCACGCTCTGTCCCTGCTCGGCATGGTCGACGAGGATCACGCGCCGCCTCGGAGGCGCGACGAGATCGGAGCGGGTCAACAGGCCGACGGGCTTGCGTCCGGAGTCCACGACGAGCGCGGCTCCGTAGTGGCTCTCCTTGATCTGCTCGGAGATGTCCGCCAGCACGAAATCGGTGGTGGCCGTCAGCGGGTCCTTCTCCATCAGCGCCTTGCACGGCGCGGCGAGCGTGATCATTCGGCCCGAGACGTAGGTGTCAAGGGGCGAGGAGACGATTGCGGTTCCGCGCTCCCGGGCCAGGGCCAGCACCTCGTCCGGCGGCCGCGCACCATTCGAGAGCACGAGCAGCGCGGCGCCCAGCTCGATCGCGAGTCGCTGGGCGTCGACCCTGTTGCCGACGACGACGACGTCACCCGCGGAGATCCCGCTCTTGGAACGCACGTCCATCGACTGGACCCAGACGCGGCCGGAAAGCTGCGTGTCGTCGCCCGCGATCAGCTCTCCGCCGAGCACCTCGACGACCGCGTGCACCAGCGTCGGGGCCTCTTCCAGCGTCGAGGTCTGGCGCGACTCACGGATGTACCGCCGCGCGAGCGAGCGCTCTGTCACGACACCGGTCAGGGCGCCGTCGTCGTCGACGATCGGCACGAGCTCGAGATCGGCGCGCGCCATCGCGAGCCCCGCCTCGCGGATGGGCTGATCCTCGCCCGCGACCGGAAAGCTCGTCTGCATGACATCGGACACCCGCACCAGGATGTGCGGAAGAAACTCGGGCTCGCGGAGACCGCTCCGTTCGAGCAGCCACTGCGTCTGAGCGTTGCAGCCGCCCAGACGTACGGGGCGGTACTCCCCGTTCGGGTCCAGCCGCTGCTTGAGCTCCGCATACCCGATCGCGGACGCGATCGAGTCGGCGTCGGGATTGCGGTGGCCGGTTACGTACACCGTGGACACGGAGCGCGATTATCGCGGTACCGTGCCGAGGAATCCACGACGAGGAAAGAAGGGGCAATGCCTACTGCACCGCAGATCCTCCCGACGCAGATAACCGAGGGCAGCGCGCCCGGCCTGGGCTACCGGCTCGAGGGCGAGCTGGTGCCGGTTCTGCACATGTCCCTGGATGGCCAGGTGCCCATCTACTTCGAGCACCACGTGCTGCTGTGGAAGTACCCGCAGATGCAGATCGGCCTGCACCCGCTGAAGAAGGGGCTCAAGCGGCGGGTGTTCGGCGGGATGCCGCTGCTGATGCTGGAGGCGCAGTCGCCGGGGGAGATCGCGTTCAGCCGTGACGCTCCGGGTCACATCGCGGCGCTGCATCTGCCACCGGGAGAGGGGATCGTCGTCCGCGAGCATCAGTTCCTGGCTGCGACCGGAGGGGTCGAGTACGACTACAGCCGCATCAAGGGGTTCGCGAACATGCTCTACGGCGGCGGGTTCTGGGTCGATCACTTCTACGCGGCGGATCAAGAGGGGGTCGTGTGGGTTCACGGCTACGGAAACATGTTCGAGAAACAGCTCGAGCCGGGCGAGTCGATCGACATCGAGCCGGGCGGCTGGGTGTATCGCGACCACTCGGTCGAGATGTCCCAAGAGGTGTATGGCTTCAAGACGGGCTTTCTGAGCGGTGGCGGCAACCTCGTGTTCAACCGCTTCACCGGGCCGGGGCGGATCGGGCTCCAGAGCGCTTATTTCCATCCGCCGGTGGCGGAGGGCGCCGGGGGTAACGCGCAGCGCGAGGGGGCAACCGGCGTGATCGGCGGGATCGTCGGCGGCCTGCTCGATAACTGATGTCGGGGTTGGAGCCGAAGGGGGGCTTTCCTCCCGGGCACCTCGCGGCGAACCCCTTGCCGCCGGGAATCGTCGGAGCGCTCGGCCTGCAGGGCTACCAGCTGCTCGCGGAGGTCGCCGGTGTGGGGGCGGGTCGCCTCGGGTCGCAAGCGTTCCTGCTGATCGCGCCGGATCCCAACCCCGCCCTGCCGGATGCCGGCACCCAGATCGCGCTGCACCACAGCCGGGTCCGGGAGGAAGGCGAGGTTGCGGCGTTGATGCAGCTCGCCGCGCAGCTCGGGCTGATGCGGCTGATGGGCTACCGGCTGGCCTTGGAGCGGCACGGATTGCGCAGCAAGGTGGCGGTCGTCAACCCGGCGACCGGTGGCATCTCCGCCACGATCCCGGACAAGCAGCCGGGGCGTCTGTTCGGCGGTGGGCTCGACGCCTCGCGGCTTCTGGCGACGATGCGCGCCCTCCCGCCCGCCGGTCCGGCGCCTGACACCCAGAGCCCCGAGCTGCTCCGCCAGGTGATCCTGGCTCTGGCGCTGCGCGATGAAACGGTCGGGGGCGCCCAGGCGGCGGAGCTGGCGGATCGAGCCGTCTCGTTGGCCGTGGAGCGGTCGCTCGACGCGCCGGCGGCGCTTGAAGCGGCGAAAGAAGGGGGTTAGGAGTGGAGCTGGGGGGACTTGAACCCCCGGCCTCCTGCGTGCCACGCAGGCGCTCTAGCCAACTGAGCTACAGCCCCTTCGAAGTCGAAGTCAACGCCAAGGTTAGTGCATGCCCGAGGGCTGTACGGTCGCCACCCGATGCTCCCGCGTGCATGTGACTGAGCTCGGAGAAGCACCGGTCCGGAGGCCATTCAGACAGTGGCTGATCCGCGTCAGGCAGGCGATCCCGCGCGCATGGCGAGCAGGTGGCCTCAGGCTCGCCGAGGCGATTCTCCGGTTGTACGTCCTGGCAGCGTGGAGTCGGGTCACATCGCGGACGCCGCGATCGCCAATCCGACTGCTCGGAATGACCGTCCACTTTGGGGACTTCGAAACCTTCGTGCGCCTGTTTGACGAGGTGTTCACCGTGCGCCCCTACGAGGTTGATCTGCCGGCGGGGGCGAAAATCATCGACGCAGGGGCAAACATCGGTCTCACGCTGTTGTACTTCAAACGGCGTCGTCCCGATGCCGAGATCATCGCCTTCGAGCCCGAGGAGAACAATTTCGAGTTATTGCGCGCAAACGTGCGGGCCAATGGATTAACGAACGTGACCTTGCACCGAGCTGCGCTGAGCGATGCGACGAAGCCGAGCGCATCGCTGTACGTGGAGCCGGATAAGTCGGGCAGCGTGCTCGCGACCCTGGAGGCCGTGCACGGCTCCTCCTACGGTCACACCCAGCCAGTGGCGGCGGTCCGCCTGTCAGATTTCCTGAACGGACACATCGATCTGCTCAAACTTGATGTGGAGGGTTCGGAAGATGCCGTGCTCGAGGAACTGAACGAGAGTGGACGACTTTCGCTCATCAATGCCGCAGTGATCGAGTACCACAAATGCCTGACCATCAGTGACCCTCGGCTTGACCAGTTTGTGTCGCGGCTCGAGGATCTTGGCTTTGACGTCCGACGAGCGCTACCCGCGCTCTCAGCCCCAACCGTCTACGCAGACAGACCTCGCCATATAGGGTGATCGGGTGCGGGCGTCCGACGGAGATCGGGAGCGGGTGGTCAAGCTGCTACGCGACCACTACGGCGCGGGGCGCCTATCCGAGGGGGAGCTGAGCGAGCGCGTCGAGCAGGCTTACGGCGCGCGGACGCTGGCGCAGCTCGAGTCGCTGACGCTCGACCTGCCGTCGGCGGAGCTGGCACTTCCGCCTGGGCGTAAACCGGTGCGGGCCTCTGATCGCGAGGTGACAGCCGCCGGGCGTGGCATCCGCATGAGCCTCAGGATTCACCTCGTTATCTACGTGCTCGTGAACGTGATGCTGATCGGCATCTGGGCGGCGAGCGGTGCGGGATATTTCTGGCCCGTGTGGCCGATCCTGGGCTGGGGGATCGGCGTCGGGGCGCACGCCGCGCCGGTGATCGCGGGCGTTGGAACGAGGCCGCGGCGTCCCGTGAGAGACGGGATCCAGCCTCCGGCGGCGGCGTCGCTCGACCGCGTGGCGGCCAGCGTCGAGGCGGAGCGGCCGAACCTTGCGGCGGCGGCGGCGCCCGACGGGACGGTGACGCTGCTGTTCTCCGACATCGAGGGCTCGACGCAGTTGACCGAGCGCCTCGGCGACACCCGCTGGCTCGAGCTGCTTCGAGTTCACCATCGCATCATCCGCGGCCAGGTCCAGGCCTACGGAGGGTTCGAAGTGAAGGTTCAGGGGGACGGCTTCATGGTCGGGTTCCCCGGCGCGCGACGAGCCGTGCAGTGCGCGCGAGCGATCCAGAACGCGATCGGAACGGAGTTCGACCGACACCCCGACGGTCCCGTCCGGGTGCGGATCGGCCTGCACACGGGCGACGTGCTCAAGGAGGAGAACGACTTCTATGGCAGGAACGTGGTGCTCGCGGCGCGGATCGCCGAACAGGCTCGGGGCGGCGAGATCCTGGCCTCTTCGGTGGTGCGGGAACTCGCCGAGAGCAGTGGCGAGATTCGGTTTGAGGACGAGCGAGAGCTCGGCCTGAAGGGGTTGGCCGGCACGTACCGCGTGTTCCGCGTCACCTAGCAGCCGGCTCGCGTGAAGTAGGCTCGAGGACGCGGTAGAGGCCGTTTGCCCGCCCAGATTTCCGAGAAGCAATCGCCGGAGCAGCGATGCGAGCCGTCGAGGACCACCACGAAGCCGAGGAGGCCGGGGCCGAGAGCGGCTTCGTCCAGTTCGTCAAGCTCCACCGTCGCGCGATCCTGATCCTCCTCGGCCTGGGCGTGATCGTGGCGTTCTGCTTCGCCGTCCTGCCGCAGGTGGCCGGCTTCGGCAGGACGCTGCACAAGCTCAGGAACGGCAACAAGAGCTGGCTGGCGCTGGGCGTCGCGCTCGAGGCTGCGTCGCTGTTCGGCTACATGACGCTCTTCCGCCTCGTGTTCTCGTGCGGCGGTGTCCGGATCGGCCGGCGCGCCAGCTACCAGATCACGATGGCCGGCGTGGTGGCCACGAAGGTGCTCGCCGCCGGCGGGGCGGGCGGCCTGGCGTTGACTGCTTGGGCGCTGCGGGGGGCGGGCCTGGAGCCTCGGGTCGTGGCGAACCGGATGACGAGCTTCGAGGTCCTCCTCTACGCCGTGTTCATGGCGGCGCTCGTGGTCTTCGGTCTCGGGCTGATCAGCGGCGTACTACCCGGCCACGCTCCGCCGGAGCTCACTGCGCTCCCGGCGGTATTCGGCGCGGTGGTGATCGGCTTGGCGTTGGCAGCGAAGGCGGTGCCCCATGACATCGAGCGAAGGCTGACCAAGCTCGCCCGCCGCTCGCGGCGCGCGCGAGGCATCCTCGCCCGCCTGGCGACCATCCCGCGGACGCTCCACGAAGGCGTCACCACCGCGGTGGAGATCGTGCGCGACCCGCGGCCAGGGCTGCTCGGCGCCGTCGGCTACTGGGCTCTCGACGCCGCGACCCTATGGGCGGCGTTCCGGGCGTTCGGCGCCTCGCCGCCGGTCGCCGTCGTGGTGATGGGGTACTTCATCGGGCAGCTGGCCAATGCGATCCCGCTGCCGGGAGGGATCGGCGGGGTGGAGGGCGGAATGATCGGCTCGTTCATCGCCTTCGGCGTCAACGGAAGCGTCGCCGTGATCGCGGTCCTCGCCTACCGCGCGATCTCCTTCTGGCTCCCGATCCTGCCCGGCGCGGTCGCCTACTTCCAGCTCCGCCGCACCGTGGGGAACTGGAGAGAAGCGGGCGCCCCCTCATCGCGAGCCAGCGCGGCGCCTACTCCGGTGGCGTGAACTGGCTGGCCGTGAACACCGCCCCCTGGGGGTCGCGTACGAGCAGCATGCGCGTCCACTGGGTGTCCTCGCTCGAGAGGATCTCTGCTCCCAGCCGCTCGGCGATCGCCGCGGTGGCGTCGCGGTCTTCCACCGCGAAGGTGACATGCCAATGCGGATCGGTCCCTGGTTCGGTCGGGGCGACCCAGGCGATCGCATCTTCGAAACCGGGAGGCGCGGCGATTCCCTGCTGGCGGACGCGGATGTCCGGATCGACGGTCGCTTCGAGGTGGTCGCCATAACCGGGGCGGCGGATCATCGTGGCAAAGCCGAGGTCCTCGACGGACCAGCCGAACAGGTCGGCGTAGAACGGGAGCGTTTCCCGCTTGTCGGTATGAAGGTCGCTGAAATTCCAGGCGCCGGGCGCGTTGACCACCTGCGCTCCGGGCCGCCGGCCGGCCTGCCAGAGCCGAAACGCCGCTCCGGCCGGGTCCTGGCAGACCGCCATGCGGCCCGCTTCACCCACATCGAATGGCTGGGCGGCGATTTCCCATCCTCCGCCGGAAACCCGGGCGGCGGTGGCAACCGCGTCGTCGACCGCGATGTACGTGTTCCAGACCGCGGTCTGCGCTCGGGACGCGGTGAGGCCGGCGACGTCGCCTCCATGGAGGCGGGCGATCGCGTAGAAGGGCCCGTCCTCATCCGAGACGCGCGTGAACGCCCAACCCAGCAGTCGCCGGTAGAAGTCCTGGGCGGCCTCGGGGTCGGGCTGCTCGGTGTCGACCCAGCTAGGCACTCCGTGAGGGTAGGTTCGGATGTCGCTCATGCCCGCAAGCTCGCATGTCTTGCGGACAGGATTGGTCCGCTAGCTCGGCGGCACGAACTCGGGCACGTCGAGCTCGTCATCGTCCGGAGGGGACGGGAGCGTCTCGCTCGCCGCCGGCCGGCCCCGCTCAGCGTCGGGTGAGCCCGACGCCCGCCGGGGGGGCCGGGCCGGCCCCGCCTCGGCCTGAACACGCTCGATCTGGGCTCTCATCCTCGTGTGGATCGTCTGGACATCCTTCAGCAGGCGGTCGGCATTGGTGCGCAGCGAGTCGCCGAGCTCGCGGAGGTTTCCGACCATGTGAAATCCCTCGTGGTTGATCTCGCTGGCGGTCTCCTCCGCATGGCGCATGAGCTCACGCGCCCGTGAGGCGACATCCTCGCGGAGCTTCTCGGCCTCCTCCTTGGCCTCCGCGAGCGTGTGGTCGGCCTCCTCCTGGGCGCGGCCGGCGATCTCGAGTCCTCTGCTCGTCGCCTCGCTGACCGAGCGCTCAGCCTCGGCCTTAGCGTCCTTTCGCAGCTTGGCCGCCTCCGCCCGTGCTGCGCTGAGGAGCTCAGCTGCCTCCTCCTCGGCTGCCTTGACGCGGTTCTCAGCGCCCCGGTCCGCCTCGGCAATCCGCGCCCGGACCCGATCCTCGGCTGCTCGCCGCAGCTCGGAGGCGGAGTGCTCCGCCGCGTCGAGGATGGACGCGATCCGCTCGGCGGCCGCCGCGGCCGCGGGGGACTCTGTCTCAGGCGCGGGGAAGCCGCCACCGGCGAGATCTGCCGCCACGGGGCCAGGCTCGCTCGCCGCGGCCTCGGTCTCCGGTTCCGCCGGCCCGGTGGCCTCAGACGCCGCGGCGCCCTTCGAAGACCCGGCGTCTTCAGCTGCCCCGGCGGCCTCGGGCGACTCAGGGCCCACCTCGGGCTCGGTCTCGAGTCCGTCGCCGGTCTCCGGCTGCTCCGCTCGGTCGGGCTCGTCGGCGCCGTGGCCGGGGCCCACGCTTTTGCGCCTCATCGACCACGGATCCTAGACCGCCACCCCGACAAAGGGTCACGCGCCCGCGCAGACCATCCCTCACTAACCTGCAACACGTATGTCTGAACAGAGGTACGACCCGGCCCGAATCGAGCCCAAATGGCAGGAAATCTGGGAGCGCGAGGGGACGTGGGAGGTCCCCAACGAGCCCGTCGACGCGCGCGGCGCGACGGGCGAGCATGACATGCGCGAGAAGTGCTACGTGCTCGAGATGCTGCCCTACCCGAGCGGCGAGCCGCACGTTGGGCACCTGAAGAACTACGCGCTCGGCGACGCGATCGCCCACTTCAACCGCCGCGTCGGCCGACGGGTCCTGCACCCCATGGGCTACGACGCGTTCGGTCTGCCCGCGGAGAACAACGCGATCAAGACCGGCGTCCACCCTCGCGATGCGACCAACAAGTCGATCGCCGCCTACCGCCACTGGTTCCACCGCTGGGGGATCTCGATCGACTGGAGCCGCGAGCTCGCCACGCACGAGCCCTCGTATTACCGCTGGACCCAGTGGCTGTTCCTGAGGTTGTACGAGCGCGGGCTCGCATACCGCAAGCAGGCGGCTGTCAAGTGGTGTCCGTTCGACCAAACGGTGCTCGCCAACGAGCAGGTGATCGACGGCCACTGCGAGCGCTGCGGCAACCTCGTCGAGGCCCGGCAGCTCGAGCAGTGGTTCTTCCGGATCACCGACTACGCCGACCGGCTGCTGGACGACCTCGACGAGATCGTGTGGCCCGAGCACGTCAAAGCGATGCAGCGCAATTGGATCGGACGCAGCGAGGGCGCCGAGGTCGTATTCCGCTGCGATCAGCTTGGCATCGACTATCCGGTCTTCACCACCCGGCCGGACACGCTGTTCGGCGCCACCTTCTTCGTCATGGCACCGGAGCACCCCGACGTGTTCCGGCTGGCCGAGGGGACCGAGCACGAGCAGGAGGTCCACGAGTACGTCAACCGCGCGGTGACCGAGTCCTCCGAGCTTCGGGGCGACGTCGAGAAGCCGAAGACCGGGGTCCCGCTCGGGCGGACCGTGACCAACCCCGTCAACGGCGAGCAGATCCCGATGTTCGTGGCCGACTACGTGCTGATGGAGTACGGAACCGGGGCGATCATGGCCGTCCCCGCGCACGACCAGCGCGATTACGACTTCGCGAAGGCCTTCGATTTACCGATTCGACAGGTCGTCGCGCCGGCCGAAGGGGCCGCCCCCGAGGAGCGCACCGAGGGACAGGCGTTCGTCGCCCACTCGGAGAACGAGGTGCTGATCAACTCCGCACAGTTCACCGGGATGAGCTCGGTCCAGGGCAAGGAGGCGATCATCGACTGGCTCGACAACGAGGGCACGTGGCCACGCCTCGGTCTCCTACAAGCTCCGCGACTGGCTGCTCTCGCGCCAGCGCTACTGGGGCTGCCCGATCCCGATCATCTACTGCGAGCGCTGCGGCATGCTGCCGGTGCCCGACGAGGACCTGCCGGTCGAGCTGCCGGAGATCGACGACTACCAGCCGAAGGGCCGCTCGCCGCTCGCCGCCGCCGAGGATTGGGTCAAGGTCAGGTGCCCCGAGTGCGGGGGCGAGGCCCGGCGCGAGACCGACACGATGGACACGTTCGTCGACTCGAGCTGGTACTTCCTGCGCTATTGCGACGCGCACAACGACGCGGCCGCCTGGGACCGGCGGGTGCTCAGGCAGTGGACGCCCGTGGACCAGTACATCGGTGGCGTCGAGCACGCGATCCTGCACCTGATGTACGCGCGCTTCTTCGTCAAGGCGTTCGCGGACATGGAGCTGCTCGACATCCAGGAGCCGTTCAAGGCCCTGTTCACGCAGGGGATGATCCTGGGGCCGGACGGCAACAAGATGTCGAGCTCGAAGGGCAACGTCGTCGAGCCGCGTCCGATCGTCGAGCGGCTCGGCGCCGACGCAGCGCGCACGTACGTGCTGTTCATCGGTCCGCTGGACCAGGACGCCGCCTGGTCGGACACCGGCGTGGAGGGCGTCCACCGCTTCCTGGCGCGGCTGTGGCGGCTGGGGCATGAGCTTTCCCATTCAAACGAGGGCGAGCAGGGGCTCGCCGAGCAGCCGATCGACCCCGCCGGCGCCGCGCTGACGCTGGTCCGCAAGGCCAACTGGGCGATCGACAAGGTGACCGCCGACCTCGCGGAGCGGTTCGCCTTCAACACGGCGATCTCGGCGATCATGGAGCTGGTGAACGAGGTCTACCGCCACGCCGGCGCGGACCCCGAGGCGCGGCGGTTCGCGACCGCCACCGCGGCCTCGCTCGTGTTCCCGTTCGCTCCGCACCTCGGCGCCGAGGTGTACGAGCTGCTGACGGGGCTTCGCGTGTGGGAGGAGCCGTGGCCGGACGCCGACCCGTCGATGCTGCAGACGGAGACGTTCGAGCTCGTCTGCCATGGTGAACGGCAAGGTGCGTGACCGCGTGGAGGCGCCGACCGGGGCGCCGCGCGAGGACCTCGAGCGGCTGTGTCTCGAGGCGCGCGGGGTGCAGTCACACGTGGACGGGCACGAGGTCGCGAAGGTGATCGTCGTTCTCGACAAGCTCGTCAACGTCGTCGTGCGGTAACGAGTTGCCCGAGTTCAAGCCCGCCTACCTGATCCACGGCGACGATCACGGCCGGATCGCCGAGCGCCGCGCCCGGCTGCGGACGCTTGCGGAGACCGCCAGCGGTGCGCAGGGAATCGAGGTGTTCGAGGGCGACGCCGCGACGCCCGAGGCGGTCGCGGCGGCGCTGAGCGCGATGACGTTTGCGATCGGGCGACGGTTCATCGTCGTCGACGGGGTGGAGCGCTGGAAGGACAGGGAGCTCGAGCCACTCGAATCCGCGCTGGAGGCCATTCCCCCGGACACGACGGTTGCGCTCTTCGCACGCGAGGACAGCCGGCTGAAGGTTTCCAAACGCCTCCTCGACGCGGTTCGCGGAGCGGGCGGCGACATCTCGGCCGAGGCGAGCGTCAAGCCCTGGGAGCTGCCCAAGTGGGTGCGTGCACGCGCGCGCGAGCTCGGACTGGAGCTCGACTCGGACGCCGCGCGTGCGCTCGTGCAACAGGTTGGCGAGCGTCAGCAGCGCCTGATGCGAGAGCTCGAGAAGCTCGCGCTGTGGGCGGGAACCGGCGAGCGGATCGGCGCCGAGGAGATCGGGGAGCTGACGGCACCCTCCGCCGAGCGCAAGATCTGGGCGCTCGCCGACGCCCTCGTGGGCGGCGACGAGAAGGCCGCGACCCAGCTGTTCCTAGCCCTCCGCGCGCAAGGCGAGCGCGTGCCGGGGTTGATGTACTGGATGGCGGGGCGGGTGCGAAGCGCGATCGAGGTCGCGCAGGCGCTCGAGGCCGGTGTCCCCGCCGCTCAGGTGAAGCGGGGGCTCCGGATGCCGGCCCGGGCGGCGGACCGCCTGATCGCGGACTCGGCTCGTGCCGGTGCCGGGAAGCTGCGGGATGCGCTCGAGCAGCTGGCGGATCTGGAGCTGGCCTCGCGCGGCGGCGGTCCTTCGGCTGCCAGCGAGGACACGGAGATGCTGGTGGCGATCGAGCGGATCGCGAGCTAGCGGACCCCGAACAGCAGCGCCGCGACCAGGATCACGATCAGCACGCAGGCGCCCGCAATCGCCAGCGCGAGCCGGCGCGACTCGCGCGGTTCGCCCGCGTTCTCGACCGCCGGATCCCGAACCCCGATCGCGGTCTCCTGCTGGCTCCGCTCGATCCTTAGCCGCTCGTTCTCGGCCGCTAGCCGGTCACGCTCGGCGACCAGCGCTTGGTGGCCATGCAGCATGGCCTCGCGTTGCTCGATCGCGCGGTCGCGTTCGGCGGTGGCGGCGTCGCGCGAGTAGATCGTCGCGCCGCGCTCCTGGAGTGCCGCGTCGCGTTTCTGGAGCGCGGCATCGCGTACGCGGAAGGCGGCTCTGCGCTCGGCGAGCGCGTTGTCGCGCTCGTGCACGGCCACGTCGATTTTCGCCTGTGCTCGGTCGCGTTCTCGCCGGACTGCGTCGAGCGCGGAGACCGCGTCGTCGCGAGCGGCGAGTGCCTCGTCCGTCCTGGCGCCGGCCCGGGCCGCCGTCTCCTCAGCTCGCGCGACCCGCTCCTCCGACGCGGCTCGGGCCTGCTCGAGCTCCTGCTTCAGCCGCTCGACCTCCTCGCGCAGCGTCGCGATCTCGGCGCGGGCTCTGTGCAGCGCTCGCTCGTGGTCGGGTCGCTCGCGTGGGCGCCGCGGCGCCGGGCGGACCGGCGCCGCCGCCGGGCGTTCCGGATCAGCGCTGCGCCGGGTTCTCGCGGGCTGAGGCTGGCGTCTTCCCCGCCCGGGCACCGCCAGGCTGATCGTCACGCCCGGCGCCACGCTGAGCTCTGCCTCCTCGGCGCCGTCCCACCCGGCGGAGGAGGGAAACGCCGCCTCCCACAGCTCGCCGTCCTCCGCGGCCCACGGCTTATGCGCGAGGTCTGCCAGCAATCGCGTCTCGAGGCCGTCTGTCACCAGCGTCAACGTGGGACGGATGAACCTCCGACCGCGCACGCCGAACCAGCGCCCATCGAGCTCGAACCGTTCGCCGTCGGTGAACTCGAATCGCTCGACGTCGAAGGCGATCTCGCCGTCGTTCAGTGGGATGGCGGACTGGACGGCCTTCCCCATGGCCGGACAAACTACCGACCCGCTCCCGCGGGCGCCATCAGGCGCGGCGCCGTCCGGGCCGGGCGTCCGCCGGCGGCTACGCGCCGCCGCGCACCCGCGCGGCTCGTGACTTCTTCCGCGCGCCCGTATTGCGATGCAGCGCGCCCCGCTTGACGGCCTTGTCGATCGTCTGCACGAGCACGCGGTGCTCGGCGTCGACGGTGTCGGAGTCGCCCTCCGAGACCGCCCGCTCGAGGCGGCGGAAGTAGGTCTTGATCTTCGTCGTGTAGCGACGGTTCTCGAGCCGCTCGCGCTCGGCGCGAAGGATCCGCTTCTTCTGGGAGTGGATGTTTGCCATACAGAGAGGCCGCGACGGTTCCGCCGCGGCGCGCGCCGTACTATAGCGGCCAAGTGTCGGACGAGACCATCGCCGCAAGCGCCCCCAGACCGCGGCGCCGGCTCGCCATGTCAGACCGCGATCTTTTCGATCGCGACGGCGTTGTCGCGGGTCGCGGGGCTCGGTCAGGGAGATCGTCGCGGCGAGCTTCTTCGGGACCAACCCGTCCGCGTCGGCGTTCACGATCGCCTACCAGATCCCGAACCTGGTGTCGAACCTGTTCGCGCAGGCGGCGCTGTCGGCGGCGTTCGTCCCGGTGTTCACCGATCTGCTGCAGCAGGGCCGCAAGCGCGAGGCGTTCCGGCTCGCCTCCACGATGTTCTGGCTGATCCTGATCGGGCTGGGCGCGATCACCCTGATCCTGATCCTGGCGGCCGAACCTGATCATGCCGCTGTTCACCGGCACCAGCGTCCCTAACGGGCTGACCGCGGACCTCGCGCGGATCCTCTTCCCGGTCGTCTTGCTGCTCGGCCTGACCGGCCTGCTGGTGGGGATCCTGCAGTCGTTACGACGAGTTCTCGATCCCCGCGATCGCGCCCGCGGTCTGGAACATCGTGATCTCGTGCTGCTGGTGGCGCTGAAGCCGCAGTTCCATTCGGCATCGGGCATCTACGCCTACGCGATCGCGTGGCTGGTGGCGACCGTCGTGCAGATGGTGATGGTCGGCGAGCGCGCTCAGAAGGATCGACTTCCGCCTGCAGTTCTCCCTCGACTGGCACGACCCCCGGGTCAGGCAGGTGTTCGTGCTGATGCTGCCGGTCACGATCGGGCCTGGGGATCATGAACCTCGACCAGCTGCTCAACTCGACCTTCGGCTCGCTCGTCAACAGCGACGCGCCGGGGGCGATCGACCAGGCGTTCCGGATCTACATGCTGCCGCAGGGGATGTTCAGCGTGGCGGTGGCGACGGTCCTGTTTCCGACCCTCAGCCGCTTTGCCAACGTGCGCGACGCGGGCGGCCTGCGCCGAGCGGTCGGGGAGGGAATGCGCCAGATCAACCTGCTCCTGATCCCCTCGGCGGCGCTGATGATGGTGCTGACGACCCCGATCGTCAGGCTTGTCTACCAGCACGGCGAGTTCTCATCGCACTCCACGCACTACGTCTCCGTCGCGCTCTTCTGGTTCGCCTTCAGCCTCCCGTTCGGCGGGCTCAACCTGCTGCTGACGCGCAGCTTCTTTGCCGTCAAGCGCCCCTGGATCCCGACCGGCCTGGCGGCGATGAACATGGTCGTGGACATCATCATCAGCATCGTTCTGTACAAGCCGCTGGGGATCGCGGGGCTGGTGATCGGTACCGCAGTCGCCAACGCGGTTATGACCTGGCTGCAGCTCGATCGCCTCCGGCTGGGCCTGGGCGGCCGCCTGGAGGGCAGGCAGACGCTGATGATCACGCTCCGGATCCTGATCGCCTCGGCGGTGGTGGCTGCGCTCGCGCGCGGGGTGTGGGCGCTGGTGAGCGGCATCGTCGGCACGTCGCTGGTGGGGGAAATCGTCTCCGTGGGCCTTGCGCTGGCGATCGCGATCGGCCTGTACGCGCGGCTCGTGCTACTGATGCGGATCCCCGAGGCGCGGCAGATCGAGCAGCTGGTGATGGGCCGCCTGCGGCGCGGGGCGGCCTGACGGCCGCGTCCCTGGGGCCATGCGACCCCGTCCGGACGGGGTTAATGGCCCCACGGACGCCCGCGAAGCGGGCCCCGCAATACCCTCATGAGCAGTGCCGGACCAGGCTCACATCCGCAACTTCTCGATCATCGCCCACATCGATCACGGCAAGTCGACGCTCGCCGACCGGATCCTCGAGCTGACCCACACCGTCGACGCCCGCTCGATGCGGGCCCAGGTGCTCGACTCGATGGAGCTCGAGCGCGAGCGCGGGATCACGATCAAGGCCCAGGCCGTGCGCGTGTTCTACAAGGGCTACCAACTGCACCTGATCGACACGCCCGGGCATGTGGACTTCACCTACGAGGTGTCACGCTCGCTGGCGGCCTGCGAGGGGGCGCTGCTGGTCGTGGACGCCTCGCAGGGGGTCGAGGCGCAGACCGTCGCCAACACCTACCTGGCGATCGACTCGGGGCTCGAGCTGATCCCCTGCCTGAACAAGGTCGACCTCCCGGGCGCCGAGCCCGAGCGCGTCGCCGAGGAGGTGGCGGACCTGCTGGGCGAGCCGGCACAGTCGGTGAGGCGGATCAGCGCGAAGACGGGCGAGGGCATCGAGGAGGTGCTCGAGGAGCTGATCGCGCGCGTGCCGCCGCCGAGCGGCGACCCGGACGGCCCGCCCCGGGCACTGATCTTCGACTCGGAGTTCGACCAGTACCGCGGCGTCATCGCCTACATCCGCGTGGTCGACGGCACGTTCTCCAAGGGTGGGGCGATCCGCGCGATGCAGGCCGGAACCGAGGCGGAGATCGACGACATCGGGTTCTTCACGCCGCAGATGAGGACGGCGGACGCGCTCCACGCCGGCGAGGTCGGGTTCCTGATCACGGGGATCAAGGACGTGACGAAGCTCCGCGTGGGCGACACGCTGACAACCAAGGGGAGCGCGGCCACCGAGCCGCTGCCGGGCTACCGCGAGGTCAAGCCGATGGTGTTCTGCGGGCTGTTCCCGCTCGACTCCGACGACTACCCGGACCTGCGCGACGCGCTCGAGAAGCTCTCGCTCAACGACGCCGCCCTCTCCTGGGAGCCGGAGACCTCCGATGCGCTCGGGTTCGGCTTCCGCTGCGGCTTTCTGGGGCTCTTGCACATGGACATCGTGCGCGAGCGGCTGGAGCGCGAGTACGACCTGGAGCTGCTGCAGACGATGCCGAGCGTGGAGTACGAGGTCACGCTGACCGACGGGACGATGGTCGCGGTCCACTCGCCCGACCGACATGCCGGACCCCGCGCGGGTAGAGGCGATCCGCGAGCCGTACATCCGCGCCTCGATCCTCACTCCGAAGGAGTTCGTCGGCCAGATCATGGAGCTCTGCCAGGAGCGCCGCGGCACGCACGCGGGAATGCACTACTTCTCGGCCGAGCGCGTGCAGCTCACCTACGACCTGCCGCTGGCGGAGATCGTGCTCGACTTCTTCGACCAGCTCAAATCCCGCACGCGCGGGTACGCCTCGCTCGACTACGAGCTGATCGGCCTGCGCGAATCAGATCTCGTCAAGCTCGACATCCTGCTGGCGGGCGATCCGATCGACGCCCTCTCGATGCTCGTCCACCGCGAGAAGGCCTATGAGGCCGGGCGCACGATGGCCGAGAAGCTGCGCGAGAAGATCCCGCGCCAGCAGTACGACGTCCCGATCCAGGCGGCGATCGGCTCGCGGATCGTCGCCCGCGAGACGATCAAGGCCTACCGCAAGGACGTCACCGCGAAGTGCTACGGCGGCGATATCACGCGCAAGCGCAAGCTGCTCGAGCAGCAGAAGCGGGGCAAGCAGCGGATGAAGCAGGTCGGGCGGATCGAGGTGCCCCAGGAGGCGTTCCTGGCGGTGCTGGAATTGGGCCCGCCCCACCCGAAGAGCTAGCCCGCTTACAGCCAACCGCGCGGCTCGGCGCTCAGCCGACGGCGTGGCCCTGCCAGTGGCGGTGGTGGCGGCCGTGGCGCATGGTCCGGCGGCGGTGATGGCAGCGGCCTCCGAACGCCCACCAGGCGATCAGCGCCCACAGGCCCCAGGCGGCGAGCACGCCCGTGATCACGAGCGCGACCGCGGCGATCACGGCGAGCGCCACGAGCGCGAACGCGACCAGCATCACGGGCCGCGCGACGGAGGCCGAGGAACGCGATTGCCGACGCGCCACGGCGCCGTGCGGCAGGTCGGACACGACGGCATCGAGCTCGCCGTACGTCTTGGCCTTGAACGCGGCGCCGAGACGCTGTTCGAGCTCCTCGGCGAGCAGCCTGCCCTCGGCGGCCGCGTGCCGCAGGCGGTCGGCCACGTGCTCGCGATCGGCGTCGGATGCTCTGAGCGTGCTTCGAGAAGACATATCGGTTCGCTGACGGACCGCAGTTGAGGCGCCCGCCAGCGCACTCATCAGGCTACCGCGCGCGCGATGACCGCCACAAGAGCGGGCCTGTGAGAATGCTCCACTCGATGGACCTCGGCATCAAGGACCGCGCCTGCATCCTGACCGGAGCCACCGGCGGAATCGGCCGGGCGACGGCGCTGGCGCTGGCCGGCGAGGGCGCCTCGACGCTGCTGCATCGGCCGCCACGCCCAGCCGCTCGAGGAGCTGGCCTCCGCCTGCGAGCGGGCGGGCGGCCGTGCCGCGACGCTCGTCGTGGACATCACCTACCCGGAAGCCGACGAGCGTTCCGTCGCGGCCTGCACCGAGGCCTTCGGGCGGATCGACGCGCTCGTCAACTGCGCGGGCACGAGCGCGGTGAAGTCGCTCGATGAGCTGACCGACCGCGACTGGCAGGACCAGTGGGAGCTGCACGTGATGGCGCCGATGCGGCTGATGCGCGCGGCGGCGCCCGCGATGGCCGATCGCGGCTGGGGCCGAATCGTCAACGTCTGCTCCTCGTCGGGAAAGCGTCCCTCTCAGACGAACATGGCCTATTCGGTCACGAAGGCGGCGCAGCTCTCGCTCTCGCGCGCGTTCGCCGACCTGTACGCGTCGAAGGGGGTGCTCGTCAACGCGTTAGCGCCGGGACCGATCGCCGGCCGGCTGTGGCTCCGAGAGGGCGGGCTCGCCGACCAGCAGGCAAAGGCGCGCGGCATCACGCGGGACGAGATCCTCTCGCAGACCGCGTCCCGCACGCCGCTCGGCCGGCTCGGCTCCGAAGAGGAGATCGCCGCCGTGATCGCGTTCCTGTGCTCGGAGCAGGCCGCCAACGTCGCCGGCGCGGCGTGGTCGGTCGACGGTGGGACCGTGCCCGTGATCATCTGAAAGACTGCCGCGCCGTGAGCGCGGTCGGAAAGACGTATGCCCCGGTGATCTATGCCGTCGGTCGAGAGAAGGTCCGCGAGTACGCGCGGGCGGTGGGGGAGACGAACCCGCTGTACTTCGACGTCGAGGCAGCGCGCGCGGCCGGCCACGCCGACGTCGTGGCGCCGCCGATGTTCGCGGTCGTGTACTCCTCCCCGGCCGTCACCCCGGCGATGTTCGACCCTGAGCTGGGGATCGACTTCGCGCGCGTGGTTCACGGCGGCCAGGAGCTCGCGTGGGGACCACTCGTCGTGGCGGGCGACGAGGTAACAACAACCGCGACCGTCAAAGACGTCTCAGAGCGCGGAGGGATGGGCTTCTTCATCTTCGAGGCCGTCTCCGAGAATCAGCGTGGCGAGACCGTGTGCACGGGCACCTGGACGATCATCGTGCGAGGGGAATCATGAAGCCTGGCGACAAGGTCGAGCTCAAGGTCACGCCCGACCCGTACGTCACCGTTCGCTACGCGGGCGCGTCGGGCGACTTCAACCCGATCCACATCGACGAGGAGTTCGCCCAGAAGGTGGGTCTGCCGGGGCGGATCCTGCACGGCCTGTGGACGATGGCGCAGGTGGCGCGCGCCCATACGGACGCCGCCGGCGGCCCGGAAGGGCTAAAGCGGCTCTCGGTCCAGTTCCGGGGCATGGGCCGGCTCGATCAGGAGGTCCTCGTCGAGGGAACCGTTCGTGGCGTCAACGGTGGAATCGCGACCGTTGACGCGGAAGCCCGGCAGGGCGACGCCAGGCTGATCCGCAACGCGGTCGCCGAGCTCGAGGTGGAGTAGCCCGCCCCTACTTGGTGCAGGGCACCGGTCCGCTGGGAGTCGGCGCGCTTCCGCGCTCCTGTGGCGGCGCTGAGGAATTGACCGTCACCGGGTAGTTCGCCACGAGCGTCTCCTCGATCACCTGCAGGCTGTTCGTGGTGTCCTCCGCGAGGTCGAACGGCGCGCTCGTCGCGCACGTGCTCATCGTCACCCGCGAGTCGATCAGCGACGGCTGCGGGAGCGAGGGCACGGACGTGTTCACCTTGACGAAGTTGAACGCGCTGACCAGGTCGCCGGTGACCGAGCGTCGCCACGCACTGAGGTTGGGTACCTCGGCTCCGAACCTCGTCTCGATGAACCGCAGCAGCGAGGTGTGGTCGAACACGTTGTGGCTCACGAGCCCGCCCCTTGCGAACGGCGAGACGATCAGCAGCGGGACGCGGAACCCGAGGCCGATCGGCCCCGCGACGCCCGAGGCATCCGACGGCAGCGGGTTGGCCGTCAGGAATTCGCCCGGGGTTCCGGCGGGGGCGGCGGGCGGCGGCACATGGTCGAAGAAGCCGCCGTTCTCGTCGTGGGTTATGAACAGCGCGGTCTTGGACCACACCGATGGATTCGACACGAGCGTGTTCAGCACGTTCGCGGCGACCCACTCACCGTAGATCTCAGGTGTGGGCGGATGCTCGGAGTCGATCAGCGGGGCGAGGATCCATGAGACCTGCGGCAGCGTCCCCGCGGCGACGTCGAGCTGGAACGTGCCCGGGTAGGTCGGTGTCAGGGCATTCGCCGTGAGCACGGGATTCGTCAAATACTGCTTGAAGTACGGCAGCACGTTGTCGCCGAAGTTCCCGTCCGGATCGCCGTAGACCTTCCAGCTGATCCCGCGTGCCTGGAGCTGCTCGGGCATCGTGGTCCAGCTCAGGGTTCCGTAGCGCTCGACGCGCGTGGAGCTGGTTGAGAGGATCGGGCCTCCCTGCGCGCCCGCGGGATCGAGCCAGGCGGACATCGAGTAGAGGCGGTTCGGGTCGGTCGGGCCGATCACCGAGCAGTGGTAGTGGTCACAGATCGTGAACGCGTCGGCGAGCGCGTAATAGAACGACAGGTCGTTGCGGTTGTAGTAGCCCATCGTCAACGGCCCGTTCGCCGCTCCGTCGGCGGCCACGTGGCCGGTCACGAAGCCATCCAGCTTGCCGGAGTCCCAGTAGGTGTGCTGCGGGCCCCAGCTGTGGTTGATGTCGTTCGTGCACTCGCCGTTGTGGAACGAGTCCAGGTGGAACGGGTACAGGTGGTTGCCGTCGAACCCGCCCGGATAGCCGGGCTGGGCGAAGATGCTGAGCCCGGAGCCGTCGTTCAGCCGCAGCACGCTCGGGTCGCCGAACCCGGCCACGCCCCGGTAGGAGCCGAAGTAGTGGTCGAACGAGCGGTTCTCCTGAATCAGGATCACCACGTGCTGGATGTCGTTCAGACTCCCGCAATTGGGTGGGTTCGCCAGCGCTCGCGAGATCAGCGGGTTCCACAACATCGCGGACGCTCCAGCGGTGGCGCCGGCCTGCAACGCCTGTCGGCGTGTAAAGCGATCAGTCATCCGATCCTCCCTCGTGAGGCCAGAAAACCTACACCTACAATCAAGAGCGATGCTCACAGAACGCCAAGAACTGGTGTTACGCAAGGTGATCGAGGAATACCTGGCCGCCGGGGCACCGGTGGGATCGAAGGCGCTCGCGGCCGAGGCCGACGTGGAATGGGGACCTTCGACGGTCCGCCACGAGCTGGCGACGCTGGAGGATCTTGGGCTGCTCGCGCATCCCCACACCTCTGCGGGCCGAGTCCCCACCGAGGCCGGCTATCGCTACTTCGTCGACCGTCTCCTGCCCGAGGAGAACACCGGCCCGTCGCTGTCGCTGTCGCTGGTGCGGCGCGAGCTCGACGACGCCATGCGGGTGACGACCGAGACGCTGTCCCAGGTCACGGACCTGCTGGCGATCGTCACCGCTCCGCCGATTGAGACCTCCACGATCAGGCACATCGAGGTGCTCGTCCTTCAGCCGCAGGTGCTGATGGTGGTCGTGATCACCTCGACCGGCGGCGTCACCAAGCGGATGTTCACGTTCTCGGAGTCCGTCGATCCGGGCCTCACGCACTGGGCCGTCTCCTATTTGAACGAGCGGCTGGTGGGACTAGGTCTCGGCGCTCGGATGATCCACCAGCGCCTCCACGATCCTTCGCTGTCGAGCATCGAGATGCGCTTCCTGGACGCGCTGGCGCCGGTCTTCACCGAGCTCGAGGCCTCCGCCCAGGCGACCCTCTACGTGGAGGGCGCGGCGCGGCTGCTGGAGCTCGACCGATTCGCCGACCTGTCCCAGCTCCAGTCGCTGATGGACATGCTCGAGCGCCGCGTGACGCTGATCGGCGTTCTCCGCACGGCGCTCGTGAACCGGGGCGTGTCGGTGCGGATCGGAGCCGAGAACGACGCGCCCGAGCTGCACTCGCTTGCGCTCGTGGCCTCGAGCTACGGCCTGCCTCAGCGCAATCTCGGCGCGGTGTCGGTGATCGGCCCGCTGCGGATGGACTACGGCCGTGCGATCCGCTCGGTCCGTGAGGCCGCCTCGCAGCTGTCGAGCTTCGTGACCGAGGTCTACGACGAGCGATGAGCGCGACTCGCGACTACTACGAGGTGCTGGGCGTCTCTCGAGATGCGTCGGATGCCGAGATCAAGAAGGCCTTCCGGCGCCTGGCGCGCGAGCTCCATCCGGACGTCAACAAGCACGATCCCGAGGCGGAGGACAAGTTCAAGCAGGCGGCGGAGGCCTACGAGGTACTGTCGGACTCGGAGCGCCGCGCCACCTATGACCGCTACGGGCACGAGGGGCTGCGCAGCGGCGGGTACGCGCCCAACTTCGAGGGGTTCGGCTCGGTGTCGGACATCTTCGAAGCGTTCTTCGGCGGGGCCGGCAGCCCGTTCGGCGACATCTTCGGCGGTGGCGGGATGCGCTCCTCGGGCCCGATGCAGGGCGGCGACGTCGTGGTGGGCGTCGAGATCGAGCTTCGCGACGCCATCCACGGGACCGCGGTGCCGCTCGCGTTCGAGGCGATCGCCCGCTGCGAGCATTGCCACGGCAACGGCGCGGAGCCGGGCACCCCGATCGAGACCTGCGAGCGCTGCGGTGGCACCGGCCAGCTGCGGGCCGTGACCCGCACGCCGTTCGGCCAGGTGGTGCGGTCCGCCGTCTGTGAGAAGTGCGGCGGGGACGGTCGCGTGCCGTCGAAGCCGTGCCGCGAGTGCCAGGGTCGCGGGCGCAAGGTGGAGCGGGTGAAGCTGTCGGTCGACGTCCCCGCGGGAATCGCGGATGGCCAGCGGATCCGGATCGCCGGCCGCGGCCACGCCGGCGAGCGCGGCGGCCCCCCGGGGGACCTCTATGTCCAGGTGCGCGTGCGCGAGGATCCCCGCTTCGTCCGTGACGGAGACGACCTCGTCACGGTCGTCGATGTCGCCGCTCCCTTGGCAGCCCTCGGGACCGAGGTATCGGTGCCGACGGTGGACGAGGAGGTCGAGCTCGAGATCCCGGCCGGCACGCAGCCCCACGAGATCCTGGTCGTCCGGGGTAAGGGCGTGCCCGCCCTGCGAGGCCGCCGAACCGGCGACCTGCGCGTTGTGGTGAACGTGGTCGTGCCGCGGCATTTGAGCCGCGAGCAACGCGAGCTACTCGAGCGTCTGTCGGGCACGCTGACCGATCAGAACCTGCGCACCGACGAGGGCGTGTTCGGGAAGCTCCGCCGCGCGTTCGGCGGTTGATCCGTCTCGCCGTCCGGGTCCGCCGCGAGCAGGCGGAGCTGGTGCTTGCCGAGCTGCTCGAGCTGGCTCCCGGGGGTGTCGAGGAGGCCGCGCCGGCGCCCGGGGTGATCGAGTACGCGGTCTACGGGCCGCCGGGAGAGCTGCCGACGCTGCCTGATCTCCGGGCCGCGACGGGCGAGGCGCTCGTCGAGGTCTCGACATCCGAGCTTCC
Source organism: uncultured Actinomycetes bacterium (assembly GCA_963822725.1). GTDB lineage: Bacteria > Actinomycetota > Thermoleophilia > Solirubrobacterales > Solirubrobacteraceae > Palsa-465. The sequence continues at coordinate 49,119 of CAWGIR010000004.1, forward strand.
GGATGATTGGGCCGAGCGGTGGCGGGAGTTCCACAAGCCGCTGGTGCTCGAGAGCCGACTGACCGTGCGGCCGCCGTGGGAACCCGCCGGCTCGACGCCGATCGACCTGGTCATCGACCCCGGTCAGGCGTTCGGCACGGGCGCGCATGCGACGACTCGCCTGTGCCTGGAGCTGATGCTCTCGCTCCAGGGTGGCGGATCGTTCCTCGACCTGGGCTGCGGATCGGGTGTGCTGGCGATCGCGGCGGCGCGGCTTGGGTATGCGCCGGTGCATGCGGCCGACAACGATCCGGCGGCCGTCGCGGCGGCCCGGGCGAACGCGGGCGCCAACGGAGTCGACGTCGAGGTCGCACGCGTTGAGCTGCGCGAGGGTCCGATCCCGCCGGCGGACACGGTCGGCGCGAACCTGCTCGCGCCGCTGCTGCTCGCGTGGGCCCCGCGGCTGGGAGGGCCGGTGCCGCTTCCGCGGCGGGTAATCGCCAGCGGTGTGCTGGTCGGCGAGGCCGATCGGGTCGCCGCGGCGTTCGCGGACCGTGGCTTGCGCGAGTCCGAGCGGCGGGCTTCCGGCGACTGGGTCGCGCTGCTGCTCGAGCGTTGAGGGTGCCCACCCTCCCGTGTGGACAAGCGCGGGCGCACGAATCTTGTCCCCGTGGCCGATGACCCCAGGCGCCGCGCCGTTCATCCTGCACTCACGCTGCGAACCGGGTACACGCGAAGGAGGTGAACCCAAGTGCCCAACCCGCTCGCGATCGGCGTGACCCTAGGTGGCCTGCTGCTCGACATCGTGGCGCCGCGGCCCAAGCCTCGGACCGGCCTACAACGAGAAATCTCTCCGCTCGCTTCGGCCGCTGGTTCGAGGACACCGCGGTAGTCGAGGAGCAGTCGGGGTTCCCGGTCGCGGGCGGGCGAGGCGCCCGCCCGCGAGTCGGGCGACTCGAGCGACGTTTCTGCCCATATAGAGCAGAAACGTCGCTTCGGCGGCGCCAGCGCCGGTCGGACGTTCGGGAGTGAGGCCCGTGCCTAGGGCATGAGCTTGTAGACGTCGATCGCCGTCTCCTGGGGCGGCGCTTCGAAGCCACCCTGGACGCCTGCCTGCAGGCGCGGCATCAGGGTCTGGTCGCGGAAGCGCTCCCAACTTTCCTTGGAGTCATGGACAGCCACCACCGTCCAGCCGCCGTCCGACGGCCCGGCGGCGTGGAAGATCTGTCCGTCCGGAAGCCCCCCCTCCGAGGGGTGAACTGCCGCGAGCGAGGCCTCGTACTGCTCCTGCGTCCCGCCCGGGAAGTGATGCACGATTGCGTAAGCCATGACGGTGTCCTCTCCCTGCTAGTGGCCCCAAGAGCGGGGCAGCCTACAGCGGCGCTCGCTCGCAGCGGGATTTTCTTCCCGCCCAGCCGGTACCGTCTGCGCCGTGAGCACGTTCGCGGTCAAGTTTCTGGGCTGCAAGGTCTCCCAGGCGGACGCGATGCTCGCGCGCAGCGCGCTACTGGCCGCGGGTCATACCGAGGCCCCGGAGCACGACGCGGAGCTGCACGTGATCAACACGTGCTGCATCACGCGCGAGGCCGAGAGCAAGTCCCGGCATTCCGTTCGCCGGTCGCTGAAGACCGCCCGGGAGGTATACGCGGGGGGTTGCGCCGTAAACCTGAACGCCGAGCAGTTCAGGGCGATCGACCCCGGCGTCAGGGCGTTCGTTGGGACCGCGGACGACGTCGCGGCCGAGATCGGAGGGTGTTCGGATCTGGAACACGATGTGCTCGCAAGGGAGCCGCGAGCCGAGACCGCCGCCCGGACCCGCGGCTTCGTCAAGGTCCAGGACGGCTGCGACTGTCACTGCGCCTACTGCATCATCCCCACGGTCAGGGGCGCGGCACGCTCGCGCCCGGCAAGCGCCGTGCTGGATGAGGTCCGGCGGCGCGTGAATCAGGGCCAGCCGGAGATGGTGATGACGGGCATCAGCGTCGGGGACTATCGGGATCCGGAGCGGGAGCTGGAGCTCGGCGAGCTGATGCGCGAGGTCGCGCGGGTGCCGGGGGTCGAGCGGGTGCGGCTGTCAAGCGTGGAGGTGATCCACGTCAAGGACTCGCTGCTGGAGGCGCTGGCGACCGAACCCAAGGTGTGCCCCCACCTGCACGTGCCGATGCAGTCAGGCGATGATCGCGTGCTGAAGGACATGGGCCGCCACTACACCGCCGAGCAATACCTCGGACACATCGCGGCGCTCCGCGAGGCGATTCCCCATGTCAACCTCACGACCGACGTGATCGTCGGTTTCCCGACCGAAACCGACGAGGCCCTGCAGCGAACGCTCGACGCGGTCGAAGCCGCCTCGATCTCCCGGATCCACACCTTCACCTATTCTCAGCGGCCGGGAACGAAGGCCGAGACGCTCGGGGACCGCATCCCGCCGGAGGAGAAGAAGCGCCGCTCGCGCGAGCTGCGCGGCCGCTCCGAGCTGCGCTCGCGGCGGCACCGGACCGCGAAGCTCGGCGGGCGGGAGACGGTTCTGATCGACAAGGTGGCGGAGACGCAGTGCTCTGGCTACAGCGCCGACTACACCCGCTGCTATCTCGACGCTGGGGCGGGCAGGCGCGGCGAGCTGATCGATGTGGCATGCGAGGAGCTCCACGCCGATGGGATCAGATGCTCCGTCTATTCTCAGAGTTGATATGGCCGTCATCGACCAGGTCCGCACCGATATCAACACCGCGATGAAGGCGCGCGAGATCGACAGGGTCGGCGCGCTGCGCCTGGTGCTGTCCGAGCTCCAAAAGGCCGTCAAGGAGGGAAGCGATGACGAGCTGGCGGTGCTGCGGCGAGAGCGCAAGCGGCGGCTCGAGGCCGCCGGCCAGTTCCGGGAGGGGGGACGCCCGGAGCTCGCCGAGCGCGAGGAGGCCGAGGCGGAGCTGATCGGCGGCTATCTCCCCGCGGAGCTCGACGACGCCGAGCTTGACGCGATCATCTCCTCCGCGATCGCGGAGACCGGAGCCAGCTCCCCGCAGGACATGGGGGCGGTGATGAAGGCCGTGATGGCCAAAGCCGGGGGCAGAGCCGACGGCAAGCGCGCGTCCGGGCGCGTGCGCGAGGCATTGAGTGCGTAGGCAGATAGAGCTCGAGAACACTGTGGCCGCGGAGCTCGCCGGATCGGAGGACGCCGTGCTGCGCTCGCTCGAGGGTCACCTCGACTGCGAGGTCTACCTGCGCGGCAACGTGCTCACACTGGACGGAGGGGACGCCGCGGTCGAGCGCGCGGCTGCGGTCGTGCGCGAGCTCGCTGAGCTCATCGAGCAGGGCCACGCCATCAGCCCGGGGACGATCGAGGCCGTTCAGCGCGCGCTGGACGAACACGAGTCGCCGGCGCGGATACTCGAGGACGTCGTCTGGCGCCACCGCACGACCAAGATCGCGCCGAAGACCGTTAACCAGAAGCGCTACGTCGACTCGATCCGGGACAGCACGATCACCTTCGGGATCGGCCCGGCCGGCACGGGGAAGACCTTCCTGGCGGTCGCACTGGCCGCCGCCGCGCTCAGCCGCCGCGAGGTCAGCCGGATCATTCTCACCCGCCCCGCCGTCGAGGCCGGAGAACGGCTCGGCTTCCTGCCGGGCGACCTGATGGCGAAGGTCGACCCCTACCTGCGCCCGCTGTTCGACGCGCTGCATGACATGCTCGAGCCTGAGCGCGTGTCCCAGCATCTGGAACGGGGCGTGATCGAGGTCGCACCGCTGGCGTTCATGCGCGGCCGAAGCCTGAACGACTCTTTCATCATCCTCGACGAAGCGCAGAACACGAGCCCCGAGCAGATGAAGATGTTCCTCACCCGGCTCGGGTTCAACTCGAAGATGGTCGTCACCGGCGACGTCACCCAGATCGACCTCCCGCGGGAGCAGGACTCGGGGCTTCTGGTGGTCGGGGAGGTCCTGGGGGACGTCGAGGGAATCGAGTTCATCCGCTTCGGCGAAGAGGACGTGGTACGGCACAAGCTCGTGCAGCGGATCGTCGCCGCCTACAACGAGCACTCGCAGCGACTGGCGCCCGAGCTCAGGCCTCGTAAGCGAGCGTGAGCGAGCTGGAGGTCGAGGTCATCGGGCTTCCCGATGAGGCCCCGGCTCCTGAGCAGATCGAGCGGCTGTGCGCGCTCGCGCTGGCTTCGGCGGGCATCGACGAGGGCCATGTCGCGATCGAATTCGTCTCCGAGCGCCGGATCGCGCAGCTGAACCGGGAGCATCGCGGCCTCGACGAGCCGACCGACGTGCTCTCCTTCGGGATCGACGAGGACGGGCCGGTCTCCGGGCCGCGCGAGCTCGGCGACATCGTGATCTGCCCGAGGGCCACCGAGGACATCCGCGAGGCGGTCGTGCACGGGGCGCTTCACCTGACGGGCATGGACCACGAGCGTGACGACGGCGAGATGCTGGCGCTCCAGCGGGAGCTGCTCCGTTGGCTGAAATAGGGCAGACACGCTCTGGCTTCGTCGCGCTGGCCGGCCGGCCGAACGTCGGCAAGTCGACGCTGGCGAACGCGATCGTCGGGGCGAAGGTGGCGATCACCTCGAACAAGCCCCAGACCACGCGCCGGGCCATCCGCGGGGTGGCGACGGGAGCGGATTGGCAGCTCGTCCTGGTCGACCTCCCGGGCGTGCAGCGCCCCCGGGACGCGCTCACCTCGAGGATGCAGAGCCGCGTCGAGCGCGAGCTCGCTGATTCGGACGCCTGCTTGTTGATCCTCAACGCAGAGGAGGGCATCGGGCCGGGCGACCAGTTCATCGGACGGCTGCTGGGGCGCTCGGCGGTCCCGATCGTGATCGTGGTCAACAAGATCGACCGCGCTCGTCACACTCAGATCGTCCCGGTGCTCCAGTCCGCCGCCGGGCTCGGGATCTCGGATGACGTCTTCCCCGTCTCGGCGCTGACGGGCGAGGGCGTCGGGCCCCTGATGGAGCGCCTCGTGGCGCTGTTGCCCGCCGGCCCCTTCTACTTCGAGGCTGAGCAGCACTCAGACCAGCCGGAGGCCGTACGGCTCGCGGAGCTGGTCCGCGAGCAGGTCCTGGCCCGCACCCGCGAGGAGGTCCCGCACGCGGTCGAGGTACAGGTGCAGGAGATCGAACCGCGAGCCGACCTCGTTCGCATCGAGGCCGAGGTGCTGGTCGAGACGGAGTCCCAGAAGGGGATCTTGATCGGCTCCAAGGGGCGGATGATCAAGGCGATCGGCGTCGCGGCCCGCAAGGCGATCGAACGGGAGCTCGGCCAACACGTGCATCTCGAGCTCTCGGTGCGGGTGCGCCGCCATTGGCGGGCCGACGAGCATCTCCTGGACCGGCTGGGGATCGAGTGACAGATTGTCACTAGAACACTTGTCCAGATCCGGCCATTTTATTCAGGGTCGGGCCTAAATTCTGCGCCCAGGCTGCCGATAACAAATGCGGTTGAGCTATTTGGGGCTCGGGGCGCGGACCGCTGGCGGAAGGAGCTGATCGTGAGAAGGAAAGAGGCGGGACTGGCGCTGGCTGCTGCCGCGATTGTCGTGATGGCGCTCCTGACGGTGTTCGCGATCGAGCTGTCGAACACCCAGGCGAAGTCCAAGCAGGACGTCAAGGCCCGGGTGCATGAGCGTGCGGTGCTCGCCGTCGCGCTGATCGACGGCCTGTTCCAGTCCGTGCAGCAGGAGGTCCCCCAATACCAGCGGCTCTACGGCGGGCGCACGGTGTCGGGCGCGGCACTCGACAAGCAACAGCGCAACCAGAGCCAGAACGGGGGCTATCTGGCAGTGCTCGACTCCAGCGGCAGCGTGATCGCCGCCTCGCGCACCTTCACGGCGCAAGCCCGGGCGGATCTGACCCACTCCGCGGCCCTAGCGCTGATCCGCGCGGGCCATCCCTACGGACTGGGCAACCTGCGGCCGTACGGCCGCCTAGGCGCGATCGACTACGCGGTCTCCTTCCCGACGAGGTTCGGACTGCGGACCGTGGTGCAGGGCTTCGCGCCGGGCGTGCTCGGCACCTTCCTCGCCACCGACCTGCGCAAGATCCCTGGCGTCAAGGGGGCGCACAACTACCTGATCGACGGTGACGACGTCGTGCTGGCGTCGACCAATCCCGCCGTTCCGGTCGGACGGCCGTTCGCCAACCGGTCAGCGATCCAGGCGCTCGGGCATGCCTCGGGTGACGTCCGCGGTCATTACTTCGACAGCGTCCATCTGGCCAACTCGACCTGGCGGGTCGTGCTCGCGGCTCCGAACGGGCCGCTGTTCGCGAGCGTCTCGGGTCCGCGCAGGTGGGTGCCGTGGATGATCTTCGCGGCGTTCGCCCTGGTTGCGCTGGCGGCCCTGATGCTGGGCCGGCGGGTCGTCAGAGCCTCTCGGGAGGTCCGGAGCGCAAACGCCAAGCTCGAGCTGCTCAACGGCGAGCTCGAGACCGCGAACGAGGCCTTGGGTCGCCGCGCCGCGGAGCTCGAGCGCTCGAATGCGGAGCTCGAGCAGTTCGCCTCGATCGCGTCGCATGACCTCCAGGAACCGCTGCGCAAGGTGCGGACGTTCACCCAGCGCGTGGCGGGGATGGAGGACGGTCGCCTGTCCGAGCAGGGCCGCGACTACCTCGAGCGGGCGAACTCCGCGGCGGAGCGGATGCAGAAGCTGATCGAGGATCTGCTCAAGTATTCGCGCGTGGCCACTCATGGCCGCCCGTTCGCGCCCGTGGATCTCGACGCGCTCGCCCACGAGGTGGTGGGCGACCTGGAGGCGCAGATCGAGCGCTCCGGCGCCAGCGTCGAGGTCTCGGAGCTGCCGACGATCTCGGGCGACGCGCTGCAGCTGCGGCAGCTGATCCAGAACCTGATCTCAAACGGGCTCAAGTTCCGGCGAGAGGGAGTCGTGCCCGAGGTCCGGATCGACGCCGTCACCTCCGGCGAGGAGGTCGAGCTGACCGTGGGCGACAACGGGATCGGCTTCGAGTCCCGGTACGCCCGGCGAATCTTCCGGGTGTTCGAGCGCCTCCACGGACGGGGCGAGTATCCGGGGACCGGCATCGGTCTCGCCCTGTGCCGGAGGATCGCCGAGCGTCACGGAGGGACGATCGTCGCCAGCGGAGTCCCTGGAGAGGGCGCGACGTTCACGATCACGTTGCCCCGCAACCAGCGCCACGAAGTGATCCCACCCGCGAGGTTCGATGCGGGCAGCGATGAGCCCAACATCGACCAGAAACAGGAGGCGCATGCCGTCGCATGACTCAACGGGAAGGCCCGTGACCATTCTGCTCGCCGATGACGACGCCGAGGATCGTGAGCTCGCTCGCGATGCGCTTCAGGACTCGCACCTCGCCAACGACATGCGCTTCGTGGTCGACGGACAGGATCTGATGGACTACCTGCGCAGGGAGGGGACCTACGCCGATCCGGGCGTCGACGCACCGCGCCCGGGGATCATCCTGCTCGACCTCAACATGCCGAAGAAGGACGGGCGCGAGGCCCTGGCCGAGATCAAGGCGGATGACGACCTACGCCGCATCCCGGTCGTCGTGCTCACCACCTCTAAGGACGAGGAGGACGTGGTCCGGACCTACGACCTGGGCGTCAACTCCTTCATCACCAAGCCGGTGACGTTCGCGGGCCTGGTCGAGGCGATGCACACGTGGACGCGCTACTGGTTCGAGCTCGTCGAGCTTCCCAACGGGTCGGGTCCCAATGGCGGCGGAGACTGAGCAGCTCGCCGTCCTCCTGATCGAGGACGACGAGGACGACTACCTGATCACCCGCGACCTGCTGCTGGCAGGTGGCCAGGGCCGGTTCATCCTCGACTGGTGCCGGACCTTCGACGACGGCCTCGGGGCCATCGCCGAGCAGCGCCATGACGTCTACCTGATCGACTATCGCCTTGGCGAACAGACCGGGCTGCAGCTGATCCGGGAAGGATTCGCGGGGCGCCCGCTGGCACCGGTCCTGATCCTGACCGGCCAGAGCGACTACCAGATCGACCTGGAGGCGAGCGCGCTCGGGGTCACCGATTACCTGGTCAAGCAGGAGTTGAGTCCCCAGTCGCTCGAGCGCTCGCTGCGCTACGCGATCTCGCATTACAAGACTCTGCATGCGCTCGCTCAGAGCGAGGAGCGCTTCGCGCTCGCGGTCCGGGCCGCCAACGACGGCATCTGGGATTGGGACCTCGTGACCGACCGGATCTACTTCTCACCACGGTGGCACGCGATTCTCGGCCGCACCGAACGGTTCGACGACGCAGATCCCGCCTCCTGGCTGGAGCTCGTCCACGAGGACGACCTCGTCCGTCTGCGGGCGGCGATCGACGCGCACCTGCACGGGCGCACCTCGCACCTGGAGTCCGAGCACCGGATTCGGCACGTCGACGGGAATTGGCGCTGGGTGCTCACCCGGGGGCTCGCGATCCGCGGTCCCGACGGCGCCGCGACCCGCATGGCAGGGTCGCTCTCGGACATCACCGATCGCCGGCGGGCGGAGCGCCAGCTCCAGCACGACGCGCTCCACGACGTGCTCACCGGGCTCCCCAACCGGGCCCTGTTCCTCGACCGGGTCGACCAGGTCCTGAGGCGGGCCTCGCGCGACCAGCGGGTCATCTGCTCGGTGCTGTTCCTGGACGTCGACAGGTTCAAGCTGGTCAACGACAGCCTCAGTCATGCGGTCGGAGATCACCTGCTGGTGGCGCTGGCAGAGCGACTCCAGGGCCTGCTTCGCCCGAGCGACACGGTGGCGCGACTGGGCGGCGACGAGTTCACGATCCTGCTCGACGGGATCTCCTCGGGCCAGGAGGCGATGGCCGTGGCCGCACGGGTGCAAACCGCCCTGGCGTCGCCGTTCAACGTCGACGGGCACGAACTGGTGCTGGCCGTGAGCGTCGGGGTCGCCCTCTCCGGCCCCAAATTGACCGCGGCCGACCTCGTGCGCAACGCGGACATAGCGATGTACGACGCGCGGCGGCGCGAGCGCTCGCGCAGCGCGCTGTTCGACGAGAGCATGCACCGCCTCCTGGTCGACCGCCTGTCCCGCGAGCGCGACCTGCGGCGGGCTGTTGACGGTGGGCTGGTGGAGGTCCACTACCAGCCGATCGTGGAGCTCCGGAGCGGTCGCATCACCGGACTCGAGGCGCTCGCCCGCTGGCCCGAAGGGTGGCAGGAGGTCGAGCCGCTGGAGTTCATCGGGATCGCCGAGGAGACCGGGATGATCGGGGAGCTCGGGCTCCAGGTGCTTCGCACCTCGCTGCTCTCGCTGGCCACATGGCGCAGATCGGGGCTGCTCACAGACGACGCGCAGATGAGCGTCAACGTCTCCGGCAGGCAGCTCGGGGATCCCGCGTTCCCGCGGCATGTGCGCATCGCGGTCGCGGCGGCGGGATTGACGGCCGACGCCGTGCGGCTCGAGATCACCGAGAGCACCCTGATGCAGGACTCCGAGCGGATCCAGGCGATCCTCTCAGAGGTCTGCGCGACGGGGACGGGCCTGCACCTCGACGACTTCGGCACCGGCTACTCCTCGCTGGCGAGGCTGCACCAGTTCCCGGTCACAGCGCTCAAGATCGACCGCAGCTTCGTGTGCGCCATCGGCGACGGGGACGCCGACGGGGGCAGCGAGACGATCGTCCGCTCAACGGTGGCGCTTGCTCACAGCCTCGGGCTGAAGGTGATCGCCGAGGGGATCGAGACGTCCTCGCAGGCGGAGCGCCTACGGGCGCTGGGCTGCGAATACGGCCAGGGGTTCCTGTTCTCCGAGCCGTTGAGCGCGGATGGGACGGAGGCGCTGCTGACCGGGTGGGCCCGCGGTCCCGTGTGGGAGCGGGCCACCGCGTAGAGGTCGGTCTCCGAACCCGCGCGGGGTTGGTGCCAGAATCGTCATCCACGATGGATGACTCCGAGATCGAATTCGACGAGCGCGGGCTGGCGCCGTGCATCGTGCAGGACTGGCGCACCGGCGAAGTGCTGATGCTCGCCTACATGAACGCCGAGTCCCTGCGCTTGACGCGGGAGACGGGAGAGACCCATTTCTTCAGCCGCTCCCGCCAGGAGCTGTGGCACAAGGGGGCGACGTCCGGCAACGTCCAGAGCGTCAAGTCGATTCGCTACGACTGCGACGCCGACGCCCTGCTGGCGCTGGTCGAGCCCGCCGGGCCCGCCTGCCACACGGGCGAGCGGACGTGCTTCCACAACGGGGAGCTCGAGCCCGCGGCCCCGTATGAGGCGCTGCCGACGCTCGAGCGCACGATCTCCGCGCGGGATCGAGAGCGGCCCGAGGGCTCCTACACGGCGAAGCTGCTCGAAAACCGGGCCTTCAACGGCGCCAAGGTGCTGGAGGAGGCCGGGGAGGTCGTCCGCGCCGCAGACACGGAGTCGGACGAGCGGGTGGCCGAGGAGGCGGCCGACGTGCTCTATCACCTGGCGGTCCTGCTTCAGGGCAGGAATCTGGGTCTAGCCGACGCCGAGCGGGTGCTCGATGGCCGTCGCAAGCGGTAGTCGCGCCGCCGCCGTCCCGTCACTCGATGAGGCGCGCGCGCTGGCGGGCGAGCACAACCTGATCCCGGTCAGGGAGACGTTCATCGACGACTGCGAGACGCCGGTGTCCGCGTTCTTGAAGCTGCGGGACGACGGTCCCTCGTTCCTGCTCGAGTCGGCCGACCAGGGTCGCGTCGGCAGGTATTCGTTCATCGGGTTCAGGCCGCGCAAGGTACTGCGCTGGTCGCTGGGCGACGGCGGCGATCCGTACGCGCTCGCAGCCGCCGAGCTGGCGGCCTTCAGGCCCGCTCCGCTCGAGGGGCTGCCGCCGTTCGCGGGCGGGGCCGTGGGCGTGTTCGCGTATGACCTCGTTCGCACGGTCGAGCCGGTGGGGGAGCCGAACCCGGATCCGGTCGGGGTGCCGGACCTGGCGCTGATGCTGACCGACGCGCTGGTGGTCTTCGACCACCTCAAGCACACGATCACGGTGCTCGCCAACGTTTACGCGAACGACGATCTGGAGCGCTCCTACGCGGCGGCACTCGACACGATCGCCGAGATCCGCTCCCGGCTGGCGGGGCCGGTGCCTCGTCCGAGCGAAAACACGGGGCACCGCCAGGTGCCCGCTTTCAAATCGAACATGGAGCCCGAGCAGTTCCAGGCGAACGTGGCCCGGATCATCGAGTACATCCGCGCCGGCGACGCCTACCAGGTGGTGCCCTCCCAGCGCTGGTCCGCGCCCGTCCCGGTGGAGGCGTTCTCGATCTACCGTGGCCTGCGGGCGGTCAATCCCAGCCCGTACATGTACTTCCTCGACTTCGGCGACTTCGAGGTCGCCGGCGCCAGCCCCGAGCCGCTGATCACCGTGGCCGGCAGGACCGTCTCCACGCGCCCGATCGCCGGCACGCGCCCGCGCGGAGCCACGGCGGACGAGGACCGGGAGATGGCCGAGGAGCTGCTCGCCGATCCCAAGGAGCGGGCCGAGCACGTGATGTTGGTTGACCTGGGTCGAAACGATTTAGGCCGGGTGTGCGAATACGGGTCGGTAGCGGTGGAGGAGTTCATGGCCGTGGAGACCTACAGCCACGTGATGCACATCGTCTCGAGCGTCGTCGGGCGCCTGCGCGACGGGGTGGGCGCCCTGGATGCGCTGCGCTCCGTGCTCCCTGCCGGCACCCTCTCCGGGGCTCCGAAGGTCAGGGCGATGCAGATCATCGACGAGCTCGAGCCCGTCAAGCGCGGTGGTTATGGCGGGGCCATCGGCTGGGTCTCATACACCGGCGATCTCGACACCTGCATCCACATCCGCACCGTTGTGGTCAAGGACGGTGTCGCGCACATCCAGGCCGGCGGCGGGACGGTCGCCGATGCCAAGCCCGAGTTCGAGCAGCGGGAGTCCGAGGCCAAGGCCCGGGCGGTGCTCCAGGCGATCGAGCTCGCGGTGGGGCAGCCCGACTGGCCGTAGTGCCCCTGGTCGCGGGACCGGACGATCACGCTAGCGCGTCGCCGGGTGCCTCAGGTAGGACTCAAAGTGCGCGGCGGTGGTGCAATACACCCGCGCGCGGGTCAGCGCGCAGAGCTGCTGGACGAACCCCGTCACGAGCTGGTGGTAGCTGAGCGAATCGGCCACGCCCGGCTGGTACAGCGACCACGACCCCGTGTCGAACGACGGAAGCTCGTGCTTGGCCTCGGCGTTGCCGCGGTTGAACAGCTGCCAGGCGCGCGTATCGCCGCTCGCCTGCGCGTACGTGTAGAGGCCGATCAGGCTCTGCAGGAAGGCGTTGATCACCTCGTCGCTGCGGGCGGGATCGAACGTGTACTGCACGAAGCGCAGGCCGCGTGCGGTCCTGACCGAGACGCCCTTCGAGGGCCGGACATTGAAGACCCGCAGCGAGTTGCCGGCGGTCTGGAGGTACCAGCGGTCGCCCGTGGCGGTGTAGGCATGGGCGAGCGCCTGCAGCGCGGTTCCCTGGGACATGGCGCTCGTCCAGGGTGGGGCGCCGCCGTCGAAGTTGAAGTAGTACTCCCAGGTCAGTCCGCCGGCGCGCCTCGAGGCGAGCGGGATCAGCTCCGAGAGCAGCGACGCTCCCTGCGTGTAGCCCTGTGAGCCGTGGCTCATCAAGTAGCTCGCCTTTCCGAAGCTGGCGAGCTCCTGGAGCTCGATGCCCTGGCCTGGGTAGTACTCCCAGTCGATGTCCGAGCCGGCGAAGTTGATGACCTGTCCGTTGCTCGGAAACGGCCCCGTCGTCCACCACTGCCGGTTGCGGTCAAGCGTGAGGAACAGAACCTTCAGGCGCGCCGGCGTGAGCATGCCCTCGCCCGTGATCTGGCGGAGGATCCCGATCACCGCGCCCATCTCGGTCGCGCGCGCGCCGCTCAGGTGCGACAGCGCCCCGAGCGCCGCGCGCAGGCTGGCCACGTAGCTCGAGTACGCCGCGGTGGTGATCGCTCCCTTCTGCTGGAGCCGATTCAACGCCGCCAGGACGCTCGCGTGGCTGGCGCGCGGCGCTGCCGACGCACGCGCCCGCGCGGCGAGCGGACTCGGCGTCACGGAGAAGGGCAGCGGCTGGTTCTGGACGCTCGTGTGACCGTCCCGGTCAAGCACGAGCACACGGGCAGCGTGCGCCTGCGCCACCTGTCCGAGTCCCCAGACGGCGGCGGTCGCGGCCACCAGCCAGCGAAACAGCGCCCGATGCGACAAGCGCGGCAGTGTAGAGCGTGCCCGTACGCCTCCCCTGCATCTGTGGCTGTAGCTCACCTCCGGTACAACACGCCGCCGTGCGGATCGGAGCGCGGGGCCCGGCCCCCGACGCGTGGCCACGTTACCTTTGGACCCGCTGTGCGGGTCCTCGTGATCGACAATTACGACAGCTTCACCTACAACCTGGTCCAATACCTCGGCGAGCTCGGCGCGGAGATCGAGGTCGTCCGCAACGACCACGCCACGGCCGAGGATCTGCTGATCCGGGGCTATGACCGGATGATCGTCTCCCCGGGGCCGTGCACCCCGAACGAGGCCGGAATTTCATTAGACGCCGTACGGCGATTCCCGCTGGCGAAGATTCCCACCCTGGGCGTATGCCTCGGCCACCAGGCGCTCGTCCAGGCATGGGGCGGGAAGGTCGTGGTCGGCGAGCCCGTGCACGGCAAGACGATCGCGATCGAGCACGACGGCCGCACGATCTTCCGCGGCCTGCGCGACCCGCTCGAGGTCGGTCGCTACCACTCCCTGATCGTGGATCCGGCACTGCCCGAGGGCTTGGAGCAAAGCGCGGCCGGAGCGGGGATCGTGATGGCCGTCCGTCACCGTGAGCTGCCGGCCGAGGGAGTGCAGTTCCACCCGGAGTCAGTTCTCACCGAGCAGGGGCGCGACCTGCTCGCGAACTTCCTGGAGGGGACGCGATGAACGATCTCATCACCCGTTCGATCGACGCCCTGAGCAGCGGAACCGATTTGAGTCTCGAGCAGTCCGCCGCGGTCCTGCGCGAGATCATGGCCGGGAATGCGACCGAGATCCAGATCGCGGGCTTCCTGGTTGCGCTGCGGACGAAGGGGGAGACGGTCGACGAGCTGGCCGGGCTGGCCCGGACGATGCGTGCGCTGGCGACGCCCGTGCGGGTCGCAAACGACGATCTGCTCGATACCGCCGGGACCGGTGGCGGCAGGCGTACGTTCAACGTCTCCACGACGGCGGCGCTGATCGCCGCCGCCGCGGGCTGCACCGTGGCCAAGCACGGCAACCGGTCCGCGACCGGGCTCTCGGGCTCGGCGGATGTGCTCGAAGCGCTTGGGGCCAGGATCGACCTGGATCCCCGGGCGGTCGCGGTCTGCATCGAGGAGATCGGGTTCGGGTTCATGTTCGCTCCCGCGCACCACCAGGCGACGCGGTATGTGGTTCCGGTCCGCAGGGAGCTCGGGGTCAGGACGATCTTCAACTTCCTCGGTCCGCTCACGAACCCCGCCGGCGCGACCCGGCAGCTGATCGGCGTCTCCGAGCCGTCGTACCTGGAGACGATGGCCGGCGCACTGGCGCGCCTGGGGACGCGGCACGCGCTGCTCGTCTCGGGCGAGGACGGCCTCGACGAGCTCAGCATCTCGGCCCCCACGCTGGTTGTCGAAGTCGTCGGCGAGTCGATTGAGAGCTACACCGTCGATCCCTCCCAGTTCGGCCTCGAGCGGGCCCCGGCCGACGCCATCTCGGGGGGAGACCCCGCCCAGAACGCCGAGACCACCCGTCGCATCTTCGGCGGGGAGCGCGACGCAGCTCGCGACCTGGCGGTGCTCAACGCCGGCGCGGCGATCTATGCGGGGGGCGGAGCCGAGTCGCTCGAGCAGGGCGTCCGCGCCGGCGAGCGGGCGATCGACTCCGGGGCGGCGGCGGCCGCGCTCGAGCGGTTCATCGCCCGCACGCGCGAGCTCGCCCCGGCGGAAGCCGGCAAGCGATGAACGAGCTCGAGCGGATCGTCGCGGTCACGAGGGAGGAGGTCGCGCGGCGCCGGCGGGATGCGCCGCAGCCCGAGCCCGGGGAGCGCGCTCCCCGGGGTGACGCCTTTCGGGCCGCTGTGAGGCGCCCGGGGATCTCCCTGATCGCCGAGCACAAGCGGCGCTCGCCCTCGGCGGGCGTGATCCGCGACGGGGCCGCGGTCGAAGATGTGATCCGTGCCTACGAGCGCGGTGGGGCTGCGGCGCTCTCGATCCTCACCGACGGGCCCAGCTTCGGGGGCTCGCTCGACGACCTTCGCCAAGCCCGTTCCGTAAGCGAGCTCCCGATTCTGCGCAAGGACTTCATCGTCGACCCCTACCAGCTGGAAGAGGCCGCCGCGGCGGGAGCGGACGCCGTGTTGCTGATCGTCGCGGCGCTCGAGCCTCGGACGCTGCGCGCGCTGCACGAGCGGGCGCTCGAGCTCGGCCTGGCGGTGCTCGTCGAGGTCCACTCGCAGCCCGAGCTGGATCGGGCGCTCGCGGCGGACGCCGAGCTGATCGGGATCAACAACCGAGATCTCAAGACCCTGTCGGTCGACACGCGAACAACGTTCGAGCTGCGCTCCCAGGTCCCGGCCGGGAAGCTCGTGGTGGCGGAGTCGGGGTTCTCGCGCCGCGACCAGCTCGAGGAGCTGGCCGGCGCCGGGGTGGACGCAGTCCTGATCGGCGAGGCGCTGATGCGCTCGGAGGACATCGAGGGAGCAGCTCGGAAGCTGACCGCCTCGATGTAGTGCTAGGCGGCCCCTAGCATGTGGCACGTGGCCGAGTCGCCCCCCAAAATCAAGTTCTGCGGGATCACCTCCCTGGCCGACGCGCGTGAGGCGCTCGACGCGGGCGCCTGGGCGATCGGGCTGATCTTCTGGCCGGGCTCCCCGCGCCGATGCGACCCCGCCGCGGCGGCGGAGATCGCCGCCGCGCTCAAGCGCCGAGTCGAGGTCGTCGGCGTGTTCGTCAATCCCACGCTCGATCAACTCGCGAGGACCGCCGATGCGGTCGGCCTGACCATGGTCCAGCTGCACGGCGACGAAGGCCCGTCGTTCTGCGCCGAGGCCGGGCGGCGCACAGGCTGCAAGGTGATCAAGGCGGCGCGCGTTCACAGCCGCGCCGACATCCAGGGCCTGAAGCCGTTTCACACCGATTACCACCTGCTCGACAGCCACGTGCCAGGCCAGCGCGGCGGCAGCGGCGAGACCTTCGAGTGGGAGCTCGCCCGGGGCCACCATGAGTCGGTGCCGCTGATCCTCTCCGGGGGGCTCAGCCCGGACAACGTCGGGGCGGCGATCGAAGCGGTGCGGCCGTTTGCGGTCGATGTCGCGAGCGGAGTCGAGGCCGCCCCGGGCCGCAAGGATCCCGAGAAGCTGGAAGCGTTCGCCGCGGCCGTGCGGTCGGCCGGTTCGGGCGGCGCTCCTGCCGGGCCGGCCGGGTCTCCCGCCGGAGCCGCTGCGGCGCCGCGATGACCGCGGTCGAGCATCGCTTTGGCCCCTACGGGGGCCAGTACGTGCCCGAGACGCTGATGTCCGCGCTCGACCAGCTCGAGCGGGCTTGGATCCAAGCGCGCTCCGATGACGCGTTCCGGGACGAGCTCGACCGGCTCCTGCGCGATTACGTCGGCAGGCCGACGCCGCTGTACCGCGCTCCGCGGCTGAGCGAGGCGGCCGGGCACGAGGTGTATCTGAAGCGCGAGGACCTCAACCACACCGGCGCGCACAAGATCAACAACGCGATCGGGCAGGCGCTGCTCGCGACCCGCATGGGGAAGCGGCGGATCATCGCCGAGACCGGCGCCGGCATGCACGGCGTCGCGGCCGCCACCGCCTGCGCGCTGCTGGGTCTCGAGTGCATCGTGTACATGGGGACCGAGGACATGCGCCGGCAGCGGCCCAACGTAGAGCGCATGAACCTGCTCGGCGCGCGCGTCGAGCCCGTGGAGGCAGGGGCTCGCACCTTGAAAGAGGCCGTCTCGGCGGCGATCCGCGACTGGGTCGCCAACGCCGAGACCACGCACTACATCATCGGCTCGTGCGTGGGTCCCGCTCCGTACCCGGCGCTCGTTCGCGATCTGCAGCGCGTGATCGGGGACGAAGCGCGGGCCCAGGTGCTCGAGCGGACGGGGCGCCTCCCGCAGCGAGTGCTCGCCTGCGTGGGAGGCGGGTCGAACTCGATCGGGATGTTCACGGCGTTTCTCGAGGATGCGGAGGTGGAGTTGATCGGGGTCGAGGCGGCGGGGGAGGGCCTCGAGTCCGGACGCCACGGCGCGCCGCTGACCGCCGGCGGTCTGCCCGGTGTGCTCCACGGCGCGTACTCGGCGCTGATGCAGGACGAGGACGGCCAGATCCTGGAGGCGCACTCGATCTCGGCGGGACTCGACTACCCGGGAAGCGGTCCCCAGCACGCCTGGCTTCGCGACTCGGGCCGGGCCCGGTATGTGGCCGTCACGGATGCGCAGGCGCTCGACGCGTTTGTGCGCACGGCCCGGCTCGAGGGGATCATCCCCGCGCTGGAGAGCGCGCACGCGCTGGCCTGGGCCCTCGATCACGGTCCGAGCGAGCTCGACCTCGTGTGTCTGTCCGGTCGCGGGGACAAGGACCTGGTCGAGGCGCTGGCGCTGCTTGGCGGCGAGGCCGCGTGAGCGCCGCCGCGGGCGCGGCCGGCGCCGAGCGGATCGCTGCAGCGTTCCGGGCCGCGCGCGCGGACGGACGCCGGGCGGCGCTGATGCCGTACCTGATGGGCGGGTTCCCCACCCTGGAGGTGTCGCTCGAGGTCGGCCGCGCATGCGGGCGGGCGGGCGCGGATCTGCTCGAGGTGGGAGTGCCCTTCTCCGATCCGCTCGCGGATGGGCCCGTGATCCATGCCGCTGGAACGTCCGCCCTGCGAGCCGGGGCCAGCGTCCACCGCGTGCTCGAGGTCGCCGGAGCGATCGCCGTGGACGGCCCCCCCGTGGTGGTCATGTGCTACGCGAACCAGATCTTCAGCCGCGGTCTGGAGCGGTTTGCGGACACACTCGTGGGGCAAGGGATCAGCGGGCTGATCGTCCCCGATCTCCCCCTGGAGGAGGCGGCCGATGCCCTGCGTGTGTGCGACGAGCGCCGCTTGGCGCTCGTTCCACTGGTGGCGCCGACGACGCCCGAGGAGCGGCTCGCGGAGATCGGCGAGCGAGGCCGGGGCTTTCTCTACGCGGTCTCGGTGATGGGTACGACGGGGGAGCGCGCGAGCGTCGCCGACACCCTGCCCGAGCTGATCGCCCGGGCCCGGCGGCACGCGGCGGTCCCCGTCGCGGTCGGCTTCGGGATCGCCACGCCACCGCAGGCGGCCGGGGCCGCCGACGCGGGCGCGGACGGGGTGATCGTCGGGAGCCGGCTCGTGCGGGCAGCCGGCGAGGCCGATGATCCGGCCGCGGCCGTGGGCGCGCTGGTGGAGGAATTTTCGGCGGCGCTCGGATCGGGCGTCCCGACGGCGAGCGAGTAGGATCCCCGGGCCATGGGGTTGATTCTCACCGCCACGGCAGGTCTGTGCCTCTGGATCATCCTGTGGTCTCTGAACGTGAAGGGATTCGACGGGATCCTGATCGCCGGCCTCATGGTCGTGATCGCGATCGGCGTCCGGAACCTGCTGCCGTTCCTGCCGGGACGCCGGGAGTAGAGCTCCCCGCGATGCATGGCGTGACGCGGCTGTGGGGCCGCCGGTTGGCGCTCGCGGTCGGACTCGCCGGAGCTGCCGCGACCTCGATGGGCGTATCCCGCTGCGGCGGGTCGAGCAGCTCGACGGTCACCGTCAGCGGTAGCACGCTGGCGATCTACGCGAGCGCCCCTCCCGGGACCGGGTCCCAGGATCTGATCGATGCCGAGCGGCTGGCGCTGAGCCAGTCCGGCTCGAAGGTGGCGAACTTCACGATCCGGTTCGTGCAGCTTTCTCGCCGCCCGTCTGACAACGCGCGTACCGCGATCCAGGACACGAGCGCGATCGCCTACCTGGGAGAAACTCAGCCGGGAGCCTCGGCCGACTCGATCGGGATCAATGAGGACCAGGACCTGCTCCAGGTGAGCCCGACCGACACGGCGATCGCCCTGACGCGATCCACCCCGGCGGTCCGGGGCGCGCCGAAGAGCTACTACGAGAACTTCTCCAACTACGGCCGGACGTTCGCGCGCGTCGTGCCGTCCGCCGCCGCGGAGGCCAGCGCCCAGGTGCGGCTGATGCAGTCGCTTGGCGTCAAGAAGCTGTACGTCGCCGAGGACGCATCCGACTACGGCAAGGCGATCGCGTACGCGGTCAGACAGGACGCCTCGCAGGCGGGGATCTCCGCAGCGGCTGGTCCGCTCACCGCGGCGAGCTTCACCGCCTCCGGCGCGGACGCGCTGTTCCTCGGTGCATCCGCCGGAGCCGCCACCCGAGCGGCGGCACTGGCTGCGCAGGCCGGCGCGCGCGTGAAGCTGTTCGCGCCCTCCGCGCTGGCCTCGGCAGCACTGCCCGCAGGGACGTACGTCTCACAGCCCGGCTTCCCGTCCAAGAACGTCTCCGCCTCCGCGCAGACGCAGTTCGTCAAGCCCTTCGAGTCAGCCTACGGGCATGCTCCCTCCACCGAGGCGATCTTCGGCTACGAGGCCATGTCGGCCGTGCTCGCGGTGCTCCGAGAGGCGGGCACGAAGGCGAACGATCGCTCCACGGTGGTGCACGACTTCTTCGGACTGAAGCGGAGCCGGTCGGTGCTCGGCAGCTACTCGATCGACTCCGACGGCGACACCAGCGTCGCGCCGTTCGCGTTCAGCCGCCTCCGCTCCGGGACCCTGGTCCCGTACAAGTTCGTCCAAGCGTCCCCTTGAGCGCGGGCCGCGCGAGGATCACCCTGCTCGCGGCGGCGCTCGCAGCGAGCAGCTGTCTTCTCGGCTGCGGGTCCAAGGAGGACAAGCCCACCGCGGCGATCACGGGCCGCACGCTGCGCGTCTACGTGAGCGTGCCGCTGCGCGGCCCCTCCGCCGTCTCGGGAGCATCGATCGTCAACGGCGCCAAACTGGCACTTGCGGGCGCTGGCGGACGGATCGGGCGCTTTCGCATCGTCCTGAAGGTGCTGGACGACGCGACAGTGGCCAGACGCGAGTGGGATCCCGGTCAGACCAGTGACGGCGCCCGCCAGGCGGTACTCGACCCCGCGACGATCGGTTACGTCGGGGAGCTCGACTCCGGCGCCAGTGCGATCTCGATCCCGATCCTCAACCGCGCCGGGATCGCGCAGATCAGCCCCACGAGCACGGCCGTCGGGCTCACCTCAGCCGCCCCCGGAGCGGAGCCGGGCGAACCCGCCAAGTACTACCCGACCGGCGCGCGGACGTTCGCCCGGGTCGCGCCGAGCGACGCGGTCCAGGCCGCGGCGCAGGTCTCGCTCCAGCGCAGCCTCGGCTGCAGGCGCACGTTCGTGGTGGACGACGGAGAGGTCGACGGGGAGGACACGGCGACGAGCTTCGATCTCGCCGCCCGCTCCGAGGGCCTTCAGGTGATCGCGACCCAGCAGTTCAACCCGCGGGCGACCGACTACCGCCCGCTGGCGGCGAGCATCTCGAGCACCGGGGCCAACTGCGTGCTGATAACCGCCATCACCGATGCCAACGCCGTCCTGCTGACAAGACAGCTTGCGGCCGGCGTGCCAGGAGCGCGGATCTTCGGCAGCGCCGGGCTGGCCGAGAGCACTTACGCATCGGGGATCCCGGAAGCGCTCGAGCAGCGCATCGTGATCACCGCTCCCGCGCTCGGGCCGTCCGCCTACCCGCCATCGGCGCGCGCGCTCCTCGATGCGTACGCGCGAAGCTACGGAGCGCCCGAGCCGGACGCGATCCTCGGATACGAGGCCACCAGCCTGATGCTGAGCGCGATCGCCAGAGCCACCGATGAGGGCACCAAGGCGGCCGAACGGGTGAAGGTGGTTCGAGCCATCTTCGACACCCGGGCCAGGCGCAGCGTGCTCGGCCCGTACAGCATCGACTCGAGCGGCGATACGACAGCGAGAGCCTATGGCGCGTGGACGATCGTCGGCGGCCGGCTGCACTTCTGGAAGGCGCTAAATGGGTGAGATTTCGAGCGCTGGCGCTCGGTTTCGGTTGCGTTAGGCCGCGCTCTCGGCGATTGTTGGGATCCGAGGGCGGGGCTAGTCTCCCGCCTACGGGGCGCTATGGCCCGGAACACACAGAGAGGAGGATCATGAGTTTTCTCGGGAAGCTGACCACGGGGTGCGTCGTGGTCGGCATGGTGGTGGTGCTTGCGGCCTGCGGCTCTTCCAAGAAGAGCTCGAGCAGCAGTAGCGGCGCACCGAGCGGCAACACCGTCGACGTCTACTCGAGCCTGCCGCTGGTCGGGTCGTCGACGTCCCAGACGGTTCCGCTGGTCAACGGGGCCAAGCTCGCGCTGTCGCAAGCTGGAGGGAAAGCCGGCAAGTTCAAGGTCAACTACACGTCCCTCAACGACGCGACCGCCGCGGCCGGTGAGTGGGACCCGACGCAGACCGCCGCGGACGCCCGCAAGGCGGCCTCGGACTCCAACGCGGTGTTCTACATCGGCGAGTTCAACTCGGGTGCGTCCGAGGTGTCGATCCCGATCCTCAACCAGGCCGGGATCCCGCAGGTGAGCCCTGCGAACACGTACGTCGGCCTGACGACGAACGAGCCGGGCAGCGCCGCCGGCGAGCCGCAGAAGTACTACCCGACGGGCACGCGCACGTACCTCAGGATCGTGCCGCGTGACTCGATCCAGGCCGCAGCCGACCTGCTCGCGATGAAGCAGGCGGGCTGCACTCGGGTCGCGGTCGCAAATGACAAGGAGGCTTACGGCGCCGGGCTTGCATCACTGCTCGAGCTCGAGAAGGGCTCCTACGGCATCACGATCACGAGCAACACCGGCATCGACCCCAAGGCCCCGAACTTCCGCTCCTACGCGGCAACGATCAAGGGCCAGGGTGCCGACTGCTTCCTGTTCTCGGGGATCGTCGCGAATGGTGGCGTGCAGATCACGAAGGACGTGAACGCTGCGCTTCCGAACGCGAAGATCTTCGGACCGGATGGCATGTGCACGAACTCGTGGACGAACTCCAAGGACGGTGGCGTGCCGGCCAGCATCGATCCCAAGATCGAGTGCACGGTCGCGACGCTGGATCTCCCGGCCTATCCGGGCGGCAAGACGTTCCTCGCCGCCTACAAGGCCAAGTACGGGGGCTCCAGCCCAGACCCGTACGCGATCTATGGCTACGAGGCGATGAAGCTGGCGCTCGACACGATCGCGAGCCTCGGCCCGAACGGCAACAACAAGTCGGACGTGCTGAAGGCGCTGTTCAACATCAAGGCCCGGAACTCGGTGCTCGGCACCTACGGGTTCGACAAGAACGGGGACACGACGCTCAAGGCGTACGGCCTGTACAAGGTCGGCTCCGACGGCAACCCCGTCTTCTTCAAGACGCTCACGCCGACGAAGGTCCTCTAGAGACCCGGGTGTGGTAGGAAGCAGTGGGGAGGGCGCGTCTCGCGTCCTCTCCATACTTCCTGAATCGATGCCGATCTTCCGCATGGAGTAAGTGGAAGCGCACACAGCAACTGGACGGATGCCCGCGGCCCCGTTTCGCCCGATCGCCGCGCTGCGCCGATGGCTCGGGGTATGGGGCCTGTGGATCGCCCTTGCCGCCCTGCCGCTCTTCTACCTCGTCCACGATCTGACACATGGCTACGGGGCGGGGATCTCCCACGGCCACCCGATCGTGCGACACGACCTGACGCTGCTGGGCTTCAACCTCGTCGAGGGGCTGTCGAACGGCGCGATCTGGGCGCTGATCGCGATCGGGTACACGCTCGTGTACGGGATCGTCGAGCTGATCAACTTCGCCCACGGCGATGTGTTCATGATCGGCTCGTTCACGGCCGTCGGGCTCTACAGCACCCTCGGCCTCGGCCCGACCAGCGGGGTGCTGCCGCTGATCGGAGGACTGCTGGTGATCATCCTGGCCTCCGGGGCCGTGAGCGGATCGCTGAATGTGCTGATCGAGCGGGTGGCCTATCGACCGCTTCGCAACGCGCCGAAGCTGGCCCCGCTGATCACCGCGGTCGGGTTCTCCTTCATCCTCCAGAACGTGGGCCTGCTGTGGCGGGGGGGCTCGCCTGAGGGCGTACCCGATCTGATCCGCCAGAACGACGGCGTGATTCACATCTCGGCCGTCGTGATCCAGCGCTCGGACATCCTGGCGGTGGGGGTGATGGTCCCGCTCGTGATCCTGCTCACCTGGTTCATCGGCCGAACCCGGCCCGGTCGCGCCATGCGCGCCACCGCCCAGGATCCCGAGGCGGCCCGGCTGATGGGAATCAACGTCAACAACACGATCTCGCTGACGTTCCTGATCGGCGGGATGCTGGCGGGCGCGGCAGGACTCGTGTACGCCCTGTACGAGACGAACGTCTGGTACTTCCAGGGATTCAGGGCGGGTCTGATCGCGTTCACAGCTGCGGTCATGGGCGGAATCGGCAACGTCCGCGGCGCCGTCCTCGGTGGGTTGCTGATCGGCTGCGTGCAGCAGCTCTCGGACTCCAGGATCGGAACCCAATGGACCGAGGCGGTGGTGTTCGGCTACCTGATCCTGGTGATGGTGCTGAGGCCGCGCGGGCTGCTGGGCGAGGAGACTCGCGAGGCGGGATGAACGAGCTCAGGGCACAGCTTCACGAGTGGCGCGCGGCGATCGAGGCGCGGATGCCGCCGTGGTGGCAGCGCCCCACGGTGGCGGTGTTGATCGTGATCGGGATCGTGCTGCCGTTCTTCTTCTCGCAGACGAGCGGCTTCCTGGCGGCGACCCTGATCGCGCTCGCGTACGTGGTGATGGCGCTCGGGCTGAACATCGTCGTCGGCTTCGCCGGGCTGCTCGACCTCGGCTACGTCGCCTTCTACGCCTTCGGCGCCTATTCGATGGGCTGGTTCGGATCGGACTTCTTCTTCAAGGAGAAGGTGCACGTCGTGGTTTCCGGAATCGCGAAGCACGAGATCGGCATCCATCTGAACTTCATCTTGATCCTGCTGTGCGCGGTCGTGATCTGCGCGATCGCCGGGGTCCTGATCGGGCTGCCGACGCTGCGGCTGCGGGGGGACTACATCGCGATCGTCACGCTCGCGTTCGGAGAAATAATTGGCGTGGTAGCGCTCAATGGGTCTGGCATCCACGTCGGCGGCGGGATGACGCTCACGGCCGGCTCCCAGGGCATCTCGGCGCTTGATCTGCCCTATTTCCCGGGCATCGGCATGTTCAACCTGCTCAAGCTCAGACCCTGGTACTGGCTGATCCTCGCGATCATGCTGATCGTCCTGTTCGTGAACCTGCGTCTGCGCGACTCGCGGCTGGGACGGGCATGGATCGCGCTCCGCGAGGACGAGGTGGCCGCGATCTCGATGGGGATCCCAGCGGTGCGGACCAAGCTGCTCGCCTACGCCACCGGCGCGGCGATCGGCGGCGTGTCCGGGGTGTTCCTCGGGGCCTACGCCACCACCGTCAACTCGGACCAGTTCCAGTTCTCGTTCTCGATCTTCGTGCTCTCGATGATCATCGTCGGCGGTCTCGGATCGATCTGGGGAGTCGTGCTGGGCGCGCTGATGCTGGCCTACATCGACTACTACCTGATCCCCGATGTGCTCAACACGCTCCCGCAAAAGTTCGGGCTGAACTTCAATCTCACCCAGCTGTCGTTCGGGATCTTCGGATTCCTGCTCGTGCTGGTGATGGTCCTGCGCCCACAGGGCCTGTTCCCGGAGCGAAGACGGAGCCTCGAGCTGACCCGCGCGATCGACGCCCAGGACTCCGAGCTCGTGGAGGGCCCCGTGGGATGAGCACGACCGCTGCCCGACAGTCGACGCCCGCGGCAGTTGCCGCGATCCTGCGAGCCGACCACGTGACCAAGGAGTTCGGCGGGCTGGTCGCCGTCAACGACGTCACGCTGGAGGTTCCCGAGCACTCGATCGTGTCCCTGATCGGACCGAACGGCGCCGGCAAGACGACCCTGTTCAACATGCTCACCGGTCTGTACAAGCCCTCGGTGGGACGGATCGTGCTGGCGGAGCGTGACATCACCCGCTCCCGGCCCGATCAGATCACCGGGTTCGGGGTGGCGCGGACGTTCCAGAACATCCGGCTGTTCGGCGCCATGAGCGCGGTCGAGAACGTGATGATCGGCCGCCACAGCCGGATGCGGGCCGGCGTGTTCGGGTCGATCCTGCGCCCCCCATGGGTGCGAACGGAGGAGCGGGAGGTCCGTCAGCGGGCGGGTGAGCTGCTCGACTACGTCGGGCTGCCGTCGAGCGCGTTCCATCGGCTTTCGATTCACCTCTCCTACGGAGACCAGCGGCGCGTGGAGATCGCCCGGGCCCTCGCCTCCGATCCTCGGATCCTGCTGCTGGACGAGCCGACCGCCGGAATGAATCCCCAGGAGTCCGCGGCGCTGACGACGTTCATGCGGCAACTGCGAGACGACCTGAAGCTGACGATCTTCCTGATCGAGCACGACATGAAGGTGGTGATGGACGTCTCCGAGCGGGTCACGGTGCTCGATCACGGTGAGAAGATCGCCGAGGGAGAGCCGGCCGAGGTGCGTCGCGACGCGCGGGTGATCGAGGCCTACCTTGGAAAGCAGGACTGATCCCCCATGACGCTGCTCGAGGTCACGGACATCCACGCTCATTACGGCGCGATCGAAGCCCTGAAGGGTGTCTCGCTGACCGTCTCGGAGGGCGAGGTCGTGACCCTGATCGGCTCAAACGGCGCGGGGAAATCGACAACGCTGCGCTCGATCTCCGGGCTGACGCCCGCGAGCGCCGGGTCCATCACCTTCGCCGGTGATGACATCACCCGTCTCCCGGCGCACGACATCGTCACCCGCGGGATTGCCCTGTCCCCGGAAGGGCGGCACGTCTTCCCGCGGATGACGGTCCGCGAGAACCTCGACCTCGGCGCCCACCACCGTCGCGGCTCGGAGGTCCTGGAGGATCTGGAGCGCGTGTTCGTGCTGTTCCCGCGTCTCCAGGAGCGCGAGCGGCAAAAGGCCGGGACGATGTCCGGCGGCGAGCAGCAGATGCTCGCAATCGGCCGGGCGCTGATGGCGCGACCGCAGCTGTTGATGCTCGACGAGCCCTCGATGGGGATCGCGCCGATCCTCGTGCAGCGGATCTACGAGACGATCCGCGAGATCAACAAGTCGGGCGTCGCGATCCTGCTGGTCGAGCAGAACGCCAATTACGCGCTCGACATCTCCGCGCGGGGCTACGTGCTCGAGACCGGCCAGATCGCACTTGCTGACAGCTCCGAATCGCTGCGGGACGATCCCGAGGTCCAAAGGGCGTACCTGGGCACATGATCGCGTTCGCCCTGATCGGAGCCACCGGGCTGTACCTGCTGTTCGCCTGGCTACTGTCGTCCGCGATCGGCGCGTGGTTGTCGGACCGCAAGGGATACGGGGAGCGGGTGGGACTGACGTTCGGGTTGCTGCTCTCGGCCGTGGGGCTGCTGATCGTGCTGCTGCTGCCGGGGCGTCCCGGGTCCCGTTGGCGCGAGGAGGGGTGGCTGCCGTGGCGGAAGGCCGCCGGACCGTCCCCGGACGCGCCTCCGGATGACTCCGGCGGGCCATCAAGTCCCTAGCGCCGCGCGCAGCGCCCCCTCGAGCTCGGGATACCGGAACTCGTAGCCGAGGCCGACGGCGCGGGCCGGGATCATCCGGATGCTCGAGAGCAGGACCGAGGACATTTCGCCGTACATCCGCTTGAGCACGAAGGCGGGGATCGGCATCACCGCGGGACGCCTGAGCACGCGGCCCAGGGCCTTTGAGAACTCCCGGTTGGTGGCGGGGCTGGGCGCGCTCGCGTTCACGGGCCCGGACCACATCGCCGGGCCGCCTCCGGCGCTCGCGCTGTCGAGCGCGGAGATCACGATTCCGACCAGGTCGTCGATGTGGATCCAGGGCATGTACTGGCGCCCACCGGCGATGGGACCGCCGACGCCCGCCCGGAACGGCGGCAGCATTTCCTTCAGCGCGCCGCCCCTGCCGTCGAGCACAACGCCGATCCGCACCCGCACCACTCGCACGCCGAGCTCGGACGCGGCCTCGGCGGCGGCCTCCCACTCCGTGCACACGGACGCGAGGAAGCCTTGGCCGGGCGGCTCGGCTTCGGGCAGCTGGACGTTGCCCCGGTCTCCGTAGTAGCCCGCCGCCGATGCCGAGATCAGCGTTCGGGGCCGGGGCCATGCGGCCTGAATCGCCTGGACCAGGTTCTGCGTGCCCGTCACCCGACTCGACCGGATCCGCTCCTTCGCCGCCGCGGTCCATCGCTGTGCGACCTGCTCCCCCGCCAGGTTGATCACCGCGTCCGCCTTTGAGAGCGGCTCCTCGGGCGCCGGGCCGGAGGGCGGGTCCCACCGGACGGCCTCCGTTCCGAGCCGCTCGCGCGCTCGGGCGGGGTCGCGCGAGAACGCGATCGGCGAGTCTCCGCGTTGCTTCAGGGCTGCGACCACACGCGATCCGAGCAGTCCGGTCGCGCCGGTGACCGCGACGTTCATCGTCCGGGGACGGCGCCGAACTCCTCGGTCTGCGCGAAGCCCACCTCCGCGCCGGCCTCGGCGGTCCCGCTCTCGCGTGCCTCATCGGCGACCGCCGCCGCGACTGCGCCCACCACCTCGCGGTTGAACACCGACGGGATGATGTAGTCCTCGCGGAGGTCATCGGTGGAAACGATGTCCGCGATCGCGCGAGCCGCGGCCATCTTCATCTGCTCGGTGATCTGATTCGCGCGCACGTCGAGCGCGCCCCGGAAGATGCCGGGAAAGCACAGCACGTTGTTGATCTGGTTCGGGTAGTCGGAGCGGCCGGTGGCGATGATCCGGGCGTGGGGCGCCGCCTCCTCGGGGAGGACTTCCGGGTTGGGATTGGCCATCGCGAACACGATCGGATCCGGATTCATCCGCCGGAGCGCTTGAGCGTTGATCACGCGCGCACCGCTTACGCCGATGAATAGGTCCGCACCCTCAAGAACGTCGCCGGGCGAGCCCGACCGGCGCTCGTCGTTGCTGACCGACGCCAGCCACCGCTTGACCTCGTGCATGCTGCCGTCCAGGTAGTCCGCCCGATCGACGTGGACCGCGCCCTGCGAGTCGCAGCCGATGATGTGCCGCGCGCCGGCCTCCAGCAGGATCTTCGTGACGGCGATCCCGGCCGCGCCGATCCCGGAGATCACGATCCGGATGTCCTCGATCCGCTGTCCGGTCAGGGTGAGCGCGTTCAGCAGCGCTGCGAGCACGACCACCGCGGTTCCGTGCTGATCGTCATGGAAGACGGGGATGTCCAGATCGTGCTTCAACCGCGCTTCGATCTCGAAGCACCGGGGAGCCGAGATGTCCTCGAGATTGACGCCCCCGAATCCAGGGGCGATCGCCTTCACGGTCCTGACGATCTCGTCCGGGTCGCGAGTGTCCAGGCAGATCGGAAACGCGTCGATGCCGGCGAATTCCTTGAACAGCATCGCCTTGCCCTCCATCACCGGCATCGCCGCTCGCGGGCCGATGTCGCCGAGTCCCAGCACCGCGGTCCCGTCCGAGACGACCGCGACCGTGTTGCGCTTGATCGTGTACTGGAAGGCCTTGTCCGGGTCCTCGTAGATCGCGTTGGAAACTCGCGCCACGCCGGGCGTGTACGCCATCGACAGATCGTCGCGCGTCTTCAGCGGGCTCTTGTTGTGCAGCTCGATCTTGCCGCCGAGGTGCATCATGAACGTGCGGTCGGTGGAGTCCAGAACCTTGACGCCCGCGACCGCGTTCACGGCGTCGGTCAATCGCGGCCAGTCGGAGGCATCCGACGTGGCGACGGTGATGTCCCGGATCGTGTGATCCCCCTCGACCTGCACCAGGTCGACAGCGCCGATCGTCCCGCCCGCCTCGCCGATCGCGCTCGCGACCTTGCCGAGCATTCCGGTGCGATCGTCGATCTCCAGGCGGAGCGTCAAGCTGTACTGGGCGCTGGGGGTGGGGGCCATGGGCGTGGGATGTTATGGGTCCCCGGGAGTGGCCGACGGGATCACTAAATTCAGATCTGATGGCCGATGAGCTCTTTCTGATCGACGGCAACAGCCTCGCTTACCGCGCGTTCTTCGCCCTGCCCGAATCGATCGCCACCTCGACCGGCGTGCCCACCAACGCGATCTTCGGCTTCGCCTCGATGCTGGTCAAGATCCTGACCGACTACGGGCCGAAGGCCACCGTCGTGGTGTGGGACAAGGGCGACACCGGCCGCAAGCAGGTTTACGCCCAGTACAAGGCCCAGCGGAGCTCACGCCCCGACCTGCTGAAAGAACAGTGGCCGGCGCTCGAACCGCTCGTGGAGGCGTTCGGCTACCGGAATCTCGCGGTCGAGGGGTACGAGGCCGACGACGTGATCGCCTCGCTCGTCGAGCGGGCGCGGGGCGCGGACCCACCGGTCGAGGTGATGGTCGTGACCGGGGACCGCGACGCCTATCAGCTGGTCGACGACGGCGTGCGGATCATGACCACCTCGCGGGGGATCACGGACACGCGCGTGTATGACCGCGACGGGGTGATCGAGCGATACGGGATTCCGCCCGAGCTCGTGCCCGACTTCATCGGGCTGAAGGGCGACACCAGCGACAACATCCCGGGCGTTCCGGGCATCGGCGACAAGACGGCCGCCGAGCTGCTGCAGCGATTCGGGTCGCTCGAGGAGGTGCTGGACAGCGTGGAGGAGATCTCGGGCGCAAAGCGCAAGCAGAATCTGGTTGAGCACGCGGGGGATGCCCGGGTCTCGAAGCAGCTCGCGACGATCAAGCGCGACATCCCGATCGAGCTGGACATCGCCTCGTTCGTCTCGGCGGAGCCGGACCGCTCCCGGCTGCGCGAGGTCTTCCGCGAGTACGAGCTGCGCGAGCCGCTGCGCCGGCTGGAGGAAGCGCTTGGATCGGCCGACGCCGCCGCACCGGCCCCCGTCACAGAGCAGGCGCTGAGCGCATCGGTCCTCGAGGGGACGCTCGCGGACATCGCGTCGCTGCCCTCGGGCGAGGTGTCCGTGGCCGTGCGGGCGCCCGAGAAGCCCGCCGAGGCGCTCTTCGCCGAGACCGAGGTGTGGCGCTTCGGCCTGCGCGCTTCCGAGCGGCTCGTCGCCGGGGAGTGCTCGCGTCCGGAGGAGCTGGTGGAGGCGATCGGCGAGCGGCCGGCGGTGGCGCACGACGCCAAGTCGCTGGGGCAGGTTCCGGCGGTGCTGGCGCACGACACCGAGATCGGCGCGTACCTGCTCGAACCGGCGCGTCGTGCCTATCCGTTCAGGGAGCTGTGCGAGGAGCGCGGGTTCGCCGCGAACGTCTCCGACGGGGCGGCAGCCGATGCGCTGCTGGTCGACGCCCTCGCGGCGTGGCAGCGCGAGGAGATCCGCGGGAGAGGGCTCGAGGGCCTGCTGCATGAGGTCGAGTTGCCGCTCGTGCGCCTCCTGCGCGACATGGAGCTGGCCGGCTGCAAGCTCGACACGGACCGGCTGGCCGAGATCTCCTCGCGGGTGAAGGCCGAGGCGGACGAGCTGGAGCGTGAGATCTTCGAGCTCACCGGCGAGCAGTTCATCATCGGCTCGCCCAAGCAGCTCGAGGAGGTGCTGTTCGGGAAGCTCGGGTTGTCCCGCAAGCGGCGCGGGAAGACCGGCTACTCGACCGACGCCCGCGTGCTGCAGGCGATCCGCCACGAACATCCGGTGATCCCGAAGATCGAGCGCTGGCGCGAGCTGACGAAGCTCGCGCAGACGTATCTGGACGCGCTGCCGCAGCTGCTGGGTCCCGATGGCCGCCTCCACACGACCTTCAACCAGACCGCGGCCACCACCGGGCGGCTGTCCTCGAACAACCCCAACCTTCAGAACATCCCGATCAGAACGGAGCTAGGGCGAGAAATTCGGGCGTGTTTCGTCGCCGAGAGCGGAAACCTGTTGGTTTCCGCTGACTACTCGCAGGTCGAGCTCCGGCTGCTCGCGCACATCGCCGGCGAGGACGCGCTGAAGGAGATCTTCCGCCGCGGCGAGGATGTGCACACGGCAACGGCGTGCCGGGTGTTCGGGGTCTCGCCGCGGGAGATCGACCCGGGGATGCGCTCGAAGTCGAAGATGATCAACTACGGGATCGTGTACGGGCTGTCGGCCTGGGGCATGGCCGACCGGCTCGACATCCCCCAGGAGGAGGCCGAGGAGTTCATCCAGCGCTACATGGCCGGGTTCCCGGCCGTGGCGCGCTTCATCGAGGAGACGATCGAGCAGGGCACCTCGGCGGGGTACGTCTCGACGCTGTTCGGCCGTCGCCGTCAGGTCCCCGAGCTGCGCGCCCGCCGCTGGGAGCTACGGCGCCAGGGAGAGCGCTTCGCGGTCAACATGGTGATCCAGGGGACCGCGGCGGACATCATGAAGATGGCCATGGTGCGGTGCGTCGGGGCTCTGCGGGACTCCGGGCTGCAATCGCGGCTGATCCTCCAGATTCACGATGAGCTGCTGTTCGAAGGGCCGGCTGACGAGGCCGAGGCGGTTCGGGAGGTCGCGTGCCGAGAGATGGCCGCCGCGTTCCAAATGGACCCGCCCCTGGTTGTGGAAGCCGGTATCGGTGCCGATTGGCTGGCAACGAAGTGACGTGGTGCACGTTTCTGCCCGTATAGGGCAGAAACGTGGCACGCGCAAGCGTCAGGCGGTGGCCAGGGCCGACGATCGGGCGCCCACGAACCGGGGGTGGGCGATCTCGAGATAGTGGCCGAACGACCAGTCGACGAAGCGCTGGCGCTCCATCGACTTCAACCCTCGCGTGAGGATGCGCGGCGGCACGCGCGGGATCAACCGTTGCACTCGCAGCATCCACTCGAACTTCCAGGCATGCGCGGCGCTGAACGCCCCGTAGCTCTGCAGGGCCTGCTCGCGCGACACATGGCCTTCGAGCACGGCGCGCAGCTCCCGGCCGACGGCGAGCCCGAAGTACAGCGCCGTGCGGATGCCCTCGGCGGTCAGCGGCAAACAGTGACCGGCCGAGTCGCCGGCGAAGAAGATCCCGTCCTCGGTCGCGTCGCGGATCTTGTGCGGGATCCAGTTGCCCTGGTAGCGGATCGCGTCCCGCCGCAGGTCCTCGGCCAGGCGCACGGTCGGCTGCTTGACGTGGAAGCGTGGGTCGAAGGAGCCGATGCCGACGCGTATCTCATTATCGGCCGGAAAGCTCCAGCCGTACCCTGCCGGCACGTACGAGCGGTCGATCCATACCTCGAGCTCGTCGCCCGAGCCGAACGGATGGACCTCGAGGCCACGTGACAGAAACGCCTCCGGGGGCTGGATCGAATCACCGCCGCCGAGCACGCGCCGCCAGCCGAGGGCATCGACGATCAGGGGCGCTGTCAGCTCCCCGCGGTCGGTGTGGACGGTGTGTCCGGTGCGGCCGTCGACCTTGGCCGTCTCGAACACAAACGAGCCCTGGTCGGCCAAGAGGCCACAGAGCGTGCGGTAATCGAACGTCGAGAACGTCCACGGCAGCTCGAACCGCCTGGATGCGTGCGGGGTATGGATGACGAGCTGGGGGAACGTCTGCTGGAGCGAGTCATCGAGATCCAGCGCGTACAGCCACTCGGTCGGGATGCCGCACGCCGAGGTCTGGCGCTCGCCGATCTCGTAGCGGTCGATCACGAGCACGCTCGCTCCCGTGTCCGCGAGCTCGCGGGCGACCGCAAGGCCCGCGAAGCTGGCCCCGCAGATCAGCACATCGCAGTCGCGATCGAGCGGCGTGCGCTCGTCGCCCCGCTTGGTCGCACGGGTTGGCATCGCGTTACCGATGATACGGAGCGACGGTGGGCGGGCCTTATCACAACCTACCTGGCTATCCTCACTCGCAGTCAATGGCGTCCACCAGCACTCTCACACCCCAATCCGAACAGCCAAACGCCGAGGTCGTGGAAGGTTCCGACGGCCTGCTGCTCAGGATCGACGGCAAGATCGTCCCCAACTACGACGCGACGCTGCATCCCTTCCAGGAAGGGGACGTCGTATCAGGGACCGTCGTGCGCATCGACAACGACGAGGTTCTCGTCGACATCGGCTACAAGTCGGAAGGGGTCATACCGTCGTCCGAGCTGTCGATCCGCAAGTCGGTCGATCCGTCCGACGAGGTCCAGCTCGGCGAGCAGGTCGACGCGCTGGTTCTGACAAAGGAGGACCAGGACGGCCGCCTGATCCTCTCCAAGAAGCGCGCTCGCTTTGAGAAGGCATGGCGCCGGATCGAAGCGGCGGCTGAGTCCGGCGAGCCGGTCGAGGGCCAGGTGATCGAGGTCGTCAAGGGCGGTCTGATCATCGATCTCGGTGTGCGCGGGTTCCTGCCCGCTTCGCTCGTCGACATCCGGCGAGTGCCGAACCTCGACGAGTACATGGGCCAGAAGATCGAGTGCAAGGTGATCGAGCTCAACCGCTCGCGCAACAACGTCGTCCTCTCTCGCCGCGCGGTGCTCGAGGAGCAGCGCAAGGAGGACCGCGAGCGGATCCTCGACCGCCTCCAGCCCGGTCAGGTGGTTGAGGGCAAGATCTCGAACATCGTCGACTTCGGCGCGTTCGTCGACCTCGACGGGATCGACGGCCTGATCCACATCTCAGAGCTTTCCTGGTCGCACGTCAACCATCCGAGCGAGATCCTGGCGATCGGCGACACCGTGTCGGTGAAGGTGCTCGACATCGACCGCGACCGCCAGCGTATTTCTCTGGGGCTGAAGCAGACCCAGGAGGATCCGTGGCAGCGGGTGGTCGACACGTACAACGTCGGCGACGAGCTCGAGGGCGCCGTCACCAAGGTCGTCACCTTCGGCGCATTCGTCGAGATCCTCGACGGAGTCGAAGGCCTCGTCCACATCTCTGAGCTCGCCCAGCATCACGTCGAGAACCCGCGCGAGCTGATCCAGCCCGGCGACACCGTCCGGGTCAAGATTCTCGAGATCGACTCCGAGCGGCGACGGCTGTCGCTGTCGATCAAGCGGGTGGAGGGGCAGGTGCTTCCCGTCCACCGGCCCGAGGGCGCCGTCGCGGCTGATCTTGACGACATGCCGGAGCTTGGGCTCTCGGAGGACGTGTTTGCCTCCGACGACACGTCGCCCTCGGAAGCAGAAACTGCGTCCGAGACCAATGAGGAGGCAGCGGCTCCGAACGCGACTGCTTCCGACGCCGACGTGTCCCCGGAGGCTGACGCGACGCCTGACGAGCCCGCTCCGGATGCCGAGCCGCAGGTTCCCGATGAGCGCGCGGCGGACGCGGAGCTACCTGCTGAGGCAGAGCAGGCCGCAGCGCCGGAGGCGACCCCCGAGGACGGGGCGGAAGCCGCACCTTCTCCCGAGGCCGACGCCGAAGCCGCGCCTTCAGACGAGGCGCCCGCTCCCGAGCCTGAGCAGGGCGACGAGCAGTAGCCCGATCCCGTTCGTCGGCCTGACCGGCGGCATTGGCGTTGGCAAGTCGACGGCGCTCGCTGCACTCGAGCGGCTCGGGGCCGCGACGCTGTCGACCGACCAGGTGGTGCACGACCTGTACGAGCGCCCGGAAGTGCTCGACGCGGTCGCCGAGCGGTTTGGTGCCGAGGTTGCTCCTGGGGGCGTGGTAGACCGGGGTGCCGTCGCCAAGCGGGCGTTTGCGAGTGCAGAAGGCCATGCGTGGCTCGAGGGCTTGCTTTGGCCCCGGGTAGGGGCGAAGATGGTCGCCTGGCGAGAGGGACTGGAGCGACTATCGCCCCACCCGCGTGTTGCAGTGGTCGAGGTGCCGCTGCTGTTCGAGTCCGGGATGGAGGGCGCATTCGACGCGACGATCGCCGTCGTGGCGGACGAACAGGTCCGGGCGAGCCGGGCCGCCTCGAGGGATCATCGCTCGCTCGACGAGCGCTCCGCGCGTCAGCTCACCCAGGAGGAAAAGGCAGCGCGGGCGACGTATGTCATCGCGAACAACGGTACGGTCGAAGAGCTCGAGCGCGGGCTGTCGGCCGTGCTTGACAAGCTTCAGCGATGACTCCCCCGGCCGCCTCCGTAGCAACCCGCCGCAGCGCGTCCAGGCGCGCCGCTACGCGCCGGCGCAGGTCGCTGCTGGCGCTGGCCGGGATGGGCCTGGCGATCGTGGTGGTGATCCTGGCGCTACCGCTGTTCCAGAAGGCGATTCGGGAGCTGACCCTGCCGCTGTCGCACGAGGACATCATCCGTCAGCAGGCAGCCGAGAAGCATCTCGACCCGGCTCTGATCGCCGCCGTCATCTACGCCGAGTCGAAGTTCGATCCACGACAGTCGCGGGCCGGCGCCGAAGGGCTGATGCAGCTGCTCCCCCAGACCGCCGAGTTCCTCGCGCATCGTTCCGGCGCGACGACCTTCACGCCCACAGATTTATCGACCCCTCAGGTCAACATCAGCTACGGAAGCTATTACCTGCGATATCTGCTGGACCATTACGGCGGTGAGGAGATGCCGGCGCTGGCCGCATACAACGCGGGCATGACCAATGTCGACAACTGGGTCGCAGCGGCACGCGCCGCGGGCCATTCGCTGGGCCTGACCGACATTCCGTTCCCGGAGACGCGGGCCTACGTCGAGAAGGTGCTGCAGGCGCAGCACGACTACCGGCACACGTACGCCAGGCAGCTCGGTTACGGGTAGCTATCGCCGGTCGCGCGCCGGTCGAGCCTCCCCATCCAGCCGGTCAGCAGCTGCACCGCCAGCAGCATCAAGAGTCCGAGCGCGGCGGCGGATGCGATGTACCACGGCCACGGCCCCATCACGCTGAGGAGGGAGTTGTGGACGGGCTTCGAGCTCAGGTACATGTAGTTGCCGCCCGTGATCAGGTCGGCGATGCCCGCGATTGCCGCCCAGGCGAGCGTCGCGGCGAACACACGGAGCGCCGCGCCAGGACGTGGGTACAGCCCGCAACCGAACACGAGCAGGCACCCGGCCACGATCGCGCCGACGTGGTAGGTGAAGTACGTGAAGTAGTAGACGCTGGGAAAGGTCCGGCCGAGATCGGGTGTGATCACAGCCTGAAGCGATGCCGTCAACGCCCAGAAGTAGGCGAGCTCCACGACCCTCGTGCGTCGGGTCAGCAACGCCAGGATCGCGCTCGCGGAAACGGCGTCGGTCAGTTGAAGCGGAAGCGTGTACTTCAGGCTCCAGGTCCCCGTCACCACGTCCGCGATGTACTCGCCGACCCAGCCGGCGAGGATCAGCAGGGCCAGCGCCCGCGCGTAGCGGACCGTCCATTCACCCGGTCGCTGTCGCGGCGCCCAAACGGACCAGACCACGGCGACCAGCAGGACGAGGAGCGCTGCCAGGTGAGGAGGGGAGAACTGCCGCAATGGACGGCATCAGTAGGCACGGCGGGGTCGCCTAGCATGCTCCACCTCCGCGATCACGCGCGCAAGCTCCCGGGCCTCCCCGTCTTCGAGCGTTGAGATCGTGATCCTGATCGCTGGTGCAGTGGCGAGCCGGAAGTGCTCCCCGGCGAACACCAGCCAGCCGGCACCAAGCAGCGCCCGGACGACCGGAGCCTCCTCGCGCACCGGGACCCAGACATTCACCCCCGAACGGCCGTAGCCGCGAACATCGTGCTCGGCGAGCGCCGAGATCAGTGCCTTACGGCGCTCGTTGTATGCGTCCGCCGCCCTGGCGCAGGTCCCGCCGAAGCCGGGGTCATCGAGCATCTCCGCGGCGACCGCTTGCAACAGATGGCTGACCCATCGCGGCCCGAGCGCCTGCCGCCCCTCGACGCGGGCGATCGTCGTCTGATCGCCACACAGAAGCCCCACCCGCAGATCCGGGTGCAGCGACTTCGACATCGAACGGACCACCGCCCACCGCGCCCGCTCGGGTTCGGTCAGGGTCGCGAACGGCGCTCCCGAGATCAGCCCGGCGTGATCGTCCTCGAAGATCAACATGTCGGGCGCCTGGGCGAGGATCGGCCGCAACTCCGCGACGCGCTCCTGATCGAGGGTGGCGCCGAGTGGGTTCTGGGCGCGGGGTACGAGCACCAGTGCGTCCACTCCTCGCGCAACGGCGTTGGCGAGCTCGTCCGGGAGGATCCCGCGCTCATCGACTCGGGCCGGGACCGCGACCAGTCCGAGCGCCAGCAGGATGTCCCTGATCGGTGGATACGTGGGATCCTCGATCACGACCCGATCCCCCGGGCGGAGGTGAGCTTGAAGGACACGCTCGACCGCGTCGAGCGCGCCCGATGTGATTGCGATGGCGTCGGGCGCAAATCCGTCTCCCGCGAACATCTCCCGCGCCAGCTCGAGCAGCCTGGGGTCAGGTCCGTCGAGTCCCGCGATCTTCAGTCTCCGATCCAGATCGACCCGGTCCAGCGCCGGTCCGATCGGTGGCAGCAACGCCGGATCCGGAAGGCCGATCGTGAGGTCGCGCAGCCCGGGCCGATCCGGGACCGGGGGGCCGAAACCTGTGCGAACCGGGACTCGAAGCGGTGGTCGCGGCGCCACTCGGGTCCCGCGCCGGCCCTCGGCCACGACGAGGCCGCGCTCGCGGAGGATCCGGTAGGCCGAGTTGACAGTCGCCGGGCTGACTCCGAGCGAGCCGGCCAGCGCACGGACCGTTGGGAGCGCGTCGCCCTGGTCGAGCCGGCCGTCCCTGATCCCCGCCTCGATGCTGACGGCGATCTCCCGTGCGGTCGAGCCCGTGATCGGGAGCCAGCCGCTGTTGCCGCCCGAGTCGCCCCCGTGGTTGCCGCCCGAGCTGGCCCTGTGATATTGTTCTAAGTCAAGCATGCGATTGTACTATAACATAAATGCTTAGCTCCTGGGTCCACTGGCAGCTCGCCCAGCAGCGAACGGAGGAGCTGCGGCGCCTGGCCGCGGCGCACCGCTCGTTGCCAGGGCGCGGTCGCAGCCGTCTGTTACCGGGCCGGCGTCGGATCCGGCCGCGATCGGTGCCGGAGCTCCGCTCGAGTCCGGCCGGGCAGGCGGTGACGATCAGACATGCATTTCCGGATGACTCAATGGCGCTGGCGCGGCTTGCGGTGCTCGACAGCTCGGAGCCACCTGCACAGCCGATGCTGGTGGCGGAGGTGGACGGCGAGCTACGCGCGGCGCTGTCACTGCGCGACTGGAACGTGGTCGCCGATCCGTTCCTCCCGACCGCGGCCCTGGTGGACCTGCTCCGGGCGAGGGCGGAGCAGCTGGTCTCCGACGCGGCGTTGCGCTCGGCTCCCGAGCCATGGCGCGCGCGCCTCGGCCTCGCCCGGCCGACGCGTTTCCGCGGAAACGCGTAGCCGGCGCCGGCCGCGGCACTCAGCCGGGCGGAGCCGGAGCGTAGGTGAGGATCGCCACGCCGTCACCGACGACCTTCGAGTCGAGCAGCCGCAACTTGTGCTTCTCCTTTGAGTCGCCGAACAGGCGCTTGCCCGCGCCGAGGGCCACCGGGAAGACCATCAGCCGCAGCTCGTCTACGAGATCGTCCTGGAGAAGGGTTTGCGCCAGCTGCACGCTGCCGTGGACCACGACATCGCCGTCCGCCTCCTGCTTGAGCTTGGATACCGTCTCGGCGAGGTCGTCCGGTTTGACGACGGTCGAGTTGGTCCATTGCGGCTGCTCGAGCGTCGAGGAAACGACGTACTTCGGCAGCGCGTTGAAGATGTCGGCGAACTCGCCCTCGCGCGACGGCCACGCCTCGGCGAAGCCCTCGTACGTGACCCGCCCCAGCAGCATGGCGGCAGACGCGCGCGTCTCCTCGAACTTGAACCCGTCGCCCTCGGGCCCGCGGTCGAACTCAAACGCCCAGCCTCCGTGCTTGAAGTCCTCCGAGCCGCCGGGGTCCTCGACGACGCCGTCGAGGGAGATGAATTCGCTTACGACGATCCTGCCCATGGGTTGCTCCTTCCTCGTGTCCGGTTGACTCGGTATTCTTATCAAACCGAGTGGTTTGGTAGTCCCGTGCCCGTCGACCAGCTCAGCGCAACCTTCGCCGCCCTAGCCGACCCCACCCGTCGGGCGATCCTCGCGCGCCTGGTGGATGGCGAGGCGACCGTCAACGAGCTGGCGGAGCCATTTCCGATGAGCGCCCAAGCGGTCGGAAAGCATCTGCGCGTGCTGGAGCGGGCCAACCTCATCGAGCGAGGACGCACTGCGCAGCGGCGACCATCACGGCTGCGGGCGGTGGCGTTGAAGGACGCGGCCGACTGGCTGGACGACTACCGGGAATTCTGGGAGGCTGGCTTCGATCGCATGGATCAGCGGCTCCGAGACAATGGCTGACCCGCCCTTCGGCACCGGCGGCTTCACCACCACCCGCATCTTCGCGGCCTCGCGCGAGCGCGTGTGGCGCGAGTGGACGGAGCCCGAGGCCTTCGCCGACTGGTTTGGCGGCCTTGAGTGCGAGGTACCGCTCTCCACGGTGGCCATGGACGTTCGCCCGGGCGGGCCCTGGCGGGCGACGATGATCTGCGGGCCCGAGCGACGCCTGATCCGGTGGACCGGTCGGTACCGCGAGGTGGTCGCGCCCGAGCGGCTCGTGTTCACGATCTCCGATCAGCGCGATGGTGAGCGATACGAGCTGGTCACCGTCCTGCTCACCGACCTCGGGGACGGTCGCACAGAGATGCACTTCGAGCAACGCGGCCACATGCCCCCCGACGAGTACGACCGGGCCAGCAGCGGTTGGGGCACCTTCTGGGCACGGATCGACGAGCGGCTGTCGGGCGCTTCCGCGTAGAAGGGTGCGGCCGCTGTCGCCCCCGCGGACGCGGTCAGATCCTGACCGCATAGGCGAGGGCCGCGGCTGGCCGTCCCGCTACGCTGGGCTCGATGCCCAAGTTCGAACTCGATGCCGCGTTCCGCCCGACAGCGGATCAGCCGCAGGCGATCGAATCGCTGGCCCGGGGCGTTGAGGCCGGCGAGCAGTTCGTGAGCCTGCTCGGCGCCACCGGCACGGGCAAGACGATGACGATGGCCGGTGTGGTCGAGGCCGTGCAGAAGCCGGCGCTCGTGATCGCGCACAACAAGACGCTTGCGGCGCAGCTGTGCAATGAGTTCCGGACCTACTTCCCCCGCAACGCGGTCGAGTACTTCGTCTCCTACTACGACTATTACCAGCCCGAGGCGTACGTCCCGAGCAAGGACCTGTACATCGAGAAGGACTCGGCCATCAACCAGGAGATCGACCGCCTCAGGCACTCTGCGACGGCTGCGCTGTTCGCCCGTCGCGACGTGCTGATCGTCGCCAGCGTCTCCTGCATCTACGGCCTGGGTTCCCCCGAGGTCTACGACGAGAACCTGCAGACGCTCACAAAGGGCGAGTTTGTGGATCGGGAGCGGTTGCTGCGAAAGCTGGTCTCGATCCAGTACACGCGCAACGACACCGTGCTGGCGCGGGGCAACTTCCGCGTGCGCGGGGAAACGCTTGAGGTCTTTCCGGCCTACGCGGAGACCGCATTCAGGGTGATCCTGTTCGGGGACGAGATCGAGCGAATGCAGGAGTTCGACCCGCTCACCGGCGAGCTGCTGAAGGATGACCTGGAGCACGTGGGCATCTGGCCCGCGACCCATTACAACGTCCGCGAGGGGATGATCGACGACGCGGTGGCCGAGATCGGACGCGAGCTGAACGAGCGCTGCGCCGAGCTCGAGGCACAGGGGAAGCTGCTCGAATCCCACCGCCTGCGCCAGCGCACGCAGTACGACATGGAGATGCTGCGCGAGCTCGGGTTCTGCTCCGGGATCGAGAACTATTCGCGGATCCTGGATGGCCGAAAGCCCGGTGAGCGGCCGTACTGCCTGATCGACTACTTCCCGGACGACTTCGTCTGCTTCATCGACGAGTCACACCAGACCGTCCCGCAGCTGGGAGGGATGTATGAGGGCGACCGCTCCCGCAAGCAGACGCTGGTCGAGTACGGATTCCGGCTCCCAAGCGCGCTCGACAACCGTCCGCAGACGTTTCAGGAGTTCCTCTCGATCACGCCGCAGATGGCGTTCGTGTCAGCGACCCCCGGCGAGTACGAGCGGACCCACAGCGCCCGAATCGTCGAGCAGATCGTCCGTCCGACGGGCGTCGTCGATCCGGCTGTAGAGGTGCGAGAGACACACAACCAGATCGACGATCTGATGAACGAGATCCGCGTGCGAGCGGACAGGAACGAGCGCACGCTCGTCACGACGCTGACAAAGAAGATGGCCGAGGACCTGACCGACTACCTGCTCGAGATGGGGTTCAAGGTGCGATATCTGCACTCCGAGATCGACACGCTCGAGCGGATCCAGATCATCCGCGAGCTGCGGCTCGGGGAGTTCGACGTGTTGGTAGGCGTGAACCTCCTACGCGAGGGACTCGACCTGCCGGAGGTATCGCTCGTGGGCATCCTGGACGCGGACAAGGAGGGCTTCCTCCGTGGCGAGACCTCGCTGATCCAGACGATCGGCCGCGCGGCCCGCAACGTCGCCGGGATGGTGTTGATGTACGCGGACAAGGAAACGGCTGCGATGCGGGCGGCGATCGACGAGACCAACCGCCGGCGGGCGATTCAGGAGGCGCACAACGAGGAGCATGGGATCACCCCCGAGACGATCGTCAAGGGAATCTCGGATATCGCGGAGTTCCTCCAGGCCGAGTCGAAGGTGCCGCGTTCGAGGCGCCGGCGCCGGCTGCGTGACTCCGCCCGGGCCATGCCGCCGGCCGAGATCGAGCGGGCAATCGTTGGGCTGGAGGAGGAAATGCTGGAGGCGGCCGAGGAGCTGCGCTTCGAGTACGCGGCCAAGCTCCGCGACGAGATCCGCGATCTCAAGCGGGAGCTGGACCAGGCAATCGCCGAAGGCCGGGCCGCCGTCTCCTGACATTTGTCGGCGCCGCGCTGGGTCCGCTAGGCTGCGCCTGCTTCACCCACACCAATGAACGCGGAGGTAACCGGCGTGGCCCTGGAACGGCAGGACATCGAGAAGAAGGACTTCCCCGTCGGGCGCCGAGGTTATGACCCAACGGCGGTCGACTCTCATTTGAGCGCAATCGCTGACGAGGTCGAGCAGATCTCCCAGACCGACCGCGAACCCGGCGAGACGCTGGCTCAAGCGGCGAGCGAGCAGGTGCGAGTGATCGTCGAGGCGGCCGAGCGGACCGCCGCCGAGATCCAGCAGCGAGCCGAAGAGGAGGCGCGCGAGATCCGTGGGGAGGCCACGCGGGCGGCAAAGAACGAGCGCGATGAGGCGAGCCGCGACGCCCAGCGCGAACGCGAGCAGGCGGCGAGCGCTGCGCAGAACGAGCGCGAGCAGGCGTCGACCCAGGCCCGCGAGTACGTGGGCAAGGTGTCCGAATCCACCTCTCAGATGCTCACGCGGCTCGAGGCGATGGAATCCGAGCTGGCCGCGCTCGGCGAGTCGCTCCGGACCGGCGCCACGCGGCTGACCGCCGAGCTGGAGCTGCTCGAGTCGGAG
The DNA here is from genome assembly GCA_963822725.1 of uncultured Actinomycetes bacterium. Classification (GTDB taxonomy): domain Bacteria; phylum Actinomycetota; class Thermoleophilia; order Solirubrobacterales; family Solirubrobacteraceae; genus Palsa-465. Next base: position 91,481 of record CAWGIR010000004.1, read on the forward strand.
ATGAAGGATCTGGGCGGCGCCACGAGCACGGTGCGCGCGTCCTCCGTCCAGGCCGCGGCCGAGCCCGAGCTGGAGGCCGAGGAGCCGGAGCTCGAAGACGATGGGGCCGAGGAAGAAGCATCCGCCGAGCCGGTCACGTTGGTCGAACCCGAAGCACACGACGAGGAAGAGGAGCCGGCGGCCCATGTACCCGAGCCGGAGGAGCCCGAGGGGCACGGAGAAGGCGGCGCGGACGATACCGAGGGCGCTCGCCTGATCGCACTGAACATGGCGCTCAACGGGACCCCCCGCGAGGAGACGGACCGCTACCTGGCCGAGAACTTCGAGCTGCCCGACCGCAGCCAGCTGCTCGACGAGGTCTACGCCAGCGTCGAGGGCTGACGGACCCTGGCCGCCGCCGGCGTGCCCAAAGGGAACGTCTGTTCGGTCCACTAGACTCGGTCTGGTGGAGCAGCTGATCGTCTCGGGCGCCCGAGAGCACAATCTCAAAGACGTAACCGTGGCGATTCCGCGCGGGTCGCTGACGGTGATCACCGGGCTATCCGGCTCCGGCAAGTCCTCGCTCGCGTTCGACACCATTTATGCGGAAGGACAGCGGCGCTACGTCGAGTCGCTGTCGGCGTACGCACGCCAGTTCCTGGGACAGATGGACAAGCCCGACGTCGACTCGATCGAGGGCCTGTCGCCGGCGATCTCGATCGATCAGAAGACGACCTCCCGGAACCCGCGGTCGACGGTCGGGACCGTGACCGAGATCTATGACTATCTCCGGCTGCTCTGGGCGCGGATCGGCCATCCGCACTGCCACATCTGCGGGCGGCCGATCGCAGGCCAATCCGCCGAGCAGATCATCGATCAGGTGATGGAGCTCGAGGATGGGACGAGGTTCATGGTCCTGGCCCCGATCGTCCGCGGCCGCAAGGGCGAGTACGGCAAGCAGCTCACGGAGCTCCGGGACGAGGGCTTCTCACGCGTGAAGGTGGACGGCGAGCTCCGCCGCCTGGATGAGGAGATCACGCTCGACAAGAAGTTCAAGCACGACATCTCGGTCGTGGTGGACCGGCTGGTTATGAAGCCCGAGCTGCGCAAGCGGCTCGCGGACTCGATCGAGACCGCCGTGTCGCTCGCCGACGGTCTGGTGGAGATCGAGCTGGTGGACAAGGACGAAATCCAGACGTACTCCGAGAGGTTCGCGTGCCCCGTTCACGGTCCGTCGCTGATCGAGCTCGAACCGCGCATCTTCTCCTTCAACTCCCCTCACGGCGCCTGTCCGCGCTGCACCGGTCTGGGGTCGCAGATGGAGATCGACCCGGAGCTGGTGGTCCCAGATCCCACGCTCTCGATCGGCGAGGGAGCGATCGCGCCATGGGCCCAGAGCGCGTCCGATTACTACGAGCAGCTCACCCAGGCAATCGCCGAGCGTTACTCGGTTGATCTCGAGACGGCCTGGGAGAAGCTCCCCAAGCAGCAGCGGGAGTTCTTCCTGTTCGGGACCAACGGGGACCGGGTCCAGGTCTCATACCGCAACCGCTTCGGCCGACGCCGGTCGTACGCGACGCAGTTCGAGGGGATCATTCGGAGTCTCGAGCGGCGCTATCGCGAGACGGACTCCGAGTACTCACGGGAGAGGATCGAGGAGTACATGACTCTACGGCCGTGCCCTGAATGCAAGGGCGCGAGGCTCAGGCCGGAGTCCCGGGCAGTTCTGGTGGCCGGAACCGCCATTCACGAGTTCACCGGGCTGTCGGCGCGACGTGCGCTCGAGTGGGTGAGCGGCCTGCAGCTCTCCGAGCACGATCATCGGATCGCGCGGCTGGTGCTGCGCGAAATAGAAGAGCGGCTTCAGTTCCTCGAGAATGTCGGCATCGGGTACCTGACGCTCGAACGGGCGGCCTCGACGCTGTCCGGAGGCGAAGCGCAGCGGATCCGCCTCGCGACGCAGGTCGGGTCCTCGCTCGTGGGCGTTCTGTACATCCTCGACGAGCCGTCCATCGGTCTGCACCAGCGGGACAACGCCAGGCTGATCGTGACGCTCGAGCGGCTCCGGGACCTCGGCAACACGGTGCTGGTGGTGGAGCATGACGAGGGCACGATGCGGGCGGCCGACCACCTGGTGGACATGGGACCGGCTGCCGGCGAGCACGGCGGGCACGTGGTCGCGGAGGGGACGGCCGAGGAGGTCGAGCAGGTGGAGGAATCGCTCACGGGACAGTTTCTGTCCGGTGCCCGGGTGATCGCCGTCCCGCGCCGCCGTCGGCGGCCCAGTGGCTACGTCCAGATCGAGGGGGCCGCCCAGCACAACCTCGATGACATCGATGTCAAGGTTCCGCTGGGCGTGTTCTGCTGCGTGACGGGCGTCTCGGGATCCGGCAAGTCGACGCTCGTGAACGAGGTCCTCTACAAGGCGGTGGCCAATCGGCTTCACCGGACCCGCCAGCGCGCCGGCGCACACCGCAGGATCACCGGGCTGGATCAGCTGGACAAGATCATCTACGTCGACCAGTCGCCGATCGGGCGCACGCCGCGGTCCAACCCCGCCACATACATCGGTCTGTTCGACCAGATCCGCGATCTGTTCTCGAAGACCCAGGAGGCGCGAGCCCGGGGCTACAAGCCGGGACGGTTCTCGTTCAACGTCAAGGGCGGGCGCTGCGAGGTGTGTCGCGGGGACGGCCAGATCAAGATCGAGATGCATTTCCTGCCCGACGTGTACGTGCCCTGCGAGCAGTGCCACGGCAAGCGCTACAACCGCGAGACGCTCGAGGTGCGGTTCAAGGGCAAGACAATCGCCGACGTGCTCGAGATGCCGATCGAGGAGGCGCTCGAGTTCTTCGCCCACATTCCCAAGATCCGGCGCCGGGTGCAGGCGCTGAACGACGTCGGGCTCGGCTACATGCGACTCGGCCAGCCGGCGACCACGCTCTCGGGGGGTGAGGCCCAGCGGGTCAAGCTCGCAGCGGAGCTGTGCAAGGTCGCGACGGGCAGGACGCTGTACATCCTGGACGAGCCCACGACCGGCCTTCATTTCGCCGACATCCAGCGGCTGCTCGAGGTGCTCGACCGCCTGGTGGCGGCCGGCAACTCGGTGATCGTGATCGAGCACAACCTGGATGTGATCAAGGTGGCCGACCGGATCATCGACCTCGGACCCGAGGGCGGGGAGGAGGGCGGCCGGGTGGTCGCGACGGGCACGCCCGAACAGGTGGCCCGCGCCGCGGGCTCGTACACGGGCGCGTTCCTAACCTCGGTGCTTCCGGAAACCGTACGGAAGCGCGCGACCGCCGTCGCGGCCTAACGTCCGCCACGGGGGCATGGACCCCCGCAACCGCGCTCGCTAAGCTCTGGTCGTCGACTGTCTGCGCATCATCGAGTGAGGTGGGACGCTGGCCTTTCTGGTCATCTTGATCGTTGCGACCGCGGTGCTGATCGCTTGGCTGCTGGTCGAGCTTGCGCGGTTCGTGATCGGCGATCAGGGATTCGGAAGGGCGCCCGAGGGCAGCCTGCAGATGGCAGCGCCCGAGCCTCCCTTGCCCGTAGCACCGGTTCCGCCCGAAGCGGCGGCCCCCCGCGACGTCAATGGTCCTGAGCCCGTTCGCGAGCGCGTGCTCTACGACGAGGCGGACGTCGAGCAGGCCATACGCGACCGTCTGTACGGTGGCCGCGGGCGCCGTCGCACTTGAGCGAAGCTGACACCACGCTCGCGCGGCTGGCCCTCTGGGCGCAGAAGTGGCGCTGGTATCAGCGCAACTCGCTGCCCTGGAATCGCGCGCGGATTCACTACGAGCTGATGCGGCGAGGGGCGTTCGCGCGCTGGCCGCTTCACGGCAACGTGCTCGAGGCACTGGGCGAGGGACGGCTCGAGGTCGGCGAGGGCGCGCTGTTCGAGCCGCACGTATGGCTGACCGCCCCCGACGACGCCCGGATCCGGATCGGCGGCGGCTCGTTTCTCAACATCGGCGTGATGGTCGCCGCTGCTGGGCTGGTCGATATCGGCGAGCACTGCATGTTCGCCAACGGCTGCTTCATCACCGATGCCTCGCATCGCTTCGACGACCCCGACAAGCCAGTGCCATGGCAAGGCTTCACCTCCAAGGGCCCGACCTGCATCGGCGACAACGTCTGGTGCGGCGCCCACGTCGTCGTCACGGGCGGGGTGACCGTGGGTGAGCGCTGCGTGATCGGCGCCAACGCCGTTGTGACCGAGGACCTCCCCGCGTTCTCGATCGCGGCCGGGGCGCCGGCACGGGTGCTCAGGAAGATCGAGTACTAGTGCACCGTAGGGCTCAAGGAGCCCTACGAGTTCTTGATGACGATCCCCTCGAGGATGTAAGCCACGTGCTCGGTGGCGTCGATTGCCGACTCCAGCCGTTCGAACAGGTCCTTCCACCTGATCACGACCATCGGGTCGATGCCGGTGTCGAACAGAGAGGCCATCGCCTCGCGTGTGATCCGGTCGCCGTCGTTCTCGAGCCGGTTCACCTCGACCGTGTAGTGCGAGATGTCCTGGAAACCGCGGAGGCGGGGGATGGCGTCGGCGATCTGGTGGGTGGCCCCGCGCAGTACATGCGTGAGCTTGATCGCCTGGTCCATCGGCGCCTCGATCTTGTAGAGCCCAAGGAAGTCCGCCACCTCCTCGGTGAAGTCGACGATGTCGTCGAGCGCCGAGGCCAGCGAGAGGATGTCCTCGCGATCGATCGGTGTGACGAATGTCTGGTTGAGGCGGTGGATGATGTCATGGGTGATCCGATCGCCTTCGTGCTCGCACTCCGTTATCTGCTGGGCCATTGCCCTGCTATCGGGGTAGGTCGCCATCATCTCGTCGAGAAGGCTCGCTGCCCGTAGCGCGTTCTGGCCGGCCTCCTCGAACAACTCGAAGTACACCCGGTCGTGAGGCATCAGGACCTGGCTCAGGCGAGGCATGACCTGATGGTATTGGCTTGGGGGGTCGGCGGTTGTGTCGGTCTAGTGGACCGGCGTGCCCGGAGGCAACCGACGCTGTGGCTAGCGCCCTAGGCGAACCTCCGAGTCGAAACGCTGGTCGAGCGCTGCCCGGAACTGCTCCAGTTCTTCCTCGTCGATCGAGTACGTGTGCTCCGGAGCCGGGAACTGCCCGCCGCGGACCTCGGCTGCATATTCGGCCACGCCGGCGACCATCTGCGCCTTGACCTCGCCGTAACGCTTCACGAACCGGGCCACATGTCCGTCGTAGATCCCGAGCAGATCATGGAACACCAGCACCTGGCCGTCGGTGGCAGGCCCGGCGCCGATCCCGATCACCGGGATCTCGAGCCGGCCGACCACCTCCGCAGCGACCGCGTCGGGCACGGCCTCGAACACGACCGAGAAACAACCGGCATCCTGGAGGGCCAGTGCGTCGCGAGCGACCTCCAGCGCCCGCTCGGCCGTCCTGCCCTGAGCCTTGTGACCCCCCAGCGCGGTCGCGGTCTGCGGCGTCAACCCGACGTGTCCCATCACCGGGATCCCGGAGTCGACGATCGCCCGTGCCCGGGCGACACTGGTCCCGCCGCGCTCGAGCTTGACCGCGTCGCAACCTGATTCCTTGACGAAACGCTGAGCCGTCGCGACGGCCTGCTCATCGGACGCCTCGTAGGAGCCAAATGGCAAGTCGCCCACCAGCAGCGGCGTCGTCAGGCCGCGACGTACGGCGGCGGAGAGCATCAGCATCTCCTCGGTCGAGACAGGGACCGTGGAGGGGTAGCCGAGCACGGTCATCGCTCCTGAGTCGCCGACCAGGACGACGTCGATGCCGGCCTCCTCGGCGACCTGCGCTGACGGGAAATCGTAGGCCGTGATCATCACGATCGGTTCCCCGAGCCGTTTCTTCTCCTGGAGCCTGGGAAGCGTCATCGGCAGGGGGCGGCTCAGGTCCTGCGGCACCGGAGTCTGTGGGATGTGCGACATCGTTCCTCCTTTACGCGACCGCGGGCTCGCCCAGCAGGGCGGAGACGTTCTCGTCGACCGCGAGGATCTCGTTGTTCGCGCCGACGTGGACGACGCGCGGGTGGTAGTGCTCGAGCTCCTCGGGGTCGTAGCCGCCGTAGGAGATGACGATGATCGTGTCGCCGTGGTGCACGAGCCGGGCCGCGGCGCCGTTGACCTTCATATCGCCCGAACCGCGCTCCCCGGCGATCGTGTAGGTCTCAAAGCGGGCGCCGTTGTCGACGTCAACGACCGCGACCTGCTCGTATTCCCTGATGTCGGCCGCCTCGAGCAGCTCGGGGTCGATCGTGATCGAGCCCACGTAATGCAGGTCGCAGTCGGTCACGCTCGCGCGGTGGATCTTGGATTTCATCATCGTGCGCTGCATTCCAGGGCCTCCTGGGTGTGGGTGCTCCCCGCCTCGGTTGGGCTGGAGGCCTCGGTGGGTCCTTCCATCCCCGCCGCGGTCGAGGGCACCTGAATCGGTTGGTTGTCAATTAGTCGAGTCCCGCCCACCCGCGCGGCGACGACGGCGAGCAGGTCGCCGGGTTCGACGTGCTGGATGGGTACGAATGTGCGCGGGTCGACGAGCTCCAGGTATTCGAGCTCGATCCCACCCGTGGAAGTCAGATCCGCTCGCCCGGCGGCGGTGACGGCGGCCGGGCTGCGCTCCCCGCGGGCGATTGCCTCGCTCACGGCTCGCAGCGCGCGGTAGAGCGCCGTCGCCCGCCTGCGCTCCACCGGGGAGAGCCGCACGTTGCGGCTGGAGAGGGCGAGCCCGTCCGACTCGCGCACGGTGGGGCACACCTCGATCCGGATCGCAAAGTCCAGGTCCTGCACAAGACGCTCGATCACGGCGGCCTGCTGGCCGTCCTTCTGGCCAAAATAGGCGACGTCGGGTCCGACCATGTTGAACAGCTTCGAGACCACGGTCGTGACGCCGTCGAAATGTCCCTTGCCGCGATGAGCGCCCTCGAGCGGCCCTGTCAGGGAGGCCACCGAGACCGTCGTGGCGAAGCCCCGGGGATACACCTCCTCGACGCCGGGAGCGAACAGGTGGTCGGCGCCGGCCGCTTCGGCGAGCTCGGCGTCCCGTGCCTCGTCGCGGGGGTATGCGTCGAGGTCGGCACCCTCGTTGAACTGGGCGGGGTTGACGAACAGGGACACGACGACCTCGTCGCACTCCGACCGCGCCCTGCGAATCAGCGAGAGGTGGCCTTCGTGGAGGGCGCCCATCGTGGGCACGAGACCGATCGTGCGGCCCGCGCGGCGCGCCGGCGCCAGGGCCTCGCGCAGCTCGGAGACGGTTCGGATCGTCCTCATGCCGGGGCCTGGAGGCGGGCGATCGCTCGGGTGGCGTCGACCAGGGCGTCGAACAGCGGCAACAGGTCCGCGGCGCGTTCGGCGACCGCGGCGCGCTGCGCGGCCACCGTCAGCTCGTCGCCGCGCGCGACCGGACCCGTCAGCGCCCGCTCGGGGCCGAGCCTGGCCCAGTTCTCGACGGTCGCCCGGACGAGAGGAGCGAGCAGCTCGCGGTCTACCCCTGTCGTCCCAGCGAGCCGCTCGGCGGCGGCCTCGAGCGTGACCAGGAAATTCGATGCGATCGACGCGGCGGCGTGGTAGGCGGTCCGGTCCTCGTCCGCGACCGCGACGGGCCGCAGTCCGAGGGTCTCCGCAACCTCGGTCGCGAATCGAACGGCGCGGGGCGTCGTCCCGGCGACGGCCGCGCCGGCGCCGTCGAACCGGGCGCGGCCGCCGGTCACCGCCAGCAACGGGTGCATTGAGAACGCCTCGTGGGGTGCCAGGGGGTGGAGGGGCGTCGCGCCCGAGCAGTGGCCGACGAGCGGACCCTGGGTGATCGCGCCGGCGGCGTTTTCGATCTCGGCGTCCGGTACGCACAGAAAGACAGCATCCGCCTGGCCGGGGTCGGCGCCGTGGCCGAGCGGCCCGTCGACCGGGTACCCAGCGTCACGCAGCGCCGCGGCCAGGGCGGTACCAAGCCGGCCCTGGCCAATAATTGCCAGGCTCGGACAGGACGGGTCGTCCGCTGCGGATCCCCGTTCCAGTTCTCGCATCAGAGATACCGGTCGGTGGTAAAGGAAGTTTGGATTCGAGGTCCGTTTCGGCGTCCGATAACGGCCTCGGAAGGTGATGATAGCGCTGTCTTAAGTACCCGTTTAGGTGAACCGCGTCACACAAGGCGAGTCGAGCGATATGGATTGCGTCGACCGTCCGAAGCAGATCGGCAAAGTTCGCGCAGCGAGCGGGGTCGGAGGGCCGATTTCGTCCCGAACGGCGACTACGATTGGCTCAGTGAAGGCGGCTGATCGACGGGAGGCCCTCAAGGCTCTCTACCACGACGCAAGGGGATGCGTCCGCTGCCCGCTGCACCAGACGCGCACCCAGGTCGTGTTCGGCAACGGCAACGCTGACGCCGAGCTGATGTTCATCGGCGAGGCGCCGGGGGCCAACGAGGATCAGATGGGCCTGCCATTCGTGGGAGCCGCCGGAAAGCTGCTCGACAAGCTGCTTGGGGAGATCGGATTGGAACGCAAGGACGTGTTCGTTGCGAACGTGCTCAAATGCCGCCCCCCGGACAACCGCGACCCACATCCGAACGAGATCGAGTCCTGCCGGCCATATCTCGAGCAGCAGATCGCGCTGATCGAGCCGACCGTGATCTGCACGCTCGGGAACTTCGCGACCAAGCTGCTGCGCGCCGACACGACCGGAATCTCGCGCGTGCACGGCCAGGCGGAGGAGCGGACGATCGGAGCGCGTGCGGTTCGGCTGTATCCGCTGTATCACCCCGCCGCGGCGCTGTACACGCCCTCGACCCTCGAATCTCTGCGCAAGGACTTCCACCACATCCCCGAGCTGCTGGAATTCGGCCCGCCCACCCAGCCGCCCACCCAGCCGCCCACCCAGCCACCGGCGCAGCCGGAGCCGATGGAGGAGATCCCGGAGTTCGAAGCGCCCGAGCCCGAATCAGGGCCCGAGGCGCCACCGGCGGCCATCGCCGAGCCGGCGGCGCAGCTCGGGCTGTTCTAGCGGGCGCCCCCGGCGGGGGAGACCGCAGGCGATTACTCGCTGACGCGCTCGACCAGGAACGACACGCGCACCAGCGCGCGCCATTCGTCCAGGTTCTCGCCGCGAAGGCCCGTCGACACGACGTCGACCGCCTTGATGTTGCGCAGACTCTGCTTGGCGTCCGCGAGCGCGGCCTTGACCGCGTCGTCGGAACTGCCCGAAGAGCTGCCAACGAGCTCGATGATCTTCGTGACCGCCATCTCTCCTCCTAGTCACTGGGGTGCGGTGATGGCGACCCTATCCGGGCGAACCCCGCCTGTGTGAGCTATGCAGGCTCCGGATTGACGGCCGTGGCCCGGGTCGGCTTCGGGTGGCCGCGAAGCGCGAGCGTGAACGCGACCACCGCTCCGACGGCCTGGACGGCCAAGACCACGCCTGCGAACCCCGCTGGATGCCGGGGTGCTCCGAGCAGGAACACGGGCTCGGCGGCCGCCACCACGCCGATCGCGATCAGGAACCAGGTGCGCTTCAAGGCGAGCATGTACTGGACCGCGAGGTAGGTCGCGGCGAGCACGGTGAAAGCTGCGCCAAGCGGCAGCAGCGAGCCGGAGGCCGACGCGCGCTTGTGGCTGAACGCGATCGTGAGCAGCGGATGGGCGGCGGCGGCGAAGATCAACAGGCAGGGAACCGCGCAGACGAGGATGATTCCCAGGGCTCGCAGCAGGACGCCGCGGGTCTCGAGCCCCTCGGCCCGGCGCCGCGAGACCTCGGGCACGAGGTAGAACCCGGCTCCCATCGCGACCCAGATCAGGACCTTGGCCGCGACAGCGGTCGCCGCATACGAGCTCGCGATATTCGAATGGAAGCGGTGCTTGGCGGCGATCAGGTCGATGTTCTGGAGCACCGCGATCACGATCAGACCCGCGATCGGCGCCCAAGCACGCTTCACGTGCGTCCACAGGCTGAGGGCGGCGGTGCCGAGCCGGGCCTCCGAAGCGGGCAGCAGCTGGTGGCGCAGCTGGACGGCGCAGTACGCCGACATCACGACGTACGAGAACAGCGAGCCGAGATATGCGCCGGTCAGGCCGAGCCCGGCAACGGCGAGCAACGTTCCTAGCACGAGTCGTGAACCCTGCTCGCCGATCAGGCTGATCCCCACCCGCCTGTAGTCGCCGAGGCCCTGGAGCGCGCCGCGAAGCAGGGAAAGCTCCAGGTAGACGGCCCCCGCCGGGAGGCCCGCCGCCGCAGCCCAGGCGTTGTGCTTGACACCGACGAGATCGGCGATCGGCTGGCGCAGCAGGATCGAGACGACGGTCAGCACGCCGGTGACCGCAAGCATTGCCCTGCTCCATCCGATCAGCGTGGCGGCCATGTCCTCGCCCAGGCCGAGGTGAGCGAGCGCGCCCTCGCGCGCCGTGGCGACCTGCATCGCCTGGCCGATGACCGCCAGGATCAGCAGGTAGCTGACCAGCGCTGCCAGCGAGCCGTAGTCTCCGATCAACCGGGCGAACACGAACGTCGAGCCCAGCGCGATCACGTTGTTCGCGATCATCGCACCGGCGAGCATCGCCGCCTTCGCGGTGTCGGGCTCGCGCAGGCTCGCCAGTAGCCTCGCTCGCAGCCCGCCCCGAGATCCGGGCGTGGGACCCGGCCCCGCAGCTTTGAAATCAGCGCTCACGACTCTGAATCACCGTATCGGAGATGTCCTCCATCCACTAAGGCGGGACCTTTAGATTGTCGCTAAGGACATCCTTAAAATGGCCTACATTTGCCGCGCCGCATCGAGACGACCAGCGCCGCTGAGACGGAGCGGTTCGGTTCGGAACTGGCTCGTGCGCTGGAGCCGGGTGACGTGGTGCTTGTCGAAGGCGAGCTCGGCGCGGGGAAGACGACGCTAGTCAGGGGAGCGGCCCGGGCTCTGGGCGTAACCGGCCCGGTGACGAGCCCCACGTTCACGATCGGGCAGCGCTACCAAGCTCCGGTGCCCGTGTCCCATCTCGACCTGTTCCGGCTCTCGGACCTCGACCTCGAAGAACCGGGCCTGCTCGCCGACTATCTGGCAGCCGACACGATCGCTTTCGTGGAGTGGCCGGCGGCCGGCGCCAAGGAGGTGCCGGCGCTCGCTCGGGTGGCGGCGCGGGTGCGGATCGAGCACGCGGGCGGCGACCGGCGCACAATCGAGCTGGAGTCGCGGTGATCCTCGCGTTCGACACCGCCACGCGCGCCACCGCGGTGGCGCTCGGCGATCTGGAGCTCCGCGACGATCCGCCGCCGGGCGCGCGGCCGCGGCACACCAGCCGCCTGCTGCCTCTCGTCGCCGAGGCCATCGACCGCACCGGCGCAACCTGGGAGGACATCGACCTGATCGCCGTGGGGGTCGGTCCCGGCACCTTCACCGGCCTGCGAATCGGGATCGCCACCGCCCGGGCCCTCGCTCGCGCTCGCAGCCTGCCCGTGGTCGGAGTCTCGACGCTTGAGTCGCTCGCCGGCAACCCCGATCCCGCGTCGGCTGACGCAGTCCTCGCCGTACTCGACGCGCGGCGCGGCGAGGTGTTCATGGCCGCCTTCTCGGAAGCCGGCGGCGACCGCCACGAGCTCCTGAGCGCCCGTCCGATCCGGCCCGAAGCGCTGGCCGAGCTGGTCCCCGGCCTCGGCCGGCGCACGCTGGCGATCGGAGAGGGGGCAGTAGAATTCAGGACTGTCCTCGAGCGCTCGGGTGCGCTGATCCCAGACGACCACTCACAGCTTCACCGGGTCGCGGCGAAGGGTCACATCCGGCTTGCCGGCACGCTGCGCCCGAGTCATCCCGATGAGATTCGCCCCGAGTATCTCCGTCTCCCGGACGCCGAGCTCGCCCGCGGCGCCACCGAGCCCCCCGACAGATGACGATCGAGAACAGCACCACGATTCGACCGCTCGGCTATTCCGACCTTCCGCAGGTGGTCGCGATCGAGCGCCGGTCGTTCCCCACTCCATGGTCGCTGGCGATGTTCGTGCTCGAGCTCTCCAAGCCGTCCGGGGTCTGCCTGGCGGCGGTTGAGGACGACAGGCTGGTCGCCTACCTGGTCTGCTCCCGGTACGACCGGGTGTGGCACCTGATGAACATCGCCGTCGACCCCTCGGCTCGCCGTCGTCGCCTCGCTACCACACTGCTCGAGGAGATGCTCGAGCGAGCTGGACACGATGCCCCGTACACGCTCGAGGTGCGCACCTCAAATGCCCCCGCGATCGCCCTGTACGAGCGGTTCGGCTTCCAAGCCGCCGGCACACGCCCCCGCTACTACTCCGATACCGGCGAAGACGCGCTGATCATGTGGCGGACTGCCGGAAACGAGTCGGTGCTCGGCTCCTGATGATCCTGGCGCTCGAGACCAGCTGCGACGACACGTGCGCGGCCGTAATCACCGCGGAGGGGGAGATTCGCTCCAACGTGATCTCTTCCCAGGGCATTCACGACCGCTACGGCGGCGTCGTGCCCGAGATCGCCTCGCGTCACCATCTCGACCTCGTGGGCCAGGTCGTCGACGACGCCCTGAGCACGGCGGGTGCCACGCTCCCAGAACTCGATCTCGTGGCGGTCACCCGCGGGCCGGGGCTTGTGGCGGCGCTCCTTGTCGGCCTGGCCACGGCCAAGGCGCTCGCCGCGGCCCACCGGCTGCCGCTCGCCGCCGTCGATCACCTGCACGGCCACGTAGCGGCGAGCTTCCTGGAGCCCGAGCCGTTCGAGCCGCCGTTTCTCAGCCTGGTCGCCAGCGGCGGGCACACGCTCCTTGCGCGGGTAGAAGACCGCGGACCGGGGTTCAAGGTGCTGGGGCAGACGCTCGACGACGCAGCGGGCGAGGCGTTCGACAAGGGAGCCCGGCTGCTGGGCCTCGGCTATCCGGGCGGAGCTGCGCTCGAGCGGCTGGCGCGCGAAGGGGATCCCGAGGCGTTCGCATTCCCGACGGGCTCGAAGCTGGGCGGGCTCGACTTCTCCTTCGCCGGACTGAAGACCGCGCTGCTCTACCGAACCCGGGAGCTGGGCCAGGCGGAGGCCGAGCGGCGGCGAGCCGATCTGGCGGCGTCCTACCAGCGCGCGATCGTCGATGCGCTGACGATCCGCGTCGAGCGGGCGCTCCAGCAGCACGGCATGGAGCGGCTTGCGATCGGCGGCGGCGTGGCCGCCAACGGCCCGCTGCGCGAACGGATGCGGTCGCTGGGCGCGACGCTCGACGTACCGCCTCGCGAGCTGTGCACCGACAACGCGGCGATGATCGCCAGCGCGGGTAGGTATGTCGCGGCGCAGCCCTACCCGGACTACCTCGGCGTCGATGTGTACGCGACCGGCGAGCGCCAGCTTCAGACGGCGTGACCACGGTCACGCTCTACACCCGCGAGGGTTGCTGTCTGTGCGACGACGCCCGGGAGATCCTGGTCCGCGCCCGCGAGCGCCACGCGTTCGAGCTCGAGGAGCGCGACATCGAGACCGACGAGGCGCTGCTCCGCGCCTATCTCGAGCGGATCCCGGTTGTCTCGATTGACGGCACGGAGGCCTTTGAGCTGTTCGTCGACGCCGATGAGCTCCACCGTTTGCTGTGTAGAGTGGAGGCTGGATGAGCTACACGGTCGGGCGTGGCACCGAAACTGCTCAGCTGGGAGTGGACAAGCCGGGGGAGAAGCTCTCGCTGGGCGTCGCGGCGCGCTTGTCGAGATACCTCCAGGTGCTGACGCAGGCGCGGAAGATGGGCAAGCAGACGATCTCCTCCCAGGAGCTTGCTGACTACACCCACGTCAACTCGACCCAGATCCGGCGCGACCTGTCGGGGTTCGGAAAATTTGGCAAGCGGGGCGTGGGGTACAACGTCGAGTCGCTGGTCACGCAGATCCGCAAGATCCTGCGTACCTCCGGCCAGCACAACATCGCCCTGTTCGGCGCCGGCCATCTCGGAACCGCGATCGCGACCTCCGACATCTTCGCCGACCACGGGTTCCGGGTCGTGGCGGTGTTCGACTCGGATCCGGACAAGGTCGGGACGAGCATCGGCGCGCTGGAGGTGACGTCGAAATCGGAGCTGCGCCAGGTGATCGACGAGCAGGACATCGTCGTCGCGGTCCTGGCCGTCCCGTCCGCGGCAGCGCAGGGCCTGGCGGACGAGGTGGCGGATGCCGGCGTGAAGATCATCTTCAATTACTCCGACGCCCTCATCCAGGTACCTCCCGAGGTCACGGTTCACACCTCGAGTCCGGCCGTAGACCTCCTTTACGCCCTCTACTTCTACCTCACGTAACCCAAGTTATGGGCGCTGACGCCCTCGATATCCACGCCGCGCGTGCGGCCTTCGAGGACTCGACCGACTTCACGGTGGGGATCGAGGAGGAGTTCGCGCTGCTCGATCCCGGCGGCCTGGAGCTCGTGCAGCGGTTCGAGGAGCTCCGCGACGCCGCGGTCGCAGAGGACCCGGTGCTAGGCGAGTCGATCACCGAGGAGTTGATCTCGTCCGAGATCGAGATCCGCTCGGGGCGGGGGGAGACGTTCGACCAGGCGGTAGCCGCGCAGCGCGACCGGCGCCGGCGGCTGTTCGCGCTGGCCGCCGATCGCGGCGTCATGCTGGGGGCAACGGGAACGCATCCCTGGGCGGATTACCGCGAGCAGCACATCATCGAGACCGAGCACTACCGCCGCGTGGAGGAGGGCCTGAAGTACGTGGCGTGGCGCAACAACGCGTTCTCGCTGCACGTGCACGTCGGGGTTCGGGGCGCCGACCGCGCGGTGCAGGTGTGTGATCGCCTCCGGCCGGTACTGCCGCTGCTGCTGGCCATCTCCGCGAACTCCCCGTTCCTGGACGGCCGTGACTCAGGCCTCCATTCCGCCCGCACCCAGATCTTCACCAAGAGCTTTCCGCGCTGCGGCGTGCCCGACGAGTTCGGGAGCTGGAACGAGTTCGCCGACTACGTCCAATTCCTCTCGGACACGCGCTCGATCGTCGAGTACACCCAGGTCTGGTGGTCAATCCGGCCGCACTTCGCGTTCGGCACCGTCGAGCTGCGCATCTGCGACGCGCAGGCGACAGCGGGCGAGTCGGAGGCGCTTGCGGGACTGGCTGTGGCCTGCATCGCGCAGGCGGCGAGGGACATCGACGCGGGGGTGCCGCACGTGCCGCTTGCGCGACGGCTGATCGAGGAGAACGTGTGGCGCGCAGTCCGCTACGGGCTGGACGGCGACATGCTCGATCTGCGCACGCGGGAGCCATATCCGGGGTCCGAGGTGATCGAGCGGCTCCTGGCGTGGACGGCGCCCGTGCGGGCCGAACTCGGGATCGAGCCTCCGTTCCCCGAGCTCAACGGCGCGCAGCGCCAGCGGCGGATGATCGATTCGGGGATGAGCATGGCTGAGGTCTATGCCGCGATCGTCACCGAGACCGGGGAGACGTATGCTGGTGTACCGGAGGTGAGCCGATGAGCAGCGAGGAGCAGAGCACAGGACAGGGCCCGAGCGAGGAGGAGCTCCGGGCCGCATATGAGGCCGAGATCAAGAAGATCCGCGTCGAGCAGGTACTGCTCGAGCACGTCGTGTCGCTGGTCAACCTGGGGATGCGGCGCACGGGTCTTTCTCCGGGAACGGAGGACGAGCGCGATGTCGAGCAGGTGCGCATGTCGATCGACTCGATTCGGGCGCTCTTGCCGGTGTTGGAGCGCGCAGCGCCCCAGCAGGTGACGCCGATCCGTGACGCACTCTCCCAGCTGCAGCTGGCCTACGTCAAGATCGGCGGCACCCAGGAAGCGGCGCCGGCGGGAGAAGCGCAGCCGAAGCCCGGCGAGCCCCCGTCCCAGCCGCCGAAGCCCGGCGACGCCGGTCCGGCGCAGCGCAGCGGGAAGCTCTGGGTGCCCGGGCAGTAGCGAGGTCGGCGAAGCCGACCGTTTAAGCGAGGCCGGAGGCCGAGCGGCCAGCTCAGATCGCGGGATCGGATGTCCCGCGGAGCACCCCCCATCGTCGGTCGCTACACTCCCGCCCGCTTCGGCCACCGTTCGGTACCACGGGCGGCGGCCCTTTTGTGTTCTTGGCTGCGCTTCAGGCGCGCCCTTCGCTTTCGACCCAAAGAGCTTCCTCGGAGGACCTTCTTGACTAGCTTTCTGACGCATCACGGCGTCCTGGTGGCGCTCGTGTGCGCCGCGGCCGCCGTCGTCTACGGCATTCTCACCTCGCAGCAGCTGCTGGCGCTCTCGCCCGGCAACGAGCGGATGCGTTCAATCTCCTTGGCGGTGCAGGAGGGTGCCCGCGCCTACCTCAACCGCCAGTACACGATCATCGCGGGGGTGGGCGTGGTCGTGTTCGTCCTGCTGATCCCGCTGCAGAACATCCGCGTCGCGATCGGGTTCGCGATCGGTGGGATCCTTTCGGCCGCCGCCGGCTACATCGGGATGAACATGTCGGTGCGTGCGAACGCCCGCGTGGCTGAGTCAGCGCGCGGCGGCATCGGCCCGGCGCTATCCGCCGCCTTCCGTGGCGGCTCGGTCACGGGCATGTTGGTCGTTGGACTCGCGCTGCTCGGGATCGCGGGCTATTACGGAGTGCTGACCTTCATCGCCGGCGAGAGCACCCGCCACGCGGTCGACGCGCTGATCGGCCTCGGGTTCGGCGGCTCGCTGATCTCGGTGTTCGCCCGTCTCGGCGGCGGCATCTTCACCAAAGCCGCCGATGTCGGTGCCGACCTCGTCGGGAAGATCGAGGCCGGGATTCCGGAGGACGACCCCCGCAACCCGGCCGTGATTGCCGACAACGTCGGCGACAACGTGGGTGACTGTGCCGGCATGGCCGCGGACCTGTTCGAGACCTACGCGGTCACGGCCGTCGCCGTGATGCTGCTCGGCGTGCTGCTGTTCACCGAGTCGACCAGGGTCGCGCTGTTTCCGCTCGTGCTCGGCGCGATCTCGATCGTGGCGTCGATCATCGGCTCGTTCGCCGTGCGATCGCGGGCCGGTAACGTCGAGCGTGCCCTCTACCAGGGCCTGATCGTTTCCGGCGGGCTGGCGGCGCTGGCCTTCATTCCGATCACCTACTGGATGATGCACGGGATCGTCTACAAGAGCGGGCTGGCCGCTCCGCACTGGTGGAAGTTCTATCTGTGCGCGCTGATCGGCATCGGCGTCACCGCGTTCTTGTTCGTGATCACCGACTATTTCACCTCGACTCGCTTTGCCCCGGTCAAGAGCACTGCGCGGGCCTCGCAGACCGGCCACGCCACGAACATCATCCAGGGCCTGGCGCAGGGCTTCCAGTCGACCGCGCCGCCCGCGATCGTGATCGCGATGGGCATCCTCGGCGCGTGGAAGCTGGCGGGCGGTGGCAGCGAGGGGATCTATGGCATCGGTGTGGCCGTGATGGCCCAGCTTTCGCTCACGGGCCTGATCGTCGCGCTCGACGCGTTCGGGCCGATCACCGACAACGCGGGCGGCATCGCCGAGATGGCCGACCTTCCCGAGGAGGTCAGGAATATCACCGACCCGCTCGACGCCGTCGGTAACACCACCAAGGCCGTTACCAAGGGATACGCGATCGGCTCGGCGGCGCTGGCCGCGCTGGTGCTGTTCAACGCCTTCCAGCGCGAGCTACCGCACTCGTACAACTTCTCGGTCTCGAGCCCGCCGGTGCTGATCGGACTGCTGATCGGCGGCATGATGGTGTACCTGTTCGCCTCACTGGCGATGGAGGCCGTCGGTCGTGCCGGCGGCGCCGTGGTCGAGGAGGTGCGCCGGCAGTTCCGTGAGAAACCCGGGATCATGGAGGGCACCGAGCAGCCGGAGTACGGCGTCGCCGTGAGCCTCGTGACCAGGGCCGCCCAGCGGGAGATGATCCTGCCCTCGCTGATTCCGATCGTGATCACGCTGATCGTCGGCCTGATCAGCGTCGAGGCGCTCGGGGGCCTGCTGATCGGCGTGATCGTCGTCGGCCTGTTCGTCGCGATTTCGATGACCTCGGGCGGCGGTGCCTGGGACAACGCGAAGAAGCTGATCGAGGACGGTGCGTTCGGAGGCAAGGGCTCCGAGGCGCACGCCGCGGCCGTGACCGGCGACACCGTCGGTGATCCATACAAGGACACCGCGGGGCCGGCGATCAACCCCATGATCAAGGTCGCGAACATCGTGGCGCTGTTGATCATTCCGATCATCACGTAGCGGCGCCGGCGCATGCCCCCTCCAGCCGCGCAACGCTGAACCGTCGCCGGCCAGGGGCAACCGCACTTCACGCGACGCGGCCGGACGGGGCATGCGCCCCCACCGCCCGGCAGCCGTGACGCCTACGCCTAGTACGCTCGGGCGAGCGTGACGCTCTCCGTACAGCTCGGGCTGCTGTTAGCGCTGGGCACGGCCTTCGGCTCCGTCGCCGGATTCCTCTTCAAGTTCCGGGGTGCGCGGCGGGCGGCGCCGGTGGAGCTACCCGGCCGCTCGAGAGCACCGTGCGGCTGTTCTCCTCGCCCATCTACAGCCTGGGGATCCTGATTGCGCTTGGGTCGTGGGGGCTTCACGTGGCGGCGCTGTCGCTGGCACCGATCTCGCTCGTGCAGTCGGTGATCGCCGGGGGCCTGGTGCTGGTCACGGTGGTCGCGGATCGGCTGTTCGGCATCGAGGTCACGAGGCGGGAGTGGATCGGGGTGGCACTCACGGCCGCGGGGCTTGCTTTCCTGGCGGCGACGCTCGCCGGCGACGGGCGCAGTGCCCAGTCCCATTACGACCCCGGGACGCTGGCTATCTTTCTCGGCTCCGTTGGGGGCGTCGGTTTGCTGCTCAGCCTCCGCTCCCGCAGCGCCTCCACGCTGGCGGTCTCTGCCGGATTGCTGTGGGCAGCGTCCGACACCTCGATCAAGGCGCTCAGCTCGCACCTGCACAAGCTGGGGCCGGGGTGCTCGATTCACCCGCTCGCCTTCGTGATCCTGGTGGCTTCGCTGGTCGGGCTCCTGATCTCAGCGCGAAGCCTTCAGCTGGGGGAGGCCATTCCCGTGATCGCGGTGACCAGTGCGGCAGCCAACCTGATCACGATCGCGGCTGGGCCGATCGTGTTCTCCGAACCGCTTCCGTCAGGAGGGTTCGCAGCTCGCCGTCCGCCTGCTGGCGTTTGCCCTGGTCGTCGTCTCAGCCGCGTTGACGCCGCCGCCGGCGGCTCGGCTGGACCCCGCGCACGCCTAGCTAGCGGTCTCAGACCCCGACCTGGGAGCCCATCATGACCGTGCGCTCGCCGGGCAGGCAGAAGGCGTCGATTGGGCTGGCGGCGTTCCGAGCCAGGGCCACGAACAGATCCTTGCGCCAGGGCTTCATACCGGGAGCGTCCGTGGGCGTGATCGTGATCTTGGAGACGAAGTAGGAGGCGTGCTCGAGGTCCAGGTTTCGCTCGAGCAGGCCCTGCTTGCGGGCCAGCGCCAGGGCGGCGGGGATGTTCAGCTTGTCGCGGTAGCCGACCCGGTCGATCACGTGGAATACGCGGAACAGGCCCTGGCCCATGCAGTGACACCACGAACCGGTCTTCCGGATCGACGTGCGGCACACTGACCGGCTCGATCGACAAGATCACGACCTTCTCGTGCAGCGCATGTGAATGCTCGACCGTGGCGCGAAGGGCCAAGCGGGGTCGTGGCCTTACCGGGGTTGGGGAAGATCGCGGTGCCCGGCACTCGCAGCACCGGTGGGTCCAGTCTGCGCCAAGCCCTCGAGGAACTCTTCCAGCGATCCCTCCTTCTCGGTGCGGTTGCGCGTCACGATCACCTGCCCGCGGCGCCAGGTGAGCATCACGATCGAGACTGCGAGGCCAATTGCCAGCGGCAGCCAGGCGCCATGGTCGATCTTCGCGATGTTCGCGCTGAAGAACGCGACCTCGACGGTCAGGAACAGGACCGCGAGCGGCGCCAGCCGCCATTTCGGTGTAGACCAAAGGCGCCGGGCGACGGCCAGGAACAGCACCGTATTGAGGATGAACGTCCCTGTTACGGCCACGCCGTAGATGTCTCCCAGCCTGGTGGCGGAACGGAACACGAGCGTCAGCGCGACCACGCCGATGCACAGCGCCCAATTCACGATCGGCACATAGATCTGGCCTTCGGTGCGCGAGGTGTGGAGCACCTTCAGCCGCGGCAAGAACCCCAGCTGGATCGCCTGCTTGGCGACCGAGAAGGAGCCGGTGATCGCCGCCTGGGACGCGATGATCGTCGCGATCGTGGCAAGCACGACCATTGGCCACAGGCTCCAGCCCGGGAGCATCTGGAAGAACGGGTTGAAGCTAGAGCGGTGTGCCGCAGCGGGATGGTGGATGATCCAAGCCCCCTGTCCGAGGTAGTTGAGCATCAACGCCGGCAGCGACGAGCTGCGAGCCAGCCGACCCGGATCGCCTTCGCGCCGAAGTGACCCCGGTCGGCGTACAGCGCCTCGGCGCCGGTGACCGCCAGCACGACGCCGCCGAGCATCAGATAGGCATAGGCGCCGTGGTCGATGAAGAATCGTCATGGCCCAGCTCGGTGACAGGCCCTGGAGCACGGCCGGGATCCTTGGCGACCTGGCTGATGCCGAGCGTGCCGATGGTCGCGAACCACACCAGGATCACCGGGCCGAACAGCCAGCCGATCGTGCCCGAGCCGAAGCGCTGGAGCACGAACAGGCCGATCAGGATGCCGACGGACAGGGGCACGACATGTGCGTGAGCGCCGGCGTGGCGACGTTGATTCCCTGCAGCGCGCCGAGCACCGAGATCGTCGGGCGTGATGATCCCGTCGCCGAAGAACAGGCCCGCGCCGAAGATGCCGAGCGTCACGAGCATCGCTCCGGTCGCGACCCGATGGCGTTGGAGCAGCGCGGCCAGCGCCATGATCCCGCCGTCGCCGCGGTTGTGGGCGCGCATGATGAAGCCCGCGTACTTGATCGTTACGACGATCATCAGCGCCCAGAAGATCAGCGAGGCCACCCCGTACACGCCCGCCGGGGTGACATGCGCCGTCGCCCGGTAGGAGCTGAAGATCGTCTGCTCGGTGTACAGCGGGCTCGTGCCGATGTCGCCGTAGACGATGCCGAGCGCGCCAAGCATCAGCGCCGCGCGACGTGCGTGCGCGACCACATCGCGCTCGGTCTCGAACACCCGAGGGGCCGGCTTCTCGATCTCTAGTGGGCGCTTCGGGCGTCTCGAGCTTGTGGGCGGCCTCGTGCAGAACGCGGCGCTGTGCGCCGGCAGGGCGTCCGCGGGCGCTAGCTCAGCGATGGCGGCCCGTCAGATGCGAGCTTGTGCGCCGCCTCGTGCAGCGCGGGGCGTCCGTTCCGTCCGTGACCATTTGTGCGAACGCGAGCCATCGCACCACCGACGGTAGGCCGCGACCGTCAAGATCTCGCTAAAGATCCGCCGGCGGCCGTAGAGAATCCGTTAATTCGGCTGGTCGCGCAGCCGATAGCCGATCCCGGGTTCGGTGATCAGGTATTGCGGCCGAGCCGGGTCTCGGCTCGAGCTTCGCGCGGATGTGTGCGACATGGACCCGCAGGTAGTGGGTCTCCTCCCCGTACTCCGGTCCCCAGACCTCCTGTAAGCAGCTGGCGGTGGGTCACGAGCCGTCCGTGATGCTGGGCCAGGACGCGGACCAGATCGAACTCGATCGGGGTCAGGTGGACCTCCTCGTCTCCGCGCGTGACGCGACGGTCCGCCAGGTCGATCGTCAGGTCGCCGAGCTCGAGTCGCGGGCTGCCTCCCGCCTCGGCCGAGCGCCTGCAGCACCGCTCGCAGCCGGGCGAGCAGCTCATCGGTCCCGAATGGCTTGGTGATGTAGTCGTCGGCGCCTGCGTCGAGCGCACGAACCTTCTCGCGTTCGTCGCCCACCGCCGAGAGGACGACGATCGGCAGTCGGCTCCAGCGGCGGACGTCCTCGCACGATCTCCACGCCCTGGCCATCGGGAAGCACCAGGTCGAGCACGAGCGCGTCCGGGGGGTGGGCCGCGAGCGACGCAAGTGCGTCGGCCTTTGTCTCTGCGGCGCCTCGACGGCGTAGCCCGCGTTGCGCAGGATGATCTTGAGCGCGCGCACGATGTGCCGCTCGTCCTCGACCACAAGGACGCGCGGTGCGTTCACGCGACGGTCGCCGGCTGCGGCGCGACCGGGAAGCTGACCGCGAACGTCGTGCCCTGTTCGGGATCGGAGCGTAACGGAGATGGCGCCGCCGTTCGCCTCGACGAAGCCGCGGCTGATCGCGAGGCCCAAACCCGAGCCCGACCCGGTCGTGCCGGTGACGCGGAAGAACGGCTCGAACACCCTCGCCCGATCGCGATCGGGGATCCCCCGCCCGGCGTTGGTGACGCACGCGGTCACGGTGTCGTCCGACAGGAGCGCGTCGAGCCGGATCGGGGAACTGGGCGGAGAGAACTTGACGGCGTTCTCGATCAGGTTCGAGAACACCCGCTCGAGCTGTGCGGCATCGGCTCGAATCGAGCGGGAGGTCGGCGGGGAGAGCAAACTCGATCGGGCTCTCGGCGCGGACGTGTGCGGCTGCCGATGCAACCACGTCATGCAGGTCGCACCAGTCCGCCTGCGGCGCGACCGCGCCCGCCTCGATCTTCGACAGGTCGAGCAGGTCGTCCACCATCCGCGCCAGCCGGCTGGATTCGGCGTCGATCACGTCACGCAGCTCGGCGCGCTCGGTCGGGGTCAGTCCTGGCGCTCGGAGGCCCGAGATCGCGGTCGTGATCGCCGTCAGCGGCGAGCGCAGGTCGTGCGAGATCGCGTGCAGGATCGCGGTCCGAGCGCTCTCCGCCCGCCGCGCCGCTTCTGTTTCGGCGGCCTGCTCGGCGAGGCGGTCGCGCTCGAGCGCCAGGTCAATCAGCCGTCCGAGCGGCTCGGACAGGCGTTGGACGTCGTCGGCGGACCATGCAGGTCGCGATCGACGAGCAGCCAGGCCACCCGATCGCGCGTACGCAAGGCGACGATCGATCCGATCGCGGGCGCGGGTCGGGCTCCGGCTCCAGCATCACTTCGGCGCTGCTCGCGCCGGTCGCGTTCGCGACCCGCTCACCGATGCTGTGCAGCTGGGCGGCGAGACTGTCCGAAGCCACGATCGCCGACGCGACCTCGGCGATCAGCGTCGCCTCCCGTTCTCGCGCGCTGGCGACGCCGGGCCCGGCTCTCGGCCTCGCCGCGCGCCAGCGGCTGGTCGCGGCCAGCCGTCCGACCACGACCGCCGCGATCAGGAACACGATCAGCTCCACGACGTCCTGCGAGTGCGCGATCGCAAGCCGGTATCGCGGGGTGATGAAGAAGAAGTTCAGCGATCAGAAAGCTCAGCACCGCGGTCGCGAAGCGCGGGAATCTCGCCGCGGCGGATCGCGACCTCGAGCACGGCGAGCAGGTAGAGCGCTCCGAGTCCGGCGGGGTCGGTCGTCGACTGGAGCGCGGCGACGGCAGCCCGTGGCGATCCGCCACCGCGGCCACGATCTCGAGCAGCTTCGAGCGCCACCGCGCGGGCGGCGGTCGGAGTCGATTTGCGAACGCGTTCTGGTCTCGCATCGCGCCTCGCTAGCTCAGACGGGCGACTTGTGAGCCCATCAGCACCGTCCTGTCGGTCGGCAGGCCGAACGCCTCGATGGGGCTGGCAGCGTTGCGGGCCATCGCGACGAACAGCTTCTTGCGCCATGGCTTCATGCCCGGGGCGTCGGTCGGCGTGATCGTGATGCGGGACACAAAGTAGGAGGCGTGCTCGAGATCGAGGTTGCGCTCGAGCAGGCCCTGCTTGCGCGCCAGCGCCAGGGCTTTCGGGATGTTGGTGGCATCGCGATAGCCGACGCGATCGACGACGTGGAAGATCCGGAACAGGCCGTGGCCCATCCGGGTGACCACGAAGCGGTCCTCGCGGTCGACGTGCGGAACGCTCACGCGATCGATCGAGACGATCACGACCTTCTCGTGCAGGGCGTGCGTGTGCTCGACCTCGGCGCGCAGGGCGAGCGGAGTCGTGTCCTTGCTGGGGTTGGGGAAGATCGCCGTCCCCGGAACCCTGCGCAAGGGGGGGGCCTGGTTCGTGAGCCCGTCGAGGAACTTCTCGAGCGAGCCTTCCTTCTTGGTGCGGTTGCGCGTCACGATCACCTGCCCGCGGCGCCAGGTGATCATGACCATCGAGATCGCGAGCGGCGACGAGCAGCGGGAGCCAGGCCCCATGCTCCACCTTGACGATGTTCGAGCTGAAGAACGACAACTCGACGAGCAGCAAGACGCTGCCCGACGAGTGCGAGCTTCCACTTCGCAACCGACCACATCGTCCGGCCGACCACGAGGAACAAGATCGTGTCGAGAATGAATGTCCCGGTCACCGCCACGCCGTAGATCTCGGCGAGTCGGGATGAACGCTGGAAGCCGAGCACGAGCGCCACAACGCCGATGCACAGCGCCCAGTTGACCGCCGGCACGTAGATCTGGCCGGCCTCCCTGGATGTATGGGTGATCTTCAGTCGCGGCAGGAAGCCCAGCTGGACTGCCTGCTTGGCCACCGAGTAGGACCCCGAGATCACGGCTTGAGAGGCGATGATCGTGGCCGCGCTCGCGAGGAAGACCATCGGGAAGCGACCCCACGATGGGACGAGCAGATAGAACGGGTTCCGGATCGTGGCGGGGTGCGTAAGAATCAGCGCCGCCTGTCCGAGGTAGCACAGCAGGACCCCCGGCAGCACGATCGCGAACCACGAGAGGCGGATCGGAGAGGTGCCGAAATGGCCACGATCCGCGTACAGCGCCTCGGCGCCCGTAACCGCCAGCACGACGCTGCCCAGCGTCAGGAACGCCGCTCCGCCATGGTCGGCCATGAACCGCGCGCCATAGGTCGGCGACAGGCCCTCGAACACGCCGGGATGCTGGACGACTCCGTGGATTCCGAGGATCGCGAGCACGCTGAACCAGACGAGCATCACCGGCCCGAACAGCGCGCCGACCGCTCCCGTGCCGCGGCGCTGGATCAGGAACAGCGACACCAGGATCGCGAGCGCGATCGGCATCACGAGATGCCCGACGCCGGGCTCTGCCACCTTCAGTCCTTCGACCGCGGACAGCACCGAGATCGCGGGGGTGATCATCCCGTCGCCGAGGAACAGCGAGGCACCGAAGATCCCCAGCAGCACGAGCATCAGTCCATGCACTGGGCGGCAGCGCCGAATCAGAGCGGTCAGCGCCAGGATCCCGCCGTCGCCGCGGTTGTGGGCTCGCATGATCAGGCCGGCGTACTTGAACGACACGACGATCAACAGCGACCAGAAGATCAGCGAGACGATTCCGTAGACGCCGGCCACGTTGGTCTGGGCGGCCGCCCTGTGCGTAGTGAAGATCACCTGCTCGGTGTACAGCGGGCTCGTCCCGATGTCCCCGAACACGACCCCCAGCGCGGCGAGCGCCAGAGCCGCCCGGCCCGCCTGGGGGACGACGTCGCGCTCGGCCTCGAATTCCCGGGGGGCAGGCTTCTCGGCTTCCGGCTGCTCTCCGAGCGTTTCCAGCTTGTGGGCGGCCTCGTTGAGTACCCGCCGCTGACCGTCCTTCGTCGGCGGCCGGAGATCGTCGCCGAACTGCGTCGGCTCGTCGATGTCGACCTTGTGCCCCCCCTCGTAGAGGCTCCGCCGCAGCCGTGGGCTCATATACACGCGAGGCTAGCGCGTGCGGGGGCGACAGACACGCCGTCACCGCCCGCAGGAAAGGGTCAGCAGCGAGGCGCGCGGAAGGCTAAAGTCCGCTGCAGATGTTCATCCTCATCGTGGGAGCGGGTCGCGTCGGCTCGGCCGTCGCCAAGCGGGCGCTGGACGCAGGGCACAGCGTGTCCGTGCTCGATCTCGACCCGCTCTCCCACGAACGCCTCGACAAGGATCAATCGACCAGCTGGGAGGATGCGGGCGGGCGCTTTACGGTCGGCGCCGCGCTGGAGCTCGAGGCGCTGATGGAAGCCGGGATCAAGGACGCGGACGTGTTCATGGCGGCGACCAGAGGCGACAACACGAACCTGGTGATCGCGCAGATCGCGCAGCGGCGCTTCAACGTGCCGCGCGTGGTCGTACGCGTGGCGGATCCGGGCCGTTCCGCGTGGTATGCGGAACAGGGGCTGCATACGATCTCTCCGACGCAGCAGGCGATCGACCAAGCGACGGAAGTAGCGCTCGCGGAGTAAACAGACAAGGAGGGACTGGGCTTGTACGTGATCATCGCCGGAGCCGGGAAGGTGGGGTGGAACCTCGCGCGCGAGCTGATCGCGAGGGACAACGAGGTGACGCTGATCGAGTCCGACCACCGCCGCTACCGGATCGTGGAGGAGGAGCTCGAGCACGCGGTCGCCTACGGGGACGCGACCGAGCTGTGGATTCTCGAGCGGGCCGGGATTCAGCGCGCTGACCTGGTGATCGCGGTCACCGGCGACGACGAGGACAACATTCTGATCTGCCAGGTCGCAAAGGAGAAATACGGCGTCCAGCGGATCGTGGCGCGCGTCAACAACCCCCGGAACTTCCAGCACTTCAAGCTGCTCGGCATCCAGCCGGCCGTGTCGGCGACAGATCTGATCCTGCGCCTGATCGAGCACGAGGTCCCCGAGTACGGGCTCGTCCAGCTGCTGGCGCTCGAGGAGGAGCGACTGGAGATCATCGAGGTCGAGGTCGGCGAAGGGTCGGTCGCCGCCGGCCAGCGCGTCCAGGACGTGCAGCTCCCGGACGGCTCCCTGATCATCTCGGTGCTCCGCGGCGGAACCGGCTTCGTTCCCAAGGCCGAGTCGGTGATCGAGGCGGGGGACCAGGTCCTGCTGATCCTCGACCCCGGGCTCGAGGAGCGGATCACGCCACAGTTCGCCGCCAACGGGGCGGTGGCCGCGGGTGGGCGCCGGCGCCGATGAGGTCCCGCTGAGACGTGGCCGACCGCAAGGCCGACTATCTCCTGATCGGCGGCGGGCTCGCGGCAGGCAACTGCGCGCGCTGGCTGCGGGAGTCCGGTGCAGACGGCTCGATCCTGCTGGTGGGTCGCGAGCCGGACCCTCCGTACAACCGGCCCGAGTGCTCGAAGGCCTATCTGCGCGGGGAGGAGTCGCGCGAGGAGACGTTCTTCCGTCCGCTCGAGTGGTACGCGGAGCAGGAGGTCGAGTGGCTGATGGGGCGCTCGGCGATGAAGCTGGACCTCGATGCGCGCTCCGCGACGCTGTCGGACAAGACCGAGATCGAGTTCGACAAGCTCCTGCTGGCCACCGGCGCGAACGTCCGGCGGCTGAGCGTGGAGGGCTGCCAGCTCGACGGCATCCACTATCTGCGCACGCTCGGCAACAGCGACGCCATCCGCGAGCACGCAGCCGGCAAGCGCGTCGTGTTGATCGGGGGCTCCTACATCGCCTCGGAGGTCGCCGCCTCGCTGACCGAGCTCGGAAGCACCTGCACGCTCGTGATGCTCGAGCCTCTGGTGCTCAGTCGCGGGTTCGGTGAACAGGCCGGGCGGTTCTTACAGGACCGGCTGGAGGAGCACGGAATCACGGTGTTCGGCGAGGATGAGCTCGAGCGGTTCGAGGGGACGGACGGCCGCGTGACGAACGTGATCACCAAGTCGGGCCGGTCGCTTGATGCCGACGCGGTGGTGGTCGGAGTCGGCGTCACGCCCGACGTAACCCTCGCCCGCGGCGCGGGCCTGGCGCTCGGCGAGCGCGGGGGGGTGCTCGCCAGCTCGCTGCTCGAGACGGAGGTGTCGGGAGTGTTCGTCGCGGGCGACATCGCCGAGTACGAGAGCGTCATCCACGACGGGCGCCAGATCCGGATTGAGCACTGGGACGTGGCGTTCAACCACGGCAAGACCGCGGCCCTCAACATGCTGGGGCGCACCCAGGACCACGACGTCGTGCCCTACTTCTTCTCGGACCTCTCAAACTGGGCCTCGCTCGAATACGTGGGCCCCGCGTTCGAATGGGACCGGGAGGCGGTGCGGGGTTCTATACAAGAGGGAGAGTTCAGCATCTGGTACCTCAGCTCCGGCCGTGTGGCTGGGGCCCTCTCGGTCGGTCGGTCGGACGACCTCGAGCACGCACGGCGGCTGATCGCCTCCGGTGCCGAGGTGTCGGCGGACGCGCTACACGATCTCTCGACGGAGCTCGAGGGGTTGTAGGGTTCCCGACGGCGTGCGTTAGGGTGCGACTTCCGAGCGCAGCGGAAGGAGGATGGAGAGATGAGTGAGCAGATCGTGGTAGGGACCGATGGCTCGGCCAGCGCCAAGCGGGCGGTGGAAGAGGCGGCGCGGCTGGCGAAGTCGCTCGGCGCACGGCTCCACCTGGTGTCCGCCTACAAGCCGCTGCGCGGGGCGAAGATCGCGGGCGCTCCCGAGGGGGCGGCGAAGGTCTGGGCTCCGCTGCCGGATGCGAACGTCGAGTCGATCCTGAGCGAAGCGGCTGCCGGGATCCGGATGCGGGACCTACAGGTCGAGACGCATGCCGTCGAGGAGGAGCCCGCGGATGCGCTGGTGGAGGTGGCCGTCGAAGTTGGGGCCACCATGATCGTCGTCGGTAATCAGGGTATGCACGGGGCCAAGCGGGTCCTGGGGAGCGTGCCCAACGCGGTCTCCCATAAGGCGCGCTGCAACGTGCTGATCGTGTCGACTGACGCGTAGCGCTCAGCCGCGCAGACGTCCGTCCTCGATCCGGTGGTCAGCCCGAAGCCTCGCGGGCCGCGAGCTCCCGCTTGAGGATCTTCCCGGTCGGATTGCGCGGGATCTCGTCTAGAAACTCGATCTCCCGCGGCACCTTGTACCGCGCCAGGTTGTCCTTGACGAACGATTTCAGCTCGTCCTCGCTTGCCGGCTCGCCGTCAGCGCTCACGATGAACCCCTTCAAACGCTGCCCGAACTCCTGATCCTGGACGCCGATCACCGCGACGTCGGCAACCCCCGGATGGGTGATCAGCAGCTCCTCCACCTCACGGGGGAACACATTTTCTCCCCCGGAGACGATCATCTCGTCGTCCCGGCCGTCGATGTACAGCCGCCCCTGCTGGTCGAAGTGGCCGACGTCACCGGTCGACATCAGCCCGTCGATGATCTCCTTGTGCTGCCCGCCGGTATAGCCCTCGAAGGGGGTGGTGGTCCCCACGAAGATCCGCCCGGTCCGGCCCTGCGGCAGCTCGCGCCCGTGCTCGTCGAGGATCTTGACCTGGGCCCCGAGCGCCGGCTTGCCGACCGAGGTGGGCGCGGCGCGGATGTCCTCCGGCGTCGCCAGCGTGGCTACGGACACCTCCGTGGAGCCGTACAGGTTGTAGATCACCTCGCCCAGCAGGTCCATCGTCTGGAGTGCGACCTCGGCCGGGAGCTGCGATCCCGCACAGAAGATGACTCGCAGCTGACCCAGCCCTTCCCGCCTGCGGATCTCCTCTTCGCCGAGTGCGAGCACGCGCTGCAGCATCACCGGAACGACGCACACGCCGGTGGCGCGGTGCCGCTCGATGTCATCCAGAAACTGCGCCGGATCGAAGCGCCGGCGGATGACGAGCGTCGAGCCGAGCCCGATCGTCAGCAGCGCGATCAGCAGCCCGGTTCCGTGGAACAGCGGCGGCGCGACCACAGTCGTCTCGCGCGGACCCATCGGCATCCGCTCGAGTACCGCGGCCGGGATCGTCAGGGAGCGGGCGTCGGGGCGCGGCGCGCCCTTCGGCGTTCCGGTTGTGCCACTGGTCAGCAGCACGATGCGCCCGGGCCTGGCCGGAGGCGGCGGGAGCTCTGCGTTCCCGGACACGATCAGCCGCCCGAGCTCGTCCGCCCTCCTGTCCTCGGTCGCGGTAACGAGCTTCCCGTGGCGCGGCTCGATGTCGGCCGCGACCTCCTCCAGGTCCTCGTCGTAGATCAAAAGCTCGACGCCCTCGCGCTCCGCGACCTCTTTGGCCTGTCGAGCCGAGAACGCGGTGTTCAGCCAGATCCCGTTCATCCCGAGCCGGGAGGCCGCGAACGCGACGATCAGCGGCATGCGGTGGTTGCGGCACAGGACGCCGACGCTCGAACCGGCGCCAAGCCCCTTGCCCCGCATCGCGCTCGCGAGGCGGTTGACCTGCTCCTCGAACTCATTGAAGGTGAGCGTCCCGAGCTCGTCGTCGATCGCCGCGCGATCCCCGTGGCGAAGGGCGGCGACCCGGGGCGTAGATCCGAAGACTCCGAACGCCCGCATCGCGGCCAGTCCCTGAAGCAGATGCTGAGGCGACTCCGCGCCGAGCAGGCCGGCGCGGCGGAGTACAGCGGCGGACCGTGCCTCCAGCCCGACTCTGTAGGCAAGGCCGGGGAGGGCTCCCGCCCGCTCGCGCACGACTCCTGCCAAATCCACGGCGCGGGAGTCTATTGCGGGGGCGCGTCGCGGGGCACGACGTAGCTTGGATCGCGCGTATGATCGAATGCCCCGGATGCGCGTGGTCGAGCGACAAACGATCCTCGTCACCGGGTCGACCAGTGGCCTCGGAAAGGAGCTGGCGCGCGAGCTTGTGGAGCGCGGCGCCACCGTGCTCTTGCACGGCCGCAGCGAGGAGCGGGTCGAGGCGACGGCAGCAGAGATCGAGGGGACAAGGCAGGGCGGCCGGATCGTCCCGTGCGTGGCCGACCTGTCCTCGCTGGCCGCCGTCAGGCGACTGGCCGAGGACGTTGCCGCGCGCCACGATCGCCTCGATGCGCTTGTCAACAACGCGGGGATCGCGCTTCCGGAGCATGCCGAGAGCCAGGACGGTTATGAGCTCACGTTCGCGGTCAACTACCTCGCCACGTATCTGCTCACTCGTTTGCTGCTCTCCGTCCTGCGCGAGAGCGGCTCCGGCGCGCATCGTCAACGTCGCCTCGGTCGGGCAGGCGCCGGTCCAGTTCGACGACGTGATGCTGACGAACCGCTACGAGATGTCGTTCGCGTACTCCCAGAGCAAGCTCGCCATGATCGCGTTCACCTTCGAGCTGGCGGAGCGACTCCGAGCCGAGGGCAGGGCCGACGTGACCGCGAACGCGTTGCACCCTGCGACGCTGATGCCGACCAAGCTGGTATTCGAGACTGTGGGCCGCACCGTTGACAGCCTGGAGCAGGGCGTCGAGGCCACGCTTCGGCTCGTGATCGAGCCGGAGCTCGACGGGGTCAGCGGCCTGTACTTCGACGGTCTCGAGCAAGCGACCGCCGACGCTCAGGCCTACGACCCCGCCGCACGCCTCCGGCTGTGGGAGCTGAGCGAGCGGCTGTGCGGGATGCGCTGAGCGACGCGAATGCCCGCAGGGCGGCGAGTGCGCTGCGGGCGGCTATTACGATGGGCGGCACGTGGAACCACGCCACCAACTGAGCCGGCGTTCGCGGAGCCGCCGGTCGTGGGCTGCCGTGGCGGTCATCGTCGCCTGCGCAGCGGCGCTCGCGGGTGCGCCCGTAGCCGCCGCCGATAACCAGGGCAGGCCACTGGCGGCTGTGGCCCACGGCGGCGACGTACACCTGTTCTGGCGGGGCGCAAATGGCGATCTGTACGAGAACATCGAGTTCGGAGGCCGCTGGCAGGGCCCGGTCAACACGGGGATCGGCCCGCTGGCGAGCGCTCCGACTGCAACGATCGGTCCTGCGGACGCCGACTACGTGTTCTGGGAGGGAACCGACGGCGCGCTGTGGGAGGCCTACACCACCGGCAGCGGCTGGGGCGGTCCGGTGCGCCTCGGGATGGGGACGCTCGGCTCTCAGCCGGCGGCGGCTTCGTGGACGGACGCGAGCTCCCAGACCGGGTTTGTGGTGGCGTGGCAAGGGACCAATGGCGCGCTGTGGGAGGCGTGGTACTCGGGCGGAATCTGGAACGGCCCCCGCAGCCTGGGGATGGGGACGCTGGGCTCTGCCCCGACCCTCGGCGCGATCGCCTTCGGGCCGAGCTCCGCCATCGTCACCGCCTACTGGCGTGGCACCGGCCCGGGAAACCTGTGGGAGGGGATCACCGCCTCGGGGCCCGGAGGCAACTTCTCCGGGCCCATCGATGTTGGCCAGTACCCGCTCGGTTCAGCGCCGAGCGAGGCGATCTCGCCCTCGTACGTGGTCTACGTCGTCTGGGAGGGGACGGACGGGAGGTTGTGGGAGGCTCGGGGCTACGACAACAGCTGGACCGGTCCCTACGCCGCCGGCGTGGGGCCGCTCGGATCGGCGCCGACCGTCGTAGTCACCAACACGAGCACCGATCAGCTGACCGCGTTCTGGATCGGAGCCGACGACAACATCTGGGAGGCCAGCGGCAACGAGAACAGCTGGAGCGGTCCGAGCAGCGTCGGGCCACTCGTCGCCTACCCCTCCTCCCAATCGAGCCCGGTCAGGGTCTCGTCGCCGGCCAGGTCCGGCCGCCACGCCCTCCACGTGCGGATCGTGATGGGCTGGACCTGGCATGGGGAGCACACCCGCCTGAAGTCGATCCGCTTCGTGCGCTTTCCGCGGCGCGGCGTGCTGCGCGTGCGGTGCCAGGGTCGCGGCTGTCCGCGGCGTGCGGAGCTGGCCAGGCGCAGAACGCTCAGGCGCACGATCAAGGCGCTGGAGCGCCGCACCTACCGAGCCGGACAGAGGCTGACTTTTGTGCTCAGCGCGCCCGGGTTGGCCGCCGAGCGGGTCGAAGTCCGGATCCAGTCCGGCGCGCTGCCGCGGGTGCGGCTGCTGTAGCGGCTGTTGGGGGCGCCGGAGGACACGGGCTGACCGGGGGGCGGGCCGGGTGGCCCACCCCCTGATCTTTGTGTGTCAATGCGCAGCGCTGCTGCCGGACATCCGTGTCGTGGACCGACTGGCGCCATGACCGGGCGCGGCACCAAAGCCGTACCCGCTCCCGCACTGGGCCCCAGCCGGGCAGGCCGGGCTCGGGCGGTCTGGCGCGGTTGGGAATGACTGCGTGCTGGTTCCGCTGGTGCTCGTCACTTGGGCGGTCGTGGCGCGCTCGGTACCCGGCCACCAGGCCAGATACCAACCGTTCTTGACGGTCGCCTGGACCGAGCTTCCGTCGCTGCGGGTGATCGCTACGCCCGTCACGCCCGCACCGATTCGGCCGTCGACCATCGTCAGCGCGTGCCCGTCGGAGTCCGACTGGCCGGCGCCGTTGAGCGCGACCGTTCCAGCCGAGATGCTGGATGCCCCTCCGCCATAGCTGCTCGAGCTGATCGTGATGCCGTTGCCCTCCACGCAGGTGGAGCCGTCGGCATAGATCGAGGCGGCATACGGACCGCGAGTATCGGTCAGAACCGGGGTGCCGGCACCGGCGCTGCAGCTCTGTGCGGCACCGGCGAGCTGGCCGGGCAGCGGTGCTGTGGGCCTCGCCGTCCAGCCGGCGAACGCGGGCGCGGTGCTCGATCCGAGCAGGATCACAGCGCTGGCGGCCGCGGCGGCGCCGCTCAACCCCAGCGCGCCCAGCACCGGCGGCGACGGGAGCCGGCGCGAGCGGGGGTGGTAGTCGACCGCCCGCAACCGGGTGCTCGCCTCCGAGGTGATGAGCGTCGCCCGGTGGGCGAGCGCTCCGCGCAGATGCTGTTCGAGTGGATCACTCATGTTTCGGTGCTCCTGGGTTGGAGTGGAACTGGCTGCAGTGCCTCACGCAGCCGCGCGAGTCCGCGTGAGGCGCTGCTCTTGACCGTGCCCGGCGAACAGCCGAGAACCTCGGCCACCTGGGCTTCCGTCAAGTCGTTGAAATACCTCAGGACGAGTACGGCGCGCTGACGCGCCGGCAACTGGCCGAGCGCCTGAAGCAGCTCCGCGCGGGTGTCGATCCCAGCGAGCGGGTCGACCGCGATCGAGCCTGCCGCGTCCCCCGGCTCCAGTTCGCTCCGGCGCCGCGATCGGCCGCGCGCCCCGTCGAGGGCCAGGTTGACCAGAATCCGGCGGGCATAGGCACATGGCTGCTCCATGCGGCGGATACGAGGCCAGCGGCGCGCGACCTTGAACAGGCACTCCTGCACGAGGTCCTCCGCCTCCGCCTCGTCCCAGACGATGAGATAGGCGGTCCGCACGAGCTCATCCACGTGCCCGGCGACGAACTGGTCGAAGTCGGTCATCACCTCGTTAAACGGCACGGGGCGGCCAAAAGGTTCCCGCCCCGCTCACCGACCGCGACCCGGCCGCCCCCGACGCTGACGATCCGGCCCCTCCGCTGCCCTCGGCTCGGGACGCGAAGGCTGTTACGGCCAAAAATCGTCGACCAGCTCGACGTCCGCCCTCACGTCGTCCAGGCGGATTGAGCAGATGACGACCTCGGCATCGTCGGGGCCGTCGTTCCAGATCGATCGTGTGACCGCAGGCCCTACGCGCACCGCGGTGCGGCTCGGGACTTCGATGACCTCGTCCTCCAGCTTGAACTGGAGCTGGCCCGAGATCACGTAGTAGATCTCTTCCTGGTTCTTGTGGCGATGCCCGTAGCCGCCCTTGCCCCCGGATTTGGGGGGCATCAGGCGATGGGTGAACGCGAGCTGTTCAGCGTCGATGTGACCCGTCAGGAATCGCATCGCGCCGGGGTACCGGCCCTCGAACACGTCGGGTACCTCGGATACCGCCCGGATCGTGTAGTCCGTCACTGGTTTCCCCCCTGGCGCGCCCTCCGCGTGTGTGGTGCGCCGAGATTGATGTGGTTGTGGTTCGGGAAGGTCTGACCTAGCTACGGGGCCGCCTCATTGACGACGTTACGTTATTACCTTGCCACCTGGACCGGGAGCGGATCCCGTCATCCGATGCTGGTCATCGACGGTGCGCTGCTGATCGACTCGGGGCCGATGGTGGAAGCCGCCGGTGTGGTGCCGACCGGGGGACTGCAGCGGGTTGGGCGTGCGTGCCGCCGACAGTGTTCGGATTACCGCCGACGACTCCCGTGAGAGCGGCTCTCTAGCCGGTGAGGCTGTCGCGTGAGCGATTGGCCTTGTGCAAACGTGACAACGATGGGCGTCTGTGATTCGGTCTTTGCGGGGCGGATACCCGCACCAGAATGCGAACGACGCCGGTGGTGCTGAGGTTGGTGGAAGTTGTCCGTAACTATTGTGGTCAACTTCCAAGAGGCCGCGTTGAGTGTGAGGAATCGGCGGATGGCGTCATTGTCACCTTCTGCCAAACACGTCGAGACCGTCGGGTTACGCGACAGCCGACGGTCCATGCGGGAGCAGGAGGTGGCGCAGGCTCCATTCGAACCCAACACGCTCTCACCCCTCAGCTGCGGGGGGAGGGGTCGAACCTCCGTCTCCCGGTCCAGAGCCGGGCGTCGCTACCACTGGACTACCCCGCAGGGGATCAGATCGGACGCGTGTCAAGCCCACGCGTGCCAACTCAGACGGGCAAGTATAGGCGCGGTTCGATGGCGTTCCATCCGTGGCGCGCGAACATGTGTTCGTGCCTTCGGAGGCGCTGGGATACGGCTCTGCTTCAGCGCGATCGCCGCGTTGCTCGTGGTCGAGCTGTCATTCGCTTGACCCGCGTCTCGAGCTGACGAGCGCGGTCGCCATGTACGCCCAGCCCAGTCCGAGCAGCGCGAACTTCGCGGAGGCGCAGCGCTTGGCGAGCGCGGGCAGCCGCTCGCTCCCCCCGGCGAGGACCGCGAGCAGCGCTGCGTTCTCGAGCGCATCGAACGCTCCGGCGGCCCACTGGGTCTTCCCCAGAAGGGGTCCTGCGGGAGCCAGCCACCGGGAGCCGCGCCGCCGCAGCGCGTCGCCGGCGAGTTCGCACAGGGCCGCCTGCAGCCCCGCGTACGTGACCAGATATGGGTAGTCGAGCACGAGCGAGGTCCGGGCGGCCCTCCGGCCGGTCGGGCCCCAGGCCTCGATGATCTGTTTGGATTTTTCAGAAGTCCCCGCGAGCTCGAACGGGATGATCCCGGGACCGCCGGTCCGCCTCAGCTGGCGTTCGAGCGCGAGCATCGGGATTGCCATCACCGCCTGCCCGACGCCGAACCCGATCAGGGCCCGTCGCCGTCGTATGTCCCCGGGCCGCTCGCTCACCAGGGACGTAACCGTAACCGCCCGGCGGGCCGAGATAGCGTTTACCGGCAATGGAGGCGCAGACGCGGTACGCGAGCGCGGGCGAGACGAACGTCGCTTACCAGCTCTTCGGCGAGGGGTCGCGCGACATCGTGCTGCCGCTGCCGTTCCTGTCGCACGTGGAGCACAACTGGGAATGGCCGCCGATCGCGCGGATGCTGCGAAGAATTGGTGCGCTCGGTCGCGTGGCGATGTTTGACCAGCGTGGCTTCGGCATGTCGGACTCGGTCGCCCGGCCCGTGACGATGGATGAGCGGATGGATGACATCGCGGCGGTGATCGGTGCGGCGGGGCTGGCGCGGCCGGTCGTGATCGCGCTTACCGACGCCACCCCGGCGGCGATGCTGTTCGCGGCCGCTCATCCGGCCGACGTCAGCGCCCTGGTTCTGTTCTCCGCGTACGCGCGCCGGACACAAGGCGACGGCTATCCCTGGGGGCCGACGATCGAACAGGGCGAAGCCGCGCTCGCCGCTGTGTCGAGCGTCTGGGGGACCGGAGCGTTCGGCGCGGCGCTGGCGCCGACCCTGGCGGAAGACCCTCAATTCCGCGCCTGGTCCGCGCGGTTAGAACGGCTTGCCTGTGGCCCCGGGACGTTCGCGGCCCAGGTCCGCTCCACCTGGGCGATCGACGTGCGCAGCGTATTGCCTCAGATCCGGGTACCGACGGCCGTGGCGCACTACGACGGTGATCCCTTCTACCCCGTAGAGGGCGCACGGTTCGTGGCCGAGCGGATTCCCGGCGCGCGCTTCGTCTCCCTGCCGGGTGAAGCGCATTCGGTGTTCGTCGAAGGCGAGACGGTGGTCGACGCGATCGAGGAGTTCC
The DNA here is from genome assembly GCA_963822725.1 of uncultured Actinomycetes bacterium. GTDB lineage: Bacteria > Actinomycetota > Thermoleophilia > Solirubrobacterales > Solirubrobacteraceae > Palsa-465. The sequence continues at coordinate 128,214 of CAWGIR010000004.1, forward strand.
TCACCGGTGGACGGCAACCGGGAGACCCCAATCGGGTGCTTGCGACGGTGCTGTTCACCGACATCGTCGACTCAACCGCGCGGCTCGCCGAACTGGGCGATGCCCCCTGGCACGATCTGATGGAACGACACAACCTCATGGTCCGCAGGGTGATCGAGGCTCACCGCGGGAGGGAGATCAAGACGACCGGGGACGGGTTCCTGATCGTCTTCGACGGGCCCGCTCGGGCGGTCCGGGCGGCGATCGAGATCGTTGACGAGGCGCGCGAGCTCGGGCTGCATCTCCGCGCCGGGCTCCATGCGGGCGAATGCGATCTGGTGGGCGCCGACGTCCGTGGATTGGCGGTTCACGTCGGGGCGCGCGTGCTCGCGTTGGCCGGGGCCGATGAGATCCTCGTCACAGAGAGCGTTCGCGATCTGATCCACGACACAGACCTCGTTGATCACGGCTCGCACACGCTGAAGGGGGTGCCCGGCAGCTGGAAGATCTTCCGCGTGAACCGATCGGCCGGTTGAGGGGTTCCGCCGCCCACGCTGCGAGCGCGCTAGCTCGGATCCACGAACTCGGGGGGCTGCTTGGTCACGCCGGCGGCGACCGCGGCGAGCTGGTTCTGCGAGCCGATCAGCTTCAGCTGGGTCGAGGCCTCGAGCACGAGTGTCTCCTCGGTGGTCCCCGTCCACGACTCGTCGAACAGGCGCTTGGCGCCGCGGACCGCGTCGGGAGATTTCGTGGCGATTTCGGCGGCGAGCTCACGCGCCGCGGCGAGCGGGTCCTCCGCTAGCCGCGTGACGACCCCGAGCGAATGCCCCTCGGAGCCGTTGAACTCCCGGCCCGTATAGGTCAGCTCCTTGGCGACGTCGATCCCCACCAGCCGCGGCAGCGTGCGCGTGATCGACATGTCGGGGATCAGGCCCCACCTGATCTCCATCACCGACATGCGGGCGTCCGCTGCGGCGATCCTGATGTCGCCCGCGAGCGCGATCTGAAGCCCGCCTCCGAAGCAGACGCCGTGGATCGCGACGATCACCGGGACCGGGACCCGGATCCAGTCGAATGCCGCGCGCTGGAACCAGTTGGGCACATCCCCATTGAGCGGGTCGGTGAGTCCGTCCACGCCCTTGCCCGAGGACATCATGCTCGCGATGTCGAGCCCCGAGCAGAAGCTCGGACCGTCCCCGTGGAGGACGACCGCCCGCACGCCCGGCTCCTCGGCCACTCGGCCGGCGGCGCCGATGATCGCCTCGAACATCGCCAGATCGAGCGCGTTGTGCTTCTCGGGCCGCGCCAGCGTGACGGTCGCGACGTGATCGGCGACCTCGATTTGAACCCGCTCTTCGCTCATCGGAGCATCACCTTATCCCCAAGGCGGACCACGCCGCCTTGCACCACCGCGCCGTAGATGCCGAACGGAAGGAGCTCGGTGGGGGGCGCCGGGGTGCCGCTCGGATCCCGGACCTCCCCGCGGTAGCCGCGCAGGATGTCGAGCGTCGGGAGGTCTACGTTCCCCGTGTCCGGGTCGCGGCTCGTGATCAGGCAGCGGCCGACGTGCCCGCCGAACGCCACAACCGCCTCGCCGATGGATGCCCGGCGACCCACCCAGGCGTCCTCCTCGTTGGCCTCGACGCCGTCGATCTCGATCAGCATTCGGAACCGTCGCGGATCGATGCCCGCCGTTCCCGCCTCTGCCGCGAGCCGGTCCAGCGATGCCCGGGAGATGAGGGTTACGCCGCCGTCGCGGCCCCGGTCGACGCCGGCGCCGTCGCCGTCGGCCTCGACGAGCCGCAGCGGCCTGCCGGCGAAGCTCGAGATCGCATCGGACCACGGACCCTCGGCCAGCCGCGCCTCACGGCCGCGGGAGAAGAACTCGGTCTGGACGATCGCTCCCGGCGTCAGAGGGGCCTCGACAACCGAGCCGTCCGGAAACTCGAGCGCCAGCCGCTCACTGCGGACGGAGGCCACGACGGCCTGGAGCGAGCCGACGGTCTTGCCGTTCACCATCCGGCCCCGCTCGTCGATCAGGTAGAAGCGCCGATTTCCCTCGGCGCCGTCGGGTCCCAGCGTGACCGACTCGACCGAGCGCAGGCGCGTGGCCTTCACGGCCGTCACGGAGAGCTCCGCGACGCTGATCACGCGGCAGCAGCCTGCTCGGCCCAGTCGCGGTAGAGCTGCCAGTACTGCCCGCCGGCGTCGAGCAGTTCCTCGTGCGTCCCCTGTTCGACGATCTGCCCGTGCTCGAGGACGACGATCCGCCCGGCATGTCTGATCGTGGAAAGCCTGTGCGCGATCACGATCGCCGTGCGCCCCGCGACCAAGCGCCGCAGCCCTTCTTCGATCAGGCCCTCGGTGTGCACGTCGACGTTCGATGTCGCCTCGTCAAGGATCAGGATCCGCGGGTCGGCGACCAGCGCCCGGGCGAATGCGATCAACTGACGCTGCCCCGCTGACAGCTGCACGCCGCGCTCCCCGACCTGGGTGTCATAGCCGTACTCGAGCGCGGAGATGAACGGATCCGCACCCACGGCTCGAGCCGCGTCTCGCACCTCCTCGTCCGTTGCGCCGGGGCGGCCGAAGGTGATGTTCTCGCGCACCGTGCCGGAGAACAGGAAGCCCTCCTGGGGGACGATCCCCATCTGCGAGCGCAGCGAATGGGAGTCGAGCGAGCGCAGGTCGTGTCCGTCGACCAGCACGCTCCCGATCGTGGGGTCGTAGAAGCGGGAGACGAGCTTTGCGAACGTCGACTTGCCCGCGCCCGTCTCTCCAACCAGAGCAACGGTCTGGCCCGCGGGGATCTCGATGTCTATATCCCGCAGCGCCCACGCGCCGTCGTGGTCGGATCCGTAGCGGAACGAGACGTGATCGAAACGGAGCTGGCCCCGAATGCGCTCGATCGAGATGGCGTCGGGGGTGTCGGCGAGCTCCGGTTGCTCGTCCATCAGCTCGAAGATCTTGTCCAGCGCCGCCATCCCCGACTGATAGGTGGTGTAGAGCTGCGAGAGCTGCTGGATCGGGTCGAAGAAGTTGTTGAGCGCGGCAATGAACGCGAACACCACGCCGGTGGAGGTGTGTCCGTTGATCGCCTCGATCCCGCCGATCACGAGGATCTCCACGGTCACCAGTGCCGACAGGAGCTCGACCGCGGGGAAGTAGGCGGCGTTCAGATTGACCGTGGTCATGTTCGCGGCGCGGTTCTCGTCGTTCAGCTCGCCGAAGCGGGCGATGTGCCGTGGCTCCTGGCCGAAGGCGCGCACCACACGCATCCCCGAGAGCGTCTCCTGGAGGTAGCCGGTGATCGCCGCGATCCGCTCGCGCGTCAGCCGGTAGGCGCCGGCGGAGGCGATCCGGAAGGCCAGGCCGCCCGCGAGCAGGATCGGCAGGACGGCAAACGTGAGCAGGGCTAGGTGCCAGTCCAGCACGATCAGGATCGCGACCACGCCCAGCAACGTCAGGCCCGATTGGAACAGCGTGGCCATCCCGTCTTCGACCAGCTGGTCGAGCGCCTCGACGTCGTTCGTGAGTCGGGAAATGATCACACCGGCTCTGTTCCGCGAGTAGAACCCGATCGAGAGCGCCTGCAGATGGGTGAACAGCTTCAGGCGCAGGTCGCGCAGCGCACGCTGCCCGACCCATCCCACCAGGTAGGTCTGGATGTAGGTGGCCACCGCGTACAGGACGGCGGAGGCCAAGAAGCCGACCACGATCAGATCGAGCGTGCCGGAGTCGTGGCGCTGGATGCCGTCGTCGATCGCCAGCTTCGCAAGCGGCGCGGGTGCCAGTGCCGCGCCCGTCGCCACGACGAGCGCGACGAACATGGCGAGCACGCGCCACTTGTAGGGCGCCATGATCTCCGCCAGGCCGCGTAGCTTGCGACCGCGGCCGCCGGTCTCGCGCAGACGCCGCCTGATGTCCGCAACTCGGCTCACAGACCCACCGCCTCCGCCTCCTTCTCGGTCAGGAAGACCTGATCCGGCATCCCCTTCTCCACGATCTCTCGGTAGAGCTCGGAGCGCTCTAGCAGCTGCTCGTGGTCGCCTCGGGCGGCGATGCGGCCTTCCTCGAGCACCACGATCTCGTCGGCGAGCGTGATCGTCGAGAGGCGGTGGGCGATCACGAACGTGGTCCGGCCGGTCATCACCGCCCGCAGCGCAAGCTTGATCTCCTGCTCGGTGGAGGCGTCGACCGATGAGGTGGCATCGTCGAGGATCAGGATCCGGGGGTCGGCCGCGATCGCGCGCGCGATCCCGATGCGCTGGCGCTGGCCGCCTGACAGTGTCAGGCCGCGCTCGCCGATCAAGGTGTCGTAGCCCTTGGGAAGCGCGCGGACGAACTCGTCGGCCTGGGCGGCACGTGCGGCCGCCTCCACCTCTTCGCGGGTTGCGTCCGGTCGGCCATACGCGATGTTCTCGTGCACGCTCGCCGAGAACAGGAACGGGTCATCGCCGGCGATGCCGATCGCGTGGCGGAGGCTGACGGGATCCACCGTTCGGACGTCCGCACCGTCGATTCTGACCGTGCCCTCGGTGACGTCGTACAGGCGCGGCAGCAGCGAGACGAGCGCGGTCTTGCCGGACCCCATCGCGCCGACCAGCGCGACTGTGCGGCCGGCCGGAATGTCGAGGTCGATCTCCCGCAGCGCGGGGTTGGGCGAGCCCTCGAACGTGAGCGAGACGTTCTGGAAGGACACCTGGCCGGCGCCGGCGGGGAGCGGCGGCGCATCCGCCGGAGCCGTCATCCGCGGGGTCCGGTCGAGCACCTGGAAGATCCGCGCTCCCGAGGCGGTGGCCCGCTGGGCCGCGCCCAGCATGTACCCCAGCGTGCGCATGGGGGAGATCAGCATCAGCAGGTAGCCGTAGAACGCGGTGAACTGGCCCAGCGTCAGGCTTCCGTGCATCACCTGACGCCCGCCGACGAGCAGAATCGCCGCCAGCCCGAGGTTCGGCAGGAAGCTGATCATCGGGTTGTACTTGGCCTGGATCTTGGTGGCGTAGACCTGCTGCTCGAACACTCGCGTGACCGAGTGCTCGAAGCGCTCGAGCTGACGGTTCTCCTGTGCGAACGCCTTGACCACGCGCACGCCGGAGACGTTCTCCTCCGCCTCGGCGGTGAGCTCGGCGATCCGCTGCTGGGCCTCCTGCATCGCGGGGCGTGAGTGCCTGCCGTAGCGGTTTGCGATCAGCACCACGAACGGCACGGGGGCGAGCGCCAGCGCTCCCAGCCCCGGCTGGAGCGCGAACATCGCGACGCCCGCCAACAGGATCGTCAGCGCCGACTGTCCGATGAAGATCAACCCGTATCCGAGGAAGAACCGGACCGACTGAAGATCGACGGTGGCCCGCGACATCAGCTGACCGGTCTGCTGACGGTCGAAGAACGACAGCTCGAGCCGCTGGAGGTGCTCGTATAGGCGGTTGCGGAGATCGAGCTCGACCCCGAGCGAGACCCGCCCGGCGATCACGCGCCGACCCACGCTCAGCCCGAGCCGCGCCAGCCCCGCCACCACGATCGCGATCGCCCACAGCGTCAGGTCGTGGCGGTGGTGCCCGCGGATCGAGTCGATCGCGCGCCCGGTCAGGTACGGAATCAGGACCGTCATCGCCATGGCGCCGGCGGCCAGTAGGCCAGACCAACCAACGCCTCTCTTGTAGGGCGTCAGAAAATGGAGCAGGCGCCTGAAAGTCTGCACTTCACAAAAGATAGTAGGCGGGCTCGCGCGAGAGCGACGCTCGACGGTTGCACGTTGCGGTGTGACCGTCAGTCAGCATATGATCCTGGCGAGCGTTGGTCCGGGTACGCCAGAGGAGGAGAGCGGCCGGCAGATGACGGCGATCTTGAGATTGGTGTGGGAGCCCGTCCGCGGGTTTGCCGTGACCGTAGGCGCGATGGTCCTGCTGCTCCGGCGCACGATCGTCGCCGCAATCATGCCTCCGTACAGCTACGGCCCGGAGCTGGTGGACCAGTTCCTGTTCGCGCTCCGGCTGGGCTGGTTCCCGATGATCCTCGCCTCGCTGGCGTTCACCTACGGTCCGGCGGGGATTGAGGTCGGTGACTTCCTGAAGCTGGTCGGGGCCCTCGACCGGCTTGGCTCGCTGTTCGTGATCCTGGTGATGCGCGAGCTGGCGCCGTTGATCTGCGCGATCGTGATGGCCGGCGTAGCGGGGACCGCGATGACCGCGGATCTCGGCGCGCGGAAGATCCGCGAGGAACTCGACGCCCTGATGGTGCTCGGCGTCGATCCGATCAAGAGCCTGGTCGTTCCGCGCTTTCTCTCGCTGATGCTGCTCACGCCGCTGTTCACGATCTACGCGCTGCTGTTCGGGACGCTCGGCGGCGTGCTGGTGACGATCTCCAACGGCGCTCAGGTCGGGCCGTTCTTCTCGGACTTCTTCGCCCAGGCGACCACGGTGGAGTTTCAGGCGATGTTCGTCAAGGCGGTGATCTACGGCGGGGTGATCGCGATCGTCTGTTGTTACATGGGGCTGACGGCGTCCGGCGGGGCACAGGGGGTGGGGCGCGCCGTCAACCAGGCCGTTGTGCTCGCGTTCATCGCGATCGGCGCCACCGACTACGTCTTCACGCAGACGCTGCTGGCGACACACCCGGCCCTCAATACGCCGCGATGACCAGACCGTCATTCACCCGCACGGGGGGCGTGCGATGAACCCAGTGGCATCGCTGCGCTCGTTCGGCGCCGCCTCGTTGTTCTGCTGGCGGATCATGCTGAAGGTCCTCAACCTGCGGGTGATCAGGTTCATCGGCGAGACGGTTCGCCAGGCTGGGATCCTGATCACCGGTTCGGCGATCATCGTCCTCGGGCTGGTGTTCATCTTCGGACTCCAGTGCGGCATCGAGGGCGCATACGGCGCCAAGTCGGTGGGCGCCACCTCGGCCGCCGGGGCCATCACCGCGCTGTGCGACTTGAGGGAGATCATCCCGTACGCGTTCGGCTACATGATGGCCGCCAAGGTGGGGACGGGGTTCGTGGCGGAGATCGGCTCGATGCGGATCTCCGACGAGATCGACGCGCTCGAGGTGATGGGATTCGACGCGATCCTGTACCTCGGCTCGACCCGGCTGCTCGGCACGTGGCTCGTGCTGCCGTTCCTGTACATGGCCTCGGTGGGGGTCGGCTACATCGCGTCCTATCTGGCCGTCGTCGTGCAGCTTGGCCAGGTCTCTCCCGGCGGCTACTTACAGCTGTTCTGGGAGTTCCAGAACCCGACCGACTTCCTGTTCGCCGGCATCAAGGTGATGGTGACGGCCACCTTCATCGTGCTCGTCTGCATCTACTACGGCTACCACGTAACCGGTGGCCCGGTCGGCGTGGGGAAGGCGACCGCGCAGTCGATGGTGGCCAACATCCTGGGGATCCACCTGATCGGGATGGTCGGCACCCAGATCTTCTGGGGCGGGAACGCGCACGCGCCGATCGGAGGCTGAGTAAGCGATGGCCCGCGAGCAGGTGGCACGGATGGCCGCGCTTGGAGCGATCGCAATCGCGGTGATCGTGATCGCGATCGTGCTGCTCACGGGGGGCTCGAGCTACGTCCTCCACGCCGAGTTCACGGACGCGGGCCAGCTGGTGGGTGGGGACCTCGTCACGATCGCCGGTCACCCGGTCGGCTCGGTCGGGAGCGTCAGCCTCACGAACAGCGGGCTGGCCGACGTCGAGCTTGACATCTCCGACTCGAGCGTCACGCCCCTGCGGAGGGGAACCGTGGCCACGGTGGGCCAGCTGAGCCTGACAGGCGTCTCGAACCGGTTTGTATCGCTCACCCCCGGACCGGGCAACCCGATCTCGAACGGGGGCGTGCTTCCGCCCACGCAGACCCGCGGGATCGTGGATCTCGACACGGTGCTGAACGCGCTCACGCCGCAGGTGAGGACGTCGCTGCAGAAGATCCTCAAGACGGGCGCCTACCTGATGTCCGGATCGACGCCGGCCCAGTTCAACCAGATGATCCACTACTTCAACCCGGCGCTGAGCCAGACGACCGCGCTGAACGCGGAGATCGTCGCGGACAAGTTCGCGCTCGACCGCCTCGTCTCCTCGACGGCGGGTGTGGCCACCGCGCTCGCCGCGCGCGACGCGGACCTCGGCGGCGCGGTCACGAGCACAGCGGCGACCCTGCGCGAGGTGGCGAGCGAGCGAACGGCGCTCGAGGACTCCATCGCGCGAGCGCCCGCCGTCCTGTCGCAGGGCACCGGAGTGCTGGCCGACGTCGACTACACGCTGCACGTGCTGAATCCGGTGCTGACCGACCTGCAGCCGGTCGCACCCAGGCTCGCCACCCTGCTCAGGAAGGTGGTTCCGACCGCCGCGAACGCGATCCCCACGGTCAAGGGCGTGGCCGCGCTCGTTCCGAGCGCCAAGCAGGCGCTGATCGCACTGCCCCCGGTCGCGCGCAAGGCCGTCCCCGCGATCAACTCGCTGGCCTCCGCACTGCCCCCGATCACACCGATCCTCGCCGGGATCAGGCCCTACGCGCCGGAGGTGGTGTCCGGGTTCTTCGGAGGCGTCGGCGGCTACAGCGGCGGCTACTACGACGCGAACGGCCACTACGTCCGGATCGCCGCGGAGTTCGGACCGGGGTCGCTCAGCGGGCTGCTCAGTCTGCTCAATGGTCCGGCCAGCCTGGTGCCGGGTCTGACCGGGACCCGCTTCGGGCTGCTGGCCGCGTGCCCGGGCGGCTCCGTCGAGGCCTCCCCGAACGGCGGCAACCCCTGGACCAATCCCGACGTGCTGCCCAACACCGGCAACCTCTGCAACCCGGCGAACGATCATCAATGAGACGCCTGGCGATGATCTTCGCAGTGCTCGCCGGCGCCGGCGCGCTCGCGGCGATCCTGCTCAGCGCGAGCGCGCAGGGATCCTCGACCTCGAGCTTCGACGTGGTCTTCGACGATGCCCGAGGCTTGATCGGCGGTCAGCTGGTGAAGGTCGCGGGCGCCCAGGCTGGGTCGATCGAGAACGTCGTCGTGGTCAAGCAGGGCAGCGGGGCCAAGACCTTCTACCGGGCGAAGGTCGAGGGCACGATCGACTCGCAGTTCATGCCGTTCCGCACCAACGCTACGTGCACGATCCGCCCCCAGGGCCTGATCGCCGAGAACTACGTCGAGTGTGACCCGGGCAGTCCGCCGGCCCCGGTCCTGAAGAGCTCGGGCGGCCAGCCGCCGACGGTGCCGGTGCAGAACACGAGCGAGCCGGTCAGCCTGCTCGACCTGTTCAACATCTTCAACGTCCCCACGCGCGAGCGCTTTGCCCTGATCCTCGACGAGCTGGGCATCGGGACCGCGGGCGAGGGTGCGAACTTCAACGACATCCTGCGTCGCGCGAACCCGGCGCTGAAGCTGGCCGACCAGGTGATCGGGATCCTCGCCCGCCAGAAGGCGCAGCTCGGGACGATCATCGATGCCACCAACACGATCGCGCAGCAGGGGGCGGGCCACACCGCCGCCGTGCAGAACTTCCTCGATCAGTCCGCGGCGCTCAGCAGCACGACCGCCGCCCACAGCTCGAACCTCGAGCTCGCGATCAACCGGCTGCCGGGTCTGCTCGCCGCGGCCCAGCCTTCGCTCCAACAGCTCGACGTCGTGGCGCGCGACGGAACCCCGCTGCTGCAGCAGCTCCACGTCGCCGCCCCCTACCTGAACAAGGTCTCGACGGATCTCGGGCCGTTCGTCACGGCCGCCAAGCCGGGACTGGCGAAGCTCGCGACCGCGCTCGACAAGGCGACTCCGGCGATCAGGCACACGACGCCGCTGGTGAAGGCCCTTCGCAGCTACACGACCAAGTCGCTGGGCAAGACGCAGCTCGCGGGACGGCTGTTCACGAGCCTGCAGCAGTCAGGCTTCATCGAGAACTTCCTGGGGATCGTCTACTACGTCGGGGCTTCGATCGCCCGCTACGACGTCAACTCGCACCTGCTCGACTTCACGATCCTGAACATCAACAACGGGGCCTGTCTCGCGTATGCGATGACGCCGGTTCAGGGGTGCGGTGCCAACTATGGGTCGGCCCCGGCAAGCGCGGTGAGGCGTGCCAGCGCGGGTGGCCGTGTCCGCGCTGGGAGCAGGAACGCGGCGAGTCGCAGGTCGACGTCTTCCGCTACTCACGCGACTGCTCCCACCGCGGGCACGCCCCCACACACTCAGCAGCAGGCCTCTGCTCAGCAGTCCGCCACTTCGCAGCAGCCCTCTAATGGACTGGCGGGCGCGCTTCAGTCGATTCTCGGCGCGGGGAAGTCCACGACGACGAGCACCACCAGCACGCCGCCGCCGAGCAGCGGCGGCGGCACGCAGCAGCAGTCCTCGAACCCTCTTCAGAACCTCCTCAACTACCTGCTCAAATGAGATCCGGACGGAAAGCGGCGCTGGAGATCTTCGACAACCCGGTCCTGGTCGGGGTGATCACGATCCTGGTCGTGGGCGTGGCCGTGTATTTGTCATACATCGCCGAGAACGGGCTCCCGTTCGTGCCGACCTACAACGTCCAGGTGGACGTCCCGAATGCCGCCGAGCTGACCAAGAACGCCGACGTGCGCGTCGGAGGCGCGCGGGTGGGCCAGGTGCTGAAGATCATCCCGGAGCCCCGCGGTACCGACCCGGGCTACAAGGCGCCGTTCGCCCGGCTGACGCTGGCGCTGCAGCGGAGCCTCCAGCCGTTGCCCTTCGACACCAAGTACCAGGTGCGGCTGGCCTCGGTGCTGGGGGGCAAGTACGTCGAGGTCATTCCCGGGCGCGACAAGAACAGCTCCCAGACCCCCGCGCTGCAGGACGGAGGCACGTTCCAGCTTGGGACCAAGTTCAGCCACAACCTCCCGATCGTCGATCTCGACACCGCGTTCAAGACCTTCGGTCCCGCCACCCAGCAGGGCATCCGTAACGCCACCGGTGAGCTCGGCAATGCGGTCGCCGGCCGTGGCACGCAGTTCAACGAGTCGATCTATTCGCTGCGTCAGCTGATCGGCCCGCTCGACAACCTGCTGCGGCTGTTTGCGTCTCCCAGCACCCACCTGGCGCAGTTCATCTCGGGCACGGCGGCCACGACCGGCGCGCTGGCGCCGGTGGCGCCGACGATCTCGGCGCTGTTATCGGACGGGGCGGTCACGTTCCAGGCGCTCAACAACTCGGCGCTCGGGCAGACGATCGATCAGCTGCCGGCGACCGAATCGATCGCCACCACAGTCCTCACAAACGCCCAGCCGGTGCTGGCCGACGCAGCGACGGTCGTCCAGGACCTGAAGCCGGGGGCCGCGCTGCTTCCCGCCGCCGCGCAGGACCTCGACAAGATCATCCGCGCCGCGACTCCCGTGTACAAGCTTGCGCCTCAGCTGGCGAGCAAGCTGCAGACCGCGCTCGTCGACGTCGACAAGCTGGCCTCCAATCCGGCTGCGATCGAGACCTTCAACGTCCTCGGCGACAACGATCTCGCGACATTCGGCGCCTCCGCGTTCGTCGGGCTGGGGGCGATCCTCGAATCGGCGGCGCCGGCACAGCTGGCCTGCAACGTCGAGGGGCTGTGGGCCAACAACTTCGGCGGCCCGAACAACCCGCTGTCCGAGGGCGACGCGACCGGCTCGTGGCTGCGCTCGAGCCTCGTGGTCGATCCCTCGACGTTGCTCGAATCCTCGACGCCGGCGTCGGATCTGCACCTCAACTACTACCCGCAGGAGACCGCCGGTCACTGCACGGCGGGCAACGAGCACTACGCCAGCGGCCAGGACATCGGTCAGCCTACGTCGAGCGCGAACGTGGTGCAAACGACGTCACCGCCGGCAGGCGTGCTCCAGCGCTACAAGAACGCCGGGCTCTTGGGGACGTACAAATGAGCGCGCTCCGAGGCATGCGCCTGCGCCGCAGGACCGGCAAGAAGAAGGGCCCGAACCCGCTCGCCGTCGCCGCGGTCACGATCCTGCTGGCGGTCGCGATCACCTTTTGGGCGTTCAACGGCAAGCAGATCCCGTTCGTCCATCACTTCACGATGTACGCGCTGGTGCGCAACAGCGTCGACATCATCCCCCAGTCGCCGGTGAGGATCGCCGGGGTGGACGTGGGGGAGGTGAGCGGCACCTCGGCTGCGGGCAACATGACGAAGGTCGCGTTCACGCTCTCCTCCAACGGGATGCCGGTCCACGAGGACGCGACGGTGACGATCAGAGACCGATTGTTCCTCGAGGGCGGCTACTACCTCCAGCTGGACCCCGGCAGCCCCAGCGCGCCGGTTGCGAAGGACGGATGGACGATCCCGATCTCGAACACCTCCTACCCGGTTCAGTTCTACCAACTGCTCTCGACCTTCGATGTCGCCACCAGGGCCAGCCTCGAGAACACGCTGAATACCCTCAACCAAGGCTTCAGCGCCGCCTCCTACTGTCTCCCCGGTGCATCGACGCAGCTGTCGGTGGCCGAGAATCCCTGCGCCGCCGACCAGCATCCGGTACAGCAGGCGCCGACCACCACGAACAGCGGCGCCGGCGGCCTGAAGGCGGCGACGCCGCAGCTGACCCCGGCACTCAAGGACATCGCGTGGGTCACGCAGGGACTGCGCGGAACGCAGCCGGGGGACGTCGAGCGCCTGCTGTCCTCGGCCTCGGACGTCACCAGCACCCTGAACGGAAGCTCCTCGCAGCTGGCCGACTTCGTCACCAGCCTGAACCACGTCTCGACGGCGCTCGCCTCGACCGACGGGGCCCTGGCGCAGTCGGTCTCGGGCCTCGACCAGACGCTCCAGGTGGCACCGCCGGCGCTGTCCGCAGTCGACCACGCGCTGCCGCCGCTGGCGAGCCTGGCGGTCGCGCTCGACCCGTCGCTGAAGGTGGCACCGCCGATCATCGACGGCGTCACCAAGGCGGTTGGGCAGCTCGCCGCGGTCGTCGCTCCTGTGGAGCGGGGGAAGCTGCTCCGGACGCTCCAGACGACGTTCGTCGCATTCCCCTCGACTCTCCGCCAGCTCGGGACGATATTCCCGATCACCAAGGGCGTGACCGACTGCCTGCGCACGCACGTGACCCCGATCCTGAACGAGATCGTGCCGGACTCGAGCCCGGGTGGGCCCAACTTGTCATCCGGCCGGCCCGTGTGGCAGGACTTCGTCCATTTCCTGCCCGGCCTCTCGAGCGCCGTTCAGAACTTCGACGGCAACGGCTATTGGATCAGGCTGATCGCCGGCACCGGCAACAACGGGCTGAGCCTCGGCAAGCTGCCGGTGCTCGGACAAATTCTCGGCTCGACCCCCGGGACCGCGGGGATCGAAGGGGCCCGCCCGCAGTGGGTGGGCGATCTGACCCCCGCCGACTTCCGGCCCGACGTCTCCTGCTCCTCCCAGCCGATACCAAGCCTCAGCGCCACGACCGCCACGCCAGACCTCCGCCATGTGGGCTACTCGAGCCCGCCGACCACAGCCACCGTGCAGAAGCTGGCGCGGCTCCTCGGCCTCCACGGGAAGAAGTAGATGGGCCGCTTCAAGCTCCAGATCAAGCGCTACGGCCGGTACTTCGCGATCCTGATCCTGCTGTGGGTGATCGGGATCGCGGCCGGCGGCTACATCCTGATCAACCAGCGGTTGCCAAACCCGTTTGCCAGCTATCTGAACGTCAACGGGCGCTTTCAGACCGCGGCGGCCGTCGTCCCCGGCCTCGGGGAGCCGGTCAATATCGCGGGCGTCAACGTGGGGGAGATCACGACCGCGACGCTCGAGCACGGCGTCGCGGTGATCGCCATGAAGCTCGATCCGGGCAAGCTGCCGGCGCCGCATGTGCTGTACCGGAACGCGACCGCGGTCCTGTTCCCGAACACGCCGCTCAAGGACATGGAGATAGACATCAACCCGGGTACGCCGAACTTCCCGCGCCTGCCCCAGGGCGGCGCGATCCCGGTCTCGCAGACGGGCGTCCCGACCGACTCCGACGAGCTGCTCGACTCGCTGGACGCCGACACCCGCACCTGGTTCACGAGCCTTGTCACGGATCTGAACCAGGGCACCACGGGGCGGGGACAGGACATCAAGCAGCTGTTTCAGAACCTTGGCCCGACCTCCACGCAGCTCAGGCAGGTCGGCGACCTACTGGCAGCGCGCCGGCAAGCCCTCGCCCAGATCGTGCACAACCTCGGCGTGCTGACGCAGGCCACCAGCCAGAAGGACAACCAGCTCGCGACCGTCGTCCGGGCCGGCGATACGACCGTCTCGGCGCTGGCGACCCAGGACACGGCGCTACGCGCCGCGATCACGCGGCTGCCCGGGACGCTTCAGACCACGCGCCAGACGCTGGCCGACGTGACGCCGTTCGCCAACGCGCTCGGGCCCACGGCCACGGCACTGATCCCGACCGCCCACCGGCTACCGACGACCCTCAAGGACACCCAGACCCTGTTCAAGGGCGCGGCGCTTCTCCCCCTCAACAAGATCCCGGCGTTCGTGAACGCGGTCATTCCGCTGGCGAAGCAGCTGCCGCCGGTCACCTCGAACCTCAACAAGGAGGTCCCGCCGCTGGTCAGCTCGTTCAAGGTCCTGGGCGCGGTGACGAACGAGATCGCCTACGCCCCCGGCAATGGCAATCCCGGGTTCCTGTACTGGCTGGCGTGGTTCGCGCACAACACCGACTCGTTCCTCTCGACGGCGGACGCCAACGGCGGGGGATGGCGTGGCCTGCTGACGCTGTCGTGCGCGGATTTGAACGGCGGCGCGCTCGGAGGCCTGCTTCAGACGGTGCTCGGGACCGAACCTCTCGACGCTGCTCGGGTGCTGAGCGACCACCAATGGTCACCCAGGCGCCCAGACGCTCTGCGGTTCTGATGGCCGTGGCCTTCTGCCTGTCCTGCGTCGGGCTGATGATCCTCGTCTGGACCCAGTTCGCGGGCACGATCCCGTTCGCGCCGGCGGGCTACCGCATCCACGCCGTGTTCCCGGAGACGGGCCAGCTCGTACCCGGCGCCGATGTGCGGATCTCGGGCGTAAACGTGGGCAAGGTGACGAACGTCCAGCCCGAGGGCGTCAACTCCCTGGTGACGCTGGACCTCCGGCAGCAGTTCGCCCCGCTGCCCCATGACACGCATGCGATCCTGCGGCTGAAGACGCTGCTGGGGGAGGGTTACGTCGCGCTCTCGGCCGGGAACCGCTCGAGCGGCACGCTTCCCGACGGCGGGACAATTCCACGCCGGCAGGTGGAGCAGACCCAGAACCTCGATCAGGTTCTGAACTCGTTCGACCCCCCGACGCAGCGAGCGCTGCAGCAGTTCCTGAACGGGACCTTCGAGGCGCTGTCCGGGCGCGGCGAGGATCTCAACGATGCGGTCGGAAACCTCGACCCGGCGGTGACGGATCTGAACGCGGTCGTCGGCGTGCTCAACCAGCAGCAGGGCAACGTCCGCAGCGTGGTCAACAACCTGGGATCGGTGCTCACGACGCTCGGCAACCACTCATCCGATCTGCAGAGCCTCGTGACGGCCGGCGACCAGGTGCTGTCGGCGACCGCGGCACGGGATGCCGCGCTCAGCGCGACCGTGAACGGACTGCCTCCGTTCCTCACCCAGCTGCGCTCGACGTTGGCGACCCTGAACGTCACGCTCGGCATCGCCAGGCCGACACTGGCGGTGATCAGAGGCGCCGCGCCGCTGGTCCGCCCGGCGCTATCCGAGCTCGTATCGCTGTCACAGCCGGCGCTGTCGCTGCTGCGCCAGGCGCCCTCCCTGCTGCGAGACGCAAACCGCGCATTGCCCTCGATCGCCTCGTTCACGAGCGCGTTCAACGGCGCCCTCGCCCCGCTGCTCGGCGCCGTGCGGCAGGTGGTGCCAACGATCAACACGATCGAGCTCTACTCGCACGAAACATCCGCAGCATTCGCAAACCTGCCGGCCGACCTGAACGCGAGCGCGACCGCGACGAACGGCGTAACCAAGTATCTCCGGGCGGCGCTTGCGCTCAACAACGAGGGACTGTTCGGCCAGCCCCAGCGACCCTCGACCAACCGGCACAACCCGTACGTGTCGCCGGGAGGCCTCGCCGACGTCGGCAGCGGCGGGCTGCTGTCCTCGGACTGCAACAACATAGGCAACGTCAACGCGATCAGCCTGCTCAGCGCCGGCAACGTGCCGTGTCGCCTCCAACCGCGCTACCCGTGGCCAACCGGCTCGAGCTACTTCCCGCAAGTGACGCAGGCGAAGCCATAACACGGTTATTCTGTGCGGCGTCGAGGAGGAGAGACCCGGCGTAAGTGGTAACTCAGGCCCCGCATCGCGCGGCGGTGCTCGCTGCAACAGCATTCGTGCTGTCGTGCATCGGGCTGATGATCTTCGTCTGGACGCAGTTCGCGGGCACGATTCCGTTCGCCCCGGCGGGCTACCAGATCCACGCGGTGTTCCCCGAGACCGGGCAACTGGTCGCCGGTGCGGACGTCCGCATCTCCGGGGTGAACGTCGGCAAGGTCACGAACGTCCAACCCGAGGGTCTCAACTCCCTTGTGACGATGGACATGAAGAAGCAGTTCGCCCCGGTCCCGCAGGACACGCACGCGATCCTGCGGCTCAAGACCCTGCTCGGCGAGGCGTACATCGAGCTCTCGACCGGAACGAAGTCTTCGGGCACGATGCCGGACGGCGGCACAATCCCGCGTGACCACGTGGCGCAGACGCAGAACCTCGATCAGGTTCTGAACTCGTTCGACCCCTCGACCCAGAAAGCCCTCCAGCAGTTCCTGAACGGGACCTTCCAGGCTCTGTCCGGGCGCGGACAGGACCTCAACGATGCGGTCGGAAACCTGGACCCGGCGGTGACGGATCTGAACGCGGTCGTCGGGGTGCTGAATCAGCAGCAGGGCAACCTGCAGCTGCTGATCAACAACCTGGGGTCGGTTCTGACGACGCTCGGGAACCGCTCCTCGGACCTCCAGAGCCTCGTGACCGCCGGCGACCAGGTGTTCTCGGCCACGGCCGCGCGGGACGCAGCGCTGACCGCCACCGTCAACGGTCTGCCGCCCTTCATGACCCAGCTTCGGGCGACGCTGACGACGCTGAACACGACGCTGGGGATCTCCAAGCCGACGCTGGCGGTGATCAAGAACTCGGCGCCGCTGGTGCGGCCGGCGCTCTCCGAAGTCGTGCAGCTCTCAAAGCCCGCGTTGTCGCTGCTCAGGCAGGCCCCTTCCCTCGTGCATCTCACGCTGAAGGCGCTCCCCTGGATCTCGCGGTTCACGGTGGCGTTCAATCAGACGCTCCAGCCGCTGCTGACGGCAGCCCGTCAGATCATTCCGGTGATCAACACGATTCAGCTCTACCCCAAGGACGTTCTGGCCGCGTTCGCCAACCTTCCGGCGCTCCTGAATGCCAGCGCACCCGCGACGAACGGCACGACCAAGTACATCCGCTCCGCCCTGACGCTCAACAACGAGGGCTTTTTCGGGCAGCCCTCGCGGCCCTCCACCAATCGCCACAACCCCTACATCTCGCCCGGCGAGTTGTCGAACATCGCGACCGGAGGCCTGCTTTCGTCGGACTGCAACAACATCGGGAACGTTTCCGCGATCAGCCTCCTGACCGCGGGGAACGTACCCTGCCGGCTGCAGCCGAAGTATCCGTGGCCGAGCGACGCCGCCTCCAATGGGCCGAGCTACTTCCCGCGGCTCACGCAGTCAAAGCCGTAGCGCCGGGCTACATCCGGAAGACGCCGTAGCCGAAGGCCCTGGTCAGCGGCATCTCCGCGGCACAAGCCGCAAGCGCGCCCGCGAGCACGTCACGCGTGTTGCGCGGATCGATCACTCCGTCGTCCCAGAGCCGGGCGCTCGAGAACCAGGGCCGGCCTTCGTGTTCGTACTGCTCGCGCAGCCGCGCTCCGACCTCCGCCTGCCCGACCTCGGTCATGACCGTCGCGGCCTGCTCTCCGCCCATCACGCTGATGCGCGCGTTTGGCCACATGAACAGGAAGCGGGGGCCGTACGCCCGGCCGCACATCCCGTAGTTGCCGGCCCCGAATGAGCCGCCGGCGATCACGGTCAGCTTGGGGACCGACGCACACGAGACCGCGGTCACGAGCTTGGCGCCGTCCTTGGCGATCCCGCCCGCCTCGTAGTCCCTGCCGACCATGAACCCGGAGATGTTCTGCACGAACAGCAACGGGATCCGGCGGCGGTCGCACAGCTCGATGAAGTGAGCGCCCTTCAGCGCCGATTCCGAGAACAGGATGCCGTTGTTGGCGAGGATCCCGACCTCGTGCCCCTCGATGTGCGCAAACGCGCACACCAGCGTCTCGCCATACAGCGCCTTGAACTCGCGAAGCGCGGAGCCGTCGACGACGCGGTGCAGCAGCCCGCGTGCGTCGTAGGGCATGCGCGGGTCGAGCGGCACGACGTCCAGCAGGCCGTCGGGATCCTCGGCCGGCGGACGCGGCTCGATGCGCTCCCAGGGCGGGCTCATCGGCTGCGGGAGCGTGCGGACGATCCCGCGCACGATCTCGAGCGCGTGCGCATCATCCTCGGCCAGGTGGTCCACGACCCCGGAGGTCCGGGCGTGCAGGTCGCCGCCGCCAAGCTCCTCGGCCGTCACCTCCTCGCCGGTGGCGGCCTTCACGAGCGGTGGCCCGCCGAGGAAGATCGTTCCCTGCTCGCGCACGATCACCGTCTCGTCGCTCATCGCCGGCACGTAGGCTCCGCCCGCGGTGCACGACCCCATCACGCATGCGATCTGCGGGATCGAGACCTCGGACATCGTGGCCTGGTTGAAGAAGATCCGGCCGAAGTGCTCGCGGTCGGGGAACACGTCGCGCTGTAGGGGCAGGAACGCCCCGCCGGAGTCGACCAGGTAGACGCACGGCAGCCGGTTCTGCAGGGCCACCTCCTGAGCGCGCAGGTGCTTCTTGACCGTGATCGGGTAGTAGGTGCCCCCCTTGACGGTGGCGTCGTTGGCCACGACCACGCAGTGGCGGCCCTCGATCACCGCCACCCCGGTCACGACCCCGGCGGCAGGCGCGTCGCCGTCGTACATGTCCTCGGCGGCGAGCGGCGAGAGCTCGAGGAACTTCGATCCGGGATCGCACAGCCGCTCCACGCGGTCGCGGACGAGCAGCTTCCCGCGCGCGGCGTGTCGCTCCCGGGCCTTCTCGCCGCCACCGGCGCGGGCGCGCGCCAAGCGCTGCTCGAGCTCGTCGATCAGCTCCAGATGCTTCTGGCGATCACTCATCGGCGCTCACCGCCAACAACGGCTGCTTGAGCTCGACGCGGTCCCCCGGCTTCAGCGCCAGCCCCTCGACCACGCCCCCGTACGGTGCGGTGACCTGCAGCTCCATCTTCATCGACTCCAACACGAGCAGTACATCCCCGGATCGGACCTGATCCCCGTTCGCCACGCTCACGAGCAGCACGGTCCCCGGCATCGGCGCCTCGAGCGACCCCGCAGGCAGACCGACCCCGCCACGATCGATTCGGCGGGTCCGTAGGGCGAGCTGGTGGCCCGCGCGTGCGATCCAGATGGCGCCGGACCGTTCGATCGCGACGTAGCGTCGCGTGATGCCGTCGAGATCGATCGCGAAGCGGTGCTCGGGCAGCTCGCGCACGGCCGCCTCGATGACGCGCGCGGGGACCTCGACGCGACCGCCGTGGATGCGGACCCTGCCCTGCTCGAAATCGCGCCACCAGGGTCCGGGCGGGTCGGCGGTGCCGGCGGCGGTTAGTGCCGCGGCCGGCAGGAGGTCGTCCGGTGGCTCGAGCTCGAGGTCCGCGAGCGCGCGTTCGAGGAGATCGGTGTCCTGATCTCCGGCCGCGACGTCGTCTCGCGCCAGCAGCGAGCGCGTGAATGCGGCGTTCGTCTGCACCCCCAGCAGCTCGAGCTCCGCAAGCGCGCGGTCGAGCCGGCGGAACGCCTCACGGCGATCGGACCCGTGCGCGATCACCTTGCCGAGCAGCGGATCGAAGGCCGTTCCCACGACCGAGCCCTCCCGGATCCCAGAATCGACCCTTACGCCCGCCGGTTCCCGGTAATGGATCACGGTGCCCGTCGAGGGCAGGAACCCGTTGGCGGGATCCTCGGCATACAGGCGCGCCTCGACCGCGTGGCCATTCGGCACGGTCTGCTCCTGGCGCCGCGAGAGAGGCTCACCGGCGGCAACTCGCAATTGCTCCTCCACCAGATCGACGCCGTAGACGGCTTCGGTCACCGGATGCTCCACCTGGAGGCGGGTGTTCATCTCCAGGAAGAAGAACTCGGAGGCATCAGGGGTCGTCACGAACTCCACGGTGCCCGCGCCCTCGTAGCCGCACGCGCGTGCGAGCGCGACTGCAGCGTCGCCCATCCGATCCCGCAGTTCGGCGCAGACCGCCGGCGAGGGGGCCTCCTCGACCACCTTCTGGTGGCGGCGCTGCAGCGAGCACTCGCGCTCCCCGAGATGGATCAGGTTGCCGTGCTTGTCGCCCAGCACCTGGATCTCGATGTGGCGCGGCCGCTCGATCCAGCGCTCGATCATCACCCGGTCATCCCCGAACGCCGCGGCGGCCTCGCGCTTGGCAGCTGCCGTCGCCTCCTCGAGCTGCTCCGCCGCGCGCACGACGCGCATTCCCTTGCCACCACCGCCGGCCACGGCCTTGACCACCAGCGGAAGGCGTTTGGGGTCGCCCTCCGGAACCGTCGGCACGCCCGCCGCGGCGGCGGCGCGTTTGGCCTCCGCCTTATCGCCCATCAGTTCGATCGCGGCCGGCGGCGGCCCGACCCAGGTGATCCCGGCCTCGATCACCGCCCGGGCGAAGTCGGGGTTCTCGCTCAGAAAGCCGTAGCCGGGGTGGATTGCGCGCGTCCCAGTCCGCCGTGCGGCGGCGACGATCTCCTCGACGTCGAGATACGACGCGATCCGCACCGCCTCGTCGACACGGTCGACGTGCAGCGCATCTGCGTCGTGTTCGCTGAAGACCCCGACCGTGCGCAGGCCGAGCCGGTGGGCCGTGGATGCGATCCGCACGACGATCTCGCCCCGGTTGGCGATCAGCAGGGGGGAGAGGCTGTCCATCCCGCGACCTACGCGCCCAGCGCGCGTGCAATCACCATCTGCTGAACCTCGTCGGTCCCCTCGCCGATGGTGAGGATCTTCGCGTCGCGATAGAACCGGCACACCGGATACTCCTCGATGTATCCATACCCGCCGTGGATCTGAACCGCCTCCTCGGTGGCGCGGACGGCCAGCCGTCCGGTCTTCAGCTTCGCCTGCGCGGCTGTGAGTGAGAAGTCACGGCCCTGGTCCTTGAGCACGGCCGCCTTGTAGGTCAAAAGGCGCGCCGCCTCGATCTCCACCGAGAGGTCCGCCAGCTTGGCCTGAATCGTCTGGAACTTCGAGATCGGCTGCCCGAACGCGTGACGCTCGCGCGCGTAGGCGAGCGCCTGGTCAAGTGCGCCCTGGGCCAGCCCGACGCCCATCGCCGCGACCCCGATCCGCCCGACGTCCAGCACACGCAGGAACTGCCTGAAGCCCTCGCCTCGCGGGCCGAGCAGGTTCTCCTCGGGGACGTGACACTCATCGAACGTCAGCGGTCTCGTGTCCGAGGCGTTCCAGCCCATCTTCCGGTAGGGCTCTCCCTGCTCGTATCCCGGAGTGCCGTTCTCGACGATCAGGTTCGAGACCTCGTTGGCGGCCGTACGAGCAGTGATCGCCACGTGGCCCGAGATGTCGGTCCCGGCGTTGGTGATGAACTGCTTGGCGCCGTTGATCACCCATCGGCCCTCGTCGAGCGTTGCACGGGTCTTGACGTTGCCGGCGTCGCTGCCCGCCTCGGGCTCGGTCAGCCCGAACGCCCCCAGCTTCCGTCCCCCGAGCAGGTCTGGGAGATAGCGCTGCTTTTGTGCTTCTGAACCAAAAAGGTAGATCGGCTGCGTCCCCAACGACGTGTGGGCGCACATCGTGATCGCCACGGAAGAGTCCACGCGGGTCAGCTCTTCGACCGCGATCGTGTACTGAAGCGTCGTGCCTCCTGCCCCGCCGACGTCCTCGGGGAACGGGATTCCCATCCAGCCAAGCCGCGCCATCTTCGCCACCAGCTCGTACGGGAACGACTTCGTGCGGTCGAGCTCCTCGGCGACGGGCGCCACCTCTTCAGCGGCGAACTCGCGCACCGTGTCCTGCAGCAGCCTGGTCTCATCGTCGAGATCGAAGAGCATCATCGGGGCGAAATTATATAGAATGTTCGTTCGAATTTCATGCCGTCTGCCCCTCCCACCCGTCCGGCCCTCCGCGCCCGGTACGACCTGCGCCAGCAGGAGGTCGTGACGACCGCGGCGCGGGTGTTCGCAGAGCGCGGCTTCCATGCAACGTCGATGCAGGACCTGATCGCCGCAACGCGGCTGACCGCCGGTGGCCTCTACCACTACATCGGGAGCAAGGACCAGCTGCTCGTCCGGATCTGTGACCAGCTGATGGATCCGCTGCTGGAGCAGGTACGGACGATCGCGGCTTCGAGCGGCTCGCCGGAGGACCAGCTACGGGAGATCGTGCGCGCATGGATGGCGCACGTGGAGCGCAACCGGGATCACATGAAGGTCTTCCAGCAGGAGCGCCACGTGCTGGAGCGGGGCCCCCAGTGGCGCGAGGTGCGGCGTCAGCGAAAGGAGTTCGAGGAGCTGCTGGCCGCCGTGCTCGAGCGCGGCGAGCGGGACGGCGCATTCACCTTCGCCGACCGTGACCTGGCGCTGCGCGCGCTGCTCGGGATGGTCAACCACAGCGCCCAGTGGTTTCGTCCCAAGGGCCGGCTGAGCGCCGAGGAGATCGCGGACGGGTACGTGGCGCTGCTCCTGGGACGATAGTTCGGGCCCCTGCGCCCCGCGCCCCGCGGGGGGTTGATGGATAACGCAAGCCCTGTTTGCGTTATCCGTCCACCCTCGTCCGATTCAGGCGCCCTGCGCCCGCCTCCCGGGCCCGCGCCGCGCCTCCAGCCCCGGCCAGCTATCCTTATTGGCAGGCCGCCAACAGCAAATCTACGTCGGCCGGATCCTCAAAGCTCAGGAGCAGAAATGACTGAAGCGCTCGTTTACGACGCGATCCGCACGCCCCGCGGGAAGGGCAAGGTCAACGGATCGCTGCACACCACAAAGCCGGTCGACCTGGTGGTCGGGCTGATGCACGAGATGCTCTCGCGCAACGCGAAGCTCGACCCCAAAAGGGTCGACGACGTGGTGCTCGGCTGCGTCTCACCCGTTGGCGACCAGGGCGCCGACATCGCCAAGACCGCGGCGATCAAGGCCGGGCTTCCTGACACCGTCCCCGGCGTTCAGGTCAACCGCTTCTGCGCCTCGGGCCTCGAGGCGGTCAACATCGCCTCCCAGAAGGTCGCCTCCGGCTGGGAGGACCTCGTATTCGCCGGTGGCGTCGAGTCGATGTCGCGCGTCCCGATGGGATCGGACGGCGGCGCGTGGGCGGTGGACCCCGAGACCAACTACGACACCT
Source organism: uncultured Actinomycetes bacterium (assembly GCA_963822725.1). Lineage (GTDB taxonomy): Bacteria > Actinomycetota > Thermoleophilia > Solirubrobacterales > Solirubrobacteraceae > Palsa-465. The sequence goes on from CAWGIR010000004.1 coordinate 151,615, forward strand.
ACTTCGTCCCCCAGGGGATCAGTGCCGACCTGATCGCGACGATCGAGGAGTTCAGCCGCGACGACGTCGACGCCTATGCCACACGTTCCCAGGAGCGCGCCGCCAAGGCGCAGGAGGAGGGCAAGTTCTCCCAGCAGGTGATCCCCGTGCAGGACATCAACGGGCACACGATCCTCGACCACGACGAGCACATTCGTCGCGGGACGACGGTCGAGTCGCTGGGCCAGCTGAAGCCCTCGTTCGAGGCGATCGGCGACATGGGCGGCTTCGATGCCGTAGCGCTCCAGAAGTACCACTGGGTCGAGAAGATCAACCACGTCCACACCGCCGGCAATTCGTCGGGAATCGTCGACGGCGCCTCGCTGCTGGCGATCGGCAACGAGAAGATCGGCGATGAGCTCTCGCTGACGCCGAAGGCGAGAATCCTCGCTACGGCGCTGAGCGGCGCGGATCCGACGATCATGCTCACCGGCCCCGCGCCGGCCAGCCGCAAGGCGCTCGAGAAGGCAGGTCTGACGGTCGACGACCTCGACCTGGTCGAGATCAACGAGGCGTTTGCGGCCGTCGTGCTGCGGTTCGTTCGCGACATGGGTCTCGACATGGAGAAGGTCAACGTCAACGGCGGCGCGATCGCCATGGGGCATCCCCTGGGCGCGACCGGCGGCATGATCCTCGGAACGCTGATCGACGAGCTGCACCGCACCGGCGGCCGCTACGGACTGGCAACGCTGTGCGTCGGCGGCGGCATGGGCATCGCGACGGTTGTGGAGGCCATTCGATGAGTGAGGCGACAATTCGCTACGAAAAAGGGGACGACGGCATCGTCGTCCTGACGATGGACGACCCCAACCAGTCCGCCAACACGATGAACGAGGCGTTCATGACCTCGTTCGGCGAGACGATCGACCGGCTCGAGGCTGACAAGGACGAGATCAAGGGCGTGATCATCACCTCGGCGAAGAACACGTTCTTCGCCGGCGGCGATCTGCACGACCTGCGCCGGGCCCGCAAGGAGGACGTCGAGCAGCTGGCGGAGATGGTGCGCACCGGTAAGCAGCGTCTGCGGCGGCTCGAGACGCTCGGCAAGCCGGTCGTGGCGGCGATCAACGGCGCCGCGCTCGGCGGCGGGCTCGAGATCTGCCTGGCCTGTCACCACCGCATCGTCGTCGACGATCCGAAGGCTGTCGTCGGCTTCCCCGAGGTACAGCTCGGCCTGCTCCCGGGTGCCGGTGGGGTTGTGCGCACCGTGCGCTTGATCGGGATCGTCAATGCGCTGATGAACGCGTTGCTACAGGGTCAGCGGCACCGCCCCGCGAAGGCCAAGGAGCTCGGTCTGGTCGATGAGATCGTGCCGAGCCGGGACGATCTGGTCCCGGCCGCCAAGCAGTGGATCGAGGCGAACCAGGAGGCGAAGCAGCCCTGGGACCAGGACGGCTACAAGATCCCCGGCGGGACGCCCTCGACGCCGTCGCTGGCGATGAACCTGCCGGCCTTCCCGGCCAACCTGCGCAAGCAGATCAAGGGCGCCAATTACCCCGCGCCCCATCACATCATGGCGGCGGCCGTCGAGGGCGCGCAGCTCGACATCGACAACGCGTTCGAGGTCGAGGGCCGCTACTTCGTCGACCTGGTCGTGAGCCAGGTCGCGAAGAACATGATCCAGGCGTTCTTCTTCGACCTTCAGGCGGTCAACGGTTCGCGGGGGCGACCCGAGGAGATCGAGTCGTTCCAGTCCACGAAGATGGTCGTGCTCGGAGCCGGCATGATGGGCGCCGCGATCGCCTATGTGTCGGCGAAGGCGGGCATCGAGGTGGTCCTGAAGGACGTCTCGCTCGAGGCGGCCGAGAAGGGCAAGCAGTACTCGGTGGGGCTCGTGGAGAAGGCGGTGGAGCGGGGGCGTCAGAGCCGTGAGGACGGCGACGCGCTCCTCGCGCGCATCCACCCGACCGACAAGCCCGAGGACGCCGATGGCTGCGATCTGGTGATCGAGGCCGTGTTCGAGGACCCGTCGGTGAAGAAGCAGGTTTTCGGGGAGATCGAGCCGCATCTGGCGCCGGACGCGCTGCTGGGCTCGAACACCTCCACGCTTCCCATCACCGGCCTGGCGGAGAACGTCTCGCGTCCCGAGGAGTTCATCGGGCTGCACTTCTTCAGCCCGGTGGACAAGATGCCGCTGCTCGAGATCATCAAGGGCGAGCAGACCTCGGAGCGCACGCTGTATCGCGCGCTCGACGTGGCCAAGCAGATCAAGAAGACCCCGATCGTGGTCAACGACTCGCGCGGGTTCTTCACCAGCCGCGTGATCGGGACGTTCATCAACGAGGGCATCGCGATGCTGCTCGAGGGCGTCCCTGCCCCCAGCATCGAGCAGGCCTCCTCACAGGCCGGTTATCCGGCGCCCGTGCTGCAGCTCACCGATGAGCTGAACATGAAGCTCATGCGCAAGATCCGCGACGCGACCCGCAACGCGGTGACCGAATCCGGCGGCGAGTGGGTCGGCCATCCCGCGGAGCGGGTGATCGACCGCATGCTGGACGAGTTCGATCGCCCTGGCCGCCTCGAGGGCCGCGGCTTCTACGAATACGCCGACGGCAAGCGGGCCGGTCTGTGGCAGGGTTGGCGCGAGGCGTTCCCGCCGGTGGACGACCCCTCTTCGATTTCGTTGAAGGACCTCGAGGAGCGGATGCTGTTCGCCGAATCGATTGAGTCAGTCAAGTGCATGGACGAGGGCGTGATCGAGACTGTCGCCGACGCCAACATCGGTTCGATCCTGGGGATCGGCTTCCCGGGCTGGACCGGCGGCGTGCTCCAGTACGTCAACGGGTACGAGGGGGCCGACGGCACCGTCGGTCCGGCGGCGTTCGTCGCCCGGGCGCGCGACCTTGCGTCGAAGTACGGCGAGCGCTTCGAACCGCCGGCGTCGCTCGTCGAGAAGGCGGAGCGAGACGAGTTCTACCTGGACGAAGAGCCCGTAGCGGCGGTTGTGTAGGTTCGCGGGCTTCGAGCGCGCCCCCCAAATGCCAATTTGACGACGTTGGTTGTCACATATATGATCTGACGACCGATGTCGTCAGATTTGCGGGAGAAGCCGTCGCGGGCCTACGGCGGGGTCAGCGCCGAGCAGCGCGTGGCCGAGCGGCGCGAGCGGCTGCTCGATGCCGGCCTCGAGGAGTTCGGCACCCGTGGCTTCGCGCAGACCGGGGTGAGGGACATATGCCGGCGCGCGGGGCTGACCGATCGCTATTTCTACGAGTCGTTCCGGGACGGAGCGGAGCTGCTCACTGCGGTCTTCGACCGGGCCACAAAGCAGCTGTTCGAGGTGACCGCCGGTGCGCTCGCCTCCGCGCCGCCGGGCGCCGAGGCGCGCTCGCGCGCGGTATTCGAGGCGTACGTGCGGGCGCTGGCCGATGACTCGCGGCTCGCGCGGGTGGTGTTCATCGAGGCCCCGAGTGCCGGGCCGGAGGTCGAGCGGCACATGCGCGTCACGCTGAGGCAGTTTGCCCGCCTCGCCGCGGCCGGTGCGCGGCCCTACCTGCCGGCCCGAGTCACGGATGAGGCGCTTCGCTTCGCGGCGATCTCGCTAGTCGGTGCGATCGAGCGGCTGATGATCGAGTGGCAGGACGGAGAGCTCGGCCTGTCCGTGGAGCAGATCATCGACTACCTGGTCGAGATGCTGCTCGCGTTCGGTCGCGTCGGCGGCATGAAGGAGCCCACCCATGACTGAGCTCTCGCGCAGGGAGTTCGTGACCCGCGCCGGCTTGGCCGCCGGCGCCTACGGGTACCTCGCCGCGCCGGCGCTCGCGCGAACCCGCAAGCACAAGCACCGGCATCGCCGGAAGGTGTGGAAGGGACATGTTGCCGTGCTGGGCGGAGGCGTCGGGGGCCTGACCGCGGCGCACGAGCTCGCCGAGCGGGGATTCAAGGTCACGGTGATCGAGCCCAAGGCGCTCGGTGGCAAGGCGCGGAGCATCCCGGTGCCCGGCACGGGCGCAGGGGGTCGCGCGAACCTGCCCGGCGAGCACGGATTCCGCTTCTTCCCGGGCTTCTACAAGAACATCCCTGACACGATGCGTCGCATCCCGGTCGCCGGGAACGTCGATGGCGCGTTCGACAATCTGGTCAACGCCAGTCAGGAGCTCCTGATCTTCGACGGCAACCAGCAGTTCTACACGCCGCCGACGCCGGACACGATCTTCTCCGACTACGTCAGCTTGGACCAGAACGGCATCACCCAGGCGGTGGCGACGCTGGTGACGATGATGGGGATCGGTGCCGGGGTCCCGATCAACGAGATCGAGTACTTCATCCGCAAGGTGCTCGTGTTCATGACCAGCTGCGACGGGCGCCGGGTGGGGGAGTGGGAGCGTGTCGGCTGGTACGACTACGTGAACGCCGCGAGCTTCTCGCCCGAATACCAGCGCGTGTTCGGGACCGGGCTGACCAAGGACCTCGTCGCCGCCAAGGGCACGAAGGCCTCCACGCGGGTGATCGGGCTGATGGCGGAGGCGTTCCTGTACGACATCGCCAGCCAGGAGGTCCCGGGCGTCGCGGCCCAGAGCGGCTACGGCGACGCCGACCGCCTGCTCGACTCACCGACGGACGAGGCCTGGATCGACCCGTGGGTCGCGCACCTGAGGTCTTTGGGCGTCACGTTCCACCTCGGCTATCGCGCCGGGTCGCTCGAGCTGAAGCACGGCAAGGTCGTGAGCGCCGACCTCCGCCGGGGCCGCAGCGGGGCGACAGTCGAGGCCGACTGGTTCATCTGCGCGATGCCCGCCGAGCAGATGTCGAGGCTGCTGACGAGGGGCCTGTTGGCGGCCGACCCCAATCTCGAGACGATCCGGAACCTCGAGACGGACTGGATGAACGGGATCCAGTACTTCCTGGGCCGACCGCCCAGCCTCAAGGTGAAGGGGCACGTCGCGTTCCTCGAGACCCCGTGGTCGCTGACCGCGATCGATCAGGGGCTGTTCTGGAAGCGCGACATCGCAAGGCAGTACGGCGCGGGCAACGTCACCGACATCTACTCGGTCGACATCTCCGACTTCTTCACGCCCGGCGTCGTATACGACAAGCCCGCCGTCGACTGCACGGCGCAGGAGATCGCAACCGAGGTGTGGACACAGATGAAGCAGGAGCTCAACAATTCGAGCGAGACCGCGTTGTCGGACGACATGCTCGTGACGTGGTTCCTGGATCCGGCGGTGTCGTGGCCGAACGGCCCGGGGCAGCCGGCAGTGAACGCCGAGCCGCTGCTGATCAACACGACCGGTTCCCTCGACGATCAGCCGAACGCCCACACTCAGATTCCGAATCTGTTTCTGGCATCCGACTACGTCCGCACGAACATCAGCCTGGCGACGATGGAGGGCGCCAACGAGGCGGCCCGCCAGGCCGTCAGCGCGCTGCTCGCCCAGTCCGGTTCAAACGCCGCGCCTCCCTCGCTCGGGACGCTATGGCAGCCGGCCGAGCTCGGCGCCGCGTTCGCGCTCGACGAGCAGCGCTACCGCGCCGGGCAACCGAACGTCCTCGACGTCCTTCCGGCCGGCGCTCCGCTCTAGGGCGCGAACCCTACGCCCTGCATGAACCTGCGCATCTCGCGCAGGTACGCCGCCCGGTTGACGTGCAGCAGATGATTCCCGGGGTACCAGTGCACCCGTGGATGGCCCCAGTGCTCTGAGAGCAGCAGCACCTGCTCGGGCGGCGTAAGCCGGTCTCCGAGTCCGCCGATGATCATCAGACCCTCGTTGCGCACCAGCGGCGGGTAGTTCAGCGGCGAATGCACCGCGATCGCTGCTTCCGCCTCGCGCAGCGTCACGCGGTGGAGCATCGAGGCGAGCATGACGCCCACGTTGGCCGGGAAATAGCCCGGAATCAGTCGCGGGATCGAGGTCACCGGGGCATTGGGGATCGCCACCTGGAGCCGGCCTTCGACCCCTGCCAGCAGCGCGCTCACGTAGCCGCCCAGCGAGAGACCGGTGACGCCCACCTGCGTGACCCCGGCGGCCTCCAGGTGATCGACGAAGATCCGGAAGTCGTGCACCGCCTGCAGCATCGCCTCGTTGAAGTGCGATGGGCCGTGGGCGAACATGCCGGTTCCGTTCATCGGCGCCAGCAGGTCTCGGCGCGGGCCATGGAACGGGAGCAGGTACAGCAGCACGTCGTAGCCCTTGCCGTAGAGCCAGGGGAGCGCGAAGAAGGCGCTGTTGAGGACGTACGGCGAGGCGCCGAAGCCGTGGATCACGCACAGCGTGGGTCGAGGGCCATCGTCGTGGCGCCAGTGCTGGGCCCAGGCCTTCGCATTGCGCTTGTGGCGGGCGTACTCGTGCCGCAGCTGGGGATTCGCCGCCTCGTACGGGCTGTGAAACGAGAGCAGCGAGACGCTGCCGCCCGATGCGCGGAACGAAAACCGCCCGGGTTTCGAGAGCTCCACCTTGACGCCATCGCGAGGCTTGCGGAACACGATCTCCGGATCGCCGCTCTCGGCAAGTTCGGCGTAGAAGCCGAGCCGCCCGCGCTCGCGCCAGGCGCCGGGGGAGAGCCCCCACGGGAGGGTGGCCCCGAACAGGATCGAAGCCAAGCCCGTCCGCACCGGGATGTCCGTCGCCGCGGCTGCGCTCACGAGCAGCCGCGTGCGAAGACCGAGCTGCTCGAACGCGGGCGCCTCGGGAACGGGCGTCGGACCCTCGGCCTGCTCGAGCGTGGCCCGGGGTGTGGCCGGCGCCCCGCGAGTGTCGGCTCGGCGCGGGCTTGCCTCCATCAGTCCTCCTCCGGCGGTTGCCATCGCGACGGAAGCTCGGCGGCGGAGATTCCGGAGAGGCCCGCCTGCGTCGCGTGCCGTTCGAGGTGGGCAACGATCATCTCGATGCCTTCGTCCACCACCCGGTCATCGCCCTCGAGGTCGCGCCTGTAGGCGACCTCGAGCGAACGGTCGGCGATCTCGAAGCAGAGGCGTACCACGACGGGATCCGTATCGGCGCGCAGCAACCGCGCCTCGACTGCGAATCGGTGAAACGCATCCGCGAGCAGGTCGTCCCGCTCCCGGATGAACGCGGCAACGTCCGCGCTCAGCCGGCCCTGGAACCAGAGCACGACGTAGCTCGGCCGCTCGCGGTAGTCGGCCCGATACGCCCCGACCGTGGTCTCGACGATGCTGCGGATGCTGTAGGTATCGAGATCGGTCAGCGCGGTGGCGATGCGGGAATCCATCGAGGACACGTGGCGCTCGATCAGGGCCGCGATGATCGCGTCGCGGTCGGCGAAGTATTGGTAAAGCGTGGCCACGGGGATGTCGGCATGACTTGCGACATCCCGCGTGGAGAGCGCCTCCACCCCGGAGGAGACGACCAGCTGCTCGGCCGCCTCGAGGATTCGCTCCACCCGTTCTCGGCTGCGTCGCTGAACCGGGATCCGGCGGACCCTGGTCGCCCCCGTGGCTGCCGCCCGTGTCGACACGACGAGGCCACTATAACCTGAACACAAGTCGGATTCGCTTGGTAGGGTGCCGTGGGTGAGCGGGTCGGATCGAGCGGGACAGGGGGCGGGGATGAGCGCCGGTCCTGACAGAGTCACGCGCCGCCGCTTCGTCGCCGGCACGCTGGCCACCGGTGCGGCCGCCGCGATCCCTGCGAGTGCGCAGGCGCGATCGAAGAAGCGCAAGCACAAGCACAAGTCCAACCCCAAGAGCACCACCCGTCGCGCCGACGTGGTGGTCGTCGGGGCCGGGTTCGCAGGCCTGCGGGCCGCGCAACTGATCCATCAGGCAGGCCACTCGGTGATCGTCCTCGAGGCCCGCGATCGCGTTGGCGGTCGGGTCTGGAATCACGATCTGGGCAGCGGCCGGATCTCAGAGCGCGGTGGGACGTTCGTCGGGCCCACCCAGGACCGGGTGCTTGCGCTGATGTCCCAGCTCGGGATCGGGAAGTTCCCGACCTTCGACGACGGCGACGACGTATACATCGCGGACGGCAGCAGACTGACCTACAGCGACACGGGTGCGACCGGCACGGCGCCTCCCGATCCGGTGATCCTGGCCGACCTTGCGCTCGCGGTCACGAAGCTCGACTCGATGGCGGGGCAGGTGCCGGTCAACGCCCCCTGGCAAGCCGGAAACGCCGCTGAGTGGGACGGCACCTCGCTGCAGACCTGGCTCGAGCAGAACTCGCTAACCGAGCGCTTCCGCGAGCTCGCGGCGACGGCGACGCGTCCCATCTTCGGAGCCGAGCCGCGCGAGCTGTCGCTGCTGTTCGTGCTGTTCTACATCGCGACATCGGGCGATGAGAGCAACCCCGGTACGTTCGAGCGCAACTTCGACACTCGCAATGGCGCCCAGATGTGGCGAGTCGCCGGCGGTTCCCAGTCGATCGCGTTTGCGATCTCCAAACAGCTCGGCAAACAGGTGGTCCTCAATACACCCGTGCGGCGGATCACGGAGAATGCCTCCGGGCTGACCGTGACCTCCGACCGCCTGACAGTGAGAGCCAACCACGCGATCGTGGCCGTCCCACCTGCGCTCGCCGGCAGGATCGACTATGAGCCGATCCTGCCGTTCCAGCGCGACCAGCTCACACAGCGCTACGGGCAGGGGACGCTGACCAAGGTCGCGGCGGTCTACAACCGGCCGTTCTGGCGCGATCAGGGCCTGTCCGGCCAGGGTCTCACGACCGGCGGACCGGTATCGGCGACGTTCGACGACTCTCCCCAGGACGGCAGCAAGGGCGTGATCTTCGGTTTCGTGGGCGGGGACTGGGCCCGCCGGTACGCAGCGATGTCCCCGAGCGCTCGCCAGCAAGCGGTGCTCGCGCAGTACGCGGCCTTCTTCGGGTCGCAGGCAAACAGCCCAACCGACTTCTTCGAGACCACCTGGGCCGGCGAGCAGTGGACTCGCGGCTGCCCGGTCGGCGTGCCTTCACTCGGGACGCTCTACGCCTACGGCCCGTGGATCCGACAGCCCATCGGTCGCATCCACTGGGCCGGCACCGAGACGTCGACGTACTGGAACGGGTACATGGACGGCGCGGTTCGCTCCGGCGAGCGTGCGGCCGCGGAGGTGCTGACGGGGCTGTGAGCGCGACCCGAACGCCCGAGCTCGACTTCGCCGGCCTGCGACGGCAGGCCCAGCTGCTCGCCTCGGGGGAGGTGAGCTCACGCGCCCTCGTCGAGCGCTCGCTGATGCGGATCGCCGAGACACAGCCGACGCTGAATGCCTTCCGCTGCGTGCGCCCCGACGCCGCCGTCCTGGAGGCTGACGAGGCCGACCGCCGCCTGGCCGCGGGCGAGCACGCGCCGCTGTTGGGGGTGCCGGTCGCGATCAAGGACGACGTCGACCTGCAAGGCGAGACCACCGCCTTCGGCTGCCCGGGCACGTTCGAGGCCAAGACCGAAGACGCCGAGGTGGTGAGGCGGCTGAGAGCGGCCGGCGCCGTGATCGTCGGCAAGACGAATACGCCCGAGCTCGGCCAGTGGCCGATGACCGAGGGGCCGGCCTTCGGCGTCACGCGAAATCCATGGAGCCTCGAGCACACGCCGGGGGGCTCCTCCGGCGGCGCTGCCGCGGCGGTCGCGGCAGACCTTGTGCCCGCCGCCCTCGGGTCGGACGGGCTGGGCTCGGTCCGAGTCCCGGCCGCCTGGACCCATCTGGTCGGGATCAAGCCCCAGCGAGGCCGGATCTCCACCTGGCCCGATCCAGAGGCCTTCAACGGACTGGCCTGCATCGGGCCGCTCGCACGGACGGTGGTCGACGCCGCGCTGCTGCTCGATGCCGCCGGCGGCAACCACCCGGGCGACCGACATCAGCCGGCGCCCGCCTCCGAGCCGTATGCGAGCGTCGCCGACCGCGCGGATCCGGGCCGCCGGCTGCGGGTGGCGCTCTCGCTGAAGTCCGCCTTCGCGCCCGCGCCGCGCCGGCTCGACCCCGGCGTGCGGGCGCAGATCGAGCGGATCGGGGCCGCGATCGAGGCGCTGGGCCACGAGGTGATCGCCGCCGACCCGCGGTACGGCGTGCTCGGCGCCGGCGTCCTCCCGCGCAGCATCGCCGGGCTCACGGAGTGGGTCAGGCGAGTCCCCGACCAGACTCAGCTAGACAAGCGCACGCGGGATGCAGCGCGGATCGGGCGCTTTCTCGGCGGACCGGTTCTCCGGGCCGGGCACGCGCTCGAGCGCCCGATGGCGCGGCAGGTGGGTGCGATCTTCCGTCGCTTCGACGTCGTCCTGGCGCCCACCACAGGTGAGCCGCCACTCCCGATCGGGGCGCTGGACGGCCTGTCCGGTTGGGAGACCGACAAGCGGATGACCTCCGCCTGCCCATACACCTGGCCCTGGAACATGCTCGGTTGGCCGGCGATGAGCGTCCCGGCCGGCCTGACCGAGGACGGGCTCCCCGTCGGCGCACAGCTGTTGGGACCCGCAGGCTCGGAGCCGCTCCTGATCTCGCTGGCCGCCCAGCTCGAGCGCACCGAGCGCTGGTACGAGCATCGCCCGCCCGACCGGGCGATCACCGAGCTCGGCCCCGGCGGCGAGCGGCATGTGGTTTGAGTGAGCGAGGAGCGGCGCCCGGACGCAGGGCTGTGCGATTCCTGCCGGCACCAGCAGCTGATCCGCAACACGCGTGGGTCGGTGTTCTCGCTCTGCCGCCGCTCGCGCAACGAGCCGGAGCGCTTCCCGCGCTACCCGCGGGTTCCCGTGCGCTCGTGCGAGGGGTACGAAGCGCGCCCTACTGGGGCGGCATCGGGTTGAGGACGATCAGGTTGGAGCCGTCCTGCGCCTGCTCCACGTTCTCGGAGAACAGACCCCGGGCCGTGATCTGATCGACGAGCCCCGCCTCAGGCGCATTTGCCATCTGCGAGACGCTCGGCGGGAAGGTCTCGGGGAGCGTCTGGTTGAGCGGCTGGCCCAGCCACGGCTGGAGCTCGTCGTGCAGGAACAGGAGCGCGATGTCGACGGGCTTGGTCGTCGAGCGCTGGTTGGGCTTGGGGCAGAGCCCCGTGCACGACTGAGTCGTGTATCCGGGCGGCAGGATCGCGACCACGTTCTGCGTGCTCGAGATGTACTTGAATGTGTACAGCGCGAGCTCGAGGGCCTCCCGGCGCAGCAACAGGAGCCGCGCGGTCGACGGCGGGCCGACGCCGATCGAGCAGTTCGACCCGCCGATCCCGCACAGGTTGTAGGCGATCGTGCTGCCGGTCAGAAGCGACACCGCGCTCGTGCTGGCGTTGGTCCGAACGGCGACCTGGAGACCGCTGGGCGGGGAGGTCGATGTGCCCGAGCTCTGCTGCGCCGCGACGGCGTTGGCGTTGGCGACATTGGCCACCGTCACCACCGCGAGCTGGCTGGTGTCGGAAATCCGGTACAGCGGCGCGATGTGGTCCGCGATCTCGGTGGCGCCCGTGGTGCCCGAGTCCGGAGGTTTCCAGGAGGACCACGGAGCCGAGTTGGTATGCGTCTTTCCGCTGGCCAGGATCGCGGCGGCGACGGCCAACGCGCCCAGGGCGAAGCCGACCAGGAGCGCGGTCGCCGCGCGGAACTTGTGCGCGTGGGGGGAGGACTCGCGTTGCGCGCCGGCGCGGCTGGATACGCCCACGGCGCCGCTGAGGGGCCGCTCGGCAACGCTTTCGTCCGTCGAGCGTACGGGCTCGTTCACACCTTCGGCCATGTGGTCTCGTCCATCAGGTCGATCTCCGGACGCTTCAGGCCGACGCTCGAGAGCAGCTGCACGACCTCATCGCCGTGCATCTCCTTGCGCTCCACCAACGTATCCGCGATCCGCTCGAGCGCCTGCTTATTGGCCGACATCAGCGCGTAGGCGATCACGTACGCCTGTCCAAGGAGCTGCGCCGCGCCGCGGCGCTTCTCGTGATTGCCGAGGATCGAGCCGACGGGGTCGGCGATCATCGGCGACCCGGAGCCCGCGCGGTTCATGATCGCGCCGCCGATCTGTTCCAGGCGCCCGAGCACCTTCTCGTGGTCCTCGGGCTCGGCCAGGCTGCCGTTGATGTGCACCGGGTCGGGACCCATCGCCCACACGCCAACCATCGCGGCGGCGGTCGCGGTCGCGCTGGCCACGTCGCCCGACACGCCCTGGGAGTTCTCGCCGTAGAACACGTGCTCGGCGGCCATCGCGCCGAGCGTCATGATCAGCATCCCCATCACCTGGCTGCGGAAATGCGAGAAGCGCTCGTCCTTCTCCATGCTCTGGTAATGGCCGAGAGACCCGCCGCGCTTGCGAATTGACAGGCGTGTGGACAGCATGTCCTTCTCGAGATACACGTGCCCGGCGGCGGCGTGCCCGGCCTCGTGGATCGCGACCGCGCGCGTCTCCTCGGCGATGTACTCGATGTTCTGGGCCGTGCCCGTCTCCACCGTGGTCATCGCCTCGACGAGGTCGCCCCAGCCGAACGTCCGCCTGCCCTCGGCATGGGCGATCGTCAGCGCCATCGAGCAGCACTGCTCGATCATCGCCGGGGAATACCCGCTGGTGATCCGGGCGAGCTCGTCGCGCCGGCGCGGTGTGTCCAGGTCCGGTTCGTGGTCCACCTTGTTGAGGTACAGGTCGAAGATGTCCAGCCGGTCGTCCTTGGTCGGCGTGCGGAACCAGATGTGGCGTCCCATCCGCCCGGCGCGGGTCAGCGCCGGGTCGAGCGCCTCGATCGGCACGTTGCAGGCGCCGATGAAATAGACCTGCTCCGGGCGCGGGCCCGGGGAAGGAAGGCGCAGCGATGTATCGCCGATCTTCGACGGGATGACGAACATCGCGTCAAGGAAGTTGTTGACGCGGTTGGTGATGAACTTCCGGAAGCCCGGCGGCTCATCCATGCCGTCCATGACGACGAGCAGCTGGTTCAGGGCCGTTCCTTGGTAACCGCCGAACATTCCGGGCATGAATCTCCGCAAGCGATCGGCGATTCCCTCGATCAGCTGCCCGTTGCTCGGCACGGGCTCGGCCCGCTGAGCGAACAGGCGATCACGCCAGGCGCGCGACTCGATCACGAGATCGCCCGTGGGCGTGATCGAGCCGTTGGGGCCGAAGAAACAGAAGTCGTGGATCGTGCTCGTGTCGACGCTCATCCCAGACCCGGCGCCCTGAAGCGCCTGGCGGCGCATTCCTACCGCGTCGATCTCGTCGATGAACACGATGCACTGCCCGCCCCACTTGCGGGCGAGCTTCTTCGCCTTGTGCGCCAAGTACTGCACGACGAGCGCGTCCATCCCCATGAACATCTGTGCGAACCCGGAGCCCGGAATCGTCACGAACGGACAGTTGAAATTGGTGGCGATCGCCTTCGAGATCATCGTCTTGCCGGTTCCCGGAGCGCCGAGGAACAACAGACCGCGCTCGCGCTTGCCGCCCGCCTTCTCGAACTCCTCCCCCGATTGCCACAGCGTGATCACGCGGGTGATCTCCTGCTTGGCCTCGGCCTGCCCCCGCACGTCGTCGATCTTGACGCCCCAGCTTGCGTCGCCGGGCTCGTAACTGCGCACGCCACGGACCGCCATGAACAGGAACGGGCCGAACAGGATGAACACGTTGATGAACAGCAGCAGGGGCAGCTGCACGAACACGAGCGCCAGCTGCGGCAGCGTGTCCGGCGGGAAGATCTGGCGCAGCCCCGCGAACGGATGGAAGAAATTGGCGCTGACCCCGGCGAAGGAGAACAACAGCTGACAGAGGCCGAGGAGCGCGAAGATGAACGCGATGTAGAACGGAAGGCGCCGGAACTTCGTCCGCCAGTACCAGTGCCGCCGGCGCGCGACCAGGTCGTCCTGCTTGAGCTCTTCCGGAGCCCCGTACAGGCTCGGCCAGGGGATCAGCTTGCGGACCACCACCTCGACCAGCCCGCGGAAGATCACGACCGCGAGCGCGGTGATGATGATCGAGGCAGCGAGCGACAGGTGGTTCGAGTCGTATAGGACCAGGAAGAACGCGGGCGCGGTGAACAGCGCGACGGTCGTCGCCGCCCGCGTCAGGCGTCTCCACTCGTGTGCGAGTGCGGAAGCGTGCTCGTTGATGGGAGGGCGGGCGGGCCCGTATCCGGGACTCTCCTCGGCATACGCCATTGGCCCCTGAGGGTACAAGGGTCAGGAAGCTTCTTGTGCAGGTGGGTGGTAATTAACACCTGTGCCGATCAAGCTGCCGAGGGGCCTCGCGCGCGCCAACCGCGTCATCACGAACCGGATTCAGGGCGTCTACGCCTGGGCACTGCCGCCATGGGCTGTGATCTGCCACCGCGGCCGGCGGACGGGGCGCTCATACCGCACGCCCGTGGTGGCGTTTCGGCGCGGCCGGACGATCGCGGTCGTCGTGCTCTACGGGGAGGAGTCGGACTGGGTGCGAAACGTCCTGGCGGGTGGGGGGCAGGTGGTGCGAGCCGGCCGGACCTATGACCTGCGTGGGCCGCGGCTGGTGTCCGCGCCCGACCCTGCGCTCCCGTGGGCCGCAAGGCCCCTGGCCCGGCTGTCAGGAAAGGCGATCGTGGCGGACCTGGGAGAGCCGGCGCCCGGGTTCGGACGCGGCCCGCGCCGAGGCGCTAATCCAGGTTGACCGCGACGTATTTCGTCTCGAGGTACTCCTCGATCCCCTCGGGGCCACCCTCGCGACCGAAGCCTGACTGCTTGATGCCGCCGAACGGCGCCGCGGGATTGGAGACCATCCCCTGGTTCAGGCCGACCATCCCGGTCTCGAGGCCCTCGACGACGCGGAGCGCGCGCTTGAGATCGCGCGTGTAGACGTAGGCGACGAGTCCGAACTCGGTGTCGTTGGCCGCGGCGATCGCATCGTCCTCCGATTCGAAGCCCTTCACCGGCGCCACCGGGCCGAAGATCTCCTCCTTGAGGAGGTTTGCTCCGTCGGGGACATCAGCGAGCACGGTGGGGTCGTAGAAGTATCCGCTTCCGTCACGGCTGTGGCCACCGACGAGGGCCTTGGCGCCCTTGGACACGGCGTCGTCGACCAGTTCGGCGACCTTGTGCCGCTGCTTGGAATCGATCAGCGGGCCGACCTCGACGCCGTCCTCGGTTCCGCGCCCGACCTTCATCCGGCCGAGCTTGTCGGCCAGCTTCTCGGCGAACTGGTCCGCGATCGGCGCGGCGACGTGGAAGCGGTTGGCCGCCGTGCACGCCTCGCCGATGTTGCGCATCTTTGCGATCAGCGCGCCCTGGACCGCGTCGTCGACGTCGGCGTCCTCGAACACGATGAAGGGCGCGTTGCCACCCAGCTCCATAGAGAGGCGCAGCAGGTTCTCGGAGGCCTGCTCCATCAGCTTGCGTCCCACCTCGGTCGAGCCGGTGAAGGAGAGCTTGCGTAGCCGCGAGTCCTCGATCAGGGGACCGGTGGTCCGGCTGGCGGAAGAGGCGGTGATCAGATTGAGCACGCCTTTCGGCAGGCCGGCCTCCTCGAGGATCTTCGCCAACATCAGCATCGAGAGGGGCGTCTGCTGGGCCGGCTTCACGACCATCGTGCAGCCGGCCGCGATTGCGGGACCGACCTTCCGTGTCCCCATCGCGAGCGGGAAGTTCCAGGGGGTGATCAGCAGCACCGGCCCCACGGGCTGCTTCATCGTCAGCAGGCGGCCCTGGCCGTTGGGGGCGACCGCGTAGCGGCCGTCGATCCGGACGGCCTGCTCGGCGAACCAGCGCAGAAACTCGGCGCCGTAGGCGATCTCCGCCTTGGACTCCGCGATCGGCTTGCCCATCTCGAGCGTCATCAGCAGTGCCAGCTCGTCCACGCGATCGGTGATCGCTTCGAACGCCCGGCGCAGGATTTCCCCGCGCTCACGGGGCGGGTGCTGGGCCCAGGCCGGAGCGGCCTCGACCGCGGCATCGAGTGCTCGCTTGGCGTCGTCGACGGACGCGTCGGCGACCTCGGTGAGGCTCTCACCGGTGGAGGGGTCCTCGACGGCGAGCGAGCCCTCGCCGCCGTCGACCCATTCCCCACCGATGTACAGCCGCTTCGGGACCTGGTCGAGTATCTGCTGCTCTTGGGACGCCGTGATCGTGCTCATGAACTGAGCCTACCCAGGGACCTATGCCGCCGAACGAAGAGGCGCGGGCTCGAGTGCCACGCCGAGCACCTCGTCGATCGTCATCGCGAAGTGGAACTTCATCGCCTCGCGCACCTCCTCGGGGACCTCGTCGAGGTCACCGCGGTTGCGCTCGGGCAGGACCACGTCGGTGAGGCCGGCGGCGTGCGCCGCGAGCACCTTCTGCTTTACGCCGCCGATCGGCAGGACGCGACCCTGGAGCGTGACCTCGCCGGTCATCCCGACCGTGTGCCTGACAGGCCGCCCGCTGAGCAGCGAGCTCAGCGCGGTGACCATCGTCACGCCGGCGCTCGGGCCGTCCTTGGGGATCGCGCCCGCGGGCACGTGCACGTGGAAGGAGTGGTCCTCGAACACGCCGGGTTCGATTCCGAGCTCGTCGGCATGACCGCGCACGTAGGAGAGCGCGATCTGGCCGGACTCCTTCATCACGTCGCCGAGCTGGCCGGTGAGCGTCAAGCCCGGCTTGCCCTGCATTGCGGTCGCCTCGACGAACAGCACGTCCCCGCCGGCGCCTGTGACCGCCAGGCCGGTGGCAACTCCCGGGACCGCGGTGCGAACCGCCGACTCCTGGAAGAAGCGCTGCCGTCCGAGCGCGTCACGCGCGGCCTCGAGATCCACCGTCACCGGGGCCTGCTTGTCGCCGGAGGCGATCTGCGTCGCGGTCTTGCGCAGCAAGGTCCCGAGCTCGCGCTCGAGTTGGCGGACGCCGGCCTCGCGCGTGTACTCGGTGGCGATCGTGTTCAGCAGCTCATCGGAGATCTCGACCTCGTCGGGCTTCAGGCCGTTTCGCTCGATCTGCCGCGGCCATAGATAGCCGCGGGCGATCGCGACCTTCTCGGAGGTCGTGTAGCCGTCGAAGCGGATCACTTCCATCCGGTCCAGGAGTGGACCGGGGATCGTGTCGGCGACGTTCGCCGTGGCGATGAACAGCACTTGGCTCAGATCGAGCTCGACGTCCAGGTAGTGGTCGCGGAAGCTGTGGTTCTGGGCTGGGTCGAGCACCTCGAGCAGGGCCGAGCTCGGGTCGCCGCGCCAGTCTGCACCGACCTTGTCGACCTCATCGAGCATGATCACCGGGTTCATCGTGCCCGCGTCGCGCAGGGCCCTGACCAGGCGGCCGGGGAGCGCGCCGATGTACGTCCGCCGGTGGCCGCGGATCTCGGCCTCGTCGCGAACGCCCCCAAGGGACATCCGTACAAATTCCCTTCCGGTCGCCTTGGCGATCGACTCGCCGATGCTCGTCTTACCGGTGCCGGGCGGTCCGATCAGCGTCAGGATCGCGCCAGAGCGCTTGTCCTCGCTGATGCCGCGCTCCTGGCGCAGCTTCTTGACCGCGATGTACTCGACGATCCGGTCCTTGACGTCCTCGAGACCCGCGTGGTCGGAGTCGAGCTGGGTGCGCGCGCCCGCTGGATCGAGCCGCTCGTCGGAGCGCTTGCTCCACGGGACGGCGATCAGCCAATCGAGATACGTGCGAATCACGCTCGACTCGGCGCTCTGCTCGCCCATGCGCTCGAGGCGTCCCAGCTCCTTCTCCGCCTGCTCGCGGGCGGCGTCGGGCATGCCGGCCTCCTCGATCTTGGTCCGGTACTCGTCGATGATCGAGGCGTCGTCCTCGCCGAGCTCCTTGCGAATCGAGTCCATCTGCTTGCGCAGGAAGTACTCGCGCTGCTGCTTCTCGGCGCCTTCCTCCACGTCCTCGCGGATCCGCTTGCGGACCTGGAGCTCGGCCAAGCGCTCGCGCTGGAACTTGAGCGCCAGTTCCAGGCGCTCGGTGATGTCGAGCGTCTGGAGGAGCTCGACCTTCTGCTCGTAGGAGATGTCAGGGGAATAGCCGCTGGTGTCCGCCAGCACACCGGGCTCGGTGATGCTGCGCACGAACGCCGAGATGCGGCCATCGTCGCCGCGCAGCTCGAGGATCTCCTCGACCACGGCGCGATACTCGCGCTCGAGATTGCGGGTACGACCGTCGAGCGGGCGCTCGATGACGTCGGGTCGCTCGTCTACCTCGACGAACAGGCGGCCGTCCGGCTGCGTCTGGGCCGCGCCGGCGATCCCGCGATGAAGTCCTTGCAGGGCGACGGCCCGTGCTCCCCCGGGCAGGCGGACGCGATCGGTGATCTCGCCGACGGTCCCGACGTCTGCGAAGGCGCCATCGTGGTTGGGGACGAGGAGGACCCGGTCTTCATCACCGGCGTCGATCGCCAACGTGAGCGACATGCCGGGGAAGACGACTACGTCGTCGAGGGGGACTAGAAGAAGGGTGCTAGGCATTTCGTGCAGTCTTCACTTTCGCTAGCTTCTTACGGAAGGTAAGTAATACGGTAGCAGATCATTCCGCCGTCCTGTGACGTGATCTAAGTCGACCGGGCTTAGATTTTAGCTGGTCGCCTGCCTCGGCTGCCCTGGGGCCGGTCGGCGGTCGTCGGGGGGGATTTGCACGTCCGGCGGCCGGGAGCCGGTCGCCCCGGGCGATTTGCGATCATCCGGCGGTGCCGTCGACCGAGCCAGCCGGCAAGCCGCACGACATCCTCGCGGCCGAGGAATTCGCGATGCCGGCCGTCGATCCGGAGCTCCGCCGCGATCCGGTCGCGCTCCCAGGCGATCCCAGCGGGATCGCGGAGGCCCACGACGTGCTGGCAGCCGAGGAGTTCGCGATGCCGGCCCCCCGGGCGCGGCCGGGGATGCCGTCCGCGGTCCCGTCTTCCCGCCAGGGGCGGGCGATCGGCGCGCTGATGGTGCTACTGGCGCTGGCGCTGCTGGTGCGGCTGCTCCGGCTGCTCCGACGGCGCTGACCGCGTCCGCGCCGGCCGCGGCGGCATCAGATCGGTGATCGTCCCCGCCGCCATCTCGGCCGCGAAGGCGATCGTCTCGGACAGCGTGGGGTGGGGGTGGACGGTGAGGCCGATGTCCTCGGCGTCTGCGCCCATCTCGAGCGCCAGTACGGTCTCGGCGATCAGGTCGCCGGCGTTCACGCCCACCATCCCCGCGCCGAGCAGGCGCCGGCTGCCCGGTTCGAACAGCAGCTTGGTGAGGCCATCGTCGCGACCGAGACCGAGTGCCCGACCCGAAGCGCTCCACGGGAACACCGCCTTCTCGAACTCGATGCCCTGCTCTCGCGCCGCGGTCTCGGTCAGGCCCATCCACGACACCTCGGGATCGGTGTAGGCGACCGAGGGAATCGCCCGCGCGTCGAACTCGACGTTCCGCCCGGCGATCACCTCGGCGGCAACCTTGCCCTCGTGCGAGGCCTTGTGCGCGAGCATCGGACCGCCGACGATGTCTCCGATCGCATAGATCGACGGGACGTTGGTCTGCATCCGGCGGTCGACGGGGATGAATCCCCGCTCATCGACGTTCACCTCCGCGGCGTCGGCCTCGATCGCGTTGCCGTTGGGGGTGCGCCCGACCGCGACGAGGATCGAGTCGAAGGTTCCGCTGGAGCCGTCCGAGAAGGAGACCTTGAGCCCCGTCTTCTGCGGCTTGACCGACTCGACGCTGGTCCCGAGCTTGATCGCGTCATACCGGTCGGTGATCCGCTTCTGGAGCGGCTTGACGAGATCCGGGTCGCAGCCGGGGATCAGCTGATCGAGCAGCTCGACGACGGTCACCGAAGAGCCGAGCGCGTCGTAGACGGTCGCCATCTCCAGCCCGATGATCCCGCCGCCGATCACCAGCAGCCGCTTCGGGATCTCCGTCGGGGAGAGCGCTCCGGTCGAGTCGATGATCCTGGGATCGTCGGGAAGGTCGGTCAGCGCAGTGGACTGGGACCCTGCGGCGATGATGCAGTGGTCGAATGTGACCTCGCGGTCGCCGACCTTGAGGCTGTTGGGCCCCGTGAGCTTCCCCTCCCCGGTGATCACTTCGACCTTGCGCTGACGAGCGAGCAGTGCGAGGCCGCCGGTGAGCTTGCCGACCACTGACTCCTTCCAGGCCAGCAGCTCCTCGATCTTGACCCGGGGCTTGCCGAACGTGATGCCGTGGGCACTCATCTCCTCGGCCTCGGCGATCACCCGGGCGGCGTGGAGGAGCGCCTTGGAGGGGATGCAACCCACGTTCAGGCAGACCCCGCCGAGCCGGTCGTAGCGCTCGATCATGATGGTCTCCAGCCCGAGATCGGCGGCTCTGAACGCCGCCGTGTAGCCGCCGACGCCCGAGCCCAGCACGACCAGCTGGGCATCGTGGGCGCTCGCGGGCGCCTGCGACGGAGGTGGCCCGGCCGGGCGGGCCTCGGCTTCGCGGGGTGCGTCCGCGGCGCGGGTGTCCTCGGCCGCGGGGGGTGCATCGGCGGGTCCCGCGGAGTCCGCCTCCATCGTCAGGATCACGCTCCCCTCCGAGACCCGGTCGCCGATCTTCACCTGAAGCTGTTTCACCGTTCCGGCCTGCGGCGCCGGCACGTCCATCGTCGCCTTGTCCGACTCGAGCGTGACCAGCGGATCCTCGACGCCCACCTCATCGCCGGGGGAGACGTGGATCTCGATCACCGGGACATCGGTGAAGTCCCCGATGTCGGGAACCCGTACCTCGGATACGCGGCTCACAAGAGCGCCCGTCTCAGATCGGAAAGCACCCGGACCAGGTGGACCACGAACCGGGCTGCCGCAGCGCCGTCGATCACGCGATGGTCGTAGGAGAGCGAGAGGGGGAGCATCAGACGGGGTTCGAAGTCCGAGCCGTTCCAGACCGGCTTGATCGCGGAGCGGGTGGCGCCGAGGATTGCGACCTCGGGCGCATTGATGATCGGCGTGAACGAGGTGCCGCCGATTCCGCCGAGCGAGGAGATCGTGAACGTGGCGCCCTGCATGTCGCCTGGCATCAGCTTTCCCTCGCGGGCCTTGCCGGACAGCGTGGTGAGCTCAGCCGCGATCTCCAGTAATCCCTTGTGGCCGGCGTCCTTGATCACCGGAACGACGAGCCCCCCCGGGGTGTCGGCCGCGAACCCGATGTTGTAGTACCGCTTCAGCACCAGCTCGTCCCCGTCAAGGGACGCGTTGAAGATCGGAAACTCCTTCAGGGTCGCCACCGACGCGACCACCAGGAACGAGACCATCGTCACCTTGGCGGCGTCCTGCTCGGAGTTCAGCTGCTTGCGCCATGCCTCGAGCTCGGTGATATCCGCCTCGTCGTTGTGGGTGACGTGCGGGATCATCACCCAGTTGCGCGCCAGGTTCGGCGCGGAGATCTTCTGGATCCGCGAGCGCTGCACCCGTTCCACCGGCCCGAACTTCTCGAAGTCGACGGAGGGCCACGGCGGCAGATCGAGGCCCCATCCGGCACTGGCGCGCCCCGGGGCAGCTGCGGGCGCCGGTCCGCGCTCAACGTCCTCGCGCGTGATCCGGCCCTTGCGCCCGGACCCGGTCAGCGAGCGCACATCGACTCCGCGCTCGCGGGCAAGCCGCCGGACGGAGGGGCTCGCGTAGATGGGCTCGGTGCCGTTGCCGGAGGAGGGCTCTGAGACTTCCGCGGGAGACGGCTGAGAGGGCCTCGCCGGGGGCTCCCCTGCGGGAGGCGGGGGCGCGGCCTGCTGCTCGGCGCGCACGGCGCTTTCGACGGCGTCCGGCGCCGCCGCCTCGTTCGGCGCGCCATCCGAGGCCGCCGCCGACGCCTTCGAGTCGCCGGTCGTGGCTCCGGCGCCGTCGCCCGCCGGTGCCTCCGCGCCGTCGCCCGCGGCCTCGATCGTCAGCAGCGCGGTCCCCTGGGACACCTTGTCGCCCACCTTGACCCGCAGCTCGCGCACCACGCCAGCGAACGGCGCCGGTACGTCCATCGTCGCCTTGTCCGACTCCAGCGTCAGCAGGGGGTCATCGACCCCGACCTGGTCGCCCGGCGAGACGAGAATCTCGATGACCGGGACATCCTCGAAGTCGCCGATGTCCGGGACCTCGACCTCCACGACATCGGCAGGCGGGCTCATACCGTGGTCGGCATCGGGGCTTCGGGATCGATCTCGTACTTCTCGATCGCTTCCCGCGCGCGCGGGGGATCGAGCTCGCGCAGGGCGGCGACCGCGACATAGCGCCGGTCGACCTCGAAGAAGCTCCGCAGGCCCCGGCGAGAGTCACTGCGGCCATAGCCGTCGGTCCCGAGCACGCGGTACGGGGCGGGGACCCACTGGCGGATCTGATCGGCGAAGGCCCGAATGTAGTCGGTGGAGGCGACCGTCGGTACATCGGCCGCGAGTTGCTGAGCCACGTATGCGATCCGCCCCTCGGAGGTCGGATGGAGCATGTTCCACCGTTCGGCCTCGATCCCGTCGCGGCGCAGCTCGGTGAACGAGGTGACGCTCCAGACGTCGGCCTCGATGCCCCAGTCGTCGCGGAGCAGGTCGGCCGCGGCGAGCACCTCGTTGAGGATCGTGCCCGACCCCAGGAGCTGTACGACGGGGCTCCCGGATGCAGATCGGAGCTTGTACATCCCTCGGAGGATTCCCTCCTCCGCACCTGACGGCATCGGCGGATGGACGTAGTTCTCGTTCATCAGCGTGATGTAGAAGAACACGTCCTCCTGCTCGCCGACCATCCGGCGCAGCCCATCCTGGATGATCACGGCCACCTCGTAGCCGAACGCGGGGTCGTAGGCACGCACGTTCGGCACGACCGGGAAGAGGGCGTGGCTGTGCCCGTCCTCGTGCTGCAGACCTTCGCCGTTCAAGGTCGTGCGCCCGGCGGTGCCTCCGAGCATGAAGCCGCGCGTGCGGCAGTCGCCGGCCGCCCACACGAGATCTCCGACGCGCTGGTAGCCGAACATCGAGTAGTAGATGTAGAAGGGGACCATCTGCACGCCGTGCGCGCTGTAGGAGGTGCCGGCGGCAATGAACGAGGAGATCGAGCCGGCCTCCGTGATCCCCTCCTCGAGGATCTGCCCGTGCTCGTCCTCCTTGTAGAACATCAGCTGCTCGGAGTCCTCGGGCTGGTAGAGCTGTCCGACCGGTGAATAGATCCCGATCTGGCGGAACAGCCCCTCCATCCCGAATGTCCGGGACTCGTCGGGGACGATGGGGACGATGTGCTTCGCGATCGGCTTGTCGCGCAGGAGCGCGGCGAGCACGCGGACGAACGCCATCGTCGTGGAGATCTGGCGGTCGCCCGTGCCCTCGAGCTGCGATTTGAACAGCTCGAGTGCGGGGACCTCGAGCGGGTCGGCCTTGGTTCGCCGGACCGGAATCGAGCCCCCAAGCGCGGCGCGACGCTCGCGCAGGTACTGCATCTCGGGTGAATCGTCGGGCGGCATGTAGTACTCGGCCGCGCGCACCTGCTCGTCGGAGAGCGGCAGCTCGAAGCGGTCACGGAAGGCGAGCAGTGCGTCCTCGGTCATCTTCTTGGCCTGGTGGGTGATCATCTGCCCCTCACCGGATGCGCCCATCCCGTAGCCCTTGATCGTCTTGGCCAGGATCACGGTCGGCTGGCCGCGGTGGTGGGCCGCGGCGTGGTAGGCGGCATAGACCTTCTGCTGGTCCAGGCCGCCGCGGTTCAACAGCCAGATCTCATCGTCGGACATCTGCGCGACTCGGTCGAGCAGCACAGGATCCTTGCCAAAGAAGCGCTGGCGCACGTAGGCGCCGTCACGGGACTTGTAGGTCTGGTACTCGCCGTCGAGACTCTCGTTCATCACGCGCACCAGGCGGCCGTCGACGTCGGCCGCCAGCAGCGGGTCCCAGCGCGATCCCCAGATGACCTTGATCACATTCCAGCCCGCGCCCCGGAAGTCCGACTCCAGCTCCTGGATGATCTTGCCGTTGCCGCGCACGGGGCCGTCGAGGCGCTGGAGGTTGCAGTTGACGACCCAGATCAGGTTGTCGAGCTGCTCCCTTCCCGCCATGCCGATCGAGCCCATCGTCTCCGGCTCATCGACCTCGCCGTCACCGATGAACGCCCACACCTTGCGGCCGTCGGTCTCCGCCATCCCGCGGGCCTGCAGGTACTTCATGAACCGCGCCTGGTAGATCGAGGTGATCGCCCCGATGCCCAGCGATACGGTCGGGAACTGCCAGAACTCCGGCATCAGCCAGGGGTGGGGATAGGAGCTGAGCCCTCCGGGCCTGGTGACCTCCTGGCGGAAGCCGTCCAGCTGCTCCTCGGACAGGCGCCCCTCGAGATACGCGCGCGCGTAATTGCCGGGAGAGGAGTGACCTTGGAAGTACACGAGGTCCCCGCCGTGCGCTTGCGAGGGCGCATGCCAGAAGTGGTTGAAGCCGACCTCGTAGAGCACCGCAAGCGACTGATAGGACGCGATGTGTCCGCCCAGCTCCGACGAGGGCTTGTTGGCGCGTACGACCATCGCCATCGCGTTCCAGCGCACGATCGAACGGAGTCGACGCTCGAGCGCGGGATCGCCCGGGAGCTGCGCTTCCTGCTCGGGAGGGATCGTGTTGATGTACGGCGTGTTGAGGCTCGCGATCGGACCCGTACCCGCGTGCTGGGCACGCTCGATGACACGCGTCAGCAGGTGACGGGCCCGGCTCAGGCCGTCGTGCTCGACGACCGCATCGAGCGCCTCCAGCCACTCGCTCGTCTCCGTTGCGTCGATGTCGGCGCCGGCGCCGTTCCCGCTCGCCGTCTGGGTCCGAAACGGGTCGCTCATGGCACTGATCCTACCCCCGGGGTTTTCGCGGCCGAGCGGTCGCGAACGAGATCAGAGCAGCCGGACGCGCGGCAGTCTTCCGTAGCGGATGCCGATCGTGATCCGCTCAGTCTTGCGGCCGCGCTCGTAGATCGTGACCAGGAGCCGGTCCCCGGCGCGATAGCTCTGACCATCGAGCGAGTGCAGCAGTCGTCCGAGCCGGCGGCGGCCCGCGATCACGACGTGCCTGGGGCAGCCTCGGCCTCGGCACCAGACCAAAACGGTCGCCCTGCGCGGGAGGTGCGGGATCTTGATCCGGTAAAGGCGCGTGTGAGCGCGGTCCCAGGTCCAGCTCATCGTCACCCTGACTCGCAACCGGCGGAGCTTGCTGGCCACCGGGACCTTCACCACCGGAGCGGAAGGCGGCCCCGTTGCGGCCGGCGGGGGAGCCGGGGGCGGGCAGGCGACGAACGCGGGGACCGACCACTGAGACTTGCCGCTGTTCGGAGCCTTGCCGGCCGTGCCGCTCGACCACACGCCCTTGCCCTTGTGATAGACGACGAAGTTCGCGTCCTGCTGGACGGCCGCGTACGCACCCGAGTCGCCGTGGGTGCCGCTCGACCACAGCGCGCGGCCGGCGGTCGTGTAGACGACTAGGTTCCCGTCGGTCTGCATGATCGCGTGGTTACCGGGGATCCCCCAGGTACCCGAGCTCCACAGCGCTCCGGTCGGGCCATACAGGACGAGGTTGCCGTCGGTCTGCATATAGACCACGAAGTGCTCACCGCCGGGGGAGAAGATCCGCTGGCCGGGCACCAGCTCGTCCCCTGGCTGCAGCGTCGTGGCGACGGTGTGCGTTGACCACACGTTGTGCTTGCCCGCGTACATGACGAGGTTGCCGTCGTCCTGAACGACCAGGTTCGCGCAGCCGACGCCGCTCGTGTTCGACGACCACAGCGCCTCGTTGACGGGGCTGAACAGCACCAGGTTGCCGTTGCTCTGGAGCACGGCCCGAGCGCCGTTGTCCCCGTGCGTTCCGGTCGACCATACGGCCCGGTGGATCGAGCTTCCGTTCATCACGTAGAGAACGAGATTGCCGTCGGTCTGCATCGCGAGCAGGTAGTGGCCGTCGCCCGAGGCGAGCGTCTGGCCTGGGCCCAGGGTCTGACCACCGAGAAGCGTGTCGCTTGCCAAGGCAACCGATGAGCTTGCGGCCAGCGTGAAGATCACGGCGACGGCGGCCAACGCTGCCCGGACGCTGCAGCTCCACCTCATGTCGCAATTAACCCTACGGGAGCCGGTGAGTTTCGAGGGTGCTCACGGCGTCACCGTGGGGAGCGAACGCGCGTAGTTGCTGGGGTTCGACGCCAGGGCGGCTGTGTACCTGCGAGCGCCGGCATATTGGGCTGCGAAGTACGGATTTGAGAGCGAGGAGACCTTGACGTCCTCGCCCGTCTGCGGGGCGTTGACGAAACGCCCATCGCCGATGTACAGGCCGACGTGATGGACATACCCGTTCTCGGCGAAGAACACGGCGTCGCCCGGTCGAAGGTCGGCCCGGGGGACCGGAACGCCGACGTTGAACTGGTCCGCCGCGACCCGCGGCAGCTGGATCCCTTCCTGGGAGTAGGCGTACTGCACCAGTCCGGAGCAGTCGAATCCCGTGGCCGGGCTCGACCCTCCCCACTGGTACGGGGTTCCCAGGTAGCGCATCGCGACCTGCAGCGCGCCCGCGCCGACCGTCGAGCGCGGTGCGGCAGCGCCCGCGAGGTCGACGCCGCGGAGCAGCTCGCGCGCGGTGTCCAGGTGGAGCTGGTAGCGACCTCGAAACTGGACCGCGGGCCGCTCGACGGCCGCGATCCATTCACCCCACGACGAGGGGCTCCCGGCGACGCCCGGATCGGCTGCGCGGGCCGCGAGGGCGTGATCGATGAACCACTTCAGCTGCAGTCCCGGATGCTTGACGTAGCCCGCGTATTCGCCGTGGTCCCAGACGCTCAGCCGCATCTGGAAGAAGCCGACCGAGTCGCGATCGCCGTAGGGCAGGTTGCGCATCCCGGATTCGGTCAGTGCGGCCATGATCGGCAGCTCCGGCGGCAGGCCGGCGCGTTTGGCGTGCAGCGCCATCCAGCGGGCGATCTGCTGGGGGGAGGCGTCGTTACCGGGATAGGCCAACCGGTGATGGTGATGCTCGACGGCTGTCACGGCGGGATCGGCGGCCTGACCCGGTGCTGCGTGCGGGGCGACGGGCTGCCCTGCGGCCGCGGGCGGCGCTCCGCCCGCCGGCTGTGCAGCTCCCTGTGGCTGTGCCGCCGCCGGGGCGTGGTGCGGCTGCGGCGCCGGCGAGGCCAGGGCGGGCAGGTCGACCTCCCTCCCCGCCGGCCGCTCGGCCGCATGATGGTGGTGGCCTTCGAAGCTCCTTGCCAGGCGCTCGATGTCGGCTCGCGCCTGGTGCTCGAGCGCAGGCGCGGCGTGCTCGGCGACATGAGCGAAGTCGACACCCTCCGCCGCCGCCGCAACCATCACGCCCGCGAGGCTCGAGCGGGACTCACGGAGCTCGAGTGTCCTCAGCGCCCGGTGTCCCGGAGGAAGGTCGGCCGCCAGGCCCCCGAGCCCGTTCTCGGTGAGCGCCTCGCCCGGATTGCGGCGAAATCGGGCACGCAGCGCTGGGTCGCACAGCAGTCGCTCGATCAGCGAGGTGATCAGCTCGAGCTCGTCCGCCATCCGTCAGCCTCGCTCCACCTGAGGCGTAAAATCAACGCGGGATGAGGCTGCTCGCAACCGGGACCGCGTGCATGTTGGCAGCGTTCGGCGCCGCGTTCCTGATCGCGCGCGCCGGCGGCGGCTCGGGCTCGGCCAGCGCTGCTGGGCACGAGGCCCGGCCGGGGCCGGCGCTCGCCGCCGATTTCGCTCCCGGTCTGGCCACCCTGAGACTTCCTCCGCGCACGATCCCGCATCGCGTGTCTGGCCCGAGCCGTCGTGTCCATTCCCGCCGGAGCCATCCAGCGAGCTCCGCCAAGACACACACGTCGTCGGCCTCGTCACAGTCGACCGCGTCAAGCCAGGCGCCCTCCACCCAGGCAACCACGTATCAGCCCACGCCGGCCCCGGTCGCGCCGGCAGCCTCCGGGGGCGGAGGCGCGGCCGGCACGGGGTCTGGGACCACGTCGGTGGGGGGCAAACACCACGGCGGCAGCGGCTCCGGTACGACCAAGATCGGCTGATCCCGGCGTGTGCCCCGGGCCGCGCGTGGCGCCTGAGCCGAAGGCGCGCTACTCGAGGTCGGGCGTCCGCACGACGCCCGTCGCGAGCGCCCGCTCGGCGAGCAGCAGACGCTTCTGGTTCTGCGGCGCCTCGTCGAGCCCGAAGCGGCTGAACAGAACGCGGAGGTGGCCCTTGACCGCGGACAGGCTGAGCACGAGCTCGCCGGCTATGTGCTCGTTGGTGGCCGGCGCGGCCCGCCCGTCCGCCGCCAGCGGCCTGCAGAGCGCGATCAGAACCCGTCGCTGAGCCTCCGAGACCTGCGGCACCGGAACGGTTGGCACCGAGACCGTCGCCACAACGCGCTCGGACTGGGGATCGCGAAACCCGATCACGGTGTCGCCGACGCCGATCACATCGCCATCCCGCAGCGTCCGGCGCCCGTGCAGCCGCTCCCCGTTTACGAACGTGCCGTTGCGCGAGAGGCCGTCGTCCTCGATCACCCAGCGAGACGCGCGGCGCTCCAGGTAGGCGTGGACCGCGGATACCCGCGGGTCCCAGGCGATCTGGAGCTCCGATCCAGGAGCGCGTCCGAGCACCAGGCGCTCGGTCTTCAGCTCGATCAGATGCTGCGCCCGCTCGCCATCGCGCAGAAACAGAAAGGGAACACCTCGCCGCACCGCCCTGATCAAGCTCTGCAGCTCGACCGGGCTGACCTCGGCCCCCAGGACCGCCCTCTCCTGCGCACGCACGCGCGGAGCGTAGCGGTTGGGTAGACGGCGCCTTGGTCATCACCCGATGACCGTGAGGACGCCGCTGGATCCGCCGATCGCCGTCGTGCCTCGCCCCGCGGCGCGGTGAGCGGGCGCCGTCGCCTCAGCCGACGCAATCGCCAGTCGGCAGGCGCCGCGGGCCTGCTCGAACTCGCTCAGCAGCACGAACGCGCGCAGCACGAGCGCCTGGACCGCAGCGGCCTGCACTGGTGCCTCGCGCTCCGGTCCGACCCAGGCGCGGGCCTCAGCCAGCTCCTCGGCGGTTCGGCGGAACGCCACCTGGAGCCGCACCAGCTCCGGTTCGTAGGCCGTGAGCGAGGTGGCGACCTCCTCGAAGCCGGCACGAACAGCGTCGAGCCGCACCGGCAGGCGGGCGATCGAGCGCCGGAAGGCCTCCGCGGCTCTTCCCGTCCAGTTGCCGTCGCGCCGCGCCTCTTCCAGTCCGACGGAGACGGCGTATGCCTCGCTCGCTGCGCTGCGGAACAGGCCCGCCAGCGCGAGCACGTCCCCTGGCGCTGCGCTCAGGAGATCTCGAGCACGCGGATCGGCGAGGGGGTCCTCCATGCTTCCCCAGTGTCCTTCTGCACCGAGGGTGGCGGTAGTGGCCGAAGGTATCGAGTCCGCGATACCGCTCATCCAATCGTCGTCGTTCCGTGGCCGCTGTAGGGACCGGTGCGGATGACGGACGTGGCCGGCCCCCGGCCGCCGACGGTCGTCGTGCCCGATCCGCTCGGGCGTGCGTGCGCCGCCGCCAGCCGTTCTTCGATCCGCTGGTACGCGCTCACCGCGCCGAGCAGATCGTTCATCAGCGCGGAGATCTCCTCCGCGACTTCGATCGTTCCGAAGTGCCAGCGGGTGCAGAAATCTCGGAGCTCGGACTCGAGCGCGCGTCCGCCGAGGAGTCCCTCGTAGCCGTCCACCACCGTGTGCATTCGCAGCAGCTGGTCATGCAGCCGCCCCAGCTTCTCCCGGACCGCAAGCAGCGTCCGGGCATCGACGAGCAACCGTGGCACCGGGGCAGTATCGGGTCCCGGGCCGGGCTGCGGCACTGGCCGCAGGTATCGAACCGACCATACCCGCGGTCATCGGTTGCGCGCGCCCGCGCCGGTACGCTTGACGCCGCGTAGATGCGTGTTGTGGTCGATAGCCCAGTGGGGGAGGAGGCCGACGTCGAGCTGCGGCTCGGGGGCGAGGAGGCGACAGTCGGCGACCTGCTCGACGCGCTGCCCGCGCCGGCCGACACCAGGGGCATCGTCATCGACGGTCGCTTCTGTCACGCCGACCTGGCGCTGTCGGAGATCGGGCTGTACGAGGGCGCCCGCGTCCATCCGGCCAACGCCGCGCCCGACTCGAGCCGGCACGCACCGCCGACGCTCGAGCTGCGCGTGATCGCCGGGTTCGACGCCGGACGACGGCTGCCGCTGACTTCGGCGGGTGCAATCGTGGGGCGCGACGAAGGCTGCGACCTGGTGCTCGACGACGAGAGCCTCTCCCGCCGGCACGTTCGGGTACAGCCGAGCCCGGGCGGACTGCGGGCGACGGTCGAGGATCTCGACTCGGTCAACGGGACCTGGGTCGAGGGCCGACGCATCGCACAGGCGACCGAGATCGAGCCCGGAGCCGTGTTCGAGGCCGGCGACGTCGCGTTCACGGTCGCGGTGCCCCTGCCGCTGCTGCCGCTGGATCCGGTGCGGCAGGCCAGCATCGCCGGCACGATCGCGTTCAACCGCCCGCCGCGGGCACGCGTGGCGAGCCGGGATGAGCCACTGAGCGCTCCAGAGCAGCCGGGGGCTGCCGAGCGGCCTCGGTTCAGCGTCGCCTCGGCGGTCGGCCCGCTGGTACTCGGGGCGGTGATGGTGGTCGTCCTCCACAGCATCATCTACGCGCTGTTCATGCTGCTTAGCCCGGTGCTGGTCATCGGCAGCTGGCTCGAGCAGCGCCGCCACGCCCGCCGGAGCTCGCGCGGGGAGCAGCGCGAGTTCGTCCAGCGGCTCGAGAAGTTCCGCCGCCAGGTCACCGAGCGCCACGCCGACGAGCTGGTCCGCCGCCGCGTGGAGCTTCCCGACATGGCCGAGCTTCACCGCCGCGCCACCGCCCCTGAGCCTCGTCTCTGGGAGCGGCGCCCCGCCGACAGCGACTTCCTGATCCTGGGCGCCGGCCTCGGGGAGCTGCCGTTCCGGCCCCCGCTGGCGGACCGCCACCCCCCGGCCGAGGCCGCCGAGCGGATCCTTGCCGAGCACGGCCGTCTCGAGCTCGCTCCGGTGCCGGTATCGCTTTCGGACGGCGGGGTGGCAGGGATCGTCGGCCCGCGATCGCAGGCGCTGGCGTTCGCCAGGGCTCTGCTCTGCCAGGCGGCCATCCTTCACGGCCCCGCCGACCTGTCGATCGCGGTGCTGGCGGAGCCCGAGGCGCACGATGACTGGGACTGGGTCAAGTGGCTTCCGCACGTCCGCGACGGCGGCGGAATCGGCTCCGGGCGCCAGCTCGCGTTCGGTGCGGCGCCCGGCGCCGCGCTCGCGGGCGAGCTCGTGGAGCGCGACGAGGACGATCCGAGGCGGGTGCTGGCCGTGCTGGACAGCCCAACCCTGATCGAGGGGCGGGCGGCCGCCGGGCGGGCGCTGCTGCGTGCGGGGGAACTGTTCAGCGGAATCGTCATCGCCCGCTCGCGCGAGCGCCTCCCCGCGGCCTGCACGACCGTGATCGAGCTCTCCGACGAGGCGGGCGAGGCGCAGCTGGTGCGCCCGCAGACCGGCGAGCATGTCGATCCCTTGCTGGTGGCTGGGATCACGCCCGCGACCGCGCGGGACTGCGCGGTGGCGCTGGCCCGATTCGAGGACGCCGACCTCCAGGTGCTCGGCGGAGCGCTGCCGGATCAGGTCGGGCTGTTGGCGCTGCTCGGTCTCTCCGAACCGGATCCGAATCTGATCCGCGAACGCTGGCGCGAAGCGGAGCGGCGCAGCGGCCTGACCGCAACGCTGGCGCTCAGCGAGGACGGCCCGTTCAGGATCGACCTGGTGACCGACGGCCCCCACGGGCTGATCGCGGGCACAACCGGCGCCGGCAAGAGCGAGCTGCTGCGGAGCCTGGTGGCGGCCCTGGCCGCGGCGTACGGCCCGACCCGCGCGAACTTCGTCCTGATCGACTACAAGGGGGGCAGCGCCTTCGGCGAGTGCGCCGAGCTGCCGCATACCGTCGGGATGGTCACCGACCTCGACGAGCAGCTCGGGGAACGGGCGCTGATCAGCCTCGAGGCGGAGCTCCGCTACCGGGAGCGCGTTCTGCGCGATCACCGTGCCGCGGACCTGCGCGAGTACGACCGCCTGGTGGGCGAGGGGGACGCGGCGCCGTTGCCGCGGTTGCTGGTGATCATCGATGAGTTCGCGACGCTGGCCGCCGAGCTGCCGGACTTCGTCTCGTCGCTGGTCGGCATCGCCCAGCGGGGACGCAGCCTCGGCGTCCACCTGCTGCTGGCGACACAGAGGCCGTCGGGCGCCGTCAACGAGAACATCCGCGCGAACGCCAACCTCCGGGTGTGCCTGCGCGTACAGACCGGCCAGGACTCGGCGGACGTGATCGACTCTCCGGCCGCCGCCAAGATCCCGCGGACCCAACCCGGTCGCGCGCACGTGCGCCTCGGGCCGTCGGAGCTGATTCCCGTGCAGACCGCGCTCGTCAGCGGCTTCACCGCCGCCGGCCCGGCGAACGCCGTGTCGGTGGAGCCGTTCCAGGCGCCGATCGAGCGCCCCGCGCAGCGGAGGACGATCGACCCGGTCGAGCGCGGATCCGCAGGTTCCGACCTCGTGCGGCTGGTGGGAGCCGCCAAGGCCGCCTACGCGGACGGTCAGCCCCCGCGACGCCCCTGGCTGCCGCCGCTTCCGGACGACGTGCCGATCGAGCGGCTGCTCGAGCTGGGGCCGCCGCGCCCGCTGGCGGGGGAGAAGGGCGCGGTCGTTCCGCTCGCGCTCGCCGATGATCCAGGGGCGCAGGCCCAGTACCCGGCCGGCTGGAACCTCAGCGCCGGCAACCTGCTGCTGTACGGGATCGGCGGAAGTGGAACGACCACGGCGCTGGCGACCCTGGCGCTCGCGCTCGCCGACACCACGGATCCGAGCCGCCTTCACATGTACGCGCTCGACTTCGGGGCGGGCGAGCTCCAGCCGCTCGCGAACCTGCCGCACGTCGGGGCGGTGATCGGGGCCGCCGAACACGAGCGCCAGCGGCGGCTGCTGCGGCGCCTGCGGGGGGAGCTGCACGCCAGGCGCACGCTCGATCCACAGGCAAGGGCGGCGGCGCCGAAGATCGTCGTGTTGCTCGACGGCTACGGCGGCTTCGCGGCCGAGCACGGCGATCTGGCCGGCGATGCGCTACGCGAGGCCTTCAGCCGTGTGTGGTCCGACGGGCCGGAGCTCGGCATCCACACAGCGATTGCCGCCGACCGCCTGGGCGCCGTTCCGACGGCGCTGGCCTCACTGGCCCAACAGCGGCTCGCATTCCAGCTCGCGGACGTAGCCGATTACGCCCAGTTCGGGGTGCCGCGGCGGTCGATCCCCCGTTTCACCGCGGGGCGCGCCGTCGTCGGTGGCTCGGGGCAGGTCGTGCAGTTCGCGCGCCCTGCCGGACCGATCGGAGAGGAGTGTGCGCGGCGCGCCCGAGGCGCCGAGGCTATCGACGGTGGTCCTCCTCCTGTCGACGTGCTTCCCGAGAGCCTCCCGGTCGAGGCGCTGCTGGGTGCGGGCCGGTCCGAGCGCGAGCCGCTGTTCGTGCCCCTGGGAATCGGGGACGAGTCGCTCGAGCCGTCCGGCTTCGAGCTGTTTTCAGGCGAGCACGCGCTGGTTGCAGGGGCGGCGCGCTCGGGCAAGACCACCGCGCTGCTGGTCGTCGCCGAGGTCGTGTCCAGGCTGTACCCGGAGATCGAGCTGATCGCGATCGCCGGGCGGCGCTCGGCGCTCAGGGAGTGCCCGGTCCTCGGCCGTGTGGTCACGGGGATCGACGAGCTGCCGGCGCTGGCCGCGGAGCTGCGGGCGGGCGATGCGCTCAAGCTTCTGCTGATCGATGACGCCGACGCGGTCGAGGATCAGGGCCGGGCGCTCGGCGACCTGTTCGCCGCCCCGCTGCCGGCGCTGCACGCGGTCGTCGCCGGTCGCACCGACGCGCTGAAGACGCTCGGCCACTGGAGCGCCGGGGTGCGGCGCTCCCGGATCGGCTTGCTGCTGCAGCCCGACCTGCAGGTCGATGGCCCCTTGCTCGGCGTCACCTTGCCGCGGCGGCCCGAGCCGCCGGCCCGTCCGGGCTGCGGATATCGCGTCGACCCCAGAGGGTTCGAGCTCGTGCAGGTGGCGCGAGCGGAGCCTTCCGTTCGCCGGCCGGAGCCTTCGGTTGGCCGGCCCGAACCGGCGGAGCGGCCGGGCGGCGCGATCTAGTCGAGGTCCTCCGGCAGCTGCCGCCCCTTGCGCTGGGCGCGCTCGATTGCCCGGTCGAGCACGTAGGGATCGCCCTTCTGCATCCGCCGCTCGCCGTAGTAGGTGCGGTCCATGAACCGGTCCAGCAGGAAGCGGCGGATCGGGCCGCGCTGCATGAACGGCCTTCGGCCGCTGGGATCAGGCCGGCTCATGGGCGCAATCGTCTCACAGCGGCGCGACCGATCAGGCGGTGAGCTCGGCCGTTCGCGCCATGGCGTCGAACAGCTGCTCCCATTCTTCGGTGCGCTGCGCCTGAGGGGTCGTGAACGTGATCGTCAGGAGCCCCTGCGCGGCCTCGATCAGGTACTCGACCCGCAGCACGGGAACCGGCTCGGCCTGCGCGACGACGACGGCTGGGGCGACGCGACGGAGGCGTACCCCCGGGCCCGCCGCCAGCACGACCGCGGTCACCTCGCAGTCTCCGAACTCCCCGGGTTCGAGTGGCGCCGAGGACACGGGAGCCGATCGATCCGCATACAGCACCGACAGCCCCGCCCCGAGCGGTTCGTTCGCTTCGCCGGGCGCGACCAGGCTGCGGAGCATCAGCAAGCGGGCGTGTTCGCCGCCGCGGGCGGCGAGGCCAAGTGCGCGCGCGAACGACACCTCGATCGGGGCGTCGGCGGCGAGCAGATCGATGCTCTGCCAGCCCGCCGGTAGTGCGATCGCGAACTCGACGCTGCCCGCAGCGCTCATCCGCATTCGCGTCCGACCGTCGCGTTGTGGAGCGCCACACTGGCCTTGTCGTAGCCGAAGTGGGCGAGTTCGTTGAGCGCGTCGAGGTTGTGCACGTGCGTCTCGGCCTGTTCGAGTGATGTGAGCGTGCTCGAGCGCATGTAGCTGAGCCGCCCCGGGTTCGAGAGCTTGGCGGCGCTCTTGGTCAAGAGCAGCCGCTGGCCGTCGCTGAGCGTGGCGTACGCCTCCTGGTGGCTTGCGCCGAGAGCGCGCGCGAGCCCGTATTGCTCGAGCGCTGCGCTCTTGCCGGCGAGCATGCCTTCTTCGACCTTGGCGCCGCCGAGCCCGGGGATGTTGGTCTGGCCCGCCACCATTCCGGCCGCGTCGAATGCGACGTTTCCCCAGCTCGCCTGCCCCTCGGCGGCAAGTGTCGTGTCGGCGCCGGTCTTGACCGCGCCCGCCCCCAGCCCCGCCGCGGTGGCGCCCGTGTCGACGGCCTCGAACGCTCCGGCCGCCGCCTCGAGCCCGAGCGCGTCGGCCGGGCACACCAGGACCGCGGCGACGAGGCCCACCGCTCCCGCGACCGTGCCCACGTCCTCGCCCAGCTTGGCCCAGTCGTGCAGGTCGGTGGGGTGCTCGATCACGCTGACCACATCGGAGGGCAGGCTCTCGGCAGAGTGCACGACGCCCATCGCGATGTTCGCCACGACGTGCCCGGCGCCGCTCATGAAATTGCCGATCGCGCTCAGCGCACCCGAGAGCCAGCTCTGGGAAGGAGCGATGCCGGCCGCGGTCGAGACGGCCGACCGCGCGTGCCCGCGGACGGTGTCGAATTCGCTCAGCAGCTGATAGCCGCGTCGCTCGAGGCCGGAGACCTCTCCCGCCAGCCGCCCGACCGCGGCGGAGGCGTTCTGGACGGCGCCGTGCGCCTGCACGACCGCGGGGCTGGTGGACGTGGCGTGGGGCGCGGACGTCGCCGTGCGCAGGCCCGCCTGGGCGCCCGAAAGCTGGCCTTGTGCGGTTGACAGGGAGCCGCGCGCGCTCGAGAGCTGACTGGCCAGCGTCCGGAACTGGGATTGGATCGGCCCGAGCTGGCCTTCGTAGGCGCTGAGTGCCGTAGCGACATCGCCATAGGAGCGCTGCACGTTGTCGAGATCGCCGGGCAGCTTGCCCAGCTGAGTGCGAAAGGCGTCGGCCGCCTGGCCGGTCCAGGTGGCGTCGCCCTTCGCTCCACGCAGAGCGTGCGCCGCCGTCTGTGCCTGCGTGCAGACGCGGTGAAACAGGCTGGCCAGCAGCCCGACCTCCCCGGCATCGGCGCCCAGCAGGCGGGCCGCACGCGGATCTGACAGTGGATCACCCATCGTCGCTCACCTGCCGAGCGTGCACGCGTCCTTGATCTCGTGCTCGGATTTACCATAGCCGGCGGCGGCGGCGTTCAGCCGCTCGATCACCTTCCCCATGTGATCGCCGAGCTTGCTGATCCCGTACCCCCAGTGGCTGCAGAAGTGCTCGACCTCCCCTTCGAGATCGCTGCCGCCCAGCAGGCCCTCGAATCCCGTCGCCACGCCGTGCATCCCCTCCATCTCGGAGTGGATGCCCGAAAGGGTCGAGGACAGCGCGGCGAGAGTCGCCGGATCGACCGTGAACGTGGCCATCGCGGTCTGAGGGAGCGCGGCGCGGGTCGATCAGGCCATCGACGAGCGGATCGCGTCCTCGGTCTGCTGGTACTGCGTGCCGGCGTTGTTCAGCAGCCGGGAGATGCCGTCCAGGGCATCCTTCAGCCCGGCGGCCGAGCGCTGCCACTCATCCCACAGCGCGTGGAACTGACCGGATGCGGAGCCCTGCCACTCGCCGCCGACGACTCCCAGGACCTCGCCCTGCATGCGCGAAAGCTGGTCCTGAATGCTGTTGGAGCCCGTCTGCACGTTGGTTGACAGCGTGTGCAGTTCCTCCGAGGTGACCTTGATCAGACTCACTGCGAATACCTCCTGTGCGAGACGCCGCACCATGCGGCGCAGTCGCAGTATCGGAGCGGGCAGGCCGCGCTGGAAGTGGCCGAAGGTATCGAGCTCGCGATACCCGGACTACTGCGCTCCGAGCTCCATCTGCAGGTGTTCCTCATCGGCCGTGGCCTGCGCCCTCGCCTGCCGATAGGCCGCGGAGTCATTCGCCCTCGCGGCCGCGGCGAAGCTTCCGTATGCGCTCGCGGTCTGCGACAGCGTCGTTTCCAGGACTCGGGCCTCCCGGCTGCGAGCGGTCAAAGGCTGCAGTTGCGCTGCCGCGGTCCGGTATGTCGACTGCAGCGCGGCGGCATCCGCCGCCTGCTGGCCGGCTGACGAGTGCGCGTTCACAAGCCGGTTCAGCTCGCGGCTGCGCGTACTCGCCAACCCCTGCACGATCGCCGTCACGCGCCTGGCGGCGGCGGCGTCCTTCGAGCTGGTGCTGTGATGGCCGCCGTTTCCGGCGACGGCCCAACCGCCGGCCGCGGCGCCCGCCACGGCGAGCGCGATCAGGAGCACGATCACCCGACGCCGGCGGGTCTCGCCGGCGCCCTCACCGGCGTCCGCGCCGGCATCGCTGTGACGGCGCGCGATCCGGAACATCGTCGTGTGAATCGCCCGTGGCTGGCGCTTGGGGGCAACGGTGGTCTCCGCGCCGACCGGGGGTGGAGCCTCCTCTGCCTCGGCGCCGGTCAGCGTTTCGGGAGTACGCGGCGGTCGGGGAGGCTCCGCCTGTTCGCCGAACGGGGCCGGGGTCAGGGCGTCCCCGGTGCGCGTGCGATCGCTCTCTACAGCCAGGCGCGCCTGGCGGCGCCAGCGGGGCCCGAGCAGATCCAGCACCACGTCCTCGAGCGCCTCCCAGGCCTCGTCGGCGCTCTGGAAGCGATCCTCGGGGCGTTTGGCCAGCAGCCGCTCGACCCAGCGCTCGAGCCGCTCGTCCACCTCGGGGGCGAGGCTCCGTACCGGCGGGGCCTGTTCGTGGACGTGCCTGTAGAGGACGGCCACGGGAGTGTCGTTTTCCTCGAACGGGACTCGGCCGGTGAACAGCTCCCAGGCGATGATCCCCAGCGAGTACAGGTCAGTCGCGGCCGTCAGCTCGCCTCCCAGTGCCTGCTCGGGAGCCATGTAGG
The DNA here is from genome assembly GCA_963822725.1 of uncultured Actinomycetes bacterium. Lineage (GTDB taxonomy): Bacteria > Actinomycetota > Thermoleophilia > Solirubrobacterales > Solirubrobacteraceae > Palsa-465. The sequence goes on from CAWGIR010000004.1 coordinate 189,443, forward strand.
CCGGGGTGCCGATCGTCGTGCCGGCGGCGGTCACCACCTGGCGCGTTGCGGCCTTGTTGTACGCGCGTGCGACGCCGAAATCGGCGATCTTCACGCGCCCGTCGGCCGCGATCAAGAGGTTCTCGGGCTTGAGGTCGCGGTGCGCGATCCCGTGGGCCTCGCCGTGGGCCAGTCCCGCGAGCACACCCTCGAGCACGCCCGCGATCTGGGCCGTCGACAGCTCCCCGACGTACTGGCGCAGGGAGCCGTGCGGCAGATGCTCCATCGCGATGTAGGGAACGCCGCCGTCCTCGAAGTACTCGTGCACCGTGACCACATTCGCGTGGCCGAGCGATCCCGCCAGCCGCGACTCCTCGATGAACCGCCGGGCGAAGGTGGCGTCGTCGGCGTGGAACGGGGCCAGCTCTTTCAGCGCGACCGGGCGCCGAAGGTCCCGCTGGTTCGCCAGGTAGACGACCGCCGCTCCTCCGCGGCCAATGACCTCGAGCAGGTCGTAGCGACCTACGCGTCTGAGCACCTCTCGCATGGCCCGTTCCAGTCTGCCACCGTTACACGACGCGATGCTGTGCTCAGTCTGTCACCGTCAGCTCGCCCGCGCCGATCCCCGGTGTCGCGCCTGCGGGACCCCGCGGGAAGGACTCCACCACCTCGACCTCGTGCTGGATAGCGGCGAGCGGATTCCGATCGACCGCCCGTTTCAGATCGGGCGCGCGCCTGCGAGCGAGCTCCAGCTCACCGATCCGAGCGTGTCGCGAACGCATGCCCGGATCGAGTTCGACGAGCGGGGCGCGGCACTCGCGGACGCCGGCTCGAGCTTCGGCACGTTCCTCGACGGGCGGCGCGTGTCCGGCCCGACTCCGCTCCAGCCCGGGATGCGGATCGAGCTCGGTGACTGCCGGATCGAGGTCGCGGAGCGAACCGACTCCGCCGCCGCGGGGCGGACCGTCTCCGTGCCCGCCGGCGTCAGCCTCGTGATCGAGCAGCCGTCGGTCCGCCGTAGGCGAATGGGCGGGCAGGCCGCGCGCCGGCCGCGGCTGCGTTCCGGGTGGTCGCTGAAGCGGCTCGACGCGAGCGAGGGCGATCAGCGGTATGCGCTCAAGGACCACAGCTCCGGCGCGTTCGTCCGCCTGGCGGCTCCGGAGGCCGAGCTGACGCAGCTGCTGGACGGAAGCCGCGACCTGCGTGAGCTGATCGGTGAGGCCTCGGAGCGCTGCGGACCCGAAGGCCCGGCGCGGCTGGCTCGTCTGCTGGCCGAGCTCGCCGACCGGGGGCTGCTCGCCGGCATCGAGCGTCCCGACGACTCCTCGCGGCGCTCCGGCTGGCTCGAGCGGGTGCTTCGGCCCCGGGACCGGCCGCTGCCCTTCGTGCCGCGATTCGTCGCCGCCGCGTACCGGCGCGGGGCCTTCGTCCTCTTCACCCGTCCCGTGCTGGCGGCGATGGGAGCCCTCGGGCTGGCCGGTCTCGTGGCGTTCGTGGCCCTGATCGCGGGCCGCTACGGAACCCCGTTCGTCGTCGCCAAGAGGGTCGGGCTCGGGGCGCTGGTGTTCGTGGCCGGTCGCTTCCTGATCGTGGTCTGCCACGAGCTCGCGCATGGACTGGCGGCGGAGTCCGTGGGCCGTCCCGTCACCCGCGCCGGGATCAAGCTGGCGCTCGTGTTCCCGTTCGCGTTCGTGGACACGAGCGATGCCTGGTTTGAGCCACGGCGCCGAAGGATCGCGATCAGCCTGGCCGGACCGGCGAGCGATGCCGTTCTCGGCGGGGCGTTTGCGCTGGCATGCTGGCTGGCGCCGCGGGGGAGCGCCCGGGACGTCCTTTTCCAGATTGCGCTCGGCGGCTACATCGGGGCCCTCTTCAACCTGAACCCGCTGCTCGAGCGCGATGGATACCACGTGCTCGTCGACGTGCTGCATGAACCGGGCCTGCGCCGCCGGGCCCGCCGCCGGCTGGCCGAGCTGCTCTCCGGCCGCTCGGGGCGCGAGCCCGGCTCGCGGCGGCTGTTGGTCTATGCAGTGGCCTCCTTGGGCTGGTCCGCGGTCGCGGCGGCATTCGCGGTCGTGCTCTCGCTTCGCTACTACCACCGTCTGGCCGCGCTGGTCCCGCCGGCGCTGGTGTGGACGCTGCTGGCGGCGTTCTATGTTCTGCTCGTGCTGCCGCTCGCGGTGACGCTCGTTGCACCGTTGCTGAGCCGGGGCGTCGGCCGGGCGGCGCCCGCGCCGGCCGGGGGAAGGGGATCGACGCCGTTCGCGTAGGGTGGGGGCGATGACCCTGACGGTGGTGGACGGACCGGCGGGGGCTCCCTGGGAGCCGCCGCTCGCTGGGAAGCTCGAGCAGCTCGTGGTCGAGTCCGAGCTGCTGGCCGACAACCCGCTCGGCGACCCGGCAAAGCGGCCGCTGTATGTGTACTTGGCCCCCGGCGCGCCGGCCGAGCGCGCTCCGGTCGTCTATCTGCTCCAGGGCTACGGTGGGCAACTCGACACCTGGCTGGCGCGCAAGCCATTCGACCCGACCAGCGTGGAGCGGCTTGACCGCATGTTCGCGGCCGGCGACTGCCCCGCCGCGGTCGTGGTGTTCCCGGACGCGTGGACGTCGCTCGGCGGCTCGCAGTTCATCAACTCGACCAGGACCGGTCGCTACATGGACTACCTGTGCGACGAGGTGGTGCCGTTCGTCCAGGAGCGCTACGCGACCAGCGGCGCTCACGCCATCGCCGGCCACTCCTCAGGCGGCTACGGTGCGATGGTCACCTCGATGCTCCGGCCGGACGTGTTCAGCGCGTTCGCCTCGCACGCCGGGGATGCCCTGTTCGAGTGCTGCTACCTGCCGGACTTCCGGACCGTCGCCCGGACACTGCGCGACCAGTTCGACGGGTCCTACCAGGTGCTCCTCGAGCAGGTCAGGCAGGCGGATCCGTTCGACTGGTCACGGTACGGCGCGGCGCTTTCGACCTATGCGATGGCCGCGGCGTATGCGGAAGGGTCGGTCCCGTTCGAGATCGAGACCGGGCGCCTGATCGACGAGATCTGGGAGCAGTGGCTGAGGTGGGACCCGGTTCGGATGGCGGCGCAGCACGCCGACGCGCTCCGGGGCATGCGCCGCATCTATCTTGATGCGGGCCGGGGCGACGAGTTCTTCCTCGATCTGGGGGCGCAAGCATTCGCCCTGGAGCTCGAAAAGCTCGGGGTGGAGCACACGCTCGAGCTGTTCGACGGTGGTCACGGCGGCACGAGCTATCGCTATCCGGCCGCGATCCGCGAGCTTGTGCTCGCGCTTGCGTAGTGACCTAACCGCCCGCGGCGCGGAGAATCAGCGGACCCACGTTGGCCCGGGCGAACTCCCGGGCGGCGTCCTCATCGTCGACCGGGATCACCCCGCCCGGCGTCAGCACGAGGGAGTGGGCCAGGCGGGCGACGATCTCGGCAACCGGCTCTGGCTCGTAGTCCGGCACCTGACCCTCGCGTTGCGCGCGGCGGATCTGATCAGCGACATAGCTCGTGCCGACGGCGATCACGGGCTCCCCATCGGTCGTGAGGAAGCGCAGCATCTCGTCGGGCTCGACCGCCAGCAGGCGCTGGACCAGCGGGTGCCGGCGCACCACCCTGAGCAGCAGGACGAAGCTCTCGGCGATTCGGTCGGAGAATCGCTCGAGCGTGCTCGTCTGGGCGTCGATCGCGGCGACCACCCTGCGGGCCTCGCGCGCCGTCACGGCGGCGATCAGGGCCTCCCGGCGGGGGAATCGCCGATAGACGGTCACGCGGCTCACCCCGGCCCGCCGGGCGACGTCTTCGACGCTCGAGCGCTTCATGCCGACGAGCTCGAATTGCTCCAGGGCTGCGTCCAGGATGCGCTCTCCCACCAGGTCGAGCTCCTCGTGTGCTGGTTCGCTAGACACAAAGCGATCCATCTTGTATCATCGTATCACGGAGATGGCGACCGTCGATCACACCACCGTCGCCCCGCCGGCGCCGATTTCGAGCAACCCGGCGCGCGTGCTGACGTCGGACCTCATCAGCCAGTTCCGCCGCCGGCACGCGTTCCCGCCGGGCCCGAAGGACTTCGATGCGCGCCGCACGAGGCAGTTCACCCACGACCCGCTGCCGATCCTGCTCGAGCTCTACGAGCAGTACGGCTCGATCTTCAGCGTGCGCATCCTGCACCGGCGGACCGTATTCATGCTCGGCCCGGAGGCCAACCAATTCGTGCTCGTCTCCCACCCGGAGCTGTTCCACTGGCGCGAGGGCTTCTTCGGGGAGCTGACGCCGCTGCTGGGAGACGGCCTGCTGACGATCGACGAGGCCTACCACGATCGCGCCAGGGCGATCATGATGCCCGCCTTCCACCGCGAGCAGATCGAGGCGGCGACCGCGACGATGGCCGCCGAGACCGAGAGCGCGTTCCGGCTGCTGCGTCCGGGCACGCCCATCGACATCTACGAGTGGATGCGCAACCTCGCGATGCGGATCGCGATGCGAGCGCTGCTCGGACTGGATCCCGACGACGGCCACAACGGAGCGGCCGCCGCGCAGCATTTCGAGCGCGCACTCGGGTTCTACGGCACCGAGGCCCACATGCGACTGCTGCGCGGCCCGGGATCCCCTTGGGCCAAGCTGCAGGCCTCGCGCCGCGTGCTGGATCGGATCATCTTCGAGGAGATCGGCCGCCGGCGGGCGGCGCCCAATCCCGAGCGGCTCGACGTGCTCAGCCTGCTCCTGACCGCCCGCGACGAGCAAGGCAACGCCCTCTCCGACCGGGAGGTCCACGACCAGGTGATCACGCTGATGTTCGCCGGCCACGACACCTCCACCTCGACGGTCTCCTTCCTGCTCTACGAGACGGCCCGGCATCCCGACGTCGCCGCGCGGCTGCGAGCGGAGTCGGATCGGGTGCTCGGCGACCGATCGCCGAGCCCGGCCCAGCTGGCCCGTGAGCTTCCGTACCTCGAGACGGTGGTCGACGAGACGCTGCGGCTGTATCCGCCGGCATGGATCGGCCCCAGGCGAGCGGTGCGCGAGTTCGAGTTCGCCGGTCACACCGTCCCGGGCGAGGCGTACGTGAACTACTCCTCGTGGGCTTCTCACCGGCTGCCCGAGGTGTTCCCGGATCCCGAGGCGTTCATCCCGGAGCGGTTCACCCCCGAGCGCAAGGCCGCCCTGCCGCGTGGTGGCTACATCCCCTTTGGCGGTGGTCAGCGGATCTGCATCGGCAAGCGCTTCGGCCAGACCGAGGTCAAGCTGGTCTCGACGATGCTGCTCCAGCGCTTCCGGCTCGAGCTGCTGCCGGGCCGGACGATGCACGTGCGGCAGATGCCGACGCTCAGCCCGGAGGGCGGGCTGCGCGTGATGGTGCGCGAGCGGTAGGTGGCGCCGCCCCTCGCACGCTCGCGGGGCGGGCGGGCGGCTCCGGCGGGAGGATCATGGAAGAAAGCCCGAATAATTGCGGCTTTCTTCCATGATCGCGTCACGATATCGTGATACGATATCTCCCCGAGCCAAGAAGAAAGGAGGTCGATGATGGCCGAAGTACCCGATGTCATGGCCGGAGACCGGGCGCGGAGAATTCGCGCGCATCCCGATGAACCAGAGCGAGTGGTCGATCCGACCGATCCGCGTTATGGCACGCCGGAACGCGAGCAGACCCGCTCCGCTCCCGCTCGCGAGGATCCGACCGACCCCAGGCCGGGACACCTAGCGGCCTGAGCTCGGGCTCAGCGCTCGGCGCGCGTGCGCCCCTGCGCGCCGAGCCGCCCCGGCGGCGACCACACTCCAGGCACCCAGGGCCACCCATGCGCCGGCTTGGCCGAGCTCGACGAACGCGTGGACATGCGCGGCCTCGCCGCCGGCGACCGACATCACCGCGTACATGCCGAGAGGAAACACGGTCGCCCATCGGCGCACGTCGTAGCGCAGCCGGGGCCACCGGACCTCCGCCATCAGCAGGGGCGGCAGCCACGCGGCGGTCAGGCACCAGAACACGACGGTGATGATTCGGAGGGGCTCGCTGCCGGAGGCATGATGAAGCGACGCGACGCGTGCAATCACCGCGCACGCCAGCGTGGAGATAGCGAGCGCGCCTCCAGCCACCCAGTGATCGCCCAATCCCCGCCGCGGCTCTTTGAAGTCGAATCGCGAGAGAACTACGGCGTACGTCCAGAGGCCGACCAGGAACGGAGCCAGGGCGAGGACTGCCGGCCACAGCACCCCGAGCCGCTGGCCGAGCAGCGCCGCGAGTACGGCGAGCGATTGGGGCGCGACCACGAGCAGGAACTCGGCGCCGGTCGTGTGGGCGCGACCGACGACGCTCCCCACCAGCACGAGCCAAACGATGGCCGCGACCGCGAGCAACGTCCAGCCGGCCCATGTCCAGCCGAGGATCGTCAGCCGGGATCCGAGCACGGCCGTGGCCGCGACCGCGGTCATGGCCGCCGGTCGCCGCGCGTCGCGTCGCAAGCGAGGGCGTTCCAGTATCAACCGTGCGACGAACACGACGCCCAGAGCGCCCCACCCGATCGCGGTGAGGACGAGCAGCACGCGCGAGAGCGTCAGCAGATGGTCCGAGAGCACCGCCACCGAGACGATGCCCGTGGCCATCACGGCGCCGCCGGCCTCCGGCCCCACGCCTGCTGGGACCCTGCTCCACGGCGGCACCGCTTGCGGATTTCCCTGCCGTCCTGACGGCATACGATATCGTAACGCGATATGACGCTTGGCCAGGCCGACTTCGAGCACCTGCTCGAGCTTCGCACGGGGCTTCGCCGTTTCCTTCGCTGGAGCGAGGAGCAGGCCAAGGCGGCCGGGTTGACACCGGCGCAGCATCAGCTGCTGCTTGCGGTGCGCGGCCATCCCGATCCGGCCGGGCCCACGATCGGCGAGCTGGCCGACTACCTGGTGCTACGGCACCACAGCGCGGTCGAGCTGACCGACCGCGCCGTCCGTGACGGTCTCGTTCGGCGCAGGCCCGACCCGTCCAACAGGAGCGTCGTGCGCGTGACGCTCACGCCCGCCGGAGCGATGAAGCTCGATGCGCTGGCCGAGGTTCACGTCGAGGAGCTGGCGCATCTCGCCCCGACGATGCGCACCCTGTGGCGAGCGCTCGAGCACGGCGACGGCGAGCGTCCGCACCCGGCCGCGCGATCGCCACGCGGTCAGCCCGCGGCGGTCCGGAGCTCCTCGAGCCCCTCCGCTCGGGACCGGACCGGCTGATAACCGAGCTGCTCTCGCGCCTTGTCGATCTTGATCGTGCACTCCTGGGAGGAGATCCAGTACGCGAAACGGGTCAGCGGCGGCCGTCCCGGCAGCGGCAACGTCCGCCAGGCGGCCTCGCCCCCGACCGCCAGCGCATGCGCGACGGGTTCCGGAATGCTCCGCGTCGGGGGAGCGACCCCCTGGGACCCGAGCAGCTCGCCCACAAATTCGCTGAACACGACCGGCTCGCCGTCGGTGACGAAGTAGGCATTGCCCGGGGAGCCGCGGCCGGCGCCGAGGACGAGTCCCTCGACGGTGTTGTCGACGTGCGTCGTGGAGGTCAGATGGCGTCCTCCGCCGATCCACGCAAAGCGGCCGGAGCGGACCAGCTCGACCATCGTCGGCAGCAGCGTCGTGTCGCCGCGGCCCCACACGAATCGGGGACGGACGACGACGGTCTCGAAGCCGTCGCCGTTCGCCTCGAGCACCAGCTGCTCGGCCCGCGCCTTGGTCGAGCTGTACAGAGCGAGGGAGTCCGGGCGGAGCGGCGCGCTCTCATCGACATTCACAAGCGGCTCTCCGGCCAGCAGCGCCGCCTCGGTCCCCACGTGCACGAACCGCTGCACGCCCGCGCCGCGGCAAGCGCTCACCGCGTTGCGGGTCCCCTCCACGTTGCCGCGCTCAAACTCCTCCCGCCGGCCCCAGTCGCCGAGCATCGCGGCGGCGTGAAATGCCCACTCGCAGCCCTCGGCGCCCGAGCGCATCGCGCCCACGTCTTCGAGCTCCCCGGTCATCGGCTCCCCGCCGCGTTCGCGGATCCGCTGGGCCGCCTCCTCCGAGCGCGCCAGCGCGCGCACCGCATGGCCCTCGGCCCGTAGCCGCTCGATCAGCCGACCACCGATGAACCCCGAACCACCCGTGACGAACGCGGTCGTCATCGACTGAGCCTAACGCCGCACTGGATCCGACCGCCCTCATCGCTAGAACTCCCGCCCAGGCAGATCGTCGGGGCGAGTACGTCCGCCGGGTAGACAAACTCGCGTGAGCGAAGGAGCGTCACGGCGCGAACTCCGCCGGAGCCGCCCCGACGCCTGCCGTCTCCCTCTTGAGAAGCTGTCCCCCGCGGCCGCCTCCGTTCGTCGTAGGCACGAAAAGCGCAAACTTCCATCAGGAGGTCGAAATGAAGTACGCACTGCTGATCTATTCGAAGCCGGGCTCCCACGAGGCGCTGTCCAAGGAGGAGTACGAGGGCGTGTTCGGCGAGTACATGGCCCTGCACGATGAGCCGGGCTTCCTCGCCGCCGACCAGCTGCAGCCCGTCGAGACCGCCACCACGGTCCGTGTCCAGGATGGACGGACGCTTACGACCGACGGGCCGTACGCGGACACCAAGGAGGTGTTCGGCGGCTACTACGTGTTCGAGGCGGAGGACATCGATCGTGCGATCGAGCTCGCCGGCCGTATCCCAGCCGCCCGGCTCGGCGGTGCGGTCGAGGTGCGTCCGGTCGTGGAGCGGTAGCGCTGCGGCCCGCCGACGCCAGCACGGTGGAACGCGTCTTTCGCGAGCAATGGAGTCGCGTCCTGGCATCGCTGGTCGGCTTCCTCGGCGACTTCGATCTCGCCGAGGAGGCCGCCCAGGAGGCATTTGCGGCGGCGGCGGAGCGCTGGGCCGCCGACGGCGTCCCCGCGAATCCCGGCGCGTGGCTCGTGGTGACGGCGCGCAACCGTGCGATCGATCGCATCCGCCGCGAACGCACCCTTACCGAGAAGACTCGGTTGCTCGACGTGCCGGAGGCAACGGTGGATGAGTTCGACGAGACCGTGATCGAGGACGAGCGGCTCGAGCTGATCTTCACCTGCTGCCATCCGGCGTTGTCGCTCGAGGGACAGGTGGCTCTGACCCTCCGCGCGCTCGGCGGCCTGAGGACCGAGGAGATCGCGCGGGCGTTCCTGGTCTCCGAGGAGACAATGAAGCGGCGGCTCTCACGGGCCAAGGCGAAGATCAAGGGCGCGGGAATCCCGTTCGCCGTGCCGGCCGAGCATCTGCTGCCAGATCGCCTCGACGCTGTGCTGGCGGTCATCTACCTGATCTACAACGAGGGCTACTCGGGGCGCGTCGATCTGGCGGCCGAAGCGATCCGGCTGGGGCGGTTGCTCGCGGGGCTGATGCCCGACGAGCCAGAGGTGCACGGATTGCTCGCGCTGATGCTGCTCCATCACGCGCGCAGCGAGGCACGGTTCAGTGAGGAGGGAGACCTCGTCCTGCTCGAAGATCAGGACCGTTCGCTGTGGGACCTCGGCGAAATCGAAGCGGGCCGCACGGGATTGGAGCGCGCGATCGCACTGCGAGGCCAGGGCGCCTACGTGCTCCAAGCGGCGATCGCCTCGCTACAGACCGAGGAGGAGATCGACTGGGCGGAGATCCAGGTGCTGTACGAGAAGCTGGCCGCCGAAACGGGCTCGCCGGTGGTCCAGCTCAATCAAGCGGTCGCGGTCGCCCAGTCCGGCCAGCCCGAACGCGCGCTTGAGATCGTCGAGCAACTGGAGCTCAGCGACTACCGCTACCTGCACTCGACGCGCGCCGAGCTGCTCCGGCGCCTCGGCCGCACCGAGGAGGCACAGACCGCGTTCCGTCGCGCGCTGGACCTCACCGACACCGAGCCCGAAAGACGTTTCCTTCAGCGAAGAATCGACGAGCTACGACGCCCGTGAGTGCCGTGGGCGAGAACAGGGAAGAGGTGAAACCGTGCCGCGCGAGCGCGAAGTCGTGATAACGCCCTATCGGGACGGCCCCCTGCTGATCAGGGGGCCGATTCGGCTGACCGGCGCCGACGGCGAGCCCCTGGTTCCGCGCCGTGATCCAGTCGCACTTTGCCGCTGCGGCAAATCACGGCTCCGCCCGTTCTGCGACGGGACTCACAAACTGATCGGGTTCAGGGCGCCCGGCACCGAGGGCAGCTCGTCGAGCTCGACCAACAGCGACCCGCGCCCCTCCGCCCAACGCTCGAGCACATGAGTAGCCCAGCGCTCGCCGAGCTCGGCCAGCGTCAGCGCGCCCCACACAATCGAGCCGCGTAACGCCGGGTCCTGGCCCGCCAGGCCGCCCGCCAGATCCACGGCAGCGATGTTCTCGTGGACGGCGTCGGCCTCGACGTGCTCGTCGAAGAAGAGCGTGGCGTCGCCGTTCCAACCGAGCCTCCGGATGCCGTCGGCGTACCGGCGGTTCGGGATCGAGGAAGTCAGCTCGAACAGGGCCAGATGGCCGACAATCGCGCCCCGCCAGCGCCTGTGGAGCCCAAACAGCGACATCTGGTTCACCGTGGCCAGGGTGACGCCTGGGATCACGTCGAGGTATGCGCCGTAGCGTTCGTCGAGGCCCAGCGCCCGCATGGAGCGGGCGAAGAGATCGGCGTGGATCCACTCCGGCCTTCCGCCGCCGTACTCATCGGCCTGGATCTCGATCAGGGCCGCCTTCGGCGGGCCCGATAGCCGGGGGATCGCCCAGGAGTGAGGATCGGCTTCCTTGAGCTGATAGGCGGATCGATGAATCAGGAACTCGCGTACCTGCTCGATCGATGCCCACCGCTGAATGAAGGTCGACAGCGACGGTCCCTCCTGATCGGCAATCGCTCGCAGGACGAGGTCGACCTCGTCGCCGCCGTCTCCTTCCACGTCGAGCGGTACCGCCTCCATCAGCGCGTCCTCGAAGCGGCGCTCGAGCTCGGAGCGCAGCGTCAGCAGCGACGGCTCCCACTCCCAACGCTCGTCGACATCCGGAAGCCCCCTGTAATGGAGCTCGTAGCAGAGGTACAGAGCGAGATGCAGGTCATCGTCCGCGAGCGCGTCGAGCGAGCCCGGCAGCAGCAGTCGCGGGAGGGGATAGGGCGGCCGGCGCAGAGCATCGAGCACGAATTCGCTGATGCGCCCCCGCGGCGTCGGGAGGGAGTCCATCTCGGGTCCAACCTACCCGTCCAGCGGGTTGAGGAACCGCTCGGTCAGCCACCGGGCGACCGCCGAGGGACCACCGGCATTGGCCACTTCTCGCTGCTGGATCGCGCCGTTGGATTCGGCCATGACGCTCGCGCGGGCGAGCTCGGCCGAGGCGTGCAAGCTGGCCGCGGCGGGCTCGAGCTGCTCGAACAGCGCTTCGAGCAGCGCCCGCGTCGGCCGGCGGTGGCCGGTCTCGAGCTCGGTCATCTCGCCGGCCACCCCGTCGCGGCAAGCAGACCAGCGGTTCTCGTCGATCATCCAGGTTGGCTGGACTGGCAGCGGTTCGCCTGCATCGTGTCGGGCGCCGAGCGAGGCGACCAGCGACTGAATCACGGCCGCGATCGCTGCGGCCTCGCCGACGGTGCTCTGCGCGTCCGGGACGCGAAACTCGAGCGTGCCGAATCCGGCGTGCAGCCGCAGCTCCCACCACCAGGTATCGGCATTTTCCAGCGTGCCCGCTGCCGAGCCCCAGGAGAGCATCCGCCCGAACTCCTGCCAGTCGGCGATCGGCGGGGGCACCCCCTGCCGCGGCAACAGGGTCGCCACCTTGGGGCGGACGGAGGCGAGACCGGTGTCCCGGCCCTCGTATAGCGGTGCGTTGGCCGCCAGCGCCGCAACCAGTGGCAGGTACGAGCGGGCCGCGTTGTAGACCGCCAGCGCCCGCTTGCTGTGACCCGGGGACACGTGTACCTGAAGCGCGCAGACCAGCTCTCGCTGGGCGAGGCATCGGTAGGTCTCGGCGATTCTTGCGTACCGCTCGCCTCCGTTCAGCATTCCGATTCCGGGGCTGAATGGGTGCGCGCCCGCACCGGCAACCTGGACGCTGCCCTCGGTCGCGGCGGCCAGCGCTCGGCGCGCGCCGAGCAGCGAGTCGGCGGCTGCGCGGACGCTCTGCTCGGGCGCGATCATGATCTCGAGTTGCGAGGCCGGTAGCTCGAGCTTGAAGCGCGAGTCGCCGCCCGTCATGGCGAGCACTTCGCCGGCGCGGTGAGCCAGGCCGAGCCCGTCCGGATCGAGCAGCATCACCTCATCCTCGAGCCCGACGAGATAGGGCGTGACGTCGTCGAACCGCTCCGCCAGGCCTTCGCTGGCCTGGGGCCACGCGGCTCGTGGCGGCTCAGCCATGGTTTCGGCTGATCCCCGTTCGGGCAAGCAAAGCGGGCGTGAGGCTGCTCCGGCTCCCGGGTGTGTTCCCGCCGCACAGCGACAGCTGGCTGCTCGCGAGCCATCTGCGCCGCCAACCGGTCCCTGAAGGCGGAGCCGTTCTCGACGTCTGTACCGGCAGCGGACTGCTCGCAGTGGTGGCCGCGGGCGCGATGCGGTGCACGGTGACAGCTGTTGACATCTCGCGCCGCGCGGTCCTCACGGCCAAGCTGAACGCGAAGCTGAACGGCGTACGAGTGAACGCGGTCCGGGGCGATCTGTTCCAGCCCCTGACCGGGCGGCGGTTTGACCTGATCGTCTCCAACCCGCCCTATCTACCCACGCCCGCGGATCAGCCCTCAGGCCACAGCTCCGCCCGCGCCTGGGAGGCGGGCCAGACCGGCAGACTCTATGTAGACCGGATCTGCCGGGAGGCGCCGGCTCATCTGAGCCCGGACGGGTCTCTGTTGCTCGTGCACTCGTCGATCTGCGGTGAATTTCAGACCCTCGAGGCTCTGGGCGCCGCGGGCCTGCAGGCCGCGGTCGTCGACCGCAGGCCGGGGCCGCTCGGCAGGCGATTGCGGGCCCGCCGGGAATGGCTAGGCCGGCGCGGGCTGATCGGAGAAGACGGGCTCGAGGAGATGCTCGTGATCCGAGCCAGAGGACCGCGGATGAGTTGAATCCGTGGGGCGCTAGATCCGGCTGAAGCGGCGAAACTCGAACTCAGCTCCCCCCAGCAGCGCAAACACGATGCGGAACGGGAGCGTGACGATGTCGAGGATCAGTCCGAGGATCATGCCGATCACGCCAAAGATCGCGGAGAACATGATCTGCTGGTACCCGCGGGCGGTGCGGGGCACACAAAGCGTGAGGAAGCCCCGGCCGATTGAGGAGGTCGCCCGGGGCTCTCTCGGATGCTCGGTCGGGAGCGAGTCCTAGGGCAGCCGCGGGATCGTGTTGAACACGCCCCACGGGGTGTCCGCACCCGCTCCGTTGATGCCCTGCGTCCCGACCCCGACGGGGGGGCCGATATAGGCGTCGTTGTTGAACAGGTACAGGGCCCGGCCCTTGTAGGTCACCTGGTAAGTGCCATCGCGCCTCGGGATCACCCCGAGGGCACGCTGATCAACGCCGGGCCCGGCTTCAGGCCGCTCTGAAGTGAGGAGCGGTGGCCAGTAAACGGCACACAGCCCCGGACAGTCGCTCTCGTGGCCCCTTCCAGAATGGACGTCGTGGCTTCTGGCGTCGCCCCCGTGGCGGCCGTGGTCCTCGCTCAGCGTGTAGACGGGGAAGGTCGCGTTGGGAAAGGCGCTGAAGTCATTGTTCATCCTTGCAGCCAGCACCGTCGCGTCGGACCCCGTGCCGCGGACCGGAGCTGTCTCGAGCTGCAATTGAGCCTGACCCGTCGCTGGAGTGCCGCGACTCGGATCGACCAGGTACCAGATGCCCGAGGGACTGGTCACTGGATCGTCCAGGTTGGCGCCTTGTGTATCCCCCGCCGCCTTGTCCAGAAAGAACCGGTACAACGGATAACCGGCGTAGGTCACCGGCTTCACCGGCACGCCCAAGTCCGTGTCGTTGCGGGTCACCGTCCCGAGAAGCCGGGGGTTGACCCCAGGCCCCGCGATCGGAGCACCCTTGGTGACGAGCGCCGGCCAGAGGTCAGTGTCGCAAGGCATATTTAGGGGGTTCGTGTTGTCGCTACACGCGAACGGGGCACCCGAGAGCGAATGGAGCTGGTCTGAGGTGAGCAGGTACAGCGAGCAACCGGTGTAGTCGCCCGAACCAACGACCAGCACCCTGCCAAAGGACGTCGTGGATGCGACCGACACGGTCGCGGGACCGGTCGGGGCGCTCATCACATCGTCCGAGCAAGGCTTGATTTGGGCGCTGGCGGGTGAGCTGAACAGGAGGGTCATGCCAAGTAGGCCCAGGGTAAGTGTGGCGGCTGCGGCAGGGCCTGCGACAGGCCTCCGGAGCCGACGAAGCAGCCTCATCATTACTGTCTCCAATCGTCTCCCGGGACCCGCTGCCCCGAGCCTGAAGCGACCCGGCATCGGTACCCCGGTGGATTTGCAGCGATCAACCTAGGCGCGACCCCCCGCGCGCGCATCGGGTGAAGTACCCATGTTTCGCCGACCCAGATACCCATCTTGGGTGCGAGGACGCTCCGGTGCCTCGATCGTCTCGGCGCTCAGACTTCGCCCCGTCGCCACATCACTTCCCGATGCCGGAGGAGGGACTCGAACCCCCGACACGCGGATTATGATTCCGCTGCTCTAACCGACTGAGCTACTCCGGCGGGCAGGGTGATGCTAGTGGGTCTCCCGGAAACGTCTCACCCGTAATGCTGGTCCGGATGACCGCCAGGCTGCGTCCTCGGATCCTCGCGTAGCGCTGCTACGCGTCGGATCCTGCGTCCTTGCCTAACGGCCCCCGGACCTCGCCTTCCGGGCAGACGTTTCCGGTCGACCCACTAGTGGGTGTCGGCCAGCGCGAGAGCCTCGGAGGGCCGATCGGCGGGTAGACCGGCGCGCGCATATGATCCGGCCGCGATGGCCGATCTGAAACCCGCAGCCGAGACGGTCGTGCGGCGCTGCCTCGCGGTCAAGCCTGGCGAGGACGTGCTGGTGATCGCCGACGGTCACACGCGTTCGATCGGCGAGTCGTTGCGAGATGAGGCTGCGGCCGCTGGCGGGGATGCGGTGCTCGCGGTGATGGACGAGCGGGAGATAGACGGCACCGAGCCGCCACCGACGATCGCGGCGGCGCTCGGGGCCTGTGACGTGTACATGGCGCCCACGTTCCGATCGCTCGAGTCACACCACCGCGCGCAAGCGCGCCAGCGACGCAGGCGCGCGGGGCGCGACGCTTCCCGGCGTCACCGAGGAGATGCTCGCCCGGCTGATGGCCGGCGACTTCGACCAGATGGCGGCGCGCTCCAGAGCGGTCGCGGCCCTGCTCGACGCAGCATCCACCGCGCACATCACCTGCCCGCGGGGAACCGATCTGAGGCTCGACCTCACCGGCCGGGAAGGGATCCCCGACGACGGTGACATGACCGCCCGCGGCGCCTTCGGCAACCTCCCATGCGGGGAGGGGTTCATCGCGCCGCTCACGGGCGAGGGACAGGTGGTGGCGTCCAGTCTGGGTCCGCTCGGGATCAGCGAGGAGCCGGCGCGGGTCACGGTCAAGAACGGCCTGGTCGTCGCCGCCGAGAGCGGCCTTGGCCCCCAGTGGCTGAAGCTGCTCGAGCAGCACGGCGATCCGGGGCGCAACCTCGCGGAGCTTGGAGTCGGGACCAACGAGCGCGCGCACCTCAGCGGACTTGTGCTCGAGGACGAGAAGATCCTCGGCACGGTCCACGTCGCGTTCGGCGCCAGCGCCGGGATCGGCGGCACCGTTTCCGTTCCAATCCACCTGGACATCGTGATCCTGGACGCATCGCTCGAGGTCGACGGCCGGACGGTGCTCGAGCGCGGGCAGTTCGTGCTCGCGGTGTGAGCAGATCAGGGCGCGGCGGTGACGCTGCTCGCGGTACCGAACTTCTCCGAGGGACGCGACGGCGACGCGATCGCCGCGATCGCCAAGGCCCTCGATGCGCGGCTGCTCGACGTCCACTCGGACGCGGACCACAACCGCAGCGTGTTCACGCTCGCCGGTGAGCCCGGGAAGCTCGCACAGGCGGTGCTGCGAGGTGCGCGCGAGGCGATTGGGCGCATCGACCTGAATCGTCACGAGGGCCGTCATCCCCGCGTGGGCGCGATCGACGTGGCGCCGATCGTCTACCTGGACGAGGCCGACCGCGGCGCGGCGTGCGCGGAGGCGCTGGTGCTGGCGGACCTGCTCGCCGAACAGCTCGAGCTTCCCGTATTCCTGTACGGCGATCTCGGCGGCGCGCGAACCCGGGCCGAGCTACGCCGTGGAGGCTCCGAGCTGCTCGAACAGCGCATCGAATCAGGCGAACTCGTGCCGGACTTCGGACCGCGGCGGCTCCACCCCACCGCCGGCGCGGTGCTCGTCGCCGCCCGCCCGCCGCTGGTCGCGTTCAACGTCGAGCTCGCCCCTCCGGCCACCCTCGAGGACGCTCGCGGCATCGCGCATGCGATCCGGGAAGGCGGCCCCGAGGGCTTCCCGGGGGTCCGGGCGATCGGTCTGTGGCTCGAGCATCGACGGGTCGCGCAGGTGTCGACCAACGTCGAGGACCATCGCGCGGTACCGCTTGCAGGCGTCGTCGAGGCCGTGGCGCGGCGGGCGGAGATCCACGAGACCGAGCTCGTCGGGTCTGGCTCCGCGGTCGGCCCTGGAGGGGTGGCCGGAAGCCGTGGTGCTGCGAAACCGGCAAACGATCGAGGACGCGCTGGGAGCCGAAGGCTAAGCTCCCTAGGACATGGCCCAGACCAAGCGCAAGCGCCGCAGCAAGCACCGCGGGAACCCCCGCCGGGACGATCGAGGCGCGGGGGCGGACCTCGCGCCCGGCCTCGCCGGAGCAACGCAAGAAGCAGGCGCGCGCAGACGCGCGTGAAAAGCGGCTCAACCGCCCGCCCACGTGGAAGAGCTCGCTGACGCGGGCCGGGTTCGCGGCGGCCCTGCTGTTCATCTTCTTGCTGGTGACGGCCAAGGGTCACAACAGGGTCGGCGTGGCGGTGCTGTTCACCGCGATCGCGCTGCTGATCTACGTGCCCGCCGGCTACTACATCGAGCTCTACCTATACAGGCGCCGGCAGCGCAAGCAGGGCGGGTCCCGATGATCGACGCGCGGATGTTCACGGTCGGCCCCGTACAGGAAAACTGCTTCGTCGTGCGTGAGCAGGGGGCCGACAGCGCCGTGATCGTCGACCCCGGCGAGGAAGCCGACCGGATCTTGAAGGCGGTCGCCGAGCTCGGGATCCAGACCGTCGAGGCGATCCTCGTCACCCACACCCATTTCGACCACATCGGGGCGGTCGCCCCGATCGCCAAGGCCACCGGGGCGCCCGTCTACTGCCCGGGGCTCGAGACCCAGGTGCTCCGGAACATCATGGACTACGTGCCGTGGCCCGGGTTTGGCCCGTTCGAGAGCTACGACCCCGACCACACGGTCAAGGGAGGGGAGACGCTCGAGCTCGCCGGGCTCCGGTTCGACGTGCTGTTCACCCCGGGCCACAGCCCCGGGCACGTCACTTACGCCGTCAAGGACGCCGCGGCGCTGTTCTCAGGCGACGTCCTGTTCGAGGGTTCGGTCGGTCGGGTCGACCTTCCGGGCGGTGACTGGCCGACGCTCCTCACATCAATCGAGTCGCTGATCGACGCATTTCCCGACGAGACCACCGTGTATCCGGGCCACATGGGCCTGACCACGCTCGGCCGAGAGCGGGCCTCGAACCCGTTCTTACAAGAGCTAGCCACGAGACAGTGATCAAGGCGCCGCGCGGCACGTTCGACGTGCTCCCAGACGACGCTGCCCGCCGCCGCCTGCTCGAGCAGCACGCCGAGCGGATCCTGGGTGCCGCCGGTTACCGGCGGATCGAGACGCCGACGTTCGAGGCCACCGAGCTGTTCGCGCGCGGAGTAGGGGAGGCCACCGACATCGTCCGCAAAGAGATGTACACCTTCGACGACGGCGGGGGGCGTTCGCTGACGCTGCGCCCGGAGGGAACCGCCCCGGTGTGCCGCGCCTACATCGAGCACGGGATGCACAAGCTGCCGCAGCCGGTGAAGCTCTGGTACCTCTCGAGCTTCTTCCGTGCCGAAGCTCCGCAACGAGGACGCTACCGGCAGTTCTGGCAGGTCGGGGCCGAGGCGATCGGCTCCGCCACGCCCGAGACCGATGCCGAGCTGATCGTGCTGCTCTCAGCGCTGCTCGACGCGGTCGGATCGAAGCGGCTCCGGCTTCGGCTCTCCAGTCTGGGCACGCCGGAGACGCGGGCCGAGTATCGGGAGGAGCTCAAGCGCTACCTGCACGAGCACGAGGCGCGCTTGTCGCTCGAGGTTCGCGACCGGATCGATGCCAATCCGCTGCGCGCGTTTGACGCCAGCGACCCGGGTACCCGCGAGGTGATGGCAGCTGCCCCCACGCTGCTGGACCGTCTGCACGAACACGACGCGGCTCATTTCAGTCGCGTCAGGGAGCTGCTCGACGACGCCGGGATCTCCTACGAGCTCGACCCAACGCTGGTCCGCGGCCTCGACTACTACACGCACACGGTGTTCGAGTTCACGAGCGACGAGCTCGGCGCCCAGTCCGGTGTGGGCGGCGGCGGCCGTTACGACCGCCTGATCGAGCAGCTCGAGGGGCAGCCCACCCCGGCCTCGGGCTGGGCGGCGGGGGTCGAGCGGATGCTGCTGGCCGCGGGCGAGCCGCCCGCGGAGAGCGAGTCCGTTGACCTATTCGTCGCCGTGGCGAATCCGGAGGGAACGCGGGCTGCGTTCGAGCTGACGCACGCGGCTTGGCGGGCCGGTCTCAGGGTCCAGCAGGAGCTCGCGGGGCGCTCGCTGAGGACGCAGATGAAGCACGCGGATCGGATCGGCGCCCGGTACGTGGCGATCGTCGGCGAGAGCGACGGCACCGCGAGCCTCAAGGAGATGCAATCGGGCGAGCAGCAGGAACTGGAGCTCGATCGCGTGGTCGGGGAGATCCGGTGAAGCATCCGCCGCCGCCGAACGACTACCGCGACGTGTGGTGCGGCCAGCTCACCGCCGACCGCGCCGAGACGAATGCCCGCGTGGCGGGGTGGGTCCACCGTCGCCGAGACCACGGCGGGCTGATCTTCATCGACCTTCGCGACCGCAGCGGCATCGTGCAGCTCGTTTTCCACCCCGAGACCGCGGGCGACGCCCACCGACAGGCGCACGCGCTCCGCTCCGAGGACGTGCTGAGCGCGTCCGGGACGGTCGTCCGCCGCGATCCCCAGAACGTCAACCCGAATCTGCCCACAGGAGAGATCGAGTTGTCGGTGTCAGAGCTCCAGATCCTCGCGGACGCCGAAACGCCCCCGTTCCCGCTCGACGAGGACGTGGCGGTCGACGAGACCCTTCGGCTCAGGCACCGCCCGCTGGACCTGCGACGTCCGCCGATGCTCGAGGCGCTCGAACTGCGGCACCGCGCGGTGGCCACGATCCGAGAGGTGCTGGACGAGCGCGACTTCCTCGAGGTCGAGACACCGTTCCTGACCCGCTCGACACCCGAGGGCGCGCGCGACTTCCTGGTTCCCGCCCGGACCCAGCCGGGTTCCTTCTACGCGTTGCCCCAGTCGCCGCAGCTGTTCAAGCAGCTGCTGATGATCGGCGGTCTCGAGCGCTACTACCAGATCGTTCGCTGCTTTCGCGACGAGGATTCGCGCGCCGACAGGCTGCCCGAGTTCACCCAGCTGGATTTGGAGATGGCGTTCGTGGAGGAGGACGACGTGATCGCCACGATGGAGGCGGTCATGGGTGCCGTGTTCGAGCGCACGCGATTCGACGTGCCTCCGCCCCCGTGGCCGCGGATGACATTCGCAGAGGCGGTCTCGCGCTATGGCTCAGACCGGCCCGACACCCGCTTCGGGCTCGAGCTGCACGACCTCGGCGAGGCCGTGGCCGCAACCGAGTTCCAGGTGTTCGCCGGGGCGCTCAAGGGAGGCGGCGTGGTCCGCGGGATCAACGCCGGCGCGCACGAGCTGCCCCGCTCGGAGCTCGATGCGCTCACCGAGCTCGCCAAGCAGCACGGCGCCAAGGGCCTGGTGTGGGCGTTCGTGGAGGAGGGCGGGACGTGGCGCTCTCCGATCGCGAAGTTCCTGGGTGAGGGGGAGCGACTGGCGATCGGCGAGCGGCTGGACGCGAGCGCGGGGGATCTGCTCTTGATCGTCGCGGACACGGAGATCACGGCCGGCAAGGTGCTGGGGGCGCTCAGGCTCGAGTTGGCGCGCCGCTTCGGCCTGGTCCCCGCAGGAGCACACAGCATCCTCTGGGTGGTCGAGTTCCCAATGTTCCTGTGGAACGAGGATGAGGGGCGGTGGGAGGCCTCGCAGCATCCGTTCACGCAGCCGGTAGGGGATCTGGAAGGCGATCCCGCTGCGCTCTCCGGGCGCCAGTACGACCTGATCCTGGACGGTAATGAAATCGGGGGCGGCTCGATCCGTAACCACCGAATCGACGTCCAGCAGAAGATCTTCGAGCTGATCGGGATCGGGCCGGAGGAGGCGCAGGCGCGCTTCGGGTTCCTGCTGGACGCGCTCAAGTACGGCGCGCCGCCCCACGGGGGAATCGCGATGGGGATCGACCGGATCGTGGCCCTGGTCGCGGGCCGCGACAACATCCGCGAGGTGATCGCGTTCCCGAAGGCGACGAGCGGGGGCGATCCCTTGACGGGTGCGCCCGCACCGGTCGACCCGGCCCAGCTTCGAGAGCTCGGCCTCCGTCTCGGGTAGACATCCGTCCGAGCCTGGCTCAGGTCGAAGCCCGATCCTGCCGAAAAGACGCGGTGATGGGCAACGTTCCGCGTCCACTGCTCGGGCTGCTGGTGGCCACCGTGGCGTTCTTCGCGCTGTGGATCGTCGCGCTGAAGCCGAGCTCGTCCTCGACGACGAGCGGCGGGACCACGCATGGCCTCGGCACCTACCAGTCAGCCATCCACAAGGCGAAGGGTGTGCAGTCGGTTGTCAACCGGGGCGCGGCCGCGGCTGGCGGGACGCCGACGGCCACGGCGTCGGGCCATGCGCATCGAGCGAGCACCGCGCCCGTGGTCCACAAGCCCGTGGCGAAGGCGCACACGGGGACGAGGGCCAGGGTCGCAACTCACACCGTCACCAGGGCTACCGCTGCCCAGCGCGTGAGCGTCGTGCAGCGGGCGCTCGCAGCGCACAAGGTGATCGCGGCCCTCTTCTACAACCCGGCCGCGTCGGACGATCAGGCGGTCAAAAAGGAGCTCGCCGCCGTCCCGGAGCACTCCGGCAAGGTGGTCAAGCTAACCGTCCCGCTGAGCGAGCTGTCCAGCTACACGGCGATCACCAACCAGGTTCCGGTTGCGTTCTCGCCGACGCTCGTCGTGATCAACCGCAGCGGTCAGGCCTCGACGATCGTGGGCTTCGCCGACACGTTCGAGATCGCCAATCGGATCGCCGGCGCGCTGTAGCCGTCGCGGGCACGGAGTAGGCGCCGTATATCCTCGCCGGGGTGGACGCCTCGGCCTTTGAGCACCACCTGACATCCCCCCAGGGACGCGGCAGTACCCGGGGGCCGTCCGTCGAGGTCGGCGGATATCAGTGCGGCGACCGGATCCGGTTCTCGGTCGCGATCGATCATGGCCGCGTCGGCGACGCCGGATTCGACGCCGAAGGGTGCGGCGCCGCGACTGCCGCCGCCAGCGCGGCGGTGACACTCGCCCGCGGGCGCCCCGTGCTGGAGGCGGCGACCATTGGAGCACCGCAGATCGCCGAGGAGCTGGGAGGCTTGAGCCCGGCGAAGCTGCACGCGGCCGAGCTCGCCGCCGACGCGCTGGCGCGCGCGCTCGGAGCCTCGGTCCGGATCGCCGGCGAGCTTCCGGCCGGACGGCGAACGCTCGTCGCCATGAGCGGCGGCGTCGACAGCTCGGTGGCGGCGCTCCTGTGCGCGCGGGGGGGAGACGTGGCGGCGGTGACCCTCGAGCTGTGGTCGGATCCCGAGAACGACGCGGAGCGGAGCTGCTGCTCGGCGACCGCTGTCGCCCAGGCTCGCGCACTGGCGCATTCCATGGGCATCCCCCACTTCACGATCGACCTGCGCGACGAGTTCCGGGCCGGCGTCGTCGAACCGTTCATCTCCGGGTACGCGGGCGGGGAGACGCCGAATCCGTGCGTCGGCTGTAACGGCCACGTCCGCCTCGACGCGATGCTCGAGCTCGCGGGCCGGCTCGGCTGCGCTCAGCTCGCGACCGGCCATTACGCCCGGGTCTCGCGCGAAGCCCAGGGCCCACTGTTGCGGGCCGCCGCAGATCCCGCCAAGGACCAGACCTACATGCTCGCGGCGCTCGCGAGCGAATCGCTCGGGCGCATGCGCTTTCCGCTGGGAGACCTTCACAAGCCGGAGGTACGTCGCATCGCCGCCGAGGCGGGGCTGCCGGTCGCAAGCAAGGCCGACTCGCAGGACCTCTGCTTCCTGGCGGGCACCGACCGCGGGAAATTCCTCGCCCGGCACGGCGGCCTCGGGGACAGGCCCGGGGAGATCGTCGACCGAGACGGCGCGGTCCTCGGCCACCATCGAGGCCAGCACCGCTTCACCGTCGGGCAGCGGCGCGGCATCGGCGTCGACCGCCCGGGACCCCTGTACGTGCTCGACAAGGACGCGGCGTCGAATCGCGTGGTCGTGGGCCCGCACTCGTCGCTCGAGAGCACCCGGGTTGCGGTTCGCGCGGCGCGGCTTCACCGCGACGGCGCCCGCGTCGATCGGGTCAAGCTGCGCTACCGCTCCAAGCCGCTGCGCGCGCGCATCTGCGGCGACCCCGGTGCGGGCAGCCACCGCCGCCTCGAGCTCGTCCTGGACCAGCCGGCATCCGCCGTGGCGCCGGGCCAGCTGGCCTGCATGATGGACGGGGACGTGGTCGTCGGATGGGGGACAATCGTCCGTCGATGAACCTATGAATTCCGCGGAGATCCGCCGTACATACCTCGAGTTCTTCGAGCAGCGCGACCATCTGCGGTTGCCCTCCGCGGGGCTGATCCCGGCGGAGCACGACCCGTCGGTCCTGTTCACGATCGCGGGGATGCACCCGCTGAAGCCCTTCTTCCTGGGCCAGGAGCGCCCGCCGCATCCTCGCGTCACGACGTGCCAGAAGACGTTCCGGACTTCCGACATCGAGATCATCGGGACCACCACGCGGCACCTGACGTTCTTCGAGATGCTCGGCAACTTCTCGTTCGGCGATTACTTCAAGCGCGAGGCCGTCCGGTACGCGCTCTCCCTTTCACAGGACGGCTTCGGCTTCGCGGTCGATGACATCTGGATCACCGTGTTCGGCGGCGACGACGAGCTCGGAATCGGCGCAGACGAGGACGCGATCGAGGCGTGGCTCGAGGTGGGAATCCCGCGGGAGCGGATCGTCGAGTGCCCGCGGTCTGAGAACTTCTGGCAGATGGGGCCCACGGGGCCATGCGGGCCCTGCTCGGAGCTGTACCTCGATCGCGGGCTCGAGCTCGGCAAGTCGGACGACCTCCCCGGGGGTGAGAACGAGCGCTTCCTCGAGTACTGGAACCTCGTCTTCACCCAGTTCGACCTGCGGCTGGACGGTTCCCTCGGTCCGCTGCCGGCGAACAACATCGATACCGGGCTCGGTCTGAACCGGCTGGCGGCTGTGCTTCAGGACAAACCCTCGGTGTTCGAGACCGACCAGTTTGCGCCGCTGATCGAGCTGGGCGAGGAGCTCTCCGGACGCCGGTATGGCGAGGCGTTCGAGACCGACCGCGCGCTGCGCGTGCTGGCGGATCACTCCCGCTCGATGTCGTTCCTGATCTCTGACGGCGTCGTTCCCTCGAACGAGGATCGCGGCTACGTGCTCAGGCGCATCATCCGCCGGGCGATCCTCCAGGGCCGCCACGGACTCGGGCTCGATCCGGGCTTCCTCGACCGGTATGCGACGGTAGTGGGCGAGCTGATGGGCGGCGAGTATCCGGAGCTCGCAGAGCAGCGCGACGCAGTCCGTATGTGGCTCGGCGCCGAGGAGGAGAGCTTCGGCCGAACGCTCACACAGGGGACCAGGCTGCTCGACGATCTGATCGCACGGGCGCGCGAGACGGGCGCCGAAGGCATCGCCGCGAACGATGCGTTCCTGCTCCACGACACCTACGGGTTCCCGATCGACCTGACCTTGGAGCTGGTCGCCGAGCAGGGACTCGGCGTCGACGAGGAGGGATTCGAGGCGCTGATGGAAGACCAGCGCCAGCGGGCGCGCAACGCCGCACGTGGCGGGGGTGGCGACTCGGTGCGCGAGCGGGCGCTCACCCTCGCCTCCGAGGCGGGCTTCCAGACCGACTTCGTCGGCTATGAGACCACTGACGCCGATACGACCGTGGGGGCACTTCAGGCGGACGATGGCCGCGTGCTCGTGAAGCTGGCGGAGTCGCCCTTCTACGCCACGGGCGGCGGGCAGGTGGCGGATTCGGGGTACGTAGAGTGCGCGGACGGCGACTGCCGGGCGAAGGTGGAGGACGTGCTGCGGCTCGGCGACGACCAGGTGGTCGCGGTGGTGCCGGAGGAGGGCTCGCTCGAGCCCGGCGAGCGCGTCCGCGCGCACGTCGACCGCGCCGCGCGCCACGCGACGGAGTGCAACCACACCGCCACCCATCTGCTCCACGCGGCATTGCGCCAGCGGCTCGGCACGCACGTGCGGCAGGCCGGCTCGTACGTCGGCCCGGACAAGCTGCGGTTCGACTTCACCCACTCCGGGTCGCTCAGCCCCGAGGAGCTCTCCGGCATCGAGGACGAGGTCAACCGGTGGATCGCGGAGAACGCGAAGGTGCGGGCGCTCACGACGACGCTGCCCGAGGCGCGGAGGCTGGGCGCGATGGCGCTGTTCGGCGAGAAGTACGGCGACGTGGTACGGATGGTGGAAGTGGGCGACGGATCGTTTTCGCGTGAGCTGTGCGGCGGCACGCACGTCCGCTCGACGGCCGAGATCGGCGTCTTCAAGGTGATCACCGAGACGTCGAGCGCGGCCAACGTGCGCCGGATCGAGGCGCTGACCGGACCGGAGGCGATCAAGCTGCTGCGCTCGGAGGATCGCTGGCTTACCGCGGCGGCCGAGGAGCTGCGTGTGCCTGCAGAGCGCGTGCCCGACGCCGTGTCCAAGCTGCGCGCGCGTGTCCGCGAGCTCGAGCGGGGGTCGGCCGGTCGCAACGCTCCGTCTCTCGATCTCGATGCGCTGGTTTCAGCTGCTTCCGAGGTGGACGGCGCAAGGGTGCTCGTCACCGCGCTCGAGGCCGGCGACGGCAAGCGGTTGCTCGACGTCGCTGACCGGCTGAAGTCGAAGCTGGGCGACGCGGCGATCGTTCTCGGGAGCGCGGGCGAGGGCAAGGTGGACCTGGTGGCCAGCGTCGCGCCGGCACTCGTCGGCAGGGGGCTGAACGCGGCGGAGATCGTTCGTGCGGCGGCCGAGGTCGTCGGCGGTGGCGGGGGCGGCCGGGACACGCTGGCCCGCGCCGGCGGCCGGGACCCGGCCAAGCTGCCCGCCGCCCTCGAGGTCGCGCGCGAGGCGATCGAGTCGGCGCTTGGCAGCTGAGCGGTGCCCGCCGACGGCGATCAGAGGGTGCTCGCACTCGACTACGGCAGCGCTCGCTGTGGGTGCGCCGTCAGCGATCCGACCGGGCTGCTCGCCACGCCGCTCGAGCCCGTCCTGAGGCCCGGGACACGCGCCGGTCTGCGGCGGCTGCGGTCGCTCGTGGCCTCGCTGGGCGTGCGGCGGGTGGTGGTCGGACTGCCGGTGTCGATGTCCGGTGAGGACTCGGCGCAAACTGCGGAGACGCGCGGGTTTGCACACGCGCTCGGGGAGGTATTGCCGGTCCCCGTGGAGCTCTACGACGAGCGCTTGACGACGGCTCTGGCGAATCGGACGGGAGGCAGCGCTTCGGAGGACTCCCGGGCGGCCGCCTGGCTACTGGAGAGCTGGCTGGCCGCCGCCGCGAATCGTGCACATTCAGTTTCAGGGGGTGAAACTGAATGTGCATCAAACGAGGGATCTGATGACTGAGGAGCGCACTGCGGAGGAACGGGAGGCCGCGCGGCTCGAACGCGAGCGCCGTCGGGCGGCCAGGAACTCCGGGTCGGAGACGTCGCCGGAGCCGGCCGTGGCGCCGGAGGCGCCCGTGGAGCCGGAGCCGACCCCGCCGGAGCCGGAGGCGCATGTGGAGCCGCCGCTGGCCGAGCGCCCCGAGCCGCCCACGTCTCCCCGCCGCCACCGCGTGACCCTCCCCCAGCGGCCCAGGCGCGCGCCCCGTGCCCCGGGCCGGCACTCCCGCCGCGCCCGGGTGATCGCGCTCCTGGCGCTGATTCTCGCTGCAGCGATCGTGTGGTTCTGCGTCGAGCTGTTCCAGCCGTTCCACGGTTCGGGCCACGGCAGCGTGACCGTGGTCGTCCCTGCCCACTCGCACATCGGGCAGATCGCGAGCCAGCTCGAGCGCGACGGGGTGATCAGCTCGAGCTTCTTCTTTGAGGTCAGGGCGACGATCAGTGGCGATCGCGGCGACCTGCGGGCCGGCACGTATCGCCTGAAGCGGGACATGAGCTACAGCTCGGTTCTCTCCATGCTGACGAAGGCGCCACCGGCGGCCAAGGTCAGCGATGTGACGTTGATTCCCGGCAGGACGCGACGACAGATCGACGCGCTGCTGCGCGCGCAGGGTGTCAAGGGGAGCTATTACGCGGACACGCGCGGCTCGTACTTTCTCCGGCCACGGTGGTACGGGGCGCCGCGACGCACCAGCTCGCTCGAGGGATTCCTGTTCCCCGACACCTATCAGCTGCGCGAGCCGATCAGCATCGCCGCGCTCGTGGCCGACCAGCTCAAGCGGTTCAGGCAGGAGTTCTCGGGGGTCAGCTTGAGCTACGCCCACAGTCACCACCTGACCCCCTACGACCTGCTGATCGTCGCCTCGATGATCGAAGGGGAGGCCAAGACGGCGCGCGACCGAGGCCTGGTCGCCTCGGTGATCTACAACCGCCTTCGGATGGGGATGCCGCTGCAGATCGACGCGACCACCTGCTACATCGCGGACAGCAACCCCTGTCGCCTGACGCCCGCGTTGCTGAGGTCCAGCTCCCCGTACAACACGCGAATCCACAAGGGCCTGCCGCCGACACCGATCGACAACCCGTCGCTGGCTTCGATCGCGGCCGCCGCTCGTCCGGCACGCACGAATTACCTCTACTTCGTCGTCCAGGCGTGCGGCAACGGCGCCGAGTTCTTCACGTCCAACTACCAGCAGTTCCTGCGCACGGAGCGGCAGTACCTCATCTTGCGGGCCAAACGCGGCGGACGCTCGCCCGCGCAGTGCAAATGACGCGCCTCGGCGTACTCGGCTGGCCCGTCGCGCACAGCCGATCGCCCGCCATGCAAAACGCCGCGCTCGAGGCCGTCGGCCTCGGCGACTGGCGCTACCAGCTGCTTCCCGTGCCCCCGCACCTGTTCGAGGAGACCGTGCGGGCGCTCCCCGCCGCCGGGTTCCGGGGCGCCAACGTGACCATTCCCCACAAGGAGGCGGCGTTGCGACTCGCGCGCGCCGCGAGCCGCACGGCGCGGGCCATCGGGGCAGCGAACACGCTCGTGTTCGACGGCGACGGCGTTCGGGCCGACAACACCGACGCGCCGGCTCTGATCGCGGCGCTGCCGCTGGATCCGCGCGGCAGCACCGCGCTCGTCCTGGGCGCCGGGGGCAGCGCGCGGGCCGCCGTATGGGCCCTGCTCGACGCGGGCGCCGACGAGGTGCGGGTCTGGAACCGGACGCCGGAGCGCGCCGCTCACCTGTGCGCGGAGCTGGGCGCCGTGGCCGTCAACGAGATCGAACCGGGCGGCATCCTCGTCAACTGCACCTCGGTGGGGATGGACGGGGTGGGGGATCTCCCGGTCCGCGCCGGGGACTACGACTGCGTTGTGGACTTCGTCTACGGCGAGGCCGAGACATCGCTCGTGGGGGCCGCGCGCGAGCAGGGCATCCCGGCGGTCGGCGGGCTCGAGCTGCTCGTCGGACAAGGGGCACTGAGCTTTGCCCTGTTCACGGGGCAAGCCGCCCCGGTCGATGTGATGCGGGCCGCGGCCGGTTAAGCCCCAACCTCGTTATGCCGATCTGGGGTTCATGAACCCAGGCGTGGTTACCGCCATCGCTGTGCCGGCTGAGGATTCGATCGAGTATCCGCCCGGCCTGATCCCACCCAGTCAGCGCCAGCGCTCGCGCGGCGCGATCGGCGAGGTGATCGTAGAGCTGGGGTTCGCATCCCAGGAGACGGTCGATGACGCCGTTGACGTCTCGCGCGAACAGGGAAAGACCACCGGCCAGGTTCTGGTCGAGTCAGGCGCGATCACGGCCGACGAGCTCGCACGCGCCCTGGCCGAGCGCTTCGGCGTGGACTACGTCGATTTGTCTCAGTTCCACGTCGACCCGACGGTGCTGGACGTGCTCGACCCCACGGTCGCTCGCCGCTACCAGTCCGTCCCGGTCGGCATTCTCGAGGACGGAAGCGTGCTGCTGGCGATGGCCGACCCGACGAACGTCCTGTCGCTCGACGAGATCTCGATGATCACGGGCCGC
Source organism: uncultured Actinomycetes bacterium (assembly GCA_963822725.1). Taxonomy (GTDB): domain Bacteria; phylum Actinomycetota; class Thermoleophilia; order Solirubrobacterales; family Solirubrobacteraceae; genus Palsa-465. The sequence goes on from CAWGIR010000004.1 coordinate 217,983, forward strand.
ACGCTCCGGCCGGCTGCCGTCGCCGGGCCCGACTTGGTCTCGCTGATCGCCAAGCTCGGGCGGCGCGAGCGCACGACCGTGAACGTCCGGGCGCCGGACTCTCCTGAGGAGGTCGAGCTGACGCTGAGCAAGGGTGCCGACCCCGATGCGCCGGTGGTGAAGCTCGTACACGACGTGATCTCCCAGGCGGTGGAGCTCGGCGCTTCCGACATCCACCTCGACCCGACGCCGGGCGACATGCAGGTGCTCTACAGGGTTGACGGAGTTCTGAGCGCCGGCGGCACCGTCCCCCGGACCATGTCCCCGAGCGTCGTCTCCCGTGTGAAGATCATGGGCGGGCTTGACATCGCCGAGCGCCGCGCGCCCCAGGACGGGCGAATTCAGGTGACCGTCGACGCGCGTACGGTCGACGTGCGAGTGGTGTCGCTTCCGCTGGTCCGCGGCGAGGGGGTCGTGATGCGGATCCTCGACACCAACGCCGTCGTCCGGGATCTGGGGGCTTTGGGGATGCGCGCCGAGGAGCGCTCGCGGTTCGAGACTGCGATCCACAAGCCCTATGGCGCGGTGCTGGTCACTGGCCCAACGGGATCCGGGAAATCGACCTCGCTTTACGGGGGCCTCGCAGTTATCAACGACGGCCAGCGGAGCATCCTCACGATCGAGGATCCCGTCGAGTCGCCGATCGACGGGATCAAGCAGATGCAGGTGGCGGTCAAGGCCGGCGTGACCTTCGCCACCGGCCTGCGATCGATCCTCCGCGCCGATCCCGACGTGATCATGGTCGGCGAGATCCGCGACCGTGAGACCGCTGAGATCGCGATCCAGGCGGCGCTGACCGGGCACCTGATGCTCTCGACGCTCCACACCCGTGACGCCGCCAGCTCGCTGACGCGGCTCGTGGACATGGGGATCGAGCCATTCATGGTCGCCGCCGCGATCGACTGCGTGGTCGCGCAGCGCCTTGCGCGGACGCTGTGCCCCAACTGCAAGCAGGCGGCCAAGCTGCCGGCGCAGCTGCTGGCCGAGCACGGACTGGAGGGGGTGGAGGTGTTCGAGCCCGGGGGCTGCATGCGCTGCGGCCAAAGCGGTTATCGCGGCCGCGTCGGGCTGTACGAGGTCATGAGTTTGAGCGATGAGCTGCGCGAGCTGTTGCTGGCACACGCCGGCGTCGACGCGATCGCCGCGGCCGCCGTCGCGACCGGCATGAGGACGATGCGCCAGGATGGCATCCAGAAGGTCAAGGAAGGCATCACTTCGCTTGTCGAGGTGGGGCGGGTCACGGCGAAGGTCTGAGCCTCAGGGGGTCATGAGGTGTTCGAGCGCATCCGTGCGTCGGCGGCAGGCGAGAGCGGATTCTCCATCGTCGAGGTCGTGGCGAGCGCGCTGATCCTCGCCGTGCTGGCGGGGGCGGTCGCGCTGGCGCTGATCGGCAACGTCAAGTTCAGCGGCAACGAGCGCCAGCGCTCGCAGGCCGATGAGGTGGCCCAGCAGGACCAGGAGCGCCTGCGCGGGCTCTCGGCCCAGGAGCTAAACGACGTCAACGGGCAGACGCGAACCGTCCAGCTCGACAACACGCCGTACACGGTCACCTCCACAGCACAGTTCCTCTCGAGCGGGGGGGTCACGGCCTGCGGCAGCACCGGCAGCGGCGCCGCCGCCTACTTCAAGGTGGTCTCGAGCGTCATCTGGAACGGCAACAAGACGCCGGTGGTCGAGCAGAGCGTGATCGCCCCACCGGGCGGCGGCGTGCTGCTGACGCAGGTGGAAGACCAGACCGGCGCTGGCGTATCGGGGGTCGGGGTATCCGCGAGCGGACCCAGCGCCGCGTCCGGCACGACCGACTCGACGGGTTGCACGGTGCTCGCCGGTCTTGCTTCGGGGAGCTACACGCTCACGCTGAGCAAGAGCGGATACGTCGATACGAACGGAAACTCCTCGCCGCTCAGCACCACCTCAACCGTGACAAGCACGGGGACCGCGACGCCGAGCGGCGGTAATCCGGTGCTGATGGCCCAGCCGGGGACGATCGCCGCGAAGTTCAGCGCCAATGGCGCGAGTGGGCAGGAAGCCGACGCCTTCTCGTGGATCGGGACGGGCGCGACGAACAGCATGTCGAGCCCCAATACCTACGACCCGAGCACCACCCCCTACGCACAGCTGCCCACTAGCGGTTCGGAGAACCTGTTCCCGTTTGCGTTCTCGGGGCCGAGCTACACCAACAACTACCAGGTTTGGGCGGGCAAGTGCCTGCAGAATCAGCCGCCGACGGGCCAGAACATGTTCTCCGTCGCCCCGGCCTCGAGCCAGACGCTCACCGTTCCGGAACCGGCGATCGCCCTGACCGTCACGTACGCCGGGACGCGGGTCGCGCCCGGGCACGTGAAGTTCGCGTTCCAGAGCGCGACGGGCACCTCCTGCACGGACTCCTGGTACGCGAGCGTGAATCCGAGCGCCGGGCTGCCAGGACAGAACGCGCTCCTCTACCCCGGACAGCCGTTCGCCAGCGCGGCGACCTCGGGGAGTACGGAGAGCGCGTCCGGCTACACCGGCAGCTACACGATCTGCGGCGACTACACCACGGGTGGCACCACCCGCAAGGCGACGGCCACGACCACGAACACGAGCTTCAGCTCCGCGACGGCCGTCTCGATCCCGATCACATCGACCTCCACCACGGGCACATGCTGAGGCGCGAAGACGGCTTCACGATGATCGAGATGGTGGTTGCTGCGCTGTGCTCGGCCGTCGTCGTCGCCGGGCTGTTCACGCTGATCGACACCACGCTTCACTCCTCGACGCGCACGCTGACCAAGGTCGACGCCACCGCGCGAGCCCGTTACACGATCGAGAAGATCATGAACGAGCTCCACTCGTCGTGCCTGTCCTATGGCGCCACGCCGATCCAGTCGGGCAGCACGGATTCGAGCCTCGTGTTCACCGGTCAGTACGGGACCGCAGCCGCGCCCACGGCGGTGATGCACACGATCGCCTTCAACTCGTCCACCGGAACGTTGACCGACGCGTCCGGCAGCACGACTACGACACTGCTGACCAATGTCTCGCAGAGCTCGACGACGCCCGTGTTCCAGTACTACGCCTACGAGCCCGTGTCCGGCTACAAGGACAGTGCCGGCAACGCATACATGATGCTGCTCGATGGGACCAGCTACGTCCCAGGCACCACCACGATTCCTACCGCACAGTCGCTGACGACGCCGCTGTCGACAAGCGATGCGGACTCGGCCGTCGAGGTCAAGATGACGCTTGCGGTCGGGCCCCACAAGCAGGAGGGAGAGGAGACCGGCCTCTCGAACGTGACCGACACCGTCACCGACTCGGTGGTCCTCCGCCTCACGCCCGCCGCCAACGACGACGCCACCGGAACCACCTTCGCGCCATGCGAGTGATGAGGGCAGGCACAACCCTCAGCCGCCGCCTGCGCGAGCAGGACGGCTTCACGATGCTGCTCGCGATCGGTGTGCTGGCGCTCACGGCCGTCCTGGTCACCGCAATCTGGTTGGCGGTGCGTGGCGACACGACGGTGACCCAGCAGGATCTCGAGGGAAAGCGGGCCTATTCGGCGGCAAGCGCGGCCGTGAACGTGTTCCTCTACGACCTCAACCAGGACCCCAACTACTGGGACACGTGCAGCCACGACGCGCAGTCCTACACGGCTGTACCCGGCGCCACCAACGAGTGGTACTCGTGGTCGGTGATCCCGGCAAACGGCTATTCCGCGTGCAGTACCAGCAGCACCGAGTCCTCGCTGATCGACAACACCACGGGCAGCTTGAGGATTGAGTTCAGCGGCTATGCCGGCAACTCGGGCAGCCGTGCCGATCCGCAGGTCAAGCGCACAATCGTGGCCGGCTTCCGTGAGAAGAGCCCGTTCGACTTCCTCTGGTACACGGTGTACGAGGAGCTCGACTCGAGCATCACCGGCAACAACTGCGCCGTGTGGTACCGGAACAATCCTCCGAGCCAGTGCAGTCCGATCGACTGGATCAGCCAAGATGTGATCAACGGCCCGATGTACACCGAGGACCAGTACCACATCGGGTCGGGGTCCTCACCGACCTTCGGTCGCAACTCGAGTGACAACATCGAGAGCGCCGCACCCGGATCTGGCGCCGGTTACATCTGCGCAGGGGACAGCTGCGGTAGCGCCGTCATCAAGGGAACGGCGGTGCCGGGAGCGGCGCTTGTTTCTCCCCCGTCCTCGAACAGCTTCCTGGCGACCGACGCCCTCAACCACGGGATCGAGTACTCGGGAGTAACGACGATCACGCTGAGCGGCACGAGCGCGACCGTGAAGAACTGTCCCTCGTCCTGTACTACCAACACGATCGACCTGACACAGGATCCGGTGATCTATGTCGCGAACGGGTCGGGCTGCTCGGTGCCCGGCTACACCACCACGGTCGCCTCGTACCCGACCTCCGGCTGCTCAGGCGACGTGTACGTATCGGGCAATTACACGACTCCGCTAACGATCGGCGCCGCCAACAACATCATCATCAACGGAAACCTGACGACAACCACCAGCGGCACCACGCCGACCGGGTCGGCGACGCTCGGACTTGTAGCCAACTCGTTCATTCGCGTGGAGCACGGATGCAGCGGTGGCACCAACATCAACGGCGAGTACACCCAGAACCTGACGATCGACGCGGCGATCATGGCCGTCCAGCACTCGTTCATCGTCGACAACTACAGCTGTGGCTCGTCGATTGGAACGCTGACGGTCACCGGTGCGATCGCGCAGTACTTCCGTGGCACCGTCGGGACACACAGCGGCTCGACGATCACAAGCGGCTACGCCAAGGCTTACAGCTACGACGACCGCCTGAAGTACCTGCTGCCCCCGTACCTGTTCGACGTCTCGACCGCAGGCTGGGTCTTGTCCCGCGAGACGACGTGCGGCGGCAGCGGCTCCAGTACGGCCTGCTGAGCGTCCACCCGGCCTGGACACGAACGATGGACGTTTAAGCCATCGGTCTCGGCGGCCGATGCCTAGGCGGGAACCCCGCCCCGTGAACCCGCTGCCAATCATCCGCTCCGAGCGCCCCACGCAGCCCGTGACCGTCTGCACATGAGCGATCCCGGAACACGTCTACGCGCCGTCGACGCCGAAGCGACGGCCGGCGCGGCAGAGACCGACGCGCCGGTCGGGGTGACGCGGCCGCGGAGCCGGGGCGGCTCGGGCCGTTTTCTGACCGACGTGATCGTCGAGCTCGGGTACGCGGACGCGGAACGCGTTCAGCGCGCGATCGAGGAGGCGCGTTCCGCCGGCGTGCCGCCGGAAAAGGTCTTGGTCGATGAGCGGGTGATTACCTCGGAGCAGCTCTCCCGGGCGATTGCCGAGCGCTACGGGCTCGACCACCTGGACCTCGGCACCTACAGGGTCGACATGGGCGCAGTGAACCTGCTCACCGCGGCGGCGGCCCGGCGCTACGCCGCGGTCCCGGTCTCCTTCGTCGACGAGCACACGATCGTGCTCGCGATGTCAGATCCGGCCAACGTGCTGGCGATCGACGACATCGCGCTGATGACACGAATGGATGTCAAGCCCGCGGTCGCCTCGGCGGAGGACGTCGCGGCCTTGATGACGCGGATGAACCGGTTCGAGGACGCTGTCCAGGAGGCGGTGGATGAGGGGGAGGACGAAGCCGCTCCGCTCGAAGTCGTCGACCTCAGGGAGTCAGCCGAGGACGCGCCCGTGATCAAGCTGGTGCACTCGATCATCGGCGAGGCGGCCGACCGGGGCGCATCCGACATTCACTTCGAGCCTCAGCCCGACGAACAGGGACGGCCCGGCCGCGAGATGCGGGTGCGGATGCGGATCGACGGCGTGCTGACGGACTCGGCGGTGGTGCCCAGGCGGATGATCGGCGGGGTCGTCTCGAGGATCAAGATCATGAGCGACCTCGACATCTCCGAGCGGCGCCTGCCTCAGGACGGACGTGTGGGCTTGACGGTCGAGGGTCGTCACGTCGACATCCGCGTCGTCACGATTCCGAGCGTGCACGGGGAATCGGTCGTGCTGCGCATCCTCGACAAGGAGGCGATCCGGCTCGAGCTCGACAAGCTCGGCATGCAGACCCACGAGCTGGAGAGGTTCCGCAAGGCGTTCAACCGGGCTCATGGGGCGGTGCTCGCGACGGGCCCGACCGGGTCCGGTAAATCGACCTCGCTGTACGGCGCGCTGCTCGAGCTCAATACCGCGGAGAAGAACATCATCACGATCGAGGACCCGGTCGAGTATCAGCTACGCGGGGTCACCCAGGTCCAGGTCAACAACAAGGCCGGGCTGACGTTCGCCAACGGCCTGCGGTCGATGATGCGTGCCGACCCGGACATCCTGATGGTCGGGGAGATCCGCGATCGGGAAACCGCGCAAATCGCGGTCGAGGGCGCCCTCACCGGCCACATGGTGCTCTCGACCCTTCACACCAACGACGCGCCCACCGCGATCACGCGCCTGATCGAGATGGGGATCGAGCCATTCCTGGTCGCATCGGCGATCGACTGCATCGTCGCCCAACGGCTGGCGCGGACGCTCTGCTCCCACTGCAAGAAGCGGACGATCATCCCTGCCCAGGTGCTCCGCGACCACAGCTTCGCGGCCCAGTTCGACATCGAGGCCTACGAGGCGGTGGGTTGCAATCGCTGTGGCGGGATGGGCTACCGGGGCCGGATCGGACTGTTCGAGGTGATGACGATGTCCGAGGAGATCCGCGAGCTCGCCCTGAAGCGGGCGCCGGCCGATCAGATCGCGAAGGTGGCCACGGACCAGGGGATGCGCAGGCTGCGCGAGGACGGGCTCGACAAGGTCAAGTCCGGGCTCACCTCAATGGCCGAGATCGCGCGCATCACGGGCACGTGAGACCCCTAACGAATCAGGGCCCCGCTGCCGATATCTAAAAGCCAATGAACCTTGACTTCGCCGAGGTGCTGCTCGAGGTAGTCGATCGCCGCGCCTCAGACCTCCACATCACAGCAGGTGCCCAGCCCATGGTTCGTGTCCGCGGGCGGCTCGCGCCGCTCGAGGGGTATCCGGTGCTGACCCCCAACGACACTCGGGAGATCGTCTACTCGATCCTCTCCAACTCCCAGAGGCAGAAGCTTGAGAACGACTGGCAGCTGGACTTCGCCTACCAGATTCCGCAGACGGCCCGGTTCCGTGTCAACGCCTACTTTCAGCGGGCGACGATCGGAGCCGCGTTCCGCCTGATTCCGTTCGAGATCACGCCGCTGGAGTCACTTGGGCTGCCGGCGGTGGTTGCGGACTTCGCGAACAAACCCCGCGGTCTGGTGCTCGTCACGGGACCGACGGGCTCTGGGAAGTCGACGACACTGGCCTCGCTGATCGACGTGATCAACCAGCAGCGCGAGGAACACATCATGACGATCGAGGATCCGATCGAGTTCCTCCACCAGCACAAGAAGTGCATCGTCAACCAGCGCGAGCTGGGTGCGGATGCGACCAGCTTCGCCAACGCGCTGAAGGCCGCTCTGCGCCAGGACCCGGATGTGATCCTCGTCGGCGAGATGAGAGACCTCGAGACGATCGGGACCGCGATCACCGCGGCGGAAACCGGCCACCTCGTGTTCGCCACCCTGCACACCCAGGACACCCCCCAGACGATTGACCGAATCATCGACGTCTTCCCCTCTGAGCAGCAGGGCCAGATCCGCGCCCAGCTGTCGGTCGCGCTCCAGGGGATCATGACCCAGACCCTGCTTCCGACCGCCGACGGCGCTGGGCGCTGCGTGGCCACCGAGATCCTGCTGCCGACGCCGGCGGTGCGAAACCTGATCCGCGAGTCCAAGAGCCACCAGATCTACTCGGTGCTCCAGACGGGCGGCGCCCACGGGATGCAGACGATGGACGCCTCGCTGGTTCAGCTCGTGCGTGCCGGGAAGATCACCCGCCAGCTTGCCGAGTCGCGCGCCCATTCGGCGGACGAGCTACGACGGCTGCTCGGCGTCTCCTCGCCCGCCGAGCAGATGGCGGCGTGAGGTAGCGGGGGGCAGGCCGATGGCCACCTTCGTCTTCAAAGCGATGGACCTGGCCGGGGTGCCGGCCCGCGGCGAGGTCGAGGCGCAGTCCAAGCAGGACGTCGCCTCGCAGCTCAAGGAGCGCGGCCTGATCGTCGTCGACATCGCGCACAAGTACCGCTCCAAGGAGCTCAACATCGAGCTGTTCGCGCGCGTGAAGGCCAAGGACCTGGCGGTCGCCTCGCGACAGCTGGCGACGATGGTCACGTCCGGCATGACCATCTTGGGGGCCCTGCACGTGCTCGAGACGCAGACCGAGTCGAAGCTGCTCAAGGAGACGCTCGCCGCTGTTCGCCAGGACGTGGAGGCCGGGCTGCTGTTCTCCGACGCGCTGGCCCGTCACCCGAAGGTCTTCTCGCCCCTGTATGTGTCGATGGTCAGGGCGGGCGAGTCCGGTGGTGTGCTCGAGGAATGCCTGATCCGGACGGCCGATCAGCTCGAGAAGGACGCATCGCTGAAGCGTCAGGTCAGGGCCGCGACCATCTACCCGACGCTCGTGATCACGGTGGCGCTCGGTGTTCTGCTCGGTCTCGTCGCGTTCCTGATTCCAGTGTTCGTGAACGTGTTCAAGCAGTTCCCGGGCAAGCTGCCGACCCTGACGCAGTTCATGGTCAACTTCTCCCACCTGCTGACGAAGCAGTGGTACATCCTGATCTTGGTGGTGGGAGCGTTGATCTGGGGCTTTCTGTACTTCAAGAAGTCGAAGTGGGGGCGGCCACGCTGGGATGCGTTCAAGCTGAGGATTCCGATGAAGATCGGCGATGTGGTGCAGAAGGTGTCGATCGCGCGCTGGTCGCGAACGTTCTCTTCGCTGGTCGCCGCCGGCGTTCCGATCCTCGAGGCGATCGAGATCACGGGCAAGACGGCGGGCAACGCGGTGATCGAGCAATCGATGGCGGCGGTGACCGACTCGGTCAAGTCCGGCGGCACGATCTCCGAGCCGCTCAGCCACGCCAAGGTCTTCCCGGCAATGGTCTCCCACATGGTCGGCGTCGGCGAGGAGACGGGCGCGCTCGACTCAATGCTCGCCAAGATCGCGGACTTCTACGAGGACGAAGTCGCGGCTGCGATCAAGGCCCTGACCTCGATTCTCGAGCCCGCGATGATCATCATCGTCGGCGGGATCGTCGGTGTGATCGTCATCTCGATGTACCTGCCGCTGTTCGACGTCTACAACGCGATTAAATCGGCCGCCGGACAATTCCCGGACGCGCCACGTGTTTCACACCACGCGCGTCCGTGAATCGCGCCGGCGACCCTCAGAGCGCTATGGTGCCCGGCCCTGATGATCGTCACCGAAGCGGTTGGTTCGTATCTCGACGCGGTTCGCACCGCCCCTGACCCCGTACTCGCCGAGATGGAAGCGCACGCGGCCCGCGATGGGATCCCGATCGTGGTCCCGGAGACGGGCGCCCTGCTGCACGTGCTGGCCCTCGCGGCCGGGGCTGAGCGAGTAGTCGAGGTCGGCACGGCGATCGGGGTGTCGACGCTGTACCTGGCCCGTGCGGCCGGTGACGGTGGCCGCGTGGTGTCGTTCGAGATCGACCCGGAGCGCCACGCGGCGGCGGGCGAGTACCTGGGCCGTGCGGGTGTGGCCGATCGGGTTGAGCTGCATCTCGAGGACGCTCGGGACGGTCTGAAGGCGCTCGAGCCGGGGTCGTTCGACTTCGCTTTCGTCGACGGCGTCAAAGGCCAGTACGTGGACTACCTCGAGCTCGTTGTGCCGCTGCTGCGCGGACGCGGCGTGCTGACCGTGGACAACGTGCTGATGTCGGGGACCGTGGCCGAGAACCGCAGTGATGGCCACTGGTCGCAGGAGCAGATCGATGGCATGCGCAAGCTGAACGAGGACCTGCTGAACGACTCTCGGCTCACCGGAACGGTGACTCCGGTCGGCGACGGCGTGCTCGTGGCGGTGCGGGGATGACACCGCCCGATCAGGACACCGAGGACCGCTCCAAGTGCACCCCCTGCCGGGGTACCGGGAAAGTCACCTCATCGCTGGGCGGGGAGCCGCACGAGGTCACCTGCCCCTGGTGTGACGGCACCGGGCGCTTTCAGTCCGGGCATGACGCCCAGGCCGCCGGCGGGCAGGAAAAGCCTGCGTAGCACAAACGTCCAAGGGCGTTAAACCCGGCCGCTCTGAGGCCGATATACCTCCTGCCAGAGCACGAGGTGCCAAAAGGCAAACCGCTCGTGAGAGCGGGACGCAAAGCCACGGACCTCCAATCGGGGACGGAGGGAGCCGAGCTGCCACCAAGGCTCAGTTGCCAAGGAGGGCGATGGGACCGAGGGATCTGGCGCTAAGACCCAATCCACCGATCCCTAGGAGGATCAATGCTGTCCAACCTCAAGAGTCGCGCCAAGGACGAGAAGGGTTTCACCCTGATCGAGCTTCTGGTCGTGATTCTCATCATCGCGATTCTGGCTGCGGTCGCGATCCCCACGTTCCTCAACCAGCGCGGCAAGGCGTACGACTCGAACGCCCAGTCGATGGTGAAGAACATGCAGACGGCTGAAGAGACGTTCGCAACGAACAACAACGGCACGTACACGGGCACGCTGTCCGACCTGACGTCGATCGATCCGTCGATCGTCGCGGGCAACAACGTCACCCCGGCAGTCGTGTCGGGCTCCGGTAGCACGACGGGGTACGCGGTGAAGGCGACCGCCGACTCCACCGGTGACTCGTTCACCATTACCGAGGCCAGCGGCGTTGAGACCAACACCTGCTCCGCCGGCACCGGCGGTGGCTCGCGCGGCGCCTGCCCGACGAGCGGCACCTGGTAGTTCGTACGGTCTATTGACCGATTCGATCGGGGCGGGCCTTCGGGTCCGCCCCGGTCTCGTTAAGCGGTCCCGCCTAGCTGCCGATATCCACCTCATGATCGCTCCCTTCGCCGCGATCGGCGGCTTGCTCGTCGGATCGTTTCTCAACGTCGTCTCCTATCGGCTTCCGCGACAGGAGTCGCTCGTGTTTCCGGGCTCACACTGTCCGAGCTGCGGCGCGGGGATCAAGCCGTACGACAACATCCCGGTGCTCGGCTGGCTGATGCTCCGCGGCCGTTGCCGCGCTTGTCACGGAAAGATCTCGGCCCGCTACCCGCTGATCGAGGGGCTCACTGCAGCGCTCGCCCTCGGCGTGGTGCTGGCGAAGCACTCCACGCACGACATCGCGCTCGGGCTCGCGTTGATCGCGGTGCTGGTGCCTGTGGCGCTGATCGATCTCGAGCACCGGATCATTCCGAACAAGATCACGCTGCTGGCCGCGGTGGCCGCGGTCGGGATTGGCGCGGCAACCGAACCCGCCAAGGTCCCCGAGCAACTGATCGCCGGGGCCGCAGCTGGTGGCTTCCTGCTGCTGTTCGCACTCGCCTACCCACGCGGCATGGGGATGGGCGACGTGAAGCTGGCTGCGGTGCTCGGCCTCTTCCTCGGCCGCTCGGTTGCGGTCGCGCTCCTTGCCGGCGTGCTCGCCGGAACGCTCGTGGGGGCCGCGATCATCGCCCGGACCGGCGTCAGGGACGGCCGTAAGACCGCGGTCCCGTTCGGTCCGTTCCTCGCGCTCGGGGGAGTGATCGCCCTGTTCGCCGGACCAGCGATCGTCCACTGGTACCTGCACACGGTCGTCTGACAGCCCGCCTTAAGGATCGGCGTCCGCGGTCGATATGCACTGCATGAAGAAGCCCCTCGGCCTGGTGGTGGTTGCGCTCGCCCTGGCGGGCGGGACCAGTGCAGTGCTGCCGGTCTCCGCGCTTGCCAGCTCCAGCTCGAACGCCAGGCAGGCGGCGCCCATCGGTGCGCACGGCACCGTCACGGAACCAGCGAGCGTTGGGCTCGGCGTTTCGCTTCCGATCTACCACGTGGCTAACCAGAACTGGGTTCCGCCCAAGTTCTCGAGCACCGCCGCCCAGGCCGTGCAGGCCGCAGAGGCCAACCGTCAGATGCTCTCGATCCACGCCAAACAGCATCCCCTCCAGTACTCGACCAACTTGTGGCTTGGCCGCAAGTGGCTGATCGACTTCTACTACCACCACAGGATCGCCGCTGAGGTAGAGGTCAATCCCGCGGGCCACGTGATGGCTGTCTGGCCCTGGCCGCTTGCCGGCGCGCCGTACGCCCGCGGTGACTTCGCCAACGCGTTCGGAGTTTGGTGGGTACTTGTGCCGTTTTCAGTGCTGTTCCTGGTGCCGTTCGTGGTCGTGCGGCGGCGGTTCTGCATGCGACACCTCGATGCGCTTGCGGTGCTGTCGTTCCTCGTCTCGTATCTGTTGTTCGCTCACGCCAAGCTTGTGGCCGGTGTGTGGACCGCCTATCCGCCGCTTCTGTACCTGCTCGGCAGGATGCTGTGGCTCGGCGGACTACGGCTGCGCGGCCGTGGCGGCAGCGCGCTGCGCGTCCGCGGCCGGCAAAGCCGTCCTCGTCCGACCGGGCTGGCTCCCTTCCTGACCGTGCCAGTCCTCGCGGGTGGCCTCGCGCTGCTCGTCGCGGCGCGCATCGTCCTGGGACTGACCGACGGGAAGGTCGTGGACGTTGGATACGCATCGGTGATCGGAGCGCACCAGATCGTCACGGGGCATTCGCTCTACTTCCAGACCGCCGCACACGGCGACACGTATGGGCCGATCGCCTACCTGGCTTACGTGCCGTTCGAGCTGCTCTTCCCCTGGCATGGGGCGTGGGACTACCTGCCCTCGGCGCACGCGGCATCCCTGTTCTTCGATCTCGTCACGGTGGTCGGCCTGGTCCTGCTCGGGCGCCGGCTGCGTCCCGGCCGAGAGGGCCTGCGGCTCGGCCTCGCGCTCGGGTGGGCATGGAGCGCCTGTCCGTTCACGCTGCTGGCGCTCATGATGCACACCAACGACGGCCTCATCGCGATGCTGTCGGTGCTGAGCTTGCTTGCGTTCACCTCCCCGGCGGCGCGAGGAGCCATGCTCGGTCTCGCCGCTGCCGCCAAGTTCGTGCCTGCCGCGCTGCTCGGCCTGTACGCCGGCGATCGGGAGCGCGGTCTGAAGGGAGCGGCGAAGTGCGTCGCGTCGTTCGCGGCCGTGGTCGTCGTCTCGATCGGGGCGTATCTGCCCTCGGGCGGGCTCAGCGAGTTCTACAAGCAGACGATCGGATTCCAGCTGACACGTGTTGACGTGTTTTCGCCATGGGCGCTGTATGCGAGCCTCGCGCCCCTGAAGATCGCGATCGAGGTGGGAGTGGTGCTGCTGTGCGCGCTCGTGGCGTTCGTTCCGCGGCGCCGCTCGCTCCCGCAGGTCGCCGCCCTCGCCGGAGCGATCACGATCGCCGTCCAGCTGCCGGCGATCCATTGGTTCTACTACTACATCGTCTGGTTCGTCCCGTTCGTGGTCGTCGCGCTGCTCGCAATGGAGCCGGCACATCCCGAGCAAGAAGCCGACGCCGCCGCGCCTGAGCTGGTGAGCGCGCCGGAAGCTCGGGAGCTCGTGGCCGTCTGAGCGCAATGTCCGTCGCCCGGACATGGCCGGCTGTCTGCGCGTCGCTCCTGGTCCTCGTCACCGCGGGCTTGGCGCTGACGCTCACTCATCACACGCTCGGCGCGCCGCTCCCACAGCGGACCGCGATCAGCGACGCTCTTCGCAGCCGCCAGGTCCGTCAGGCCCTGGCGGGCGCCCACTGGACTCGCGCCCAGGCAACGCCGCTGGACGGCAGGCTGGAGCGTGTGACGTTCTATAGCGGGGCGCAGACGGTCGGGGATGTCGCTGTGCGTGCCGATGGCACCGTGGACCGGGCCGCCGGCGCGGGTCTGTGGGGGGACTGGATCGCCTACGAGCCTGCGGTGCTCGCGTGCCTCGGCGCGCTGTTCGTGCTGATGCTGGGCGTCGTTCCCCTGGCCCGGATGCGGAACGCAGATGTGCTCGGGGGGTTGGCGGTGATTCCGGTGATCGTGCTGTTCCAGCACCGGTACGTGAACGCAAGCGCTGTCGCCGCGCTGGTCCCCGTGGCCTACTTCGCGGCCCGCTGCGCGTTGCGCGGTTTTCGGGGTGGCTCGCCGCCCAGGCCATCGGACCCGTTGTTCGATTACCTCACGGCCCGCCTCAACGTCGAGCAGCGGGTGCGGATGCTCCGCGTGACCTTTGGCGGGCTCGCCGTGGCGCTGGCGATGGTCGTCGTGAGCTCGCCCGGGCCTGTCGATGTCGTGTACGGGGTGATGGAAGGCGCGACCAGGCTTCTCCACGGGGTCCTCCCGTACGGGCACATGCCGGGCGATGTCGTTCACGGGGACACCTACCCGATCCTGAGCTACGCGCTGTACACGCCGATCGCATGGATCTCACCGGTGAGCTCGGTGTTCAGCTCGGTCGACGCGGCGCTGGCAGTCACCGCCGCAGCAACGCTCGCGGCCGCCGGCGTCCTGGCAAGAGCGGTGGCGCGCAGCGCCAGTCGCGTCAGCGCCGGCCTCGCCGGCGAGGCCGCGGGACTGCGCGCGGCGATCGGCCTGCTCGCGTTCCCGTCGCTGTTGCTTACGGCGTCGACCGGCACGACCGATGTCGCGCTCGGGGCGATGCTCGTGGCCGCGCTGGTGCTGTGGCGGCGGCCCGCGGCCTCGAGTGGCGTCCTGGCGATCGCTGCATGGTTCAAGCTGGCCCCGGCGGCGCTCGTTCCGGTCTGGCTCGCACCCCGCCGCGGGCGCGCGCTGGCGTCCTCGTGTGTCGCGATGCTTGCTGTGTCAGCGATGAGCACCGGCCTGGTAGTCGGCTTCGGCGGCCTCGAGGGGCTTTCGGCGATGGCGCACTCCGTCGGATTCCAGTTCGGCCGCGAGTCGGTCTCTTCGCCGTGGCTCGTCCTCGGCATTCCCGGTTTCCAGCCAATCGCTGAGGCGGGCGCGCTGGCGCTTATCGCCGGTGCCGGCGTCCGTCTGTGGCGGGACCCGGCGATCGCAGACGACCGGCAGCGCCTCGCCGCGCTCAGCGCTGCGATCTTGCTCTGCGTCCAGCTGGCGGCGAGCGACTGGGCGTTCCTGTACCTGGCGTGGGTGCTGCCATTGGTGACGCTCTCACTGTTGGCCGACGAGACGCCGGCGACCGTTGTGGTGGCTGACGCCGTCGCGGACATCGGGCCGCCGCTGGCTGCCCCGGCACTGGTGGTCGGCCGATGAACGACTCGATCGGCGCTGTTGCAGTACCCGCAGAGCTGGCGGCGAGCTCGGAACGCGGCGCGACCGCGCGGATATGGAGCGCGATGTGGCGTTCGCGTCTGCTCGTCTGGATTGCCGGCTGCACGGCGACGGCGGTCCTCGGGACCGCGCCCGCCGTCGCCGGTGGCCTCGCGCCGGTAGCGATCGCGAAGTCGTTCGGGAAGGTCGGCAACTTCCTCGCCGCTCCGGCAGTCCGCTGGGACGGAACGTGGTACCTGCAGATCGCCCACGGCGGCTACAGCAGCCTGGCGAGCACGCGCTTCTTTCCCCTTTACCCGATGCTGATCAGAGCGGCCGCGTGGCTCAGGATCGCGCCTGTGATCGCGGGCCTGACGATCTCGCTCGGCGCGATGTTCATCGCGCTGGTGGTGATCCACCGGATCGCGACCCTCGAGCTGGGCGAGCGGGTCGCCGACCTGACCGTGGAGCTGATCGCGTTCTGCCCGGTCGCCGTGTACTTCTCGGCCGTGTACAGCGAATCGCTCCTGCTGGCACTGACCGCAGGCAGCATCTACTCGGCCAGGAGGGGCCGCTGGGCGCTCGCCGGCCTGCTCGGGGCGCTCGCAGCGCTGACGCGGGTGACGGGTTTCCTCGTGCTCGTCCCGGTAGTTTTGATGTTCCTGTACGGGCCGCGGAGCGACGAGACGCCCGCGCGGCCAGAAGCCCGTTGGCTGCCCAAGTACCGGATCAGCCCCGATCTCCTGTGGGTGGCGCTGATCCCCATCGGCACCGGGTTGTACGCGGTCTACCTGAAGCTGCGGGGATACGGCTTTCTGGCATTCGAGCACGCGCAGACACATCTCCTGCACCACGTCCTGACCGCGCCTCCGCTGACCGTGTGGCAGGCCGCCGTCGACGGATGGAACCAGCTGCAGCTGGGCATCACCGGCTGGGGAGGGATCCTCTCGACCCACCATCAAAGCGTCGTCGGGTTGCTGGCGCTCGTCGCCGCCCTACTGGCGCTGGGTGCGGTCTGGCGCCGGCTGCCCTTCGCCTACACCGCGTTCATCCTCGCCGGGCTCGTAATCCCGCTCTCGAGCCCCGTGGTGGGCGACCCGCTCAAAGGTCTCGCACGCTACGAGTCGGTCCTGTTCCCGCTTTACATCGGCGCGGCGGCGTGGGCGCTGAAGCGCGGTGTGAGACGACCGCTTCTGATCGCGTTCGTCGTCTTGCTGGTGCTGTTCACAGCCCAGTTCGCGACCTGGCACGTGGTCGGTTCGCAGATGCTCTGAAAGCGTCCACGGAAAGCTGGACGTTCTAGAACGGAGGTGTCCAGATTCGTCTGGACACCTCTAAACCAAAGCCCCCCGTAAGCCGATCAGTGACGAGATGCTGAAGGGAACAGGCGCTGATAAAACGATCACCGGGCTGGAGATCGAGCCCGGCCACGTGGCCGCGGTCGAGACACGCGCCGGCGGGAACCTTGCCGTCGAGCGCGCGGCCGTGTCGACGCTCCCGCCTGGCGTGGTGAGGGACGGGGAAGTCGTCGACGTCGACATGCTCGCCGGCCTGCTGCGCACCCTGTTTGCCGAGCACAAGCTGAGCCGCAAGGTCAGGTTGGGCGTGGCAAACCAGCGGATCGTGATGCGGACGCTCGACCTGCCGCCCCTGCGCCAGGAGAAGGAGATCGCCTCGACCGTTCGCTTCCAGGCCCAGGACCAGATCCCAATGCCGCTCGAGCAGGCGGTGCTGGAGCATCAGTCGCTGGGAATCGTCGAGACGCCGGACGGGCCGCGGACGCGCGTCGTCCTCGTTGCCGCCCGGCGCGACATGATCGACAAGCTGCTCGCCGCGGTGCGGATGGCAGGCCTTCGGCCCCAGGGCATCGATCTCTCCGCATTCGCGATGATCCGGGCTCTGCACAGGCCGGGGACCGAGGGCGCGACGCTGTACATCAGCGTCGGGGGAATGACCAACCTCGCGATCGCCGCCGGAACCACCTGCGTCTTCACCCGCGTGGTCGGACACGGCGCCGAGTCGATGGCCGCGGAGCTGGCGGAGCGACGTGGGCTGACTCTCGAGCATGCCCACGGGTGGCTCAAGCACGTCGGGCTGCTGCTGCCGGTCGAGGAGATCGAGGGAGATTCGGCGATCCTGACCGAGGCGCGAAACGTGCTTGACGAAGGCGTGCGCCGCATCGGCGACGAGGTCCGGAACTCGATGGACTTCCACTCGATGCAGCAAGGTGCTGCTCCGGTGGAGCGGGCGATGCTCACGGGCACCGCCGTGTCGATTCCCGGGTTTGCCGACCGGCTCGCGGAGAAGCTTTCACTGCCACTGGAAACCGGCCTCGCGTCGGAGGGACGTGCGGGCGGGCTCGACGGCATCGAGCCCGCCGCGCTTGCAGTCGCCGCCGGGTTGACGATCGATGAGGCAGTGGCGTGAAGGCAGTAAACCTGATCCCGGCCGACGGCCGGCGTGGCGGCCGGCGTGGCGGCGTGTCGATTCCGATGAGCCCCAGCTACCTGATCGTCGGGGCGCTCGTGATCATGCTGGCGTTCGTCACCGTCTACGTGCTGACGTCAAACACGATCTCCAGCCGCAAGGCCAAGATCGTGACTCTCCGGGCGCAGGTCGCGCAGGAGCAGGCAGCCGCGGCGCGGCTGACCAACTACGTTCAGTTCGCGCAGCTGGCGCGGACCCGCGCCCAGACCGTCCAGCAGATCGCCGCTGCTCGCTTCAACTGGTACTCGGCGCTCAGCGATCTTTCGAAGGTGGTCCCGGCCAACACCTCGCTGCAGGCCCTCGCAGGAACCGTCGTACCGGCGGCGACGGCGGGCGGCAGCGGCGGCGGCGGGGGATCCACCAGCTCGCTGCGCGGCGCCGAGACCGGTCCGGCGTTTCAGCTCACTGGCTGCACCAAGAATCAGGACGACGTGGCACGGCTGATGTCGCGCCTGCGCGTCATCAACGGCGTGACCAGGGTGACGCTCAGCGACTCCCAGAAGCCGGGGAGCGCCTCAAGCACCTCGAGCGTCAGCTCGAGCAGCGGCTCCGGCGGCTGCGGCCAGAATGGCCCGGTATTCGACGTGGTCGTGTTCTTCTCGCCGGTCGCTAACGCGGGCGCGGACGGCGTGGCCGGCCTCGCGTCACAGCCAGTCAGCACCACCGGAGCGGCGAAATGACGGGCCGCGACCGGATCGTGATCGCCGTCGTGGTCGCGCTCGTCGCGCTGGTCGGCGGCTGGCTGCTCGTAATCCAGCCCAAGCGCAACGAGGCGTCGAAGCTCGGCTCTCAGATCAGCACTGCACAGTCACAGCTCAGCACCGCCCGCTCGACGCTCGCACAGAACGAGGCCGCCCGGGCCGAGTTCTCGAGCGACTACTCCGAGCTGGTGCGCCTCGGCGAGGCGGTTCCGGCCGATGACAACGTCCCCTCGCTCGTCTACGAGCTGCAGAGCGCCGCCAGCGCGGCCCACGTCGACTTCCGCAACGTCGTTCTGCAGTCAGGCGGCGCCTCGGCGGCCACGCCGACCGCGTCGAGCCCGAGCTCGTCGTCCACGTCGAGCAGCTCCTCGACGGCCAGCAAGTCCTCGAGCTCGGCCTCGCCCAGCTCCACCTCCGCCACGACCGCGACGCCGGCTGCCCCCGCCACCGGCTCGTCGGCTCCGGCGGCGAGCTCGTCATCACCCACGGCGAGCGCCTCGTCGCTGCCGCCGGGTGCGAGCATCGGGCCGGCGGGCTTCCCGACCGAGAACTTCACGCTCACGTTCCAGGGCAACTTCTTCCACCTTGCCGACCTGCTGAGGCGACTCCAGGCGTTCGTGAAGGTCAACAACAGTCACGTATCGGTCGGCGGCCGGCTGATCACCCTGAACGCGATCACTCTCGGCGCCGCTTCCTCGGGGTTCCCGGCGATGGACACGACGATCTCCGCCACGACCTACCTCGTGCCCGCATCGCAGGGGCTGACGAACGGGGCGAGCCCGTCGAGCCCCGGCACGAGCTCGTCCAGCGCCGTTTCTTCAAGCAGCACCAGCTCCTCACCAGCTCCGGCCGCGATCTCGGCCCCCACACTGCGATGAACTTCTTCAAGAGCATCCTCTCCGATCTGCGCGACAAGCGGCTATGGCCCGTGGCCGCGCTGCTTCTCGTCGGCGTGGTGGCGGTGCCCGTGCTGCTGTCCAAGGGTGGGTCGAGCGGTCCGGCGCCGATCGCGCAGCTTCCGGGTGCGGCATCGGGCGGGACCGCCTCTGGCCTGCCCGCCCTGAGCGTGAGCAGCGTGCCGAGCGAGGGCAAGCTGAGCGGCAAGGGACGGAATCCGTTCGCGCAGTTCGGCGGCTCCTCCGGCACGACGAGCACGGGCACGACTGCCAGTACGACAGCCGCGACCGGGACGAGCACGACCTCGAGCGCCTCGACCGGCACCTCGACGACGAGCGGCGGCACCAGCGCCGGAAGCTCTGGGACCTCAACCACCGGCACCTCGACCCCGCCGTCGATCACCACCGGCACGCCGAAGCCGGCGCCCACAGGTCTGACCGCATCGCAGTCCTACGAGGTTTCGCTCGCGATCACGACCCCCTCGGGCGGCCTCGACACCTACTCGCCGCTCAAGCGCCTGAGCGTTCTCCCCGGCGACCACCAGCCGATGCTCGTGGAGCTCGGGGTACTGAAGGGTGGCAAGCGGGTTCTGTTCGCAGTTCAGCCCGGCACCGTCGTGAGCGGTCCAGGATCGTGCATTCCCGGCCCCGTCGACTGCGAGGTGCTGTCACTGGCCGCGGGTCAGACCGAGGCGCTTGGAGAGCAGTCCTCGAGCGGGGCGAGCCAGGTCGCGCTGTTCGCTGTGACTCAGGTCACGGCGGCGAAGCACGCCTCCGTCGCGGCCGCCGACCAGGCCCGCCGCGAGAACTCGGCGGCCGGCCGCTCACTTCTCAACCAGTCCACTTCCAGCGCCCTCTCGCTGTTCCCGTACCAGCCGAGCATCGGCGCGCTCGTCGACCTGAGAAATCTGGTCATAGGGGGATAGCTTGATGCGCCGTCACTCTCTGATACTCGCTTTGACGTTCGTCATGTCGCTGGTCGTTTCGGTGGGCGCGGCGCAGGCGGTTGTAGTCAACGACGCGAACTCAGGCGGGACCGAGGCCGGCGTGTCGATTGTTCCGACGGCTCGCGGCGGCTCGTTGCCCGCCGGCGTCAGCGCGGTCATTTCGAGCGGTCAGTGCACCGATCCGTCGCTTCCGTCTGACCTCTGGTACCTCGGTCAGACGAACAGGCTCCCCGACAACGCTCTCTGCTACCACGGCGGCTCGGTGATGCACAGGAACGAGACGTTCGCGCTCACCTGGGACGCCCAGCGGACCTACTGGGCCGGGACCAGAGGCTACGTTGAGCAATTCCTAAAGGACGTCGCGGACGGCAGCGGGACCCTGAGCTCGCCATACGCGATCACGCAGCAGTACAACGACGGCGGTGGCCACGCCGGGAACACTTCGGTCTACGGCGGCGGTTGCATCGACTTTGGCGCGGTCGGCGGCTCGTCCTGCGAGTACGGCAACTCGAACCCGCCCGGGCACGACTTCCCCGCCAGCGTCTGCCCGGTGAGCGGCGACTCGTTCGTTTCGCCGAGTACCTTCAGCGCCAACTTCGCCTGCCTGACCGACACTCAGCTGCAAAGCGAGGTCTCGGCCACGGTCAACCAGACGGGGATCATCGGCCGGACCCAGTCGGGCTATACGCCATTGGTCACCGTGCTGCTCCCGCCGGGTGTCAGCGCTTGCCTCGACAACATGGGGAATCTGTGCTCGGTGAATAGCGGCATCTCGATTCCGCCGCCGCCGACTGTCAACACGAGCACCACGGGAGGAAGCCTCTCACCGGGGACCTACAAGGTCGAGGTGACGTACGTGACCGGCAGCGGCGAGTCCGCGGCGAGCGCGGCAGTGTCGGTGACGACCACCGGGACGACCTCCGCGCTCACGATCGACTCCCCTCCGTCCGGCACCGGGATCACGGGTTGGAAGGCCTACGTGACGGCCGTCGATGGCTCTACGTTTTACCGGCAGGGGGGGACCCAGTCGATCGGTTTCGGGACCACCGTGACCTCGGTCAGCGGAGGCGTCGCGCCCCCCAACCCGACGACGTTTTGCTCCTACCACTCTCAGGTGAACGTCGGCGGCAAGGAGGTGCCGTACGTGGTCCAGCCGTGGTCGGTGGGGACGCAATGCGACGAGCCGGATATCCCGGCCTTCCCCGCGACCGCGACTCCCCAGCAGCTTGCCCTCGGCGCCGGCCAGCGGCTCGTGAGCCCGCTCAGCCAGTCGGACATCGCGGCGCTCGTCAACCCCGGGGTTACGGACGGGTGGTTCGCCTTGGACGGCTCGGAGACGGAGGACAACGGAGTTAACGCCAACAGTCGCTGCACCCCGCTGCCTAACAACGTTGACAGCGCCCAAGTCGGCACCAGCTCGCAGAACCCCTATTTCCTCCAGCACGAGTTCAACAACGCGGGCACGATCGAGTTCGAGCCGAACACGTACTTCGGCTGCGCTCCAGACGTGCTCTTGAACGCCGCCTTCGTCGTTCCAAGCTCGGTCGACCAGGGCGACGAGGTCCAATTCGACGGCTCCGCGACGGCCTCGACACTGATCGTGCCGAATGCCGGCTACTCCTGGAACTTCGGTGACGGCACGACCGCGACCGGTCCGAGCGTCATCCACGCCTACAGCAGCGCCGGCACGTACACGGTGAAGCTGACGGTCACCGACCGCGGCGGCGACGTCAACACCCTGAGCGAGACGGTCATCGTCCTCGGTGCCAACGGCCAGCCGGTCACGACCCCGACGACCCCGACGACCACCACACCGACCACGTTGAAGAACCACCACGGCTTCAAGATCCACCTCCTGCTGATGCCCCAGGGCTTGAAGACTGTGCTCACCAGAGGCCTGATGGCTCGCGTCACCTCCAATCAGAAGGCTGCCGGCATCGCCACCGTCTCGATCTCCCGCGCCGCGGCAAAGCGGGCGCATATCAAGCTCGGGCGTGGCCCCAGCGTGGTGGTCGGTGTCGGGACGCTGTCCGGGATCAAGAACGGAACCGTGCGCCTGCACCTGCGCATGTCGAAGAGCACGGCGGCCAAGCTGAAGAAGCTGGGGCGCGTGACCCTGACCGTGCGCCTCGCGCTCGTCTCCGCGAACGGTGAGCGCGTGGCGATCGACGCCGCGGGACGCTACTGATCGGCTGACGTGGATATCTCGGGCTCAATCGCAGAGCGGTTGGGGGGGAAGAAGGTGTCACGCTCGTAGAACTGGCGGTCTACATCGTTCTCTCGTTGGTGATTCTGATCGCCGCGGTCACCTTCATCATCAGCGGGTTTCATCAGCAGAACACGATCGTCAGTCGGACCGCCGCATCGCGCAATGCCGAGGCGGGTCTCGAGCAGCTGGTTCGTGATCTGCGCGAGGCGTTGACAAGCGTGACCGCGTCGAGCACGTCGACGACGACCACCCTCTCGTTCTATCTGCCGACCCCCGGTAACGACACCAGCGGGCAGGCGGTCACGTGGACCTGCATCGACAACAACACCTCGACCGACACCGTCGGCACCTGTACGCGGGCGCTCAACGGGCTCACCAAGACGGAGATCATCGGTCTTCAGTCGATGACGCTCTCACCCTCGAGCTCGTCGGGAACGAGCCTCTCGCTCCCGCTGTCATCTGCGACCAACGTCGCCTACATGGGACTGACGCTGCAAGTCCAGGTTCTGAGTCAGGTGAGCACCAAGACGCTCAAGCTCAGTGGCAAGAACACAAGCGACGTCCCGTCGGCGACCAATCCAATCACCCTCCAGGCAGGCGCCGATCTGAGGAACTTCTCGTGAGGCGACTGGTCGATAGCCGTGGGTTCACGGTCGTCGAGGTACTCGTCGCGGCGCTGATGATGGCGCTGGTGGTCGGCGCCGCGGCCACGCTGTTCATCAACGGCAGTGACGCCTCAGTGGCGACCCAGCGCCAGTCCCAACTGATCAGCGTGGCCGACCAGCAGATCGAGAACATCCGCCAGGAGGTCAAGACGAAGGGGTTCAACGCGCTGGCCATGAGCGGCCAGCCGGTCGCGCTGCCGGGCGCGATCCCAAACTCCTCCTACAGCTCGACGCTTAAGACGGACCCGAACTCGTTCGTGCAGAACCTCACCGGCTGCGGCTCGAATAGCCAGGAGCTCCTGATCGAGGCGAACTACAACAACACCGGCGAGGGCGTGCCGCTCAACCCGCAGAACCTCCTGCTGGGACTGTTGCCATGGCTCAGCTGCACGAACACGAGCAGCCAGGTGGGCGAGCCGCTGCAGCTTCTTTCGAACGGCTTCGTACAGCCACAGCAGACGGTCACGGTCGGGACTGACACCGCCGTGGTCGACACGTACGTGACCGACACATACGTGGGGTGCAACAGCAGCGCGTTCGGGAACTGTCCCTCAACCTCAGGTGGGTCGGTGTCGTGCAGCGCCTGGCCGACGACGGCAGCGAGCACGACGTGCGGCGATGCGCGGCGAGTTGTCGTTGCGGTCATCCTCAATGACCACGGCCGGTACCTGCTCGGCCCGAACGGTCCCGTGTACGAAAGCGCGGTGTTCACCAACCCCTCCCCGTCAAACGAGCCCCAGAGCTCGATTGGCTTCACCGTGGGAGGGAAGATCGGATGAGCCCGCGCCGGATTCGCTGTCACGACGAGCGCGGATTCGTGATCGTCTATGTGCTGGCGCTGATCGCGATCGCGATGACGCTCGGTGCCGCCGCCATCGCCGACACGCTCTCCTCGCGTCAGCTGACGACCCACGACCAGCGCGCACGGCGAGCCCAGCAGGCTTCGGACGCAGGAATTCAGTCGATGCTGTACGACCAGTCCGAGGCCAGCGTCGGTTCGGCGTACAACTTCACCGGCGGGGTGCTGGGCCTGTCGAACCTGCTCGACTGCGCGGTCCCGCAGTTCAATGCCAACCTCCAGGTAGCCGGGGTGACCGCCTATGCCAGCTCGGGCGGCGTATGTCCACAGGCGCTGACGAGCAGCGGCAGTCCAGTGACCTCCGCGTGGACGCCGGTCGGCAATCACGCTTACTTCGATTCCGAGTACCTCTCGAACAAGACCGAGACGGGGTCGAGCGGAGTCGGCTCGGCGGTGTACTTCCCCGAGATTCTCTCGATTGGCTGCGACGCCATCTCAGCGGCGAACTGCTACTCCGGCTCTTCGAGGAATGTCTACTCGCGCGAGCTTGCCATCTTCGCCCCGACCGGGCCGCTGCAGGCGGTAGAGGGCACGGGCAACGTCACCCTCAACGGCCTCAGCGTCCTGGGATTGAACGCCGCGGTCGCCGTCAACGGAAATGTGTCATCGGGCGCCACGCTGACGGTCCCGGCTATCTCAACGGCACTCAACACCAACTTCACGCTGAACTCGGTTCCGAATACGAGCGTCCAGGCGACGTTCGCATACAAGAACCTCAGCGGCAGCCTGATCAGCACCGCGAACAAGGTCCAGATCAGCGGGTTCTGTTCGGCCGCATCGCCGGCCACCAACTGCGCGATCAAGCGGCAACCGATCTCGATCACGACCACTACGTGCGCGAATTGCACGACTGGGATCACCGGTGGCGGCTACGACTCCTCGAACGACACCTTCACGCTGACCGGCGGAACCGCCACTTTCGCCGCCGGGGACTACGTGTTCTGCAACTTCAATGCCACCGGAGGGACGATCAACACAACCGCCTCGTCGACTAGGGCCGTACGGATCTTCATCCTGCCCCCGAATGCGGCTCCCTGCAACGGGTACACGTACCAAAGCCAAGAAAAGACCACCGGAACCTCCTTGCCGATCGGCAACTTCACCGCCAAGCAGGGAATCAACAACTCGCTGTCGGACACGGTGAACAACGTCAGCAACGTCGTCGATCCGAGTGGCCTGCAGATCTACGTTCAGGGCGACGGGAGCTACGACAACAACACCTCGGTCGAGGTCGACGACCCGACCAGCTGCACGGGAACGATCATCGCCGGTCTATGCGTCGGCGGGACGCTCAAGCTCAACCAGGCGACCGAGTCGATGGTGATCTACGCCCCGACTTCATCTGTGACCGTCAACGCCGGAACCTGCCTGGTGGGTGTCCTCGGCTCGTGCACGCTCGGTAACGCCGGCGCGTTCGAAGGTTCGATCGTCGGCGACAACACGTCTGTGACCGCAACCGCGATCACACAGGACCTCGACCTCGGCAACTACCCGCTGTACGACGGGACCACGTTGCTGCAGCCGGTGCAGTACGTCCAGTGCGACAGCTCCCGGACCTCGCTGGCCGGCTCGACCACCGACACCAGCGGCTGCTAGATCACCCGTCCAGGGATTCCAAAAACCGGGCTAAGCCCGTGCATACGATCGACGGCTCAAACGGTGCAGATCCTGCACGCGCTGAGGGCGGGGTCGACGGCGGCCGATGGATCCCCCGAACACATCGGACTCGGGGGAAAACCAATTGTGTGTCGTGTCGATTCCCGAACATCCGCATCACCCGTTCACGCGCCGGTCGCTGCGCGCCGAGCACGGCTTCACGCTGATCGAAGTCCTGATCGCCGCGAGCGTCATGGCGCTCGTCCTGGGCGTCCTGATGGGGCCGCTGGTGCTGGCGGGACGCGACCAGGCGCGGGACGCTAACTACGCCACCGCCCAGCAGCGCGCCCGCACGGGTCTGAACGAGATCGTTCGCCAGGTGCGCCAGTCGTGGCAGGTCCTGGCCACGACCCCGAACTCCGTGGAGATGAACGTCGCCCAGGGCGGCGTCAGCGACGTCGTCTATTACGAATGCGACATCCCGCAGCCACACACGAGCTATCGGGAGTGCGTTCGGGTCACGGCGCCGGCCGGGTCCCAGCTGCCGTCGCTCTCGACCGGGACCGTCGTCGTCACGAACCTGCTGAACGGCACCACGTCGAACCCAGTCTTCAGCTTCGCGCCCAGCCCCGTCGCGCCGTACTACATGACGGCGACGGCGCAGGTCCCCGCTTCCGGGGGCTCGTCCAACGGCCTGGCCCACTCGATGACGTTCAGCGACGGTGCGCTGATGCGCAACCTCAACGTGGGGAATTAGACGGATGCCCTGGGGCCGCCTATCCGCGCAGCACGGCTTCACGATCGTGGAAGTGCTGCTCGCCCTCGTCGTGCTCACCGTCGGCGTCCTGAGCGCGTTCACCGCCTTCGCGGCGTCGCAGAAGCTGTCGCTCGTCTCAGAGCGCCACCAGTCGATGGTCGATGTGGCGCAGAAGGAGATCGAGCGCGTGCAGGGGGTGAGCTTCGACCAGGTAGGGATGACGAGCTCGCCGGGGACCTCGAGCAACCGCGCAAACCCTGATTTCTACGTGACCGCCGGCTCGTCCCCGACCTTCGAATGGGACCGCACCGGGGGATCGACCGAGCCGCTCGACATCGACTCGACGAACGGCACGATCACGCCCGTCCAGAGCTGGAGCGAAGGACAGTTCACGGGCCAGATCTACGACTTCGTCACCTGGACCACGGACCCGAAATGCTCGCCGGGATGCCCGTCGAGTCAGGACTACAAGCGGATCACGGTCGCGGTCACGGTCAGCGGCGTCACGCAGCCGGCGGCGGTGTGGGAATCGAGCGTGATCGCCGATCCAAGCGCCGCGCCCGCGGGGGGCACGGTCAACGGCAGCTCGGGCAATCCGCTTGACAACCCCGCGACCACGTGCCTGAACAGCTCCAACCAGACGGTTCCCTGCACCTCGATGATCGACTCGGGCAACCCGAACACGTACTTCCTGCACGACTGGCCGACGAGCAACAGCGGCTCCCCCCAGCCGCCTTCCGGAAACAACCCCACGGATCCCACGGTCGGGACGATTCCCGGGAAGTTGTGCACAACCGTCCAGGCGCTGGCGTCCCTTTTGGCGAACATCGTCGGCTGCCCGGTGCCGGACCTGATGGACTCCAACCCGCCCGGAGGATCCCAGCCGCCGCTTTACAACTACTCGACCGACCTCGGGAGCACCGGCTTCCCGGGCGGCCGCCTGATCCAGCCGACGTGCTCGAACGGAACCGGCTGCGGCACTGACTCGACCAGCGACTGCAACAACGGTGGTTTTACGAGCTCGCTGCTGAACGCTCAGAGCGAGCTGTGGGTCACCTCGCCGGTGACCGCGACCACGACGCTCACAGGCGACGGTGGCGTGAGCCTGTTCACGCAGACTCTGAACAGCGTGCAGGCAGTTGTCAGCTTCTGCATCGAGATCTATGACATACCGCCCGAATCGGGCTCGGCCGGATTGGACCTGCTGGCGTGGCCTCCGGTTGACCTCGGCGGGGCCGCGTATGTCCCGCCGACGGATCCGAACACAGGCAGCAATTGGCCCACTTCTGCGAGCCAGGCCTCGTTCATCTTCAACTTCCGCGGTTCTAACGGGACCGTCAGCATCGCTCCGGGCCACAGGATCGGAGTCCGGATCTGGGCCAAGGTCAAGGGCAACATCCCGATCGACGTGATCTACGACAACCCGCTGTACCCGGCGCAGGTGCAGCTGAACACGCAATGAACGGCGAGCGGCATCTCGGATCCGAGCGCGGCTCGGCGCTGATCGTCGCCGTGCTCGTGATGGTGGTCGTCGCGCTGCTGGCAACGGTGGCCGTGTCGGTCGCGGCCCAGAACTCGCGCTCGGATCGCCGCGACTCGAACGAGAAGAGCGCGATCGAGGCGGCCGAGGCGGGCCTTCAGGTCGCCAACTACAGGCTGAACATGCTCGGCCCGGACGGTGCGCACTGCGTCGGGGACAGCGTCGCACTGCCGGATGCCACGGGGACATGCGCGAGCTCGGCGTACTCACTCGGGAACGGCTCCACCTACCGTTACTACACGACGCCCGCGCTGGGCGTGAGCGCCACCTGCGTCGGCGCGACGCTGTCAAACGCCACCAGCATCGCCCAGCGCTGCGTGACCGCTGTCGGCACCACGAATGGCGTCGTGCAGCGTGCGCAGGTGAGGGTCGCGGCCTTCACCGCGGCGCCGCTGTTTCCCTACGCGGGAATCACGGGGCTGGGAGGGATCACGCTCAACGGCAACGCGTCCATCAACGGGAGCGTGGCGTCCAACAAGGTGATCACGCTCAACGGCAACGTGTCGGTCGGGGCCGTCGTGCTCGGCCCCGGCACCGGGAAGCTGTCGACATCGGGCAACGTGACTCACGGACAAGTGACGACGCTGACGAGCCCGATCGTGCTCGATCCGGTCAACCCCGGTACCTCAAACCAGGCCTCGCTGTCCGGTTGCCCCGACCGGGCCGCGGCCGGCTTCCCGGCCTGCAACGACGACTACCGGATCGTCAACGGGCTGGCAAATCCCACCACCGCGCCATACGACCAGGTCAAGGGCGTCAGTTACAACGCTGCAACCCGATCGCTCACGATGTCCGGCAACTCCTCGTGGACGCTCGGCGGCGGGATCTACAACTTCTGCCAGATCAGCCAATCCGGCAACTCGACGATCACGCTGGCTCCCGGCGTCAAGGCCGAGATCATCATCGACTCGCCCGACGATCCCGGCTCGGGCTGCCCGGCGGGCAGCGGCAACGTGAGCATGAGCGGCAACGTGACATGGGTCAATCCGACCGCCGACCCCACCGCGCTGCAGTTGTTCGCCTACGGCCTGAACAACAACTCGAGCAGCTTTCAGGTCGCGGGCAACGGGACCTTCTACGGCGTCATCTACGCCCCGCACTCGGCCGTGACGCTGAACGGCAACGCGACCGTCACCGGCGCGATCTCCGGCTACACGGTCGCGCTGAACGGCAACGCCTTCAACTGGTCGCCGTCCGCGGGGACGCTGGTGGCGAGCTCGAACGGCGTCTATTACCGGACCGCATGGGCCCAGTGCACGCCGACCGCGCCGACGATGAACGCGCCCGGCTCCGGCTGCGGGTAGTGGCCGCCCCCGCAAATACGCTCGCATTCGAGTCGCCGCCGGCGGCGGCTCGCTGCGTCCTCGGAGGCTCGCGCAGCGCTGCTGCGCGTCGCCTCCTGCGTCCTTGCGATCCATCCGCCGGTGGCACCTCTCGGTGCGACCGTACTTACGGGGACGACCACTAGCCACCGGGGCGGGCGGGTTCCTATCCTTCAGCGCCCCATGGCGCTGAAGCTGACAACCGCCGGCGAGTCGCACGGCCCCGGACTGACGTGCATCCTCGAGGGGATGCCCGCGGGGCTGAGCCTGGAGCAGGCCGCGCTCGACCGCGACCTCCAGCGGCGGCAGCTCGGACACGGCCGCGGGGGGCGGATGAAGATCGAGAAGGACCGGGTCGAGGTGACCGGCGGCGTCAGGCACGGGCGGACGCTGGGCGGGCCGATCGCGCTACAGGTCGTCAACCGCGACTACGCCAACTGGGAAGCGCGGATGAACCCCTGGCCGGTCGAGGCCGAGCTGGCGGAGGTCCACCTGCCGCGGCCCGGACACGCCGACCTCGTCGGGACGCAGAAGTACGGGCTGACCGACGTCCGCGACATCCTCGAGCGCGCCAGCGCCCGCGAGACCGCCGCCCGGGTGGCGGGCGGTGCGGTGGCGAAGGGATTTCTCGCCGCCCTGGGCGTCCAGGTGTTCAGCCACGTGATTCAGATCACTGCGGTCAAGTCGCCCCGTAAGCCGGATCTCAAACCGGGGGACTTCGAGCACGTCGATGAATCCCCGGTGCGTTGCCTGGACGCGGACGCGTCCAGGGCGATGGTCGATGAAATAGATCGTCTCCGGAAGGCCAACGAGTCCCTCGGTGGCGTGTTCGAGGTGATCGCGTTCGGGGTCCTGCCCGGTCTCGGATCACACGTCTCGTGGGAGACCCGGCTCGACGGTCGCCTGGGCCAGGCGATCCTCTCGATCCAGGCCATCAAGGCGGTGGCGATCGGCGACGGGATCGAGGTGGCGGGCCTGCCGGGCTCCCAGGCCCACGATGAGATCTTCTACGAGGCCGAGCGGGGCTACTACCGCAACACGAACCGCGCGGGCGGCCTGGAGGGGGGGATGACGACAGGCTCGCCCGTCGTCATCCGCGGCTCGATGAAACCGCTGCCGACGCTGACCAAGCCGCTTCAGAGCGTCGACATCGCCACCCACGAGCCTGCGGAGGCGCTGCGCGAGCGGACCGACTCCTGCACGGTGCCCGCCGCGGGGGTGGTGGGCGAGGCGATGGTCGCGTTCGTGCTCGCCGATGCGTATCGCGAGAAGTTCGGCGGCGATCACATCGATGACGTGCACGCGGCGGTCGCGGCCTACGAGGAGCGGATCGGATGGAAGGGGTGAGGGGGCAGCTCGTCTTCATCGGGTTCATGGGGTCGGGCAAGAGCACGGCTGCGGCGAGCGCGGCGGCGGCGCTCGGCACCAGCTCGATCGACATCGATCGCGAGGTCGAGCGGGTGCTAGGCAAGCCGATCGCGCGGGCGTTCGCAGAGGACGGGGAGGCCGCGTTCCGGGCTGCCGAGGAGGAGAAGACGCTGAGTCTCCTGGAGGAGGCCGGCGACGCCGTCCTGTCGCTGGGAGGGGGCGCAGTGGGGTCGCGGAAGGTGCGCGATGCGCTCGAGCGGCACACGGTGGTGTGGGTCGACGTCGACGCCGAGATGGCCTGGGCGCGGGTTGAGGGCAGCGCGCGCCCCCTGGCCCAGGACCGCTCCAGCTTCGAGGCCCTCTACCACGAGCGTGAGCCGATCTACGCAGAACTGGCGGACGTCACCGTTCCCGCGCAGCGCTCCGATCGGATGTCATCGGTGCTCCGCGCGCTCGAGGGCCTCCCGCCACATACCAAAGTGCTCTGGGCTGCGAGCACATCCGGCGACTACCCGGCATTCATCGGGCCGGGGCTGGTTGGGTTCTGGCCGGCGATGGTCGAGGGACGCCGGTTCCTGATCACCGACGGCACCGCCGGGCGGCTGTATGCCGACGCGCTCGCCCCGGTGCACGCGCGCGTGGCGGTTATGCCCGGAGAGCAGTCGAAGACGATTGCGCACGCAGAGATCGTGTGGACCGAGCTGGCCCAGACGGGAATGACGCGGCAGGATGTGATCGTGGCGCTCGGCGGCGGGGTTGTGGGCGACCTCGCGGGGTTCTGCGCGGCGACCTACCAGCGTGGCGTGCGCTACGTGCAGGTGCCGACGACGCTCGTCGCCCAGGTGGACTCCGCCTACGGCGGCAAGACCGGCGTCGACCTTGCCGAGGCAAAGAACTACGTCGGCGCCTACCACCAGCCGGTGGCGGTGATCGCGGACACCGAGGCCCTGAAGACACTTCCCGAGGAGGAGCTGGCCGCCGGCTACGCGGAGCTGGTCAAGACGGCGCTGATCGCCGGTGGAGATCTATGGGAGCAGGTTCGGGCCGGCGCCGAGCCAACCGATCCGGCCGTGATCGCCGCATGCGTGCGTACAAAGCTACGGATCGTGGCCCAGGACGAACGCGACGCGGGCCTCCGGCAGGTGCTGAACCTGGGTCACACCGTGGCCCACGCGCTCGAGACCGTCACCGGTTACGCCCGCTACCGCCACGGCGAGGCCGTCGGGATCGGCCTGCTGGCCGCGCTCAGCCTGTCGGGCCAGGACGCGCTCCGGAACGAGGTGCGCGCGCTCCTTCAGGCGCGCGGGCTGCCGACCTCACTCGACGGCGAGCCACCGGAGGCGGTCGTGGCCGCGACGGGCAAGGACAAGAAACGGCTCGGAGCAGGACCGGTCCCGTTCGTGCTGCTGGAAGCGCCGGGAAGCCCGCGGGCGGGATGCGAAATCCCCTCTAGCCAAGTACTCGCGGCGGTGCGAGAGTTGGCAACGTAGTGGCTGCTTCCACGACCCCCCGCAACCGGATCGAGGTGATGCACGGCGTGAACCTGGACCAGCTCGGTCGCCGCGACCCCGAGCAGTACGGTGAGCTGACGCTGAGCGAGCTCGAACGCCAGATCTCCGAGACCGCGGGCGAACTCGGCCTCGCCACCCGCTTCTTTCAGACAAACCACGAGGGCGACTTCGTGGAGCACCTTCACCGGCTCGAGGGGCTCGCCGATGCGATCGTCCTGAACCCGGGTGCCTGGACCCACTACTCCTACGCGATCCGCGACGCGCTCGAGGTCGCGGACCTGCCCGCCATCGAGGTCCATCTGTCCGATGTGGAGCGCCGCGAGCAGTGGCGGCGGAACTCCGTGATCGACGACCTGGTGCTCGCGCGCATCGCGGGCCAGGGCGCCGGCGGATACCGGCAGGCGCTCGAGCGGCTGAAGACGGAGTTGGTGGCATGAGGCACCGCGCCGATCGTCTCGCGGAGCTGCTGCCACGCTGGGAAGTGGACGTCCTGCTGGTGTCCGATCTGCACAACGTCCGCTACCTGACCGGATACACCGGATCGAACGGACTCGCCCTGATCGGGGCGCAGTCGCGGACGTTCGTGAGCGACTTCCGCTACATCGAGCAGGCCGCGGAGGAGGTCGATCCCTCATTCGATCGCCGCACGGTTCCCGCCTCGACGGATCTGCTCGAGCTCGTCGATGACGCGTTGCCCGCGGAAGCGCTCCGGCTCGGGTTCGAGTCAGATCATGTGTCGGTTCAGCGGCACGAGCGAATTCGGGAGCTACTCGGCGATCGGGTGGAGCTCGTCGCCTGCAGCGGACTGGTTGAGAGCTTGCGAGCGGTCAAGGACGCCGAGGAGATCGCCAGCATCTCCGCGGCCGCCGCGCTCGCGGATGCCTCGTTTGAGCAGCTGCTGAAAGACGGCCTCCTCGGACGAACGGAACGGGAGCTTGCGCTCGCGCTCGAACACGACATGCGCGAGCGCGGCGCCGAGCGGGCGAGCTTCGACTCGATCATCGCGGGCGGGGCGCACGGCGCCCTGCCACACGCTCACGCCCGAGATGTGGAGATCCGCGCGAACGATTTGGTCGTGATCGATTGGGGCGCCCAGCTGGACGGCTATTGCTCTGATTGCACGCGCACGGTCGCCGCCGGCGAGCCTGACGGGGAAGCGCGAGAGATCTACGAGCTCGTGCTCGAGGCGCAGCTGGCTGGAGTTCAGGCGGTGCGGGCCGGGCGGGGCACGCAGGAAGTCGATCGGGCCGCGCGTGCCGTGATCGACGACCGGGGCTATGGCGAGCAGTTCGGGCACGGCCTCGGACACGGCGTCGGCCTGGACATCCACGAGGGGCCCTGGCTCAAGCAGAAGTCCGACGGCGAGCTTCAAGCCGGCAACGTGGTGACGATCGAGCCGGGGGTCTACCTGCCCGGGCGCCTCGGCGTGAGGATCGAGGATCTGGTCGTCGTCACCGAGGACGGCTGCGACATCCTCACCTCGGTGCCCAAGCGGCTGATCGTCGTGGGCTAGGCCGCCGGGGGCCTTCTACACTGGCCCGCCGTGTCCATATCGACAAACCAGTTCCGCAACGGAAACCACATCGAGGTCGACGGGACGATCTTCAAGATCCTCGAGTTCCAGCACGTGAAACCCGGCAAGGGCGGGGCGTTCGTGCGCACGAAGCTCCGTCGCGCCAGCGACGGCGCCGTGATCGACCGCACCTTCCGCGCCGGCGAGAAGTTCCGCGCCATCCGCACAGAGGTGCGGCGCATGCAGTTCCTGTACAAGGACGGGACCGACGCCCACTTCATGGACACCGAAAGCTACGAGCAGCTGACGATCCCGGAGTCGGCGCTCTCCCATGCCCTGCCGTTCATGAAGGAGTCCGAGGAGGTCGATCTGCTTTACATCGATGCGGAGCCCGCGGACGTCCAGCTCCCCAGCGCGATCGACCTCGCGGTGGCCGAGGCGGATCCCGGCATCCGCGGCGATTCGGCTTCCGGTGGCGGCACGAAGCCCGCCGTGCTCGAGACAGGCGTCCGGATCCAGGTGCCGCTGTTCGTGAACCCGGGGGATGTCGTACGCGTCGACACGCGCTCGGGCGAGTACGTCTCCCGTGCGTAGGACCGAGCAGCGCCGTGCGGCGGTCTGGGCGCTCTACCAGAGCGATCTCCTGGGCCGGCCGCTCGAGCAGGTCTTCCCCCGTGACGTGCACGAGTTCACGCGGCAGCTCGCGCTGCTCGTCCGCCGCCGCCAGGCGGAGCTCGATGAGCTGATCTCGGAGCACGCCGCCGGTTGGGCGCTCGATCGAATCGCGCCGCTCGAGCGCTCGATCCTCAGGGTCGGCGTGGCCGAGATGCTCCACCCCGACGAAGTACCCGGCGAGGAGCCCATCCCTCCGGAGGGAGCGATCGACGAGGCGGTCGAGACCGCCAAACGCTTCTGCGGCGCCGAAGCCCCCGCATTCGTGAACGGGATCCTCGGGGCGGTGCTGCGCGAGCGCGTGAGCACGTAGGCGAAGCGCTCAACTTCGGTCCCGCCAAGGCCGATATCGATCAGATGCGCCGCTTTGCCGGCAATGACCGCACCTGGGCGCGGCTGACGGAGCTGCTCACCGTCGCCCTGGCGGGATGGCTGGCTCTGAGAGCTCCGGGGATGGGCGACTATCCCTTCGACGCCGGCCCTTCGCTGACCGCGATCGCCCATGGGAGCGTGGGCGGGTTCTTCTCCCACCAACCGGTGATGGGCGCCGTGTCTCTGTATCTGCGGGCGCCGTTCGTCGCGCTCGGCGCGACACTGCACGACGGCCCCGTGGGCCTGTACCGGTGGGGAGACCTACCGTGTCTGCTGTCGGTGGCGCTGCTCGCGATCTGGCTGGGGCGCTTCGCCCGCCGGCGCCTCGAGCGCGCCGGCCACGCGGGCTGGGCACTGCCGATGCAGGTTCTGATCGCAGCGATCTGTCTGCTTGGTCCGTTCACGAACAACGCGCTGTACTACGGGCACCCGGAGGAGCTCTTGACGGCCAGCCTTGCAATCGGAGGCCTGCTCGCGGCCTGTGAACAGCGCTCCGTGCCCGGCGCCGTGCTGCTGGGGCTCGCCGTGGCCAGCAAGCAATGGGCGCTGGTGGCGATCCCACCGGCGATCCTCGTGCTCGACCGACAGCGCCTGCGGGCGCTCCTGATCGTCGCTGCGACCGCGGGCCTTGCGACGCTGCCGATGATCGTCGGCAACCCCACCGCGTTCGGCAACGCGCTGCATTCCGCCTCGTCGTCGCCCTCGGTTGTCACCGAGTTCACGTGGCTGTACCCGTTCTCTCCTGCGGGGCTCGTCAAGCTCGTGAGCATCTTCGGCGACGCGCGTGTGCTCGCCGCGCACAGGATGGTCGGGATCGAGGCGCTCGCACGGCCCGCGATCACTGCTCTCGGACTGGGTGTCCCGTTGCTCGTGTGGTGGCGCTCGGGGCGGCGGCTCAGCGGCGAGCAGGCGCTGCTCTGTGCGGCGCTCGTGCTCCTGTTGCGATGTGTACTCGATCCCGGATCGGAGCCCTACTACCACTTCCCCGTGGTCGCCGCCGTGCTTGCGCTCGACGTGTGGGCCGGGCGGCGCGTCCCGGTGCTGGGAATGACCGCCGTGGCGCTCAGCTACGTGCTCGATCGCTTCTGGGTATACGGATCCCAGGCCCTCATCAACGGCACCTACATCCTCGCCTCGGTCACGGTTTGCGGCCTCTTGGTTTGGGCGCTGTGCGCCACGCTCGTGCCGCCGGGCGAGCCTCGTCGCGGCGGTGAGCGGGCGCTCCCGGCCCAGCACATAAGTCCTGCGTAGGAACCACTCGCGCGCCGCCGCCCGACCGACGACAATTCCAGGACGATGAGACTCCTGGTCGTGGATGACGATCGCGCGCTCCGTGACGTGCTCCGCCGCGCGCTGTCGCTCGCCGGGTATGAGATCAAGCTGAGCGAGACCGGCGCGGAGGCGCTGGCCGAAGTGTCCTCAAGCGTCCCCGACGCCGTGGTGCTCGACGTGGGACTTCCGGACATCGACGGGCTCGAGGTGTGCAGAGCGCTTCGCCGAGACGGAAACCGCGTCCCGGTGCTGATGCTCACAGCCCGCGACGCGGTCTCCGACCGGATCGACGGTCTCGACGCAGGCGCCGACGACTACCTCGTAAAGCCGTTCGACATCGACGAGCTGAAAGCCCGCCTCAGGGCGCTGCTGCGTCGTGCCGGCGAAGGGGATCTCGACGGCGGGCTCTCGTTCGCCGAGCTGCGCCTCGATCCCGCCCGCCACGGCGCTTCGGTGGGGGACGCGTTCGTGGAGCTGACCCGGACGGAATACCAGCTGCTCGAGCTGCTGATGCTGAACCCCCGCCGGGTGCTGCCGCACAGCGTGATCTACGAGCGCGTGTGGGGATACGACTTCGGGCCGAGCTCGAATGCGCTGCGGGTCTACATCGGGTACCTGCGGCGCAAGCTCGAGGACGCCGGGGCGCGGTCGCTGATCCACACCGTTCGCGGCGTCGGCTATGCGCTCCGGGAGCCACCGGAGTGACGCTCAGAGCTCGGCTCGGGATCGCCGCGGGGGTGGCGGTGGCGATCGCGGTTGTAGCCGTGGCGGCGTCCTCGTACGCCGGTACACGCTCTGAGCTCACCGGGCAGGTTGACAACGCGCTGCGCGGCCGGACGCAGGACGTGCTCCGGGGAGGCGCAGGGCCGCCGGGAGTGTTCAACCCGGGCGGTGGCGGTCCCGGCACTGGGCGCGGAGCGGGCGGGCAGCCCAACCGCCAGGACCCGGACGAGGGCCTGGGCCTCGACCGCCTCCCGCCCCAGGCGTTCGGCGGCGCCTCCGGCACGATCACGCTCGTCTATCGGAGCGGAAGGGAATATCGGTCCACCAGCCAGCACTCCGAGATCCCCGCGGACGCCCGGGCCAAGGCGCTGGCCAAGAGCGGCCGCGGTCGGTATTTCACCGACATGACCGTCGACAAGACGCACATCAGGGTGCTCGCCACCGGGATTGGCTGGCGGGGCGCTCTGCTGGTGGCGCTGCCGCTGACGGACGTCGACCACACGCTCCACAACCAGCTGCTGCTGCTGATCGCGATCGCAGCCGGCGGCATCGTGCTCGCGGGACTGCTCGGACTGCTCGTCACGCGCACCGCACTTCGGCCGATCGCGCGCTTCACCCGCCGGACCGAGGCGATCGCGTCCGCTCCGGAGCGACTCGATCAGCGCGTGGAGGTCACGGGACGTGACGAGCTCGCGCGGCTCGCGCGCACGTTCAACGCCACGCTTGAAGCGCTCGAGCGCTCAGTCGACGCGCAGCGCAACCTCGTCGCCGACGCCTCCCATGAGCTTCGCACGCCGATCGCCACGCTGCGGGCGAATCTCCAGCTCCTGCGCGAGGAGAGCAGGCTCTCGCAGGAGGATCGCGACGCGCTGCGCGAGGACATGATCGAGGAGCTCGACGAGCTCACGGGGCTGGTCGGGGACGTCGTCGAGCTGGCCCGCGGTACCAAGCAGCAGAGTGAGCGGGGAGACGTGCGCTTCGACCAGATCGTCTCCCGAGAAGTCGAGCACACCCGGCGCCGAGCGCCGGAGCTGGCGGTCCACGAGACGATCGAGCCGACGCTCGTTCGCGGGGATGCGGACCGGATCGCGCGCGCCGTGGCCAACCTGCTCGACAACGCGCGCAAGTGGAGCCCGGCCGACGGTGCGATCGACGTCCAGCTCGACGGTGGCGTGCTCAGTGTCCGCGACCACGGGCCCGGATTCCACGAGGAGGATCTCCCGTTCGTATTCGACCGCTTTCACCGCGCCAGCGAGGCCCGCTCCAAGCCGGGGTCCGGGCTGGGATTGGCGATCGTCCGCCAGGCCGCCGAGGCGCACGGCGGTTTCGCTCAAGCAAGCAACGCGCCCGGCGGCGGTGCGCTGATGCGAGTCGGCTTCGGCCAGCCGCTCGAGCTCCCGGAAGAGCTCACCGCGCTCACACCTGGCGCCCCGGGTCACGGCGGGGCGAGCAGCGGCTGAAGCGACGGCGTGCAGGCGCAGCGCGCGCCGCGAAGCCTCGGCAGGCCGAACAGGTCCTCGATCGTCTGGAGCACCGAGTAGTGATCGACGGGTGTCGAGAGGCGCGCTCCGTGCGCCGCGCCCGGTCCGGCGACGATCGTCGCGATCTGCCCGCCTGAGGCGAGCCGGCAGCAGCCGTCGTCGTTCGTGCCCTCGTCCCAGGTCAGGAACAGGAGCCCATGGGATCCGAGCCGGCGCAACAGGGGTGGGATCAGGCTCGAGAGGAAGCGGTCCCCCGTCGCGAGGCTGCAGTCATGCATGTCGTGGCACAGGTTGGGCGTGATCCAAATGAAGCTGGGAAGCGTGCCGCCCCGCTCGTCGGAGAACAGCTGCGAGATCGGCACGACATGAGCGCAGCTCGCTCGGTTCGAAGCGATTGAGCGGTAGTGCATGAACGGATCGTGCTTCTTGGCGTAATCGCCCGCCCCCGATCCGTCGAAGCATGAGTGCGGGAGGTTCTCCATGTACGCCTTCCAGGAAATGCCGCGCGACTGGAGCTGGCCGGCGAGTCCCGCTCCGGGAACGCTGCAACCGGTGCAGTCGCTCGAGATCCCGAACGTCGACCCACCGGTCAGCGCGATGTAGTTCGGGAGCGACGGATGGGTGATCGCGAACGAGCGAGTCGCCAGGCCGTACGTCCGAGCGAGCGAGTCGATGTAGGGCGCCGATCTCGATCCGATCACATCGCCGTAGGAGGCGTTCTCCATCAGCACGACGACGACATGGGCGGGATGCCCTCCGGCCAGGCGAGCGGTGGGGGAGGGGCGGGTCTGAATAGGGCCGAAAGACGTCGCGCCGCCGCAGGAGCAAATCGCAAATATGGCCACGAGCGCCACTGCCGCGCGTGCTCTCACGGCCGCAATCCCGGGCCCAAAGCGGCGAACAGCGGCATTAGGGTGGAGGTTTCACTCGGTCAAGCGTCCATCTTTTGGCACTTCGATTGCGCGGGAGCAGAACGCAACCGACCCTTCGTACGGGGCGTGCTGGCGCGTTTCCCCGAGTGGGCATGCCTCGCCTGGCGCGCCCGCCCGCCGGCACCCCCATTTTTTTGCGAGACGGATCTCGTGGGCGAGGCGGATCTCCGGGGCGGTGTTCTCAGCGCTGGGCCGGCCACGGCCGGTTCAGCGACGGGAGCACCGCGCCCGCGAGCCCCCGGATCAGGCCGACCATCAGATCGAGCCAGTCGAACGAGTCCCGCCAGACCGTGATCCGGCCGTCGCGGACCTCGAAGCGACCATAGACCCATAGCCGCTGCTCCAAGCGGCCCAGGCTCAGCTCATCCGTGCGCTCGGTCAGCACAACGTCGCCGTTCGCGGCGATCGCATGGAAGTGGACGCGGAAGCCGCCGCCCCGCTCCATCAGCGGGCGGAACAGTCGCTCGATCCGGCTGCGGCCGTGAATCGCCGGCAGCGAGACGTTCGTGTAGACGACGTCTTCGGCGAGCAGCGCCAGCGCGTCGTCGAGGTTTCCGTCCTGCAGCGCGAGCAGGAACGAGCGGACGATCTCGGCCGGGTCGCCGGCGGACGTTGATTGGGGGGCGGCGGCGGTGGAGGTCATCGCGTGATCTTATGTGAGGCCGAGCCGGCCCGTGCCGAAGATCGCCGCGACCGCCAGCCCGGCGACGAGCAGGGCGCCCGCGCGACGGGTGTGGGTGAAGCAGAACGCCGCGAACCACAGGGGCCAGACCGGGAACCCACGCGGGGGATGCTCGGGGCGGGGTCGCCGCAGGGCCTTCAGCGCGCGCTTGAGCAGCGGAAGCGCGCCGAATGACACGAGCACCGGCCAGGGGAGCGCATCGATGAGCACGCATCCCAGGAGCACGATGTAGAAGCCCGCCATCAGGGCCCCGGTGAGGGTCCTGGCCCGTCGCTCGCCGAGGATCACCGGCAGCGTCCGCACGCCCTCCGCGTCGTCCCAGGGCAGCTTGTCGATGTGCTTGCCCATGAGGACCGCGGTGCACAGCAGCCCGTACGGGATCCCCGCGATCCAGACGCGCCAGGGAATGCTCCCGATCGCGCTGTAGTAGGTGCCCGCGATCATCAGCGGGCCCCACACGAGCAGCACGTCGAGCTCGCCCAGCCCGCGCTTCTTCAAGCGCAGGGGCGGCGCCGTGTAGGCCACGTTCAGGACCACGCCGGCGATCCCGAACGCCAGCACGACCGGACCGCGGGCGACGGTCAGAATCGTCAGGATCGCGACCCCGAGCGCGTTGACGAGCACCGCGGCGCGGAGCAGGCCGGCCCGGCTGATCATCCCCGAAAGGATCGGGTGCGGCGCGTACAGGGCGCGGGGGTAATCGCCCGTGTCAAGCCCCGTGTCGGTATCGAAGAGATCGTTGAGGAGATTATTTGAGACGTGGGCCAGCACGATCCCGACGAACGCGAGCACGAACCATCCGGCGGCGAACCGGTGGTCGCGAACAGCCAGCAGACCCGCGACCGCCCCGGCAGTCAGCGTCATCGGCAGCACGCCCGCGCGCGTGATCACGAGCCAGCGGGTGATCGCGTCAAGCTCGCCCTCGGGAGGGTTGACGGTGCTCAGCGCATGGCGCCAGCTCTTCAGACGCGGTGTCCTGGCGGCTGCGGAGGGGATCTCTGTCATCGATCTCAGTGGCGAGGCGGCCCGGCGTTCGCGCCAAGGCTATTGAGCCATTGGCGGATCGACACGCCGGCGGGGGTGATCTGTCCCTCGGTGTAGCCGCTCGTCGCCGCCGCGAGCGTGACGCCGTTGGTCGTCGACCAGCCGTACTCGATCGCCGTCCCGGAGGCGGCATAGCGGGCGATCGGCTGTCCCTGCGCGACGAAGCTGCCCGCGCGGGCGATGCTCGTGATCTGCTCCGCCACGTACTGGATCTTGCCTGCATCCGGGCCGTTCAGCAGCTCGAAGTACACGAGCGGCTGGCCGGCGAACCAGTTCGGGATGATCGCGAGGATCTTCACCGGTCCGGGGGCCAGGATCGGCGCTCCGACCGGCATCGTGGCGTCGATTCCCTGGTCGGTCCGCCCCCAGGTGGTGACGTACGCAAGCGGATCGACGTAGCCGGCGCTCGATACCGGCGCGTATACGAGGGCGAGCTTCAGTTCCCGGCGGATCTGGGACAACGGTGGCGCGTGCGCGTTCGGGTCGCCGACGGGGTCGTTCGGCGTGACCGCCACAGCCTGCTGGCCGGCCGTGGGCTCGATCACGTGTGGCTTGCCGTGTGCCGCGGTCGTGCCAGTTGAGATATGCGTGATGGTGCGAGACGCTCCGCACCCTGCGATCGAGAGCGTGGCGATCAGGACCGCGGTGCGACGGATCATGTCCCGACGGGGTTTAGCACGGCATGGCCCCGTCCACTAGCGTGAACGTCATGCCCGTCAAGTGGGGGATCGTTTCGACCGCGAGGATCAACCGGTTGTTCATCGGCGGCGCCCAGGCGTCGCCCGAGGTCGAGATTGTGGCGGTCGGAAGCCGCGACCGCGACCGCGCCGAGCAGTTCGCGGCCGAGCATGGGATCGAACGGGCCCACGGGAGCTATGAGGAGCTGCTGGCAGATCCCGAGGTGGAGGTCGTGTACATCCCGCTGCCCAACTCGGATCATGTCCCGTGGTCGATCCGGGCGCTCGAGGCCGGAAAGCACGTTCTGTGCGAGAAGCCGCTGAGCCGGCATCGCGCAGACGCGGAGCGCGCGTTCGATGTCGCCGCGCGCGAGGGGCTGCAGCTGATGGAGGCGTTCATGTACCGCCATCATCCGCAGACCCGGCGGCTGGTGGAGCTGGTCGCCGACGGGGCGGTCGGGCGGTTGCGCGCGATCAGGGCGGCATTCAGCTTCTTCGCTCTAGATCCCTCGGACGTTCGCCTGAGCACGGAGCTCGACGGCGGCGCGCTGATGGACGTCGGCTGCTACTGCGTGAGCGGCGCGCGGCTGATCGCCCGCTCGGAGCCGGAGCGCGTCAGCGCCGAGCAGGCCCTGGGCGGAGACGGGGTCGACGTTGCGTTCGCGGCGACGATGCGCTTCCCGGGTGACGTGCTCGCGCAGTTCGACGCCGGGCTGGCGCTGGCCAGCCGCGACGAACTCGAGGTGGTGGGGGAGGAGGGCTCGCTGTTCCTCGACGATCCGTGGCACTGCCGCCATCCCGTGATCGAACTGCACGGCTCCGGCGGTGTGGAGCGGATCGAGGTGGACGCCGCGGACTCCTACCGGCTGGAGGCCGAGAACATGTCGGCGGCGATCCGCGGCGAGGCCGTGCCGCTGCTGGGACGCGATGACGCCGTCGGCCAGGCGGCGGCGATCGAGGCGCTATACGAATCCGCCGGCAGTGGCCGGAGCGTGAGGGTAGAGTCGGCGTCGTGACGCTCGTGGTCCTCACCGGGGCGACCCGCGGCATCGGCCAAGCCGCCGCGGTCGAGCTCGCCGCCCGGGGGACGGAGCTCGCGGTGGTGGGTCGCGAGCGCGAGCGGGTCGACGCGGTGGCCAGCGACGCTGAGGCGGCTGGGGGCCGCGCCCCGATCCATCGGTACGTCGCCGACCTGATGCTGATGAGCGAGGTGCGCTCGCTCGCGAACGAGTTGCGCGAGCGGCATGACCACATCGAC
The DNA here is from genome assembly GCA_963822725.1 of uncultured Actinomycetes bacterium. Classification (GTDB taxonomy): domain Bacteria; phylum Actinomycetota; class Thermoleophilia; order Solirubrobacterales; family Solirubrobacteraceae; genus Palsa-465. The sequence goes on from CAWGIR010000004.1 coordinate 260,648, forward strand.
GTGCTCGCCAACAACGCCGGCGCTCTGTTCGCCTCGCGCCAGCTGACGGCGGAAGGCTTCGAGCGCACGTTCGCGCTCAACCACCTGGCCCCGTTCCTATTGACGAACCTCCTTCGTGACCGGCTTGGCGGCGGTCGCGTGATCGCGACCGCGTCGGATGCGCACGAACAGGGTCACGTGGATTTGGACGACCTCCAGTCCGAGGGCTCCTACGCCGCGATGAAGGTCTATGGCACCTCGAAGCTGTGCAACATCCTGTTCACCCGCGAGCTCGCGCGGCGGGTGCCCGAGCTGCACGCAAACTGCTTTCACCCCGGCGTTGTCCGGACCGGGTTCGGCAAGAACGAGAGCGGGATCTGGAAGCTCCTGACGACCGTCGGAGCGCCGTTCTTCCGCTCTCCCGCGCGCGGGGCGCGGTCCCTGGTATGGCTGGCGCTATCCGATGACGCTGCCGGCCTGAACGGCGAGTTCGTCCAGGACGAGAAGGTGACCCAGCCGAGCGACGAAGCCCGGGACGACGCGCTCGCGCGCGGGCTGTGGGAGCGCAGCGCCGAGCTCGTCGGGCTGGGGGCAGAGAAGGTCTCTTGACCGCCGGCGGGTAGTACCGGCACGTGCGGTGCTTCCGGATGAATCCCGCCGCGGACGATCCGTCTCTCGTGCTTCGAGACGAGGGACAGTGGACCGAGCCCTGGGGCAGCTCCGAGCACGGTGAGGGCTGCGACAAATGCCAGGGGCTGGGGCGGACCGGATACGAGTGCTGGTCGTGTCTGCTGACGGGCGCGAGGGATGACTGCCCGGTCTGCCGGGGAAAGGTCCGCTGGGAGGGGGACTGTCCGGTGTGCCGCGGCACGGGAGAGGTGGACGGAGAGCCCCGCCACGGTGTCAGCGTCTTTCCGACGCTCGAAGGTCTCTACCACTACATGCTTGTGAAGGGAGCGGAGCTCGACAGCTGCGTCGTGCTCGAGCTGGACGCCGACCCCGCCGAGGACGTCGACTTCGACGCCGACCAGGGCGCGATGCTCGTCATCCCCACCCAGCTTGAGGGCTGTGCGCCCGCCGACCTCGAGCTGGCCGAGCGGATCCGGGCGCAGACCGGGGCTTAACGCCCGCACATGGACGTTCTGTTCACGATCGGCCACTCGACGCGATCCTCCGAGCAGCTCCTGGAGCTCCTCGCGGAGGCAGACGTGAAACTAGTCGCGGATGTACGGGCGTTCCCGAGCTCGCGCCGGCACCCTCAGTTCAACCGGGCGGAGCTCGCGCGGTGGCTACCCGAGGCAGGCGTCGAGTACGTGCATATGGCCGGGCTCGGCGGAAGGCGCGAGCCGGTGCCCGGCTCGCCGAACGGCGCCTGGCGCGAGCGGGGCTTTCAGGGCTACGCCGACCACATGGGCTCCGCCGAGTTCGAAGACGCGCTGGGGGAGCTCGAGCGCCTGGGGCGGGAGCGTCCGAGCGCGGTCATGTGCGCCGAGGCGCTCTGGTGGCGCTGTCACCGGCGCTTGATCGCCGACGCCCTGCTCGTGCATGGGTGGAGGGTCGAGCATCTGGGCCTGGACGCGTCACGCGCCGTCCACCAGCTGCCCGACTTCGCCGTGGTCGGGACCGGCGGCAGGATCACCTACCCGCCGGCGCAGACGAGCCTGCTCAATGACTGAGCCCGGGAGAGCGGGGTCGCGCGCCAACGCGCGGGCTGTCGGCGATCAGGCCTCGCTCGCGCAGGCGTGGGATCCCGTTGCGTAGGTCGCCGAGCGCGACGAGCGTGGCGTAGCCCTCAGTGGTGGTGATCGCAAACCGCACCGCTTCGGTCTCGACCGGGAAGCCGTCGACAGCGACGCCGAACCCGCCATGGCCCGGGTGCACCTCGAGCGTGAGCCGGCTGTCATCGGCGACCACGAGCGGTGGGGCCGCGCCGCCGTGCATGGCAAGGGGCGTCAGCAGGAATGCGCTCGTCGCGCTCGCCACCACCGGGCCTCCTGCGGCCATCGAGTAGGCGCTGGAGCCCAGCGGGGTCGCGACAACGACCCCGTCTCCCGCCAGCCGGACGTACAGCGCGTCGTCGACGCAGACGTCGACCAGCAGCTGGGTTCCGCCGCGGCGGGACACGACCACGTCGTTGATCGCCGGCGCGAGCGGGCCCTCGCCGGTGGCGAGCGTGAGCGCCGGAAGATGCTGTGGGATCCAGTCACCAGCCGCAAACCGGTCCAGTCCGTCGCGAAGCTGCGGATCCGGCACGCTGCTGAGCGCCCCAAGGCTTCCGTACGCCACCCCGAGCACGGGTGTACGCGTTGGGGCGGCTGCGTGCAGCGCCTTGAGCACGGTCCCGTCGCCGCCGATCGCCGCGATCAGATCGCAGGCGCTCACCTCGCCGGCCGGTGCCACCACGGGCTGCTCACCGGTCTGGATCTGCACCAGCTCGAGCTCGCGCTCCCTGGTCCAGTCCCGGAGAAGCTCCAGGGCGGGATCGACGGCGCGGGTGGGGTGAACGAGGACTCCGACTCGCTTCATCACCGGGTGGAGATTACGGTGCGTCCCGCGTGGCGCGGCCGCACGTAAGATGTGCGGTCCCGTCCCCGCTGAAGGATCCACGCCTGACTCGCTTCGCCCGTTTGCTCCTAGGTGTTGCCGTGCTGATCTGCACGGCCGGACTCGCCGCGGCGCCGGCGCAGGCCGCCCGAGGACCCCGGCTCATGCGAGTGGCATGGATGAAGTCGTACCCCGCCCCGGGCACGCCTGCCCGCCTGAACATGGTGGGCGTCCTGAAGATCGGCCCGGCACGCGCCCGGAACGTGCTCGTCTTCGAGCCCGGCACCTCGGCCGGCAGCGCCTACATCGTGCCGCTTTCCAAGTGGCTCGTCCGGAAATTGCCCGGCTGGCAGGTCTGGTCGGTTGAGCGCCGAGAGAACCTGCTCGAGGATCAATCGGTGCTGACCCGGGCAAAGGAGCACACGGCGACCGCCAAGCAGGTATTCGACTACTACCTTGGCTGGCTCACGGATCCGAGCATCAAGCACCACGTCCAGTTCCTCCCGGCCACCGCCGCCGGCTACGCGAAGGATTGGGGCTTGAACGTCGCGATGCAGGACCTCCGGGTCGTAATCCGCCGGGCCAAGCGCTTGGGCGGCAGGGTGGTCCTGGCCGGACACTCCCTCGGCGGCGGGTTGGTCACCGCCTATGCCACATGGAACTTCGGTGGGCGACCCGGAGGCGATGACCTCGCGGGCCTCGTCTTCGACGACGGCGCCAGCTTCCCGGGAACGGTCAGCGCGGCGAATGCCGGCAATCAGCTCGGTGCCCTGATGGCTTCCGGCACCTCACCGTGGGGTGGGGTCTCGTCGGGCAGCTTCCCGAGTCCCCTGCTCGGGTTGTTTTCGGCGGCCGGGTCGCTGGCCTCGATCCTTCAGCCCAATCAGCCATCGCTGGGATTGAAGATCCTGCCGGCCTCGCTGAGCCCGCCGGTGCCGCTCACGAACCTGGCGTTGTTCGCCTACGACACCAACGTCTCTACCTCGGTGCTTGGGAAAGCGGACTTTGCGATCCTCGCGCACGAGGGAAAGGGGATCTCGAGCGCGACGGTCAACGGCGTCCACACCTGGAACGCGCGTGGAGCCCTGACGCCCCCTCAGCGCTATGCGACGATGCTCTCAGGCGACGGCGTGGCCGGCGCCGACGGGGTGGAGTGGTACTTCCCCACTCGGCTGACACTCGACCTGAGCGCGCTCGACAACGGCATCGGCAACCCGGCGCAAGCGGTCTTCGGCGAGCACGCGACGATGGGCCGGCGGTTGCCCAAGCGGCTGCGGATGTACGCCTTCGGAGCTGCATTCGGGAAGGGCATCCTCACCGTGACCACGCAGCTGGCAAAGCAATCTCACATCCCGAGGCGCAACCTGACGCTCGTCAGTCGGCATGCAACGTACGCCCACAACGATCCCGCGGGCGCCTATCCCCGCAACGCGTTCTTCTCGGGGTTGGTCAGGTTTCTGCGCGGGATCGCGCGCTGACTCCCCGGCGCCGCCGGCGCAATCAGAACTGGGGCTTGGCTTCGGGGAAGCGCTCCAGTCCATCCTCAGGGACCGGCTCCCAGGGCGCTGCGGAGGCAACGTGGGTACGCCAGCTCGGACGGATGCCGGGGTCACCGTCGAAGGCGCCGAGGCGCACGCTCATCTGGCCGGGATCGTCAGGATTGCGGCTGTAGAGGTGTGAGCCGCACTCGCGGCAGAAGCACTTCTCAAAGCCGCCGTCCGGGTGGCGCCAGCACTTGATCAGCTCGGCGCCCTCCAGGAGCCGGAACGTGCGCCCGTCGATGCGCGCCTGGGCGGAGGCTCCCGTCCCGGTGCGTCGCTGACAGCGGGTGCAGTGGCAGTAACCGGCGTGCATGGGTGGCGCCGTCAGCTCGAAACGGACCCCGCCGCACAAGCATCCGCCCGTTTGTGAATGCTCGGTCATCGGCTGAGGTTCGCACAGGAGGCTGTGCGCACCAAGAAGCTGTTGTCGAATTTCGCGGGTCTGGTTCGACGTAGGAGCAGTAGGCGTAGCTGAGGAGCCGCGTCGTCGAAGACAAGGAGCAGGCATATGTCCTCATCGGTGCTCTACATGTCCATGTCCCTCGATGGGTTCATCGCCGGTCCCAACGCGGGACCGGGTAACGGGCTGGGGGACGGCGGGGAACGGCTGCACGACTGGTCCTTCAACGCCCAGATGCCCGTCTTCGGCCAGGTGTTCGACGAGTTCATGTCCACCGGGGCGATCGTCGCCGGCCGGGGTACGTTTGAGCCCGCGGGCGGGTGGGGCGGCGACCACCACGACGGTGTGCCCATCTGGATCCTCAGCCGCCGCGAGCCCGGCATCGACGTGAGCCAGTGGCCGCTCGTCACCTACGTAAACGACGTCCAGATCGCGATGACCGAGGCCAAGCGCGCGGCGGGCGAGAAGAACGTGCTGGTCCACGGCGCCGCCGTCGCCCAGCTCGCGCTCGCTGCCGGTCTCCTCGACGAGCTCGAACTCCACATCGTCCCCGTCCTCCTCGGCCGCGGGCGCCGTCTGTTCGACAATCTCGCTCCCGAGCACATCGAGCTAAAGCGCATCCGGATCCTCGAGGGCGAGGACGGTGTCACCCACATGCACTACCGCGTGCAGCGGTGATCGCACGTTCTCCTTACAGGCAACACGCGCCCGGCGCGCCCCGGCTCGGCTGGTCCCCGGCACGACGACGTGCGCCCAGCGCGATGCCATAGACCTCGAGCTGTCTCCGCGCAACACGGTCCCAATCGAAGTGCAGGGCGCGACGACGACTGGCAACCCCCATCTGTTCGAGACGTGGGCGATTGCGCATCAGCTCCAACACGGCAGTGGCCATCTCGCGGGAATCGCCGGGCGCCACGAGTGCGCCGCACTTCCCATCGACGTACTCTCGCGTGCCACCCACGTCGGTGGCGATCACGGGCAGTCCGCAGCTCATCCCCTCGAGTAGCGCGTTGTTGGCGGTCGCCGACCGCAACGGCAGGAGCATTAGGCGTGCGCTGCGATAGGAACGCACGAGCTCCTCGTCTGACACCCCTGAACGCGCTCTGACGTTTGGCAACCGCGAGAGCTCGGCCGCGCGCTCGCGAGTGGTGATCGCGTCCAGGCAGAGCTCGGGATCGGTCTCGCGGCACCGCTCGGCAACCTCGACGAGGACATCGAAGTCCCGCCCATGTTCTCCGACGAAGATCGCACAGCGACGCTTCGCATCGCTCGCCGGCCGGTAATAGGTGGTGTCGATCCCCAGCGGGACGACGTGCACGAGCTCATCCGGCACGGTGTCGCGCAGCATCTGCGCCTGATGCTCGGACAGGGCGACGACCGCGTCAGCGCCGCCCATATGCGCCTTGTCCGGAACCGTCCAGTCGAATTGCTCCCGCGCCTCGTGGTAGGTGCAGACGATTGCGCCGCGACGGAAGGGAGTCAGCGCGGCAGCGAAGCGGAAGTCGCGCTCGGCATAGAAGAAGTGACAGATTTCGCGCAAGCCAACGCTCAAGCGAGCGGCGGCAACGAGCTCCCGTTCGGCTGCTCGCGGTTCATACGCCGGCTTTCCGGCGCGGGCCGCCATCAGCTGCAGCGGTCGATTCGGGATGAGCCGCGGATGACTCGGAGACAGGCGCCGAACGTCGACGTGCCGGGCCAGCGCCTGCGCGACGCGCGGGTAGCCCGAATGCTTCGCGTGGTGCGGCCAGCGGTCGTAGAGAACATTGACCCGCATCAGAGTGCTGGTCGCTACGCGTGAAGCGCGGCGAGTGTGATGAGAACGAACCCGGCGACGTCGAGCCCGGTGAGTACCCCGGACAGACCGACTGCGCTGAACGAGCGGCCGTCCATCGGTTGAGTTCTACACGAGGATCGGCAATCAGGAGCCGACCGAGAGCGCCTGCGGGCAGCGCTGTGGCCCCGTGTTCCCCCGAATAGTTGGGAGCTTTCTCATCTTCGGTTGAAGCTGAATTGAGGCAGCCTGGCGACACTGGCCCCCGTGCGATCGGTGATGTGGTTGGCGGCTGCAGCGGCGCTTGTCGTTTCGCTGCTTGGGTGCGGGTCGCGAGGCCCGGGGCCCGGAAGGCCGGCCGGGCGTACCAATCAGCGGACTTCGTCGACGCTCCGCGGTCGGCCGTCCCCGGCGACCGCGATGGTCACGGCCATCGGCGACTTGCCCGCCGACGTCGCAGATGCAGCTGCGGCACCGCTCGGCGACGGTCGAGTTGCGCTGCTCGGCGGTCTTAGCGCCGGGGACACCTCGACCGCCGCGGTCATGGTCCTCAGCGGCGGATCGGTGATACGGCACGACGCGCTTCCCGTTCCCCAGCACGACGCGCAGGCGGCACGGATCGGCTGCTGCGTCTACGTGTTCGGCGGTGGCGAGACCGCGACCTTCGACCACGTCCTCCGCTATGACCCATCGACCGGGGCGGTGTCGCAGGCGGGCAGGTTGCCCCGGCCCTCGTCAGACGTCGCGGTGGCGATGCTCGGCTCGACGGCGTATGTCGTCGGCGGTTATGACGGCACCCACTGGCTGAACACGATCCTCGCATGGGATCCGGCGGCCTCGACACGGCTGGCCGCTCGTCTGCCGGTGGGTCTGCGCTATGCGGCCATTGCCGCCGTGGGCGGCCGGGTGATCATCGCCGGTGGCAGCTCGCCGGCCGGTGTCAGCGATGCGATCTTCAGCTTTGACCCGGCCACAGGGCTCGTCAAGCGGATCGGCCGGCTCCCGGTGCCGCTGACGCACGCCTCGGCCGGGTCGCTCGATGGCCGGATGCTGCTGATCGGAGGACGCCGGCTGCTGAGTGGTGGGCAGACGGACTCGATTCTCGAGATCGATCCTGGATCTGGCGTCGTCCGCCAGGTCGGTCGGCTTCCGGAACGGCTGTCGGACGCGGCCGTCGCGGCAGCCGGCAACAAGCTGCAGGTCGCGGGAGGCGAGAACGAAGCGGGCGTGCAACGCTCGATCCTGGCGGTCACGCTGCACCCAGGTCACGCAGGAGCGGGGTCTTGAAGCTGACCGTCACGATCGGGTGCGCGCTCCTGCTCGGCGCGATCGCGAGCGGCTGCGGTGCAGGAGCCCACGCCCGGACCATCGGGACGAGCCGATCGGCGCGCCGGGCGCGGGCCCATCGCGCGGTCGCGACGGATCCGGTTCTCGCCCGGCTCGGGCTGCCGCCGCTAGTCGGACGTTCGCCGCTCCCCGGATATCTGATGATCGCCGACCGTGACAACAACCGGATCATCATCGTGAATCCGAGCAAGCGGATCGTGTGGCGGTTCCCAGCGCGCGGCGCGTTGCGGCCGGGCCAGGTGTTCGCCGGACCCGACGACGCGTTCGTTTCCGCGGATCATCGATATATCGTCACCAACGAGGAGTTCTCCGACACGATCGCGGTGCTGACTCTCACACGAAAGCCGCGGATCTTCTGGGCATACGGCCACCAGGATGTACAAGGCAGCTCTCCCGGTTTTCTCGCCCACCCCGACGATGCCTACCTGCTCGCCAACGGACAGCTGCAGGTCGCCGACATCATCAACTGCCGGGTGCTCTGGCTGAACGACGCCCGGCGGATCGTGCGCTCGCTCGGCAGAGCCGGCGACTGCGCCCACAACCCGCCACGAGCCCTGCTGCAGCCAAACGGCGACACACCGCTGCCCGACGGTGGCGTCCTCGTGACCGAGATCGGCGGGTGGATCGATCGCTTCAGCGCTACCGGAAAGCTGTTGTGGTCGATCAAGGCGCCAACCCACTACCCCTCGGACGCACAGCTGCTCGCGGATGGGAACGTGCTCGTCGCCGGGTTCAACACCCCCGGACGGATAGACGTCCTCAACCCTCGGGGCCGGATCATCTGGACCTACGGACCACCGTCCGGGCCGGGCGCGCTCGATCGTCCATCACTGGCCGTGCAGCTGCCGAATGGGGTCATCGCTGCCACCGATGACTGGCACCACCGGGTCGTGCTGATCGACCGCGCGACCAAACGGATCGTCTGGCAATACGGCCACGCCGGTGTCCCTGGGTCCGCACCGGGCTACCTGCAAAAACCGGACGGACTCGACCTGGTCCCGTAGTACTCCGAACACTCGGGAGCCCCGCGGAGTTGCTGCTGCCGTGCGGCGAGCATTTGCGCGCTGTACATAGCGTCGCCAGCCCTAGGCGGCTTCTTCAGAGCGGCTGAAGGGGCTCGAACCCTCGACCTTCTGCATGGCAAGAGTGGGCAGGGGTCGATCGATCATGACCGGATCTTGATTTGTCCCGATCTCATGGGCGTTTCCATGATCCGCGGCAACGGCCTGGAGGTTCGCCGGCGATGTCGGAGGCTTCCACCTGGCTTCCATCCGGTGGATCGGTTTCGCCGCTGGGTTGAGGCTCAGGCTGGCTCTCGCTCTGCGACCTCGACCGTGACGACGCGGTCAGGCGCGGCGAGAGCGGACTGCGCGGCGGCTTCGAGCGCTTGCGCGTCTAACCCGTAACGCTCCGCGGCTGCTCCGAGCGGTTCGGCGATCCCAAGGTCGGGATAGAGCAGTTGAACCTCGACGGGCTTCCCGGCCGCCAGGGCGACGATCGCCCGTGGGTGAACCTCGTCGCTGGCGTCCGCGGTCTTGGCGTTGGCGATGGCTATGGAGATCGCGTTCGCGGTGCTGTCGTAATCGGCTCGCATGGTCAGCTCAGAAGAAAGGTCGTAATGACGAGGTCCGGATCGTCTGCGGCGACTACGACAAGGATAGGTCGTCCGTCTGCCGTCTCTCCGGTGAGGCGAACATTGCCTCGGACATCGTGCTCGCTGGTGCGAGGTTCCTCGATCGTCGCCGCGATATCTGTCTCGCTAATGCGGTAGAGCCGCATCTCGTTCTTGGTGTGCCGGCTGAGTCTCACGCCCGAGGATCTTTGCGGACGGCGCGGCGGCGCCCGTGGGCGGGATGATGATGAGCGTGCTGGTCGAGGCGTGCAGGTCACGGCTGATATCCGGCAACGCGACATTGACGACGGTGGCGTCCAAGAAAGCGATCCCGGAGCCCAGCACCGCCACGGCGAGTAACCAGCGCCCGGGGGCAAAGTCGAATTCCACGTCCGTGGTCGGGTCCTTGGGGATCAGCCGAGCAGCTCGCGCAGGCGCGGCGCGGTGTCCTCGCCCAAGCGCCGCACGAACGTGACTGGGTCCTCTTTCGGAACGGCGACCAGCAACGTGGAGAAACGCAGCTCCTCGCTGATGCGAGCCAGCTGGTCGGCCCAGCTAGCCGGGGTGCCGTCGAGGGTCATCACGTTCAGCGCGCGTTCGATCTCGGTGGCATCGCGGCCGGCTGCGCGTGCTGCGTCGTCGATCGCCGCGTGCCCCTTCGGCGCGTCCTCGGGGTGCAGGTAGTGATCGCCGAGGCTCGGTAGCCAGCCATCGGCGAGGCGGCCAGTCAGTCTCAGCATCCGCGGCCCGTAGGCACCGACATATATCCGGACTGGATGGGCTAGGGGCGGCCCTGGGTGCGCTCCGTCGACTTGGTAATGCTGGCCCTCGAAGCGAACGGACCGCTCCCCTGACCAGAAGCTGCGCAGGATCGCGAGGGCCTCCTCCAGCGCGTCGACGGACTCCTTCTGTGTGCGGCGGGGGCCGCCCATCGCCGCCACCGCGTCCCAGAATGCGCCCGCGCCCAGCCCCAACTCGACCCGGCCGCCGCTCAAGCTGTCCAACGACGCCAGCGACTTCGCGATCATCGTCGGCAGGCGGAGCGGGAGGTTCAGCACATCAGGAAGGAACCGGACCCGTTCGGTCCTTCCCGCCATGTACGCCAGCAGCGTCCACGTGTCAAAGAACCGCCACTGGTACGGATGGTCCTGCACGCCGACCATGTCCAGTCCGGAGCGCTCCGCCTCGACGATCTGCGCCACCGTGGAGGCGGCGTTCGTCGCGTCCGGGACCACGAAGATGCCGAGCTTGAGATCCATTCGCGCCCGTCACCCGTCCAGAGTGATCATGTGTGAATCACGATCGGAGTGCGCCCGGATGTATGCGAGTGGATCAACGTCCTCGGGACAAGATGATCGCATCAGCTCGAGTGGATCGGTGGGGACCGTGTCGTCTTCGAGAGCCGACCCGAGACCCTCGTCCGGCCGGCTAGCGAGCGGGCAGCTGCAGCGTCTGCTAGGAGCATTCGCGCATCCAACGCCGCCTCGCTCTCGCAAGCTCCATAGCTGCGCTGCTCGCGTTGTTCATCGCTGGCGCTAGAGCGATGTCCCTCGCCCCGCTCCTGACGCTCTGCGCGTTCGAGCGTGCCCTCTACGCGCGCCACTGGGTTTCACTCGCGCGCCATCGACTCGGTGGCGATCACTCCATGCGCCGCTTGAGGCAGGTGCCTACCAGGGAATTGACGCGCTGGTTTCGTGAAGCAGGTCAGGGTTGATATCTGACTCTTGGTGGACGTGCCGAGGTGGCGTGTAGAAGGTCGAATACGGACGCAGCCGCACCGCAACACGTTTCTCGATGCGGGCGCCTTCTTCGACCATGGGGCGTACCTCCTCGGACATTGGCTGACCAGCCATCACGCCCGCGATCTGCATCATCACGTCCACGACGGAGTCGAAGTTCGTATCGATCTCAGCCTCGCAGTACACCTGTAGGTAGCTAGGCGGCCACTGCTCGTCAAGCACGCACAGAGACACCTTCGGGTTGCGCGCGACAGCCTTGGCTTTGGCGCGCTCGGCCATCGTCGAAACGACGATCTCCTCCGGCTTAGCCGCGTAGAACACGATCGACATCGCCGGTCCGTCTTTGGCGCGGTTGTAGCCAAAGATCGCCGTGCGATGGTCGAGCACGAACTGTCGACGCTCCTCGGGTGTCATTGGTCGTCCTCTCGTCTTGATTCGTGATCAAGAGTATCATTTCTCTTGATCGAGAGTCAAGAAACCGTGCCCGCCACCCGTCCACACCTCGACCGCGACCTCAAGCGCAAGCAGATCATGGATGCCGCGGAACGGCTGTTCTTGCGGAACGGTTATGAGGCGACCGCGATGGCGGCCGTGGCCAAGGGCGCTGGAGTCGCAAACAACGCCGTGTACTGGTATTTCCCGAGTAAGGACGATTTGCTCGCCGCCGTGCTTCGCCGCCGACAAGAGCGCGCACTCGAGACGCTGCCACCCTCTGGAACGACAACCCCCCAGGAGCAAGTCCTAGCGATGCTCGCGCGGCTCGACGAGGTCGCGACGCTCACCGCCATAGTTCACGAGCGTGCCAAACAGAGCCGAGCCGTTGCCGACATGCACGAGGCATTCCACGACACAGCCGACGGCTTGCTGCAGGGTCTGTTCGGCGATGCTGGGCTCAACCGCGAAGACGCGGCCCAGGCTGCGAAGGTGATCATGGCCCTGGTCGAGGGCATCCACCTCCATGAGACGAGCCGGGACACCGTCGCACGGAACGACCTCGTGCTGTGGGCGCTTCATCGCCTAGCTCCGGATGGCGCAGCATAGACCCAGTCGCCGTTGGTCGACGGCAAGCCAGGCGATTGAAGGGGCGCCCCGGATACCGAATCGAGCTAGGCGACACCTAGGCCGCGCTCGCCACGCTGGACAATCTGCGCGAGTCCACTGTCGTGGCGGTGGCGACCGCGGCTTACACTGACCGCGTGCTGGATTCCGAGGTGATCGCCGATCCAGCCGTGCTTGAGCAGCTTGCGCCAGAGTGGGATGCTCTGGCTGTCGCGAATCGGCGCCCCTTGGTCTCGCCGGCTTGGATGCTCGCCGCCTGGCGCCACTTGACGCCGCCCGAGGCGGTACTCAGGGTGATCGCGGTGCGTGAGCGGGGCGAGCTCGTGGCCGTGGCGCCTTTGTTTGCCGACTGCAGCCGGCGAGGACGCGTCGACTATCGTGTCGTCGGTGCCCCGCTCCTGCCGGCCGGACCGATCGCCGTCCCAGGGCGGGAGTGGGAGGCTGGCCAAGCGGTGGCCGCGGCCCTCGATGGCGCCACGCCCCAGGGGGACGTGCTTGTGCTCGAGAGCGGGCCGTTGGTGTCGCAGTGGCCGGTCGCGTTGCGCCAGCAATGGCCGGGACGGATCCGGCCGCTGCTGCGCCAGTACTTCCTGCAGGGATCTCCGACCGTTTCGCTCACCGCCGGCTCGTTGGACGCCTGGCTGGAGGGCAAGAGCGCGAACTTTCGCGGGGAGATGCGCCGCCTGCGACGCCGCATCGCAGCCCTGGGCGGGACGGTGCGAGCCAGCAGCCAGGAGACCCTCCGCGAGGACATCCTGACCTTCCTGCGCTTGCACGTCTCGCGATGGGAGGGGCGAGGCGGCTCGGCGATCGTGGCCCAGCCACGGGAATGGGCGGCGCTTTTCGAGGACATCGGTCGCGCTGAGCTCGACGACGGTCGCTTCCGACTACTGCTGCTGGAGCTCGACGGCGAAGCCATCTCTGCACAGGTGTTCGCCGCCGCGCAGGGGGAGGTGTTGCATGTCAACGGCGGCTGGAACGAGCGCTTCGCGCACCTGAAGCCCTCGCTGATGTGCATCGTGGCGGGGATCGAGGACGCGTTCGCGCGCGGCGAGGAGCGAGTCAATCTGGGGCCAGGCGACCAGCACTACAAGCTGCGGCTCGCCGACGGGAACGATCCGGTGGCTTGGACCATGCTCGTGGTACCGCGTGCGCGGATGCCGCTCACCCTCGCCCGCGTGACCTCAACGGTCGTGCGCATCACCGCCCGTGAGTCCGCCAAGCGAGCGCTGAGCGACTCTCAGCAAGACCGTGTGCGAGCCCTCCGTCGCGCTGTGAAGGTGGCAGGCGTCCGGCTCGGGACCCGGTGATGTGGCGCAGCGGCCCGATCCAGCCGGGGCCAGTGCGGCATCACCCGGTGGCGGAACCGGCGCGCACAGCGCTCTGATTCAGCGGACCTCGGACCCCAGGCGCGGCGCCATCCACCAATCGCCCTCCAACCGCGTGAGCAGGCTGTGGTCTGTCAGCGCCAGCCCGAGTATCGCAGGATCCGAGGCGTGGATGAGCGTGCGCCCGACGTAGCGAAACCATGCCCGGCGCCGTGCGATCGGCTTGAGCAGGCGGGGCTCGAGCCGCCCGTGTAGGGCGGCGGCGCCGCCGGCGCCGGCGTCGTCGATCAATGCGTCGAGAACCGACGCGGTACTCGCCTCGTCCGGCCCGACGATGGCGAGCACCGATGACAAACCGCCGGGTACGAGGAAGTAGACGAAATAGCCAAACGGCGAGCCGCCGTCGTCTCGCACGACGCGGGCGCGGAGTTCGCCGCGGATGTCGACCGATGCCAGCTCAGCCAACAGCCACTCGACGAACTGCGGGTCGTACTCGGGAACAAGACGCAGTCGGCCAGCGACGGTCGCGAGCTCGGCGGTCAGCGAGTGCGGCGTGAGCGGCTCGGTACCTCCAAGCGCAGGGTGGCGATGGCCCGCGAGGCGCAGCGTGGCGCGGTCGAGCACGTCCATCGCACTCCCGAGCGCAGCCGGCAGTTGCCGCCTGCTGCGACGCTCCCAGGCCGTCGTGGCCGAGCGCCAAGGACGCAGCGGCCGCCACCATTCCAGGCTCTGCAGCGGCGCGGCGACACCGCCGAGACGCTCCCATATGGCGCGCACGAGATCGGTCGCCCCGTCGGTCATCGTGAGCTCCTGCGGGCCCGCGAGATAGGACCGTAGAAGCCGCGCTCCGAATGCACCCTTGCGCGCCTCTGGCGCCACCATCAGCGGTCCGCTGACGGCCAGGCGAGCGCGTTCTCCGTCGATCCGTAGCCGGCGCACATGGGCGCACAGGGCGCCAACCACGCGCCCATCCCCCTCGAGCGCGACCAGCGACGGGATCTCCCCGTCCACCCAGGGATGGTCGAACAACATCCGCTCGAACCAGGCGCGCAGGCCAGGCACCGGCGTGGGGGAGCCGGATCGAAACACGCGTTCGTAGAGGCTGGCAACGGCGTCCAAATCGGACCGAGTCATCGGACGGATCGGACTCGCCGGCCGTGCCGGAATCATCGGCCGCTCTCTACTACCCGCGCGATCGATTGGACCGTACGGAAATCGTCGACGTCCAGGGTCTCGAACGGGATCGAGATCGAGCAGCGCTGTTCGAGCTCGAACACGAGCGTGACCAGCGCCAAGGAGTCCAGCAATCCCAACTCGATCACGTCGGTGTCCGGCGAAGGGACCTCGATGCCAAGTGCTGCGCGGAACACCTCGAGCACCAGGCTCTGGGTGGCCTCGCTCATGAGCCCGGGCTGTCCTCGGCCTCGAAGCGCTCGCGGAGCGCACGCCGGTCGATCTTGCCGTTCTGATTCTTGGGCAGCGCGTCGAGCGCCAGCCATCGGCTCGGCAACATGTACGGCGGCAGCCTGTCGGCCAGCATGCTCCGCAGCGATGGAGGTTCCATGGCCTCCGCCGCGGGAGCGTATGCGCAGCAGACGGCCGTGCCCTCGAAGCCCCCGGTAGCTATCGCCACGACGGCGGACTCGCGCAGATCCCGAAGCGTGCCAAGCGCAGCCTCGATCTCGCCCAACTCGATTCGGTACCCGCGGTGCTTGATCTGTTGATCGGCGCGTCCAGAGAAGTAGAACATCCCGTCTTCCCCGAGGCATCCCAAATCACCGGTACGGTAAAGCCGGCCGTCGCGGCGCGGGTCAGCCACGAATGCAGCAGCCGTCGCCTTCGGATCGCGCCAGTAGCCGGGGCTCAGCCCCACCCCGCCGATGTAAAGCTCGCCGATTTCTCGCGGCGGACATTGGGTCATGTCCTCGCGCAACACCAGCAGCTCCTCGCCTGCGCAGGCAACGCCGATCGGAACCGGTGCTGTCTCATCGACAACCGCCTCCTGGAAGTCGTGGTAGCTGGAGGCGATCGTGGTCTCCGTCGGCCCGTAGAGGTTGGTGTAGCGGGCGTGGGGGACTTGGCGCATCCAGTGGGCTAGCACCGGTGCCGGCATCGCTTCGCCGCAGAACAGAACGCGCCGGAGCGTCGGGAAGTCGTCTTGCGCGATCACGTCGGCCGTGGCCATGAAGGCGAGCGTCGACGGAACCGAGAACCACTGGGTCAGCTCGCTGTCACGGATGAAGGCGGCGAGGGCGCGCGGATGGAGGTTGGCTGCGGGGGGCACGACGTGCAACGAGGCGCCGGCGCACAGCGTCGCGTAGATATCGAAGGTGGAGAGGTCAAAATGCACCGGGGGATGGCCGGAGATCCGCTCGCCCGGCGCGGTGCGGAAATGCCCGACCGCCCACTCGATGAACGCGCAGGCCATCGCATGGGTGACCTGGACGCCCTTCGGAACCCCCGTTGACCCCGAGGTGAACATGATGTGGACGAGATCGTCGGGGGCTTGGCCGTCGCTCAGCGCCTCGGGCCGGTGCGCTCTCCACTCCTCGCCATCGACCATCACCACCGGCGTTTCGCCGAGGTCGAGCTCGGACAGCAGCCGCTGGGCGGGGCTCGCGGCCAGGATGGCGGCGGGCTCGGAGGCGTCCAGCACCATCGCCACCCGGGGCGCCGGGCTCTGGAGGTCGATCGGAACGTACGCGCCGCCGGTCTCGAGCACAGCGTGCATGCCGATGATCGCTCTCGGCGATTTCGGCACCATCAGGGCAACGCGGTCGCCCCGGCGGACGCCACGCTCGCGCAGCTCGTGCGCCAGCCGTCGTGCGTCGCAAACCAGCGTCCCGTAGTCGATCCGCTCGTCGCCCATCACGATCGCGATCGCGCTTGGATCCCGCGCGCATGATCGGGCGGCGTAGCCGTGCAGGAGATCCGTCAATCCTGAGCCGCCGCGAAAGCCATTCCGGTGTGGTGCAGCTCGGCCTCATCCGGGGGGACGTCGAGGATGAAGGTCTCGAAGCCGGCGGCCACGTAGTGGGCCAGCTCCGCGCCTACCACCTGGTGGCTTCCGACCAGGTAGGGGCAGAAGGTCTGTCCCTGGTTGAACGGTTCGACCCAGTAGGGGTTCTCCGTCTCCTGGCCACCATGCTCGAGCTCTGACAACTGCCGATGCCATAGGGAATCGGACACCTTCATAGCCAGCTGGTGGCGAAGCTCGCCTCGGCGGTCCGCTGGAAAGCGCTCCCGGGCCACGCGCCAGGCCTCTTCGCCGCTGTCCCTCGCGATCACCCCAACGCGCACGCCGACGCCTCCGCCGGGTTGCTCGGACCGCTCCGCGACCTCCTCGTCAACCGGCTTCGGATAGCGCACGGCCAGCGCACCGATTGCCTGGGCGGCGGCTACCGCCGCCGGCGAAGAGCCCGAGATCAGAAGTCCCGGGGTGAGCTCATCGGGCAGCGGGGGACTCAGCCTGAGACCCTTGACCCGGTGCCAGCGGCCATTCAGCGTGACGTTGTCGCCAGCCAGCAGGCCGGTGACGATCTTCGTGTACTCGACTGTTCGCTCGTAGCGCAGATCGTGTTCGGTCTCATCGCCCAAGGCGAGCAGGTCGTTGCGAAAGCCGCCCGCCAGCATGTTCAGGTCTATCGCCCGGCCGTAAATGAAGGCCAGCGACGTGATCATCTTCGCCACCGCGTAGGGGTGCATGTACACGGGCTGGACCGCGACCAGCGGGCGCAGCCGCTCCGTGGACTCGATCACCCGCTGGGCGACCAGCCACGGATCGACGATTCCGTTGTCGGTGTAGATGAGGATGCCGTGGGCGCCCGCCTGCTCGCTCCACCGTGCCACGTCGGCCACCGCCCGGTCGTAATCTGCAGGCGCGAGTTCCTTGCTCTGCGGGCAAGTTGCGTACACGCGTAGCCCGGGGAGTAGAGACACGGGCGCAGAGTAATTAGTCCCGCCAAAGTGTCAAGCAACTAGGCGCTGGCCGGACTCGAGCGCCGCCGCGGCGTCGAACTCCCGCTCGTCCACCCGCACCCTCTCCACCCGCACCCATCCGTCGGCTGCGGCAACCAGCACCGCCTCCCCGTCGGACTCCCCAACCGTCCCTGGCGCCGCGTCTGTGGCCGCTTGGCGATCGGCCCGCGCCGCCAGGATCTCGACCTGATGCCCACCGGTTTGGCAGGCGGGCGGGCCCCAGGGGGAGCGGAACGGACGATAGTCGGCGGCCCTAACTAGGTTCGCAACGCTCGCCGCCGGACGATCCCAATTCAGACGTCCGGCGTCGGGAGGGCCGGGGTCGAACCAGTGCCGACGACGTAGATCCTGCGTGATCGCCGGGATCGGCTGTCCGCTTTCTGCGACGCCGAGCAGGCGCTCGACGAGCGGCAGCCCCTCACGCACGCAGCGTTTCGTCAACGCCAGTCCCGTGTCGGTCGAGGCGATCGGGAAGCCGGCGGCGAAGGCGATCGGGCCCGCGTCGACATCGGACACCATCCGGTGCAGGGTCACAGCATGGCGGTGCTCACCGTTGTAGATCGCCCAACTGACGACGTGCAGGCCCGCGTACTCGGGTAGCGGGCCTGGGTGGAGGTTGAAGGCCCCGAGCCGCGGCGCGGCGATCACCGCCGGGTCGGCGATGTGAAGCGAATGCACGTTGAGCAGCAGGTCAACGCCGACGAGCTCGTCGGCCAGGGCCGGGTCGCGCATCAGCTCGGCCGAGCGGACCGGCAGTCCTAGCGTTTGCGCCACTCGGGCAACCGTCGCGCCCGGTCCACCTGCCCCCGAGCCTGTCAGGACCGCCTCGACCTTGTGCCCGCTCGTCGCAAGCAGCCGCACGGCTTGAACGCCGGCGGCCTCCTCGGCTGCAAGTGCGACCCGCAACGGCATTCCGCTGAAGACTAGATCGCCCTCGCGCGGCGTTCCGGCGGAACAGGAGACGCTTGACGCACCGAAGCTTGCTCGGCAACGGCGCCGCTCGCCCGCCACGCGGGGCTTTCCTGACGCGCCCGGAGAGATTCGAAACTCCCGACCTTCGGTTCCGTAGTTTCACCTTTGGCGCCCGAGGCCCCGTGGTTATTGGGGATTCGGTCGGGTTCGGTGGGGTACCGGGGGGTCATATTTGCTCAGTTCGGTACACGGTTGGGGACACGAAGCGCTGTCGGTTCGGAATCGAAGCGCGGATCTTCTCCCGTGTGCTTCAGCGGGATGGAGCGTGCCTGCGTGAGGGTGTCGCCTGCTGGCATGGATGCAAGCGGAACTGGGCATGGACGGAGCCTGGGCCACAAAAGCGTTCGCTCACGCTTGTAGCTGGCGGCTCGATGCCGACGATGACCTCTAGCGGGCGAAACGCGGCGGGGGTTTAACGCCGTGATTAACGCCGCGGGCCAAAATCGGTTGCTGAAGCGTTGGCGGCGGGTGAGATGGAATCAGAAAACCCCGCCATTAGCGGGGCTTCTTCAGAGCGGCTGAAGGGGCTCGAACCCTCGACCTTCTGCATGGCAAGCAGACGCTCTAGCCAACTGAGCTACAGCCGCGAGAGCCCGTCAGTATAGCCTCGCCATCGTGCCGATCAGCGGCCTGCCGGGCGTACAGCGCGGTATCTTCCGGGCGGTCATCGGCGACCAGAAGCTCGGCCTCGATGCACCCTTCGAGCGCCACGACCACGCGGGGATCGAACTGGCTCCCCGCCTCGCGGCGCAGCTCTGACAGCGCGTCGCGCGCGTCCATCGCCCCGCGGTAGGGGCGGTCGGTTGTCATCGCGCTGTATGCGTCGCAGGCCGCGACGATGCGCGCCTCGATCGGGATCCGCTGCCCCATCAAACGGTCCGGGTAACCAGTCCCGTCCCAGCGCTCGTGCGAGGCGCGGACGATTCGGCCGAGGCTTGCGATCCTGCCACCGACCTGCCTGAGCATCGCCTCGCCCTCGATCGTGTGACGCCGCATGACCTCCCACTCCGCGGCGTCGAGCTCGCCCGGCTTGTTGATGATCTCCTTGGGAACGCGTACCTTGCCGACGTCGTGCAACAGGGCGCTGAACTCGACGTTGCGGCGGCTGGTGGGATCAAGTCCGAGCGCATCCGATACTGCGAGCGCGAGGTCGACCACGTCGCGGCTGTGCATGCCGGTGTAATGGTCATCCGCCTCGACCATGTCGCAAAGCAGGAGCGTGGTTCCGCGATATGCCGTGCTCAACTCGAGAACTGCATCGAGTCGCTCCTGGCGCTCGCGGGCGAAAAGGACGAACAGCCCGACCATCGGAAGGGTCAGCAGCAGCAGCCCCGGGCGCTGCACCGAGACCGCGGCGATCATCAGTCCGAGTGGCGCCAGTGACGCATCGACGGCGTAGACCCATCCCATCAGCGGCAATTGCATCCTCGGGCTGATGCCCTCTGCGATCCAGGGCATCAGCGTCGACGCCGCGAGGTCGAAGATCACCTGAGCGGCGAGCGCGCACAGGTAGATCGGCCAGTGCGACCAGGAGAACCGCTGGGCGTGGCCGAGAACGATTACGACCGCCGGGCCGATCGTGAACCAGGCGTCACCCACGAACGCCGGCAGAAGTGCGGGGCTGGTGCGGCCGCGGGCGATCTCCGCGGCGCGACGAAAGACGATTGCAACCATCGCGACGAGCGGCACGATCGGCGTCGGCAACAGGAACAGCATCGGCACGAACGCCACCATCGTGGGTCGGCTCCAACCGCTGGCGACCGCGAACCTGACCCGCTCGACGGCCACCCAAACGACAAGCACCAACGCCAGGCTCGAGAGCGAGAGCCGGTGATGCCAGGGAGCGAGCGCCGCGAGCAACCCGGCAGCGAGCACGAAGCCCGCGGCACCGATCGTGTCGGTCACGAGCTCGCGGCGCTCGAGTCGCCGGCGCGAGAGGCGCTCCTCTCCGGCCAAGAGGAGCGCCTCGGCATCAGGACTGCCGTATCCGTCGATCGTCATCGATCGATGATCCAGTTCGGACGGGCCGGCTCCGTCAGCGGCTCAACCGCGGCCCCAAGGATCGACGTAAACGTCGTCGACCTCGACGTTGCCCGCCAACCCGGTGAACTGGAGCGACACGTTCGCCGTGCCACCGCTAACCAACCCCGGGATCGCGGATAGGGTCGTCATTGGGAGCGCCGGGGCCCAGCTCATTCCCGGGGTGACGATGCCCACCGGGATCGACAGGCCGTCGTAGACCACCGACACCGCCGCGCTCGATCCAGGCGTACCGGAGACCGAGAAGAATCGGAGGGTGGGATAAGCCGCGTTGACGCACGTCTGTGCCGATGTGGCCGTGCCGCCGGCCGGCAGTGAAAGCGAGTTGGTGGCAGAGCCGGATACGTTCCAGGGCTCTCCGCCGGACACCTGGTGCGCGCCGCCCTGAAGCGACCAGCCGGAGAGGGAGCCGTCTCCTCCGGGCGCGAGCTTGTAGTAGTCGGGATCCCCCCACGGGAGGAACGCTTGCGTCACGCTCGAGTTGTCGCAGCTTGCAAAGTTGACCAAGCTTGCGTGTGCGGGGGACCCCGCGATCAGCGCTGCGGTTGAGACGAGCGTCGCCAGGCCGGCGACGCGCATGGAGCGAATGCCCATCAGCAGTATCTCCTCTATTAGACGGCGAACAGTTCCGGGGCAGTGGAACTTCCGTCATATGGATCGGCACGAGCCCATTTGGACCTGATTCGAACATTTGTCCGGAAATTGCGTGCACGCTCATCGAGCCCGGGCCCGGGGCCGAACGACGGCGCCCGCCGCAGAGCGCCGAGCGGCGCCCGTCGCCGTCCCAGCTGTTTCGCGTCGAGGGTCAGGAGGACGACGTACGCCAGACCACGCGGCCCGCCTGCTGGCCGTGCGGGGAGAAGCGCACCCGGAGGAGCTTCGCGCTGCTCTCGATCGCGAACGCGATGCACCCGGTGCGCACCTCACCTCGAGTGATGTAGTTGTCGAAGTCCCGAAGGGCTGTCTGGCAGACGCCATGCGAGGCGAACACGGGGGTCGTCGTCCCGGACGACGGAACAATCGAGATGTCGCCCGTGGCCGAGCTGTCATAGACGCCGGGTCCGTGGTTCTGGATCCGCACGATCACGCCCGCGGCCCGCGTCCCGACGAGCAGCGCGGCCCCGGAGTCGCGCAGGGGGTCGATGACGCGGAGCACGGTCACGGACAAGCTGCTTGCCCCCGTGCGCACCGCCTGGGTTTCCCCGATGCGCGGCCCGCTGGGGTGAGCTGTCTTTGGAGCCGCCGGCGCGGTCGTCGTTCGCGTGGGCGTTGCAAGCGAACGTGCGCCGGTCGTCGGGGGCGACGAGCCCGAGCCGCATCCCGCCAGAGCGCACGCCGTGACGCCGACTACCGCAAGGCCAGGGGTTCTGAGCACGTGGGCAGCGTAGCTACCGCACCCCCGCCGCGATCGCGCTCAACAAGCTCCCGCGGGGCGCGTGTTGCCGGCGGGCAAGCATGAGATCTTCACCGACGGCGCTCGTCCCGAGCGGATCGTGAACAGGTAGTACTTCCCCACCCAACGCGAGCGGACGATCGCCACCGACATCGTCGCCCCCGCGCGCAGCCGGTGCCCTCTAAGCGTAGGCACCAGGTGCACGGTGGCAAAGCGACAGCTCCCACGACAGGATCTGGGCTTGACGACCGCGACCGTGCGACGGCTGAACGGGCACCCTCGTCCGTGGCACCGCAAGAGTACGTTCGCGCCCACCGGTGCCTCGGAGATCGTCAGCGCCATGACCTTCGTCGAGGAGGGTCCGTAGGCGAAGGTCCACTGCATCGTCGAGGTGATCCTGCCCAGCGGTGGGCTCACGTGCTTCGTGACGCTCACCAGCAGCGGCGATGCGATGGAGCTCGCGAAGTTGGAGTCCCCGTGGTACAGGGCATCGATCCGGTGGGTCTCGATGGCCTGATACTTGGCGCGCCTGACGGCACAGCTCGACGCGCCGAGGACCGCCGGCTGCAGGGAGCAGGACCCGATCGGCGATCCGTTGTCGTAGATCGTCACCGAGCCCGAAGCGATCGCGGCACCTGTGACCGCCGGCCAAACCGCCGCCGTGTAGGTCGGCGCCTGGCCGACGCCCGGCGCTGACGGCGACACCGCGAGCGACACAGAGGTTGTGCCCTGCGAGACCGAAAGTTGCCGTGGGGCGCTGGTCGAGGCCGCGAAGTTCGTGAACGGATAGGGGGTGAAACTGGCAGTCAGCGTCTCGGGCGAGGTCGACGCCGAGAACGACGTGTTGCATCGCGCGGTGGGGTTGGCGGGGGTGACGGGCATCAACGTGCAACCGCCGATGGGAGACCCACTGCGCAGGAACGACACCCCGCCAACGCCGCCTCCTGAGCCG
This sequence comes from uncultured Actinomycetes bacterium, assembly GCA_963822725.1. GTDB lineage: Bacteria > Actinomycetota > Thermoleophilia > Solirubrobacterales > Solirubrobacteraceae > Palsa-465. The sequence continues at coordinate 283,303 of CAWGIR010000004.1, forward strand.
CTGGTGACGAACGCGGTGAGCGTCACCTCCTCGTTCGTGCTGGCGCCATTCGGCGCGGACAGAACCGTGGTCGTGGGGACCGCGGTCTTCGTCAGCGTCGCCGTGTTCGACACGTTCGACGCGCACAGGTCCGTGGCGGTGATCGTCGACTGGCCGATGGACGTTGAGGTGATCGTCCCGGTGTAGGTCCCGGTCCCGGAGCCGGTGTCGGTCACGGTGCCGAGGTGGTCACCACTATCGGTTGAGGAGAGCTGGATCGTGTCGCCGTCGACCGGGTTGCTGCTCGCGTCGGTCACGGTCGCCGTCGCGGTCGAGGCCGAATGGCCGTCGGCGACGATCGAGGTTGGCGCCAGCGACAGGGTCAGGCTCGCGGCAGCGGACGGGCAGTTCGCGGCCGCCTGGGAGGGGGCCAGGAGCAGCGCGGACCACACGACGATCGACCCTAGGGCCCCAACCGTCCAGGCAGCGCCGAGCGGCCGCAAAATGCGAATTGCCCGGCGGCCCCGACTGATGAACGATCGCACCTCAAACCCCTGCCCGGGGATCCCGATTATTCCTACCAATACCCACTTAAAGCGTATACTGATGCGCAAGGCCAGGCGATGCAGGGGGTTCACGATGGGAGCGGTTTCTCGATTTGAGCAGCGGGCCGCAGTCGGCGCCGGTCGCGTGCAGGACGCGGCCGGGTACGCGGAGGGGACGCGCGTCAAACCGTCGCTCCCGATCGCACGGCTGCTGTTCCTGCTCGGGTACGCGGTGGTCGTGGCGCTAGTTGTAGGCGCACTGACTCGGTATGACTCCGGCACGCCGGCGACTGGTGAGGCAGCCGCCGCGGGCGCGAGCGCGGTGGCGCATCCGGGCCTGCGGCCGCTTGCGGTCAACCGGTTCCCGGCCCTGGTTCGGCACGGCCCGATCGCGGTCAGGCCTCGGGCCAGCATTGCCCGCGTGGCGCCGGCGCGCGTGACTAGGGCCGTATCGCCTGCCCGCGCGGCGCCGGCGGCCGTCTCGGCGCCTGCGGCCACCCCGGTGCAGCACGCGAGCCTCCCGGCTTCCAGCTCGGTAGCCACTCAGCAGCCGGCGCCGGTTTCGCAGCCCGCTACTAACCCGAGCAGCGGGGGACAGGCACAGCAGGGCGTAGGCGGGGGCCTCGGAAGCAAAGCTCCGAGCTCGACGCCGACCAAGGCGGCGAGCCGTCATTCGGGGATCGTCAGCGGCGGCGGCTGATCCTCAGCGCTGCGCGGCGGTCACCGGAAATCCCGGGTGGACCGAACCCTCAGAGGCGACGACCGGAATCGAACCGGTGTAGACGGCTTTGCAGGCCGCTGCGTAGCCACTCCGCCACGTCGCCCTAGGCCCCGTAGCGTAGCGTCGGCGAGCCGATTCTCAGGGTGCAGTCAACACGACGCCGTTACCCGACGGATCGCGCACCAGCGTCCCGCCTGCGACGCGCTCGGGCTCGATCTCGGCGCTTCGGAGGCGCTCGGTCGCGGCCGTGAGCGCCGACTGGTCGGGCAGCCGTATCTCGTAGCTCCTCAGGCCGACCGAGCCGGGCGGGGACGGTGCGGCACCGGCGCTGTGCCAGGTGTTCAGACCGATGTGGTGGTGATAGCCGCCCGCCGACACGAACAGGGCCCCTGGGTAGCCGCGAACGGTGACGTCGAAACCGAGTACGCCGCTGTAGAACCTCTCGGCCTCTTCGAGGTCGGAGACCTGGAGGTGGACGTGACCGATCGTCGTTCCGGGCGGAGCGAGCTCCTGCTGACTGTCGTCGAGACGCAGCTCGCCGAGCAGGTCGTGCAGGTCAAGCGCCACCGTGGCCATCTCGAGCTGGCCGTCGGATCGGGGCCATTGCTCGCGGGGCCGGTCCCGGTAGACCTCGATTCCGTTTCCGTCCGGGTCCGAGAGGTACAGGGCTTCCGAGACGAGATGGTCCGACGCGCCGTCAAGCGGCCACCGGGACTGCGCGATCCGGCGAAGCGCCTTCGCCAAGTCGGCGCGTGTCGGCATCAGGACCGCGAAGTGATAGAGGCCGGTAGCGCGACGGTTCAGGGCCGCTGCGGTCGAGTCGCCGTAGAGCTCGAGCACGGGCTTCCCATCCGCCGGGGCGAGCGTAAGCCCTCCATCCCCGGCCTCGCCCGAGCGCATCCCGAGCGTGCGCTCATAGAACGCGCGCGAGCGCTCGATGTCGGCGACCGTGAGGCGGACGACCCCGAGCTTCGTATCGGACTCGATCGAGGTTCGAGTGCTCACCGACGCCCCCTACTCGACCGAGCAGGCACCGGCCCCGGGGGCTCCGGGCAGTCGGCTCAGAAGCGACGCCAGCTGCTCGATCTCATCCGGCGTGAAGTGCGCCACGAACAGACGCCTGACGCTCGCGATGTGCGCGCACCCCGCCCTTCGCAGCTTCTCGTACCCGTCGTCGGTGAGGGCCGCGTAGGACACGCGAGCATCCTTGGCGCAGGACACGCGCTCGATGCAACCGGACTCGACGAGCCCGTCGATCAGCCGCGTGATACCGGATCTGGTCAGCATCGTTCGCTCCGCCAGCGCGGACATGGGCAGCTTGCGCTCGGGTGCCTGAGCCAGATAGAGCAGCACCTCGTAGTCACGCGTGGTCATCGCGTGCTCGGCGACCAGCTCCGCGTCCAGGGCGCGCAGGATCGAGGCATGGCTCTGGAGATAGCTCCGCCATGCGTCGAGTGCGGCCCCGTCGAGCCTTTCGGGTGCTGCGGTACTCACATAACATATTGTAGTTGACGGGTCAACTGGAATCCCGGATTTTGGCGGTCCTCCCGGTCAAGCTCGCGCTATTGGCCGCGTAGCTGCGCCAGGAACCTGAGCGCTCGGCCGAGCCACCAGGGAGCCTCTTGCTCCCACAGGCCCACGGCGTGGCCGCCGGCGTAAATGGCAAACGTGTGGCCGATCTGGGCAGCGCTGAGCGCTTTGTTGAAGACGCGGTTATCGGTCAGGAAGCTGTCCCGATTGCCGACGTAGAAGCCGACGAAGGTCGGGTCGCGCTTCAGGCCGCGGGCGAGAGTGGCGCCGCGGGGCGTCCGAGCGGCGGCGTTGGCCGCGGGCGAGCCGAGGATGAGGATGTGGTTGCCGCTTGGGTCGGTGGCTTCGAAATAACCGCTCCACGCTTCGACAGCCCCGTAGGTGGTGAGGCTGCGCAGGCCGATGTTCATGGCCCCGAAGCCGCCGGCGGAGAATCCGACCAGTGCTCGACCCGAGCGCTTGGCGATCGTCCGGTAGCGCGAGTCGATGCAGCGGGGCAAATCATGGGAGATCGCCTGCGGCCAGTTCTCCGTCGGGGACTTGTCGAGGTACTCCGGGTCGCTGTCGGGGCTGCGTGCCCCCTGGGGCGAGACGACGATCGCCGGGCGGGATCCACTCGCGATCGTGGAGGCGACAAATCCGCTGGCCGTGTAGGTCTGTGGACCCGCCGGGAGTCCGTGCAGGACGTAGATCACCGGGTAGCGCTTCGTGGTCGTCCCGTATCCCGCCGGTAGGTACACGAGGGCGCGCAGGCTTCCGCCGAGGGCGGGCGCCCGGCAGTTCACTGTCACCGTCTGCGCAGGCGAGGAGGCGGCCGGCGCCGACGGCGAATGGCGGTGAAGCAGCCTCCCTGCAGCGGCAGCCCCGGTGGACAGGACCAGGACGAGCGCGATAGCGATTGGAGCACCCGAGATGCGCATCGCGCCTGAAGGTAGTGGCGAGAATGTCGGTCCCCCATAAGAATCGCGCCGAGGCGATCTCGTAACGGGCCGGGACCCCGACCTCAGTTGGCGCGGCTTGAGAGCTGTTGTCGCGCCCAGACCACCGGCTGCAAAGTCCTTTGAGGCAGACGCAGTCGTGCTCGCACCACCGGGCGCGGCAGCGCCGTTCCGGCTGCCAAGAGCCCAGCCTCAATCCAGGCGCCGGCACCCGGGACCCGACCGGACAGCACTGCGCTGAGGCGGAGATTGCGGGTCAGCGCGAACGAGGCCTCCGAGGCAAACAACAGCAGCACCAGCCCCAGCCCTCCGGCGATGATCACGCGGGGTACCGGCTTGATGCGGATCAGCGCCAGGCCGAACACGGCGCCGGCCAGGAGCCACGCCACCGCCACGCGCGCCAGCGGCTGGCCGTCGAAGCGGGCAAGCTGCAGGAGCGGGAGCGCATCGGCGATCCGGGGCCCCGCGGGCAGCCAGCCCAGCCCACGTAAGCCGGAGAGCAACCCCGTGCCGGTGAGGACGATAGTGACCGACGCCACCGTGACACCGGCGATAGCGCCGAGCGCGCGGATGGCTCGTCCGAGCGCCCGGCCCCCGGCGGTGAGGACGTCGCGCCGGGTGGCCGGCAGCTTGGCATTGGTGTCAACCAGCGCGGGAACGCAGCTGAGGACGAGCGCGATCCCGGTCAGATGGAGAATCGTGACCGCCGTGCCGGCCCCGAGCGATTCGTGGAAGGCGAGGAGTCCAAACAGCAGCGCGGTGAGGGTGGTGAGGACCGTCATGAGCGAGATCGCGGTCACCGCATTGCCCCGGCGTAGCGCCGCTTGGAAGGCGAGGAAGCCGGAGAAGGTGGACACCGCCGCCAGCACCGTCCATCCGGACAAGACGCCCGACGCCCCGTGGGCCCGGACAGCGACGGCAATCGCTTTGATCGCTGCGTCAGCCACCCCGTACAGGAGTCCGGCCCCGACGGCCCGTGCGACCGCGCTGGCGATGCTGTTGAGAGCCGCGCCGGCGGCCAGCACGAGCGCCGTGGCGCAAATCATGGCGCCGGTCGACATGCCCGCGCCGGGGCGCGGCGCTCCCAGGCTGAGTACGAACAGCCCAGCCGCCATGCCCGTAACGGCCATTACCTGGAGGCGCGGCACGCGGTGACCAAAGATGCCCGCAGCCAGGGGGACCGACAGTGCCAGGCCGCCCGCGGCGAAGGCCTGGACCAGCGAGAGCGGCGCCAGCCCCACGGCAAGCACCTGAACAGCGAAGCCGAGCCAACCGATCGCCTGGCCGGCGAGCCACGTGCGGCTGTGCAGCGCGGCCCGCCAGGCCCGCAACCCATCGCCGATGCCGTGCACGAGCCCCCGCTGCTGGAGCAGGAAGCCGAGGTTGATGAGCGCGGCCGATAGCAGCGCGAGCATCAGGCCGAGCCAGGCCAGCAGCGTGAGTCCATGGCCAGGGCGGACCGAGTGTGGCCGTGTCGCTCTGATACCACCCCGCTGGAGGCGAACGGGCGGCACGGCGGCCCAGGTACGGGACGCGGAGGTCGGCGCCGGGCGCCCATGGAGAGCCCGAGCGCGATCACGGGGTCCTGGCCCGGCCCGTCGAAATCGCGGACGAGAAACGACCGGCAGCGGGTGGGTCACCATCCGCGACGCCATCAGCATCATCGGGTCCACCTGGGAGTACCAGACCTGCCAATCGTGACCGCCGGGATACCGGTTGTAGCCGGCAATCACGCCGGCGCGTCGTAGTTCGGCCGCCAACTTGCCGATCCCGCGGCCGTCGTGGTCACTCCGTCCGGTGAACATGTAGACGCGCAGCGGGTACTGCCCGGTCACCGCGCGCGTCAGCCTCGGGGCGTAGTCGAGCGGGCTGTTATAGGCCAGCTCGGCACGGCTGGCGTGCGCGAATACGGTGCTGAACTTGCGGGTTTGGACGAAGTAGCCGGACCATGACTGGACGTTGCCGAACACGGACGGGTGGTGCAGGGCAACGTTGAGCGCGCCGTAGCCGCCCATGGAATAACCGGCGATTACGCGCGCCCGGCGGGACGGGATCGCAGCGAAACGATGATCGACGTCCCGCACGACGTCGAGGACGTAGCTCTCGTAGTTGCCGGCCGGTGTGTTGGCCCACTCGGAATCGGAGAAGGGGTCGCCGTTGATCCGGCCGTCGGGCAGCGCCAGGATCATTGGCCGCAGCTCGTGCTGGCTGAGTCGGTTGCTCAGCAGCACGTTCAGGCTTACGACGCTGATGAAGTCCTGCGGCCCTCCGGGGGCGCCGTGCAGCAGGTAGTAGACCGGGTATCGACGCGCGCGGCTGTAGCCCGGCGGGAGGTAGACCAAGTAGTCGCTTCTGCGCTGTAGCGCGGGCGAGTAGAAATGGACAGTCAGCAGCCGCCCGACCCGGGCGTGGGGAAGGCGTGGCAGCGGCGCGAACCCACGATGCTGCCAGTACGCCTCCCCGTAGCCGTAGGCCCCAGCCAAGCCCAAGATGAGGATCGCGACGGCGGCGAGCGCCGGAAGCGCCCACCGGCGAACCCGGCTCATCGCCCTCACCGCCCGCGTGCGCCGGCGTGCGCAGGCCTGGCGGCCCGCCGGCGCGACCGAGCGGCGGGCGCTGGCAGCCACGGCGAGTGGCGGGGGATGAAGCCCTCGGCCTGGAGCACGCGATACGCCGCTTTCGGCAGCGATAGGCGAGACGGATACACCAGGTAACGAGGGCGCCATTCCGGAGAGAACTTCTCGTTGAAACGGACCAGCCGCTCCATCTGAAAGTGGCGGCCCAGCGCAGACAGCGCGAGGTTTATTGCCCTGAGCCTTATCCCATGGCCGCGGCGAGAGCGACGAATCAGGTGTGCCAGGCCGGCGTAGTTGAGGCTGACCTCGGGGATCCCGCGCTCGCGTGCGACCTCGAGCGCGCGGCAGACGAGCGCCTCGTTGAGGCCATTCGGCGTCTCGCCGGCCCTCCGCATTGTGTCGAGGGACAGCTTCCCGCAGTGCCACATGAACCGCATCGTGGCCGCCAGCCTCCCGTCTGGCGAGCGGGCCAACAGGTAAAGGTCGCGCGGCCCCACCCCTGCCTCGAACTCTCCCATGCTCATCGCGAAGCCGAGCATTCGCGGCTGACGCGCGCGCCACTGCGATTCGAGCGTGTTGATCTCGACCTCGGCCTGGGGCCCGATCTCGATGCCGTCGCGAACCTCGATCTGCCAGCCGCGGCGCTGCATCCGATTGACCGACTGGCGCAGTTTGCGCACGCGGCGCCCTTCGAGGCTGAAGTCGGCGGGCGGAGCCACCGCCTCTTGGCCGACGCAGATCGACCGCAGCCCGAGCCGGTGATAGGTGTCAAGGAGGTCTGCGGACGCGCCGTAGACCACGACATCCCAGCCCCGGGACCGCGCCATCTCCATGAACGTCTCGAGTACCGCTGCCGCACCTCGACGCGGCCCAACCGGATCTGCGGATACGACCGCGGTGTCTCCGATCACCGCGTAAGCCAGCACGCCGTCGCCGGCGAAATGGAAGCTCTTATCGGGCCGCAGGATGAACCGCGACAGTGAATCCTCGCCGTAGCGCTCGACCAGGAACCGCGCCGCGTCGTGCTCCTCGTAGCTGTGCCCGTCGTGGCCGGCGGCCGGTCGCAGCGAGGAGCGCAGGGCAAGCAGCGAGATCGTTCCCGCACATCCGATCAGAACCTCGATCACGCGTACCCAGGTGCCGTTCACACCCGGCGCCGCGAACGAGACGTGCAGGACGTGGCCGATCGCATGGTGGACGGCCCGACGAATGTCGTGACCACGGGCCCGAAGGAGAGGGTCGGCCAGGACGGCCAGGTACGCAAGGGCCCACGCTCCACTTGCGGCGAACACGAGCGCACGGCGGGGGCGGTTACGGGAACCGAGGGGAAATGCCCTCCGGCCGAAGGCCAGCGCGAACGCCAGGCTCAGACCAACTGCTGCCGCGGCGAATCCGATCGGGCGCGTGATGTAGAGGGCTGCCAGCGCTGCGAGTGCGACGATCGCCACCGGAAGCGCCGCGCGCGTCCCCCGCAGCACCTTGGGCGCCAGCACGACTAGCGAGAGGCCCGCGAGCAGGGCGAGCACATGTCCCAGCGAGGGCGGCCTGGCCGGCGCCAGGTGGGTCAGCAGGCGCCTATGGTCATCGTCGGCCGGATCCGTAGCCGCAATCGCCGCCGCCGTCCCGATGGCTGCGACTCCCAGGGTTGCAAGCTCCCGAACGGTGAGTGAACGAAGGGTGCGCACGGACTCCGGACCTCGACTCTTCCAGGTCCAATATTTCCCCCGAACCTAAATGCCAGGCCATGCAGGAGCGCTCCTTCGCCGGTCTATAACGAGCCGCTAACAGCACCGCAAGGTGGCACGCGCGCCCCCGCTGAGCTGAGAGGGATCAGGCCCATGGGCGATGCTGGGCTCGAACCAGCGACCTCCGCCTTGTCGAGACGGCGCTCTCCCAGCTGAGCTAATCGCCCGGGAGGATGCAAATGTAGCGTGCCGCAACCGCGCCGTGCCACGGGCGGGCTAGCATGCTCGCGCGATGGCGGATGTGGCTTCAAAGCTGGCTTTCGAGCTTCCGGACGGGACCCCACTCGAGCTCCCGGCGGGCGCGAGCGGCGCCGATGCGGCAGCCGCGATCGGGCCGGGGCTGGCGCGCGCGGCCCTGGCGGTCAAGGTCGATGAGGAGGTTCGTGACCTGGCCCGAGAGCTTCCGGCGGCGAACGGGGCCGCCCGGAAGCTCGAGGTGATCACCGACAAGAGTGGACGGGATGCGCTCGATTTGATCCGCCACGACGCCGCGCACGTGCTGGCGACGGCCGTCATGGAGCTGTATCCCGGGGTGAAGATCTCGATCGGCCCGCCGATCGAGGATGGCTTCTACTACGACTTCGACTTCCCCGACGGCGTGACCGTCTCGGATGCGGATTTCGACCGGATCGAGTCAAAGATGCGCGAGCACATCGGCGCGGACGAGCCGTTCGTGCGCGAGGAGGTGACCCCCCAGGACGCGCGCGAGCGCTTCGCCGCCGAAGGCCAGGATTACAAGGTCGAGCTGATCGACGACCTGGTTCGCGACCAAGGCGTTCAGACCGTCTCCCTGTACACGAACGGCCCGTTCACAGACCTCTGCCGCGGGCCCCATGCTCCGTCCACGAAGCGGATCAAGGCGTTCAGGCTCCAATCGGTTGCGGGCGCGTACTGGCGTGGCGATGGCAGCAACAAGATGCTCACGCGCGTGTATGGGACGGCGTTCTTCTCGGGCAAGGAGCTCGAGGAATATCTGCAGCGCCTCGAGCGCGCCAGGGCCAACGATCATCGCCGGCTGGGGCCACAGCTCGGGCTGTTCAACTTCTCGGAGGTGGCGCCGGGTGCGGCTTTCTGGTTGCCCGCCGGCACCGAGGTGTTCAACTCGCTCGTGGCGCTGAGCCGGGAGATGGGACGCGAACGCGGCTACACCGAGGTCAAGACGCCGCAGCTGTTCGACAGCTCGCTGTGGAAGACCTCGGGTCACTGGGACAAGTTCCGCGAGAACATGTTCGTGACCGAGTACGAGGGCAGGGAGATGGGCCTGAAGCCGATGAATTGCCCCGGTCACTGCAAGCTCTACTCGCTCACGCAGCACTCATACCGCGACCTGCCGGTGCGCTACTTCGAGCCCGGTCTGCTGCACCGCCGCGAACCGAGCGGCACGCTCCACGGTCTGCTCCGCGTGCGCCACTTCGCCCAGGACGACGCACACATCTACTGCACCGAGGACCAGATCCAGGACGAGGTCGCCGCCGTGCTCGAGTTTGCGTTTGCCACCTACCGGGTGTTCGGCTTCGACGTACGGCTCGAGCTCTCGACGCGTCCCGAGCAGCGGATCGGAGCCGACGAGCTCTGGGATCGCAGCGAGGAGGCGCTCAAGCGGGCGCTCGAGAGCCACAACCTGAAATACGACCTGAACGAGGGCGACGGCGCCTTCTACGGGCCAAAGATCGACATGCACATGACCGACTCGCTCGGTCGCTCCTGGCAGCTCGGGACGTGCCAGCTCGACTACAACATGCCCGCGCGCTTCGGCCTCGTCTACACGGGCGCGGACAACGCCGAGCACCAGCCGGTGATGATTCACCGCGCGCTGATGGGCTCATACGAGCGCTTCATCGGGATCCTGCTCGAGCACCTGAGCGGCGAGCTGCCCGTCTGGCTCGCGCCGGTGCAGGCGATCGTGCTGCCGATCGCCGACCGCCACCTCGATTACGCGGCGAGTGTTCGCGCCACCCTCTTCGACGCCGACGTCCGTGCCGAGATCGATGAGCGCACCGAGTCAGTCGGGCGCAAGATCCGCGACGCCGAGCTGCGCAAGGTCCCCTACATGCTGGTCGTCGGCGACGTGGAGGCGGAGGCCGGTGAGGTCGCCGTTCGCGAGCACCGAGCGGGGGACAAGGGATCCTCCACGGTCGAGCAGTTCGCGGCGCACGTGTCAGAACAGGTGAAAACCCGCTCCTGAGGGCAGCTCACCGCCGCTATACTCGCCTCCGTTGATCTCAGTCCGTCATTACATACGGTCCGGCACCGCTTGACTTCGGAACCACACCGCAGCTAGTGCCGGTCCCCAGGAAGTTCGACCGGCGCCCGCCGGAGCGGGACCAGACCCGGATCAACGACCGGATTCGCGTGCCCGAAGTGCGGCTGATTGGCGAGGACGGCAACCAGATCGGGGTCGTGAAGACCGATGAGGCGCTCAGCTACGCTCAGGAGCGTGATCTCGACCTCGTGGAGGTAGCTCCCGAGGCGCGTCCGCCCGTGTGTCGCGTGCTCGATTACTCGAAGTACAAGTACGAGCAGGCCCAGAAGCAGAAGGCGGCGCGCAAGCACCAGCAGCAGATCACGATCAGAGAGATCAAGTTCCGTCCGAAGATCGCCCAGAACGACTACGACACCAAGAAGGGGCACGTGACCCGCTTCTTGCGCAACAAGGACAAGGTCAAGATCACGATCATGTTCCGCGGCCGGGAGGTGACGCATCCCGAGCGCGGGACGGCGCTGCTCGACCGCCTTGCGGATGAGCTGAAGGAAATCGCGGTCGTCGAGCAGTCCCCAATCCAGGACGGGCGCAACATGACCATGCTGCTCGCTCCCTCGAAGGCTGTGCTGGCTGGGGACAGGGACCACGCGGGCACCGACGGGTCCGAGCCCGATCATCCGGAGAACCGCGAGCAGCAGACGGGCGACAACGGCGCCTCGGGCGAGAAGGCCCCAGCGAAGAACCAGGCCGCCTAGGCCCGACGGATCATCAAGCGCGTCCGGCCTGCTCTGCTTTACTAGGCCACCCGCCATGCCCAAGATGAAGACTCATTCCGGCGCCAAGAAGCGCTTCAAGGTGACCGCGACCGGCAAGGTCCGCGGTCGCAGCGCGTTCACGAGCCACATCCTCGAGAAGAAGTCGCCGAAGCGCAAGCGCCGCCAGGCAGAGCCCGCGGTGATCTCAAAGCACGACGAGAAGCGGGTGAAGACGCTACTCGGCGCCGCACACAAGAGCGCGAGATGACCCGGGTAAAGCGCTCGACCCACGCCCGCAAGAAGCGCCGCGCGACGCTCAAGCTGGCCAAGGGCTATCGCGGCGATGCGAGCCGGCACTACCGGCACGCCAAGGAGGCGGTGCTCAAGGCCGACCAGTACCGGTACCGCGACCGGCGGAACCGCAAGCGAGACTTCAGGCGGCTGTGGATCACGCGCATCAACGCCGCCGCACGCCAGCACGGCCTCTCGTACTCACAGTTCATCCACGGTCTTCAGCTCGCCGGCATCGAGCTCGACCGCAAGATCCTCGCGGACATCGCCGTTCGAGACGCCGACACGTTCCGACGCTTTGCCGAGCGCGCCCGCGAGGCGCTGGCAGCCGGCTGAGCGAAGCCGACCGACCAGCACCGCAACGGGCGCCGCTCCATGAGCGGCGCCTTTTTTATTTCCAGATGGCACCCACCACAGACATCCAACGCTCAGCCGGCGGCCTTCAGGGCCTCGGCCCTGCAGATGCTCGAGGCCGCCTGAAACGCAGGGCTGCTCGTGTTCAGCGAGTTGATCGCGTTCAGCGCCGCGGCCGGGTTGGCGGCCGCCGTCGTCGGGTCGGGAAAGGAGATCCCATGGGAGCGCATGCACTGGGCGAACGCGAGCGCCGCGTGGCGCCGCTGGGCGAGCTGGCTGCTGGTCAAGTTGGTGCCGAGCGCGTTCGGGAATGCCTGGCGGAGCGGGCCCATGCAGGCCTGGGTGACCGACTGGACCTTCGCCGTCGGGTACCCGGCGATGGTCCGCAGCACCGCTCGGACGCGGCCGCCGCCGGGTGTGAAGTCGGGGATGTTGATGCCGTGGGCGCGGAAGCACTTGGCCGCTTGGAGACGGGCCTGGGTCACGGCGGGAGTGTTCGTGGGAACGGTCGGCGTCGGCGAGGTGGCGCCCGTAGCCCCGGAGCCGGAGTGGCTCGACCCGCACGCGGCGAGCGCGAGCGCAGACAGAACGACGATCACCCCATACCTGATCACCTGCCAGAAATCCTACGCCGATGACGATCACGAGCACCCACAACCGCAAGCTCAAGGAGATCCGCAAGCTCCGGATGCGCAAGCGCTGGCGCGAGCGTTCCGGCCGGTTCGTGGCCGAGGGCGAGGATCTCCTGGCCGCCGCCGACGCGGCCGGATGGGTCGCGGTGGAGCGGTTCTGCGCGGCGGGTAGCGGGCTGGCCGGCGAAGAGGTGGACGAGAAGCTGCTGGCCCAGGCGTCGGGGATCGCGTCCGGGACGCGGACGCTCGCCGTCTACGAGGAACGGTGGGCGCCGGAGCCGACGGGGCCGCTGTGCGTCTACCTGGATGGAGTCCACGATCCGGGGAACGTGGGCGCCGTGCTTCGGAGCGCCGAGGCGTTCGGGGCAGCGAGCGTCGTGCTCGGCCCGGGGTGCGCGGATCCCTTCGGACCCAAGGCCGTCCGAGCCTCGATGGGGGCGATCTTCACGGTCCCCGTCGTCCGCACAGGTGAGCTGCCCGGGGTGAAGATCGCCCTGGTGCCGCAAAGCGGGCCGCCGCTGCGCGAACTTTGGCCCTCCGCTTCGGACAGTGCGAAGTGGAGGGACATCGTTCGCCCGGAAGCAGGCGTGACGCTGATGGTGGGCTCCGAGCGCGATGGCCTTCCGAAGGAGGTCATCGAAACCGCTGACCACGTTGCCCACATCCCCATCCAAACCGATTCGCTCAACGCAGCGATGGCCGCGACCGTCGCTCTCTACGAGCTCGGCCATAGGATCCCAGCGCCATGAGCGATCGCATCGGGCAGATCCGAGAAGAGGCCGAGGCGGCGATCGCGAACGCGCACACGACCGAGGCCCTGGAACAGGTCCGGATCCGCTACCTCGGGCGAAAGGCGGAGCTGCCGAACCTGCTCCGCAACGTCGCGCAGCTGCCACCCGAAGAGCGAGCGCGGACCGGCAAAGCCGCCAACGAGGCCCGCCAGGCGCTCGAGCACGCCATCGAAGAACGCGACGCGGCGCTCAAGTCCGGCGAGCTCGACGAGCGGCTCAAGGGAGATCGCGTCGACGTCACGCTCCCGGCCGACCCGCTCCCGCGGATCGGCCGATTGCACCTGATCACTCAGACGCGGCGCGAGATCGAGGACGTGTTCGTAGGCCTGGGCTTCAACGTCGCCGAAGGTCCCGAGGTCGAGACCGTCTACTACAACTTCGACGCGCTCAACCACGCGCCCACACACCCGTCACGGCTGCTGACGGACACGTTCTATGTCAAGCCGGCGCCAGACATCTTCGACCCGGAGACGGTCCTGCTGCGCGTGCACACGAGCCCCATGCAGATCCGCGCGATGCAGCAACAGCCGCCGCCGATCTACATCGTCATCCCAGGCCGTACGTATCGCCCCGATTCCGACGCGACACACACGCCCCAGTTCCACCAGATCGAGGGGCTCGCGGTCGACGACGACATCACCCTGGGTGACCTTCAGGGCACGCTGCTCGCGTTCGCCAGGGCCATCTTCGGCGAGGACCGGCAGGTACGGCTCCGACCCCACTTCTTCCCCTTCACCGAGCCGAGCGTGGAGGTCGACGTCTCCTGCTTCAACTGCACCGACGGCATAACGGCCGACGGGCAGCGCTGTCCGCTGTGCAAGGGGGAGGCGTGGATCGAGATCCTGGGCGCGGGGATGGTCGACCCGAACGTGTTCGAGGCGGTGCGCGAACACGGCTACGACCCCGAGCAGGTACAGGGCTTCGCCTTCGGGATGGGGATCGAGCGGATCGCAATGCTCAAGCACGGCGTCCCCGACCTGCGGCTCTTCTACGAAAACGACGTCCGCTTCCTGGAGCAGTTCTGATGCGCGTCCCGATCGAATGGCTGTCGCAGTACTGCCGTCCGGAGCTCACGACCGCTCAGCTGGAGGAGCGCCTGACGATGACCGGGACCAAGGTCGAGGCGGTCGAGCGCCACGGCGTGGGCGCGCTCGAGCAGTTCGTGGTCGGGCGCGTGCTCGAGACGCGCGAGCACCCGGATGCGGACCGGCTGACCGTGTGCACGGTGGACGTCGGCAACCAGGACCGGTTCCAGATCGTCTGCGGCGCTCCCAACGTGCGAGCCGGCCAGACCGTCGCGGTCGCCAAGCCCGGCGCGGTGATGCCCGACGGGACCACGCTGCGGAAGGCCAAGCTCAGAGGCGTCGAGTCCAACGGGATGATCCTGGCCGAGGACGAGCTGGCGATCGGGACCGAGCACGCGGGGATCCTCGTGCTCGAAAGCGACGACGGCCTGAGCCCCGGCACTCCGCTCCAGGAGCTGCTGGCGATTGCCACCGACGTCCTGATCCTCGAGGTCACCCCCAACCGCCCCGACTGCCTCGGGATCTACGGGGTCGCCCGCGAGGCCCATGCCGCCACCGGGGCGCCGCTCGACCCGCCGCCGTGGGCGGAGGATCCTGGGGGAGAGGGACCCCTGACGGGCGCCGAGGTGGAGGTCCAGTGCCCCGATCTTTGCCCGCGCTTCACCGCGCGCGTGTTCGAGGACGTCAAGATCGGCCCCTCGCCACCCTGGCTGAAGGCACGGCTGACGGCGGCCGGGCAGCGCCCGATCTCAAACGTCGTCGACATCACCAACTATGCGATGCTCGAAACCGGCCAGCCCCTGCACGCCTTCGACCTCGACCGGGTTGCGGGGCAGCGCCTCACCGTCCGTCGTGCCCGCGACGGGGAGGAGATCGAGACGCTCGACGGCCAGACCCGCACCCTGGAGGAGGACATGGTCGTGATCGAGGACGCCGAGGGGCCAACCTCGATCGCGGGGATCATGGGAGGCGCCCGCTCCGAGGTGGCCGCCGACACGACCAGGGTCCTGATGGAGGTGGCGAACTGGAAGGGCGCCAACATCCACCGCACCTCGCTCAAGCTCGGTCTGCGAAGCGAAGCGTCCGGCCGCTTTGAGAAGCAGCTCCAGCCGGAGCAGGCGATGGAGGCCCAGGCGGTCGCCACCCGGCTGATGATCGAGGTGTGCGGCGCGCGGGTCCTCGACGGCACGATTGACGTGGGCGGTCCGGGCCCGGAGCCGCGGACGATCCGGCTCCGAGACCGCCGCGTGAGCGGTCTGCTCGGTGCTGCGATCGCACGCGAGCGCTGCAAGGAGATCCTCGAGGCGCTCGAGTTCGAGACCGCCGAGGCGGACGACGGACTCGACGTCAGGCCGCCCGTCTTCCGCCGAGACGACATCACGAGGGAGGCGGACCTGATCGAGGAGGTTGCCAGGCTCGACGGGCTCGACAGGCTCCCCGTCACGCTTCCCAGCCGCCACGGCGCCTCCGGCCGGCTGACGATTCGACAGCAGCTCCGCCGGAGGGCAGCCGACGCGCTCACCGCCCAGGGGCTCAACGAGATCGTCGGGTGGAGCTTCGTCGGCCCGAGCCTGAATGCGCGGCTCCGCCTGCCGGGCGATGAGCCGGCCGTCGAGCTCGAGAACCCGATGTCGATCGAGCAGTCACGGCTCCGGACCACGCTGCTCGGATCCCTTCTGGACATGGCCGCTCACAACCACGCGCGGGGCGCCACGGCGCTCGGGCTGTTCGAGGCTGGCGCCGTGTATCTGCCGCTCGCCGGGCAGGCGCTGCCCCGTGAGCCGTACCACCTCGGCGGGCTGATCACCGGACCGACCAGGCCCGCGACGTGGCGCGACCCGGAGCCGCCCGCCGCCGACTTCTTCACGGCCAAGGGCGTTCTTCAGGGCCTGCTCGACACCCTCCGGAGCCCCTGGGCGGTCGAAGAGACACAGATGCCGTTCCTACACCCTGGCCGTGCCGCGCGCATCGTTGTCCGCGAGCAGACGGTCGGCTGGCTCGGCGAGCTGCACCCGCTGGTCGCCGCCCAGTGGGATCTGGACGGGATCGTCGCCGCCTTCGAGCTCGACCTGGATGCGGTCGGCGAGCCCGGCACCGCGATCTACGAGGACGTGACGAGCTTCCCCGCGGTCCGCGAGGACCTGGCGGTGATCGTGCCCGAGCGGACGAGCGCAGCCCAGGTGGTGGCGGTGGTGCGCGAGGCCGGCGCTCCGTTGCTGAGAAGCGCGGAGGTGTTCGACGTGTATCGGGATCGCGAGCGGATCGGCGAGGGCAACGTCTCGCTGGCGCTGCGGCTCACCTACCGCGCCGCAGACCGGACGCTGACCGATCAGGAGGTCGCCGCCAAGCGTGAGCACGTGGCCGCCGCGCTGGAAGCGCAGCTGGACGGGAGCATCCGTGCCTCATAGCGTGTCGGTATTCGGGGCGGGGGGATATACGGGCGCGCTGACCGCGCGCCTGTTGTTCCGGCATCCGCAGTTCGAGCTTCGCGCGCTCACGGCGCGAAGCGATGTCGGCAGGCGGCTGGACGAGCTGTATCCCTACCACCGCGTCCCGCTGACGCTCGAGGAGTTCGACATCGACCGCCATGCGGCCGTCGACGCCGCGGTGGTGGCTTATCCCCACGGCGCAGCGGCGCCGGTCGTCTCCGCACTGCGGGCCCGGGGCGTCCGGGTCGTCGACCTGAGCGCGGACTTCCGCCTGCGCGACCGGGCCGTCTACGAGGAGTGGTACCGCCCCCACGAGGCGCCGGAGCTGCTCGCCGACGCCGTCTATGGCCTGCCCGAGCTCGGATATCGCGACCTGATCGCGACCGCCGACCTGGTCGCCAACCCAGGCTGCTACCCGACCGCGGCGCTGCTCGCGCTCGCCCCGCTCGCGCGCGCGGGAATAATTGGGGACGTGGTGATCGACGCCAAGTCGGGCGCCTCGGGCGCCGGCCGGGCGGCGACCGAGAAGACTCACTTCGTCACCGTCGACGAGAACATCAACGCCTACGGCGTGCCGCGACACCGGCACACGCCCGAGATCGAGCAGGAGCTGGCGGCGATGCTCGGAACCGAGATCAAGGTCACGTTCACTCCCCATTTACTGCCACTCGACCAGGGTGAGCTGGTGTCGTGCTATGTGACGCCGAACGGCCGGGCCGGCGATGTCAGGGCCCTGTACGACGACGCGTACGAACGGGAGACGTTCGTCGAAGTGAGCGACGCACCCCCGGGCGTCCGCGACGTGCGCGAGACGAACATCTGCCGCATCTCGGTTCACGAGGATGAGCGCACGGGTCGAATCATCGCGTTCGCCGCGATCGACAACCTGTGGAAGGGGGCCGCCTCGCAGGCGGTCCAGAACCTGAACCTGATGTTCGGGATCCCCGAAGCGGAGGGGATCGGATGAGCGCCTTCCGCTCTCGGTGGATCGAGAAGCCCGAGCACGTGACCGAGCTCGAGCCGACCGCGCTCCCGAACGGCTTCCGGGCCGCGGGAGTCGCGGCGGGACTCAAGCCCGAAGGGCTCGACGTCGGCGTGCTCGTCTCGGATGATGCCTCGACCGTGTCTGCGGCGCGGTTCACCACCAATGCGCGCGTGGGCGCCCCGGTGACCGCGTCACGCGAGGCCGCGCTTGACCGGTTGCGCGTCGTGGTCGCGAACTCGGGCGGATCGAACACGGGCGACGGGGAGCGCGGTCTGGAGACCGCCAGGCAGACCCAGCGCCTGGCTGCGGAGCTGGTGGGCGTCGAGCCCGATCAGGTAGGCGTCGCCTCGACGGGTGTGATCGGGACGGAGCTCCCGCGGGAGAAGCTGCTGAGCGGGGTCCGGGCGGCAACTGGCGGGCTGGGCGAGGACACCGCGGATTTCTCCGGGTCGCTGTTGACGAGTGATCGTGCGCCGAAGCGGGCGTGTCTCGAGGTGGCGCTCGACCGCGGAACGGTGCGGCTTTCCGCCCAGGCCAAGGGAGCAGGAATGATTTCTCCAAGGTTCGCGACCATGCTCTGCTTCGTGCAGACCGACGCGGAGCTCTCGGCGGAGACCCTCGATCTGTTGACGAGCGTCACCGTCAAGCGCTCGTTCGACCGGATCAGCGTCGACGGTCAGCTCTCGACGAGCGACACGGTGTTCGTGCTCGCCGGCGGCGCATCCGGCGTGGGCATCGAGCCCGAGACCGAGGATGAGCTCCGGTTCGGAGAGGCGATGGATGCGCTGTTGCGCTCGCTGGCGCTCGAGATCGTCTCTGACGGGGAGGGGTGCAAGCGCGTCGGACGGATCGTGGTCCGCGGTGGCGCCGGCGCGGTGGAGCCTGTCGCGCGTGCGGTCGCGAACTCCAACCTGGTCAAGACCGCGCTTCACGGCGGCGATCCGAACTTCGGCCGCATCCTCCAAGCCGCCGGGATGGCATACCGGGCGGAGGACGGGTTCCGCCCCGACCTCGAGATCGAGGGGCACCCGGTCGTCAGGGCCGGTGAGGCGGTGGTCGAGGACCTGCGTGAGCTCGAGCCGCTGGTGCAGGGCGACGAGGTGGAGTACACGCTGACCCTGCCGGGCGAGGGCGGTGAGACCGAGGTGTACTTCTCCGATTTGTCTGAAGAATACGTGCACTTCAACGCGGAGTACACGTCATGACGGAGCGCCACGCCGCCCCCGACGTCGCAACGCTCCTCGAGGCGCTCCCCTACATCCGGGAGTTTCACGGCAAGACGGTCGTGATCAAGTACGGCGGCGCGGCGATGGTGGACCCCGCGCTAAGGGAGGAGTTCGCGCGGGACGTGGTGCTGCTCAAGTACGTGGGGATGAACCCCGTCGTCGTCCACGGCGGCGGGCCCGAGATCACCTCATACATGGAGCGTCTCGATCTGCCAGTCCGGTTCGTCGAGGGGCTGCGGGTCTCCGACGCCGCGACGGTGGAGGTGGCGAAGATGGTGCTGGTGGGGAAGGTGAACAAGGACATCGTCCTGCGACTGGGGCGCCACGGCCAGCCCGCGGTGGGGCTGTGCGGCGACGACGGGCTGCTGTTCCGTGTGGCCCGTCAAGCGGCGCCGAGCGGTGAGGACATCGGATACGTCGGGCGGATCGAGCGGGTGGACGTCGACGTCCTGACCCACGTCGCGCAGGACTACATCCCGGTCGTCGCAAGCGTCGGCGCCGACCGCGAGGGCAACTCCTACAACGTGAATGCGGACGAGGCGGCCGGGGCCGTGGCGGCGGCGCTGGGCGCGTACAAGATCATGTTCCTGACCGACGTGGCCGGCTGGCTGCGCGATCCTGCTGACGCTTCGAGCGTCGTGTCCGAGGCCGGCGCGCAGGAGGTGGCCGATGCGCTCGCAGGGGTGGCGGGGGGAATGCGCCCCAAGCTCCAGGCCTGCCTTCAGGCGATTCATGGCGGGGTCTCGTTCGCGCACATCGTGGACGGTCGCGTGCCGCACTCGCTGCTGCTCGAGCTGTTCACCGACGCGGGGCAGGGCACCAAGATCGGGGCCGGGTCGTGACCGCCTCGCTCGCCGAGCTTCAGTCCCTCGAGCGCGACTACGCGATTCCCACCTACGCCCGCAATCCGGTCCAGTTCGTCCGCGGCTCCGGCTGCCGCCTGTGGGATGAGGAGGGCAACGAGTACCTCGACTTCCTCGCGGGGATCTCGGTGCTGAACGTCGGCCATTGCCACCCGCGGGTGGTGGAGGCGATCCGGGAGCAGGCCGGCCTGCTCACGCACGTGACAAACCTGTACTACACCGCGCCGGCGTTCGAGCTCTCAAAGCGACTCTCGGAGAGCTCGCTGGGCGGCAAGGTGTTCCTGTGCAACTCCGGTGCGGAGGCCAACGAGGCCGCGGTGAAGCTCGTCCGCAAGGCACGGCGCGGCGGAAGCATCGTCGTGCTCGAGGGCGCGTTTCACGGCCGGACCTACGGCGCCCTCTCGGCGACCCCCCAGGAATCGAAGCAGGCGCCGTTCGCCCCGCTCGTACCGGGATTCGTCGTCGTGCCAAAGGATCCGGCCGCCCTCTCGCGAGCCGTCGACGACAGAACGGCCGCCGTGCTGATCGAACCGATACAGGGGGAGACCGGCATCCACCCACTCGCCGAGGAGCTGCTGAGCGCAGCGCGCGAGGCATGCGACCGCAGCGGCGCTGCACTCGTGTTCGACGAGATCCAGACCGGGATGGGGCGCACCGGCACGCTGTGGGCCTACGAGCAGACCGGCGTGGTGCCCGACGCGCTCACGAGCGCCAAGGCGCTCGGGGGCGGGCTGCCGATCGGGGCGCTCATCACCGGCCCCGGGCTCGCCGAGGTATTCCAGCCCGGCGACCACGGCTCGACGTTCGCGGGCGGTCCGGTCGCATGCGCCTCGGCGCTGGCCGCGCTCGAGATCTGCTCCGATCAGGCGCTGCTGGAACGGGTGCGTCGCCTGGGCGAGCGGCTGATGGCGGGTCTCGCCGAGCTGCCGTACGCCGAGCGGGTTCGCGGCCGCGGGTTGATGGTGGCCTTCGACACCGCCCTGGATGCGCCCGAGCTCGCACGGCGGGTGCTGCTGGAGCAGCGCCTGGTCGTCAACGCCACCGGCCCCGCGACGATCAGGCTGGAGCCGCCGCTCCTGGTGAGCGATCAGGAAGTCGATGAGGCGCTGAGCCGCCTACATTCTCTGCCGTGACTGGCGCGGTGTCGCCGAAGGTCCACGTGCAGCTGTCCTTCGACGAGCGCGCCGACCATGCGGTGGCGGCGGTGCTGAAAAGCCTGTTGGGCGTCAT
Organism: uncultured Actinomycetes bacterium; assembly: GCA_963822725.1. Classification (GTDB taxonomy): domain Bacteria; phylum Actinomycetota; class Thermoleophilia; order Solirubrobacterales; family Solirubrobacteraceae; genus Palsa-465. The sequence goes on from CAWGIR010000004.1 coordinate 304,121, forward strand.
CGAGGCCAACATCGAGGGGACGATCGAGGATCTCGACTCCGAGTTCCTCCACGACCTGCGGGTGGCGGTACGCCGCTCGCGCTCGGTCCAGCGGCAGTTCAAGCACGTGTTTCCCCCGTCCGAGCTGGAGCCCTTCCGGGCCGAGTTCCGCTGGGTTCAGCAGCTGAGCGGCGACGCGCGCGACCTCGATGTGTGGTTGCTCGAGCTTCCGGCGATGCGCGAGCAGGTCCCGGACGAAATGCGCGGAGATCTCATGCCGCTGCTCGACGTGCTGCGAACGCGTCGCTTGGAGGCGCACGAGCGGATGGCCGAGGGCCTGCGCTCCAAGCGGTTCACGGGCATGCTGGGCGGCTGGGAGGTCTTCCTGGGCAAGCTCGAACTGGCGGGGTCCACCGAGTCTCCGGATGCGCAGCGCGCCATCGGTCCCCTTGCCGGAGAACGCATCCGGACGGTCTACGGCCGGATCGTCGACATGGGCCGCGTCATCGACGAACACAGCCCGGCCGCCGACTACCACGAGCTGCGGAAGAAGGGCAAGGAGCTCCGCTACCTGCTCGAGCTGTTTGGCTCCCGGCTGTACCCGGCCGCGGCTGTCAAGCCGATGATCAAGGCGCTCAAGGCACTGCAGGACGTCCTCGGCCGCCACCAGGATCGAGAGGTGCAGGCTGGGTTGCTGCGGTCGCTGGCTGGGGAGATCGCGCAGCTGCCGGGCGGCCCGGCGACCGTGCTGACGATGGGAGTGCTCGTCTCCCGTCTGGATGAGGACGCACGCGCGGCCCGCCGCCGGTTTGCGGAGCGGTTCGCCGCGTTCGCGGGCGCCCGCCAGCGGGCGCTCGTAAAGGACGCGTTCGCGGCTCTCGAATAGCCTTGCTCGGCCATGAGCGCCTCGTACCTGGCAGATCCGGCGGCTGTGCATCGAGTCCTGCTGCTGTACAGCGGTGGGCTCGACACGAGCGTGATGCTCAAGTGGATCCAGGACCACTACGACGCCGAGGTGGTGGCGCTGACCGTCAACCTCGGCCAGCCCGGGGAGGACTACGAGGTGGTGCGTGGGAAGGCGCTCGATCTGGGCGCGGTCGACGCGCGTATCGTCGACGCCCGTGAGGAGTTCGCTTCCGAGTACGTCCTGCCGGCGATCAAGGCGAACGCGATCTACGGGCTCGGCTATCCCCTGTTCACCGCTCTGGGCCGCCCGCTGATCGCACTGAAGGCCGTGGAGGCCGCCCGCGAGACGGGGTGCGACACGATCGCCCACGGCTGCACGGGCAAGGGCAACGATCAGGTGCGGATCGAGGCCACGATCGCGACGCTCGCGCCCGAGCTGAGGGTGGTCGCACCGGTCAGGGAGTGGCGGATGGGGCGCGAGGAGGAGATCGCGTACGCGCGCGAGCACGGCATCCTCGTCAAGGGCGGGACCGAGGTGGCCCCGTACTCGATCGACGACAACCTCTGGGGGCGCTCGAGTGAGGGGCGCTGGATCGAGGAGCTTGACCACCCGCCCGACGACGACGTCTTCCAGCTCGTGCGCAGACCGGAGGAGGCGCCGGACGAGCCGGAGATTGTCTCCGTGGGGTTCGAACGGGGGGTGCCGGTGGCCTTGAACGGCTCCCGGCTCGCGCTGGTAGAGCTGCTGGAGCAGGCCGGTTCGATCGGGGCCCGGCACGGAGTCGGGATCGTCGACCACATCGAGGACCGCATCGTGGGGCTGAAGGTGCGCGACATCTACGAGGTCCCGGCCGCGGCGATCATCCTCACCGCCCACCAGGAGCTCGAGAAGCTGGTGGGCACGATCCACCAGAATCAGCTCAAGCCCTCGCTTGACCAGAAGTGGGCCTACCTGGTCTATGCGGGCCTGTGGTGGGAGCCGTTGCGGACCGATCTGGACGCCTACATGGATGCCGTCAACGAGCAGGTAACGGGGACGATCGGGCTGAAGCTGTACAAGGGCTCGGTGAGGGTCGTTACCAGGGAGTCCCCCAACGCGGTTTACGACGCCCAGCTGGCCACGTTCGCCGCCTCTGGGGGCTTGTTCTCGCAGGAGGCCTCGCCGGGATTCATCGAGCTGTGGTCGCTTCAGTCGCGGACAGCGTGGCGGCTGCGGCAGCGCTCTGAGTGACCTGCCGTCGCGGGTACCCTACGAACCATGGCTTACAAGCTCCTCGGATACATCGTCTGGCAGGGCGGGAAGTGGTATGCCCGCCGGCGGGCCCGTGAAGCGCGGGGTACCCTCGCCGTGTGGGCGGTCGTGGGGCTGGTGATCGCCGGTGTGCTGGCGGCACCCCGCGCCCGGGCGGCGCGCAAGTAGGCAGGGCCATGGCTCGGCGTCGGCGCGTGCTGTCCGTCCGGGCCGGCCCGTAACTTCGCCTCGTCATGGCGGAGCCACCTGGAGCGCAGCCGCCGCTGGGAATCGATGCGGTCGAGTGGCTCGCGTTGTCCGGGAATGTCCTGACCGTCGCCGTCAAGGGTCACTGGCAGCGGCGCGCGAGCTGGCGCGGCCGCCCGATCCTGGTGGTCGACGTGGACGGACAACACCACCGGTTCCGAGCAATTCCGGAACCGCCGAGCGTGACCGGAGCGGCGCCCGGGACGTGGCGCATGACGTTCTCGCTTCCGGCAGATCTCGCGTCGTATCTTCGTGGCCATGCCTGGCTGCAACTCGGGACCGTGGTCGTGCCGCTGCCGGGCGTTGCCGATCCGGGCGTCGCTCCCGAGGCCGGAGGGGTAGTGAGTCGTGAGCGCGAGGCCGCTGAGATACAGGCCCCGGCGGAACCCGAGCGCCGGGCAGGCGCAGAAGGGCGGCCGCGCTCCGGTCAGCAGCGCGCCGAGAGCGTCCTCGCCGCCGCGGCCGAGTTAAGTGAGCGGATCCACCAGCTGGAGCGGGAGCGCCGGGCGGCTGAACACCGCGCGAATGCCGAGCACTCCCGGCGGCTCGAGCTCGAGGAGCAGCAGGCGGCCATGCATCCCAAGCTGACTGAGGCGCAGAGCCGCGTCCGCGAGCTCGAGCGCGAGCTGGCCGAAGCCCGCAGGACCAGGTGGGCTGATCAGCTGTCCGCCGAGATCGCGGTGGCGCGCGCGCTGCCGCCGGCGGTCGGGGTCGTGCCGGAGCCTGCCCCAGCGGGTGCTGAGCTTGCGCAGGCACAGCTGGAGGGGGAACGCGCCACCGTGAAGCACGCTGGATCGGGCCGGACTCCCGGCCTGCAGCGTCAACTGCGCCAGCACGACCTTCGCACCGAGCAGCTGTACGAGGTGATCGACGAGCTCCGCGCGGTTCTCGACGGGATCCGCGGCGTGCCGGATGAAGAGCTCGCTGGTGCCGAGCAGCCGGGGCTGGTGGAACCGATCCGGCTCGATGCGGCGCTGGCAAGGCTGCGTGAGGAGATTCCGGCCCCGGCCCCGGCCCCGGTGGACACATCCGCCTCCGAAGCAGGAACTGCGCCTGGGACCGACGGGGAGGCTTCTGCTCCGCACGCGACTGCTTCGGACGCGGACGTGACCCCCGTGGCCCAGCCTACGCGTAAGTCGTGGCTTCTCCGCGCGCTTCTGTCGCTGGCGAAGCAGGATCCCGTCGCCGCGGGGCGGATCGTCCTTGGCCTGCTGCCGGCGCAGCGGCTGGCGTATGCGGAGCCCGTTGCGTACGACCTGTTGCTGGCGGATGCGGGCTGCATCCAGGTCACCGCGCGGGGGGCCGCTACGCGCGTGACGCCCGCGGCCGTGGCGCGGGATCTGGCCGAGGTCGACTTTCGCCTCACCGGGGAGCTGGCGACGCTTGCCAGGCTGCTGATCGCCGGGCCGGTTCGGCGGCGCTCCGGGCGGCGGATGGCCGAACTCCAGGGCTCTCGCAAGTCGCTGCGAGCGCTGGTCAACCTCGTCCGCACGCCGCTCGGGCTCTCCGAGCTGTACGCCGCCGGCATGCGGCTCGACGTGCCGCTGGCATTCAGGCTCGCGGCGATCATGATCGACCGCAAAGCCGTCGGCTCACATCGCTTCACGATCGCTCACAGGGGACCTTCGGAGTCCTGGTACTTCAGGGTCTCGGGTGCCGAGCGGCCGACCGTCACGAGCTCCCCGCCGCTCGGCCCGGTCGCGACCACGATCGTGTCCGAGCCTGGAGCGCTCCTGGGGGTGATCGCGGGAGAGCAGGAGCCCCACGCAATCATCCGCGGCGCCAGCGAGCCGCTCGAGCTGCTGCGCGACTGGGTGAAGCAGACCTGACGAGTCTCCGCTGCGAGCGGCTATCGAGCCCCGGGCCGTCCGCCGCGACGCCTATGCTCGGCAGTCCGTTCTCATGAGCACCGCCTGCGCCCATCTGCACGTCCATTCCGAGTACTCGCTGCTCGACGGGGCGTGCAAAATCGACGAGCTGGCGGCGCGAGCGGCGGCGTTTGGCCAGCCGGCCCTGGGCCTCACCGATCACGGTGTGATGAACGGGACCGTGGAGCTGTTCACCGCCTGCCGCAAGCATGGGATCAAGCCGATCATCGGCTGCGAGGTCTACCTCGTCGAAGACCACAGCAAGCGGGCCCCAGGACGGCTTGACCGGTTTCACCTCACGCTGCTGGCGGCGACCCCGAACGGGTACCGGAACCTCGTCAAGCTCTGCTCGGCCGGCTTCCTCGAGGGCTTCCAGCGCGGCAAGCCGTCTGTGGACATGGACCAGATCGCCGCCCACGCCGACGGTGTGATCGCGCTCACGGGCTGTCTGCAGTCGCGTTTCTGCCAGTACCTGCTCGATGGCAGGCCGGCGGACGCCCGTGCGCACGCCGACCAGCTCGTGCAGGCATTCGGCCCCGAGGACGTCTACTTCGAGGTCCAGAAGAACGGGCTCGCCGAGCAGGAACGGGCCAACGAGGGGATCGTCAAGATCGCCCGCGAGCTCGGCCGGCCCCTGGTCGGCACCGGCGACGTCCACTACCTGCGGCGCGAGGACTACCACCATCACGCTGCGCTGCTGTGCGTACAGACGAAGTCGACGCTGTCGGAACCGAAGATCACCTTCGACAACAACGAGTTCTTTCTGCGCTCGGGCGAGGAGATGGCGACCGCGTTCTCAGAGTGGCCCGAGGCGCTCGCCTCGACCCTGGAGATCGCCGAGCGCTGCGACGTCGAGCTCGAGCTCGACCGGCAGCTGATCCCGCGCTACCCGACACCCGACGGCTCCAGCGAGCACGACTTCCTTACAAAGCTGGTCGAGGAGGGCCTCCGTCAGCGCTATGGCGACCCGGTCCCCGCCGACGCCGCGGAACGAGCCACGTACGAGCTGGGAGTGATCGAGCGGATGGGCTTCAGCGGCTACTTCCTGATCGTCTGGGACTTCGTCAAGTACGCCAAGGACTCAGGGATCGCCGTCGGCCCGGGCCGCGGCTCGGCCGCGGGATCGCTTGTCGCCTACTGCCTGCAGATCACCGACATCGATCCACTGCGGTACGAGTTGCTGTTCGAGCGCTTCCTGAATCCCGAGCGCGTGTCGATGCCGGACATCGACATCGACTTCTCGGTCCGCGGCCGGGAGCGCGTGATCCGGTACGTGACCGAGAAGTACGGCAAGGACTGCGTGGCCCAGATCGTCACCTTCGGCAAGATGTTCCCCCGCGCCGCAACGCGTGACGCCGCGCGGGTCCTGGGGCAGGACTACGGCACGGGAGACCGGCTGGCCAAGCTGATCCCGGACCCGATCATGGGCCGTCCGCCGAGCTTCGAGGACTGCCTCAAGGCCGGCCAGCCGCTCCGCGCCGAGATCGACAAGGACGCGACGGCCAGGCAGATCGTCGATCTGGCCAAAGGACTCGAGGGGATCGTCCGCAACTCCTCGATTCACGCCGCCGCGGTGGTGATCGCCGATCGTCCGCTGACCGAGATCGTGCCGCTGCAGATCGCCGACGCGGGCACGGACGAGAGCGGCGAGAAGGTCTTCCGGACCGTCACCCAGTTCACGATGAAGCCGATCGAGCAGATCGGGCTGTTGAAGATGGACTTCCTCGGCCTGCGCAACCTGGATGTGATCGAGGACGCGCTGGACATCATCGAGCGTTCGACCGGAGAACGCCCGGACATGACGGGCCTCCCCCTCGACGACGCGAAGACCTACGAGATGATGACCCGCGGCGATTCGGTGGGCGTGTTCCAGTTCGAGTCCGAGGGTATGCGCGAGACGCTCAAGAAGGTGAAGCCGTCAGAGCTCGAGCACCTGATTGCGCTGAACGCGCTCTACCGGCCTGGCCCGATGGAGCAGATCCCGGCCTACATCCGCGCCAGGCACGATCCGGAAACCGCCTCCTACGCCGATGAACGGCTGCGGTCGATCCTCGAGTCGACCAACGGCGTGGTCGTCTACCAGGAGCAGGCGATGCAGGTCGCCAAGGATCTGGCCGGCTTCAGCGGCGCCAAGGCCGACGACCTGCGCAAGGCGATCGGCAAGAAGAACCGCGAGGCGATGGCCAAGCTCAAACCCGAGTTCGTCGAGGGTTGCCGCAAGTCGGGGACCAGCGAGCAGGTGATCGAGCACCTCTGGACCATCAACGAACGCTCGGCCGACTACAGCTTCAACAAGGCGCACTCCGCGTGTTACGCGCTGATCGCCTATCGCACCGCGTGGCTGAAGGCGAACTACCCGGCCGAGTACATGGCGGCGCTGATCTCCTCGGTGATGGACACCAAGGACAAGGTCCCGTTCTTCGTCGCGCAGGCAGAGCAGATGGGGATCGCGATCCTGCCCCCGGACGTCAACCTCTCGGACCACGAGTTCGTGGTCGTGGACGGGAACATCCGCTTCGGGCTCGATGCGGTCAAGGGCGTGGGGTTCGCCGCGGTCGAGGCGATCAAGCGCGCCCGCGAGGAGGGCGGTCCGTTCCGGGACCTGTACGACTTCTGCGCGCGCGTCGACGGTCGCGCGGTCAACAAGAAGGCGATCGAGGCGCTGATCAAGTGCGGCGCCTTCGGCTCGACCGGGGCCTCCCGCAAGGGGATGCTGGCGGTCCTCGAGCAGGCGCAGGGCGCCGGCCAGAAAGCCCAGCAGGACGCCCTGATCGGCCAGGGCTCGATCTTCGACCAGCTCGGCGGCGGCACCTCCGACGACGGCGCCGCGCCGTTCGCGACCCCCTCGCACGCTCCGATCCCGCTACAGGAGTTCGATCGTCCGGAGCTGCTCGCGGCCGAGAAGGAGTCGATCGGGCTGTTCATCTCAGCCCATCCGCTCAAGGAGGTTGGTCCGGCCCTGACCGTCCGGGCCGACTGCCCGCTGAGCGATTTGTTGCAGCGCCGCGATGGTGACTGGGTGACGATCGGCGGCATGATCACGCAGGCCAAGCGGATCCGGACGAAGAAAGGCGATTGGATGATGTTCGCGACGCTCGACGATCTCGAGGCCTCGGTCGAGCTCGTCGTCTTCGGCAACGCGCTCGAGTCCGCTGGAGATGCGCTGCAGCCGGACTCGATCGTGCTGGTCAGAGGGCGCGTCGATCATAAGGATCGGGAGCGCACCTGCATCGTCGCGCAGCAGGTTGAGCGCTTCGAGCCCACCGCGGAGGAGGTGCGCGATGCGGTCGCCGAGGCCGCCAAGAAGCTCGCTCCACCGCCGCCGCTCCGACTTCGGATCGACGGCAAGCTCCTTCCCGCGACGGTGCTGGAAGACCTCAAGGAGCTCCTCCAGGGCTTCCCGGGCGAGTCGGAGGTCGTGATCGAGCTGAGCACCGCGTCCGGCAGGCGCCGACTGAAGCTTGGCGCCGAGTTTCGCGTGACGCCCGGCGCCGGCCTGCACGCCGAGCTGGACGGTCTCCTCGGCCAGGCGATCGTGGCCCACGAGGAGCCGGAGCGGATCGCAGCGTCGGCCTGAGCGGCCCCGGCGGCCGGCGCTGTCAGCTCTCGGGCGCCCAGGGCCCGTGCCAGCCCCCGTACCCCTTGACCAGCCGATCCGCCTGCTCGGGGCCCCAGGAGCCGGGCTCGTACCGATGCGCCTCCGGTGGCCTGTCGAGCAGGGGCTGCATGATCCGCCAGGTCTCCTCGACCATGTCCTGGCGGGTGAAGTAGGTCGAGTCGCCGACGAGCGCCGCGTGAAGCAAGACCTCGTACGGAGTGGCTCCTTCACCGCCCTCCTGCGCGAATTGCATGTCCATGCTGATGGCGGCCGGGCCGGGCGCGTCCGCGCGCTTGGCGTCGAGAATGATCCGGATGCCGGTCGTGGGGTCGAGCCTGATGACGAGCTGTGAGGGCTCTGGCCGGCGATATCCGGCGGTGACGAAGTGAAGCCGCGGCGGCTGCCTGAACACCAGCCTCACCTCGGTCTCGGTCACCGCCAGCCGCTTCCCGGTCCGGATGAAGAACGGCACACCCGCCCAGCGCCAGCTTTCGATGTCGAGCCGCAGCGCCGCGTAGGTCTCCGTCGTTGAGCCCTTGGCCACGCCGTCGATCTCAAGGTAGCCCTCGTATTGGCCCCGGACGTAGTGGCCCGGGTCGGCGTCGGCGATCGCGCGGAAGACCGCCAGCTTTGCGTCCTTGAGCGTCTCCGGGTCCCCGCCGGCGGGCGGCTCCATCGCGGCCGCGGCGATCAGCTGCAGCAGATGGTTTACGACGACGTCCCGCAGCGCCCCCACGGGGTCATAGAAGTGACCCCGGTCCTCGACCCCGAAGCTCTCGGCCATTGTGATCTGAACGCAGGCCACGTGGTAGCGATTCCAGACCGGCTCGAGCATCGTGTTGGCGAACCGCAGGTACAGGAACTCCTCGAGCCCCATCTTCCCGAGGAAGTGATCGATTCGGTAGAGCTGAGACTCCTGCACATACTGGTGCAGGTCGGCGGCCAGCTCCCTGGCCGAGGCGAGGTCGTTGCCGAACGGCTTCTCGACGACGACGCGCTGCCCGCCGGCTACAAGCTTCGCCTGGGCAAGCCCCTTGATCACGGTCGCGAACAGCGAAGGCGGAATCTCGAGGTAGAAGGCGGGATTCTCGAGTCCGTGCAGCGCCTGGGCGACCTTGTCGTAGGTCGCAGGCTGGCCGAAGTCGCCGCTCACGTACCGCAGGCGCTCGGCGAAGCGGGCGAACACCCGCTCCTCGATCTGCTCCCCGGCCTGAGCGATCGACTCGCGGGCGTGCTCACGCAGCTGCTCGACGCTCCAGTCGTCCACCGCCACTCCGATCACGGGGCACGACAGCAGATCGCGGCGCTCCAGCCTGTACAGCGAGCGGAAGGTCATCTTCTTCGCCAGGTCGCCCGTGATCCCGAACACCACCAGCGCGTCAGCAGCCTTCATTTCTTGATCCTCTCTCCTCGCTTGCGCAGCTTGAACGCCAGCGCCACGTCGTCGGCGCTGGGCGCTCCCCCGTCCTTCCCGGTCTCCAGCACGCACGGCAGGCGCTTGAACTTCGGCTCTGACAGGAAGATCGCGCACGATCGCTCGCCGAGCTCGCCCTGGCCGAGGATCGCGTGCCGATCGCGGTTCGATCCCAGCTTCACCATCGAGTCGTTCAGGTGCAGCGAGCGGAGCCGCTTCAGCCCGACGATCTCCTCGCATTGCTTGAGCGTCTCGCGGAGCCCGTTGCGGGTCGCGATGTCATACCCAGATGCATACAGGTGGCAGGAGTCGAGGCAGATCCCGAGCCGCCCGTCGGCGCCGGCCGCCTCGAACAGGGCGCCCAGCTCTTCGAACGAGCGCCCCAGCGTGCCACCGGCGCCGGCGGTGTCCTCGAGGTGCAGCTCGCAGCGCTCGGACTCCCGCAGGGCCTGCCGGATGACGGTTCCCGCCCGCTTGATCGCCTTCGGCACGTCGCCCTGCTTCGCCGAGCCCGGATGGAGCACGACGCCGACGGCCCCGATCGCGTCCCCGACCCGAAGCGACTGGATCAGCGAACGCCTCGACTTCTGCCGGATCTCCTTGTCCTCGGAGGCGCAGTTGAGCAGGTACACGGCGTGGATCAGCACCGCCTTGATTCCACTGTCGCGCATCGCATCGCGAAACTCGGCGAAGTCATCCTCGGTGTAGTTCGTCGGGCGCCACATGCGGGGCGACTGGTTGAAGATCTGGATCGCCTCCGCGCCCCGCTCGACCCCGCGCTGCACCGCGTTGACGAGCCCGCCTGCGTTGGACACGTGGGCGCCGATTAGCATGGGTTCCTAGTTCGCATGCGCGTACGTTTTGCACCTTCCCCGACCGGAGCGCTCCACATCGGTGGCGCCCGGACGGCGCTGTACAACTGGCTGCTGGCCCGCGGCCAGGGTGGGACGCTGGTGCTGCGGATCGAAGATACAGACCGGGAGCGATCGACACCGGAGAACGTGGAGCAGATCCTCGATGCCTTGAAGTGGCTGAGCCTCGACTGGGACGAGGGACCCATCTTCCAGTCCTCCCGGTCCGATCGCCACGCCGAGGCGCTGGAGGCGCTGCTCCAGTCCGGGCACGCCTACCGTTCGTCCGCGACCGCCGAGGACGTCAAGGCGTACAAGGAGAAGCACGGGTGGGAGCGCGGCTTCCGTGGCGAGCCGGCGGCCGAGGGCGCCGTCAGGCTCCGAGTCCCGGACAGCGGCGAGACCGTCGTCTCGGACATCATCCGGGGGGAGACCCGGTTCCCGAACCGCAGCCAGGACGATCCGGTCATCGCCCGCGCCGACGGCTCCGTCCTCTACAACTTCGCGGTCGCCGTCGACGACCTCGACGCGCAGATCACGCATGTCGTGCGCGGCGAGGACCATCTCTCGAACACCCCGAAGCAGTTGCACGTGTTCGAGGCGCTGGGAGCCGCGCCGCCCCAGTATGCCCACCTGCCGCTCCTGCACGGCCCCGACGGGCGCAAGCTTTCAAAGCGTCACGGCGCCGCATCGGTCCAGGAGCTCCGGGCGACCGGCTACCTGCCCGAGGCGGTCGACAACTACATCGCGCTGCTTGGAGCGGGCTTCGCGGCCGACGAGGAGCACTTCACTCTCGATCAGCTGGCGGAGCGCTTCCGGCTGGAGCGCGTGTCGAAGAACCCGGCCGTGTTCGACGAGCAGAAGCTTCGCAACTTCAACGGCCGCTGGCTGCGCTCCTTGAGCCTCGACGAGCTGACGGCCAGGCTGGAGCAGTACACGGGCCGCGCCGGGCTCCGGCCGGCCGCCGAGATCGCGGCGGACAAGATCCAGACGCTGAGCGAATTCTGGCCGCTGGCCTCGTTCCTGTTCGACGGCCCGGTGGATGACCCGAAGGCGTTCCAGAAGACCCTGTGCGGCGACGGCGGCGTTGAGGCCCTGCAAGCGGCGCGGGAGGCGCTCGCCGCGGCGGAGCCGTTCTCGGTGGACGGGGTGGAGGGAGCGCTCCGGGGTGTCGTCGAGCGGCTCGGGCTCAAGCCGGGCAGGGTGTTCCAGCCCATTCGCGTCGCGATCGCCGGCACGACTGTCTCACCGGGGATCTTCGAGAGCGTCAGCGTGCTCGGTCGCGACGAGACGCTTTCCAGGATCGACCGGGCGCTGGAGACCGCAAAGGCGCGGTGCACATGACCCACGCTGCAAAACGTCCACCACCGCCTCTAAACCCCCCTCGTACATTTGCCGATAACGAGCACATCGACGGGAGTACGCCAGAAGACCGGCGCCCCGGCCGGTCAAGTCCATCCGAGAGCATGAGTGAGTCGCCAGTGGCAGCGGTCGCCGAGATCCCAACCGCGAACACAGACCCCTACGCCGCCCGCGAGCGGCACCACAACGAAGGCCACGGCCGCCGGCTGACGGCCGCCTTCGAGGCGCTTGAGGCGTTCCCGATGCTGGTCGAGTCGCGCAACCGCGTGATGCGCCTGTTCGAGTCCAGCGATCCGGCCACGGCCGAGGTGGTCTCCGCGGTCGAGTCGGATGTGGCCCTGGCCGTCGCCGTCCTCCGTCTGGCGAACCGTGTCGACGGGCGTCAGCGCGGCCGGGTTGAGAGTGCGGTCAAGGGAGTGGAGGTGCTCTCGCCGCAGACCGTCCACGCGATCGCCAGCCGCGCGCGGACGTTTGACTTCTTCGAGCGGACGGCAGTCTGGCAGGGCATTCCGGAGCGATTCCGTCTCCACGCCGTTGCCACCCAGCGTGCCGCCGACCGGCTCGCGCGCGAGCTTGGCTATGAAGCCCGGGATCGGCTGATGGTTACCTCCTTGCTTCACGACATCGGCAAGCTCGTGCTCGTCCACGCCTATCCCGGCTATCCGCGCCAGGTCCACGGCGACGCGCGGACTCCCGAGGAGCGGATCCAGCGCGAGCGCCGTGAGCTCGGCGTCGACCACGGCCTCGTGGGTGGCGTTCTGGCCCGGCGCTGGGGGCTCCCCCGCGCCGTGGCGAGCGTGATCGAGCGCCACCACGCCGACGACTGCGACGGCGAGGCCGCGCTCGTCCGGCTGGCCGACATGCTGGCCCACCACTCCCTCGGCGGCTCGGTGTCGCCGGCCCAGCTGCTGGCGGTGGCCCGCAGCGTGGGGCTCAGCGTCGCCGATCTGCGTTCGGTGATGTACGACCTTCCGCTCCCCACCTCCGGCGGGCGGCCTCGGCAGATCGACCCCTGCCCGATGTCCTCGAGGGAGGTTGAAGTCCTCCGCGGCCTGGCGCAGGGGAAGGTCTACAAGCAGATCGCCTCGGAGCTCGGCCTCTCGACCAGCACCGTCCGCACCCATCTGCACAACGTCTACGGCAAGCTCGGTGCGATGGACCGGGCGCAGGCCGTCCTGATCGCCACCGAGCGCGGCTGGATCTAAGGGACCGGCTGGACGCCGGTCCGTGGTAAGCGCATCGAGCCGGCCGATGAACTTCGGGCCCGGCGTGGGTCTTATCGTGTGCCACCAACACGTACGAGGAGGTAGACGATGCCCGACCACACGGTAGGAACCCGCGAGGAGTGGCAGGCCGCACGGGACGAGCTTGCGAAACTCGAGTCCCAGCACGCGGAGCTGGGCCAGAAGGTGACAGAGCAACGTCGTCAGCTGCCCTGGGTCCCCGTCGAGAAGGAATACGAGTTCGACACCGAGGACGGCAAGAAGACGCTTGCCGAGCTGTTCGACGGGCGCTCGCAGCTGCTGGCCTACAACATCATGTACGGGCCCGACTACGAGCGCGGTGCCTGCCCCGGGTGCACCAACCTCGGGGATGAGTTCAACGGCTCGCTCGTCCATCTGAACCACCGCGATGTGACCATGATCTGCTTCTCGCGCGCGCCGATCGACCGGCTGACGGCCTACAAGCAGCGGATGGGCTGGGAGTTCCCGTACGTGTCGACCTACGGGACCGACTTCCCGTTCGATTTCGGCCTCGCGCTCAAGCCGGAGCAGGCGCAGGGAATTCCGCAGATCAAGGAGATGGTCGACAACCCGCCGGATTGGCTCGCCGAGTGGGCTGAGCAGGTGGGGGCCAAGCTAGAGGACGGACTGCGCGAAGCCCCGAGCTTCATCGCGTTCGCGCGCGAGAACGGGTCCGTGTACCACACCTATACGGTGACGGCGCCCGATCCGTTCGTCGCGCCGTACCACGCGTTCCTGCTCGAGCGGACGTCGGCGCCTCGCGAGGAGGATCCGAGAGCCTTCCGCAAGGACGAGTACCCGGACTAGGACGCTCTCGGCGTTCCGGGCTAGGATCGGCCGGGGCGCATGCTCTCGATCACGACAAAATCCCCATACGCGCTGGACGCCCTCGTGGAGCTCCACCTACACGGCGACTCGGGCCCCGTCCCGATCGCGGAGCTGGCCCGCCGGCGGAACATCCCGGTCCAGTTCCTCGAGCAGCTATTCGCGACGCTGCGCCGCGGCGGCATCCTGCGCTCGCAGCGCGGCGTGGGCGGCGGCTACACGTTCGCGCGGCCGGCGAACGAGATCAAGGTGCTGGAGGTGGTCGAGCTGCTCGACGGCCCGGTCGGCCGGGACACCCGCGGCGTGTTCGCAGACGCCGCTCACGCCACGCGCGGCGTGCTCTCGTCCTCAACGGTCGCCGACGTGGCCGAGGCCGAGGCGCGAGCAGCCGGCGCCCCGATGTACCACATCTAGCCCCGGGACCGGCGCTGACCCGCTGGCGCGCCCGGCCGCGTTTCTCGTAGGGTTCGCGGCGAATTGCCGCCAATTCCGACCAACATTGCCGAGCATGTGGGCCGTACCCCGATGATCGAGCTCACCCGAATCCCGGCGCAGCCGGGGGCGAGGCTGTTCGCCAAGCTGGAGGCGCTGAACCCCGGCGGGAGCGTCAAGGACCGCATCGGGGTGGCGATGATCGAGGCCGCCGAGCGCGGGGGGCGGATCGAACCGGGGAGAACCACGATCGTCGAGGCGACGAGTGGCAACACGGGGATCGCGCTGGCGTTCGTGTGCGCGGCCAAGGGATACGAGCTCGTCCTCACCCTGCCGCAGGGAATGAGCCGCGAGCGGGAGGGCCTGCTCCGGCTCTACGGGGCGCGCGTGGAGCTCACCGAGTCCCTCGGCGGAATGACGGAGGCGGTCGAGGCCGCCCGGGCGCTCGCGAGTCGCGACGACGTGTTCCTCCCGGACCAGTTCTCGAATCCCGCCAATCCGGAGATCCACAGGCGGACGACCGGCCCGGAGATCCGGGACGCGCTCGATGGGGACGTGGACGTGTTCGTCGCGGGAGTGGGGACCGGCGGCACCATCACCGGGGCGGGCGAGGTGCTGAAGGACGCCAACCCACGCTGCCGGATCGTCGCGGTCGAGCCGCGCAGCTCTGCGGTGCTCTCGGGCGCCCGCCCCGGGCCTCACAAGATTCAGGGGATCGGCGCCGGGTTCGTGCCGCAGGTCCTCAACCGCGAGCTGATCGACGAGGTGATCGCCGTCGAGGACGAGGATGCAATCGAGACCGCCCGCGAGCTGGCCCGGCGCGAGGGCGTGCTGGCCGGAATCTCGGGGGGCGCGGCGGTGTGGGCGTCGCTTCAGCTCGCCGGGCGGCCCGAATTTGCCGATGCGAGGATCGTGACGATCCTGCCGGACTCCGGGGAGCGGTACGTCTCGACGCCGTTCTTCGCGCCGTAGCGACGGCGATACGGATATAGGCGGCCAATATGGCCACCGATATCCGTAAGGCTCCCGGGCAGGCCGGCCGAGGCTCCCGAGGCGGGCCGGGTATCGTCGCGTCGATACCCGCGGCCACTGGCGGAACCCCCGCCGGCAGCCGGATAATCGCCCTCATGTCGCGCTTCGAGGTGACCCCCGTCGCCGTTGCGGACGTCTCGGCCAGGCTGGCCGGAATCTCCGGGCAGTTGGGCGAGCTCCACGGCCACGTGTCCGGTCACCTCTCGGCGGCCGAGGGCACCCCCGCCGCCGGCGCGCTCCACGGCCTCATGGGACAGTGGGCGCGGATGCTTCCCCTCTATGCGGAGGCGGGGGACCGGCTCTGCGCCGCGGTCGCCGGGGCGGCGCGGGGGTATGAGAGCAGCGACGAGGCCATCGCGGAGCGGTGCGCGGGTCCGGAGGAAAGCGGGGAGGGGAGGCCGTGACGACATCGGGTGCGGGCGTCGAGGTGGCGCCGGGGGACCCGGGCCAGCTCTTCCAGGCCGCGCAGTTCCATTCCGAGCTCGCCGACAGCCTGTCCGCGCACGGCTCCACGATCGCCGGAGCGGCCGAGTCGGTGTCGCCCTCCTGGACGGGTGAGGCAGCGGCCTCCTACCAGGCGCTTTCGGGCATCGTCGCCGCCCACTTCTGGCACGCCTCCGGCATCTCGCGCGCCGCCGCCGCGACGCTGCGACGCTACGCGACCGAGCTGGCCCGCCTCCAGCGGGAAGGCCTTCAGGCGCTGCACGAGGCCGAGCACTGGCTGGGCGAGGTGCACACGTGGACCGAGCGCTTGCGCGAGGCCAACGACGCGGTCACCCGGGCGCAGGGGGCGCTCCGGGTTGCGCAGATGGCCTACAGCGACGCGGCCGCCAATCCCCACGGCACCGCTGTGTCGTCGGCGGCCTCTGCGGTCACCAGGGCCCAGGGCGAGTTGACGCAGGCCGAGGGTGTCCAGCGCCGTGCCCAGCACGCGCTCGAAGACGCCCAGCACCTGCTCACCCATTGGCAACGACGCGGAGCCGAGCTCTGGGGGGAGGCGCAGACGGCCGCGATCCGCGCGACCGGCGAGCTCGAGCCCCTCAACGTGGCCCCGCCCCCAATGCCCGGGGCTCCATTCGCCGGGCTGCCGGGAGTGGCGCCGCCGCCTGCGACCGAGAACCCGTATTACCGCTGGCTCGAGGCGCCGCCGATCCCGCCGAACAAGGCGGTCGCGGACCCCAACCCGCGCCACCACCATTGCGATTGGCCCTTCCAGCTGTACCTCCCGTACTTCGGCTGCAAGAGCAGTCCGCCGAAGCAGGTGTTCCGCCCACCGCCTCCGCCTCCGTCCCACCCCGCGCCGAGCTGCGCCAACGGGGTCAACCTCCCGTTGGTGGGCTGCGTCCAGCCGCCGTCGCTGCCTTCACTCCCGAGCCTCCCGCCCCTGCCCCCGCTGCCGCCGATCCCGCTGCCGGCATGAGAGGGGCGGCCGCCGCCGTGGTTGGCTTGGCCCTCATCCTGGGCGGTTGCGGCGTGGCAGTGCGGACCGTCACCCGCACCGCGGCGCCGGCGGCGGACCGGTCGCTGTCCTTGGCCGCCTACCGGGCGGCAGCCGCCCGGTTGTGCCGCGCGTACCGGGAACAGGTGGCTGCGCTGGATCGGCCGCGCACGAAGCAGCAGCTCATCCACGATGTAGCCCGGCTGCGAGCGGTGACGCTGAGCCGGGTCGCGCGGTTGCACGCATTGCGGCCGCCCCCGAGGATCGCCGCCGAGGTCCGCCGTCTCGCCGCCTACCGGCCCGCGCTCGTAGGCGCATTCGGCCGCTTCCGGCGGGCATTGGCGCGGGGGCAGGACCCGCGGGCTGCCATTGCCGCATTCCGCGTGGCGGTCAGGCGCCTGGCGGCGCCAATCGATGCCGGCTGGCGCGCACTGGGAATTACGGCCTGCGAGACGTAACCTACGCTTGTCATGGTGGCGCTCATCCTGATCATCGGCATCGTCGTGCTCGTGTTCATCGGCCTGCCGTTCTATCTGTACAAGCGTCGTGGGTACAACTTCATCGCCGACAGCGCCGAGGCCCTGCTCGAGCTCGTGCGCAGCCTGATGCCGTAGGCACGCTTCGGGCCGCGTGCCCGGCCCGGCTACGCTTTAGCGAGTGCTCGCCGGCGTCCTCAAGGAGATCCGCAGCGACGTCGCTGCCGCTCACAGTCGCGACCCCGCAGCGCGGAGGGTTGGGTCGGCGGAGATCCTCGCGACGTGGCCTGGGGTGCAAGCGTTGCTGGCCCATCGGGTGGCCCATGCGCTCTACACCGCGGGCGTGCCGCTGATTCCCAGGATGATCGCCGCCATCGCTCGCACGCTCACCGGCATCGAGATCCATCCGGCGGCGAAGATCGGCAACTCGTTCTTCATCGACCACGGGATGGGCGTGGTGATCGGCGAGACCGCCGACATCGGCGACAACGTCACCCTGTACCAGGGCGTGACGCTCGGGGGGACCGGGTTTGCGACCGGCAAGCGCCATCCGACGGTGCAGGACAATGTCACGATCGGATCGGGCGCCAAGCTGCTCGGCCCGATCACGGTAGGACACGGCTCCAAGGTCGGCGCCAACTCCGTCGTGATCCACGACGTCCCGCCGAATTCGACCGTGGTCGGGAACCCGGGACACCCGGTACGCGTCGAGGGAAAGCGTCCGGAAGGCCCGGACGCGGACTGGGTCCATCTCCCAGATCCGATCGCCGACGCGCTCAAGGCTCTCTCGAGCCGGATCGCCGCTGTGGAACGGGCGGTCGGGGAGCAACCGAGCCCGGCGCATGCCGACGGCGCGGGCCGGGCGTCCTCGGTCGGGCCGAATCCGGCCGGTGGCTAGTGCCCCGACGCTAGGAGGGCTCGCGCTCGATGAGCGGCGAGGAGGGCTCGCGCTCGACAAGCGGCGACTCGGCCCGCTCGCGGACCGACGGACGTCCGTGAATGGGCGAGCCATGTAGGTTGCGACGCGCGCGAACGAGGTACAACGGGCGACCCTTGACCTCGTCGTAGATCCGTCCGACGTACTCGCCGATGATCCCGAGCGCGATCAGCTGGATCCCGCCGAGGAGCAGGATCGCGATCGTGATCGATCCGAAGCCGGGCAGATAGGAGCCGAGGATCCGCAGGATCACGACCACCGGGATCGCGATGAATGCCAGCGTGGAGATCAGGAACCCGAGCAGCGTGGCGAGCTGCAGCGGACGGTGCGAGAACGACGAGATCGCATCGAGCGAGAACTTGAGCATCCGCGAGAGCGTGTATTTGGTCTCGCCGGCGTAACGCGGATCGCGCTTGTACGGCACGGCAGCCTGCGTGTAGCCCACCCAGACGGTCATTCCGCGGAGGAAGCGGTTGCGCTCGCGCATCGACAGCAGCGCGTCGAGCGCTTGGCGGTCGAGCAGCCTGAAGTCGCCGGAGTTGTGCTGTAGCTCCACCTGGGCGAGCTTGTCGAACAGCTTGTAAAACCACTTGGCGGTGCTCAACTTGAAGCGCGACTCGCCCTCGCGCTCCTCGCGGACGGCGTACACGACGTCGCAACCGCTCCGCCAGTGATCGAGCATCCGGGGGATCAGCTCGGGGGGGTCCTGGAGATCGGCGTCAAGCATCACGACGGCGTCACCCCGGGCATGGTCGAGACCCGCAGTCAACGCCGTCTGATGACCGAAGTTCCGGGACAGCGAGACGACGCACACGCGCGGGTCGGTCTCCGACAGGCGATCGAGCAATGCGGGCGATGCGTCCTTGGAGCCGTCATCGACCAGCACCAGCTCGAAATCGACGCCCTCGAGCGCGGCTCGCACGCGGGCGTAGAACTCCTCGATCGTGCCCTCTTCGTTGTAGACCGGGGCGACCACACTCAGAAGCCCCAGGCTGCGAAGCGGCGCCGTGTCTAGCTCGGCCATGGCTGGATGCTAGGGCCTGCTAAAGGCCCAGTGAGCCTCCGTGGGGGATGTAACCGATCATCTCGATCAGGAGCACGACTCCGGTCAGCACGATCGAGGTCCGCCACAGGCGGCGGTCGGTGCCGAGCGCCGCGAGCGGCATGAGCCAGGCTGCGTACCACGGCAGCAGCGAGCTGGCCGTCGCCAGCATCGCGACGGTGGCCCATCCGGCGCCGTCGATCCAGTCGAGCTGGCCGCGCCACACGCGGCGCAGCAGCCATACGGACACGGCCACGAACGCCACTGCGAGCACGTATCCGGTCACGTGCCCGATCGTGCCCAGGCCGAGCCGCGAGGTGATGAAGCCGGGGATGCTGTGCCAGTCGCCTTCGCTCTGGCTCTGGTGGATCGTGGCCGGGAGGTGGAGCGGACCGGTCCCGAACAGCACAAAGCTGACCGTGAGCACCACCGCGGTCACGACCCCGATTCCGATCACGATGTCCCTGCGGCCGGTGCGGCGAATTGCGCCGCCGGCGATCGCGAACGGGAGCAGCAGGCCGCCGGTCAGCTTGATCCCGGTCGCCAGCGTCAACAGGCCGCCGCCCGCGCGGTCGCGATGCTGGAGGATCGCGTAGATGCCCGCGATCATCGCGGCCAGCATCAAGAGGTCGTTGTGGCCACCGCCTACTCCGTAGATGACCGTCAGCGGGTTGAGACCCACAAGCGCGGCGGCCTTGACCGGATTCACGCCCCGCCAGCGTGCCGCGTTCCATACCGCGGCCACCGTCACCAAGGTCGCGACCACCGCGATCGCCTTGTAGGCGAACACCGAGGCGGCGATCGAGAGCGGCGCGAGCACGTAGCTGAACGCGATGAACACCGGTCCGTAGGCGGACGGCGTCGTCACCCACTTGGCGCCCACGAACGAGTACACGGGGTCGAGCTGAATCGCCGAGGGGCCGTGCAGGAACGGATTCGCGCCGTACAGCGTGCCCATCCGCCCGTAGGCGCCGTAGCTGAAGATGTCGGTCGAGACCAGCGGTGGCGCCAGCAGCACGACTGCGTAAAGCGCCGCGATCGTCATCAGCACCGCGCGCCCGGACAGGCGATCGGCCGCCCGGACGGCGAGGACGTAGCAGGCGAACATCGCGGTCAGCACGCCAACCACGCCGAACGAGCCGAGGTCCACGTTGGCGCCGCCGAACGGGCCGGCCAGGGACTTGGGCAAGCCTCCCTGGACCGACTCCGGCAGGAGCTGCGCAGTGTGCCCCGCGCTGATCGCGACGATGAGCCCGGTGACGACGATCCCGCACAGCGCGGCCAGGCCGATTCGCTCGCGCGAAGCGACGTGCGCTCGTCCGCGGGCGGCGGTGCGCGCCCGGAGGGCAGTGGGCTCGATCTCGAACGTGCCGCTCTGCGGCGTCGCGCCGAGCGGACCGGGGGGGCTCATTAGCTAAAGGATGCCGGGAGGGCGGCCCATTGGGGTTTGATCAACGTTTAGATCTCGTTAGGCACGGGTCAGAGCGCTCGAGTGCGCCAACGCGGTGGCAGCGTTGCGGCGCAGCCGCGGCACGAGCCACATCGCCTCGAGTGCGATCCGCGGGGACATCTTGCTCGTCCCGACCGTCCGGTCCTGGAACACGATCGGCACTTCCTTCACGGTGAAGCCGGCCATCAGCGCTCTGTAGGTCACTTCGATCTGGAACACGTACCCGTCTGCCCGCACGGAGTCGAGGTCAATCGCCTCAAGAACTTCGCGGCGGATGCACTTGAATCCTCCCGTGAGGTCGCGCACGTCGACCCGCAGGATCAACCGGGCGTAGAGGCCTCCGCCGCGGCTGATCGCGCGTCGCGCGAGGCCCCAATCCCGGACGCCGCCCCCGGGGACATAGCGCGAGCCGAGCACCAGATCGGCCGAGGAGGCCGCCTCGAGCATCGCTCCGAGGTACTGCGGATCATGAGAGAAATCGGCGTCCATCTCGAACAGGAGCTCGGCTCCAGCCGCCAGCGCGTGCCCGAATCCGGCGCGGTAGGCGTGACCCAGGCCGCTCTTGCCAGGGCGGTGGAGGACCTCGACGGCATCGACCTCGACCGCCAGCGAGTCCGCGATGGCGCCGGTCCCGTCCGGGGAGTTGTCGTCGACCACTAGGATCCGATGATCGCCCGGCGCGAGCCGCTCGAGCTCGGCGTCCGCGGCGCGCACGATGCGCTCCAGGTTTGCCGCCTCGTTATAGGTGGGCATCACGACCCAGACCCGCGCCATGGTCGGAACGGTAGTGGAGGACAATTCGTCAAGAGCTGTGGACGCCTACGAGAACCCGAGCCCCGATCCGGGCGAGCTGCGCGCGCTGACCGCGATACAGGACCTGGCCCTCTCCGTCCGTGCCCCGGAGGATCTCCGCGCGCGGATCGAGGCGGCCCGCTCCCGCGCTCGCCCGGCCCGTCGCCGGCGGGTGATCGCCGGCGCCGGGCTGGCGGGCGCAGCCGCGGCCCTGGCCGTGGCGCTCGTGCTGTTGCTACCCGCCGGCGCGCCGGTCGCGCCTTCCGTGGCAGATGCGGCCTCGCTGGCAGTCCGTGGCTCGGCCTCCTCCGCGCCGGCGTCGGACGCCAAGGCCCCGGACGCATGGCTCGATCAGCGAGTGGGAAGGGTGTACTTCCCCAATTGGTCATGGCGCTTCGGCTGGACCGCTGTGGGACAGCGTGTCGATCGACTCGGCGGACGGCGGATGGTCACCGTCTACTACGAAGGCCACGGGACGAGCGTGGCCTACACGATCGTCTCGGGCTCGGTGCTGGCCCGGCCTGCATCCAGGATCGACCACTCCGGCGGTCTCGAGATCCGTGTGCTGAGTGTCGACGGCCGGCTAGTCGTGACCTGGCGCCGCGACGGACACACCTGCGTGCTATCCGGGATGGGAGTCACCGCGCCGGAGCTCGAGCGGCTGGCCGCCTGGAGCTAGCGCCCCGACTCGGGCTCGGATTTGCTGCCGGATCGCGGTTTCAGCGCTTGACGTACGCCACGCGGTTCCAGCTCGGCTCCGGTGCGAGCTCGATCGGCTCGCCGCCTCGGTCCGGCTGCACGTAGACGAACGCGTTCGCGTCCTCGTCGAAGAGGACGTCGAGCTCGCCCTCCTTGACCCGCTGATCCAGCCACGCGCCGCGGAAGATGAGCCGCCGCAGCCAATGGACGAGCGAGCGCTCGGAGGGACCGACCAGCTCCGGCCAGCAGTCGTTCACGTGCTCGCCGAGGGGGGATGCCGGGTCCGTGACCTCGCCGTTGACGACCAGGTTGATCAGGTCCTCGGCCTCGTCCTCTTCGACCGGGCCCCAAAGAAATCCGAGCTTGCGCGCCGCCTGCTCGCAGCGTTCGCGAAAGTCGCGCTCGTTGAAGGTGAACCGGAGTTCCCCGTATTCGAGCACGAAATCGTCTCCCGAGCTGTAGTTCCCGCGGCGGTACAAGGCGTCGTGATCATATGCGGGATTCCTGCCGGGCCGCAGCGGCTGAACGCGATGTTGCAAGGCCGCTCCAGATCGATCCGGATTTCGGAAAGGGGGGGCGAATTCTTCGCGCTGCGGCCTCTTAAGTACATGACCCCAACAGCCGCCACGATTCTGCTGGTCGAGGACCACCGCGCCACCCGCATGTTCCTCGCAGACAACCTGACAGCCGACGGTTACGAGATCCTCGAGGCGGAGTGCGCCGAGGACGCGGAACGGGTGATCGCATCCGAGTTCCCCGACCTCGCGATCCTCGATCTGGAGCTCCCCGACCGGGACGGGCTCGAGCTGCTCGAAAAGGTGAGAGAGGCGGACCGGGTGGCCGGGCGGTTCGATCCCGATCTTCCGATCCTCGTGCTCTCCGGCCGCGCCACGGAGGTTGACCGTCTGCGCGGCTTCCGTCGCGGTTGCGACGATTACGTCAGCAAGGTTTTGTCGTTAGATCCGCGCAGGACCAGCGGCTCTCTGCGAATCTTCCACGCCTCCCAGTCGAGCGCTTCCCTCCTGACATGCGGGATCAACTGGTATCCGGCGGCTGCGATCGGGGAACCCTGCGGGCATACGATCCCTTCGATGGCCGTCCCGAAGCTCCCGACAGGCACAAGCTCCAAGCCGGTGAACAGGCGTCTGAGGGCCGTCCTGAGGGCCTGAACCCCCGCCTGTTCGCTCTCGCGGGCTTGCCCGAGGATTTCCCTGCGGATTGCTGCGAGCTCGAACAAGAGCGCTCCCTCGGCGTCGATGCTCTCAACCTCCGCGAGCAATCTTTCGTGGCTCGCGGTGAGAGCGGCCGCGCTGGCGACCGCGGCCTCCCGCTCGGTGGTCAAGCGGGCTTCGCGCTTGGCGTACTGGCGACCATCGATCACCCCTGCGTCGTAGTCGCGCTCGGTGGTCGCCATCGCCCGCTCCGCCTTGACGACGTCTCGCTCCGCCTGGGCTCTCAACGTTGAGACTTCCACGATCCCAGAACTCGCCTGCTCGGTGATCGCCCGCTTCGTCGCCTCGAGGTCGAGAGCCGTCTCGGTCACGAATCGCCATACGGCTTCGTCGATGGGTTGGCGCTTGACCGGCGGCTGGTCGCAGGCGTCCAGTCCTTCTCGCTGTCGTCGGGCGCACGTGTACGCCTCCCAGCTAACGCCGTTTCCACGCTGCGGTCTGGTCTGCGCGTACATGGCTGCCCCACACCGACATCGGAGCATGCCCCCCGCCAGCAGATGGTTCGCCGTCGGCGTCCGCCCCTTCCGGGTGCGAGTGCCCGCCTCCCGAAGCTGCTCCGCCTTCGCCCAAAGGTCCGGGTCGATGAGCGGCTGGTGGGTTCCTTTGAGCACTTGCCCGTGGAAGCTGAGCCGTCCGGCGTAGACCGGGGCGCGAAGCGCCTTCGAGACGCTTCCCTGGGTCCAATCGCCGCGCTGGGCCCGGATGCCGTCCCGGTTGAGTCGCCGCGCTATCTCCCGCTGGCTCCGGCCTTCCTCCGCGAACTCGCGGAAGATCCGGCGCACGACTACGGCCTCGGCGGAGTGGAACACCAGCCTCCCGTTCTCGGAGCGGTAGCCGAACGGCGCTCTGCCGTGATGGAGGCCGGAACGGACTCGCGCCTTCGCTGCCTGCTTGACCCTCTCGCCCGTCCTCCGCTTCTCGAACTTGCCGACAGCGGCCATGACGTTCGCCATGAACTCACCGGATGCGCTCTCAAGGTCGATTGGGCCGGTGAACGTCTCTACTCGGACACGGGCCGCTCGGAGTGCAGTAGAGACCATCGCCCAGATCCCGATGTCCCGGCTGATCCGGTCCTGGGCGCGCAAGATCACGACGTCGATCTCGTCCAAGTGGTCGAGCAGCGCCGCGAGTCCCGGCCGGTCTGGATCGTCGCCCTGGCGACCTCCATCGTCGTGAACCGCCACCAGTTCCCAGCCTTCGCGCTGGCAGCGCTCCCCGATCAGCCTGCGGTCCTCGTCCAGGTTCCAGCCCTTGTCGGCCTGCTCCTGGGTCGACACCCTCACGTATCCAGCGGCCCTCATCGCTCCTCCTGAATGGTCAGTTGAACCGGTCGGTCTTGGCTCAGCAGCACCGTCTCCGCCTGCTCACGGTACGGGTCCGGCAGACAGCCGTGGCCGAGCTCTCCAGTGTCGCGGTCGGCAAGCAGCCCGCTGTTCTCGACGAAGAACCCCCAGCCGCGGCCGAGCGCCCTTCCCGCCTTTGTGTGGACGTCAAGCGCCTCATCGGGGACCTCTCGGCGTTCGCGGTCGTTATCGAGCGCGACCAGGGCGTTGTCCACGACGCGCGATTTCTTGGCCCGGGCGAGCAGCAACGTGGCGTGCACCAAGAACAGCGCGCCTCGGGCTCCCTTGCGGTGCTCCCGCTCCCGTTCCCAGCTCCTGCGCAGCGCCTCGATTACCGCCGGCATCATCGGCTCCGCCAGACCCACGTCCTCAGACGCGATCACAGCCAGACGCCGGAACGCGTACGCGGTGAAGCCGTGATCCATCTCTAGCGCCCAATAAACGGCCTCACGCTCCTGGCCTCTACGGATCGCCTTCTGTAGGGCGCTCACAACCTCGGCCAGCTGATACCCCCGTCTGGTGGGCGGGGGTCCGCTACGGTCCTCCTGATCGCTCACTGGCTTACCTCCTGAGCGGTCTGGCCCGGGGGTGTGTCCTCACCCTCGGGCTCTTTTGTCTATAAGGAATTATCTCACGTGACACGGCTGATGTCACTTGCCAAAAGGTGCCCGATATACGCGATGTGTCAGTTATGGGCAAGTTCACTCTGTACACAAGTCTCAACGTTGAGACTCCTCTAAAGACGCTGTCTTACAGGGACTCTCGATCTGCCAGTCACACCCACTGCAATGGGTTCAGGAACACTGGGGCGCAGAAGGCGCACTGCCCCCCCTGACGGGGGAGCAGCAAGCCACATGCAATCGGGACGAGGTCTCGGGTATGCAGAGTGGCGGTGAGGTCGAGCGCGTCCAGGTCTGCCGTTACCACGCCGCTGGCTAAGCCAGCTTCCCTCACCCTGCCTGGCCGAAGCCACAGGACGGGTGTCTCAAAGGTCTGGAACCTGAACCCCTTCCGGCTCATCGGCGCCGGTTGCACAGTACGACGGCTCTAGCGACGTTGACAGCGGGGCCTCGGGGGTCCACTGGACCCGCTGTCTTGATGGCGTTCTGCTGACCGGCCTGGAGCTGCTCCGTTCGTCTTCGATTCGTCTGGTGTGCCTCGGAGCTCGCTCCCTTCACAGATCCGACACGCGAGGCTGAACGAACATACAAACAGCCCCGGACAGACACAGAGCGCCGCCCGGGTGAAGGGTCCGGACGGCGCTCAAAGCTTCACCAGACGAGAAGACGAAGCGGACCCCATCATACGTGCCCAGCGGACGGAGACGCCGCGGTTTCTCGACTTGGACAAGTTCTCTGTCTCACCGTTGAGACACGTCAGTCACCCCATTCGGTGGGCGTCAGGAGGGCGTCTTGTGAGACCCGTACTTGCCCTCCGCGCCGGCCTGCGACCCCATCCGCGCTAGCGCTGGCGCCAACATCGCCGACGCCCTCGCATTTTTTGTGGTGTTTTTCGCCGGTGAGTGATTTGGTTTTGGCCGGGCCGCCGCGCGGCCTTGAGCATCCGCGGGGGTCGCCATCTGCGACCCGATGTTCGCGAACTCTCGACCCGGTAAGCAACGGGGTAATGCAGTGTGCTTACCCGAACAAACGCCCGACTGTGTCGCTGTGGTGCGGTCTGAGCCACATGGAGCACCGCCTGGCTGACCCCTCTGACAGGCTCGATCTCGTGTCCACCGGGTACGGGCGGGCATGGTTACCGCCGAGGACGGCGAGTTCATCACCCTGCGGATCGTCAGTCCCGACGCACCGCTCGCAGGCACATAAACTTCCGCCAATGACGAAGGCGATCGCCACCGCAATCGCCGCCGCCGTCGGAGCGGCTCTGCTGGCGGTAGCGCCATCCAGTGCAAGTGGCCCTGTCCGCTGCCGACAGGACCGCGCGACAGGACAGGCGACCGAATATGAGGTGTCGCAATTAGCGGCCTACAACATGCCAGCAAAGGTCATTGTCGCGCCGGGCCTGCGTCGGCCTCGGTGCAGCGTGGCGAACCAAATCGCCGTCGAGGCGTGGGGAGACGCAGGGCGGAACGGAAGGCCATACAACATAGGCCCGACAAATTCCCGAGACAGCGACTGGCGATTTCACTGGAAGGTCTGGACGAACGCCCCATCGTCTCAGGTGGCGTTCTCGGCCTCCGTCATCGCAACGCACGGCCGGTACAAGGTGACGCTTGACCTGAACCAGATGTACAGCAATGACAACGCGCCGTGGGAGCACTGCAACGGCGGCGCTAACGACTGCTGAGCGCTCCGCTGGCGGCGGAATGGTGCGGCCGGCCTGTTGCTGG
Source organism: uncultured Actinomycetes bacterium (assembly GCA_963822725.1). Lineage (GTDB taxonomy): Bacteria > Actinomycetota > Thermoleophilia > Solirubrobacterales > Solirubrobacteraceae > Palsa-465. The sequence goes on from CAWGIR010000004.1 coordinate 330,889, forward strand.
CGGGGGCGAGCTGCCATTTCCCCCCACAGACCGACCGCACCACTCGAGGAAGGTCTAAGCGGCCAGCTCCACCTCTGCGAAGCACGTCGGCTGCCACACCGCCAGCCCGACCCGAGCTTCACCGAGCAGCGTCATCCTGTTCTTCAGGAAGTCGTCCTGGTCGCTGTCGCTCGCACGGACCATGACTCCCTCGCGGATGAACAGCGTGGCGCCCAACGCGAAGTCTCCGACCAACGCCTCGCCCCGTGGCATCGCCGTCGACGTGACCCGCGGCAGGTCCCAGATCGTGTTCGCGGTCGCGGCGAACGCGCCCTCGCTATCCAGCCGCTCACCCGAGCCCGAAGCCTTCGCCTTCAGCATCGCCGCTACGTCGAGCGGGTTGAAGATCGCCAGGTCCGGCACCGCATCGCTGACCAGCACCGTGGTGATCGCGTCTAGCGTCAGGTCGCTGAGCGGCGCGCTCGCATCGAAGGCGACGTTCGCGATCCCGGTCGTATTCAGGATCCCGCGCAGGTTCTGCCCGGTTCCATCACCGGCCACGATCTGGTTCTCGATCCGGCGCATCACCGCGTACATCAGCCGCCCCTGGAGCGTCTGCTGCAGCATCGGCACATCGGCCAACTGTTGGCGCGGCACCTTGACCCAGGCGGGAATCGTCTGGGCCACTACCTCGGCGTCCTCGAAGTTCGCCGTCAGCGGCGGCTTCGTGGCGTTCTCCGCCGTCTCCACCGGGCCATCGAACGTCCCCGATTCCTGCGTGTACGAGAACGACCCGGTGTCCATCGTGGCGGTCGGAATGGCCGCCAGGATCGCCAGCCGCCGCCGCAGCTGCGGGACGATCCCATACCAGCGAGTCCGAGCGGCACCCGTCGGATCGGCGAAGTCGACCACCCCGCCGCTGCTGTCGGCAGCTTGCATCGACGGGTCCACGACGCCGCTGCGCATCCGGGACATGAACTCCTCGCGGCTCGACACCTGGCCGAGCATCATCGAGCCGATTGGGGCCCGGCTGTTGCCAACCTGCTCCAACGTCGCCACCACGTCCGGATCGTCGAAGAACGAGCCCGACCAGGCAACGTGACCGCCATTCACGTCCGCGAGATGGCCGAGCAACGACCGCCGACCCGACTCGACGTCATCGAGCTTGCTCTTGATCCGGTCGCGCTCATTCACGGCATCCGCCAACGCGCGCGCGCTGCCGGTGCCCTCGCTCAGCTCGACCCGCAGCCTCTCAACGTCGGCCTGCGACGTAGTGAGACGCTGGCGCAACTCCCTCGCCTGCTGGGCGAACTCGTTCACCTGACGACGGCTCTCAGGGCTTGTAGTGATGATCATGCTTGATCAGCCTCCTCGGCTTCGACGTACTCCTCGATCCCTAGGGCGATCCCATCGGGCTTGGCTGCCGCGTGGACGCGGCAGCGGAAGGTCAGCTCTTCGAGCTCCCGCAAGACCCAGTCGAAGTAGGCGAGACCAGCGTGGAGGTCGTCGCCGCTCTGGTTCGGCATGAGTAACCAGACGATCTCTGAGGTCTTGCGGGCCACCAGTACCCGGCCAGCGATCTGCGTGATGTGATCCCGCTTCATGGCGCGAATCTCCTTCGCGACCGTTTCGGGCGAGCACCGACGTTCCTCCGCGAACTCACGGAGACTTGTTCCGGCAAAGTGGCGTTCGAGAACTTCCTCCATCACGGCTCCTCTCTGCTTGGACGCTGTCAAGTCTGGCGATCTGTGCGGACAACCCTAACCCTCAAGTTAACAGTGAGATCAGTCGCCTGCCGTTTCAAGGCGCGACGGGAGCCGCACGACGCCGCGGCTACCCCTCCGAGTTAGGCTTGCGCTCCGATGACGCCGAAGGCCGTTGACGACCGTGAGGAGGGCCGCAAGGCGGTCCGGTCGCTTTGCTCCGAGTTCCGAGAGAACATCGACTACTACAAATCCCCGGCCTTCGACGAGACGAGCGCCAGGCAGCGGTTCATTGACCCGTTCTTTGCTGCTCTAGGCTGGGATGTGGCCGATGAGCAGCGGCGCGGGCCAGCGGCGGACGTGGTTCTCGAGGTCTCACTCCGCGGCCGACACCAGAGCGGGCCTGAGGAGGCGGAGGACGAGCGCGTCGCGGAGGCTCTCGAAGCGAACCAGGAGCCAGGGCCGATCGGGGTGCGTCGGCCCGACTACTCCTTTCGGCTCGGCGGCCGCACTCGGTTCCTGGTAGAGGCCAAGCGCCCGTCGGTCGAAATCAACACGCCGAGACCGATCTATCAGGTCAAGGCCTACGGCTGGAACGCGAACATTTCGATCGCGCTGTTGACGGACTTCGAGCAGCTGCTTGCCTTCGATTGCCGCTACCAGCCGGTCCTGTCCGAACCGCAGACAGGGCTCATCCCCGAATTCACCCTCGACTACCGCAGCTACGAAAAGAACTGGGATTTGCTCTGGGACACATTCTCGCGGGAGGCGGTGGCTGCGGCCTCCCTCGCGCGTTTTGACCGCGTCACGGTCGAGAAGGGACAACTTCCCGTCGATGTCGTGTTCCTTGCCGATCTCGCCCGTTGGCGCCAGGCGCTCGCCCGCGACCTCGCCAAGAACAACCGCGGCCTTGATATTTGGCAGCTCAACGACGCCACACAGCTGACCCTTGACCGGCTCGTGTTCATCCGAGTCTGCGAGGACCGCGGGCTTGAGGCCGAGGAGCACCTGCGGGCGCTCCTGGAGGAGGAGGAGCCCTACCCCGCCTTCATCAAGGCGCTCGCGCCGTTGCGGGCTAATTACAACGGCGGGCTGCTCGACCCTGCGCTCGCTGACAGGCTGGCCGTCGCTCCAAAGGTCTTCAAGGGCATCATCCGGGGCCTGTACACCCCGTGGTCGCCGTACCGCTTCGACGCGATCGGCGTCGAGATTCTCGGCAGCATCTACGAGCGAGCACTCGGCAGCATCATCCGGCTAGGCGCAGATCGCAGCGTCAGAGTCGAGCTAAAGCCCGAGGTTCGGAAGGCGGGCGGGGTCTACTACACGCCCCAGTGGGTCGTGGACGAGATCATCCGCAGCACGATTGATCCGCTCATAGCGCGCAAGCGCCCGGCGCAGCTAGAGAAGTTCCGCATCCTCGACCCCGCCTGTGGCTCCGGGTCCTTCCTGCTCGCCGCCTACGACCGGCTCATCCACCACTTCGAGGAGTACTACACGAACAACCCTACGGTCGACCGGCGGAAGCACTTCGCTGATGAGCAGGCCGTCGAGCGGCTGACAGCGGCCGCCAAGGGTCAGCTGCTTCGCAACTCAATCTTTGGTGTCGACGTGGACCCGGCAGCCGTCGAGGTCACAACAATGAGCCTCTACCTGAAATCGCTCGAAGGTGGTTCTCCCGAACTACTGCGCGGCCAGATGCAGCTGACGGGAGCCATCCTGCCGTCGCTTGTCGCGAACATACGCTCCGGCAACTCGCTCGTATCAACCGACTTCTATCAGCAGCAGCAGATCGGTCAACTAGACGCATTCGAGGAACATCGCCTGAACCCGTTCAAGTGGGACGACCCTGAGGAGGGCTTCGGCGAAGTCCTCGCTGACGGCGGATTCGACGTGGTCATCGGCAACCCGCCGTACTTCTCCATCGACGCCCAGTATGGGGTCGGCCACCCCGTGCCCGCGTACCTGAAGAATGCCTACTCCGACGTCTGGCTCGACAAGACCGACGTCTATTACTACTTCCTGCGCAAGGCCATCGGACTCGCGCAGCGGCGCCTCGGCTTCATCGTCTCCCGCGCCTTCCTGGAAGCCGACAAGGCCAAGCGCGTTAGAGGCTGGCTTGCCGCCAATGCCAGGCTTGAACGCATTGAGGACTTCGATGGCTTCATGGTCTTTGCGGACGCCGGCATCGCAACGACAATCGTCGTGTTCGACACGACGCAGCCCCACGGTGAGCACCAGGTCGAGGTGCGCCGATTGCCCTCGGGCCAATACTCGACCGCGCAGGTCATTGACGGCGTCCGCAACGACACCACTCCGTTCGAGGCCTTCGACCCCAGCGTCAGGCTAGGAGACCGTCCCTGGCACTTCCACAACCCGCACGCGAGTGAGCTGTTCGAGCGCATCGACAGCCGCGGTGATGCACTAATCAAGGTTTGCGAACTCGGCCAAGGTATGCAGACCGGCGCCAACGCCGTGTTCGGAAAGCTGACAGCCGGGGATGTTGTCGACCACGACCTCCCGCCGCAGTTCCTCAAGCCGCGAGCCCGCAACTCCGACATTGACCGCTTCTACATCGCCGACAGTGGAGAGTTCTTGCTCTACCTCGAAGACGTGGCGAGTTTCGGAGCGCTCCCCAAGACGGTGCAGGACTACCTGCGCATGCCCGCTAATGAGAAGAAGCTCCGCGACCGGGCTGCCTTCAAGCGCGGGAACTGTGAGTGGTGGCGATACACATGGCCGCTACACAAAGACCTCTACCACCAGCACCGGCTCGTTTGCCCATACCGGACCGGCCACCTGCGCTTTGCTCTGGACGAGACGTTCGCCTGGCTCACCCTCACCGACACGACCGTCGCCTTCAGACGCGCCGGTGTGCGAGAGGACGTTCGCTACCTGCTCGGACTCCTGAACACGCGCCTGCTCACTTACCGGTTCCGCGGACTGGCCAAGCTGACGGGAGCGAACATGTGGGAGGCCTTCGACAACAGCATCCGCGACCTTCCCATCCGCCGCATCAGATTCGAGGACGCAAGCGAGCGTGGGACTCATGACGCCATCGTCCGATTGGTCAAGGACATCGAGAAGGCCACAGCGGAGGCGCGGGACGCGCTCTCAGAGATGGACCGCTCGGTGGCTGACCGCCGGGCCCGGGCACTCAGTGACCAGCTGGACGGGATTGCTCTCGACCTGTACGGAATCAACGATGCGGACGAGCGGGAAAATGTCCTGGCGCTCGGGGCGCCGCGGAACTAGCGTCTGGCTGGCGCGACTCTGCCAGGCGACGCCTGCGGGCCATCTGCTGACAGGAAGGGGAGCAGAACCTTCGCAGGTACGACGGGTCAACCGGGCTCCCGCACATCTCGCATTCCCGATGATCGTCGACAGCGATGGGCGCGAAGAGGGCGCGGAGAGGATGAGAGTCGAGAGGGAAGCCGTTTTCGTACTCCGAGCTGGAGGCCAGGATCACCGCCCTGCTACGTCGCCAGAGCCGCAGGCAGGGTCCGGGACGGCTGCGGATCGGGTCGCTCGAGCTTGATCCGCTGGCCCGCCAGGTGTGGCTGGGCGGCGAGCTCCTGAAGCTCTCAAAGAAGGAGTTCGCGCTGTTGCGGGCGCTCGCGGATGATCCGACGCGGGTATTCACGCGCGAGGAGCTGTTGCGCGGCGTGTGGGGCTACAGGTCGCTGGGCCGAACGCGCACGCTCGACTCCCATGCGTCGCGGCTGCGCAAGAAGCTCGGGCGGACCGGAGACCGCTACATCGTCAACGTGTGGGGCGTCGGCTACCGCCTCGTGGACGGGACGGTTCCGTGACGCTCGCGGCCCTCGCCACATCCGGCTGGATCGTCGCGATCGTAAGTGCAGCGCTGGCACTGGCGGGCTGGGTACGGCTCTCGCAGCGGATGGAGGTGGTCCGGCGTGCGTCGCACGAGCTCCGAGGCCCGATCACCGCCGCGACGCTCGGACTGCGGCTCGGCGAGCTGACGGCGCCCCGGCGGCGTGCGCTCGAGCTCGAGCTCGCGCGGGCCGGGCTCGCGCTCCAGGACTTGGCATCGGTCGGTTGCAAGGTGGCGCTCGAGAGAGACGCGGAACCGGTCGATGTTCAGCAGCTGCTCAATGACTGCGCGGAGGCGCTGCGTCCGTCCGCAACCGAACGAGGAATCGGCGTGACGGTCAACTGGGCCGGTGCCCCCGCGATCGTGCTCGGCGACCGGCTTCGGCTTGCGCAGGCGACCGGCAACCTGATCGCGAACGCGATCGAGCACGGGGGAGGGGAGATCGAAGTGCGTGGCCGGGCCGAGGACGCCACCGTGCGTTTCGAGGTGCTCGATCGCGGCCTTGGCCTTCCCGCGCCGGTGGCGGAGTTGGCGCACCGCGCGCGGCGGCGGCGCGGCCCCCGTGGCAGGGGGCTCTCGATCGCATCGGCGATCGTCCGTGAGCACGGCGGCCGGCTGGCCGCCGCTCCGAGCGATCGCGGAGCGCGGCTCGTGGTCACCATCCCGGCGGCGGCTGGGGCCCGGGAGCCGACCCGGCGTCTGCGCTAGCGCGCGACCTCCCACAGCAACCCACTGTCAAGCACACATAGCGGACGGAAACGCCGCGGAGCTGCAAGGCGGCACCCACCCGCGCGGGATGCACGGAATCCTGCACCCTGAGCCTCCGGCACGGGCCAGACGCTCCCACCATAAATCGCCTGCAAATGGGCCATTTTCGAGGCTCCAACACTGTCCTGTGTGCTGGAGTGGGGCGCGGAGTGCGAATTGGGTTGCATTGTGGGATGGAGTGGGGTAATGTGGGCACCGCATGCGGAACCCGGGTGGCAGGGCTCCTCCCACCCGGCCACCCGGGTTCGGAATTCGCTCAGGTGGCATGGAATCCCTTGACCTTCCGCGGAACTTTCGAACACGCGCTCGACGCGAAGCACCGCCTGACGGTTCCCGCAAAGTTCCGCGCCGCGCTCGCCGGGGGAGTGGTGCTCGCCGCGTCTCCGGAGACGACGTCAGCGGCGCCGCGCTCGATCGCGATCTGGATGCCGGACGCCTACGAGGCGTACGCCAACGCCACGCTCCAGAGCCTCAACCCGATCGATCCCAAGGCTCGTGAGCTGAGGCGCTTCTTCTTCAACTGGTCCCACGACACCGAGCTCGACTCCGCCCACCGCGTGATGATCCCGACGACGTTCATGAGATATGCCGGCCTCGACAAGGAGGTCGTCGTGACCGGCTCGGGGGATTGCCTTGAGGTGTGGGACCGCGCCTCGTACCACGGCTACAGCGAAGACGTGCTCACCCGGATCCCCGACATCGCAGCGAGTTTTGCCCACACTACTTGACATGACCCACACGCACGTGCCCGTGCTCGCAGGCGAGCTGATCGCGCTGCTCGATCCGCAGCCGGGTGACACGGTCGTCGACTGCACGTTCGGTGGCGGCGGTCACGCGCGGCTGGTGGCTGACCGGATCGGGGCGACGGGACGGCTGATCGCGATTGATCGCGACCCGACGGCCGATGAGCGCTTCGCCGAGCTGGCCGCGGAGGTCCCCTGCGAGATGCGGTTCATACGTGCCGACTTCGTCACCGCGCTCGAACGGCTGAGCGAGGAGCGCACCCGGGCCGATCACCTGTATCTCGACCTGGGGATGTCCTCGATGCAGGTCGACACCTGGGAGCGGGGGTTCTCCTATGCCTACGACGCACCCCTCGACATGCGAATGGACACCGATCAGGAGCTGACCGCGCGCGAGGTCGTAAATCACTGGGATGACCGACGCCTGGCGCGGGTGTTGCGCGAGTACGGCGAGGAGCGCTACGCACACCAGATCGCGAGGGCGATCGTGCGCGCCCGGCGGCGTCAAGAGCTCACCTCGACCGGACAGCTGGTCGAGGCGATCAAGACGGCCGTCCCCGTGCCGGCGCAGTTTGCCGCCGGCCACCCAGCCCGGCGCACCTTCCAGGCGCTGCGGATCGCGGTCAACGACGAGCTAGCGCAGCTGGACGCGGCGTTGCCGGCGGCGTGGGAGGTCCTCGCGCCCGGTGGCCGGATGGCGGCGATCTCCTTCCACTCGCTCGAGGATCGCCGCGTGAAGCGGTTCTTCGCCGCCCGCGCGCGAGGGTGCGTCTGCCCGCCCGAGCTTCCCGTATGCGTCTGCGGCCGCGAGCCCGAGGCCGAGCTCTTGACCCGTCGCGCGATCGCGCCGACTCCTGGTGAGGTCGCTGCAAATCCCCGATCGAAGGCTGCGCATCTCCGCGCTGCCCGCAAGCTGGAGGTCCACACGACATGACTCCGCCCGCAGCGACGCCGGCGGGAGCCCGCACGGCGGCTAAGTCTCGTCCCGCCGTCGGTAAACGGGGGGCTTCTCACGCCCGCACAATTCGCCGGTCATCGGCGCCCACGTCGCCTCGCCGGGTCTCGGGGCCGCTGCGCCCGAAGACCGAGGCGCGGCCTAGCGCGCTGCCCCGCCGGCGCGCGTCGCGCCCGAAGGCCGCGCCGCGCGTCGCTCCCCTGGGCGCGCGGGCGGCAGCATGGGTACGGGCGCTGCCGGATCATGCGCTCCTCGACCGGATCGTCCGCGGCCGGACGTGGATCGTGCTGATGGGGATCCTGCTGGCCGGGATCGTCGCGATGCAGGTCGAGATGCTCAAGCTCAACTCGAGCATCGGCCGCTCGCTGGAGCTGGGAACCGCGCTTCAGAGCCGCAACGAGCTGCTCCGCGCGAGCGTCTCAGGCCTGTCCGACGAGCAGCGGATCGAGCGGCTGGCCACGCGGATGGGAATGGTGATGCCCGGCCCCACCTCGGTCGGGTTCCTCGACGTCAAGGGGATCAATCCGGGACAGGCCGCCGCGAACATCCATGCCCCTGACACATCCGGGTTCGAGTCGATGCTCCAGGCGACGGGCGCGGGCCAGATCACGCCGCTGGGCTCGAATGGGACCGGAGCCCCGGCAGGGGCCACAACCCAGACGAGTGCGACCACAGCGGCCATGACCCAGGGGGGCGCCACCGGGGGCGCCGCCGCCGCTCAAGGCACGACGGCCGTGGGCGCTGCGGGCGCCGGAACAGCGCCGGCCACCACCGCCACGACCCCGACCACAGCCACGACCCCGACCACCGCCACCGCCACGGGGCCGGCGAGCGCAACCGGGACGGGAGCCGCCACCGGCGGGACGGCCTTGCAGGGCGCCGGAGGCTAGTGTCCCGTGACGCTGAGCGACCGCCGAATCGGGCTCCTGTTCCTCGCGTTCGTCGGTCTTCTGGGCATCGCCGTGACGCGCGCGACGGAGCTCGGGACGATTAAGGCGAGCACGCTGCGCCACGCCGCCAAGACGCAGCAGGTTCTGACCTCGACGGTGCCCGCGCCGCGGGGGACGATCACCGATTCGAACGGGGTCCAGCTCGCGATCTCCGAATCGGCTGACGATGTCGCCGCGGACCCGTATCTGATCCGGAAAGGCAACCCAGCCTCGACCGCCCAGAAGCTCGCGCCACTGCTATCGGAGCCGCCGGCAACCGTGCAGGCCGCGATCACAAAGCCGGGGACGGGCTTCGTCTACCTCGCCCATCTGCTCCCCGCCGACCTGGCACGGGACATCACCAACCTGCGCATCAACGGGATCACGACGATTCCCAGGGTCAAGCGCGTCTACCCGCGCGGTTCGATGGCCTCGCAGGTGCTGGGCATGGTGGGCTGGAATGGGCAGGGCGCGGGCGGAATCGAGTACCGATACAACAACGCGCTTCAGGGGACCAACGGGGTCCGGCGAGTTGTGGAGGGGGGGACCGGCCAGACAATCTCGGTCAGCGATCTGCGCGCCACGAAGGCCGGCAAGAACGTTTCGCTCACGATCAACGCCGCGCTCCAGGACCAGGTGGAGCAGGTGCTCGCGGGTGTCGGTGCGCAATATCAGCCCAAGGGCGCCACCGCGATCGTGATGAACCCCAACAGCGGCGCGATCCTCGCTTTGGCGAACTGGCCGAAGGCGAACCCCACGAACGCTCAGGACGCCAAATCGGGCGCCTTCCTGGACCAGGCGGTCAGCTTCAACTACGAGCCTGGATCGACGTTCAAGGCGATCACCGTCGCCGGGGCGCTCGACGACGGTCTCGTCACCCCCTCGACGATGTTCAACATCCCCTCTCAGCTCCAGGTGGCGGACCGTGTGATTCACGACGCGGAGCCCCACGGCGACGAGGAGCTCTCGGTGAAGAACATTCTCAAGTTCTCGAGCAACATCGGCGCCGACGAGATCGGGGCGCGGCTCGGAGCCCAGCGGTTCGACTCGTGGGTGCACCGATTCGGCTTCGGCGCCCCGACCGGCGTGGATCTGCCGGGGGAGTACCCCGGATTCGTCCTTCACTGGCAGCAGTACTCGGGCTCATCGATGGGGAACCTCCCCTTCGGCCAGGGCGAGTCCGTGACCCCGATGCAGATGATGGCGGCGTATGCCGCGATCGCCAACGGGGGGATCCTGCGGCCGCCCCACATCGTGAGCGCCGTCGGGGGCAAGCCACTGCCGGTGCCCACCGGCCACAGGGTGATCAGCCCGAGGGTGGCCGCCGACCTTCGCGACATGCTCCGCGGCGTGCTCGCGGACGGGGGCACCGCGTCCGGCGCCGCGATTCCGGGCTACGACCTCTCCGGCAAGACCGGAACCGCCAACATCGCGGTCAACGGGCATTACTCGGACAGCGAGTACGTCGCGTCCTTCCTCGGGTTCGTGCCCGCGAGCAGCCCGAAGCTGCTCGTCGCGGTGGTCGTCGACCAGCCGCAGGGCTCGATCTACGGCGGTTCGGTGGCCGCGCCTGCGTTCCAGAAGATCGTCGGCTGGGCGGTCCCGTACTTCGGGATCGATCCCCGGTAGGCCCGCGGCAAACGTAGGGTCGCCTCGCAGCAGGCCCGCGTCGCCACGCTAGCGGGCAAACCGCCGGCTGAGCGATGCCAGGCGCGCATCCCACTGGCCGCCGACGTCCGCCATCCACGAGACGGCGTCCGAGAGCGGCTCGGGCGTGACCTTATAGCGCACTTCCCGCCCGGCCCGCTCGCGGTCGACAAGACCGGCGTCGGCGAGCGCAGCGAGGTGCTTGAGCACGGCCTGCCGGGAGATCGGCAGCTCCGAGGCGAGCTTGGTCGCGGTCGCCGCGGGCTGCTCGGCGATCGTCTGCAGCAGGGCGCGCCGAGTCGGATCCGAGAGGGCGCCGAACACGGCGCCGGCACGATCCATCGCTACGCCGCCACCAGGGCGGGCCCGTATGACGCGCCGCCGAGACGGCCGAGCGGGATCCCCACCAGGTCGAGCACCTCGAGCGGCCGCGACTCCACCACCCGCAGACGGGTTCCTCCGTCCTCATCGGGCTCGAGCGTCAGCTCGACGCGGCTGGCGGGCTCCTCTCCGGCCGACCACCAGAAAGCGAGGCGCGACGGTGCCACCGCTTCCTCGACCCACCCGATCCGCTCCTCGTCCTCCGAGCGGAACCAGGCGTCGCCGCCGGGGCACAGATCGAGCCGGACCTCGTCGGCCAGCCAGCCGTCGGCGGTGATCGCATCCCAGACCTCGTCCGTCGGGGCGTCGAGCTCCAGCTCTCGTTCGATGCGGTCGGTCATCGGATTCTCCCTTCAACGTGCAACCCAGCGATTGCGCGTTTGCTATGTTCTAGTGCAACCACTCAGTTGCACTATACAGGAGGTTCCCGAAATGCCACTGGTGCCGATGGTCGTCGAGCAGACCCCCCGTGGAGAGCGCTCGTTCGACATCTACTCCCGGCTGCTCAACGACCGCGTCGTGTTCCTCGGTGGGCAGGTCGACGAGGAGACCGCCAACCTGATCGTCGCCCAGCTAGTCCATCTCGAGTCGGACGACCCGGACAAGGACATTCACCTGTACATCAACTCCCCCGGGGGATCCGTGTACGCGGGCCTGGCGATCTACGACGCGATGCAGTTCATCCGCCCCGACGTGCAGACGATCTGCTACGGGATCGCGATGTCGATGGGCTCGCTGCTGCTCGCAGGCGGCGCCGAGGGCAAGCGGATGGCGCTCCCGAACAGCCGGATCCTGATCCACCAGGCCTCGGGCGGGTTCGAGGGCCAGGCGGCGGACATCGAGATCCACGCTCGTGAGATCCTCGCGCTGCGCGGCCGCATCGACGAGATCTACGCCAAGCACACCGGCCAGTCGATCGAGCGGGTCCATGCCGACATGGACCGCGACCGCTACTTCACCGGCGAGGAGGCCTTGGCCTACGGGCTCGTTGATCGCGTGCTCGAACGGCGGGAGCTGGCGCAGCGCGGCCGCGGGTTTGCGGCCGCGGCCAGCGGCGGGTGAGGAGGTCAACGGGCGAACGCGGCCCTCACGGTCGTCGCACGCGCGTCTTGACTGCGGTTTAGTACGTTTACGGCAACGTTCGCCGCGGGACTCGGGGTCGCGGTCCGTCCACACAACCGGAGGTGGGATGCAGGGTGGCTCCGTGCCATCACTGACCGCTGTCGCTGAGGTTGGAGCCATCGAGATCGACCGGGCGCTGGAGGGCGCCGAGCGCGGTCTCGGGCACGCAATGGTCATCCTCGGCCCCGCAGGGACCGGGAAATCGACGCTTCTCGGAGAGGCGGTACGGGCGGCTCGCTCGCGCGGCTTCACCGTGAGCAGCGTCCGCGGAGATCCGGCCGGCAGCGAGCGCGATGGAGCCGCGATCGAGTCTCTGCTGGCACGGCTCGGGGGCGAATACGTGCCGGATCGGGCCTTGGAGCTGATCGACTCCGCATGCCTTGGCGCGCCGCTGGCGCTGATCGTCGATGACGCGCACTTCACCGACGATCGGAGCCTCGAGCTGCTGACGGAGCTCGGCGATGTCATCGCCGCAAGACCGCTGCTGCTGATGATCGCGGCGCGCGAGCACCTCCTGTCGGGGTCGCAGCGGCGGACGATCGGTCGGCTTGCCGCCGTGGCGGACGCTACGCGGATGACCCTGCAACCGCTCACGGCGAAGCAAGCAGCCCAGGTGATCCGCCGCTCCATACCGGACGCAACCGACGAGTTCTGCCGCAGCTGCGCGGAGCTCAGTGGCGGAAACCCATTCCTGCTCACGGAACTGGCCACCTGGGCGGCGGCGCACCGGCTGGAGCTCACCGGCGAGGCGATCCACGCAGCGCTGGAGCCGCTTCCGCCGCTCACCGTGCGCCGTTTCTACGCCGACCAGCTGGAAGAACTCGAGCGGGATACGGCCGCGGTCGGGGTCGCTTACGCGATCGCGATCTCAGAGCAGGAGCCGGGCCTCGAGGAGATCTCGCGGCTGGCGGCGCTTCCCACGGACGCAGTCGTCACCGCGCTCGACACGCTCCTGGCGGCCGCGATCGTCGCGCCGGGCGAACCCGTGCGCTTCGCCTGTCCGCTGACGGCGCCGTGCCTGCAGGGCATCGTGCCCAAGCCGCTCGCCGCGGAGCTGCGCCGCCGCGCCGCAGCCATCGCTGACGATCAGGGCCAGTCGACGGAGGTCCAGGCCGGGCAGCTGATGCTCGCGCCGGCGACCGGGGATCCCCGAATCGTGGAGGAGTTGATGGAGCTGGCCGACGAGGCGAGCCGCCGGGGGAGTCCTGAGCAGGCCCGTGCGCTGATCGACCGCGCGATCGGCGAGGGGGTCGAGGACCCGGATGTCAGGTCGAGACTGCTCGTACGTCTCGGCCAGCTGAACCTCCTGGTCGGCCGGGAGGAGTCGGCGGCGCCGTTGGCGACGGGCGTGGCGGGGCTGAAGCGTGAGGACGAGCGCGCCGATGGTCTGCTCACGCTGGGCGTTGCCCAGCTCGAGGCCGGCTCTCCGCGCGCGGCGGCGCTTTCATTCGCGCAGGCCACGGACCTGATTCCGACCGACGAGCCGCTCAGGACTCGAGCCGAGATCAACACGCTGCTCACCGACCTGCTGGTTCCAGAGCGGCGAGAGCAGGCTCGTGGGCGAATCGACTCGCTGCTCGAGCACCCGCACGTCGATTCGCAGCCCTGGGGGCCGGATCTGATGCTCGGCAAGGCCTGGCTGCAGCTCCTCGAGGGCGCTCCGGGCGACCACACGATCGAACTCGTGCGGGCTGCGGTCGAGGCTCACGACGCCGACAGCAGGTTCCTGGGCGACTATTTCCACACACTGGCGGCGACCGCACTCGCGGTCCTCGACGAGTTCGGGCAAGCCGAGCAGGTGGTTCACGACGCTACCGCCACCGCCCGGCGAGCCGGCTCCGTCCCAGCCGAGCGAAACCTCCAACTCGCGCACGCGCTCACTCTCCGGCAGGCGGGCCGGGTAGCCGAATGTGCCGAGCGCTGTCCCCAGCTCCTCGCCGCCACCGGCGAGGAAGCCAAGTTCAACCGCTCGCTCGCCTCGGCGGTTCAGGCATCCGTGCTTCTTGAGCTCGCCAGGCAGGCCGATGCGTCGGCGGCGGTGACCGATGCGCTCGGCTGGACAAGACATGAGCTGCCCAGGCTGATGCTGCTCGAGACCAAGGCCCGGCTGTCGCTGGCCCGGGACCAGCTGGCGGACGCCCTGGCGACGGCGCACGAGGTCGAGCATCTGGCCCGGCAGCTGGGGATCGTCAACCCGGCCCTGTCGGCATGGGAGCCGCTGGCCGCATCGTGTTATCAGCGCGCGGGAGAGCCTCGCCGCGCCAACGGGCTCGCGGATCAGGCGGTCGAGACCGCGGCTCGCTTCGGCGCTCCGAGTGCGACCGCGCTGGCACTCCGGGTCAAGGCGGCTGTGGTCGGACCACCGCGTGACGAGCCCTACCTGAAACGCGCCTACGAGGCGGTCCAGGACAGCTCCGGAACGCTTGAGAAGGCGAAGGTGCTGATCGAGTACGCGAACCTGCTGCACCGGAACCGGTCGAGCGAGCGGGCGCGGATGATGCTGCGCGATGGAATCGATCTCGCAGCACGGCTGGGTGCCCGGAGAACTGCGGAACGGGGGACGATCGCGCTCGTGGCTGCCGGCGGTCGCCCGCGCCGGAAGCGGCTCACCGGGCCCCAGGCCCTCACTCCGGCCGAGCGCCGGATCGCCGAGCTGGCCCGGTCCGGGGAGACCAACAGCGAGATAGCCGAGACGCTCGTGATCACCCGCAAGACGGTGGAGTGGCATCTGACCAAGGCGTACCGCAAGCTGCGGATCGCATCGCGGGACGAGCTCACCGCAGCGCTGAACGACACGTAGGCGTCGGCCGGCGCGGAAAACGACGCACGGCGCGGCCGTTGGTAGGGGGCGAGGTGAGCCCCGGGACAGAGGACAAACGCGGCGGCGGTCGCTAGCAGATGTGCGGAATCGCCGGCCAGGTCAGGCTCGACGGTGCAGCGGTTGACACCGAACTGCTCGAGCTCATGTGCGCCCGCCTCGAGCATCGCGGGCCTGACTCGCGCGGAGTGCACTTGGATGGCGGCGTCGGGCTCGCGATCCAGCGGCTGCGGGTAATCGACCTGGCCACCGGAGACCAGCCGATCTTCAACGAGGACGGCTCGCTCGCCGTAGTGCTCAACGGCGAGATCTACAACTTCCGGGAGCTGCGCGACCAGCTGCGAGCGAGGGGGCACACGTTCGCCACCCAGGGCGACACCGAGGTCATCGTGCATCTCTACGAGGAGCTCGGACCGGACTGCGTGCGGCAGCTACACGGGATGTTCGCGTTCGCGCTGTGGGACGGCCGCCGACGCCGCCTGATGCTCGCCCGGGACCGCGTGGGGAAGAAGCCGCTGTTCTACTGCTGCCGCGATCGCGCGCTGAGCTTCGCCTCCGAGCTTCCGGCGCTGCTCGAGGATCCGTCGGTCCCCCGCCACGTCGACCACGTTGCGATCGACGCGTACCTGGCATATCGGTGGGTTCCCTCGCCCCGCACGGCGTTCGCCTCGGTCAGGAAGCTGCCGCCGGCCACGGTGCTGACGTTCGAGGGCGGCCCGCCACGGCTGGAGCGCTACTGGGAGCTCGACTTCGCGCACAAGTGGCACGCTGACCGGGCGGCGATCGAGGAGCGCATCCGCGAGGAGCTGCGGGCCGCGGTGCGCCGGCGGCTCATCTCCGACGTTCCGCTGGGTGCCTTCTTGTCAGGGGGGATCGACTCGGCCGCGGTCGTCGCGGCCATGGCCGAGCAATCGGCGCAGCCCGTGAAGACGTTCTCGATCGGTTTCACGAACGACGCCTACAACGAGCTGCCGGCGGCGAGAGAGGTTGCGCGGCGCTTCGGCACCGACCACCACGAGCACGTGGTGAAACCCGACGCGATGGAGATCATTCCCAAGCTCGTCCGCCACTACGGCGAGCCGTTCGCCGACCCGTCCGCGGTGCCCAGCTTCTACCTGGCGGCGATGGCGAGCCGCCACGTGACGGTCGCCCTGAACGGCGACGGCGGCGACGAGACGTTCGCCGGGTACAGCCGGTACGCGGCCCAGTCGCTGTTGTGGAGGCTCGGCGCGCTGCCGCGGCCAATGCGGCAGGTGCTGTCGCGCGCCGGGGAGCTCCTGCCCCAGAGCGGTCGGATCGACAGCCCGCTCAGTCGGACGCGCCGGCTGCTGGGCGCGATCGCGCTCGACCCGGCCGAGCGCTACGTCGCCTACATGACTCGGCTGAATGGGCTCGACCGCCGGCAGCTCTACACGCCGGAGTACGAGGCGCAGATCTCCGAGTCGGTCGTGGAGGAGGTAATCCATCGCCCATGGCGCGAGTCGACGGCGGCCGACCCGGTGGATTTGATGCTGGACGTCGACACTCGCACCCACCTGCCGGACGACCTGCTCACGAAGATGGACATCGCCACGATGGCGTACTCCGTCGAGGGCCGCTCGCCGTTGCTCGACCACGAATTCATGCAGCTGGCGGCGAGCCTGCCCGCCGAGAGCAAGCTCAGCGGTCGCGACCACAAGGTGGCGCTCCGCTCAGCGCTGCGTGGATTGGTCCCCGACGCGATCCTGGACGCGCCGAAGCGCGGCTTCCGTCTGCCGATCCACGACTGGTTCCGCACCGACCTGCGCGCATACGCCGCCGAGGTCCTGCTCGACCGCGGGAGCGCCTGCCGCGACATGTTCCGCCCTCGCTACGTGCGGCAGCTGCTCGAGGACCATGCCGGCGGCAGCACGGACAACGCCCAGGCGATCTGGACGCTGCTGATGCTGGAGCTCTGGCACCACGAGGTACTGCAGCCACACGCCGCCCCGCAGCCGGCGACCGTTGCAGCGGGAGCGATGTGATGAGCTCGCGGCTCCGCGTCGTTTCGATCGTCGGCACCCGCCCCAACTTCATGAAGATGGCGCCGGTCGTCGCCGAGCTCCAGCGCCGGGCGGAGATGTTCGAGCCTCTGCTGGTGCACACCGGCCAGCACTACGACGAGGAGATGTCCGAGGTGTTCCTCCAGGAGCTGGGGATCCCCGAGCCGCACCGGAGCCTCGGCGTCGGGTCCGGATCCCATGCACAGCAGACCGCGCGCGTGATGGAGCGGCTCGAACGCGTGTTGCTCGAGACCCAGCCGGACCTGGTGATCGTGCCCGGCGACGTCAACTCGACGCTGGCGGCCGCCCTCGTCTGCGCGAAGCTGCAGGTGCCGCTGGCTCACGTGGAGTCGGGCCTGCGCTCCTTCGACCGCTCGATGCCAGAGGAGATCAACCGCGTGGTGGCCGACCAGCTCACGGACCTGCTGTTCACGCACTCCCCCGAGGCCGCCGGCAACCTGCTGGCGGAGGGAGTGCAAGCCGATCGGATCCATTACGTCGGCAACACGATGATCGACACTTTGGTGGCGCTGAGGGACCGGATCGAGCGGGCGGCGGCGCCGGAACGGCTGGGCCTGCTCCCGGGCTCATACCTGCTCGTCACGCTGCACCGGCCGGCGCTTGTGGACGGCCCCGCCCTCGCCGAGACCGTGATCAACCTGGAGCGGCTGTCGGCCGAGCTGCCGGTCGTGTTCCCCGTCCATCCCCGCACCAGACAGGCGATCGCGCGGCTCGGGATGACCGTGCGGTCCCACGGCCTACGGCTCCTGGAGCCGCTCGGCTACCTCGATTTCATGTCACTCGTCATGTCTGCCGCGGCCGTGCTGACGGACTCGGGAGGGGTCCAGGAGGAGACGACGTACCTCGGCATTCCGTGCTTCACGCTCCGCGACAACACCGAGCGACCGATCACGACGGACATCGGGACGAACTCGCTCCTGGGCCAGACGCCGGCTCGGATCGCCGAGATCCCGGACCTGATCGACGGAGACCCGATGTCCCCCGCCGCGGTCCCGGAGCTGTGGGACGGTCAGGCCGCCAGGCGGCTCGTGGAAGTGCTGGCCCAGGAGCTAGCCGGAGGGTTCTTCAACGCACCAGCCGAGCCCACACCGCTGTTCGCCGAAATGGGCGGAACGACTTGAGGCAACTCAAACCAACACCAACGGGAGGTGTCGCAGTGAAGAAACGAGCACTCATAGCTCTCGCAGCAGCCGCGGTGACGGTAGCCGCGACCGTCGGGATCGCCAGCGGGCAGTCGTCCGTGAGCGCGTTCGGGTACGGCACGATCACCAGCGCCGGCAATACCAACCAGTTCTACTTCGACGCCTCGACCGGCACCAACGGGTCCGGCGGCAGCGGCACGATCACCGTGTTCGACACGAGTACACAGCACTTCGTAGGCGCCACGGTCTCGTGCCTTTACGTCAACCCGAGCACGGGCGTGGCCACGATCTGGGGCAACACCGACTCGCACACGAACTCCTACCCACCGGGGCCGACCGGGAGCGTGCTGATCAAGGCGTCACCGGGGTCGGGGACCAGCGCCGGCCTGAATGTCCGCACCTATTACAAGGCAGCGCCGACGACCTGCGGCAACGAGGGTCCCGGCACCGGCCCGATCACCGCGGGGGTGGTACAGACCAGCTCCTCCTGATCGGTTGTTTGCGCCCGCGGCCGCGATCGCGTGCTCGATCGCGGCCTCGAAGGCCGACGCCATGCGGTCGTAGTTGAAGGCGCTCACGTCGCGGCGGGCGTTCTCGCCGAGCCGGGCCGCGAGCTCCGCGTTCATCAGTAGACGCTGTAAAGCCGCCGCCAGACGCTCGGGGCTGCGCTCGGGCACGACGAAGCCGTTGCATCCATCCCGGACCAGACCGCCGGCCGCGGCGCCGAGGCTGTCGGTGGCAATCACGGGCAGACCGGCGTGCATTGCCTCATTGACCACGAGTCCCCATGGTTCCTTGCCGCCCGGAGTCGTGACCGACGGAAGCACCAGGCAGCTGGCCCGGCTGAGCTCCTCGGGTAGCTGCTCCTGCGGCACGTAGCCCGCGATCGACAGCCCCGGTATCTCGCGGGCTCGGGCTGCGATCTGCGTCTCGAGCGAGCCATTTCCCACCATCCGCAGCACGGCTCCCTCGCCACTGAGCCGCGCGAATGCATCGAGCAAGTCGCCGATCCCTTTTCGCTCCTCGAACTGGCCGATGAACAGAGCGACGGGCTGTCGCTGCGGCAGCCTGCTGATTGAAGCGAACCGCTGAGGCTCCACGGCCTGACCTGCGACGAACACCTTTCCGGGATCGACGCCGGGCACCTCCAACAGGAAGCGCTTGACGTGATCCCCGTAGGCGACGATCGCTCCGACGTCGCGGTAGAGCGCCTCGACCACCGGTTTGCTGAGGCGGTGAAAGCGCGTGTTCGGGTGCTGCCACATGCCCGTCCACAGGACGAAGGGCACCCCACGGAGCCTGCACGCGGCGTACAGCGAGGAGAGCATCACGCGGCCGTTCAGGCTCTTGACCACCGCGTCGTAGCGCGCAGGGCCGATCCTGGCCGGGAGCGTCGGCAGAAACGACTCGGAACCGATCCGCATCCGCGGCAGTTCGATGCGCCTGAACTCACCGCCGCGCTCCACCGGGATGCGGCTGTTCCACCAGCGGTCGCGCTGATCGGAGAAGAAGTAGAAGTCGGCGTCGGTCCGCCGCGCCAGCTCCTCGAACAGCGGCCGGCGGTAGTGCGGGCAGAAGTAGTCGACAAAGGCGATCCGCCGCCGCGGGTGGGCGGGCAGCGGTTCCTCCGCGCGAGGATCGGCCGTCGCGACCCGTTGATCGTTTGTGTGCGGGATCTGCGGGATATTGGCCTTCAACGACAACTTCGACACCTCCACGGAGGTCGTGGGCGCGATGCGCGAGACTCTCGCCCACCGCGGTCCGGACGACCACGGAACTTGGCGCTCACCCGCACAGCGAGTAGCGCTGGGCCATCAACGGCTGTCGATCGTCGATCTTTCCGCAGCCGGCCGCCAGCCGATGGCCAACGAGACCGGGGAAGTGTGGATCGTCTACAACGGCGAGGTCTACAACCACCTCGAGCTGCGTCACGAGCTCGAAGCCGCCGGGCACCGATACCGCTCCCGGACCGACACGGAGACAGTCCTCCATCTGTACGAGGAGCTTGGCCCGGAGTGCGTGCATCGCCTAGACGGGATGTTCGCGTTCGCGATCTGGGACGGCCGGCGGCGTGAGCTGTTCCTGGCGCGCGACCGGCTCGGCGTCAAGCCGCTCTACTACCGGCTGACCGCTGACGGGCTGCTGTTCGGCTCAGAGATCAGAGCGATCCTCGAGCACCCGGCGGTTTCGCCGGAGCTCGATGAGGAATCGTTGCATCACTACCTGACGTTCGCGTTCGCTCCCGCCCCACGGACGATGTATTCCGGAATCGAGAAGCTGGCCGCCGCCGAGCGCATGATCGTGCGCCCGGACGGATCGTGGGAGCTGGACCGCTATTGGACGCCGTTCTCCGAGGAGGCCGAGCGCGAGGCCGCAACCCTCTCCGAGGACGAGGCGGCAGCGCGGGTACTGGATCTGCTGCGTGGCTCGGTGCGAAAGCGGATGATGTCCGACGTTCCGTTCGGCGTGTTTTTGTCCGGCGGCGTCGATTCATCCACCAACGTCGCGTTGATGGCGGAGGTGAGCGATTCGCCGGTCCGCACGTACTCAATCGCGCCCGAGCAGTACGCGGTCTACGACGAGCTTGACCATGCGCGCTCCGTGGCTCGGTGGTGCGACACCGACCATCGTGAGATCCGGATCGGCCACGATGAGCTGCTCGACTTCCTGCCCCGGCTCCCGGCCTACCAGGACGAGCCGATCTCGGACTGGACCGGGATCTCGCAGTACTACGTCACGAGACTGGCACGTGACAGCGGGACGATCGTGGTCCAGGTCGGCGAGGGGGCCGACGAACTCTTTCACGGCTACCGCGGGTACGCTCAGCACCGCCACTTCCTGCAGCCGTTCCAGCGTCTGCCCCGCCGGGCGCGCGGCCTGATCGCCCGGGCGGCGGTCGGTGCCTCGCGCCGATCCGGTCGTCTCACGAGACATGCCGACGCGCTCGAGGACGCCGCCGGCAGCAATATCCCGTATCGGGGCGGCGGGCTGTGCTTCAGGGGCCCGCTGAAGACGGCGGTGCTGCAGGGACGCAACGGATTCGCCGACTCCTATGCGATCCCCGAGCGCCACTGGCGCGAGGTGGATCGGCTGCACCCCAGCGCGGACGTGTTCCAGCGGATCTCATACCTCGAGCTCAAGCAGCGGCTCTCCGAGCTGCTGCTGATGCGGATGGACCGGGTGACGATGGCCTGCTCGGTCGAGGCGCGGGAGCCTTTCCTCGACCATCGGCTGGTCGAGTTCGTGCTTGCACTGCCACCCCGGCTGAAGTACCGCCGGGGTGTCGGAAAGGTGGTGCTCAAGCGGGCAGTGGGCGGCCTGCTCCCGGCCGAGGTGACCACTCGCAAAAAGCAGGGCTTCGGGACGCCGGTGAAGGAGTGGCTGCGCGAGTCGTTCGGGACACAAGCACAGCAAGCCGTGCGAGGGTCGGCGTTGGCCGAGCGGCGGCTGCTGGATTACGACCTGCTCGACCGGCTGTTCGCCGAGCACCGCTCGGGCCGGGCCGACTGGAGCTACCAGCTCTGGAACGTCTACAACATCAGCCGGTGGTACGACCACTGGATCGCGGGACGCAGTGACGGTTGAGCTGCTCAGGGAGGCGAAGCGCGAGCGGACCGCGGATCGCCCCGCGCTCGCCGCCCTCCGAGTGGCCTACGTCGTCGGCGCATATCCCGCGATCTCGCACACGTTCATCATGCGCGAGGTGCTCGCGCTGCGCGCGAAAGGGGCGGCGATCGAGACGATCTCGATCCACCGGCCCGGCCCGGAGCATCTTCTGACGGACGAGGACCGCGAGGCGTTCGCCGAAACCCACCACCTGGTCGGTGCTCGCCTCGGCGAGCACCTACGCGCGCATGCCGAGGCCATTCGTCGCTGCGGCCGCCGTTATCCCGGCACGCTGGCCTCGGCGCTCCGCGACGGCGATCCGGGGCTCCGGTCGCGGATCCATCAGCTCCTGTACTTCGCCGAAGGGGTGGCGTGCTGGTGGCGGTGCCGCCAGCTCGGCATCCGGCATCTGCATGGCGAGTTCTGCGGGCCGGCATCCGACGCCGCTAAGCTCGCCGCTCGCCTCGGGGGCCCGGGCTGGAGCTTCAGCTTCGCCGCGCACGGAACCGACATCCTCCAGGTCTCGCCCTCCCGGCTGGCGCGCAAGGTCGAGCAGGCCACGTTCGTCACCTGCGCAAGCCACTTCGGCCGCGCCCAGCTGATGGCGCTCGTCGCCTCCGAGCACTGGGACAAGATCGAAGTTGCCCGCTGCGGGGTGGACGTGAGCCGGTGGCGAGCGCCGAGGCGCCCCGTCCGCGCCGGCATCGAGGTCCTGTCGGTCGGGCGGATGGAGCGGGAGAAGGGTCACCGGCTGCTGCTCGACGCGCTCGCCGATCCCCTGCTCGGCGAAAGCGAAATCACGCTCACGCTGATCGGCGATGGCCCGGAGCGCGCACGGCTCGAGCGGCGCGCGGCGCGTCTCGGGATCGCGGAGCGCGTGCGGTTCCTCGGCCGCATGGGCCAGGATCAGATCCGGGAGCGTTACGGCTCCGCCGACGCCTTTTGCCTCTCCAGCCTGGGCGAGGGCGTGCCCGTGGTGCTGATCGAGGCGATGGCGATGGAGCTCCCGGTGATCGCACCACGGCTGATGGGCATCCCGGAGCTGGTCGAAGACGGGCGCAGCGGCATCTTGTTCGCGCCGGGGAGCGCGGCGGGCCTGGCGCGGGCTCTGGCATCGTTGGCGCGCAGCGACGCGCCGGGGCGGGCGGCGATGGGCCGCGCCGGCCGGGCCATGGTCGAGCGGGAGTTCGAGTTGTCGCTGTGCAGCGAGCGTGTCGCGGCGCTGTTCGCGAGCTACGCCACGGGCACCGCGCCGGGCGTGGTAGGCCGGGAGCCCGGCCAGACGCCGTACGCCGGCTCAGCGCGCAGGATCCGCAGCAAGTAGGTGAGCGCCAGCATCATCGGCGCCACCGCTCCCCGCATATGAGGCGACGGGTTTCGCCATAGGCGGCGGCGCTGGAAGCAATACAGGCCGTCCGGGCGACGCATGCGCGCGTGGGCGAACTGGAAGACCCGCACGGCGAGGTCGGCGAGCGTGGGGTCGCGGCCGGCGGCTCGCGACAGCGTCTGGATCGACTGCGCGACGGACCACATGTCGATCGGATAGGTCTGGTGCTCGTAGTACCTCGGGGTGCCGTCGGAGAGGAACATGCGCGACCGGTAGAAGGCGAGCCCCCGCTCGAGCGGCGTTGGATCGTCGAGCGTCCCGGCACGCAGGCATGTGTCAAGCGCGTCCAGCATGTAGCCGGTGTGGAAGTTGTCGACCCAGCTCAGGCCGGGGCGCTCTCCATAAGGCCACGACCCATTCTTCCGCTGCCGGGTCACCGTCCAGTGCACGCCCTCGCGCGCCCGCCCGGCCAGCGCGGAGTCCCTCGTGAGCGCCGACAGCCTCGAGAGCAGGGCGCAGACGAGCATGTTCGAGTTGTGGATCGGGGAGCGGTCGCCGACCAGGTAGCCGAAGAACGCGCCGGGAGGATCGGAGGATTGGGGGATGTGGCGCATGACGAACCGGCCGACCGCGTGCGCCTGTTCGAGCAGCTCGGGGTCACCGAGCCGCTCGTGCGCGTCGCACAGCGCCATCCCGCCGTACACCGTGGCAATCACGTTCGGCGCGGTCCTGGGATAGAAGAACACCCGCGACTGGAAGTCGAAGTGGTAGCCCCAGCAGGGCTCGGCATACCTGCTCAGGCGCAGCCGCTCGAGTGCCGCGATCGTTCGCCGCAGTTCCACGTCGGCCTGCTCTTCGTCCAGAAATCCGTTCCGGGCGTACGCGGAGGCGGCCCAAGCGAGGCTGGCCGCGTTCTGGCCGGGCGGGACACCGAGCAGCGGCCGGAGGTCGACGGGTGAGCGTTTCACCGCCTGGATCACGACGCGTCTGCCGACCACGCTGTTCCTCAGCAGGTCAGGGATCCGCGTGGCATTCAGCCCGTCGTATTGGTCGCTGCCGGTAAACGAGCATTCCCGCCCGTAGCGTTCGAGCGTACGGAGCGCGGCCAGCGGTGCTTCGATCATGCCGCCACCGCCGCGGTGAAGTAGCCGATCAGCAGCTCGCTCCTCCGGCGCAGCTCGGCCGGGTCTCGCGGTTCACGCTCGCGCGGCGGGACTCGCTCGAGCTGCCGCGGGGAATGCAGTCGGCGCAACATGCCGCGGCGCTCGAGCCATACGTCGACCGCAGCGCTGCCGCCGGCGAACACCGAGTAGGTTGGGACGCCCAGCAGTGCGGCTTCGCGCGTCATCGTGCCTCCGGCACCCAGAACCAGGTCTGCTGCGTACATGAGCGACCGAGCGTCGAGCGCACGCTCGGGCACGATCGCTCGCCGCAGCCCGAGTCCTGAGAGCACCCGCCGCTGCTCGCTGTGCCGAGCGAGCACGACGAGCTGGGCGCGGGGGTCGGCATCGAGCGCCCGGAGCGCCTCTCCGAACAGCCGGTTCTCCGGCCCGTGATACAGCGCCCGGGTGGGCGGGGTGCGCGCCACGACCAGGACCTCCCGCCCGTCCCGCATCGCGTCGGCAACGTCAGGTCGGGCCTCGAAGTGGCCCAGATACAGCTCCTCCTTCAACCCCGGGTAGAGGAACGTCTTGTGCGGTCGGGCTCCCTGCCGCCTCACCCGCTGCCCGTCGACTGCCTGGGGGAGCAGGACGCGTTCGGCAAGGCGGAACGCGAGGTGGTTGGCGGGCTGGTGCTCGTAGTCCATCGCCGTGACCGCCGGCACCCTGGTGACCCTCGCCGCGACGATCTGAGCGTAGGAGTTGTGTGACAGCGCCACGTCGGGGCGGTTTGTCCTCACCCAGCCGACGAGACCCTCGATCCGACGCGCGAGCGTGGCCGCCTTGGCCCACCTGGCCCGCGGGGACTCGGTTCCGATCACCTCGGTCGCAGGCCACCGCTCCCGTGCCAGCTCCACGGTCTGGGCGTTGTCACGCGCGGTCAGGAGGACGATGTGGCCATGACGTTCCAGATGGGCTACCACCGGCGCGAACAGCAACGGATGCGGCGAGTTCGAGAAATCGATCCAGACGCGCATGCCGACGCAGCTAGTTCGCGCCTCGCCGCTTCAGGACAGCCGGCAGGGTGTGAAGGATCAGGCGGATGTCGCTCCAAAGCGACCAGTTGGTGACGTACTGGTAGTCGAGCTTGACCATCTCCTCGAAGGGGATGCTGGTGCGACCGAGGACCTGCCACAGCCCGGTGATCCCCGGGGTGAGGTCGAGTCGGGCGCGGCCCCAGTCCTCGATCAGCTCGGCCTCCTCCTCGATCAGCGGGCGCGGCCCGACCAGGCTCATCTCTCCCTTGAAGACGTTGATCAACTGGGGCAGCTCGTCAAGGCTGCTAAGTCGCAGCAGCCTCCCGATCCGCGTGATCCGCGGATCGGCGTCCAGCTTGAGCCAGCCGGGATCGCTTGACATGGACTGAAGCTCGCTGCGCCGCGCCTCGGCGTCGGCCTCCATCGTGCGGAACTTGTACATCTGAAGGGGACGGCCGCCGCGTCCCACCCGCCGCTGCACAAACAGGACGGATCCCGGTGAGTCGAGCCTGATCGCCACGGCGATCACCAGCAGCAGCGGCGCGGTAAGCACCAGGCAGGCGGTCGAGCCGACCAGATCGATCGTCCGCTTCAGGGTGCGCGAGGAGCGCGACAGCACGGGCGGGTTCAGGCCCAGCAGCGTCAGACCCTCGACCTCATCGAGCTCGACAGAGGGCCCCATCACGTCGAAGATCTGAGGCACCACGCTCACACGAAGGCCGCTCTGTCGACAGCGGCGCAGGAGATCGATCAACTGACCCTGATCGATTTCGTCGGATGCGACGATCACGCGGTCGGCGTCCTGACGCTGCGCGATCCGCTCCACTTCCCCAGGCTTGGCCGAGCCGATCAGCCGGAGACCGTACTCGGGATGCGATTCGAGCTTGCGCTGCAACAGCGCGGCCGTGAATCCATCGCCGACGAGCACCGCGCGGCGCTCGCCCCGTACCCGGCCCACACGTCGTACGACGGCTCGTCCCGCGAGCAGAGCGAGGGCCGCGATCAGGCTGAACGTGATCAGCTCGACCAGGCCGAAGATCCGGACTGGGACCAGCCGGTAGTAGCCCCACAGCAACACGCCGCCGACGAACAGCACGTGGAAGAGCCCCGGGATGTCGTCGATCGTGCTGCAGTTGATCCGCTTCGGGTCCCTGTCGTAGAGGCCATAGGCGCGGATCAGCATCAGCCATACCGGAAGTGTGAGCGCCCCCAACCCTACGAACCTGACCAGGTCGGGCCGGCCCCGCGTCGCGGCGGCTGCAGTCAGGGAACCGAGAATCGCAGTGCAATCCGACGCCGCGAGCAGGCGCCGGACCAGCCACTCGCGCCGGCCGTAGCGGGCGGCCACGACGCTCGCGCGACGCGGGTGGTCGGTCCTCTGCGGGTGGAGCACCCGCAACGGCACCGCCGGACTCCCGAAGCTCTTTTCGGGTGATGAGCGCAACCCGCCTAACAACGCCCGGCGATTTCGATTCCTTGCGGGATCGGCACCTCCGTCGCTCGCGGGGGCCGGACGGCCGAGCGGAAGTTCCCGGTGCCGTGTTCCGTTTTTGCAGAGTAGGAGCCGGCCCACTGCAGGAGTGCCCATGCCCCCGTCCGAGACTCAGTCCAACTCCCACGCCGAGCCTTCGCCGCAGGGGGCCCCGCGCCGCCACCGGGTGCCCGACCTCGACCGAGAGCATCGCACGCTGCTGACAAGCGAGCTTCTGGCTACGCAAGCGAAGCTCATCAAGCGCCAGGGCGAGATCATCGACCGGGGTGCTCCCGCAAACGGACGAGCGCACGAGCTGCCCGCGTCGCGTCCGCTGTACGACCGCGTCGACGCGATCACCGCCGCACTCCGCTACCCGCTGCTGGTGATCCTGCCGCTCCTCATCCTGGGCGGGTTGGGGGCCGTGCTGGCCCACAGGGCCAAGCCGTCCTATTCAGCCGAATCGCAGGTCCTCGTTGGTGAGCCCGCGCCCGCCTCCTCCGGGCAGCTGCCCGGGGTCGTCCAGGCCGAGCAATCGCTTGCCGGGATCGACGCCAGGGAGATCACGTTCGCCCCGATCGTCGACCCGCTGGCGCGTCGCCTCCACACGACGCCCGGCGCGATCGCGTCGCGGCTGTCGGCTTCGCCGTTGCCGGGCGCGCCGATTATCAAGGTGGACGCCACCGGCCCCGACCGCGGATCGTCGCTTGCACTCGCGAACGCGGCCGGCAAGAAGCTGGCCCAGTTCGTGAACTCCCAGGGGAGCGACAAATCCGTAACGAATCGCGCCATGGGCAACTACCAGCAGGCCGCGACCGCACTGGCGCAGGCGCGCGCCAAGGAGAGCGCCGTCAACCAGAGCCATCCCGGATCGCCCAACGACCCGGCCGTGGTCGCGGCGCAGGAGAAGGTCCAGATCGCCCAGCTGATGGCCAACGTCCAGGCCAACCAGTTCCAGGGCGCGCTGGTGACGCAGCAGAACCTTCCCACGCTGACGATGTTCCGCTCGGCCAGCAGCGCGTCCAGCAACCGGACGTCGAACCTCGAGCTGTACGCGTTCGGTGGAGCGATCGCCGGGCTCGTGATCGGGGTTGCCCTCGCGACGCTGCTGGCCAATCGCAGGGCGGCACGCGCAGCGTTGCGCCCCACGGCAGTTGGCTGAGCCGCCGGACATCGAGCTGCTTTCGCCACGCGCCCAGCGGCAAGGTTCGGATCTGCTTCCCCACGGCCCCCGCGCCCGAGCGGGAACGGCCCTGCTGGTCTCTCTGGTGGGGGCGGCATTCTTCGCAGCGACCCGCCTGAGCTCGGGCGGCGCGGTCACGGCCGCCGAGTGTGTCGCGATCCTGGTGGCCGCGGCGGCCGTCTATCTCGTCTGCACCTCCGAACCGGTGTACCTATTCACGCTGGCGATCGTGCTGAGCCCGTTTGCGAGCAACTGGCAGCAGCTGCACGTGCCCGGGCCGGCCGCCCCCGACCGCCTGCTGTTCGTCGCCGGGGTGGCGGTCGTTCTGTTCCGGATCTACGTGCTGGAGGACCTCCCGCGGCCGCGATTCGGCGCCGCGCATGCGGTCATGGCTGCGGCCGTGCTGTACGCGATCGTCTCCGCGCTCAAATACCACGCGCTGCTCCAGAAGGGTCCCGGCCTGCTGTTGGTCGAGACCTTCGGCGTACTCCCATTCCTGACCTTCTGGCTCGGGCCCGTCGTGTTCCCGACCGAGCGTGAGCGGCGGATCCTGCTGGTCGGCCTGGTGGTGATGGCGGCCTACCTCGGGCTGACGACCCTGTTCGAGACCGTCGGGCCGAAGGCGCTGGTGTTCCCGCGCTACATCGTCAGCAACAGCTATGGGATCCAGGCTGGGCGCGGGCGCGGCCCGTTCGCCGACGCGGTCGCCAATGGTGTTGGCCTGTACACCGGCGCGGTCGCCTGCGCGATCGCGGCCTACCGGGTGCGCAGGGCGCGCTGGCGACTGCTCGCTGGCGCCATCTGCGCGCTGTGCCTTGTCGGAGACATCCTGACCCTCGAGCGCGGGGTGTGGATCAGCGCCGCCGCGGCGACCGTCCTGGCGCTGTTCGCTTCGCGTAGCGCGCGGCGAATCGCGATCCCGGTTGTCTTGGGCGTGACCGCAGTGGTGGCCGCCACGATCCTGCTGGTTCCCGGGCTCAACACCACGGTCTCCCACCGGCTGCACTCAAACCAGTCGGTGTATGACCGGCTCAACCTCGAGCGCACGGCGCTGAACATGATCCGGGCCCGTCCGCTCCTCGGCTTCGGCTGGGATCAGTTCCTTCCCGCGCACAACCCCTATGTCCAGCAGAGCGCGAACATACCGCTGACGGCCACCAAGAACGACCTGCACAGCGCGTATCTGACCTACGCCGTCGAGTTGGGCCTGGTGGGCGGCTCGCTCTGGCTGCTCGCCGTGTTGCTGGGGGCGGGCGGGACGGCGCTGATGCGCGCACCACCGGAGCTCGAACCGTGGCGGATCGGGCTGGTGGCGCTGCTCGTGTTCTTCCTGATCGGCGAGGCGTTCGTGCCGCCCACGGTGTTCGTCAACGCGTCCCTGTGGTTGTGGGCCGGAATCGTCGCGGTGGGCCGCTACCCAGCGCTCGAGGGCCGGCGCGACACCGCGCCGGTCGCGGCGTTCGCGGGCCCGAGCCGCTCACGACGGTGAGCCGGTGCCCCGGTGCAGTGTCATGCGCAGCAGTTCGAGGTGCCGCCAGGGGAAAGACTTGAGCAGGTCATAGCCCGGCACCCCGCCGAAGATCGAGCTGTAAGGGTTCGTGCCGGCCGGCGGGGCCTGGGCGAAGAACGCGACCGAGCTGAGGGTCTTGTCGCGCACGATCAGGCCATAGCGCTGCGCGGCCCGAGCCATCATCGCGACCAGCGGCGGCAGGTGCAGTCCCGCGATGTCCAAATGGGGGTCGAGCCGCAGATGCGCCCCTTCGGGAATCGCATCGGGATCGAGGTCGGTGCCGTCCGTTCGCTGCGCCGGCCAGCTGTACTCGCCCGCCCTGGCCTGGGGCAGCGCGATCGCAAGCGCGTGGTCGATCCGGCCTTGCTCCAGCTCGTCGATCATCATCGTCCCCGCGATCGTCGGCAGGCTGGTGGCGGTCGCGCCCCAGTACGGCGCGGCCCCGGGCCAGCTGCGCGAGGTGTAGTAGCCGGGGGAGCCGGAGACGTCCCGCATGGCCCCACCCCAGGAAGCGTGCCAACCGCCAGAAGTCCTGTGCGCCTTCCAGAGCTCCCACAGGCGGTCTGTCGAGGGCTGCCAGATCGTCATGTGGGCATCCGAGCCGGCCGCCGGCTGAGCGCCGGTGGGAATCGGGACCGCATGCAGCGCCCCCTGCAGGGTCCGGGCCCACGGCGCGCTGTTGTCAAGCGTGACTCGCACCATGCGCTGGTCGGCGGGGACCGTGTAGAACGTGGTGCTGTCCGTGACCGTCTGGATGTATGGCGACGGTCCCTGCTCGAACCCGTGGTTCACCTGCTGATCGAGCCAGGAGATCAGCTCGGGAGAGCGGGGATCCAGCGGCGCGTTCGAGGGAAGCGCCCGGTTCCAGACGCTGCCGGGCGCGAACAGCCGCGCGACGGACGTCCCACCTGTGCTAGGACGCTGGCGATGGGAGGAACCGCAGCCGGCGAGCAGCACGAGGGCGGCGATGGCCGCCGTCCAGGCGGTTGCGCTCTGGCGGATCGGCATCTCGGGGCGATCAACGAGCTGCGAGGCGCCAAACGTGCGGCAGCTACGGGGCGGAGGGGGGAGCCAGCAGCTCCAGGTGCGACCAGGGGAAGGAGGCCAGCAGCCGGTTCGGCGGCTCGTACTTTCCGCCCCTCGCCTTGGTGAAGTACTTCGCGTACGGATTGGGCTGACCCCGCCGCATCATCGGCGTGGGGTCCTGAGCGCGAAAACCAACCGTCACCCCGGTCTGGTCGTCGACGATCAGCCCGTACTTCTGTGCCGCCTCGGCGATCATCCGGGTGACCGGCGGCAGCTTCAGCTTGTGGAGATCGAGCCTCGGGTCGAGCCTGAAGCGGGCGCCTTCAGGGATCGCGTTCGGCGAGGTGTCATACCCGTCCGTTCGCAGCGCGGGGAAGTAGAGCACCTTCGCGGCTGCCTTCGGCACCATCAGCCCGATCGCATGGTCGATATGACCCGAGGCGAGATCGGCCAGAGTGATCAGCCCACCGGCCACCGGCAGACCGGAGCCTGTCACGCCCCAGTTGTCGTACTCGAGCCACCCGCCGTGCGGATTCGGCTTGTTGCGGTAGTACCCCGGATCCGAGGAGACGTTCACGATCCGCCCTCCCCACTGCGCGTGCCATCGACCAGGGGTGACGGCGGTGTCGGCGCTCGGCGGGCCGGCCGCCGACAGAGCGGGAAGGCCGTTGTCGGTCCACACGCAGTCGGGATCCTCCAGGTGCACGGTGTCGTGTCGCAGCGTGCCGATCAGCTGGAGGTGCAGAGCGTCTGGGCCCCGGTAGAGGTTGTAGGCCGTCGCGCCCACCGGGCCGTTCCACCGAAGCGCGACCTTGCCGCCGGCCGGAACCGTATAGCTGTGGACCGGGCTCGGGGTCGTCTCGCCGCCCGGCGTCAGGGCGGTGACGGCGTAGTAGTACGTGCCCGCGCTGAGGATGCCACCGCCGCTTACGACCGCGGACAGGAACGGCGGGGGGTTGAGCTGCTGCCGCAAGTCGAACAGCTCCCATAGCGTGTTGCTGGAGGGCTGGTAGACCGTCATCTCCGCATCGTTGCCGGCGGCGGGTTCGGCACCCGCAGGGATCGGGACCGCGGCCAGGGCGTCGGCGAGCGAGGGGTCGTAGTAGTCCATGGAGACGGGGACCGTCGGCTCGCCGGCGGGCACGGTGTAGATCGGGGTGCTGTAGTCCGTCGTGTTGATCCAGGGCCCGTTCTGGGCTTTGAGGCTCGCCCTGATGAAGCCCTCGAGGTGTCCGGTGATCGCCTTGGACCTCCGGTCGATCGGGGCTCTCGAACGCAGCGGCTGGTTCCAGATGCTCGTGGGAGCGAACAGCCGCGAGTGCGCGAGCGAGGCGGGGACAGCCCAGGCAGACGCGATGATCATCATCGTGATGATGATCACGAGCTTGCTGCCCCGCCTTGACCGCATACCGCGGCGCATCGGGTCGGTCTCCCCGCGTCGGAAGCGCGCGCCGGTACGACTGGACGAATTTCCGTACGCCGCCTTGCCCACCACCCTCCAAACCGTAGCCGGTAGTGCTCGCGTCCCGCCCGCGTTGATTGCCCATGGTCAAGCGCTTCTTCCGCGACAGCGCGATCTACCTCGTGCCCTCGGTGCTCTCGAGCGGGATGTCGTTCGTCATGTTCCCGTTCTACGCCCACCGCTTCACGCCGCGCGAGTACGGCGCCTTCGACCTGCTCACGCTCACGGCGATGCTCGTAGGCTGGACGGTCGCGCTGGAGATCTACCAGGGCGTCGGCCGGTACGTGGCCGGGGAGCGTGACGCAGACCGGGTGCGCAGCTATGCCTCGACGGCGCTCTGGTTCGCGGTAGGGGCCTACGCGGTATTTGCTGCCGTGATCGAGGCGCTGGCCGTGCCCGCATCCCGGGCATTGCTGGGCGCCGGTGTCCATGTCGCGCTGCTACGAGTGGCGGTGCCCTGGATGTGCGTTCAAGGCGTGCTTGCGATCGCCCAGGCGCAGCTGCGCTGGCAGCTCCGGCCGGTCGCGTTCGCCGTCGGGGCGGTGATCAACGCTGTCGTGACCGTGATCGCCTCCGGACTGTTGGTGTTCACCGCGGGTCTCGAGGTCGAGGGCGCAGTTCTCGGCCAGCTGATAGGAGGGGCGGTCTCGCTGGCATTTGTCCTGCTCGCCACCCGAGGCACGTTCACGCTCCACTTCAACCGCCGACGGTGCGCGGAGATGCTCCGCTTCTCGACGCCGCTGGTTCCCTCCTCAGCGGGCGTGTTTCTCAACCTGTATGCGGATCGGCTGGTGATCCAGCACATTCGCACCCTGGCGGACGTGGGCGTGTACGGGGTCGGCTACCGCCTGGCGATGGTGGTCTCGCTCGTGCTCGCAGGCTTCCAGGGCGCCGCGATCCCGTTGATCCTCGCGCGCAAGGACGAACCATCGACCCCCGACGATCTCGCCCGGATCTTCAGGATCTTCTCCGCTCTGATGCTGTCCGCGTTCGTGGTGCTGTCGATTCTCGCCACCCCGGCGATCCGGCTGTTGGCCGCTGCCAGGTATCAGAGCGCCGCGGAGGTCGTTCCGTTCCTGATCGTCTCCGTCGCGTTCGCGAACATGTACATCTTTGCGCCGGGATTGTCGATCGCGAAGAAGACGGCGCCGATGGCCACGATCACCGGACTCGCGGGCATCGCCAACCTGGGGCTCGCGCTCCTGCTCGTCCCGCCGTTGGGGATCGTCGGTGCCGGGGTCGCTACAGCAAGCACCTCGTTCGCCTGGTTCGTAGCGCTGATGGCCCTCAGCCAGCGTCAGTACGGGGCCCCGCACCACTGGCTGCGTCTTATCGGAGCGTTCGCCGCGGCGACCGCTCCAGTGGTGTTGGCGGCGCTCACGCTCCCCAACGGACGAGGCAGTGCACTCGACCTCGGCCCGCTGGCGGGCCGAGCGGCGCTGGCGATCGCCGGAGTCGCAATGTGTACCCACCTAGCGCTCGGTCGGAACGAGCTCGGCTCCGCTTGTCGCACGGCGGGAGAAGGCCTGGTACGCATCAGGGAACGGCACCGGCGCCCTGCGGCGCGGGTCGGCTAGAGCTCTGCCGCCGTCCGCGTCGCAACCGTGGTGCGGGCTGGAACGCCGACTACCGTCTCGCCGGGCCCCACCGGCTTTGTGACAACCGCTCCGGCACCGACCACGGCCATCTCGCCGATGGAGCAGCCCATCAGGATCGTGGCGTTCGCGCCGATGTAGGCGCTCGCGCCGATCGTCAGCGGCGCGGTTCCCTCGCCGAGAACGTGTCGCAGCGGTCTGTCGCCGACGCTGAAATGCGTCAACAGCGTGGCGCCCATCGAGATCACCGCCTCGTCCTCGATGATGAGGGGAGCGGCGAGGTCCAGAAAGACTCCGCGACCGATGTGCACATTGCGCCCGATCACAAGTTTCCGGTAATCGGGCGCAGCGTTCTCGATCGTGATCGGGCCGGTCAGCACCCCGCCCTCCCCGATCTGCGCGCCGTAGCGCTGCAGTACCTGACGGGTCTTCACCGTGCTTTTCGTCAGGTGAGCGTTCACCGCCTCGATTCCGCGGCGCCAATGGCTGAACCTGAGCGACAGCGACATTTCACGCGTTCCAGTTGGTCATAATCCTCTGGCGAGGTCGTCGATCCACCTATCAACGGCTGCGCTCCCCCGTTGCTGCCGCCGAAGATGCGCCTGCTGATCCTCGGCCCACTGAACACTCCCCACACCGAGCACCTGGCGCTCGGGGCTGCCGAGCGCGGCTTGGAGGTGTTTGTGGGCGGCGATCTCTGGGCTGGACCTCCACCGGCCGCGCTGCCGCGCCACGGCATCGAGGTCTCGGTGCAGGCGTGGCCCACGGCGCGGTGGCTGAGAGAGCTGCTCGATCGGGTACGCCCCGACGTCGTGCACGCAAACTGGTTCACGAACGCATTCGTGTACCTGCTCTACGGCGCCACTCCGATGGTCGCGATGGCCTGGGGATCCGACGTCTACCGGGCCGGTCGCATCCAGCGACTCCAGAACCGGTTCGTGGCGCGTGCGGCCGGAATGGTGATGGCGGACTCCCTGGACCTGCTGCAGCAGCTGAGGCGACTCGGAGCGCGACCGGACCGAAGCCTCGTGCTGAACTGGGGCGTCGACCTGCGGACATTCCAGCCGGCGAACGGCTCGCGTAGCGCGATCCGACAGCGACTTGGGCTGCCCGACGGGCGGATCGTGCTCAGTCCGCGATCGGTGCGTCCGGTCTACAACCCGCGGGTCGTACTTGACGCGTTCGAGCTTCTGGCGGCACGGAGCGACGACGTGCACCTGGTGCTCAAGCACATCCACGCCGATGCTCCGGAGCTCGGACGGCTGCGCTTCCCCGACCGCGTGCACACCATCGGGTACGTCCCCTACGAGCAGATGGCGGATTACTACCGCGCCGCGGACGTCTGTGTGTCGATCGCGTCCAGTGATTCCTCCCCACGCTCGGTGTGGGAGGCGATGGCCTGCGGCTGCCCGTGCGTGCTCTCCGATCTCCCTTGGGTTCACGAACTGATCGCCGACGGCCGTGACGCGCTGATCGTCCCGATCGAGCCCGAGCCTGTGGCCGAAGCACTCGCGCGGCTCCTGTCCGGAGATCAGCCGGCGGCAGCGATCGTCTCCAACGCCCGGACGCTGGTCGAGCGACATCGTGACCGCGAGGCTGAGCTCGACCGTCTGATCGACGTGTATCGGCGAGTGGCCTTGGAGCGGCACGGCACGGCCGCTCCGGTCCGTGGGTTACATGCCGTCGCCGCTGCCGGGGGCGAAGGGGCGGCGCGGGCGAAGCGACGCCTGGGGCGCGGTACTCCTCCCGGCTCCGCCGCCTGAGGCGCCAAAGAAGCTTCTCCACCATCGACCCGTTGTTGGGTTGAACGTATGACCTCCGTTCTCGACAGCCCCGCGCTCGCGGACGAGCACGCGATCTGATGCGAGCCGTGATCCTCGCGGGCGGATTCGGGACGCGCCTTCGCCCACATACCACCGTGCTGCCCAAGCCGCTGGTCCCGGTTGGAGGCCGCCCCATCCTGGAGCGGATCCTGTGTCAGCTGAGCGCCGCCGATGTGAGCGATGTAGACCTGTGCGTCGCCCATCTCGGCGAGTTGATACGCGCTTACTTCACCGAGTCGAGCGGACTTCCGGAGGGCATACGTCTCCGGTGGCACTGGGAGGATCAGCCCCTGGGTACTGCGGGCGCGCTTCGCGTGGTGCCGGATCTCGACGGCACGTTCCTCGCGATGAATGGCGATGTGCTCACCAACCTCGATTACCGGGCGCTACTCGACTACCACCGTGAACGCGGTGCGATCCTGACCGTGGCCACTCATAACAAGCGCCTTCGCATTGACCTCGGCGTGATCGAGACCAGCGACGGCCTGATCACCGCCTACCGGGAGAAGCCATCGCTCGCCTACCACGTCTCGATGGGCATCTATGTTTATGAGCCACGCGCGCTCGACTACCTGCCGGACGGCGCGTGTCAGTTCCCGGAGCTGGTGGATCGGCTGCTGGCGGCGGGTGAGCCGGTGGCGAGCTTCGCGTCGCCCGATGTCGAGTGGTTCGACATCGGCACGCTCGGCGAGCTCGAGCGTGCCACCGAGAGGCTGACAGAGCGCCCCGAGCTGTTCGAGCCGGAGCCAGCGCCCAGCGCCGCGGTGTGACCGAGACCAACACGCTCACGGATTCCGCGCGGTGGGACGAGTACTGGCACGAGACCAGGCTGCCGGTCGAGGTCGCCGCAGGCGATAGCACGAGCACGACGGCGATCCTCGAGGTGCTGGACCGGTTCGCAGGCTCGAAGTCGCCGCTGTCGGTCGTGGAGGTGGGTGGTGCGCCGGGGGGCTACCTCGTCCACCTCTGGCGCCGCTTCGGTCACCACGTTTCGGTTCTGGACAGCTCCGAGGTGGGCACACGGATCACGCACCGGAACTTCGAGCTCCTCGGCGTGCCTGGTCAGGTCATCCATGGGGACCTGCTCGCGCTGCCACGCCCGCTGCCGCAGTTCGACGTGGTCTACTCACTGGGCCTGATCGAGCATTTCACCGACACCGCCGCTGTGATCGCGGCGCACCTCGAACTACTCAGGCCGGGCGGCACACTGATCGTCGGCTGTCCGAACTTCCGGGGCGTCAACCTCGCCCTCCTTCGCCACCTCTCGCCGTCCCTGCTGGAATGGCACAACCTCGACGCGATGGACATCTCCCGCTGGCCGAAGTTCGAGCGCAGGTTCGGGTTGGGGGTCAAGTTCCGCGACTACGTCGCGGGCTTCCAACCCGGCGCGTTCTGGCGCTGCGAGGGCCGCTCCGTCCCACGGCGAGCGCTGGCGCGCAGTCTCGGCGGGCTTGGCAGCCGCAACGGCGGTCGGGTCGGACGGTGGCTCAGCCGGCGGAACTCGAGACTGTGGAGCTACTACGCGATGGCGGCGTACGAAAAGTCCTCCGACTAGCGACCGCCTCCCGCAACACCGCCGCCAGCTCTCCCGCGAAGCGTCGGCGAGAGAACCGCGCCAGCACTTCCTGCGCTGCGCCCGAATCGACCGCTCGGTCCCCGCGCCGCCAGGCGTCGAGCAGGTCTTCGATCGCGGCCCGCACGGCCAGGGGGTTCCGGACGTCGGCGCAGCGCCCTCCGCCAAGCTCATGAACGAGCTGGTAGCCGAGGTTGTCGGGGTCCGCCACGCACAGGACGGGCCGGCCGGTCCCGAGGTATTCGTATACCTTGCCTGACGAGCCACGGCAGTCGGGTGGCTGGTAGAACAGCAGCGCGGACGCCTCGCGCATCTCGGTCAGCGCCCGGTCGTGGTCCACGTAACCGGTCATCGTCACGGGCAGCGAGGCCGGCGGGCTGCTCACCGGGCTGGCGTGGCCGACGATCCGCACGTCCAGCTCCGCCGGGGCGACCCGCCCCTCGGCGATCAGCTCCGCCAATGCCCGCAGCACCGGGGCGGCATCCCGCGAGCCGTACAGCGATCCCACGTGCGCGAGCGTGAACCGTCTGGCCCTGCCGGATCGGCTTGCGCGTGGGCCGGCGCGGAAGTCCTCCTCGTCGACCCCGTTGCGGATGACCACGTAGCGGGGATCTCCCGGTTCCATCCCGACCAGCTCGACGCTTTCATCGACGACGGTCACGACACTCGCGCTGGACACGATCAGCTCCTCGAGCTTTGCGCTCACCCGCCGCAGCACCCGGTGCGGGGCCGCCGGGCCCGTGACGGTGTTCCGTGTCCAGGGGTCGCGGAAGTCCGCCACCCACGGCAGCCCGGTCAGCCGGTGCACGAGCAACGCCGCGAGGTGTGCGGTGATCGGCGTCGAGGTGCTGTAAAGCACCGCGGGACGGTGGCGGCGGGCCTCGCGCAGCCCGGCGGCCACGGCGCCCGGGAGCCAGCCGACGAACGCGTCCGGCCAGAGAATCTCGTTCACGAGTCGCACCGGCAGGCCGATGCGCCGCAACAGGCCGTCGAGCTTGTTCTGCACGAGCTGCAGGGGCAGGGCCGCCGGCCGTACGACGATCGTCTCGGGCGGGACCTCACGGGACAAGCCTTCGTCGCGCAGCGCGAGCCCGCGCTTGTCCCCGGCGATCACAATCGAGTCGAAGCCATGGGCGGGCAGGTACTTGACGTGCTTCAGCGTCCGCTGCACGCCTCCGCCGCCGAGCGGCGGGAAGTAGTACGCGAACATCAGGACGCGGCGGCGGCTCATGCGTTGGGGGCGCACACGTAGAGATCGTCGGCCCTGATCGGGCTTCGGTCGCGAAGCCCCAGCCGGTGGACGGTTTCGCTGGGAAGCTGATCCACGAGTGGGACCCGCTCGACCTCGAACCCCACCTCAGCGACCCGGTCGGCGAAGTCACGCCCATAGCGCCGGACGTGATCCTCCTGACCGAACGCCTCCAGGCGTCCCGCCGGATCGACGATCGACGGCGACTCCCAGGTCCGCTCGCGCTGGGGGTCGATCGGATGCTGGAGCAGCGCCTTTCCGCTCGGACGCAGCACGCGTCGCATCTCCCTCAGGGCGCTGTCGTCGTCCTCGACGTGCTCGAGCACGTGGCTGCAGATGATCAGATCGAACGATGCGTTGTCCCAAGGCATTTCGGTGATGTCGAGCTGGACGTCGACCATCGGCATGCGCTCGATGTCGGCCGTTACGTAGTCGAGCAGCGACGCGCGCTTCAGCCGGTCGTACAGGCACGGTTCCGGCGCGAAATGGAGCACGCGGAACGGCAGCGTGAAGACGTGGAAGTGATTGGCCAGGTACAGGATCAGCAACCTTTGGCGCTCGAGTGATCCGCAGGCAGGACACGACTGGTTGGTGTCCCCGGCCGAGCACCTGAACCGGCGCAGTCTGGACTCGCAACACGGGCAGTAGAAGCTGTCCCCGGTGTACAGAATCGAGCCGATGGCGCGTGCCGCACGGCCGAGACGGTGCCGCAGGTGCGATGCCAGGAGCCCGCCCGAGGGACCGTCCGCCCGCCTCGATTCAGTCTCCGCTGGTCGGCTTGCGGGTGGCCGATCGGCAACGATCGCGCGGGAGCTGTCCATCAACCCTCGCCGGCAGGGCCGACCGCCAGCGCCTCGCGACGCGTCCAGTTCGACCCGGCATTGTCCACCTCGACCGGCTCGCCCCCTCGGCTCATCGATTCGCCGGCGGCCTCAAGCACTCGCACGATCTCGAGCCCAAGCCGGCCGCTGGACCGCGGCTCTTGTCCGGTCCTGATCGCTCGCGCGAAATCGGCCAGCTCCAGCGAAAGCGGCTCCGCGGCCTCGATCCGCGGCGCGACCATGTCGCCGGTCCGGTAGGTCAGGCGGTACTCGCCGAACGTCGCCGGCGCCTCGGCCTGGACGAGCTCGAGTCCCCGGTCGTAGACCCGGACGGCCTCGTCGGAGGATGTGTCCTCGTACTGCACCATCCGCTGCGATCCGACCACGACCGTCTGGCGCAGCTTCCGCGGCGCGAGCCACGAGATCTGCACGTTGGCGGTCACGCCGCCGTCGAAGAACAGGGTCAGGAACGCGGTCTCCGGGATGCCGTCCTGCAACACGCTCTGGCCGGCTGCCGCCACCCGCAGCACCGGTCGCTCCAGCCAATGCAGAAGGATCGAGACATCGTGTGGCGCCAGGTCGCTGATGACGCCGTCGCTCTGATACAGCCCGAGGTTCATCCGCGACGAGGTGATGAAGTAGACGTCGCCGACCTCGCCCGAGGCGATCAGTTCTCGAACCTTGTTCACCGGGGGGCTGTACACGAACGTGTGGCCCGGCATCAGCGTCCGGTCGACCTCGTCGGCGATCTGCAGCAGCTCGGCCGCGTCCGCCGGCCGTGTAGCGAGCGGCTTCTCGACCAGCACATGCTTACCGGCCAGCAGCGCCGCGCGCGCCAGCCCGTAATGCGTCCTCGGCGGAGTTGCAATCGCGATCGCTTGAACGCGCTCGTCGTCGGCAAACGCCTCGAAATGAGAGTGCGCCGGCACGGCCCCGTACCGCTTCTTGAACTCAGCCCGGCGGCGTGCGTCGAGATCGCATAGGCCGAGGAGACGGAACTCGGGCCGCTCGGCGATGTTCCGGACCAGATTAGGCCCCCAGTAGCCGAATCCGGCCACGACGATGCCGATGGAGTCGATCGGGGGCGGCACACCTCAGCAACGGAGGCGGCGGCGCGGCGCTTCCGCGCGCGGAACGGCTCCACTCAAAAAAGCCACAGTAGTCCGGGCGGTCGTGGGACGTTGCTCGGGTGTGAACGGCCGGCTGTCATGCAGGGGAGCGCCAGGGTGCTGGTGGGAATCGTCGAGGCGCTGAGCGGCCCGCCCCGGCCGGTTTTGCACCCCAGCTCCCGGTACGCCACCTGGCTGGCGAACAGACCACTGCTCGCTCACGCGATCGACGAGCTTGCGCAGGCCGGGGTCGATCACGTCGCAATAGCGGCATGGTCCGGGCACTCAGGACCGGAGCAGGATCGTCTGCCGCGCATCGAGGCGCCGACGGGGCCGGTTTCGACGATCGAGATCCCCACCGGCGCTGATCCAGCCCAGGTGATCGCGCGGCTGCGCGCCGCGGTCGAAGCCGGCCCAGCGCTGATCCGGCCCGGCGACTGCCTGTTCCCAGGCCAGCTTCGCCGCCTCCGGGACCACTTCGATCAGCCCGGAGTCGACATGTCCGTGATGGCACCGTCGTCGTCGCATGCCCCCGCCATCCGGCCTGCACGTCCGGGCCAGGCGCAGCTCAGCCGGGCCCGCGACGCGATTCCCGCGCTGGCCGGCAACGCGGCGATTCTCGCCGGCCCGGCATGGCCGGCGCTCGAGCATGCGGCCGGGGCGACCACGACGGACGAGCTCCTCGAATCGGTACGGAGCGAAGGGCTGAACGTGGCTCGGTGCCAGCCCTCTCAGCAGTGGCGCTACTCGGATGCGACCGACGAGCTGCTGTCCGCCAACCGGATGCTGCTGGACCGCCTGCCGGCGGCCGAGCCGGCGGCCGCCGCCGACAGCGACGTCGAGGGCCGGGTGCGGATAAGCCCGACGGCGAGGGTGGTGCGCAGCAGGCTCCGGGGTCCGGTCGTCGTCGGCGACGGCGCGGTGCTCGAGGATGCTTTCGTCGGCCCGTATACCGCCGTCGGTCCGGATGCGGTCGTGCTCGGGGCTGAGATCGACTACACGATGGTCTTGCCGGGCGCGGAGATCCGCTACCCGGGACGCCGGATGCAGGGATGCCTGATCGGGGAGGGAGCGATCGTTCGCCAGACGTTCAGCATGCCGGCGGGCATGCGCCTCCGGATCGGTGCGGGCGCCGAGGTGATGCTCGATTGAGCCCTATGCGGCGCGCCGGGCGTGCTCGATGGCTGAAAACTCGCGCACGGCGTCCACCACGCGTGCCACCTCGCCCTCGGACATCGATGGGAAGATGGGCAGCGAGCAGATCTGCCGAGCCAGGCGCGTGGCCACCGGAGCCGGGTCGTCCCCGCCCCTCAGGTGAGCAAAGGCCGGGCTGCCATGGATGGGCACGGGATAGTGGATCGCGGTCGCAACACCATGCCCCGACAGGTGGTCGCGAAGCCGGTCCCGGTTCGGACTCCTCAGCACGAACTGGTGATAGACGTGATCGCCGTGCGCAGCGGCCGGGGGAGGAACGCTGATCCCGGTGCACCCCTCGAGACCGGATCGCAGCGCCGCGGCGACGCGCCTGCGCGCGGCGTTCCAGCGCTCGAGACGCGGCAGCTTGCGCGCGAGGATGGCGGCCTGGATCGCGTCGAGGCGGGCGGTCGTCCCGATCAGCCCGTGGCGGTAGCGCGGCCGTTCGCCGTGCGCCCGCAGTAGCCGCACGCGGTCGGCGAGGTCTGCTCTGTCGGTCACGACCGCGCCCGCGTCTCCCCAGGCGCCGAGGTTCTTCGCCGGGTAGAACGAGAACGCGGCGGCGTCGCCGACGGTTCCCGCCCGGCGGCCGCGGTGGCGGGCGCCGTGGGCCTGCGCGCAGTCCTCCACCATCCACGCTCCTCGGCTCCGGGCCAGCTCGAGCAGCTCGTCCAGCTCCACCGTACGGCCGAACAGGTGAACCGGGATGACGCCCCCGACCGCGGGCGTCCAGGCTTCCGCGACGGTCGCGGCGGTCACCAGCTGCGTGTCCTCATCTACGTCCGCGAACCGCGGCCGGGCGCCGGCGAGCACGACCGCCTCGGCGGTCGCGATGAACGAGTTTGCCGGAACGATCACCTCGTCGGCGCCGGCCACTCCCAGCGCTCGCAGGAGGAGTGCAAGCGCCTCGGTGCCGGACGCGACGCCGACCGCGTGCTCCACCTCGGTGTAGCGGGCGAAGTCATCCTCGAACTGCTCGACGAACGGGCCACCGGTGAACGCCCCGCTCCGAGCGACCATCTCCACGGCCCGCATCATTTCCTCGATTAGCTCCCCGTCCTGGTTGTCCATCACGGTCAGGGGGACCTGTTCGGCCGCCGCCGGGGTGCTCATGTCCGATCAACGATTCCAGCGGCGGCGTCTTGCGCGAATCGACGCGGCCGGTGACGGGAATGGCACCCCGGACAAATACGTTCCTGGAAATCCGCCCAAACGGGGGATCGCGGGGCCTCCACGTGAAGAAAACTCCGGGGGGATATGGCCGAAAGTCTGGGGCGAAGATCGCTCAATCGGCCGTCGGCCTGCTCTAGCCTGAGGCCATCTCTTGAGTGCGGCCGCTGGTCGGGAGCGCCGCCAAAAACACGACTCGGAAGCGAGCGATGACTAGCTCTGACGCCCCAGTCGCGCGCGATTCCGCCTGCCCGCTCCCGGATGGCGGCGTGGCGCACCGGTTCCACGCAAGCACCGACATCGAAGCCAACGACCGCGACCCCGCGATCCCGGCCGCCGTGGCCCGGGCCCAGGCGGGTGACAAGAACGCCCTGCGGTTTCTGTACCTCCGCTACAAGAACAACGTCTACGGCTATGTCCTGAGCATCCTTCGCGACGAGCAGGAGGCCGAGGACGCCACCCAACACGTCTTCCTCAAGCTCATGTCCGTGATCTCGAAGTACGAGCCGCGGAAGGTGCCGTTCACG
The DNA here is from genome assembly GCA_963822725.1 of uncultured Actinomycetes bacterium. Classification (GTDB taxonomy): domain Bacteria; phylum Actinomycetota; class Thermoleophilia; order Solirubrobacterales; family Solirubrobacteraceae; genus Palsa-465. The sequence goes on from CAWGIR010000004.1 coordinate 373,733, forward strand.
GCCTGGGTGATCCGAGTCGCGCGCAATGTCGCGATCGACTATCAGCGCCAGCGTCGGCCGATCCCCTGCGTTGACGTGATCGAGGCCTCGCGCCCCGCCGACGATTCCGGCCGGGAACGGCGCTGGGGGCTCGAGCAGGCTCTTGGGACGCTCCCGGATGACCAGCGCCGGGTCGTGGTGCTGCGGCATCTGGTTGGGCTCAGCCCCGGAGAGATCGCCATGCGGATGGGCCGAACCGAGGCGTCGATTCATGGTCTGCATCACCGCGCCCGGCAGGCTCTTCGTCAAGAGCTCGAACACATCGACTGCACGCCGGCGACGCGGGTGGCGGCATAGCCGTGTAGAAATCCGCGCCGCGGCCGCGGATACACTCGCACGCAATGAAGCTGGATCAGGTGATTCCCGGCGTTCCCGTGGGCGCCGGGGACATCGAGATCTCAGACCTCGCCTACGACACCGGCGGCGTCACCCCTGGGACGCTGTTCTTCTGCGTCCCGGGCTTCACGCGGGACGGCCATGAGTTCGCGCCCCAGGCCATCGAGCGCGGTGCGGTTGCGCTGGTCGTCGAAAGGCCGCTGGGGCTGGGCGTCCCGGAGCTGAAGGTTCCCTCGGCGAGGGCGGCGATGGCGCCCGCGGCCGCTCGCTTCTTCGGGGATCCCACCGCGAGGCTTCAGACCGTTGGCGTCACCGGGACGAACGGGAAGACCACGACCGCGTTCCTGATCCGCGCGCTGCTCGAAGCCGGCGGACGCTCGACCGGCCTTATGGGGACCGTGACGAGCGTGATCGGCGGGCGCGAACACGAGGTCGTCCGCACGACGCCCGAGGCCATCGACCTGCAGCGCACGTTCCGAACGATGCTCGACGCCGGCGACCGCGCCTGTGCGATGGAGGTCTCCTCCCACGCGCTCGAGCTCTACCGGGCCGACGCCATCCACTTCGCGGTGGCCGTCTTCACCAATTTGACCCAGGACCACCTTGACTTCCACGGCACGATGGAGGCCTACTTCGCGGCCAAGCGCCGCTTGTTCGTGGGCGGGGACGGCCTCGAGCCGCCCGCCGTGGCCGTGATCAACGTCGACGATCCCTACGGGCTGCGGCTGGCCGACGAGCTCGACGATCCGATCACGTTCTCGCTCGAACGGGCGGCGACCTACCAGGCGGTGGCGGTCGAGACGCGGCTCGCCGGCTCGCGGTTCACGATTATGGGTCCCGATGCCGAGGAGATTGAGCTGGAATCTCCGCTCCGTGGCCGGTTCAACGTCTACAACGTGCTGGGCGCGGTTACCGCCGTGCGCTCGCTGGGCATCTCGGCGGAGGACTGCGTGCGGGCTGTGGCGTCCGCGGGTCAGGCGCCGGGTCGCTTCGAGCCCGTCGAGGAGGGCCAGGACTTCCTCGTACTGGTCGACTACGCCCACACCCCCGACTCGCTCGAGAACGTGATCAAAGCCGCGCGTACCCTCACCGAAGGCCGCGTCCACGTGGTGTTCGGGTGCGGTGGGGACCGCGACCGGGGCAAGCGGCCAGTGATGGGGAAGATCGCCTCGACGCTCGCCGACCGCGTCGTCATCACCTCGGACAACCCGCGCTCCGAGGATCCGGAGGAGATCATCGAGGAGATCCTCTCCGGCATCGGTCGTGACGTGGCGCACGACCCGGACCGACGGGCCGCGATCGCCGAGACGATCGGGGGCGCGGAGCCAGGCGATGTGGTGGTGATCGCGGGGAAGGGCCACGAGCAGGGACAGGAATTCGCCGGCGGCCAGAAGCTTCCGTTCGACGACAGGACGGTCGCGCGCGAGCTGCTACGCGGAGCGGCTCCCTCCTCGGTGACTCGGTGAAGACCTGGAGTGCGGACCGGATCGCCGCCGCTGCCGGGGCGCGGCTGATCGCCGCCGCGGCGCCGGATGGCGGGGCCGCCTCATCGGGTCCGGAGCGCGTGACGATCGATTCACGCGATGCGGGTCCGGGCACCCTGTTCGTCGGCTTGAAGGGCGCGCGTGTCGACGGCGGCGCGTTCGCCGCGGATGCGCTCAGCGCCGGCGCCTGGGGGGCCCTGTGCTCGCCGGAGCACGCCCAACCGACCGGTGCCGCGGGCGCCGGTGTGCTGCTCGCCGCGGATGACCCGCTCGGCGCCCTTCAGCGGCTGGCATCGGCCTGGCGGGCGGAGCTCGGGGCAACGGTCATCGGCATCACGGGATCCACGGGCAAGACCACCACCAAGGACATCCTCCTGGCGCTGCTGGCACCCCACATGCGCACAGTTGCATCCCGCGAGAACTTCAACACCGAGATCGGCCTGCCGCTCGAGATCCTGGCCGCGCCCGCCCAGACGGAGGCGCTCGTGCTCGAGCACGCGATGCGCGGCGCCGGACAGATCGCCGAGCTGGCAGCGATCTCAAACCCCGACATCGCCGTGATCGTCAACGTCGGCCCCGTCCATCTGGAGCTCCTGGGCTCGATCGAGGCGATCGCCGCTGCGAAGGCGGAGCTGATCGATGCGCTCGAAGCCGGCGGCAAGGCGGTGGTTCCGGCCGGCGAGCATCTTCTCGACGGACATCTCCGCGAAGAATTGGACGTGATCCGCTTCGGCCAAGGCGGCGATGTGCGTCTGGCCTCGGCGAATGGCAAGGAGGTCGAGGTCGATCTGCGCGGTGCACTGATCAAGCTCGAGGTGCCGTTCACCCAGGCTCACCTGCGCACGAACCTGCTGGCCGCAGCCGCCGCCGCGGCCGCCGCCGGGGTGACGCCGAGCGGACGGGTGGAGGTAGCTTTCTCGCCTTCCCGCGGGCAGCGTGTGGCGCTGCCGGGCGGCGTTACGTTGATCGACGACTCCTACAACGCCAATCCCATGTCGATGCGTGCGGCTCTCGATGATCTGGGCGCGACCGCCGAGAGCACGGGCGGCGCGCGGCGCGTGGCCGTGCTCGGCGACATGCTCGAGCTGGGCCCGGGCGAGCTCGATTTCCACAGGGAGATCGGGGAGCACGCGCTGGCGGCCGGCGTCGACGTGCTCGTCACCGTGGGGGAGCTCGGCGCTGCGATCGGCGATCCGTTCGACGGCGAGGTCTACTCGGTGGCCGACGCGGGCGAGGCGGCCGCGCTGGTGCCCGAGCTGCTCGAGCCGGGTGACGTCGTGCTCGTCAAAGCATCCCGTGGCGTGGGACTGGAGCTGGTCTCCGAAGCGCTGATCGCGAGCGAGGGCTGATGGCGCTGCTGGCGGCCGCCGACGGCTCGATCTCGGGCCGAGTGCTGATCGCGGGCACCGCGTCGCTGTTGATGTGCCTGTTCCTCAGCCCCAGGTTCATCGAGTTCCTGCGGGGGCGGGAATTCGGTCAGAACATCCGTGAGGAGGGCCCCCAGGGGCACCAGCAGAAGGCCGGCACGCCGACGATGGGGGGGATCATCATCCTCACCGCGATCGCGGTGCCGTTCCTCGTGCTCTCCAAGCGAGACTGGCAGTCGATGGCGGTATTCGGCGTCGCGGCGTGCTGCGCCCTGCTCGGCTTCGCCGACGACTACACGAAGATCGTCAAGCGGCGTTCTCTCGGTCTGCGGGGACGGACCAAGCTGGTCGTAACCGTCGCCATATCGGTCTTGCTGTGGTGGGTCGCGACCCAGAAGGAGCACCTGCCGACGGTGGTGCCGTTCCGGTTCGTGGACGTGAGCGTCGATCTCGGGCCGCTGTTCCCGGTGTTCATCTACCTGGTGGTGGCCGGGACGACGACCGCTGTCAACTTCACCGACGGGCTCGACGGCCTCGCCGCCGGCTGCGCGGCGATCGTGCTGCTGGCCTACATCGGGATCACGTTCATAAGCGGGGTGGCCGACAGCAACATGACGATCCTGGCCGCTTGCCTGGTCGGGGCCTGCATCGCCTTTCTCTGGTTCAACAGCTTCCCGGCCAGCATCTTCATGGGCGACACCGGATCGCTGCTGTTAGGCGGGGCGATCGCCGGTCTGGCGGTCATGACGAGGACGGAGGTGCTGCTGATCCTGCTCGGCGGGGTGTTCGTGATCGAGGTGCTGTCGGTGATCGTCCAGGTGATCTCGTTTCAGATGTTTCGAAAGCGGGTGTTCCTGATGACCCCGATCCACCACCACTTCGAGCTTGCCGGGTGGTCGGAGACGAAGATCATCCTGCGCTTCTGGATCGTGGCGGCGGCCTGCGCGGCGATCGGGTTCACCGTGTACCAGCTCAGCATCAAGTAGCGCCGTGAAGGAGCGTCCTCCGCTCCCAGGCGGCCCGTACCTGGTCCTCGGCCTCGCCCGGTCAGGGGTGGCGGCGGCGCTCGCGTTGCGCGCCCGTGGAGAGGAGGTGATCGGATGCGATATGGGCGCGCCCGGGACGGCACAGCTGGACGAGGCTGCCAGGAGGCTTTCGGAGGCCGGCGTCGAAGTCCACCTCGATGCGTCAGGCGACGTTCTTGCCGCCCGCGCCCGGACGCTCATCAAGAGCCCGGGGGTACCCCGCACCGCGCCGCCCGTCCGCGCGGCGCTCGACCGCGGGATGCCTGTGCTCGGCGAGCTCGAGCTTGCATGGAGGCTGCTTCCGAATGAGTTCGTCGCGGTGACCGGCACGAACGGGAAGACCACCACCACCGAGTGGATCGGCCACATCCACCGTCGCGCCGGGGCGCAGGTCGCCGTCGCCGGCAATGTCGGCACCGCGGTGAGCTCCCTGATCGGCACGCTCGATCCCCGGACCACGGTCGTCTGCGAGACCTCGTCGTTCCAGCTCGAGGACGCGCTGGCGTTCGCGCCCGAAGCGGCGGTGCTGCTCAACATCGCGCCGGATCATCTGGACCGTCACGCCGGATACGAGGCGTACGTTGAGGCGAAGCTGCGCGTGTTCGCGGGCCAGGATGCCGACGACGTCGCCGTCCTGCCGGAGGACATCGGGCTCGAGCCCGGCGGGCGAGCCCGCAAGGTGACGTTCGGAAGCGCCGCCGGAGCGACCCTGTGCGAGCGCGGCAGCCGCCTCTATTGGCATGAGGAGCCGCTGATCGGGATCGACGAGATCTCGCTGCCCGGGGCCCACAACCGCCAGAACGCGATGGCGGCGGCCGCGGTCTGCATCAGCCGCGGCCTTGACGCCGCCGCGGTGGCCGACGGCCTGAGCTCGTTCACCGGCGTCGCCCACCGGCTCGAGCTGATCGCCGAGCGCGATGGCATCGAGTACGTGAACGACTCAAAGGCGACCAACGTCGCCTCGACGCTGGTGGCCCTGGCGACGTACCCAGGCGGAGTACATCTGATCGCCGGGGGGCGCGGCAAGGGCCAGGACTTCGCCCCGCTGCGGGCTGCGGTCGCCGAGCGCTGCCGCGCCGTGTATCTGATCGGCGAGGCCGCCGCGGACCTCCGGGCCGCGCTGGCGCCAGGCGACGTGCCGGTGAGCGTCCGCGGGGACCTCGAACATGCAGTGCGCGCCGCCGCGGCCGCTGCGCAGCCCGGCGAGACCGTATTGCTCTCGCCCGCGTGCGCAAGCTACGACCAGTACCCGGACTTCGAGGCTCGAGGCGAGCACTTCCGGCAATTGGTGGAGGCCCTGTAGGTGCCGGCCTCACGGGCAGCCGCCGCGCCGCAGCGCCGATCGGCGCCGCGCCAGGCCTCATTCCCGCGCAGAGCACGAGCCCGGCCCCGCGCGCGCCATGTGGCGCCGCCGCTCGAGCATCGGATCCTGACGACGGCGACGCTCTGCCTGCTGGCGTTCGGCGCGGTGATGGTCTACAGCGCGTCCTCGCCGCTGGGGCTCGGCACCGGTAGCGGCCTGGGCACCGGCGAGTTCGTTCGCTATCTGATCTTTGGGGGCGTCGGCCTGGTCGTGATGCGCGTGTTTGCGCGCGGGGGGATGCAGCTCCTCAACGAGCGCGTCGTGAAGCTCATGCTGATCGGCTCGGGGGCGCTGCTGTTGCTGGTGCTGGCGCCGGGGTTCGGGGTCGATGTCAATGGCGCCCGGCGCTGGTTCGCGGCCGGTCCGCTCCAGTTCCAGCCCTCCGAGATCGCAAAGCTCACGCTCGTCCTGTACGTCGCCGGCTACCTGGCGAAGCATCCCAAGCGCATCAACGGCTCCCGGGGGATCGTGCCGCTGATCACCCCGATCGCGGTTGCGGCCGGCCCCGCGTGCCTGCTGATCCTCGTGGAGCCCGACATGGGCACCGCGCTCGTGATCGTGTTCTCGCTCGCGGCGCTACTGATCGCCGCCGGGATGCCGCTCAGGCAGCTGCTGCTGCTGGCGGCGCTCGGCGCCGGGATCGTCGCTCTGTTCGTGCTTGCCCAGCCCTACCAGCGGGCACGGCTGACGTCGTTCCTGCACCCGTGGTCATCGAAGTCGACGGCGGGGTTTCAGGCAGTTCAGGGGCAGATCGCCCTGGGGTCGGGGGGCCTGTTCGGGGTCGGCCTCGGACAGTCGGTGCAGAAGGTGTTCTACCTCCCGGAGGCGCAGACCGACTTCATCCTGGCGGTCGTGGGCGAGGAGCTCGGCGTGATGGGCATCTGCGTGGTCGCCGTTCTGTACGGAATGATTGCCTATGCAGGGCTTCGGACCGCGCGCCGAGCGGCAGGGCGGTATGCCAAGCTCCTCGCGACCGGACTGACCTCTCTGATCCTGTGCCAGGGGATCCTGAACATCTTCGTCGTGCTGGGCATCGCGCCGCTCACCGGCGTGCCGCTGCCGTTCATCTCCTACGCGCCGACCAACCTGTGCGTGATGCTTGCGGCCGTCGGCCTGCTGCTCAACATCGCCCAGCCCGGAGCGCGCAGGCTGCGTGCGGTCGAGGCACCCAAGAGTGAAAAGCCCACGGATCGTGATCGGCGCCGGCGGGACCGCCGGGCACGTCGTGCCCGCGATCGCGGTCGCTGACGCGCTCAAACAGGGAGGAGCAGAGGTCACATTCGTCGGCGGCGAGCGGGCCGAGTCCGAGCTCGTTCCCGCCGCGGGATATGACTTCCGGCGGCTGGAGGTCAGACCGCTGCCGCGCGGACGACCCGGAGCCGCCCTCGGCGCGGCGCTGATCGACGCGCGGGCGGTTCTCGCTGCTCGCGGCATGCTGCGAGCGCTCAGACCAGCCGCGGTGGTGGGCGCCGGGGGGTATGTGGCCGGGCCCCTCGGACTGGCGGCGACGGCCGCGCGCCTGCCGTTGGTGCTGCTCGAAGCCGACAGCCATCTGGGTCTGACCAACCGGATCCTGGCCCCGTTCGCCCGCCGGGTGTGCCTGGCGTTCCCGATCGCTGGACGGGAAGGCCGCCGCTATCGGGTCACGGGCAGACCGGTACCACCTCAGGCCGGCGACCGCGATGGCGCCCGCCGGCGGTTCGGAATTCCCGAGGGGGAGACCTGCGTGCTCGTGTTCGGCGGTTCGCAGGGCGCTCGCTCGATCAACCACGCGGCGGTCGAGGCGTTCGCCGGCGCCCGCTTTCGCGTCCTGCACGCCGCCGGTGCGCGCGACCTGCCCGAGCTCGACTCCCCCGGACCCCACTACGACCTCCGCGGCTACATCGCGGAGTTCGACGACGCGCTCGAGGCAAGCGACCTGGTCGTGGCACGAGCGGGCGGCTCGATCTTCGAGATCGCCGCGCACGGTCGCCCCGCCGTGTTGATTCCGTACCCGCACGCGACCGCCGACCATCAGACAACGAACGCCCGGTTCATGGAACGCGCCGGGGCCGCCGTGATCGTGCCCGACGCCGAGCTGACCCCGGCGCGGCTGGCGCAGGAGGTGGGGAAGCTGCTTGCAGATCCCGCTCGGCTGCAATCGATGGCGCGCGCCTCGGCCTCGCTCGCTCGACCGCAAGCCGCGAGCGAGGTCGCCGGGGAGGTACTCGCCGCGGCGGGCGTCCGGGAGACCGCGAGGTGAGCGGCGCCGATTGGTCATCGCGGCGCCTTCACTTCGTCGGGATCGGCGGGGCGGGCATGAGCGGTCTGGCACTCATCGCCGCCCAGCTCGGGGCGCAGGTCACCGGCTCCGACCGGGCCGAGTCGTCTTACATCGAGCATCTGAGGGAGCGCGGGATCGAACCGTTGATCGGAGGCCACGCGGCGGCGAACGTCCCCGAGGGAGCCGAGGTCGTCTACTCGACCGCGGTGCCTCCAGACAATCCCGAGCGCGTAGCCGCTGGCGGCCACGAGCTGCATCGAGCCGATCTGCTGGCCCAGGTAGCGGCGCTCAAGCGCTGCCTTGCCGTCACCGGGACGCACGGCAAGACGACCACGGCGGGCATGGCCGTGCAGGCGCTGTCCGGGGCGGGACTCGATCCCGCATACGCGATCGGCGGCGAGCTGCGCAGCACCGGCGTCAACGCAGGCTGGGGGGAGGGAGAGTGGATCGTCATCGAGGCCGACGAGTCGGACCGCTCGCTGCTGAAGCTCGATCCCGAGATCGCCGTCCTCACCAGTGCGGAGCTGGATCATCATGCGACGTATGGGTCCGTGCTGGAGCTCGAGCAGACCCTGCGGGAGTTCATGTCCCGCGCCGGCACGGGTGCTGTCGTCTGGGACCGCCCCACCCTGCGTGCCCTGTGCCCAGCGGGCGCGGTCCCCTACGACGCCCCCGACCCGGTCCTGTCAGAAGACGGATCGCGCTTTGACTGGCGGGGCGTCGAGGTCGTGCTCAGAGTTCCCGGCGCGCACAACGCGATCAACGCCGCGGGCGCGCTCGAGGCCGCACGGCTGGCCGGGGCCGACCCGGCGCGAGCGGCGGGGGCCTTGCGTCAGTTCATCGGCGCGCGGCGGCGCTTCGAGCTGCTGGGCACGGCCCCGAGCGGCGCGTGCGTGTACGACGACTACGCCCACCACCCCACGGAGGTCGCCGCTGCGATCGCGGCCGCCCGGACGTTCGCGCCCCGCCGGGTCGTGGCCGTCTTTCAACCCCACCTCTACTCACGTACGGCGGCGTTGTCGCGGGCGTTCGGCGGCGCCCTGGCCGCCGCCGACGTGATCGTGGTGCTCGACGTCTACCCGGCGCGGGAGCGAGCAGAGGACCATCCCGGAATCGATGGGCGGCTGGTGGCCGACGCCGCCGCCGACGCCGCCGGTGGGCGTCTGGTCGCCTGGTTGCCGAGCTTCGAAGACGCTCGCCGATTCCTCTCGGGGACGCTGCGCGCCGGCGATCTGTGCCTGATGATGGGGGCGGGAAACATCGACGCGCTCGGGAGGTCCGTGTTGGGGTAGCGTCGAACTAGGAGGGGGTGACGCTCACTCTCCGCCGCTTTCGCTTTCCGCGCGTGTCGCCGCTGCTCGCCGGGGCCGTGGCGGCGGCCGCGCTCGCCCTCGGGGGCGCGTGGCTGTGGGTCCGCGACTCCTCATTGGTCGGGGTCAAGCGGGTGAGCGTCGTGGGAGCCACCGGTCCCGATGCTGGACGGATCCGCGCGGCGCTGTCGGTTGCGGCCCGGAACATGACGACGCTCCACGTCCAGATCTCGAAGCTTCGTACCGCAGTCGCGCCATATCCGGTCGTGAAGAACGTTCAGGTTTCGACCTCGTTCCCGCACGGGATCCGGATCACGGTGATCGAGCAGGCCCCGGTGGCGGTCATTCAGGCCGGCGGCGAGCGGATGAGCGTTGCGGGTGACGGGACCCTGCTCCACGATGTCGCTCCGTCCGGTTCGCTTCCCACGATCTCGGCATCGGCGCTGCCCGGCGGCTCCAGGCTGACGGACGGCACCGCGCTTCAGGCCGTCGACGTGCTGGCCGCCGCGCCGTATCAGCTCCTGAGCCACGTGACCGGGGTCACCACGTCATCGGCACACGGGGTCGTCGTCCGGCTCCGGAACGGACCGAGCCTGTACTTCGGAGACCGGGACCTGCTGAGCGCAAAGTGGCTGGCCGCCGCAGGAGTCCTGGCCGACCCGGGATCCCACGGCGCGTCCTACATCGACGTATCCGATCCGCAGCGTCCCGCGGCGGGGGTCACGTCCGCTTCCGGGGCAACGTCCACGGCCAGCACTGCGTCCACGGCCAGCACTGCGTCCACGGCCAGCACTGCGTCCACGGCCAGCACCAGCGCCGCAACGACGTCCGGCACGGGGGGCTAACTCTCAACTGTAGGTTGACTATCCCAAAATCCAAACCCTCGGTCGACCATCGAGACTTACCCGCGTTGCAACGAACGTTGCGTCGGCGTGGCGTTGCATTGACTTCCCGCATCCCCAGCACGTAACGTGCAAAACTCCGCTTAGAGCAAAAACCCGGCAAAGCGGACTAAACGCTAACTCGAGGGTTGGGCGGTCACCATGGAAAGCGGCAGTTACCTGGCAGTCATCAAGGTCGTCGGCGTCGGCGGCGGCGGCACGAACGCGGTCAACCGCATGGTCGATGCGGGTCTGCGCGGCGTCGAGTTCGTCGCCTGCAACACCGATGCGCAGGCGCTCGCAATGTGTGACGCGGACATCAAGCTGAACATCGGCCATGAGCTGACCCATGGTCTCGGCGCCGGGGCCAACCCGGATGTGGGACGCGGTGCCGCCGCCGAGTCCCGCGATGAGATCAAGGAGGCGCTGAAAGGCGCCGACATGGTGTTCGTCACCGCCGGCGAGGGTGGCGGTACCGGCACCGGCGCAGCGCCGGTGATCGCCGACATCGCCAAGAACGAGATCGGGGCGCTGACGGTCGGTGTCGTCACGCGGCCGTTCTCCTTCGAGGGCACGCAGCGTGCCCGTCAGGCGCAGACCGGGATCCAGGAGCTCTCCGACCACGTCGACACGCTGATCGTGATCCCCAACGAGAAGCTGCTGGCGATCGTCGAGCGCCGCACCACGATTCTGGACGCGTTCCGGGAAGCCGACAACGTTCTGCGCCAGGGCGTCCAGGGGATCACCGACCTGATCACGATTCCCGGGCTGATCAACCTCGACTTCGCCGACGTGCGCACGATCATGCGCGACGCCGGCACCGCGCTGATGGGAATCGGAAGCGCCGGCGGTGAGAACCGTGCCGCCGAGGCCGCCAAGGTCGCGATCTCCTCGCCGCTGCTGGAGGAGTCGGTCGAGGGGGCGATGGGGATCCTCCTCAACATCACCGGCGGACACGATCTCGGCCTGTTCGAGGTCAACGAGGCGGCGGAGATCGTTCAGAGCGCCGCCGATGCAAACTCGAACATCATCTTCGGCGCGGTGATCGACGATTCGCTCGGCGAAGAGGTCCGGGTGACCGTGATCGCCACCGGCTTCGATCACGACCGGCTGCGTGGCAGCGTCGGGCGCGAGGAGCCGCGCGCAGAACGCCGCGACCGCAGTGCCGATCGCGAGGTCTCGATGGACGACCGGCAGCGCTCCTCGCTCGAGATCCGCGACGACGAGATCGACATCCCGTCGTTCCTCAGGGATCGCTAGAGCTGGGCTGCGCGCGCCGTGTAGCCTCCGCGACTGATGTCCTCAGTCGCGGATACAGCGCTGCGCCGCACCGCCGCTGTACGAGCGCCACCGCGCCGCGGGGGCGCGTCTGGTGCCGTTCGCGGGCTGGGAGATGCCGGTTCAGTACGAGGGCATCCGCGAGGAGCACCTCGCCGTAAGGCGGAACGTGGGCATGTTCGACGTCTCGCACATGGGCGAGATCGAGATGCCGGGGCCCGGATGCCCAGGCCTTCCTCCAGCGCGTGCTGTCAAACGACGTCAGGCGGATGCCCGAGGGGGGCGCCCAGTACAGCGTGATGTGCCGCGAGGACGGCGGCGTGCTCGACGATCTCTTCACGTACCGCCTGGCCGAGTGCGAGTACCTGACGGTGACGAACGCCGCCAACCACGAGAAGGACCTCGCCTGGATGCAGTCGCAGGCTGAGCAATTCGACGTCGACGTTCTCGACCGGGCCGCCGAGTTTCGCGATGCTCGCCGTTCAGGGGCCCGCCGCCCGCGGGCTCGTGGCGCGGCTCGCCGACGGGTCCCTGCCGCCACGCTTTCACTGCTGCGAGCGCCGGGTAGCCGAGCGTCCCCGCATTGGTGTGCGGAACCGGCTACACGGGGGAGGACGGCGTCGAGCTTCTGCTCGCTCCGGACGGCGCGCCGGCGGTTTGGGACGCGCTGCTCGAAGGCGGCGCCGCGCCAGTCGGCCTCGGCGCGCGCGACACGCTTCGGCTCGAGGTCTGCTTTCACCTGTACGGCAACGACATGGACGAGAACCGCAACCCGATCGAGGCGGGTCTCGGCTGGTGCTGCAAGGAGGGGACGGGCTTCATCGGCTCGGAGGCGGTCGCCGCGGTCCGGGCGGACGGGCCGAAGGAGAAGCTGGTCCCGTTCGTGATCGAGGGCCCCGGGATCGCGCGGCAAGGAAACCCCGTGCGCGACGGCGGCGTCGTGACAAGCGGCACGTTCTCGCCGTGTCTGGAGCGCGGAATCGGGATGGCGTACGTTTCCACTCGAGCGGGCCGAGCCCGGGACCCGGATCGAGATCGACGTCCGCGGGCGCAATCGGCCGGCGACCATCTCCAAGAAGCCCTTGTACCGAAAGGAATCGTGAGCATGTCCGAAGCCAGCTACCCCGACGATCTCCTCTACCACGCAGAGCACGACTGGGCGCGCGTTGAAGGAGACGAGGCCACCTTCGGGATCACCTGGTACGCGCAGGACGCGCTCGGCGAGGTCGTGTTCTTCGACCCTCCGAAAGTCGGGGCGACCATCAAGAAGGACGAGCCCTACGCCGAGGTCGAGTCGGTCAAGGCGGTCTCGGACGTGATCGCGCCGCTGTCTGGGGAGATCGTCGGCCGTGAACGAGTCGCTGTCCGGACTCTCCCGAGACGATCAACGAGCAGCCCTATGGGGATGGCTGGCTCGTGCGGGTGAAGCTCTCCGATGCGGGGCGAAACCGATTCGCTGATGGACGCCGCGTCGTATGAGGCCTCGCTGTCAGTGAGCAGCTACGTCTCCGCAACGGACGCCGACCGGCGCGAGATGCTCGAGGCGATCGGCGTCGCCTCGATCGAGGAGCTGTTCGTCGACATCCCCGCCGCGCTGCGGCTCGATCCGTCGGCGTTCCAGCGAAGCGGGCCGCTCCGAGCAGGAGGTCTACGAGGAGCTGCGCTCGCTCGCGGCGCGCAACACCTCGACCGAGGACGAGCTCTCGTTCCTCGGCGGCGGGATGTACGACCACTACGTTCCGGCACTCGTCGAGTCGATCGTCCTGCGCTCGGAGTTCCTGACTCCATACACGCCGTATCAGCCGGAGATCTCACAGGGCGGGCTGCAGGCGATGTTCGAGTACCAGACCGCGATCTCGGAACTGACCGGGCTACCCGTGTCGAACGCCTCGGTTTACGAGGGCCCGAGCGCCGTGGCGGCCGCGGGCTATGTGGCGAAGCTCGCCGGTGCCGGCACGCGGTTCGTCGTCTCACGGGGTGTCCATCCCCATTCGCGTGAGACGCTCGCGACGCTGGCCCACGGCTACGGGATGGAGGTAGACGAGGTGCCACTCCAGGACGGGGTCACCTCCATGCGGGAGCTCTCGGACGATGTCGCCGCGGTGATCGTCCAGCAGCCCAACTTCCTGGGCGCGGTGGAGGATCTCGGCACTCTGTCGGGCGTCGCTCGCTCCGTCGGCGCGCTCACGGTCTGCGCGTGCGACCCGCTGCCGCTCGCGCTCCTGAAGACGCCCGGAGATTGCGGCGTGGACATAGCCGTGGGGGAGGGGCAGACGCTCGGCAACCGGCTTGATTTCGGCGGTCCCTCGTTCGGGTTCTTTGCCGTGACCGAGGAGCTGATGCGACGGGTCCCGGGCCGGATCGCCGGCGAGACGCGAGATGCCGAGGGCCGGCGCGGGTTTGTGCTCACGCTGCAGACCCGCGAGCAGCACATCCGGCGAGAGAAGGCGACCTCGAACATCTGTACGGCGCAGGCGCTGAACGCGCTCGCGGGCGTCATTTACTTAAGCTGGCTGGGGCGACGCGGGATCGTCGAGCTGGCGGAGCTGATGCTGCAGCGGACCGCTTACGCGCGCGAGCGGCTCGGCGCCTTAGAGGGCGTGTCACTGCTGCACTCCCAGCCTGTCGTGCGGGAGTTCGCGGTGCGCCTCGAGACGCCGGTCGAGCGGGTGATCGAGCGGTGCCGCGCCGAGGGGTGAATCCGGGTTATCCGCTCGCGGCGGATTACCCGGACGAGTATCCCGACGGACTGCTGGTCGCAATCACCGAGCAGCGCACCCGCGCCGACATCGATCGCCTTGCCGATGCACTCGGGGCCGCGGTCGCCGCTGAGCGGCCTGCGGTGGGAGCCCGGGCATGAGCTCACCGCGCTGGTTCATCGCGGAGGCTGACGACGAGCTCACGATCTACGAGCGCTCGAAGGCGGGGCGCCGCGCGTTCGTGGCGCCGCCTGTGGACGTCCCGGAGCGCCCGCTCGACGAGCTCCTGCCCGTATCCCTGAGGCGCGCCGAGGGTCCGAGCCTGCCCGAGGTCTCCGAGCCCGAGATCGTCCGCCACTACAACCGCCTGTCGAAGCGCAATTTCGACCTCGACACCGGCTTCTATCCGCTTGGATCGTGCACGATGAAGCACAACCCCAAGCTGCACGAGCGCGTGGCCGCGCTGCCCGGCCACGCCAAGCTCCACCCGTTGCAAAATCCCCGGCAGGCACAGGGCGCGCTCGAGCTGATGTGGCGCCTACAGCAGGAGCTGTCCTCGGTCGCAGGATTGCCGCATGTCTCGCTGCAGCCCTCGGCGGGTTCGCACGGCGAGCTGGCCGGAGTCCTCCTGACCCGCGCATATCACGAGGACCACGGCGAGCATCGCACGAAGGTCCTGACGCCCGACACGGCGCACGGCACGAATCCGGCGACCGTGACGATGGCCGGTTATGAGGTGGTCAAGGTGGGGACCGATTCCCGCGGCAACGTAGATTTGGACGACCTCCGGGCCAAGGCCTCCGATGACGTCGCATGCCTGATGCTCACCAATCCCTCGACCGTCGGCTTGTTCGAGGAGGGAATCGAGGAGATCGCTCGCATCGTCCACGGAGTCGGCGCGACGCTCTACTACGACGGTGCGAATCTGAACGCGATCATGGGCATCTGCCGGCCGGGTGACATGGGCTTCGACATCGTGCACTTCAACCTCCACAAGTCGTTCACCCAACCGCACGGCGGCGGCGGCCCGGGAGCGGGACCGATCGCCGTCTCGGACCGGATCGAGCCATATCTCCCGCGCCCGCAGGTGGTGCGGCGCTCGGCCGAGGGCAACGGCGCGGCCGAGGCTTACTACGACCTCGACTTCGACCGGCCGAAGTCGATCGGCCGCCTCCGGGGGTTCCAGGGCAACTATGGCGTGTTCGTCCGCTCGTACGCGTACATCCGTTCGCTCGGTGCGGCGGGACTCCGGGAGGTCTCGGAGGTGGCGGTGCTGAACGCCAACTACCTGCTGGCGAGGCTGCGCCGGGAGGGCATCGCGGAGTATCTGCCCGCCGCATACGACCGGCTTTGCAAGCACGAGTTCGTGCTCTCGGGCACCGCGATGAAGCGCGAGCTTCAGATCAAGACACTCGATCTCGCCAAGCGGCTTCTCGACCACGGCATCCACCCCCCGACGGTCTACTTCCCGCTGATCGTCGACGAGGCGCTCTTGATCGAGCCCACCGAGACGGAGACCAAGGAGACACTCGATCGATTCGTGGACGTGATCGCCGCGATCTTGAGCGAGGCTCGCGAGGATCCGACGATCGCCCAGGGCGCGCCCTACACGACGCCCGTGCGGAGGCTCGACGAGGCAGCGGCCGCTCGGCGGCCGGTCGTCAGACAGGCGCTCTAGAGCCCGTGGACGAGACGCTCGGCGCCCTCGCGCGGCCGGTGCGGCTACTCGCGGCCGGTGGGACGATCGCGATGGGCGGGGCGCAGGCGGTGCCCGCGCTCGATGCCGCCGGTCTGCTCCAGGCGGTCCCTGCACTCGAGGCGGTCCCGGCGCTCGAGGCCGAGACCGTCCTCGGGGTCCCGAGCGCTCACCTGACGCTCGCGCAGGCGCTCGATCTCTGCGGCCGCGCGGCCGCCGCCGCGGCCGGAGGGGAGGGCGTGGTGATCTCCACCGGGACCGACACCCTGGAGGAGGTTGCCGTGCTGTCCGCTCTGCTGCACGGCGCGGAGGCGCCGATCGTGGTGACCGGCGCCAATCGGCCCGCGACGGGGCCTGGTGCCGACGGGCCGGCCAACCTGATCGATGCGGTCGTCGTCGCGGGTTCCCCCGGCGCGGCCGAGCTCGGCACGGTCGTCGTCTTCGGGGGCGAGGTGCACGCGGCGATGACCGTCCGCAAGGTCGACAGCACGGGCCCCGCCGCATTCGGCTCCCCGATCTCAGGGCCCATCGGGCGCGTGGTGGAACGACGCCTGTGGCTCGCCGTCCGGCCTTCGCGTCCCGAGGCGCTCGAGGTGCGGGACCTCGACCAGCGGGTCGAGATCATCAGCCCGGCCCTCGGGGACGATGGCGCGATGTTGCGCCACGCCGCGTCGGAGGCCGACGGGATCGTGCTCGTCGCGTTCGGCGCCGGGCACCTCTCGCCGCCGCTGCTCGCTGAGCTGCGGCAGGCGGTGGGGCGAGTTCCCGTTGTGATCACGTGCCGTCCGGAGCGTTCCTCGATGCTCGTCTCCACATATGGATTCGACGGAGCCGAGCCCGATCTCCGCGCCAGCGGAGCGGTCTGCGCTCCGTTCCTCTCGCCGCCGGCGGCGCGGATCGCCTTGCTCTGCTGTCTGGGCGCTGGACTCGACCGCTCAGGGATCGCGGATTACCTTGCTCGCTGGGACGTGTCGGCGTGAGCTGGGACGTGTCGGCGTGAGCGCGGGAGCCCCGTCGCCGGAGCGTCCGGTTCGCGGGAGCTGCCTCTGCGGTGGCGTGCGTTACGAAATCACGGTGCCGTTCCGGCGGGCGAACTATTGCCACTGTTCCCGCTGCCGCAAGCACTCCGGCGCCGCCGCCCTGGCGCAGGGCCGTGTGCCGCGAGAAGGGTTTCGCCTGCTCTCGGGCGCCGAGCTGATCGAGACCTTCCGCCCGCCCGAAGGCGGGATGAGCAAGGCGTTCTGCCGGGTGTGCGGCTCGAGCCTGTTCGGTGGCACCTGGCCCGACGGACCCGAGGTCTCCGTCCGGCTCGGCACGCTCGACGACGACCCAGGCATCCGGCCCCAGTACCGGAGCTTCGTGGGCTCCCGGGCCGAGTGGGACGACTTGCCGGAGGACGGCTTGCCGCGATTCGAGGGCCGAGCCTGATCAGCGCCTGACGAACAGTCCCTCGACGGCGATTCCGTAATCGATCGGGGCTCCGCGAGAGCGAGGCGTGCAGGTCTCCCAGTCGATGACCACGCCATTGGCCCGGTTGTGCTCGGCGACTGCCAAGCCACGGGCCGCTGGACATGGCTTGCTTGCCGGAAGCTCCTTGCCGTCGGGTCTTCGGAAACGGATCGAGTTTGGCCCAGCCCGCTCCACGCTGAATCCGCCTTCGTGGACGAGTCGGTGGTGGTAGGAGCAAAGCTGCACGAGGTTGTCGAGCGTGGTCGGGCCGCCGCGAGCCCAGTGCCGAATGTGGTGGGCATGCAGGAATTTTGTGTGCGTGCAGCCGGGGAACCTGCAGCCGTGATCCCGTGAGCGCAGTGCGCGTCTGAGCGCGGGAGGAATCGTGCGATTCCGCCTGGAGATCGACAAGGGGCGGCCGTCCCGCTCGATGATCCGCACAAGAGCCGCGTCGCACCCCAGTCTCCTGGTCGTCTCTGGGGCGAGCGCTGGGCCATCTTCCAGCTCGGAGCGCTCCTCAATCTGATCGGCGGGAAGGGTGGCCAGGTCGACGTGCACCACGACCTCGACCGGATCGCCACTTGGGCGGGCGGCGTTCTTCGCCGCCAGGCCCCCGCGCGCGAGCGACACCAGCGCGTCTGCCCGCCGCTGAGGGGCGGTCACCGTGGTCGGGTCTGCCGGCGTCTCGCCGGCCTCGGCCTCGAGCGCGGCTACCAGCAGAGCCCCATCGTCCGCCGGAAGCCTGCCCTCGATGTGCAGCGAACCATCGTCCTCGAAGCTCCACGTGAGCCCGCGCCGTTCATGCACGCCCCTTGCGGCCTCGGTGGTTGCACGGTCAACCTGGCGGTAGCCCCGCACGATCTTCTCGAGTTGTGCACCGGTCGCGTGCCGGCCCAGTTCGACGAGCTGTTGCTCTGTCTCTGGCGTCGCGATCCGCGTGATCGCCCGCACCTTGCAGTAAGAGAGCTCGCCGCGCGCGAACGCAGCGCGGACGAGCGGCAGCTCCGGTAAGCGAGACGCCACCCTCACCTGCTCACGCGCGGTCGGCAGGCCGATCGAGCAGGCCCAGGAGAGCCAGTGCGCGCACGACTTCACCCCGTCGACAGCCCAGCCCTGTCGGGCGTCGAACTCCCCGACCAACAGGAGCCAGCGGCACGTGGCCGCCGCGATCTCCCCAGCCAGCTGACGTATCTGGCGCTCCAGCTCCGCCACGGGTCGCTGGCCCGAGCCCGCCGACTCTGCCCGTTCTGACGGCGTCGGCGGGCGGCACATAGGAATCGAACGCATGTTCGAGACAGTAGGGATGCGGTCGGACGGAACCATGTGCGGGAAGGCGTGGGGCCAGGCCGCCGGGCGCGCCGAGGCCAGCCGCATTCCCACAACCAAAGCGCAACCGCAAGGTTGCGGGATTTCCGCGGAAACGTCCGAGGTCGCCGTCGAGACGGCGAAGCTGTGGGCGCGGAGCGGCCTATCGCGCCGTGCGACCGTCTATCGCGCCGTGCGACCGTCTATCGCGCCGTGCGACCGCCTAGCGCGCCGCGCTCTCCATCTCCGCGATGTCCCTGGGAGGCGCCGCCGAAGCGATGATCGCTGCGGCGCGCTCGGGGGGCGTCAGCTGGGCCGGCGATGGGTCGGCGGCAGCTCGGGCGGCGACGCGGATGAGGTCGGGTTGGCGGGCGCTCGTGCAGCCGGCGACGATCGTGTTTCCCAGCCGATGACCCAGCGTCCAGACCCTCGGGTACGCAACCGACATCGCCGCCGCGGCCGCGCTCAAGTCCGATTCGCCCCTGTTGTCGACGACGTTGACGAGCGTCAGTGGTGCTACCCGCGCGGCATCGGTCAGCGCCTCGACGGTTATCAGCCGCACGGGTATCCGGGCACCCACAAACGCGTCGATCACGACGGCGTCCCAGCTGTCATTAGGCTGGACCGCCAGATGCGCACGGCCCTCAGCGTGTCGCACGCGCAGTCCGCGCGCAGGGCGCAACCCGAACCGCTCCCGGGCGAGCTCGAGGACGTCGGCGTCGACCTCGCAGACCTGCTGGCGTCCCCCGGGATCCTCCGCGGCCAGCGCGCGGGCGAGCGCACAGGCGCCGCCCCCGATGTGCAAGACGCGCCTGGCTCGGGCCGCCTGCAGGACGATCCGCAGCCAGCGCATGTAGTCGAACTCGAGGTGCCGCGCGTTCGCGAGGTCGATGTAGGAGGCATCCATCCCCGCCTGGCGCAACAGTCGCCCGGATGGACGCAGCGGGTCGACCTCGGCGGTCAGCTGACCGCGCTCGGCGATCGTTCTCGCTCGCGGATGCCGGTGCGGCACGGAAAACAGGCTAGGCGCTATGGGGCCCCGGCCCGCGTCAAGCACCGCGCCCCACACTCCGCTCCGAGTCTGGCTGCCTCGGGCACCGGCCGGCCCTCCGCCAATCCGAAGGCGAACCCGGCGGCAAACGAGTCGCCGCAACCGTAGGAGTCCACGGGGTCTCCTGGCGGCGGCACGGGCTGCCACCGGCCCTCGGACTCCCCCACCAATGGCCGCCGCGCGCGCCCTCGGTGGCGACGAGAAGTCTGGCCCGGGCGGACACTTGCTCGGCCCATTGGCGTTCGTCGCGGTCGTGAGCGCTGAACACGAGCGCATCGATCGGCGGACCGTTCCCGCTCAAGGCGTGGCGCGCACGCGGGGAGGCGACGAGCACCGGGGCCTGGCGTGCTCGCTCGAGCGCGCTCGCATCCCCGGCCGTCAGATAAACGCCCGCCGCCTCGCCAAGACGGTCCCATTCGAGGTCGTCGGCTCCCAGTGGGTCCAGACGGCGGCCGATCGTGACGATCGTGCGCTCGCCGCCGTCCTCGAGCAGCGTCACCGCCCGGCGGCTCGGCTCCGGTCTCCATGCCACATGCATCCGCACTCCCTGGCGCTCGAGCTGGTCCACGGCCGCACGACCGTCTGTGTCGTCTCCCAGTGCGGTGAAGAAGTCGACTTCGCCGCCGAGGCCGGCGAGGACGCCGGCGACCACTCCGCCACCGCCCGCAGCGCGCGCGAATGCTCCCTCGGCATGGACCACCTCGCCGGGTCGGGGCAGCCTCGGGACCGGCACGAAGTCCACCCACTCGATGTGGCCCACGACGGCTAGGCGCAACAGGCCACCCGTGGACATGGCGGTGAGGATTGTGACACGGTGCCCATCCGTATGAGCACGCTGATCAAAGCCGGGGCGGCCGAGATCGCTGGCCGCGCCGAGCGCGAGCTCGAGGCGCTCGTCGCCGTCTCCTCGCCCTCCGGCGACATGACCGGCGCCGAGGAGGCGATTGCGCTCTGCGTTGCCTTCCTGCCCCCCGAGGCGCACACCGAACGGGTGCCATGCGCGACCGCGGGAAGCGCGCCCGACCTGGTCGCCCGGATCTCCGGCAGTGGCCGGCGCCGCGTGCTCCTGCTCGGCCATCTCGACACTGTCATCGGCCATGATGCTCACGCTCCGCTTCGCCGAGACGGCGAGCGGCTCTACGGCCCGGGAACCGCCGACATGAAGGGCGGAGTGGTGCTCGCCCTGGGGGTCGCACGCGTCCTGGCCGCTCGACCCGAGCTGTTCTCAGAGCTGTCGGTGCTGCTCGTGACCGATGAGGAGTGGCGCACCGCGGAATTCGAACACGTCGCGCGGTTCGCGCACTACGACGCCTGTCTCTGCTTCGAGGCCGGCGAGCGCGGGCCTGGGGGCGAAGGGGAGGGGGTGGTCGTGAGGCGCAAGGCAGCCGGCACCCTGCGCGTGAGAGCCGCGGGGCGGGCGGCGCATTCCGGGAGCGCGCCCGACCAGGGTCGCAACGCGCTGCTCGCGCTCGCCTCGGTAGCGCCGGAGGTGGCGCGGATGCACGATCCACGTGGGCCCGAGCGGCTCAGCGTCGTCCCGACCGTGATCCGCTCGGGCGAGGCGTTCAACGTCGTGCCGGCCGCGGGTGAGCTGATCTTCGATCTGCGGGCCGACCGTCTGGAGGCCTTCGAGCCGGTGCTGGCCACGATTCCCGACGAGCTCGACGAGGTAGAGCTGGTTCGCACGGTCGAACGCCGCTGGCCGGGAATGGACTCCCGTGAGGTGACCAAATCCCTGCTCCGGAAGGCCGGCGACCGGCTCGGCCGCCCGATCGTCGGCGTTGCGCGCGGCGGCGCGAGCGACGCCAGCCACTTCGCGCCCGTGATCGCGCTGACCGTCGACGGCCTCGGCCCGCGAGGAGGTGGGGCGCACACCCCTGAGGAGTTCGTGCTCACCGAATCGCTGCGCCAGCGCGCGGAAGTGGCGCTCGCTGTGGCCGTCGAGGCGCTCGGCTCGCACTAGCGCGCGGAACCAGAGCTCGAAGCTGCCATCCTTAGGCGACCATGACCGCCACGAGCTCAGTCCCGGCCAAGCGCAGCTCGCCGAGGTTGGCCCGTAGCCGCACCCAGCTCGAGGGCATTCAGCTGCTGATCGGGATCGTCGGGTTGATGTGGCTGGTCGAGGTGGTCAACTGGGCCGACTCGTACCACCTGCGCTACGACGGGATCTATTCCCGCAACATCGATCGGATATGGGGGATCTTCACGGCCCCGTTCATCCACCAGAACTTCGCGCCCCATCTGCTCGACAACACGATTCCGCTGCTGTTCATGGGCGTGATCATCGCCCTGCGCGGCGCCGCTGAGGCTCGCCCAGGTGACGGCGATCGTGATCGTCCTCGGCGGCCTCGGCACGTGGCTGATCGGGCCGGCTAACTCAGCACGATCGGCGCCAGCGGGGTGGTGTTCGGATACGCCACATACCTGCTGGCGCGCGGGTTCTTCAACCGCAGCCTGCTCGAGCTGCTGACGGGTGCCGTGGTCGGCGTCGTGTGGGGCGGCGCGCTGCTGGCGAGCATCGTCCCCCACGCGGGCATCTCCTGGCAGGGACACGTGTGCGGCGGGATCGCCGGCGTGATCGCCGCGTACGTCCTGCGCCGCGAGCGGCCGGCCGGCGGGACCGCAGCCTCAGCGCCTGCAAAGTAGCCTCACGGCCCCACTTCATGCGCATCTTCTCCGGCATCCAGCCGACCGGTCGAAAGCACCTCGGCAACTACATCGGCGCGATCACCCAGTACGTCGCCGGCCAGGACCGCGGCGAGGCGATCTACTGCATCGTCGATCTGCACGCCACGAGCGTCCCGTACGAGCCGGCCGCGCTGCGCGAGGCGGTGTACGACACCGCTGCGACGCTGCTGGCCGCCGGGCTGGACCCCGAGCGCTGCATCTTCTTCCGCCAGGGCGACGTCACCCGAGCACACCGAGCTCACCTGGCTGCTGTGCAGCGTCACCGCCTGGGGCGATCTGAACCGGATGCACCAGTTCAAGGAGAAGTCCGCCGCCCAGCGGGAGCTGGTCTCGGCCGCGCTGTTCTTCTATCCGGTGCTGATGGCCGCCGACGTGCTGGCCTACCGTGCGCAGGAGGTCCCGGTCGGCGACGACCAGCGCCAGCACGTCGAGCTGATGCGGGACGTCGCCGAGCGCTTCAACGCGCGCTTCGGCGAAACGCTGGTCGTGCCCGAGGCGCGGATCCCGGAGGTCGGCGCGCGGATCATGGACCTGCAGTTTCCGGACCGCAAGATGTCGACGACCGGCGGCTCACCGCAGGGCACCGTCTACGTGCTCGACGAACCCCAGGCGATCACGAAGAAGGTGCGCTCCGCCGTCACCGATTCGGGAACGGACGTCGCACGGGCGCCCGACAAGACCGGGATCTCGAACCTGATCGAGATCCTCGCTGCGGTCCGGGATTCCAAGCCCGAGGAGATCGAGCACGAGTTCGACGGCGCCGGCTACGGCGCGTTCAAGCAGGCGGTGGCGGACGCCGTCGTCGAATACCTCGCGCCCGTGCGGGAGCGCTACGAGGAGCTCCGCGCGGACGAGGAGGCGCTCGAGCGGACGCTCGCCCAGGGCGCGGAGAAGGCCAGCGCGATCGCCGTCGGATACGCTCGAGGACGTGCGCGAGGCGATGGGCGTCGGACCGGTCCGGCGGCGCAGTAGCCTCCGCGGGTACAAGATGGCTCTGATCGATCTCGAGCTCGATCTCGATGTGTTCGCAGGTCCGTTCGACCTGCTGCTGACGCTGATCCTGCGCGAGGAGGTCGACCTGCTCGAGGTCGACCTGGCCGAGGTCGTGATCTCCTACATCGATCACCTCGAGCGCCGCGGTGAGCTCGATCTGGAGGCGGCGACGGAGTTCCTGGTGCTGATCGCCGCGCTGCTCGAGCTGAAGTCCCGGCTGATGCTGCCCGGCGAGGAGTCAGGAGGAGATCGACCTCGACCCCGGGGAGGCGGCCGAAGAGCTGCTCGCCAGGCTGCTCGACGCCCACCGCTACCGCGGCGCCGCGGAGAGCCTCCGCGAGCGCCTCGAGCAGCAGTCCCCATACCGCTTCCGCTCCGCGCCGCTGCCGAAGTCGCTCCGGCGGGCGCCGCTGCAGGAGGCCGAGGCCGTGTACGACCCGATCCGGCTCGGGGAGGCGATCGGCGAGCTGCTACGCCCCCCGGCGCAGCGTCGACATCCGGCACATTCCGGTCACGCAAGGTGACCGTCGCCGAGCGCCTCGCTCACCTGCGCGAGCTGCTGCGCCGGGGCAGCTTCAGCTTCGACGAGGCGGTTGAGCGCGCCGACCGGGTGACGGTCGCCGTGACCGTGTACGCGCTGCTCGAGCTCTACAAGCAGGGCGAGCTGACCTGGGCCCAGGAGGAGCCGTTCGGAGAGATCACGATCAGCGCCAGCGAGGAGGCGCGAGTCGCTGGAGGCGCGGTCGGCATGAGCGGCGACCGGACCTCGAGCGGACGATCGAGTCGCTGCTGTTCCTGTCGGCCGAGCCGGTCACGGCCGAGGCGCTCGCCGACGCGAGCCGCGCACCGAACTGCACGAGGTCGTGACTGCGCTCGAGCGGCTGCGGGAGCACTACGAATTCGAGCGCCGCGGGCTCGTGCTGCGGGAGCTCGCGGGCGGCTGGGCGCTGCTCGAGTCATCCGGACACCGAGCCGGCCGCCAGGCGGCTGCTGGCGCGGCCGCGGACGCCGCCGCTGACCGCCGGCGCAGGCGGAGACGCTCGCGATCGTCGCCTACCTGCAGCCGGTCTCGCGGCCCGAGATCGCGCGGATTCGTGGCGTCAACGCCGAGTCGGCCGTCGCGACGCTGCTCGAGCGCGGGATGATCGAGGAGAGCGGCCGCTCGCAGTTCGGCGCCGTCCTCTACCGCACCACCGAGCTGTTCCTGCGCCTGTTCGGGCTGGCATCGCTCGCGAGCTGCCCGACGTGAGCGCATTCGATCCCTCGCCCGAGCTCGAGGCCGAGCTGCGCGACCGGCTGCTGCGCGCCGGCGAGGCGCGGGCCGGCGCGGCCGTCAGCGGCTAGCACGGCCGCGCTCACCCGCGGCCGCGCCGCCAGCTGACCGCAGGCGGCGTCGATCTCGCGTCCGCGCGTCAGGCGCACGGTGACGCTCAGCGCCGCGACGCTCGAGCACCGAGGCGAACGCCGCGATCGCCTTCGGGCTCGAGCCCTCGTACTGGAGCCGGTGGGGTTGTAGGGGATCAGGTTGACCTTGAACACCTGCGGGTCGAGCGCATCGGCCAGCTGCAGCGCCTGGACGTGCGAGTCGTTGACGCCGCGCGAGCATCACGTACTCGACGAACACCTTGCCGGCGCTTGCGCTCGTGGTAGGCCGCGGCAGGCCTCGAGCACGTCCGCCAGCGGATAGCGGTCGTTGACCGGCATCAGCTCCGAGCGCAGCGCCGGGTCGGCGGCGTGAAGCGACAGGGCGAGCCTGACGGCAGCGGCTCGGCGGCCAGGCGTTCGATCCCCGGGATCCAGCCGACGGTCGAGATCGCCGTGCGGCGGTGGCTGATGCCCAGCGCGGGCAGCCTGCCGGCACGCCTCGAGCACGCTGTCGAGGTTCAGCATCGGCTCGCCCATGCCCATGAACACGGCGTGGTCGACGTGGCCGAGGCGACGGAAATGAAGCGCCTGGTCGAGGATCTCCGAGGCGCGTCAGGTTGCGCCCGAAGCGCATCTGGCCGGTGGCGCAGAACGTGCAGGTCAGCGGGCAGCCGGACTGGGAGGAGAGGCACAGAGAGCGGCGCCCGTCTCGGTAGCGCATCAGTACCGCCTCGAGCGGGCGGCCGTCGTGCGGTCGAGAACAGGGTCTTGATCGTGCCGTCGCGCGCTTGCTGCTCGTGCTCGACGGCCAGCGTCGAGAACGGAACGAGCTCGGCCAGGGTCGCAGCGCAGTCCCGCGGAAGATCGGTCATCGACTCGAAGCCCGCTGCGCCCTGGCTCGCCCATCGCCAGATCTGCCGCGCGCGGTAGGCGGGCTCGCCCGAGGTCGGCCAGCGCGCGGTCCAGGAGGCTCAGATCCATGCTGCGCTATCGTGGCAGGCGGCCGGCGTTCGGCCACGGCGCTCGCGCTCAGCGGGGGATGGCCGCCGAGGTGCCGAGCACCTGGCCGCTCGCGTCGAGCGCCTGCACGGCGAAGTAGGGCTGCGTGCTCGACGTCGGCGATCGCGGTCTCGAAGCCGTTGAACGGCTTCTGCGGCCACGGCCGTGAGCGTGCCCGGGCTCGGACCCGCAGCACGCGCCAGGTGGCGATCTGGGTCGCGCCGTTCCAGCTGGCGTAGACGGTCGTGCCGCTCGAGGTGGGCTCGCGGCGATGGCCGGCGAGCCGGTCGGGTACCCGGTCCAGGGGAACCGGTAGGCGCGGTAGAACTCGACCGGGTAGACGAACCTGGCCCGTGAACAGCTGCTTGCCCGGCCGCGAGAACTCGGTGAAGTACGGGTTGCGTGCCGAAGCCGACGAACACGTTGTTGTCCGGCAGCAGCTGCACGTTGCCCTCGCTCTGGGAGAGCACCGGCGGGTTGTGCGTATAGGAGTGCATCGAGCGTCGCGGTCATCGACTTCGGATGCAGGCAGATCAGCATCCCGCGCGACTGGCTCTCGCGACTTGCAGTAGCCGTCGGCGTCGTTGAACAGCGTGAGCGTGCAGCCGTACAGCCGCGCGTCGTGCTGCCATTCGAAATTCGTGCCCGGACCCATCTTGAAGCTCGAGTGCTTGCCGCCGATGCACGTACTTGATCTTGCCGGTCTAGGGGACGATGTCATAGACCGCCAAGGTATGGCGCGCGGAGATGAGCAAGTTGCCGTTCGGGAGCTGCTGGATCGAGTTGATGTGGAAGAAGTCGTACGGGCTCGGAGCCGGCTTGCCGGCGTAGGACTCGGCCAGATGGACGTGACCGTAGGCGTGCCACTCCCAGATCAGCTGCCCGGTGGCGATGTTGATCTCCTGGATGATGCAGTCGAGCAGCGTCCCGTTCTTGCGGGCCGCCGACCGAGCTCAGGTCGGCATGCACCGGCGCGTAGATCGTCACGAACGCGTTGCCCTGCGGGGTGATCTGGAACTCGTGCAGGTCGGCGTGGTAGCCGTTCGCGGCGTGCACGGTCGCGATCGTCTGGTAGGAGTGGTTCAGGATCACGTCGTCGCCTGACCCCAGCCGTTGGCCGACTATCCCTGCCAGAACGTGAGCGCGGACTGGCCCCCGTACTGCTGGACGGCGAGGTCGGTGGCGGCGTTGCCGCCGGTGAGCGGGTCGAACCACAGCGGGCTGCCCCTGGGGATCGAGAATCAGCGGGCCCGGCCTGGATCGAGCGCTGCGCGTCGGTGAAGATGTCGCCCGAGCCCTGATCGGGGTCCTTGTTGCCGATCACCACGACCGGGGGGTGAAGCGTGGGCTCCGAGTGGAACGTGTGCGTGAAGCGACGGTGGGTTGCAATGTCTGGTGGACGATGCTCGTGCCGCGCTCGGTGGTCGCGCTGTCGGAGGCGGGCCGTGCACCGGCGCGGCGACCGTGAAGCTGAGGTGATCTGGGTCGCGCCGGAGCGCCCGAGGCGGTGCCGGCGGCGGGGGAGCTGAGCATGGCGTGGACCGTGACCCGGTCGCCGTTCACGAACGGCCGGCTCGGGTATGAACGCGGTGCCGCTGCCGGCACCGCGCTGAGTCGCGCCGGGGTGAGCGCCGCTGCAGCGAGCCGGTGACCGACGACGCGGTCGGAGCTGCGAGGGGGCCAGCGCGGGGAAGTCGATCTGCGTCTGTGGCGAGGCGTCCGGGGTACCCGGGAAACGGCAGCACGTCGAGCCCGCCGGCCCGAGCGCGGCGTGGCGCGCGAGCGCAGCGCTCGGCCAGCGCGAGCGACGGCCACCACGGCTGCGAGCGCCGAGCGATCAGGTCACGAGGGCTCGTTTTATTCATCGCTCATCAGCCAGCATTCTCCGGTGCGCCCCGCGTCCTCAGCCTTGAACACCGGGAGGGGCTGAAAGTCGCGGCTTGTTCTAGCACACTGCCCGGCGTGCGCCTGGCGAAGTTCCTGGCCACCGCGGGCGTCGCCTCGCGGCGCGCATCCGAGCAGCTGATCCGCTCCGGGCGGGTCAGCGTCGGCGGTCGAGGTGGTCACCGATCCCGCCCGCGACGTCGACGAGGACGCACGCCGTGACGGTCGACGGCGCAGACGGTGCGCGCGACCGCGCGAGCGCGGTCGTCTACGCGGTCAACAAGCCGGCCGGCGTCGTCTCGACCGCGCGCGACCCGCAAGGGCGCCCCACGGTCGTCTCGCTGGTGCAGCCGGGCGCGGCGGCGCGGCTGTATCCGGTTGGGCGGCTCGACATCGACACCACCGGCCTGATCCTGCTCACCAACGACGGCGAGCTCGCCCACCGCCTCACCCATCCCTCGCTTCGAGGTCCCGAAGACCTACCGGGCGCTGGTCGCCGCGGCCGCCGGTCGAGCGATCGCGCGCTCAGGCGCTGCGGGGCGGCGTCGAGCTCGACGACGGCCGACCGCTCCCGCCGAGGTGCGCCGGCTGGCCGCCGACACGCTCGAGATCACGATCCACGAGGGGCGCAAGCGCCAGGTCAGGCGGATGTGCGAGCGGGTCGGACATCCGGTCAGGCGGCTCGAGCGGGTCGCGTTCGGGTCGCTGAGGCTCGGGCGACCTGCGCCCGGGCGCCTCCCGGCGGCTGACGCGACGAGGAGGTCGCAGCGAGCTACTCGCGGCCGCTAGCGCGAGCCGCTCTGCACCAGCAGATCGTCGTATATCAGCTGCGTGTTCGTCAGCGCGCTCGAGACCATCTGGGGCGTGACGTCACCGGGTGCGGGCGACCATCCGCATGATCGTGAACTGGTGCGAATGGCGGATCCACACCGGTGGAAGCCGGGGATCGGATAGCTGCTCTGGAGCGGGGTCGAGACGAGGTTGCACGCCGAGCCCCACCAGCAGCCGGTGCGAAGGGGCGGGCGGCGAGGAGATCGCGACGACGTCGAACTCGGAGATCGGGTACGTGCGCGTGTAGTGGCTGTACTTGTCGGTGCCGGTGTGATGCCAGGACCGCAGCTGCGGCATGTACAGCGACAGCGGCAGCACGTCGCGGTAGTTCTGGATCAGGATCGCGCGCTGAGCTCACGCCCGGCGCCGGGCGCATGCCGAGCACGCGCACGACCCCGCGCCAGTCCGGGCGCTGGTAGTTGCGGTCGACGCGACACCCCGATCGCGGCGGCGGCAACCCGACGCCGCACAGGACGGCGGCCAGGACGAGCGCCGAGCACGCCCGCCGACCGCGCGCCGACGCGCCGCAGGCCGAGACCGGCGCAGACCACGAGCAGCGCGCCGGCAGCCAGAGCGTGATCACGTTGCGGGTGAGCAGGTTGTCGATCCCGACCGCGACCAGCCAGCGCGTTCAGCACCACGGCCAGCGGCGACGATCCCGGCGGCGAGCAACGCCCCCCGCCGCACGCCATCGCAGCCGAGCGCGCTGACATGCAGCGCGAGCAGCCCCAGCCCGACCAGCGCGACGACCGCCCGCGATCCAAGACAGCGCCACGCCGCCGGGCGCGCCGAAGCCGATCAGGAACTGCGGGAAGATCTGGCCGATCGCGCGGGCCGAGGGGGACGGTGCTTGATCCAGCTCGCGTGCCCGGTCGCGTTCTGGCTGATCGCGAACCACAGCAGCGGCGCGCTCCACACCGCGAGCGCGCCGATCGCCGATCTGCAGCGGGCGCTCGCGGCGGTGGCGGTAGATCAGCCACAGCGCCTCGGGAGCGACCACCAGCACCGCGTAGTACTCGGTCGCCATGCGCGAGCGCGGAGGCGATCGCCCAGACCGCGATCACCCGCGGCGACGGGCCGCTCGTCGGCGTAGGCGAAGGCGAGCATCGAGATGCCCGTCAGCAGCACCGGCCATCTCGTACGCCCGCGCCTCCTGCGAGTACCAGATCAGCAGCGGGTTGGTGGCCACCAGCGCGGCGGCGATCAGGCCGGCGCGGCGCGAGAAGAGCTTGCGTGCCGAGCGCGTAGGCGAGCGGCACGACGAGCACGCCGCAGACCGCCGAGAGCGACCGGAGCCCCGCCTCGCCGAAGCCGAAGATCCGCGCCCACACCCACGCGACGCAGTAGTAGAACGGCGGCGTCGACTCGTAGTGCTTGAGCAGCGTGAGCATCTGCCCCGGCGTGTCGTGGACCTCCTGGGAGGTGTTGGCCTCGTCGAACCAGAACCCCTGATGGCGCAGGCGCCAGAACCGCAGCACGGCCGCCAGCACGATCAGCAGCACGAGCAGCAGCGTGTCGCGGTCGAGCGCGAAGACGCTCGCGCGAGGCCCGCACGGGCCCGCGGGTGCGCCGCGCAGTGCCGGCGAGTCAGCGTGCCGACGCTCACGTCGCCGGAGGCTACAAGAGGAATTAGGCCGAGGCTCTTAACGAGATTCCAACCGCCGTGGCTGGCAGGATCTAACGCCGCCCAGGCATATTTCAATCACATGCGAGACGACTCGAGCCCTGACGGCATTTCCGTCGCCGGGGACACGACGATTGCACTTCCGCGCCTGCAGCCGCTCGGCGGCGGCTGAGCCTGCCCCGGCCGCGGCTGGCGCTCGGCCCGGTCGCGAGCTGGGTGGGGCTGGCGACGCTCGATCGCCTCCGCGTTCGCGGTCGTGATGTTCGCGACCGCGCGCGAGTCGCCGCTGGTTCCGCGCTCCGCCACCGCCTTCCCGGGCTGGCTCGCGGGTCCGATGCACGGCCTGTTCGGGTCGCTGACCAACAACTCCAAGACGATCGACCTCGGCCTGACGATCGTGCTTGCCGGGCGATGCTGCGTCGCCTACCTGCCTCGTGCTGGCATCGGTGCGGACGCTGCCGATGCGCGTGCTCTGGGGCTGCGTGATCGTGCTGCTGGCGATCATGCTGATGAGCCCGCCGCTGCAGCTGACCGACATGTTCAACTACCTCGGTTACGCCCGGCTCGGGGGGCTCTGCATCACCTCAACCCGTACACGCACGTGATCAACGATGCGAGCTACGACCCGGTGTACAGGCTCTCGACCTGGCACAACCTCACGAGCCCCTACGGCGAGCTGTTCACGGCGCTCAGCTATCCGCTCGCCTGGCTGCCGCTCCCGCGTCGCCTACTGGATGGTGAAGGTCTCGGTCGTGCTGGCGGCGCTGGCGTTCCTGTGGGTCGTGTCGCGTGTGCGCGCGACAGCTAGGACGCGATCCGCGGTTCGCGGTCGCGTTCGTCGCGCTCAACCCGATCTTCATCATCTACGCGGTCGGTGGCTTCCACAACGACTTCTTCATGCTGCTGCCGTCGACAGGCGGCGATCGCGCTGGTGCTCGAGCGGCGCGACGTGGGCGGGCGCGGTGCTGATGCTCGCCGTGGGCGTGAAGTTCACGGCGATTCTGTTGCTGCCGTTCCTCCTGATCGCGGCGCGTGACAATCGCCGCCGCGCCGAGATCCTGAAGGGCGCGGTGCTGGCCGCCGTTCCCCTGGTCGTCGTCAGCCTGGCGCTGTTCGGGTTCTCGCTTCCCAACCTCTCAGACCAGAGCACGCTGCTGACCTACTTCAGCATCCCGCAGGTCGTCGGGCTGATCCTGGGCATCGGTGGCGGCACGCCTGGCGTTGCTGAAGCTCGCCGACGTGCTGCTGGTGGCGTTCGTCCTCTATCTGATCTGGCGCCGACGTGACTGGCTGTCGGCGTCAGGTTGGGCCACGGTCGCGCTGATCGCCTCGCTGTCGTGGCTGATGCCGTGGTACGTGGTCTGGGTGCTGCCGCTGGCGGCGCTCGGGACCAGCGTGCGGCTCCGCGGCGCCGCGCTGGTGCTGACGCTGTTCCTGATGGTGACGTTCGCGCCCGAGCTCGCGCTGTACATGAAGCAGCACCACATCAACCCGCTGCGCAGCGCAGGCCGGCCAGGCTTCGCAGACGCTCGCAGAAGACGCTTTCGTCCTCGCAGTAGGGCTTTCGCGGCGCTGAAGACGCGGAGCTGACAGCCGCTCCGGTACCTTCGCTGACGCGATGAGCACACAGGTCGCGATAGCCCCCGCGACGCCCCGGGCCGGGGCACGTCCGATGGCGGAGCCCCGGCGCGAGATCGACTGGTTCGAGGTCGCGGTCGGCGGTCTGTTCGCCGCCTTCTCGCTGTGGGTGCTGGGGCTCGACCTCTACCAGGTGATCGTCAACCACCTGACCTGGACGGGAACCGACGGCCTGTTCCTGGCCGACCAGATGCAGTACCTGGCCTGGATCCGGGACGCTGGGCATCACTGGGGCCTGGTGTCTGACCTGTTCGTGTTCCGGTCGACGCCGCACGACTACTTCCAGCCCGTGATCGCGATCTCGGCGGCGTTCAACAGCCTCGGGGTTCCGGCGTGGCTGTCGTTGCTGTTGTGGAAGCCGTTTGCAGTGGGAGCGGCATTCGTCGGTGTCCGCGCATACGTACGCCACGCTCTGGCCGATCGTTTCGACCGCCGCGCGGCGCTCGTGCTCGCGCTGTTCTTCGGCGTCTTGGGGCGTGATCGGCGACGAGTGGCTTCCGTTCTGGTCGTGGGGATATCCGTTCGGGCTGCTCGCGATCGCCGCGGTGGCCGGCGCGCTCCTCTCCTACGACCGTGCGCGCGCCGCATCGCCGCCTGACGTGGGTCGCGCCCGCGCCTCGGGCTGATCGCCAGCTTCACCCATCCCTGGCAGGGCGAGCTGCTGATCCTGATCGTGATCGGCGCCGAGCTCGTCACGTGGAGGCGCGCGGATCGCTTCCGGGAGCGGATCGTGCTTCCAGCGATCACGGTGATCGCGACGGCGGCTGCCGCTGCTCTATTACGAGGTCCTGTACCGGCTCGACATCAACTGGCAGCACGCCCAGCAGGCGAGCAAGCACATCTACTCGCTGTCGGGGATCCTGATGCCTCTGATCCCGCTGCTGTCGTCGCGGCGCTCGCATACCGCCGGCGGCCGGAGAACTTCCTCGACGCGGCGACGCGGACCTGGCCGTTCGCGGCGCTGGCGATCTTCGGCCTCTCGCAGACGGGCCTCAGCGGCACGCCGCTGCACGCGTTCGCCGGGATCACGATTCCGCTCGCGGTGCTCGCGGTCGAGGGCGTGCGCAGCATCGGCCTGAGGCGGATCCCCGGCTGGCGGCTGATCGCGATCGCCGCTCGTCGCGGCGGCGACGATTCCCGCGAGCGTCTACGAGCTTCGGACGCACCACGCGACTACATGCGGCCGACGCCGTGGGACGCGAACTTCATCACCAAGGGAGAGCGCGACGCGCTGAATTACCTGAGCCAAGGATCCGCATCCCGGCGGGGTACTCACGCGGCAGTGGTTCGGCTTGATCATCCCGGCTGAGACCGGGCGGCACGCGTATGTCGGCAGCCATCTGTGGTCCGCAGCCGGACCAGAGCCAGCGCGTGACGGACACGCTGAACCTGTTGACAGGGCGGGACAGCCCGCGCCAGGCACGGGCGTTCGTGCGCTCGACCGGAGCGCGGTTCCTGCTCAAGGACTGCAACACGCGGTTCGACGTGGGCAAGCTGATCGGCCCGCTGATCAAGGCCGAGAAGCGCTTCGGATGCGCAGCCGTGTACCGGGTGCGCTGACCATGCGGCTGTTTGCGCTGCGCGGCGCCAACAGCGTCGAGCGCAACGAGGCGCAGGCGATCCTCGACGCAACCGACGAGCTGATGCGCGAGCTGCTGGCGCGCAACGAGCTCGAGCCTGCCGCGCTCGTCAGCGTCATCTTCACGCTGACCGACGACCTGAACGCCGAGTTCCCAGCGGTCGCCGCCCGGCGGCTCGGACTGGACCGCGTGCCGCTGCTCTGCACCAGAGAGGTGCCGGTGCCCGGCTCGCTGCCGCAGGTGATCCGCGTGCTCGCTCACTACTACGCATCCGAGGGTCACGAGCCGCGGCACGTCTACCTTGGCGACGCGCGCACGCTGCGGGCCGATCTCGACTCGGCACAATAGGTCCGACATGGCACTCGAGTTCGCGCAGCGGATCCGGCGGATCCCCTCCTACCCGGTGGCTTCGGGCTACAGCCTCGGCGACGACGTCGCGATGCTGGCCTCGAACGAGTGCACGTTCAGTCCCTCGCGGGAGGTGCTCGAGGCGGTCCAGGAGGCCGTCGCCGGCGCCCACCGCTATCCCGACCCGTCGTACTCGCCGCTGCGCCTTGCGCTGGCCGACCGCTATGGGGTTCCGCCCGAGCGGATCGCGCTCGGCAACGGTTCCTGCGACATCCTGCTCGCGGCTGGGGAGGCGCTGCTCGAGCCGGGCGCGGAGGTGGTGTACGCCTGGCCGGCGTTCAGCGAATATCCGCACCTGGCCGCAGCATCCGGGGCGCGGGCGGTCGAGGTCCCGCTCGATCAGGAAGACCGCCACGACCTCGACGCGATCGCCGCGGAGATCACGGTCGCCACCCGGCTGGCGTTGATCTGCAACCCGAACAACCCCACGTCGACCGCGCTGGGGCTGGAGCGCATCGAGGCGTTTCTCGGCCGGGTCCCGAGTCATGTGTGCGTGATCCTCGATGAGGCCTATTGCGAGTTCTCGCTCAGTCTGGGCGATCCGTACGCCTCGGTGGAGCTGCTGCGCCGCTGGCCGAACCTCGTGATCCTGCGGACGTTCTCGAAGGTCTACGGGTTGGCGGCTCTGCGCGCGGGATATGCCCTGTGCGGCGACGCGGCCTTCCGCCGGGCGGTCGATCTCGTCCGCCAGCCGTTCCACCTCAACGCAGCAGCGCAGGCGGCTGCCGTCGAGGCCCTGAAGCACCAGGATGCGGTCGAGCGCCGCGTTGCCGAGACGCTGGCGGCGCGGCTTGGCTTGGAGCAGGATGTGCGCGACCTCGGCCTATGGGTCGCCGAATCGGATGCGAATTTCATCTGGTTGCACCTTCCCGATGGCAGCGACGAGGCTGCGATCGTGACGGGCCTCCGCGAGCGTGGCGTGCTCGTGCGCGCGGGCGACCTCGCTGGGGCGTGAGGGCGCCCTCCGGGTGACCGTGGGCCTGCCCGAGGAGAACCGCCGCTTCACGCTCGCATTGGCCGAGTTGCTGTAGCACCAGGGGTCTGCTACAACGGGCACTCGAGATGAGGCCCCGCAGCGACAGCCCCACGGGATCCACCCGCACCTGCGGTTGCCTCTACTCCTGGCGATTTATCTAGGCGCTCGCTTTGATGCGGTCTTCGCGGGCCGCCGAGCGCCACAGCCCGACTCCGTAGAGTTTTCGAGCCGAAAGGATCCGACCCATGACGCCAGGAGGCAGCCTGACCATCCCCAGACCAGCAGACCTGATCCGCGACCAGCGGATCGAGCGTCTCGTACCGCTCCTGTCCCCGGGCGAGCTGTTCGAAGAGCTGCCGCTCTCGGACGAGCACGTCCGCACGGTCCTGCGCGGGCGATCTCAGGCCCACTCGGTCCTCACCGGCAGCGACGACCGGCTGCTCGTCGTCGTCGGACCGTGCAGCGTCCACGATGCCGACGCGACGCTCGAATATGCCGAGCGCCTGAGCCGGGAAGCGAGCAGGCTGGGGGGAGAGCTGCTGGTGGCGATGCGCGTGTACTTCGAGAAGCCGCGCACCACGACCGGCTGGAAGGGCCTCATCAACGACCCCCATCTCGACGGGTCCGGCGACGTCAACTGGGGGCTGCGCGTCGCGCGACGCCTCCTGCTCGAGGTCCTGGGCCGGGGGCTCCCGGTCGGGTGCGAGTTCCTCGACCCGATCACCCCCCAGTACATCTCCGACGCGGTCTGCTGGGGCGCGATCGGGGCCCGGACTACCGAAAGCCAGATCCACCGGCAGCTCGGATCCGGCTTGTCGATGCCTGTCGGGTTCAAGAACCGGACAGACGGCAACGTCCAGGTCGCCGTCGATGCGGTGCGGGCCGCCGCAGTTCCGCACGCCTTCGCCGGCATCGCCGTCTCCGGCACGCCGGCGATCCTGCACACGCGCGGCAACCGCGACTGCCACATCATCCTGCGCGGCGGCAAGGACCGGCCCAACTACGAGCCGGAGCCGGTCGCCGAGGCGCTCGCTCTGCTCGCGGCCGCGGGACTCCCGGAGCGACTCGTGATCGACGTCTCCCACGACAACAGCGGCAAGGACCCCGAGCGCCAGCCGGTCGTGGCCGGTCACATCGCCCGCCAGATCGCGGACGGGAACCGCGCGATCGCGGGCGTGATGCTCGAGTCGTTCCTGGTGGGTGGCCGGCAGGAGCTCGGCAATCCGGAGGCGCTCACCTACGGGCAGTCGATCACCGACGGATGCATCGACTGGGAGACGACCGTCCAGGTGCTCGAGGGCTTGGCGGCCGCGGTCAGGGAGCGTCGCTAGATACGAATTGCGGTAGTCGGCGTCGGTCTGATCGGCGGCTCGATCGCGCTCGCCGCCCGGGAGCGGCTGGGCGCGGAGGTGACCGGCGTCGACCGCTCCGAGCAGGCCGTGCGGAGTGCGCTGGGCCGGGGCGCGCTCGACCGGGCATGCAATTCGCTTCAGGAGGCGCTCGCCGGCGCCGAGGCGGCGTTCGTGGCCGTGCCCGTCGGCGCGCTGCCGGCCGTGGTCGGCGACGTGCTTCAGGCGGCCCCCCGGGACTGCGTCGTGACCGACGTCGGCTCGACCAAGCGAGCGGTGGTGGCGAGGCACGCGGATCCGCGCTTCGTCGGCGGGCATCCGCTCGCCGGCGCCGAGAGCTCCGGCGTGCAGCATGCACGAGGCGACCTGTTCGAAGGCGCCACCTGGTACCTGACCCCGACCGCTGCCACCTCGGGGATGCTCTACGAGCGGCTGCACCGGCTCCTGCACGGGTTCGGGGCCCGGCCGGCCGCGATCGATCCGGACACGCATGACACGATCCTGGCGACGGTCTCGCATCTCCCGCATGTGCTCGCCAACGTGCTGGTCTCGCAGGCCGCAGGGGCACTCGCGTCCGGCGAGGAGCGCCTGCCCGCGACCGGTCCGAGCTTCCGGGATGCGACGCGCGTCGCGGGCGCGTCGAGCTCCGTGTGGACAGACATCTACCTATCGAATTCGGACGTGCTGGCGCGGGAGATCGATCACGCGATCGAGCGGCTGCGGACGGTCTCGGATGCGCTCAAGCTCCGAGACGCCCGCACGCTGACGGCGTGGAACGACGCCGCCGGGGAGGACCGCCGGCGGCTGCTCGAGGCCCAGCTCGCGGGCGGAGAGCTGTTCGAGCTGCGAGTCTCGGTGCCCAATCGCCCCGGCGTGATCGCCGAGATCGCGCTGGAGCTGGGCCGCGCCGGGGTCAACATCGCCGACATGGCCCTTTACCCCGCGCCGGACATGCGGGAGGGCGTCGTCGCGCTGTGGATCGTAGGTGAGCCAGGCGCACGGCGGACCGAGGAGCTCGTCGCCGGGCTCGGATTCCCGGTGGTGCGGGCGTGAGCTTTTTTGCTCCTGCCAGCAAGCTGCGAGGGCGGTTGCGCCCGCCGAGCGACAAGTCGATCTCCCACCGAGCCGCGCTGATCGCCGCGATGGCCTCGGAGCCGGTCCCGGTCCGCAACTACCTCCGCGCGGCCGACACCTGCGCGACGCTCCGGGCGATCCAGGAGCTGGGCGCGGTGGTCGAGCGTCGCGACGAGGTGATCATGATCCGCGGCGGCGGACTGCGGGATGCCCACGTCCCGGACGGGGTGATCGACGTCGGCAACGCCGGCACGCTGATGCGGCTGCTCCCGGGGTGGCTCGCATGTCAGGCGGGCGCGAGCTTCACGCTCGACGGAGACGAGTCGATCCGACGCCGGCCCGTGGACCGAATCGCCGAGCCGCTTCGCATGCTGGGCGCAGGATTCGACGCGCGCGAAGGCCGCTTTCCTCCGTTCACGGTCCACGGCCGAGCCCTGTCCGGGATCGAGTACGAGCTTCCGGTGGCAAGTGCCCAGGTGAAGTCCTGCATCCTGCTGGCGGGGCTGACCACGGACGCGACGACCGTCATCGAGCCGGTGGCCAGCCGCGATCACACCGAACGGATGCTGTGCCGCGCCCGGGCGCCACTGGAGCTCGAGAACCTCGATGGTGACGGACGAAGGATCACGATCAGCAACGCCGACGAGCTCGAACTCGACGCGGTCGACGTCCCCGCCGACCCCTCCTCGGCCGCGTTTCTGATCGCGGCGGGAATGCTCGTGCCGGGCTCGCGGCTGCTGCTCGAGGACGTCGGCGTGAACTGGACGCGAACGGGGTTCATGCGGATCGTCGAGCGGATGGGGGGGATCGTTCTCTCGGAGCTCGAGCCGCCGGGAACGTTCTCCGAGCACGAGCCGGTGGCCGAGATCGACATCCGCCACGGGCCGCTGGAGGGAACCGGGGTCGAGTCCGACGAGGTCCCGATGGCGATCGACGAGCTGCCGCTGGTCGCGCTGCTCGGCTGCTTCGCCGAGGGGGAGACAGTCGTCAGGGGCGCTGCCGAGCTGCGGGTGAAGGAGTCGGATCGCATCGAGACGGTGGTCGAGGGGCTGAGGGGGCTCGGCGCCGATATCGAGGCGTTCGGAGATGGGTTTGCCGTGCGCGGGACCGGCGGGATCCAGGGAGGCGTGATCGACGCCGGCGGCGATCACCGACTGGCGCTGCTGGGCGCCGTCGCCGGGTTGGCATCGGCGGAAGGTGTGGAGGTCATGGGGATGGCGGCGGCCGATGTCTCCTACCCGACGTTCGCCCAGGACCTGGCGAGGCTGAGCGGCTGATGGTGATCGCGATCGACGGGCCCGCCGGCGCCGGGAAGTCGAGCGTCGCCAGGGCGGTGGCGCGCCGGCTCGGCTTCACCTACCTGGACTCCGGCGCGATGTACCGCAGCGTGGGGCTGGTCGCGCTTGCGCGCGGCGCCGACCCGGCGGACGTCGCGCCCGGTTTGCGAATCGATCTCGGCGAGCGCGTGCTCGTCGACGGCGCGGACGTGACCGACGCGATTCGCAGCCCGGAGGTCTCCGAGGCCGCGTCGCGGGCTGCCGCCGACCCGGCCGTCCGTAGGGCGATGGTCGCCCAGCAGCGGCGGCTGCTGGCCGACGGCGACTGGATCGCGGAGGGACGTGACATCGGAACGGTGGTCGCGCCGGGTGCCGAGCTGAAGGTATTCCTCACCGCCTCGCCCGAAGAGCGTGCCCGGCGTCGGGCCACGGAGCTCGGCGCGGATCCCGGCACGGTGCTCGCCGAGCAGGCGATCCGCGACGAGCGCGACCGCACCCGTGAGCACTCGCCGCTCGAGCCCGCGCCCGGGGCGGTCGTGCTCGACACGACCGGGTTGACGCTGGAGGAGGTGGTGCGTCGCGTGGTCGCGCTCGCCTACCCTGACGGTCGATGAAGGTCGCGATCGTCGGTTATCCAAACGTGGGCAAGTCCTCGCTCGTCAACCGCCTGACCGGTTCGCGGGAGGCGGTCGTGCATGAGCGGCCCGGTATCACCCGGGACCGCAAGGAGCTCGAGACAGACTGGAACGGGCGACGCCTGACGCTGATCGACACCGGCGGGGTCGATCTCGAGGACCGGGACGCCCTCGCGACGCAGATCCAGGATCAGGCGCGCGCCGCCCTGGCGGATGCCGGCGTGGCCGTCCTCGTCGTCGACGCCAAGGCCGGGCTGCGCCCGGGCGACCTCGAGCTGGCCGATCTCCTGCGCCGGAGTCCGCTGCCGGTGGTCGTGGCCGCCAACAAGATCGACAACCCAGCCGACGAGCCGTCGGCCGCCGAGTTCCACGCGCTCGGGCTGGGCGAGCCGATCTCCGTGTCGGCCGCGCAGGGGCTCGGGACCGGGGATCTGCTCGACCGGATCGTGGCTCTCGGTCCCGAGGAAGAGGAGGAGGGGGTCGCGGAGGACGTCGTGCGGCTAGCCGTGATCGGCCGCCCCAACGTCGGCAAGTCCTCGCTCGTGAACCGTTTCCTGGGTGCCGAGCGGGTGATCGTCTCACCGGTCGCGGGCACCACCCGCGATGCAATCGACGAGCGGCTGCGCTTCGAGGATCGCGAGCTGATCCTGATCGACACCGCGGGGCTCCGCCGTCAGGCCAAGGTCGCCCAGTCGCTCGAGTACTACACGGCGCTCCGATCCCGGCGGGCCGCGGAGCGAGCCGATGTCGCCCTGGTGGTCTGCGATGCGACCGAGGGCGTCACCTCGCAGGATCTGCGCGTCGCGGAGCTGGCGATGAAGAGCGGGTGCGCAACCGCGCTCGTGCTGAACAAGTGGGACATCGCCGAGGAAGTGGACCTTGATCATGAGCGCGCCCGGGTGAATCAGAAGCTGCGATTGCGCCCTCGCGTCCTGACGGCGAGCGCCAAGACGGGGCGCCATGTCGAGCGGCTGCTGGTGGAGGCGGTCGCGCTCGCCGATCGCGCAACGGGCCGGATTCCGACCCCACAGCTCAACCGCTTCCTGTCGGAGGTCGTGACCACCCGCCAGCCGCCGGCGCGACGGGGCCACCGCCTGAAACTGTTGTTCATGACCCAGACCGCCGAGCGCCCGCCGCGCTTCTCGATCCAGGTCAATTCCCGCACCCGCGTCACCCGCGACTACGCGTACTTCCTGGAGAACAGGCTGCGCGAGCGCTACCGGCTGGAGGGGATCCCTTTGATCATCGACTTCGTCGAGCGGCGCGAGCGATCCTCCGCGCGGACGCGGGCTGCGGTGGCATGACCCAGACGGCCCGCAGGCAGGTCGCGGTGCCGCTCGCCGTGATCGCCGTTGCGGCGGCAGCGATTGCGGTGACGCTCGTAATCGGTTCGGGACAGGAACCGCCCGCCACCGGCGCCGCAGCCGTGGTCCCCGCCGATGTGCTCGCGTACGTGCACGTGTCCACCGATTCCTCTCGGAAGGGGGTCAAGCAGGCACTCAAGACCGCCGGCCGGCTCCCCGACTACGACCTGTTCAGCGCCGAGGTGGCAGCGCGCCTGACCGCGATCGCCTCAGGCGGCAGCCCGAACGTGGACTTCGTTCACGACATCCGCCCCTGGCTCGGCAAGGAAGCGGCGCTCGCGCTGCTGAACACGACGGGATCGACCGCCGGATCGCTCATGGTGCTGGATGTGCGCGATGCGCGAGCGGCGCGCGCATTCCTGCAGAAGGCGGGCGCCGGCCCGGCAGGCTCATACCGGGGAGTCCCGCTGTACAGCTACCGCTCGGGAACCGAGCTCGGGTTCGTGAGCCACTATCTCGTCTTCGGGCAGGATCAGAGCGTCAGGGCATCGGTCGACGTCGCGGCCGGGCGCTCGGGGTCGCTGGCGGACAGCCGCGAGTACCAGCGCGCCGCTTCAGGCGAGCCGTCCGACAGGGCGCTTGACGCGTACGCGTCGGCCGCCGGCGTCCAGCGCCTGCTGATTCCACAAGGCGGTTTGATCGGGGCTCTTGGTGACCTGATCTCTCAGCCCGCCCTGACCGGCACAACGGTCTCGCTGTCCGGGACGAGCGAGGGGGCGCGGCTGTATGTGCACAGTGCGCTCGACCCGGCTCAGGCTCGGCGCGGCGCCGCCCAGAGCTTGGCGTTCAGGCCGACGCTTGCGGAAGCGGTCCCAGCAGGCTCCTCGCTGATGCTGGACGTCACCGGCCTGGACCGGATCGCCTCTCACGTCCTTGCCGCCGGGGCGGCCGGAGGCGTCGCTCGTAACCTCGGGCCGCTGCTCGCCCGGCTGGGAGCGGCGCTCTCCTCGGAGGGGGTCAATGTCCAGAGCATCGAGTCGCTGTTCGGCGGCGAGACCGCGATCGCGATCGCCGGGAAGAAGTCATTGATCATCGTCACGCGGACGCCGAATCAGAACGCCGCGGCCGCCGAGCTCGCAAACCTCGAGGTGCCACTCTCGGAGCTGTTCCCGCCCCCCTCGGCCGGGTCCGGGCAGGTCCCGGAGTTCAATCAGCGCCTCCTCGACGGGATCACCGCCCATCAGCTGTCGCTGGCGCCCGGGCTCCAGTTCGACTACGCCGTGTTCCACGGGCTGGTGGTGATCTCCAC
Source organism: uncultured Actinomycetes bacterium (assembly GCA_963822725.1). Lineage (GTDB taxonomy): Bacteria > Actinomycetota > Thermoleophilia > Solirubrobacterales > Solirubrobacteraceae > Palsa-465. The sequence goes on from CAWGIR010000004.1 coordinate 415,213, forward strand.
GAGTCTGTCCGGGATCGACGCAGTCGCTCGGCATGTGCACTCGCTCGCCGGGGAGAAGCCCTACCAGGCGACGCTCGGGAAGCACCCCACCCGGGTGACCTCGCTAGTCTTTCTCGACTTCAGCCAGCTCCTCAGCCTCGCTGAGCAGACAGGACTCTTCCGCGGTGCCCGGTACCGGGCACTGCGGCCGGATCTGGCGAGGATCCGCGCAGTAGGTCTTGACTCGACGAGGGGGGAGGCCGAATCGACCGCGGAGCTGTTCCTCCAGATCCCATGACAATGCTTTCCGACAACGAGTTCCTGTTCACATCCGAGTCCGTCACCGAAGGGCATCCCGACAAGATCGCCGACCAGATCTCCGACGGCGTTCTCGACGCGGTGATGCGCGACGACCCGACGGGTCGCGTGGCATGCGAGACGCTCGTCAACACAGGCCTGGTGGTCGTCTCCGGCGAGATCTCGACGAGCACGTACGTCGACATCCAGGACATCGCCCGCGAGACGATCAAGCGGATCGGCTACACGAACGCCGACTACGGGTTCGACTGCCACACGTGCGCGGTCATCAACGCGATCGACAAGCAGTCGCCCGACATCGCCCAGGGTGTAGACAAGGCGTACGAGGCCCGCACCGACCCCGGCGACGACGACGAGCTCGACATCGCCGGCGCCGGCGACCAGGGAATGATGTTCGGCTACGCGGCGCGCGAAACCGACGAGCTGATGCCGCTGCCGATCTCACTGGCGCACAAGCTCGCCAAACGGCTCGCGGACGTGCGCAAGGCGGAGATCGTTCCCTACCTGCGGCCCGACGGCAAGACACAGGTGACCGTCCGGTACATCGACGGCAAGCCGGTCGAAATCGAGAAGCTCCTGATCTCGACCCAGCACCGTGACGGCGCCGAGTCCCTGATCAAGGACGACCTGTGGGAGCACGTGATCGAACCGGTGCTTCCCGAGGATCTGTATGACAGGGGCAAGCTTCATAAGAACCTTCTCGTCAATCCGACCGGGCGGTTCGTGATCGGCGGCCCGATGGGCGACTGCGGGCTCACCGGCCGGAAGATCATCGTCGACACCTACGGCGGCATGGCCCGCCACGGCGGCGGCGCGTTCTCCGGCAAGGACCCCTCGAAGGTGGACCGCTCCGCGGCCTACGCCGCGCGCTACGTGGCCAAGAACGTGGTCGCGGCCGGGCTCGCGGACCGCGCCGAGATCCAGGTCGCATACGCGATCGGCGTGGCCCATCCCGTGTCCGTGATGTGCGAGACGTTCGGCACCGAGAAGGTCGGCCGGGCCAAGATCCTCGAGCTGATCAACCAGCACTTCGACCTGCGCCCGGGTGCCTTCAGGCAGTACCTGCGTCTGCATCGCCCGATCTTCCAGAAGACCGCGGCGTACGGCCACTTCGGGCGCGAGGACCACGACTTCACCTGGGAGCGGACCGACAAGGCTGCTGAGTTGCGGGCCGCGGCCGGACTGGGTGATGCCACCATCGCGGCCTAGGCCTAGAGCCGCGCGGTGCCGATCCGGCGGGCGAGCGCGAACACGGCGTTCGCGTAACGGGCGACGGAGTCGGGCGGCAGCCTCCCCGGCGGCAGCTCGACGACGAACGAGGTGCTCCCCGGCACGCTCGCGTTGCCCCAGCTGACCGCGCTCCCCGGATACCGGGTCAGCTCTCGAACGGGAAGACCGACGAGCGTCGCGAAGGCTCGCTCCACGCGCGGATCCCCGCCCGAGAGATCCACCACCGTCTCCGGCTGGTGAAACCAGATCGTGATCTGGGGCCGAACGCGCAGGATCACGCGGGCGGCCGCGATCGACTCCGGCTCGGACAAGGGGTGGGGTCCCGAGTACTGCTGATCGCCCGGAATCCCCAACGGGCTCCAATGCCACGGGAAATTGCGGTTGAGGTCCACGCGGTCGGCGTTCTGGCGCGTGTCCGCGGCGACGCCGTCTGGGTTGAGGACGGGGATCACCCATAGCGCGGTGGCCCCGTTCTGAGGAGGCTCGCCGATCAGCCGTCTGGCGATCGCGATTCCGGCGGGCTCGTTGCCGTGAATGCAGCCGACGACCAGCATCCGATGGCGCGCTCGCGGATCCCCGATCACGACCATTTCGATCGGCCGGTGGCGGACCGAATAGCCGATCGTGGACGTCGACTCCCGGGCGGTTTGCGTCCGCGTCGTGACGGGATGCGCCCGTGCGGTCGCCGTCCGCGCGCGGTGGCCGTGCTGGCCGCAGCCGGTGAGCGCGGCCGCGGTGGCCGCGGCCGTGGTGACGATGGCTACTGCCCGCCCGACGCTGGGTCGGCGCGGGGTGGTCAAGGCCCCCGCGACGGGTCCATGCGGGACGCGTCGCCCGCCTCTCCGAGCGCCCGGTTGACGGTTCGAACGATCTGGCGAGGGTCGGCGACCCCTCTGAACGCGAAGTCGTACTCGGCGCCGCCCGCGGTGTCGAAGTCGACCGTGCCCACCTTGAGCAGACGCTCGAGGATCGACTGACGCGAGTTGACGTTCTGCACCCGCTCCAGGCGGGTCTCGTGAAGCTCGTGGGAGAGGAGGCCCTTCTGGATCGTGAGGCGTTCGCTCGAGATCGTGTAGGTCGTGCGCTTGCGCGCCACCAGACCCGCGAGGAGCACGACCACGAGCACGACCCCCACGGCAGCGATGACCCAGCCGACCTGCACGTGGCCCGCGGCGATGGCGGTTATCAGGCCCGCGATCGCGCCGGCGGCGACCGCCACCAGGACGCCCTTGGCGTAGAAGTCGAGCGTCGCGCGCCAGGAGGGATGGCCATGGAAGAACACGACCTCGGTGCCGGCGTCCATGCAATCAGAGTACGTCGCTCAGCACCGCGATCGCCAGTGCCGCCAGCGCGAACACCGACAGAAGGCCCGCCAGCGGTGCCGGTTCGGCGGCCGGGCCGTCGTCACGGTCGAAGAGGACGAAGCTCGCGACCAACGGACTACCGCCGAGCGCGCACAGCCAGGCCCAATCGGCATTGCCCGCACGGCCCGCGGCGATCGTGCCGAGTGCGCGGGCGCAGGCGTCGAGGGCCAGGCCGAACGCGAGCACGACTTGTCCTCCGTCCAGGGCGGCGTTGACCACTCCCACGTACACCTCGATGAGCAGCACGGCGGCCAGCGCCAGGCCGAGGAGCATGCCGGCACGCTCGGTGGTCGGGGGGGAGGGAGCGCGATCGGCCGTGGCCACCTCGGCGGGCGTGAGCGAGACCGGGCGTTCCTGCGGCTGGGGCTCGGCGGCGCGGCGCGGCGCCGGGCCGAGCGCCGCGATCATGCGCCTGAGCGCGAGCTCGGTCCCCTCCGGATCGCCGTCGATGTCGCTCGGGGCGAGCTCCAGCAGTCTCAATCCGCGGCCCGGGACGAGCTCAGAGTAAACGTGGTCATGTGGACCCGGGTGCTCATGCCAGACCACGACCAGGCGGTTGCCCGGGTAGTAGGCGTCCACCTTCAGCCATTCCCCGGGGCCGGCGTCCGGGGCGCGCAGCCACGCGAACAGGTGACTGCGCCGGCCGAGCTCCTGGACGATTCGGTCGCACACGTCGAGGATTCGCGCCACGTCGGGCGGGTGGTTGCCGCCCCCGGCCTCGCTGGCAACCTGCCCGGTTGTCATCCTGCGCCAACCTTACTGTTTCAGGGGTGATCGCGAAGGTTGAGCCACTCACGCGGACCCGCGCCGTGCGCGGTCCCTTCGACTACCGTCTCGGCGCCGGGCATGAGGACGTCCGGATCGGATCGCTCCTGAGGATTCCCTTCGGGGGGAGCCGGATGCTCGGGATCGTGGTCGGCCTGGCCGAGGAGTCGGAGGTGCCGGCCGAGCGTCTCGTCGAGCCCTACGCCGTGCTCGAGAGCCGGATTCCCGCGGATCTCGTGGAGCTGGCGCTGTGGATGGCGAGCGAATACTGCTCGACTCCCGCCCGAGCCCTGTCGCTGGTCCTCTGGCCGGGGGCGGCCAAGGGCGTAAAGGCGCGGCTCGTGCTCGTGGCCCGGCTGACCGCCGCGGGTGCGCACGCGCTCGAGAACGGCGGCCAGCTGAACGACGCGCAGCGCGCGGTGCTCGAGCAGCTCGGTCGGGACGGACCCTCCGCGGCAGCCGAGCTGGGCACGCCGCGGCTGCGGCGGCTCGAAGCCAGGGGACTGGTCGAAATCGGTCCGCGCGTCCACCGTCGTAGCCCGGCGAGGTGGAGCATCGCGACGGGAGCCGCGGTGCCGCCGCCGCTCACCTCCGCTCAGAGCGCAGCGCTCGATCCCGTGCTCGATGCGATTCGGGCGCGGCGCTTTGAGCCGTTGCTCCTCCACGGCGTAACGGGCTCCGGCAAGACCGAGGTCTACCTACGCGCGGTCGAAGCGACGCTCGCAGCGGGGCGGTCGGCCATCGTGCTGGTGCCGGAGATCGCGCTCACGCCGCAGGCGCTGTCTCGTTTCCGGGTCCGCTTCGGGGATCGGGTCGCCGTGCTGCACTCGGCGCTCTCGGACGGTCAGCGACACGACGAATGGATGCAGCTCCGGAGCGGGGAGGCCCGCGTGTGCGTGGGGCCCCGCTCCGCCGTGTTCGCCCCGCTACGGGACATCGGGCTGATCGTCGTCGACGAGGAGCACGAGGGCGCGTACAAGCACGAAGGAGATCCGCGCTACGACGCGCGCCTGATCGCCCTGCGGCGCGCCGAGCAGCATCGGGCGGCGCTCGTGCTCGGCAGCGCCACGCCGAGACCCGAGACCGTCCACGCCACGCCGCGATTGCGGCTCCCGGATCGGATCGACGGGCGGGAGCTGCCGCCGGTCGAGCTGCTCGACATGCGGGGCCACAACCACTCCCTTCACCCCCACACCCGGATGGCGCTGGCGGATGTTCGACGCACGGGCGGCAAGGGGATCGTGCTCGTCAACCGCCGTGGGTGGTCGAACTTCCTGACCTGCCGCACCTGCGGAGGAGTGTGGATGTGCCCCAACTGCGAAGTGGCGCTCGTGCTTCACCGCTGGAACCCGCGCCACCCGACCCGCCCCCCGGCCGGGTTTGTCGCATGCCACCACTGCGGCCACCGCGAGGACGTGCCCGAGCGCTGCGGTGCCTGCGGGTCGAGCAGCGTCGCGCGCCACGGCGCCGGCACCGAGCGGGTCGAGCACGAGTTGCGAGAGGCACTCGGAGATCCCGGGTTTCCCGTGCTCCGGCTTGACGCCGGCGCGGCCGGCTTGGAGGCCCGGGCGCGAGTGCTGGCGCGATTCGAGGCCGCGCCCGCCGGCCTGCTGGTCGGCACGCAGATCGTCGCCAAGGGACACGACTTCCCCGACGTGACTCTCGGCGTCGTGCTCGACGCCGACCAGACGCTCCGCTTCCCCGATTTCCGGGCCGAGGAGCGGACGTTCTCGCTGATCACGCAGCTCGCGGGAAGGGCCGGCCGAGGGCCGCGGGGCGGCAGAGTGCTCGTACAGACCCTGTCACCGGACGCCCGCGCCCTGATGCTGGCAACCCGCCACGACAGCGACGCGTTCCTGGCGGGAGAGCTCGAGCGGCGCCGGGCGCTGGCCTATCCGCCGTTCTCATCCCTGATCCGGATCGTCTGCTCCGCGGCCGCCGCCGCCGATGCTCACGAAGCGGCGGCCGCCTTGCGGCAGCGGATCGAGCCGCCGCATGCATCCGTGCTCGGGCCGGCGCCCTTGTTCGCCCTGCGAGGCCAGGCCCGCAGCCAGATCGTGATCAAGGCCGGCGACCGGACGGCCGCTGTCGCCGAGGTGGGGGCCGCGGTCGACGCTCTGGCCCGCGGCCGCGCCGCTCGGGGAGTCAGCGTGAGCGTCGACGTCGACCCGGTCTGATGCCGTCCTAAACTCCCGGCCATGGCCGATGAGCACGCCGTCGAAGAAGTGGTCCCGCTGGAGGACATCGAGGATCCCGACGCCGAGGAGCAGGAGCAGGAAGAGCAGCTCGATCCCGAGACCGCGGCGCGGCGTGCCGCGGCGCTGGCCAGGGTGCGCAAGTTCGGCGATCCGGTGTTGCGCACCCGCGCCAGGGAGGTCGACAGGTTCGACGACGCGCTGCTCGAGGAGGTCCAGCGGATGGGCGAGATCATGCACGACGCGCTGGGGGTGGGACTCGCGGCCACGCAGCTGGGAGTCCTTCACCGGCTGCTCGTCTACCGGGTCCAGCCCGACTCCCCGGTGTCCGCGCTCGTCAACCCGAAGGTCGAGTGGGCCGGCGATCAGGAGGAAGGCGCCGAGGAGGGCTGCCTGAGCCTCCCGGAGGTGCTCGTCGACGTCGAGCGCCCGGTTCACGTGCGCGTCAATGCAAAGAACGAGCGCGGCGAGGACATCGTCGTCGAAGCCAGCGGGCTCGAGGCCCGCGTGATCCAGCACGAGATCGACCATCTCGATGGCGTCCTGATCCTCGATCGCACGACGCGCGAGGACCGCAAGGAGGCCATGCGGACGCTGCGCGAGGCGCAAGCCGCCGCCTAGTGCTCCGGGCGCCTGGTGAGGACGGTCTTCCTTGGCACGTCGGAGTTCGCGGTCGCGGTGCTCGAGCGCCTCGCCGTCTCGCCACACCGCCCCACGCTGGTCGTAACCCGGCCTGATCGACCGCGCGGGCGCGGTCGCAAGCTCGGCCCCCCACCCGTGGCACAGGCGGCGCTCAGGCTCGGCATCGAACTCGATCAGCCGGCGTCGGTCAACGACGAGGCCGCCCGGGATCGCATCGCCGCCCATCGCCCCGAAGCCGTTTGCGTGTGCGCCTTCGGCGCGCTGATCAAGGATCCGCTGCTGTCCGAGCACTTGATGCTGAACGTCCATCCGTCGCTCCTGCCGCGCTGGCGAGGGGCCGCTCCGATCGAGCGCGCGATCATGGCCGGCGATCCCGAGACCGGCGTCTCGATCATGCGCGTGACGGCCGGTCTCGACAGCGGACCGGTGTACCTCCAGGGGGCGGAGCCAATCCGGGAGGACGACACCTACGGCAGCCTCGCCCCGAGGCTGCAGCGGCTCGGCGGCGAGCTGTTGCTGCGAGTGCTACACGAGCTCCCGGAACCGGGACCGCAGGACGACGCCGGGGCGACGTATGCGGAGAAGATCACCACCGCCGACCGGCTCCTGGACCCTGGCTGCACCGCGACGGAGCTGGACCGCGTCGTGCGGGCTCTGACGCCGCACATCGGCGCGCAGCTCGAGCTCCAAGACGGCACGATGCTCGGGGTGCGCGAAGTTCGAGTTCGCGACCAAGGGCCCGCCCCAGGGATGCTCTCGCTCGACTCAGGGCGACCCGTATGGGGCTGCGCGCAGGGAGCGCTCGAGCTCCTCACGGTCCACCCCCCGGGCCGGCGCCCGATGCGAGGCGAGGACTACGTGCGAGGTCTACGCCGATGACGGTCGCCACGCCACGCGTGAGCCCGGCGCGGGCGTGCGCCTATCGGGTAGTCCGGCGGGTGTTCGAAGAGGGGGCCTACACCGACCGCGCGCTCGCCGCGGAGGCCGCCGCGACCGGGTTGCAACCGCGCGATCGGAGTCTTGCGATGCAACTCGCCTATGGCGCGGTCCAGCGCCGCGGGACGCTGGACTACCTCCTCGAGCGACTGGCGGGCAGGCCGAGCGGGAAGCTCGACCCGGGCGTTCTCGCGGCGCTCCGGCTGGGGCTCTTCCAGCTGCTGTTCCTGGACGGGATCGCGCCGCACGCGGCCGTGAACGAGAGCGTCGAGCTGACAAAAGCCGCAGGCTCGTTCGGCGCCGGGCTCGTCAATGCCGTGCTGCGGCGGGCCGCGCGCGAGGGTCCGGCGCTGCTGGCTGAGCTCGGCGACGAGACCTCGGACCGGGCCGCGATCCGCCACTCGGTCCCGGACTGGCTGGCGTCCCGGTGGTGGGAGGAACTGGGCGCGGACGAAGCGCGTGCGCTCCTGCGGCACATCAATGAGCCCGCCGAGTCGGCGCTCCGAGTGAACACGCTCCTCAGCACCCGCGAGGCGGTGATCGGGCGGCTTCCGGTGCCGGCCCACGCCGCCCTCGGCATCCCGGATGGCCTCGTGCTCGAGGGGCCGTTCGACGTCCAGGCCTCCGCGTTGTGGGCGGAGGGGCGGATCATGGCCCAGTCGCGCGGCTCGATGCTCGTGGCCCGCGTGCTGGATCCGCAGCCCGGAGACCGGGTGCTCGATCTGTGCGCGGCGCCGGGGGGCAAGACCACCCATCTGGCGGCGCTGATCGCGAACCACGGTCAAGTGGTGGCCGTGGAGCGCAATCCCCGCCGGGCGGAGGCGCTGTCGGAGACGTGCGCCCGGATGAAGGCAGCCTGCGTCCAGGTCGAGGTGGCCGATGCCAGAGAGCGGCGGCACGACGGCGCGTTTGACCGCGTGCTCGTCGACCCTCCTTGCTCCGGCCTCGGGACGCTCCAATCGCGTCCCGACATCCGCTGGCGAGCGAGCCCGGACCAGATCGCCGAGCTGGTGGAGCTACAGGCTCAGATCCTCGAGGCGGGCGCGCTCGCCACCGCACCCGGCGGAGCGCTGGTCTACTCCGTGTGCACGATCTCGAGCGCAGAAGGGCAAGGGGTGATCGACCGGTTCGTTACAGAGCAGCACGAGTTCCAGATCGAGCGCGTCGTCCAGACGCTGCCACACCGCGACGGCACCGACGGGTTTTTTGTCACAAGGCTGCGCCGGGCCGCTGGGTAAGCTGAGCGTGCGTGAGCGACTCCGATGGCAAGCTCGGGACCGAATGCCCGGACTGCGGCGAGCCGTGGCTTAGGCCGACAGCTGTGCCTGGGCACTACCGCTGCGTGTACTGCCTGCATCGATTCGAGCTGGTGTCCGTGTGCCCCAACTGTGGCGAGCACTCCACGATCGTGCGCATGTCGAGCACGTCGGTCGTCGCCTGCAACCACTGCCACGGCAGCATGCTGAAGGCCGTGTAGTGGGCCGGGACGAGGCGCGGGAGATCATGCGCGGGCGGCGCGTCGCTCCCTCGATCCTGTCCTCGGACTTCGCTCGCCTGGGGTCGCAGGTCGCGGAGGTGCTGGACGCAGGGGCGCGCATCATCCATTGCGACGTGATGGACGGACACTTCGTCCCGCCGATCACCTTCGGCGCTCTGATCGTCTCGTCGATCGCCGACCAGGTCCACGAGGCCGGCGCCGTGATCGACGTCCACCTGATGATCGAGCGTCCCGAACGCCAGGTGCACGAGTTCCTGCGAGCCGGAGCGGACAACATCACCGTGCACGCGGAGGCCACGCCACATCTCAACTACTGCCTGCAGGCGATCCGCGACGGGCACTGCAGCGCGGCTGTCGCGATCTGCCCCGGCACGCCGGCCTCGGCCCTCGACGAGGTTGCCCGGCAGGCCCTCGACCTCGCCCTGTGCATGACCGTCAATCCCGGATGGGGCAACCAGCGGCTGATCCCGGCCACGCTCGCGAAGCTCGAGCGGATGCGCTCCTCGCTGTCGGACGAAATTGCGCTGGAGTGCGACGGAGGCGTGCACCGCGACACCGCCAGGGCGTGCGCGCAGGCGGGAGCAAACGTGCTCGTGGCGGGGTCTGCGGTGTTCGACTCGCCGAACCCCGGAGCCACTTACACCGAGATCGCGGCGGCGGCCGGAGCGAGCTGAGTCGCTAGTCTGCCGCCGATGATCCCCAGAACGCGACTCCTCGCGAGCGCGCTCACGGTCGCGGCGCTCGCGGTCGCGGGCTGCGGCTCGAGCTCCAAATCCTCTTCCGGTGTAAGCGCCTCCTCCTACGTCAAGTCCGTCTGCGGCGCGGCGACCACCTGGAGGAACACGATCCAGAGCGCCGGCGCTCAGCTCCAGGCTCAGGCGAGCAGCAAGTCTCTGACCAAGACCAAGACCGCGTACGTGTCGTTCGTCTCCGCGCTCGTGGGAGCGACAGGGGCGGCCCAGAGCCAGCTCTCCTCAGCGGGCTCCCCGTCGGTGAAAGACGGAAAGACGATCTCCTCGACGCTGGTCACGATCTTCACCAACGCCAAGCAGAGCCTGGCACAGGCTGCCGCGGATGCGCAGAAGATCCCCACGAGCGACGCAAAGAGCTTCCAGGCCGCGGCCTCCAAGGTGCAGACCGATGTCCGCAACTCGCTGGCGGCGATGTCCAGCGTGGCGCCTGAGAAGAATCCGCAGCTCCACTCCGCCGCGGCGAAGGACCCAACCTGCAAGAGCCTCGCCTCGGGGGCTTAGAGGGGTCCCCGGGGCGGGCGCGTCTAGACCGGCGCGGCCACTCTGGCGGTGCCGCGCGCGTAGACGGCCGCCAGCAGCGCGCACAGGACGCCGGCCGCGAGGCAGTAGCCGACCTCGACGCGGGTCACTTCGGCGTGGATCGTCGGCGTGGCCACGAACACCACGAACAGCGCCGCTGCGCATAGCCACGCGGCTGAGGCGATCGCGGCGCGGCCCCGCGCCAGCGCCGCCTGGTTGAGCGTGCCCGAGACCAGGTGCAATCCCATCCCGATCCCCACGACCGCGAGCCCGAGCCGTCCGTAGTGGAACCCCTTGTTGCCCAAAAGCGCGGTCATCACCGGCGGACCGACCGCGAGCAGGCCCAGCGCCACAGCGCCGGCGAAGGCCGTGATCGCCAGGATCGTGAGCCGGATCGCGCGGTGAAACTCGGCTGCCGACTCTTTTGCCTCGAGTCCCGCGAGGTGGGGGAGGATCGCGGTCTGGATCGCCTGGAAGAGCTGTAGCGGCGCGCGCACGATCAGCAGCACGTTGAACACGAAGCCCGTCAGCCCCGAGGTGATCGAACCACCCGCGGAGTTGGCGGCGACGATCAGCACCCCCGCGTTCATCAATGTCTGCTCGGCGAACATGATTCCCACGACGGACACCGCAAAGCGCGTTCCGTGGCTCAGGGTCAGATCGGTGGCGGCCTCCTCGAGCTGGGCGTGTGCGGGGCCTTCCCGTGCCGCGTCGGCGACCTGGAGCTCGGCGAGCTCGCTCGCCGAACGGGCCTGGATCCGGGAGAAGGCGAACGGGATCACGCACAGCGACGCGAACGGCGCGACGGCCATCCCGAGCCCCACGACGCCCTGACCGGACCCGATCCCCACGGCGACCGCGAGCGCGAACAGGAAGCGTGAGGTCGACTCCAGGAACACCAGCCCCCCGTACAACGCGAAGTGCTGGTGGCCCCCGAGCCAGCCGCGCGCGAAGTAGCTGGCCCCGTACGCGAGCACGCCGATGACCAGGATCCAGTAGAGCGCCGACGAGCCGTCGAAGATGCCGTGCTCGACCTCGTGACGGAGGGCCAGCGCGCAGATCAGGAACAGCACCGCGAATCCCGACTGGATCGCAGCCGGGATCCTCAGCGGGTGTCCATGCAGCCCGCGGGCCCGGCGGTCGGCGATCATCCGGGAGAGCAGCTGCTCGATCGGCCGGTAGATGACCGACAGGATCACGAACATGATCGACCAGCAGACCGATATCCGGCTGTAGGCCGCCGGGTGGAGCTCGTGGCTGGCGGTCGCCAGGTACAGGAACGTGAAGATGCCGGTGGACGCGATGCCGACGGACAGCACGCGGGCGCCCGGGACGTAACCCTTCGCGGCCGGCGCCGGTGGATCGTCCTCCGCCGGGCGCGGGGGAACCGCCACGCGGTCGCTCACCTGACCCGAACCAACGCCATCTGCCAGGGAAACGGGGTTCGGCGCTCGACTGGGTTGCCGTAGGGCTCGAGCAGCCGCGCGAACGCACGCCTCGAGAAGTGGCCGCGGTGGCCCGGCGTGTTGCCGAGGTCTCGCACGTAGGCTCCTCGCGCCACGTTCAGCACCCGCCACAGGGGCTCCCGGGGCACGGAGACGAGCAGGTGGGCGCCGGCCACCCGCGCCATCTCGGCGAGCGTCGCGTGCGGGTCCTCGAGGTGCTCGAGCACCTCGATCGCGGCCACGAGCTCGAACTCCCGATCCGAGAACGGAAGCTGTGCGGCGTCGAGCGCGCGGAATTCGAGGTTCTCCCGACGCCGCTTGGACCACTCGGCCTCGAGCTTGGGGTCCGGCAGATCGACGCCGAGGACCCGCCCGTTCGGATGCTGTTCCGCCCAGCGGCGGGTGAGGACACCCTCGCCGCAGCCCACGTCGAGCACCGAGCGGGGCGCGGCCACTGCGAACAGGTCGTCCAGCGCCCGTTCGAAGCCGCTCATCAGGCGCCGGACGAGGGGGTTGCTTGAACCGTATTTGTCGAACGTGTTGCCGGTCGGGGCCGTGGGCGCGCTCGTGGCTGCGCTCATACGCCGAGGGCCTCGCGGTCGCCCGGCTCCCGCGGGTCGGTGGGGCCCTCTCCCGGCGTCCCGCCAGGCTCGTAGTGGGAGGGCTCGACGCCGAGCCGGAGCTCGATCCGGCGGACCCGCTCGAACGTCCTCTGTGACAGCGTCCGTTGCGCATCCAGGAGATCGCCGATCACCCCGAGCGCTGCGAGCAGCATCGCGGTGTTGAACAGAACCGCGCCCGCGATCAGCGACTGGATGTGTCCGCGGCCATGGCCCTCGGCAAAGAAGATCAGGAAGCGGACGAACAGGCCAAGCGCGACGAGCCCGATCACCGTCGCTCCGGTCCAAAAGACCTTGAGCGGCTGGTACTGGGAGTAAATCCGGAAGATCGAAAGGGCGTTGCGGCGCACGTACGAGCGCACGGATGGAAACAGCCGCGACTCGCGCGTCTTGGGGTTCGTCCTGACCGGGACGTGGTCGACCGCTACCAGAAGCTTGCCCGCCTGGATGATCGTCTCCAGCGTGTAGGTGAACTGGGAGGAGACCGCGTGTACCTGCAGCGCGGCCTCGCGGTTGTAGGCCCGGAACCCGGACGTGGTGTCGGGGACCTCGGTGGCCGACGCCTGGCGAACGACCCACGAGCCGATCCGCTGCAGCGCTTTCTTCGCACGCGAGAAATGCTCGATCGCCTGCACCTGACGATCGCCGACGACCATGTCCGCGGCCCCGGCGAGAATCGGGCCCAACAGCTTGGGAATGTCCTCGCCTGCGTACTGGTTGTCGCCGTCGGTGTTGACGATCACGTCCGCCCCGAGCTTCAGGCCGGCGTCGATTCCGGCCTGGAACGCCGCTGCGAGCCCCTTGTGGTTGGTGAGCCGCACGATGTGGTCCACGCCCTGCTCGCGTGCCACCTCGATTGTGCGGTCCGTCGAGCCATCGTCGATCACGAGCCACTCGACGGTGTCGAACCCGGCGAGGCGGCGTGGGAGATGCCCAGCGTAAGCGGAAGCTGGCCCTCCTCGTTGAAACAGGGGATCTGGATGATGAGCTTCATGCCGATGCTGACCGCCACACGGTAGCGGGATACTCGTCCCGCATATGAGCACGACAGTGCATCCGGAACGGGAGCCGCTTCAGGGCCGGCGGCCGGGTGGGAGGGTGCCCAATTACCTGACGGCCTTCCGCGCCGTGCCGGCTCCCGGCGGGGCGCGGGGTGACGCCGCCCGGCTGCTGTCGGGACGCGGTCATCAGATCGGTCTGGCCGTGCTCCTGATCGCCACCGTGTGCCTGCGCCTGTGGGGAATCAAGCAGGGGCTGCCATACAGCTACGACGTCGACGAGGCGCAGCACTTCGTCCCCCGTGCGATCGCCTTCTTCGGTCACGATCTCAATCCGCACTACTTCCTGAACCCGCCGGCGTACTCCTACGTTCTGCACGTCGTGTTCGAGCTCTGGTACGGCTCCGCCGACGCAGTCTCGCGGCTGTTCGCGAGCGACCCCACCTCGGTCTTCGTGCTCGCCCGGGTGGTCTCGGCCGTGCTCGGAACCGTGGCGGTCTGGCTTCTGTACCTGACCGGGGGGCGGCTGTTCGGGCGCACGGTCGGCTTGCTGGCAGCGGCGATCTTCGGACTGGCGTTCCTGCCCATCTACTACAGCCATCTGGCGCTCAACGACGTCCCCACGTTGGCGCCGGTCTGTCTGTCGCTGTACGGGATCGCGGGCGTGATGAGGTGGGGGCGGACGCGCGACTACGTGACCGCCGGGATTGGGATCGGGCTCGCCTCGGCGACCAAGTACACGGGCGGGATGACGCTGCTCTGCCTGCTGGTGGCGTTCATCTCGGACCTGGCGGGCAGCGCCGCTCGCCCGGCCGTGAAGCGACTGGCGATCGGTCTGCTCGCCGCGCTGGTCGCGTTCCTGATCGCCAATCCGTACGCCGTCGTCGACTTCTCGGGGTTTTGGTACGGGATCACGCAGCAGGCGTCGCTGGCGGCCGGCTCTGAGCCGTTCAAGCTCGGGACCTCCTCCGGAAGCGGCATCACCTACTACCTGTGGACCTTCACCTGGGGGCTCGGCTGGCTGCCTTCGCTGGCGGCGCTCGGGGGTGCCGCGCTGTTGCTGGCGCGGCGGCGGTTTGCGATGGCGCTGATGCTGCTACCGGCCGCGATCTTCTTCATCGTCTTCATGGGCGACCAGCAGCGCTTCTTCGGCCGCTGGCTGCTTCCGATCTTCCCGATCGCCGCACTGCTGGCGGGATATGCGGCCGTCGAGCTCGTGCGCTTCCTGAGGCGATTCCGCGCGGTGCCGATCGCGCTCGCGGGAACCGCAGTCGCGGTCGCATTGCTGGCCCAGAGCGTGATCAGAGTCGTTCACGACGACCTCGTGCTGTCGAGGTCGGATACGCGAGCGCTGACCCGGACCTGGATGGTGGCCCACGTGCCCGCCGGAGCCAGGGTCGTCGTCGAACCCGACGTCCCGGATGCCTGGGACACCGACGTGGGGAAATCGCTCAGGGCCACGCCGACAGGTGAGCGCTGGTGGCGTTATCCAACGTGGCTCTCGAATGTCGATAACAGCGGAAAGGAGGAGCCGGGCGGCAAGCAGCGCTACGTGCCGGTGGACGAATACGAGCGCACACTGCGCCCGGCGCTACTTCGCCAGTACGTGCAGGCTGGGTACTGCTGGGTCGTGACCGGTTCGCTGCAGGCCGGCAGGGCGTTCGTCCAGCCCCAGCTGGTACCGAAGGCGATCGCCTACTACCGGGCGCTGGCGAGACGCGGAACCCTGGTCTACCACGTCAGCCCGTTTGCCCGCGGAGCACAGCCGGTGAAGTTCAACTTCGACTGGTCTATCGACTACTACCCCAGCGCATATCGCCTGCCGGGGCCGGCGATGAGCGTATACCGGCTGCACGGAGGGGCGTGCTCGTAGGCTTAAGCCGTGGCAGTACGAACCGACACCGACCATCGTCACTTGGCTCGCGCGATCGAGCTAGCGGAGCAGGGCCGCGGTTTCGTGAGCCCGAACCCGCTCGTTGGCGCGGTGATCGCCCTGGATGGGGAGATGATCTCCGAGGGCTACCACTCGGCCATCGGCGCGCCGCATGCCGAGGTCGAAGCCATTCGGGCCGCGGCCGGACGTGACCTGGATGACGCGACGCTCTACGTCTCGCTCGAGCCCTGCTGCCATCACGGCCTGACACCGCCGTGCACCGACGCGATTCGCGAGGCCGGCATCCGGCGCGTGGTGATCGCCTCTGAGGATCCCAGCGAGCACGCCTCCGGACGGGGGCTTGGAATCATGCGCGACGAGGGCATCGAGGTCGTGCTCGCGGACGGAGACCTCAACAGGCGGGCGCGCCTGCTCAACCAGCCGTTTCGCAAGCTGGCCAGAACCGGTAGGCCCTGGGTGCTGTTCAAGTCGGCGATGACGCTCGATGGGAAGGTCGCCACCCACGGCGGCGATTCGAAGTGGATCTCCAGCGAGGAGAGCCGTCATCGCGCACACCACTGGCGGGCGGAATGCGACGCGGTCGCGATCGGCATCGGGACCGCGCTCGCCGACGACCCCCAGCTCACGGCGCGTGTGGACGGCGTTCACCGCCAGCCGCGACGGGTGGTGTTCGATTCGCTGGCCCGTCTTCCGGTTGAGTCGAAGCTGGTCCACGACGCCTCCGACGTGCCGTTGACCGTGGTGGTCTCCAGGGCGGCGCCGCGCGCCGCCATGGACGCGCTCGAGACTCACGGGGCAGAGGTGATCATCGCGCCGGGCGAGAACGAGACCGCTCGCGTGCGCTCAGCGCTCGAGCAGCTCGGGTCCGAAGGGGTCAGCTCGGTGCTGCTGGAGGGCGGCCCGCACCTGACCGGAGCCTTCTTCGACGCTGCCGAGATCGACGAGCTGCGGGCGTTCATCGCGCCGATCGTGCTGGGCGGCCGCGGCGCCAGGGCGGCGGTCGACGGCGAGGGAGCCGAGACGATCGCGGACGCGATGCGGGCTCTGACGTTGAGCGTCGAACGGATTGGAGATGATGTGCTCGTTTCCGCACGGCTGAGGGAGTGGTGATGTTCACCGGCCTGATTCAGGGTGTGGGGATGATCGAGCGAGGGATTCCGTCCCCGGAGGGCGTGAGGCTCATGGTGTCGAGCCCCCTGGCGTCGGAGCTCGCCGAAGGCGATTCGATCGCAGTCAACGGCGTATGCCTCACCGCAGCCGAGGTCGACGGGGGCTCCTTTGGCGCCGAGGTGATGAACGAGACGCTCGGCCGCACCTCGCTCGGCGCCGTGTCCGCGGGGGCGCCCGTGAACCTCGAGCTGCCGTTGCGGGCCTCGGACCGGCTGGGAGGTCACATCGTCCAGGGCCACGTCGACGGCGTCGGCACCGTCGTGGGGGTCGCCGAGGACGGGTTTGCACGCCGCCTGGAGATCGAGGCGCCCACCGAGGTGCTCCGGTACGTGGTGGAGAAGGGGTCGATCGCGGTCGACGGCGTGTCGCTCACAGTGGCCGATTTGCGGGAGGGATCGTTTACCGTCTCACTCATACCGGAGACGCTGGAGCGCACCAATTTGGGCGCCGCAGCTCCGGGAACCCAGGTGAATTTGGAGGTCGACGTGTTGGCTAAGTACGTGGAACGGCTGCTACGGGAGGCTGGAGGGCGATGACCGCGATTGGGGCCCCGTTCGCGACGATCGAGGAAGCGATCGAGGAGATCCGCCAGGGGAAGATGGTGGTGGTCGTCGACGACGAGAACCGAGAGAACGAGGGCGATCTCACGATCGCCGCGCAGTTCGCCACTCCGGAGGCGATCAATTTCATGACCAAGGAGGGACGCGGGCTGATCTGCCTCGCGCTCAGCCCGGAGCGATGCGACGAGCTCGGGCTCGACCTGATGGCCGCGAAGAACGAGTCCGCGTTCGAGACCGCGTTCACCGTGTCGATCGAGGCCCGCGAGGGCGTCACCACGGGCATCTCCGCGCCGGACCGTGCACGCACGATCCAGGTCGCGATCGACCCCAAGACCGCGCCCCGGGACTTGGTGCAGCCGGGCCACGTCTTTCCCCTGAAGGCGCGTGCCGGAGGCGTGCTTGAGCGTGTCGGACAGACCGAGGCGGCGGTCGACCTGGCGCGGCTGGCCGGGCTGATCCCCGCGGGGGTGATCTGCGAAATCATGAACGACGACGGAACGATGGCCAGAGTTCCGGACCTCGTCGGCTACTGCGAGCGCCACGGACTGAAGATGGTGACAGTCGCGGACCTTGTCGCCTACCGGCGTCGGCACGACAAGCTGATCGAGCGCGTCGTCTCGACGAACCTGCCGACCGCGTTCGGCGACTTCGTGGCCGTCGGCTATCGGTCGCTGATCGACAACAAGCACCACGTCGCGCTGGTCAAGGGAGATGTGGAGGGCGAGCCCGATGTGCTCGTGCGGGTGCACTCCGAATGCCTCACGGGCGATGTGTTCCATTCGCTGCGCTGCGACTGCGGTGAGCAGCTCGACTCGGCGCTGGCGATGATCGAGCACGAGGGGCGCGGCGTCCTTTTGTACCTGAGCCAGGAGGGGCGGGGGATCGGGCTGCTCAACAAGCTCCGCGCCTACAAGCTGCAGGAGGAGGGGCTTGACACGGTCGATGCCAACCTGCGGCTGGGGCTGCCTGCAGATCTGCGTGACTACGGGGTCGGCGCCCAGATCCTGGTCGACCTCGGGCTCTCCAGCATCCGCATCCTCACGAACAACCCGAAGAAGATCTCGGGCATGTCCGGTTACGGCCTGTCGGTCACCGACCAGATCCCGATCCAGCACGTGTCGAACCCGCACAACGAGGCGTACCTGCGCGCCAAGCGCGATCGGCTCGGTCATACGCTTCATCACCAGGGCCTGCCCCTCGACGAGGAGATGCTGCACGAGGAGCAGGAAAGCGACCGCAACAGGTGACCCGCGCCGCCCTCTGCGTGGCGCGCTTCTACGAGGAGCTCGCGGACAAGCTCGAGGAGGGAGCGCGCGCCGCGCTGAAGGAGGCCGGGATCAGCGATGTGGATCGCTTCGACGTCCCGGGTGCGTTCGAGCTGCCGCTGGTCGCGAAATACGTGGCTCAGTCCGCGCGCTACGACGCGGTTGTCTGTCTCGGAGCGGTGATCCGCGGCGAGACCGACCACTACGACTACGTGTGCGGTGAGGCGGCACGCGGGATCCAGCTGGTCCAGCTCGAGACCGGCGTTCCGTGCGGGTTCGGTGTGCTCACGGTGGACGAGATGGCCCAGGCGCTCGAGCGGGTGACCGGCGGCTCCAAGCGGGATACCGGCCGCCACGCCGTGGAGGCCGTGCTCGCGACGCTCGCCGTCAAGCGTCGGCTCGAAGCGGGCTGAGCGCCGTCAGTCGCCCTGGGCTAAGAGCCCGTGGTTCTGCTTGCCCGGCGGTGCACCCGTCGGATGAGCGTGCTTTCCGGACTGGGCGTGACCGTACGCGCTCAGCGCGCCGGCGAGCTCCTGCTCGACGACTCCCCGCTCCTCCGGAAATCGCAGCCGCTCCTGGAGCAGCGGGATCGCGGCTCTCAGGTCGCCCATCTCCCGGTACGAGTGGCCGAGGTCGAACAGGCTCCACTGGTAAAGGAGGCTTCCGGCCGGCGCGGATTGCATCGCGCGCTGGAGCAGCGGGATCGCAGCGGGGTAGTTGCCGGCCAGCATCATGGTGTGCCCGCGAGCCTCGAGTGAGGCCGCCGATGCGGGCGGGGCGGCGTGATTCGCGGGCGCCGACGGCGTTGCCGTGGACGTCGGCTTGGGTCGGGCGGGCGGTACGTTCTTCGTCGGCTTGGCAGCCGCCGGTTGCGGTTGAGGTTGCGGTTGCGCCGCGGGGTGGCGCGCCGCGCTTGCCACCACGCGCTTGTGGGGGCCGCTCTGGTGGTCGCTCGCTCCGAGCGCCGCGCCCGCGACCAGGGCCGCCGCAGCGAACGCTGCGAGCGCCGCGGCTCGGGGCTTGTTTGCAGCCAGCGGTGCCCGCCGGGTGAGCGACACGCTGCGGCCGTCAAGCGCCGCGTCGATCGCATTCGCGAACGCGAGCGCCGTCGGCCACCGCTCCTCGGGGCGCTTTGCCATCCCGCGCTGCAGCACGGCATCCAGCCCGCGGGGGAGGCTGGGGTTGCGCCGGCTGGCGGCTGGGGGCTCCGCTTCCACGTGCCGGCGGGCGGTTCCCAACAATCCCTCCGCGCGGAACGGTTTCTCGCCGGTAAGCAGTTCGAAGGCCACCACGGCGAGCGCGTAGCGATCGGAGGCATCGGTGGCGCGGGCGCCGAGCGCCTGTTCGGGAGACAGGTAGGCGACGGTTCCGAACAGCTGCCCGGTGCTTGTCAGCTCCTGATCGGTGGCGATGCGCGCGATCCCGAAGTCGGCGATGCGCACGGCGCGGGCGGAGTCGAGCAGCAGATTGCCCGGCTTGATGTCACCGTGGACGACTCCGCGGCGATGGGCGTAATCGAGCGCGGTCGCCGCATCGTGGATCCACCGGCGGGCGGTCTCCGCGGATATTTCACCTGTCCGGAGGGCGTCCGCGACCGTGCCGCCCGTGACGTGCTCCATGACGATGAACGCCGGGCCGCTGTCGTAGATCGTGGTGATGTTGCGATGTCCGGACAGCCGCGCCGCGGCCCGCGCCTCCCGGGCGAAACGCCGGAGGGCCCGGACGTCGTACTGGAACTGCGGGGCGAGGACCTTGACAGCCACCTTGCGCGAGAGGACCGAGTCATAGGCGCACCACACCGAGCCCATGCCGCCAGTGGCGATGTGGCGTATGACCCTGTATCGCTCCCGGGGCAGGGCTAGAGCCGTCATCGCGGCCATCTTTACCCGGCATCGGGCGTCTATACTCGCCCGCCATGCCGAAGGTCTGTCACGTGTGCTCGAAAAAGCCTGCTTTTGGCAACAGCCGTAGTCACTCGATGGTGGCGACAAAACGGCGCTTCGAGCCCAACCTGCAACGCGTACGCATCGACGACGGTGGCACGCCGCGCCGCGTGTACGTATGCACCCGCTGCCTGAAGGCGGGTAAGGTCGCCAAGGCTCGGTAGTGGCCGCGCCTGACGGTTAGCGGCGCGTGTCCGACCCGAGCATCGTTCGCTTCCGTGCCGTCGTAGAGGCGGCACTCGCCGCACTCGAAGCCCGGCGTGAGGAGGTCAACGACCTGAACGTGTTCCCGGTGGCCGACGGGGATACCGGGGACAACATGGTGCTGACGCTGCGCGCGGTACTGCAAGAACTCGACCGGCTCGCGAGTGCATCTCGGGACCGCACGATCGACGACATCGGACGCGACGAGATCGTCGCGTCGGTGGCGCGGGCTGCGCTGTTGGGCGCCCGCGGCAACTCGGGTGTGATCCTGTCCCAGCTGATTCGCGGCGCTGCGGAGGAACTCGCCAGCCGGCCGGGCGAGCTCGTCGACCCGGTCCTGATCGGAGCGGCGATGGCCAGGGCGGCGGACCAGGCGTACGGCTCGGTTCGCGACCCGGCCGAGGGCACGATCCTGACGGTCGTCCGGGAAATGGCCGCGCGGCTGGCCTCGGAGGTCGCCCACATGCCGGACGCGCGTCTGGACGGCCATGCAAGCTCGGCCGAGCAGAACGCGGTGATCGCCGACGTGGTCGAGCGCGCGCTCGAAGTGGGGAAGGAGTCGGTCGCTCGCGGCCCCGATCTTCTGCCCGTGCTTCGCGATGCGGGCGTGGTGGACGCCGGCGGGCACGGCCTGACCGTGATCCTCGCCGGGATCGTCGGCGCGCTGCGGGGTTCCGAGCCGCCGGCGCTCGCGCATCACGAGGCGGCGCGGGTCACACATCCACAACACGCCTCCAGCACGTTCCGCTACTGCACGAACTTCGCCGTAACCGGCGCGGGTCTCGAGCCGCGGAGGTTCACCCAAGCGCTCGAGGGGCTCGGCGACTCGGTGCTGGTCGTCGGTGACGCCTCGACCCTGAAGGTCCACGTCCACACCGACGATCCGAACGCGGCCACGGCCCTGTTCGTCGATGCCGGGGCTGTCTCGCACCTCGACGTGGCCGACATGCACGTGCAGGTTTCACGTCGCGACCAGCGGCTCGGCGCTCCGAAGCAAGGTGCGGTGTGCGGAGCGGTTGCGGTCGCGACAGGGAACGGCATGCGGTCGCTGTTCGCGAGCTTCGGGGTCTACGTCCTCGATGGCGGTCCCACGCTCAATCCCTCCACCTACGACCTGCTCGCGGCGATCCACGCCACCGATGCGGAGGAGGTCGTGGTGCTCGCCAACAGCCCGAACGTCGTGCTGGCCGCCGAGCGCGCCGCCGAGCTGTCGGAGAAGGATGTATACGTCGTGCGCTCGCGCTCGCAGCAGGCCGGCCTGGCCGCCGCCGTCAGCCTCGATCCCAGCCGGAGCGCCGCGGAGAATGCCCAGGCCATGATCGCGACGCTCGAGCGAATCCGGACCGGAGCCGTGGCACGCGCCGCCCGCGACGACGCCCAGGGGCGCTTCCGCGAAGGCGACGCGATCGGCTTCGTGGAGGAGGAGATCGTCTCCTGGGGCCAGCCGCGCGAGACGCTTCGGCATGTGCTCGAGCAGCTTGCGGACAGCGCCGAGCTGATCACCTGCCTGCGCGGTGCCGACGCCCCCCTCGACGATGAGACGGTCCAGGCTCTGGCTCACGGAGAGGTCGAGTTTGAGCTCTCCGATGGGGGACAGCAGTCGTATTGGTGGCTGCTGAGCGCCGAATAGCGGATACCCGGCGCTCAGCCCAGCTGAACTATTTCGGCCCCAACCCGCCCAGCTCGACCTCCAGCGTGATCTTGCGGGAGGTCTTGCCCGCTCGTACTCCCTTGCTGCCGTTGAACCGCGCGGCGATGGAGTAGATGGGCGGATGCGGGTCTCGGTTGATGCCTGTCACCGTCAGCGTCGTCTTCCAGTGTCCGCCGGCGATCGAGGCGGTGCCCTTGGCGGTCTGCTGGCCGTTGCCGAGGTCGTAGGTCACCTTGAGGTGCACCTTCCCACGCGCCCGCGGATTGATCGTGCCGCTGATCGTGAGCTGGC
The DNA here is from genome assembly GCA_963822725.1 of uncultured Actinomycetes bacterium. Classification (GTDB taxonomy): domain Bacteria; phylum Actinomycetota; class Thermoleophilia; order Solirubrobacterales; family Solirubrobacteraceae; genus Palsa-465. Next base: position 437,452 of record CAWGIR010000004.1, read on the forward strand.
CATTCGTGCACTGCTCGCCGAGCAGCTCGGTGATGAACGCCAGCTCGGTCGTGCATCCCTCCTGGGTGGCGTGCGAATCGACGTGCGTGATCCGGAGCCGCGGGGCCGCCGACGATGAGCCCTTCGTGAACGTCGCTCTCACCGTCCGGTTGGAGGTCATGCTGACCGTGCAGGTGCCCGAGCTCGGGCAGCCCCCGCCGGACCAGCCCGCGAAGCGGGAGCCGCTTGCGGCCTTGGCGTGCAGCGTCACCTGAGCGGCTGTGGCGTAGATGTGCGAGCACTTCGTCGGGCACGAGATCGCGCCGGCGCTGTCGGACACCTTGCCCTTGCCTTTGCCGGCGAGCTGCACGAGCAGCTCGTGAGATCCGGCGGGAAGCACGTTGAACGTGGCCGTCACGGTTGTGTCGGCGGTCAGCGTGACCGTGCACGTCCCGGTGCCGGAGCAGCCTCCTCCCGACCAGCCTGCGAACGAGGATCCGGCCTGCGGCGCGGCGGTCAGGGTCACGGCTGTGCCGGGGGCGAACTTGCCCGAGCACGTCGTGCCGCAGTTGATCCCCGCCGGTGAGCTCGTCGCCGTGCCGGAGCCCGAGCCGGCCTTGGTCACGGTCAGCGTCTTTTGCGGCTGGCCCGCCGTGATCTCGCCGACGACGGCGACGCCGGCGGTGTCGTTCAGCTGGTTCGAGTTGAACGTCGTGATCGTGTTGCCCGAGGCGATGTCGATTCGCCAGATCTGGCCCGAGAAGAGGTCGGCCGTCCAGAATGACGTGCCGTCTGGGTCCAGGTTGAGCGAGAACAGCGTAGACGGAGCGGGCCCCCCGGTCGGTGTGTAGGTCTGAACGACGGTCCCCGACGAGTTCACCCGGTACGTGTGCGTGCTGCAGGAGATCAACTCGCCGCCGTCGGCGAGGATCCGATGCCCGTAGCAAGGACCCGCCAGGCCGGTGGCGAAATCGGGTCCCTGCGCGTTTGTGCAGACGTTGAACGTCTGGATCGAGCCGCCCTCGTCGGCGACGTGGATCGTGCACTGGTCCTGCGCGATGTCGACCCAGTCGCTGCCGCGGGTTTCGGGGGTGAACGCGTACGTCGCGAGTTGGTTACCGCTCGCGTCGAACTTGAAGATCGCCGATCCGTTCCCCTGCCCGACGTAGATGTTGTTGCTCGCATCCACGGTGCAGCTCTCCGGGCTGGAGGCAAAACCGGTGGCGAAGGTTGCGGCGACGAGGTTGCCGCTCGGGTTGAACTTGCTCATGTTGTTCGACGAGAAGTTCGTCGTGTAGAGGTTGCCGGCCGAGTCGAAGCACATCCCCGTGTCTTCGCTGCTCCCGGTCGTCGTGTCGAGCGTGTCGAGCAGCGTCCCGGTTGGGCTGAAGTGGGCGATCTTGCCCTGCCCGATGCCAGCGAGCACGTCGCCGTTGTGGAACGGCACCCCGTCTGCGTGGGCGCTGCTGGCCAGCAGCGCCAGCGCGCACGCACTCATCGATAGACAGACGAGCAGCGCTCGTCGCGTTGACGCCAGACGCGTCGTTCTCATAACCACCCCCGATTGGATTCTGTGCCCCGGTTTTGGCCCCGGCTTCGTTCAGCGACGACCCTACCACGCTGGCTGCGCGGATTGCAAGCGCCGCCGGCGAGGGCATCATTCCCTGCATGCCCCCGACCGCATTCGCCAGTTCGGAGCCGCTCGATCGCGAGCAGCTCGGAACCGCCCCCATCCGCTACCCGCGGCCGTCGCGTCTGGCCACGCCGCTGCGCATCGGCGGGGCGAAGGCGCAGAAGGCGGCTGAGACGCTCGGCCTCGAGACGGTCGGGGATCTGCTCGAGCACCTGCCCCGGGATCGGCGGGAGGCGCGGGCGGTGGCGGAGCTCGTGCCCGGCGAGAGCGCGACCGTGGTGGTCGAGGTCAGGAGCATCACCTCCCGATCGGTGCGCCGGCGCGGGATGCGGCCACTGGTCGAGGCGACGGTCGGCGATCACTCCGGTCTCCTCAAGGCCACCTTCTTCAACCAGCCGTGGCTGGCGAAGCGGTACCCACCCGGAACGCGACTGGTGCTCCACGGCTCGCTTGACGCCCGGCGGCGCTTGCGCGTCCAGGGACACGCGTCCACCTCCGAGCAGGTCGCCGGCAACGGCGCCGGGGCGGTGGCCCATTACCCCACGACGGAGGGGCTGAGCTCGACTCAGATCCTCGCGCTCGCTCGCGAGCATGCGGCGGCGGTGGCCGACGTGCTCGAGCCGCTCCCGGCCGGCATCAGGGCGGCGGAGGGGATCCCGGACCGCCCGGCGGCACTCGCGTCCGTGCACTTCCCGGACGGCTCGGGCGATTCGATCGGCCGGAGCCGGCTCGCGTTCGAGGAGTTGCTGCTGCTGCAGCTCGCGCTGCTCAGGCGTCGCGCTGTGCGGCAGCTGGCAAGCGCGGCGCCGGAGATCGGAGCCCGGGGCGAGGAAACCGCCCGCTGGCTTTCGGAGCTGCTGCCGTTCTCGCTGACGGATGACCAGCGAGCTGCGCTCGAGCGGATCGACCGCGATCTGGAACAGCCGCTGCCGATGCAACGCCTGCTGATGGGGGAGGTCGGCTCGGGCAAGACGGTCGTGGCGCTCTACGCGATGCTCCGAGCCGTCGAGCACGGGATGCAGGCGGCGCTGATGGCCCCGACCGAGACGCTCGCCGAGCAGCACTTCAACACGATTCAGATGCTGATGCCAGGAGAGCTCGTGCCGATCGGGCTGCTGACGGGCTCGACGCCCGCCCGCCGGCGCAGGGAGCTGCTCGGCCGTCTGGAGAGCGGTGAGCTCCCGCTGGTCGTGGGCACGCACGCCTTGATCGAAGCGCCGGTGCGGTTCGCGCGCCTGGCCGTCGCGGTCGTCGACGAGCAGCACCGCTTCGGCGTCCGTCAGCGAGCGGCCCTCGACGCCAAGGGGCGCCCCGGGGCCAGTCCGCATGTGCTGCACATGACCGCGACCCCGATCCCGCGCAACGCTCGCCCTCGCGGGATACGGCGACCTCGACTTCACGGTGCTGCGCGAGCTGCCCCGGGGCAGACAACCGATCGAGACCCACGTCTGCTCGACGGAGCGCGAGCGGGGGCGGGCGTACGAAAAGATCCGCGAGGAGCTCCGCGCAGGGCGTCAGGCGTTCATCGTCTGCCCGCTGGTCGATGAGTCGGAGCTGCTCCAGGCCCGGGCGGCGACGGCCGAGTTCGAACGGCTGCGCGTCAGGTGAGCTTCGCGATTTCCGCATCGTGCTTCTGCACGGGCAGCTCCGGCCCGCCGAGAAGGCCTCGGCGATGGCGTCGTTTGCCTCGGGCGCCGCTGACGTCCTGGTCGCGACCTCGGTGATCGAGGTCGGGATCGACGTCCCGAACGCGACCGTGATGCTGGTCGAGGATGCCGACCGGTACGGGATCTCGCAGCTGCATCAGCTGCGTGGTCGCATCGGGCGCGGCGAAGCACCCATCCGTGTGCCTGCTGTTCGGCGCCAAGGATTCGGCGCGGCTGCAGGGCGCTCGCCGCGCACTCCGATGGCTTCAAGCTTGCCGAGATCGATCTCGCGTTACGAGGCGAGGGTGAGCTGATCGGCGCGCGCCAGCACGGGATCGCCGAGTTCCGCGTGGCCGAGCTCCCGCGCGACGGCGAGCTGCTGGAGCGAGCCCGGACATTCGCCGAGCGGATCGTCGCCTCAGATCCGGGGCTCGAGCAGGCCGAGCACGCCCTGCTCGCAGACGCGCTGGCGGCGGCCTACGGCTCCGAGGCGATGGCGCCGATCCGGGCCTAGGCATGCGCGTCGTCGCCGGCCGCCTCCGCGGACACACGTTGACGGCGCCGCGCGGCCGCCTCACCCGCCCCACCTCCGATCGCGTGCGAGAGGCGGTGTTCGCGATCCTTGCGGCACGTCGAGGGCGAGCGCGTGCTGGACCTGTTCGCGGGCTCGGGCGCGATGGCGATCGAGGCCCTGTCCCGCGGGGCCGCGGAGGCGACGCTCGTCGACTCCTCGGCGACCGCCGTGGCTGCGATCCGCCGCAACCTTGCGTCGCGCTGGGGCTGGAGGCCGCGGTGCATCGCCAGACCGCACAGGCGTTCCTCGGGCGAGCACCGAATGACGGACGTCAATACGATCTGGTGTTCGTCGATCCCCCATATCGCCGTGCGAGCGGCCTTGGGGAGTCGCTCACCACGGCGATCGCGCCGGTGCTCACGCCGAATTCCCGCGTCGTCGCCGAGAGCGACCGGCGGGCGCCGCTCGAGCTCGACCTGCCGCTGGTCGATCAGCGCAGATACGGAGACACCCTGATCTTCTTCTATGGCCACCAGATAACCGCACCGCAATCTGTCCCGGCACGTTCGACCCGGTCACGAACGGCCACCTCGACGTGATCAGCCGGGCATCGGCGATGTACGACTCGGTAATCGTCGGCGTGGTCAACCTGCCCTGGCGCAAGGGCGGCACGCTGTTCACCGCCGAGGAGCGGATCGAGTTCGTACAGAACGCGGTTCGGGGGATCGGGAACGTCGTCGGTCGAGGCGTTTCAGCACCCTGCTGGTCGAGTTCGCGCGCGTGCGGGGAGCGATGGCGATCGTCAAGGGGCTGCGCGCGATCTCGGACTTCGAGTACGAGCTCGAGATGGATCAGCTCAACCGCCGGCAGGCGCCCGAGATCGAGTCGGTTTACCTGATGGCGTCAGGCAAGTACAGTTTCCTACGGTCCAGCGGGGTCAAGGAACTCGCCACTTTCGGCGGCGACATCGATGATCTCGTACCCGAAGACGTGGCGAAGGCGTTGAAGGAACGGCTCAGCCGCTGACGAACATAAAGGTCTTGCTATGGACGTCCTCGTACTGATTGACAAGCTCGACGATCTTGTCCACAACGCCAAGCCGGTCCCGCTCACCGACCAGGTGCGCGTGGACAAGGAGGAGATCTACGACATCCTCGACCAGATGCGCGCCACGATCCCCGAGGAGATCAAGCAGGCGCGCTGGATCGTCAAGGAGCGCCAGGAGATGCTCGCCGAGGCCAAGCGCGAGGCCGAGAGGATTGTGAAGGAGGCGCGCGAGCGCCAGGAGCGGCTGATCTCCGACGAGGAGGTCACCAAGCAGGCCGAGCGCGCCGCCGAGGACATCATCGAGGACGCTCGGGCGCGCGAGCGCGAGATCCGGCTGGGCGCCGAGGACTACGCCGACGAGATCCTCAACACGCTCGAGGTCAACCTGACGAAGTTCATCGCGGCCGTGCAGCGCGGCCGCGACCGGTTGGCCGGCAAGGAAGAGCCGGCCGAGGTCGGGTAGCGCTCGGAGCGCGGCCGGGATCGGCCCCCCCGGGGCCCGCCGCCCGCATCGCCCTCAGGGTCCGCCTCCCGCATCGCCCTCAGGGCCCGCCGCCCGCATCGCCGTCAGGGCCCGGCCTGGATCGCCGTAGCGTTCCAAAGCGTGCAGGCTGCGCGGCGCTTTGGAACGCGACGGCCGTTATTTGACCGTAGCGCTCCAAAGCCCGCACGGGGGCGTGAGCTTTGGAACGCCAGGGCGATTTCCACCGGCCGTCGCACCCGTAATGTTCGGGGGTGGAACCGCGAGTCGAGGTCCTCGAGACGGACATAACGCAGCTCGACGTCGACGCGATCGCCAACGCGGCCAACACGCAGCTGATGCACGGCGGCGGGGTGGCTGGTGCGATCGCCCGCGCCGGCGGCTGAGCGGTGAACCGCGAGAGCCGGTCGAAGGCTCCGATCGGACTCGGGGAGGCGGTCGAGACTTCGGGTGGGGAGATGCCGTGCCGGTGGGTGATCCATGCCGCGACGATGGAGCTCGGCGGGCCGACGTCAGGCGAGATCATCCGGCGGGCGACGGCGTCGACGCTCGGAAGGCGGATGAGCTCGGGGCGAAATCGCTGGCGCTGGTCGCGTTCGGGACGGGCGTGGGCGGGTTTCCGCTCGAGGAGGCCGCGCAGATCGAGGTCTCGGAGGTGCGCAGGCACCTCGAAGGGGACTGCGCCTCGAGCGGGTCGTGTTCGCGGTTCGCGGCGAGCGGCGCGCGGGAGGCGTTCGAGCGGGCGCTCAGCGAACGCTGAATCCGCTCAGGCCCTCGGGCGCCTCTTCGCTGACCTCGACCCGCTCGACGCTCGGCCTGCGGCGGGCCGGTCTCGCAGAAGCGCACGACTCCGCTCGACGGCATCCGGCGGGCCTTCGAGCACCGCCTCAACCGCGCCGTCGGATCGGTTGCGCGACCCAGCCGGCGACGCCGTGGGCTCTGCGCGTTGCGCGGATCGAGTCGCGAAAGAACACGCCCTGCACCCGGCCGTGGACGACCACATGCGCCGGACGGATCCCCGCCATCAGCTGCGGCAGCCGCTCCACCGCTCCGACGAACTTCGCCGTGTCCCGCAGCGGCGGCCCATGCCCGAAGCACACCAGCGCCGGCTCGAGCGCCGCCAGCCGCCGCGCCGACTCGCGGTTGAGGATCGGATCCGGGCTGACGAACGGGTACGGCTCCCGGATCCCGCCCGAGAACAGAAACGGGTTGTAGCCCCACATCACGTCGCCGCACACGAGCACCCGGTCGGACTCGCGCCAGTAGGAGACGTGCCCGGGTGCGTGGCCGGGGGTGTCGAGCACCCTGAAGCCGGCCACCTCGTCGCCCTCCTGCAGCGCGCGCGCGACCGGATGCGCCTTCGCGGCCGGCACCATCCGCCCGCCGCGCGCCACCATCTTCCCCGCCTCGACGGCCTCGACGTCAGCCGCCCCGCACCACAGCGGGATGCCCAGCCGCTCGCAGATCGCGTGGCTGGAGCCGTAGTGGTCGAAGTGGGCGTGCGTGAGCGCGTTGGCGGTGATCGTGCGACCCGCGATCTGGCGCATGATCCGGCCGCGGTCGAACGCCAGGCCCGGCATCGAGCAGGACGTCGCCGAGCACGTAGACGTTGACGTTGTTGGGCGGAAAGCCCGAGAGATGCCAAACGCCGTCGGCGAGCTCCCGCATGGGCGGATTCTATGGGCAGCGCGCGTGTCCACGCGTTCCGTCCGAGCCCGCGCGCCATGCTGAGCAGTCCACCGATGAACGCACTCTGGCTCCTGATCGGCTTGCTGGTCGGCGCCGCGCTGGCAATCGCTGCGCTGTGGCCGCGGCTGCGCGCGCAAGGCCAGCTGTCGGACACTTTCAAGGCGCTGAGCTCCGAGGCGCTGCAGTCGAGCCTGGCGCAGCTGCAGGAGCATGAACCGGGCCCAGCTCCAGACGGCCCAGACCCAGGCCAAGGGCGATCTCGAGCAGCGCCAGAAGGCGGTCGAGCAGCTCGTCGCGCCGCTGAAGGAGCAGCTCGGACGCGTCGACCAGCAGCTCGTCAAGCTCGATCAGGAGCGGCGCGAATCCCGCGGGCCGCCTCGAGGCGCAGCTGAAGACGCTGAGCGAGGCCGGCGAGAAGCTGCGCACCGAGACCGGGGCGCTCGTGACGGCGCTGCGCAAGCCAAACGCCCGCGGCCAATGGGGCCAGATGCAGCTCCGCAACGTCGTCGAGCTGGCGGGCATGGTCAGGCACTGCGACTTCGTCGAGCAGGCGTCGCTGACCGGCGAGGAGGCGACGCTGCGGCCCGACCTGATCGTGCGGATGCCGGGCGGCAAGCAGGTGATGATCGACGCCAAGGCTCCGCTCCAGGGCGTGCTCGACGCCTACGAGGCGCGCGACGAGGAGGAGCGCCAGCGCCACCTCCAGCGACCACGCGCGGCTGCTGCGCAAGCACGTCCGCGCGCTGTCGGACAAGGCGTACTGGCATCAAGCCGACGCGGCTCCCGACTTCGTCGTGATGTTCCTCCCGGGCGAGCACCTGTACGGAGCGGCGCTCGAGGCCGACCCGACGCTGATCGAGGACGCGATGGCGCGGCGGGTGCTGATCGCCACCCCGACCACGCTGCTGGCGATGCTGCGCGCCGTCGCCTACGGCTGGCAGCAGGAGCGCGTGGCCGAATCGGCCCAGGCGATCTCCGACCTGGGACGCGAGCTGCACGGGCGGCTGGTCAAGCTCTCCAGCCTGCTCGCGACGCTCGGCTCGCGGCTCAGCAGCACCGTGCGCGCCTACAACGAGACCGTCGGCTCATACGAGGCTCGCGTGCTGCCCGGCGCGCGGCGATTCGCCGAGCACGGGGCGGTCAGCGCCGACAGCGAACTGCCGCGGTGTCGATCAGGTGACCGTCGCTCCGCGGAGCGTCCAGGCGCGCCGAGCCTGGAGCCTCCCGACGACGGCGAGCAGGAGCTCACGGTCCGTCAGCTGCGGGCGGCGGACGTAGGGCGCCGGGCGAAGCCGCGCGCTCGCGCTCCCACCAGCGCCGCAGGTCCTCGCGCTGGTGGGGGAGCGGGTCGGCGGACGGCTTGCGCGTCTGGACCAGCGCCAGCGCCTCGTCGACATCGAGGCCGTCGCGGACGCGACGACGCCGGCCGCCACCGCCGCCGATCGCTGCCAGCCCGCCCGGCAGTGCAGGTAGACGCGCGTGCCCTCCTCGAGCCACGCGAGCACCTGCTGGACCGCCTGCTCGATCGCCTCGGGCGGAAGTCCGCCGTAGTCGGTGAGACTCGAGCCGCTGCTCCTCGATGCCGGCGGCGGCCAGGGCAGCGCTCGCCTGCTCCCGCTCGCCCGGCCGGTACTCGGCGTCCTCGACCAGGTTCAGGATCCGCTCGACGCCCATCCAGCTCGAGCATCGCCACGTCGTCCTGATCGAGCGGATAGGCGCCGATCAGGAAGCCGTCGAACACATCGGCGAAGCCGTAGGAGCGAAACCAGCTGGACACGAGCTCAATGATGGCTGGATCGAGCGATTCAGCCGTGGCTAAGCCTCGCTAATCTCGGATGCAGACCGACAGCTTCGATCTCGGGCGCTGCAGCTGAGCTCGGGCGGCGGCCGGCGGCTCGAGCTGGGCGTTGCCGTCGACGGATTCGTGCTCGGGGATGAGCGCTACCGCGTGGGGGCACCGCCCGAGACGGGGTCTCCTCGATCTTCCGGTCGACCCTCGAGTCTCCAGGACGACGGGCAACGGTTACGCGCTCAAGCTGAGGTTCGACGCCAGCCTGGTCGGACCGTGCATGCGCTGCCTCGAGCCGGCCGCCCCGGTGATCGAGGTCGAGGCGCGCGAGATCTCCCAGCCCGGCGAGGGAGAGGAGCTCGACTCGCCCTATCTCGAACGGGGAGTGCTCGATCTGCGCTCGTGGGCGCACGATGCGCTCGCGCTGTCGCTGCCCGCCCAGCTTCTGTGCCGTCCCGACTGCGCCGGCCTCTGTCCCGTCTGCGGCGCCAACCTGAACTCGGCCGGACCCGGGCACGCCCACGAGCCCTCGCCCGACCCGCGCTGGGCGAAGCTGTCGAGATCCGCTTCGAGTAGCCCGGCTACACTCCCGCCTCATGGCCGTTCCCAAGCAGAAGCAGTCACACGCCCGCACGGCCCAGCGCCGCGCGCAGCACAAGCTTGCCGCGCCGGCGTACAACACCTGCCCGCAATGTCACAGCCCCCGGCTGCCGCATCGCGTTTGCCCGGTGTGCGGGAGCTACAAGGGCCGCGAGGTCATCGAAGGTGACCTCGGCGAACCGACCGCCTGACACCGCGATGATCACGGTCGCCGTCGACGCGGGCGGAGCCGATCTCGGCCCCGCTGAAGTCGCCGCGGGCGCGGCGCTGGCTGCCGCGTCGGGCATCGGCGTGCTGCTGTTCGGTCCCGCGCAGGAGATCGGCGATGTGCCTTCCGGAGTGGAGGTCGTCGACGCGCCGGTCTCGATCGCCAAAGCCGCGGATCCTGCATTCGCCGTGCGCTCGACCCCGGAGGCTTCGATCGTCCAGGCGGCGCGCGCCGTCGCCGAGGGCCGCGCACAGGCGCTGGTCTCGGGCGGATCGACCGGGGTCCGCGCTCGCCGCCGCGCTCTTCAACCTACGGCGCGATCGCGGCATCTACCGGCCCGCGCTCGCGCTGCCGATCCCGATCCCGGGGGCGCCGCCGGTGCTGCTGCTCGACGTGGGGGCCAACGTCACCTGCCGGCCCGAGCACCTGGTCCAGTTCGCCCACATGGGCTCAGCGTTCTCCCAGGCCGTGATGGGAATCGAGACGCCGCGCGTGGCGCTGCTCTCAAACGGCGAGGAGCCCGGCAAGGGCACCCCGGACCTCGTGTCGGTCCACGAGCAGCTGGCGGGCTCCGGCGGCACGGGCCTCAACTTCATCGGCAACATCGAGGGCACCCAGGTGACGGCCAGCGTCGCCGACGTCGTCGTGATGGACGGATTCACCGGCAACATCACGCTGAAGCTGATCGAGGGGGTCTCGGGCCGGACGCTGCGCGCGATGCGCGAGCTGGCGATGAGCTCGCACGCGCGCCAAGCTCGGCGGCTGGCTGCTGTCACCGGCGATCGGGAAGCTGCGCGCCGAGATCGACCCGGAAACCCCCGGCGGCGCCTACATGCTCGGGCTGCGCCAGCTGGGCGTCGTCGCCCACGGCCGCTTCACCCGCCGGGGCTTTGCGCGCGCGATCGAGGTGGCGGCGCGCGGGGTGCGCGAGGACGTGATCGAGCGGACCAGGTCGGCGCTCGAGGGCGCCGGCGCGCTGCGCTCCTCGGACCGGGCTGACGCCCCTGGCTCGTCCGAGCAGCCCGCTACCGTCTGAGAATCGATGAGCCTGGACCGGACAGCCGTGGTCGCGCTGATCCGCGCGCACCTGGCGGACGAGCTCGAGCTCGATCCGGACGACGATCCAGGAGTCGACCCGCTTCAAGGAGGATCTCGAAGCCGATTCGCTCGACCTGTACACGCTCGTGCAGGAGCTCGAGGACTCCTACGGGGTGAAGATGTCAGACGAGCAGGCGGCCAAGATCCTGACGGTCGGGCAGGCCGCCGACTTCGTGCTGGCCTCGGGCGCGGTGGCGACAACCTCCCCCGTCCGCAAGCCCGAGTGAGCGCGACCACAGCGAGCGTGGCGAAACTCGAGCGGCTGCTCGAGGGCCTGCCCGAGGAGCTCGCAGCGCCCGCGTTCACGCATGCTTCCTGGACGACCAGGCGCTCGGAGTCCTACGAGCGGCTGGCGTTCCTCGGCGACAGCGTGCTCGCGCTGGCCGTCACCACGCACCTGTATCCGCGCCTCGGGCCGGAGCGCTTCGGGGCCGGCGAGCTGACCAAGATCCGCGCTCAGGCAGTCTCGGGCCGGTCGTGTCGAGCCGTGGCCGAACGGCTCGGCATCGCGGAGCGGCTGCGGGCGGCGGCGCCGGACGGTCTCGGGGCCAGCGTCGGCGCGCTGGTCTCGACCGAGCGGGTGCTGGCATCGGTGATCGAGGCCGTGATCGGCGCGTGCTATCTCGAATACGGGTACGAGGAGACGGCGGCGGCCGTGGTCGATGCCTTCGGGCCTGAGATCGAGGACGCGCTCGAGCACCCAGCCGACTTCAAGTCCGCGCTCCAGGAGCGGCTTGCCCAGCGGGGGGCGCTCGTCAGCTACCAGGTGATCGACGAGCGAGGCCCGCCGCACGACCGCACCTTCCGGATCAGCGCGGTCGTCGACGGCACCGAGGTCGGCCGCGGCACCGGGCGCAGCAAGAAGGATGCCGAGCAGGAGGCCGCGCGCGTGGCGCTGGAGGCGCTGGGAGGGTGAGCGTGGAGGGCGTTCCATGCACCTGAAGTCGATCACGCTCAAGGGCTTCAAGTCGTTCCCCGATCGCACCCGGCTCGAGTTCGGTCCCGGGGTGAGCGTGATCGTCGGGCCCCAACGGATCCGGGAAATCCAACATCACCGACGCGGTGCTGTGGGCGCTCGGCGAGCAGTCCGCCTCCGCCGTCCGCGGCTCCTCGATGCAGGACGTGATCTTCGGCGGCGCCCCGGGCCGCCAGGCCGCCGGCGCGGGCCGAGGTCGAGCTGGTACTCGACGACTCGCGAGGGTAGCCTCGGCCTGGGCGTGCCCGAGATCTCGCTCGTCCGGCGGCTCGATCGCGCCGGCGAGGGGGAGTACCGGCTTGGCCGGCGCGCGCTGCCGGCTCGTGGATGTGATCGAGGTGCTCTCCGACACCGGACTGGGCAAGGAGATGCACTCGGTCATCTCCCAGGGCCGGGTCGAGTCGCTGGTGACCTCCAAGCCACGCGACCGCCGGCTGCTGATCGAGGAGGCGGCCGGGCTGGGCAAGCATCGCAAGCGCCGCCGCCGCGCGCAGCTGAAGCTCGAGCGCACGCAGCAGAACCTCGATCGCGCGCTCGATGTCGAGCGCGAGGCGCGCTCGCGGCTGCGGCCGCTTGAAGCGCCAGGCCGAGGCGGCCGAGCTGCACGCGCGGCTCGAGCGGCAATCGCTCGAGGCCCGGTGGGAGTCGCGCGCGAGGACCTGCGGGCCGGGCGTGAGTCGCTGGCCACGGCCGAGGCGGCAGTCGCGGAGGCGCGGGGTCGCCGGGCAGAGGCCGAACGGGAGCTCGAGTCGGTCGCGAAGCGGCGGGAGGCGGCCGAGGAGGCGCTCGCCGGCCGCAGCGCCCGGCGCGAGGAGCTCTCACGCCGCTGCTTTGCTCGCCGAGCGCTGCCGCTGAGCGGATCGCGTACAGGGCGGAGGGGATCACAGCTGCTGCTGGAGCGATCGAGGAACGCCTCACCCGCTCGCGGGCGCTGCTGGCCTCGCTGCGGGCAGACGCAGCAGACGGTGGCGATGACGCGGATGCAATGGCCCGAATCGAGCGGCTGGAGCGCGCGCTTGCGAGCGCTCGATTCCGAACGCGAGGCGGAGATTTCGCAGGCAGGTTGCCGAGCTCGAGCAGCGGCGCGCCGCAGCGGCGGCGGTGCTCGCATCCAAGAACGACCTCGCCGCTCAGGCGAAGGACGCGCGGGCAGGAGCCGAGCAGGCTGCCGACGCGGCGAGAGAGCAGCTGCGCGAAGCCGAGCGGGCGCTCGAGGCGGCCCGCCGCGAAGCCGCGCGAGTCGGGGCGGAGCTTGCGACTGCCAATCAGTTCCTGCAGGACCCACGGCGGGGCGCCCGGGGCCGCGACAGCCCTGGCGGACAGCCTCGAAGTCGATTCCGGCTTCGAGCTCGCCGTTGCCGCGGCGCTCGATGGAAGGCTCGGAGCGGCGCTTGCGGCAGACCGCGATCAGGCGGCGCGTCTGCTCGACCGCGCCGGCGCGGACGGCGGCGCGGTGCTCGTCGCGGCCGACCTGGTCGCCCCGGGGGCGGCGCCCGCGCCGGTCGGAGCCGAGGGGGCCGAGCGGCTCGCCGATCGTGTGCGCGGCGACTCGGACGCCGCCAAGCTCGCGCGGATCCTGCTTCGCGAGACGTGGGTGCTCGACAGCATCGATGCTCTGCCTGAGGGGTTCGACGCCGTCGCGGTCACCCCCGCCGGCCGCGTCTGGTCTCCCCGTGCGCACGAGCTGCGGCAGGCGCCGGCGCTCGGCGAGGAGCGAGTGCTCGCTGAGCGCAACCGGCGCGAGCAGCTGATCCGGGCGAGCGAGGCCGCGGTCCAGGCGGAGGTCTCGCGGCCCGTGCCGGCGCTCGAGCGTGCGGCCGGTGCCTGCACCGAGCGGGACGCCGAGCGGGAGCGGGCCGTGGCCGCCGATCGCGCGGCGATCCGCGATCGCGACGAGGCGGCCGAGGAGGAGCGGCGTCTCGGGCGCGCTGATCGAGCGCCGGCGGTCGGCCCCCGATGAGGGCCCGGAGGCCGAACGGCGAGCTGCAGCTCGCGGCCGAGCTCGACGAGCGAGCGGAGGATGCTCGACCGCGCCCGGCGGGAGCGTGCCGAGCGGCGAGGCCCGGATCGAGCAGCTCGTGGACGCGATCGCGCGCGACGAGGCGCTGGGCCCCGAGCTGGACGCGAATGCTCGCGGCGCTCAGGCGGGCCGAGGAGGCGATCTCAGCCCAGCGCGAGCGGTTCGAGCTGCAGCTCGAGGACGACCGGGAGGCGGGCGAGCTCGCTGGCATCCGAGCTGCGCGCATGTGCCCAGCAGGAGGCTGCGCTCCAGGCCCGACTGCACGGCGAGAACGAGTCCCTGACCGAGGCCGAGGTGCAGGCACAGCGCGTGCGCGACCGCGCCGCCGAAGCCGAGCACGAGCTGAGCGCGCTTGCGAGCCGGCTCGAGCTGGCCCCCGAGCCCGCCACGGAGGCAGCTCGCGCCCAGAAGCGCGGCAAGCGCTCGAGGAGCGGATCGCATCGTCTCGCCCGGCGCCGGGAACAGCTCGGTCCGGTCAACCCGCTCGCCCAGCAGGAGTACCAGGAGGCGCTCGAGCACGTCGAGGAGCTGGAGCGCCAGCGCGAGGATCTGGAGACCGCGCTGCGCGAGCTCGACAACCTGATCCGCGACACCGACAAGCAGATCCGGGAGACGTTCGAGCAGACGTTCTCGGCGACCGCGCGCAACTTCGAGGAGCTCGCCGGCCGGCTGTTCCCGGGGGGACGCGGGCGCCTGCGGCTCGTGAACGAGCGGGAGGGGCGGAGCGCGCGTGCTCGGGGGCCAGTCGCAGAACGGCGACGGCGCCGACGGCGAGGCGGTGGAGAACGCGCGAGGAGCCGGAGGAGGATCTGCTCGGCGTCGAGATCGAGATCACGCCCGCGGGCAAGGAGATGAAGCGGCTGTCGCTGCTGTCCGGCGGGGAGAAGTCGATGACGGCGCTCGCGTTCCTGTTCGCCGTGTTCCTGGCCCGCCCGTGCCCCTTCTACATCCTGGACGAGGTCGAGGCGGCGCTCGACGATCTCAACATCGATCGCTTCCTCGACCTGCTGCGGTCCTACTCCTCGCGGGCCCAGTTCATCGTCGTCACCCACCAGAAGCGGACGATGGAGGCCGCCGACTCCCTGTACGGGGTCTCGATGGGCGCGGACGGGATCTCGAAGGTGATCTCCCGCCGGCTGCCCGAGGCGGAGCCCGCCGCGGCCTAGTCAGTTGGTAGCTTCGCGCGCCGCATGGCACGCGAGTGGCGGGATCTGTTCATCGTCGACGGGCTGCCGGGGGAGACAACCCGCCGCGCAGGCCGAGCCCGAGGAGCGGCGGGTGGGACGGTTTCGCCGGCTGCGCGAGAACCTGCGCAAGACGCGCCAGGCGCTCAGCAGCGAGATCCAGGCGACGCTGTTCGAGGACCTGAGCGACGAGACCTGGGAGCGCCTCGAGGAGGCGCTGATCTACGCCGACGTCGGCGCCCGGACGACGGCCGAGGTGGTCGAGAAGCTCGAGCGCGAGGCGACCGAGGGATCGCTGACCGGCGGCGAGCAGCTCGTCGAGCGGCTGGTCGAGCTGCTGGCCGACATCGCGCGTACCGGGGAGGACCGGATCGACATCCGGCCCGTCGCCGACCGTGATCCTTGTCGCGGGGGTCAACGGGACCGGTAAGACGACGACGATCGGCAAGCTCGCCTGGCACCTGCACGAGGAGCTCGGCCGCTCCGTGGTGCTCGGAGCCGCGGACACGTTCCGCGCCGCGGGGATCGAGCAGCTCGAGGTCTGGGCGCAGCGCGCCGGGCGCCGGATTCGTGACCCGCAGCGCCGGCTCGGACCCGGGATCGGTCGCCTACGACGCGATCGAGGCCGCCCGGCGCGAGCGTGCCGATGTGGTGATCATCGACACCGCCGGTCGCCTCCACACCCAGCAGGACCTGATGGCCGAGCTCCAGAAGGTCGGGAGGGTGATCGCCAAGCAGATCCCGGAGCGCTCCGCACGAGACGCTGCTGACGGTCGACGCCACCACGGGTCAGAACGGGCTTCGCCAGGCGCGGCTGTTCTCGGAGGCGGTGCCCGTCTCGGGTCTGGTGCTGACCAAGCTCGACGGCACCGCCAAGGGGGGAATCGCGCTCGCGATCGCGCACGAGCTCGGGATCCCGGTCAAGCTGATCGGCGTGGGCGAGCAGCTCGAGGACCTGCGGCCGTTCGAGCCTGAGGAGTTCGCCCGCGCGCTGTTGTTCTAAGCTCGCGCCAGATGGCGGGATGGGTGCTGTGGCTGATCGTCGCCTGCGCGCTGGGGCTGGTCGAAGCGCTCACCGGGCGCACCTTCCTGCGGCCCTGGGCGATCGGCGCGGCGCTGCGCTGCGATCGCGGCATCGCCGGCGCTGGAGCGGTTCGTGCCCTGGGTGGTGTTCCTCGCGGGGCGTACGCTCTCTCCCGCCCGCTGATGGACTGGATCCAGCGCCGCAAATCGGGTCCCTCGGTCGGCCGCCCCCATCCGCTCCGATCCGATGGTCGGCAAGCAGGGCATCGTGCTCGAACAGATCGCCAACCGCGACGGCGTCGGCTGCATCGAGCTGGAAGGCGAGATCTGGACCGCGCGGGCGTTCGACCGTGACCGCGTGATCGACGCCGGCGTGCAGGTGACCGTCGTCGACGTCCGGGGCGCGACCGCGCTCGTCACCGACTGACGTAGCCTCAGACGAAGATGTTCGACACCCTCGGCGAGAAGCTCCAGGCGACGCTGGCCGACGTCCGCGGCCGCGGCACGCTGACGGAGTCCGACGTGTCGGCCGCCATGCGCGAGATCCGCCTCGCGCTGCTCGAGGCGGACGTCAACTTCAAGGTCGTCAAGAGCTTCACCGATGCGGTCAAGGAGCGGGCCCTGGGCGCCGACATCGTCGGCCAGCTCAACCCCGGTCAGCAGGTCGTGAAGATCGTCTCCGATCAGCTGACCGAGCTGATGGGGGGCGCCGCCCGTGAGCTGTCTTTCTCACCTCGTCCACCGACCGTCGTGGTCATGGCAGGGCTGCAGGGCTCGGGGAAGACGACCGCGACCGCGAAGCTGGCCCGATACCTGCGCGAGGAGCACGGCTCATCGGTCGCAGTCGCCGCCTGCGACGTCTACCGTCCGGCGGCGGTCGAGCAGCTGATCAAGGTCGGGAGCGCAGGCGGGAGCGGAGGTATACGAGCAGGGCACCGACGCGGACCCGGTCAAGATCGCCGCCTGGGCGCGCGAGCGGGCGCAGGAGGAGGGCAAGGACGTGCTGATCGTCGACACCAGCGGCCGCCTGCACGTCGACCAGGAGCTGATGGATGAGCTGCGCGAAGATCAACAAGGCCGTCAAGCCCCACGACGTGCTGCTGGTCGTCGACGCGATGACCGGTCAGGACGCGGTCGCGGTCGCCGAGCAGTTCGCGGAGGTCGCCGACTTCGACGGCGTGGTGATGACCAAGCTCGACGGCGATGCGCGTGGCGGCGCGGCGCTGTCGGTCAAGGCGATCACCGGCAAGCCGATCCTGTTCGCGTCCACCGGCGAGAAGCTCGACCAGTTCGAGCGCTTCCACCCCGACCGGATGGCCCAGCGGATCCTCGGGATGGGCGACATGATGACTCTGATCGAGAAGGCCGAGAGCGCCTACGACGAGCAGCAGGCGGCCGAGCTCGAGCGCAAGCTTCGAAAGCAGGAGTTCGGGCTTGACGACTTCCTCGACCAGATGCGCCAGGTTCGCCGCCTCGGTCCACTGCAATCGCTGCTCGGGATGATTCCGGGGATCGGCAAGGAGCTGCGGGGGGTCAGCATCGACGAGCGCGACTTCGACCGCCTCCAGGCGATCATCCTGTCGATGACCCCCCAGGAGCGCCGGCATCCGGAGCTGATCAAGGGCTCGCGCCGGCTCCGGATCGCTCGCGGTTCGGGTACCAACGTGCAGGCTGTCAAGCAGCTGCTCAAGCAGTTCGACCAGATGCGCAAGGTCATGCGCCAGGTCTCCCAGGGGCGGATGCCCGACCTCGGGGCCCTGATGAGGCAGGCACGCTAACCTGATCCGCCGATGTCCGTGAGACTTCGTCTAACCCGCGTTGGCAGCCGCAAGAACCCGATCTGGCGGGTCGTGGTCGCGGACCAGCGCGCCAAGCGGGATGGTCGCGTGATCGAGACCGTCGGTCACTACAACCCCCAGACCAATCCCTCGACGATCACGTTGGACGAGGAGCGTGTCCGCGATTGGCTCGCGCGCGGAGCGCAGCCCACGGACACCGTCCGCAAGCTTCTCCACACGCAGGGCATCGCCCCGTAGGGTCAGAGCTCCGGGATGAAGGAGCTGCTCGTTTACCTGGCGCGAAGCCTTGTGGAGCGGCCTGAGGAGGTGCGCGTCACCGAGGTGCCGGAGGACGACGGCTCGCTCGTGCTGGAGCTTGCGGTGGCCGAGGACGACTACGGCAGCGTGATCGGCAGAGGCGGCCGCACGGTTCAGGCGCTGCGGACGGTGATCAAGGCCGCGTCGGCGAAGGACAACCGTCGCGTGTTCGTGGACATCGTCGACGCTGGATGAATCCCCGCAGCCGCTGGCTTCGCGCCGGCGGGGTCGGGAAGCCGCACGGCCTGGACGGAAGCTTCTACGTGACCGATCCGAAGCCCCAGCTGCTCGATGCCGGACGCCAGGTGGTGCTCCGCGGCGCGGAGGTCAGGATTGCGGCGCGCAAGGGATCGGACTCGAAGCCCATCATCAGGCTCGCGCAGCTCGGCAGCCGGGACGATGCCGAGGCGCTGCGCGGCGAGGAGCTGTTGGTCGCCCGCGAGCAGGCGCCGGCGCTCGGCGAGGATGAGTGGTGGGAGGAGGACCTCGTGGGGTGCACGGTCCGGGCGGGCGAGCGGACGGTCGGGATCGTCAGGCGTCTGGTGCCGCTTCCGACTCTGCGAGGCGCTCGAGGTCGGAGGACCCCCGGGTTATCTGATTCCGCTCGTCTCGGACGCCGTTCTGAGCGTCGACGTGGAGCGTCGTCGAGATCGAGGTCGACCTCGGCTTCCTGGGCGAGGACAGCGGCTGATGGAGATCGACGTCTTCACGCTGTTTCCCGACGCGTTCTCCTGGTTCGCGAGCCAGCGGCATGTCGCAAACGCCCTCGTCCGAGGGGCACTCGCTCGGCTATGTCAACTACCGCGACCACACGCCGCTGGGCGCCGGCCAGGTCGACGACACGCCGTTCGGCGGCGGCGCCGGCATGGTGCTCCGCGTCGACGTGGTCGAGGCCGCGCTCCGGGCTCGATACGGGATCGACCCCTTACAGCTGCCCGCCGCGCGACGTGTGATCGCGCTGACGCCCGAGCGGCCGCCTGCTCGACGACGCCGTCGTCGATGAGCTGGCCTCGGAGCCGGCGCTGACGCTGCTGTGCGGTCGCTACGAGGGCTTCGACGAGCGGATCATCGAGCACTTCTGCTCAGATCGCCTGTCGATCGGCCGCTACGTGCTGGCCGGGGGCGAGCTGGCGGCGATGGTCGTCTGCGACGCGGTCATGCGGAAGCTCCCGGGCTCGTTGGGGCACTCGTCCTCGGCGCTCGAGGAGTCGTTCAGCGAGGCGCTCGAGGGCGCGCCCGAGTATCCGCACTACACCCGTCCAGCAGAGCATCGCGGCTGGCGGGTGCCTGACGTGCTGCTTTCCGGGCACCACGCGCGGATCCGCGAATGGCGCCTCGAGCAAAGCCGCTTGCGGGGCTCGCCCGGGTAACTGCGCCCCGCGAACCGTCCGCTACCATAGGCGCCCGCGCTGGCCTGGGCACGCGTAGTTCGTGGTCAAGCTCCTCTCGGGGCCGGCGCGACCCTCCGCTTGCCATGAGTACCGTGATTGACAGCCTCGAGCGCTCACAACTTCGTCGAGTGCCCCGCTTCGACGCCGGTGATCGCCTGCGCGTTCACTTTCAGGTGACCGAGGGCACGCGCCGCCGCACCCAGGTCTTCGAGGGCGTCGTGATCAAGCGCCAGGGCCACGGTGTGCGCGAGACGTTCACGGTCCGCAAGCAGTCCTTCGGAGTCGGAGTGGAGCGGACGTTCCCGATCCATTCGCCGAAGATCGAGCGGATCGAGGTCGCGGCTCGCGGCGACGTGCGCCGGGCGAAGCTTTATTACCTGCGGGAGCGGGTGGGCAAGCGGGCGCGGGTTCGAGAGCGGCGGTCGCTGGGTCCGGAGGAGGTCGGTTCAGCGAGAACTGCTGTATGGGCCGGAGGAGGCGCCCGAGGAGGCCGAGGAGGCCGAGGAGGTCACGTCGCCGTCCGAGGCAGAGGGCGTCCTCGAAGCCGATGGGGAAGCCGCTGCTCTGGACGCGACTGCTTCCGACGCGGACGTGACCCCCGAGGCCCCCGCGTCCGAACCGGATGATGTCCCTCCCGCGCAGGAGCCCGAGGCGGACAGCGCTCCCCCGGAAGCTCCTGAGAGCGAGTGACGCGAGCGAGGAAGTCGTTGGCCGGCTCGCTGGTCGAGCTGGTCGTAATCGTCGCTGCCGCGCTTGGCCTCGCGCTCGCGATTCAGGCCTTCATCGTCAAGCCGTATCGGATTCCCAGCGGGTCGATGGAGCCCACCCTGAGCGTTGGGCAGCGGATCCTCGTCGATCGCATCGGCGGGGACTTCAGCTCGCCCCATCTGAGCCAGATCGTCGTCTTTCACCCGCCGGCCGGCTACGAGCAGGGCTGCGCGGATCCGAACGAGGGCCAGAACCAGTCCGGGCAGGACAGTGCACAGGCCTGCGACGTCGCCTGGAAGCAGTCCTCCTCGCAGACGTTCGTCAAGCGCGTCGTGGGGCTGCCGGGGGACCGGATCTCGATCCGTGGCGGCCACGTGCTACCGCGACGGGGTCAAGGAGAGGGACTCATACATCGCGCCGTGCGACGGCTCGGGATCATGCGACTTCCCCGGCACGATCACCATCCCGCGCCGCGAGTACTTCATGATGGGCGACAATCGCGGCGAGTCCGACGACAGCAGGTTCTGGGGCCCGGTGCCGAAGTCGTGGATCATCGGGCAGGCGTTCTTCACCTACTGGCCGCCGGACAAGATCGGTCCACTGTGAGCCATGCCTAGATCCGGCGCAGCGAAATCCTCAGCCAAGTCGCTCATCGAGCTCGTGGTCACGGTCGCGATCGCGATCGGACTGGCGCTGCTGATACAGGCCTTCATCGTCAAGCCGTACCGGATCCCGAGCGGCTCGATGGAGCCCACGCTGCACATCAACCAGCGGATCCTGGCCAACCGGCTCACATCCCATCCCAGCGTCGGCGACATCGTCGTGTTCCATCCCCCCGCGGGTGCCGAGGAGGGCAACGGCGTCTGCGGGAGCCAGGATCAGGGCCCGGGACATCCGCAGCCGTGCGATGAGCCGACCCCGCAGGAGTCGAGCACCACCTTCATCAAGCGAGTCGTGGGCGGTCCGGGTGACCGGATCTCGATCCAGGATGGGCACGTGATCCGAAACGGGGTGCGGGAGAAGGACTCCTACATCGCCCAGTGCGGAGGAACGGGCGCCTGCACGTTCTCGAAGCCGATCGTGGTTCCGCCCGGCGATTACTTCATGATGGGGGACAACCGTGGCTTCTCCGACGACAGCAGGTTCTGGGGCCCGGTCCCGGACAAATGGATCATCGGTGTCGCCTTCTTCACCTACTGGCCACCGGATCGAATCGGATTCCTCTGAGGCCCGGGGCCGTCAGAGGAGAGCTGGGCGGCGCACGGGCCGCCGGCTGTTCGCGTTCGATCGTTCGTTCGGGGCGAGGTACGTGGCGGGTGCGGACGAAGCGGGGCGAGGCTGTCTGGCGGGGCCGCTTGTCGCCGCGGCGGTGATGTTCGACCTGGGCGGCTGCGCCCGGCGGAGGTCCGCGTCCTGGGAGCGCTGAACGACTCCAAGCAGCAGACCAAAGAGGGCCGCGCGGAGCTGTTCCCGCTGATCCTGCGGATCGCCGCACGCGTGGCCGTCGTGACCCGGTGCGCGCCCGGAATCGACGACCGGGGCCTGCACGTGACCAACCTGGCTGCGCTCAGGGACGCCCTGAGCGAAGGTCGCCTGCGAGGACTGTGTATGCCTCAGCGACGGTTTCTCACTCGGGAAGCTCGACTACGAGCACCGCGCGGTCGTCGGCGGCGACGCCAGGAGCGCCGCGATCGCCGCGGCGTCCGTGATCGCGAAGGAGACTCGCGACCGGTACATGCGTCGCGCAGACGCGCGCCACCCCGGATTCGAGTTCGCCCAGCACGTCGGCTATTCGACCCCGGAGCACCGGGAGGCGATCGAGCGGCTGGGCCTGTCGCCGCTGCACCGCCTGTCGTTCCAGTCGATCGCATATCAGCAGCTGCAGTTGTAGGCCGCGCCCGGCCGGCCTGGCGACCCTAGGGAAGTTTGATGTCGTCTGGCGCCATTCAACTTCCCTAGCCCCCGTTCAGAACGCGCCCTCGAGGTGCTCCAGCCGCACGAGCCGGCCCGCGCCGTCGAGCCACACGCCGATCGCGTCGAAACGGAGCTTGGGCGCGAAGCGCCGCTCGGAGCGATCCGCGAGCCACTGAAGCGCCATCATCCGAACCTGGGCCTGCTTGCGCGCATGCAGCGATGCGAACGGAGGTAGCGACCGCGCGCTCGCGCGCCGCGACTTGACCTCGCAGAACGCGATCGTGCGTCCGTCGAAGGCGACGATGTCCAGCTCGCCCCAGCGCGTGCGATAGTTGCGCTCGACGATCTCGAACCCGCGGCGGGCCAGGTGCTCGGCGGCGAGGTCTTCGCCGCGGCGTCCGATCTGACTGCGGGGGTCGTCGCTCACGCTCACGACGCTAGGACGAAACACCTCACGCGTGGGTGCCGCGGTGTGCCAAATCTGTTCCAATCGCGTACGGGGGCCCGCGCTTTGACACACATTTGGCGCGCGGCGTGACCCACGTGCAAGGTGAAGCCGCGTAGCTTCGCTCGCCGTGCTCGCTCGTGTCTGCACGTTCGCGATCGACGGGGTCCAGCCACGTCAGGTCTGGGTGGAGGTCGACATCCGCTCCGGCCTGCCCGCGTTCACGATCGTGGGACTGGGCGACGCGGCCGTACGGGAGTCGCGGGACCGAGTGCGCTCCGCGATCCAGAACTCCGGCTTTGAGTTCCCTCAGACGAGGATCACGGCGAATCTCGCGCCGGCGTTCCTGCGCAAGGTGGGGCCCGGGTTCGACGCCGCGCTCGCGCTCGGCGTGCTCGCGGCGACCGGACAGGTGCCGCCGGAGGCACTGGCCGCCTACGCGGTGTTCGGCGAGCTCTCGCTCACCGGGACGCTCCGCGACACGCCCGGGGCGCTGGCCGTGGCGGAAGGTGCGCGGATGATGAACGTTGAGCGGCTGATCGTCCCCCGCGAGCGCGCTCGCGAGGCCGCGCTGGTCGACGGGATCGTCGTCGTCGGGATCGCGAGCCTTGATGAGGCTGCGGACGTCGTCAAGGGAGGCGAGCCGCCGCCGCTCCCCGAGTCGCCGGGCGCCGTCCTGCAGCACCTGCCGGAGCCCGACCTCGTGGACGTCCGGGGACATCCCGGACCGCTGCTGGCGCTTCAGATCGCCGCCTCCGGCTCGCACAACCTGCTGCTCGAGGGGGCGCCGGGAACGGGCAAGACGATGCTGGCTCGGCGGCTGCCTTCGATCCTCCCAGCGATGACGAGGTCAGAGGCAATCGAGGTGACGAGGATCCACAGCGTCGCCGGCGTCCACGCCGACGGGCTCGTCGCGGCGCGGCCGTTCCGAGCCCCGCACCACACGATCTCGCCCGCAGGCCTCGTGGGCGGCGGCTCGCCGCCCCGCCCCGGGGAGGCAACGCTCGCCCATCACGGCGTGCTGTTCCTCGACGAGCTGTCCGAGTTCCAGCGCTCGAGCCTGGATGCGCTCCGCCAACCGCTCGAGGACGGTGGCGTGACGATCGTCCGGGGCCAGCGGGCGCTGCCCTTCCCGACCAGGTTCATGCTCGTCGCGGCGACGAACCCGTGCCCTTGCGGGTTCGCGGGAGTGGGGGACGGGGATAAATGCGTCTGCGGCGAGGCCGATCTCAGACGCCATCGCCGCAAGCTGAGCGGGCCGCTGCTTGATCGGATGGACCTGCTCGTCAGCGTGCAGCGCCCGACCGAGTCCGAGCTGCGGACACCGGGAACGGTCAGCTCAGCCCGCGCGCGCGAGCGGGTCACGGAGGCACGCGAGCGCCAGCGCTCCCGGCTCGCCGACACGCCAGCAGCGTGCAACGGAGAGATGGACGTCCGCCTCGTGCGACGTTACGTCCGCCTGGACTCCGGCGCGGAGCAGGCGCTCGGGCAGGCTTATGCCGTCGGTGCCCTGAGCGCCCGGGGCAGGCATCGGGTGCTGCGGGTCGCGCGCACGATCGCGGACCTGGAGCGAGAGGACCGCGTGCGGCGGGAGCACGTCCTGACGGCCCTGGGCCTTCGGCAGCGCGGCGGGGCCGAGGCTGCGCTGGCGGCGTGAGCAGGTGATGCCTCAGGGCGGGAAGCGGCACGGGGCGTGCCGCGAATGCCTCGCGCACAGCTGGCTGCTGGCCCGGCTCTCGGGCCACCTCGACGCGGTCCGGGCGCAGATCGGGGAGGTGCTTGCGCTGTCGGATCGCGAGCTGATCGAGGCCGTGGCGGGGAAGGGCCGGGAGGCGGTCGCCCGCGAGTACGACGCCTTCCGGGCAGACCAGCTCAGGCAGAGCTGTGCCGCCGCCGGGCTCGAGCCCGTCTGCCGCTGCGATTCGCGCTACCCGGCCCGGTTGCTGGCGTCCCCGGCCCCGCCCGCGCTGCTCCACGTCGCCGGCGGGCTCGATCGCTTCGGCGAGCTGGCCGGCGGCGATCCCGTTGCGGTGGTCGGTGCCCGGCGAGCGTCCAGCTACGGTCTCGAGGTCGCGCGCGCCCTCGGCCGTGGTCTGGCCGCCGCCGATGTCGTGCTGGTGAGCGGGATGGCGTTCGGCATCGACTCCGCAGCCCACGCGGCGGCTGTCGACGCCGGGGGGCGGACGATCGCGGTGCTGCCGGGTGGGGCGGATCGTGCATATCCGCGGGCAAAGCGAGCGTTGTGGAGACGCATCAGCGATCAGCGGCGCCGTGATCTCGGAGCTGCCGCCGGCGACAGCAGTGAGGCGGTGGATGTTTCCCGCACGGAATCGGATCATCGCCTGGCTCAGCGCGATGACCGTCGTCGTTGAGGCGGGTGAGCGCTCCGGAGCGCTGATCACCGCTGCCCACGCCCGCGAGCTGGGTCGCCCCGTCGGAGCCGTCCCTGGGCGCGTCACCTCTCCGCTCGCCGCCGGGCCGCATCGGCTGATCGGCGATGGCGCCTCGCTCGTGCGCGGGACACAGGACGTCCTCGACGCGCTGTTCGGGAAGGGGGCTCGCCGGACGGCGGTGAGCCATCGCCCCGCGCTCGACGCCGAGCTCGAGCGGCTGCTGAGCGCGATCGGACGGGGGCAGGACACGGTCGCGGCCCTCTCGCGCGCAGGGATGGAGCCCGCGGACAGCCTCGCGGCACTGAGCGCGCTCGAGCTCGCGGGCTACATCCGGCGCGAGTCGGGCGGCAGATACACGGTCCTCGGAGGCTAATCTCGATCCCCGCCGTGCCCGCCCGCGACCAGCCTCCCGCGCGTGCTCTCGATCGCCGGCTCCGACTCCGGCGGCGGGGCCGGGATCCAGGCCGACCTGAAGGCGTTCGCTGCCTGCGGTGTTCACGGCATGACGGCCGTGACCGCGATCACCGCACAGAACACGGTGGGGGTGACCGCAGTCCACAGCGTGCCACCCGACATGATCGTCGCCCAGGTCCGCGCGGTCGCCTCGGACATCGGCATCGACGCCGTCAAGATGGGGATGCTGGGCAACGCCGAGACGGTCGCGGCCGTGGCGAGCGCGCTCGACGAGCTGCCCGCCGGGACGCCGCTCGTCGTCGACCCGGTGATGGTCGCCGAATCGGGCGCCGAGCTGCTCGACGCGGATGCTCGCCAGGCGCTGATCGCGACGATCCTGCCCAGGGCCACCGTCGCGACGCCGAATCTGCCCGAGGCGCGTGCGCTGAGCGGCCTCGTGGACGCCGACCAGCAAAGCTGGCGCGCAGCGGTCAAGACCCTCGGCCCGGCCGCGGTGGTGGTCACGGGCGGCCATTCCGATCAGCGTCATCGACGTGTTCTTCGACGGCATCGAGTTCGTCGAGCTGCCGGGCGAGCGCCATCCAGGCGGCGCCGCTCACGGCTCCGGCTGCACGCATTCGTCTGCGCTCGCCGCGGGCCTGGCCTGGGGCCTCGAGCCCCTCGAGGCCGCTCGGCTGGCGAGAGAGCTCGCCGGCAGTGCCGTCGAGCGGGGCCTCGCTGCGATCGGCGCGGGCGTCGGCCCCGTCGATGCGCTCGGGCTCTCGCCGGCCGCGCGCCGGAGCATGGGCGTCTGCGCTCTTCGCCTTTGACATAATCCCGGCCGTGCGCTTCCTGCGGATGAGGCCTGGTCACGGCGAGGTGCTGATCGCGGAAGGCGACATCGAGCTCGCCGAGGACGAGCGGCGGCTGGTCGAGGAGTTCCGCCGCCAGCTCGACGCGGGCCTGTGGGCGGCGGTGCCCTTCGAGGGGGACGCCGGGCGCAAGCAGGCGCAGATGGTGCGCGCGTTCGAGGAGATCCCGCGCGACGCCGAGCGGGTGATCTTCTTCCCCCGGGCGGCCGGCGGGTAGCGTAGAGGCGCTGCGTGCTCCTGGCGCTCGCAGCGACCGCCCTGGTGGTGATCGCGCTGCTGGCCGAGGAGCTGATCCCCCGCTTCGAGCAAGCTGGGAGCGGCACCGGGCGCGCCGGCGGCGCGTGCCGGCGATCGAGTACGACCCGGGCCGCGAGCGCCGGGCCGAGCATCGCGCGCGCGAGCTGCTGCGCTCGTGCGTGGGCGAGGAGGAGTGGGCGATGTACCGCGACCTGGGATTCATCCGCGTGTGGGGGTCGCAGGCCGACGGGCCCGAAGAGACGGACGGCACCGGCGGAGCGCCGTACGCCTACCTGATCTACCCCCACAAGGCGATCGTCGCCTACCTCGCGCAGACGCACCGGCTGCTGAACGAGTACTGCGTCGCGTTCCCCGATGAGACGCGGCCGTACGGCAGCGCGATGCTGCCGGACTCCGATGACGTGCTCGCGAAATGGATGGCGCTGACCGGCGACGAGCGGCGTCTGATCTCGACCGCCAACATGCACCTACCCGGGCGCCAGCTCGACCCGGTGAAGGTCAAGCGAGACCTGTGGCGGCTGGCGCAGTGGGAGCGGGCACGGATGCGCGAGCGAGCCGCCTCCGAACGGGCCGCCGGCTAGCGCGTTCCGCGCTCCCGGGCTCGAGCCCGGCGCTCGCTACAGTCCCGGGCCCTCCGTGGCCGCTCGCGATCTCAAGCACCGCAGCCGTGCGCTCACCGAAGGTGCGGCACGCGCTCCGGCGCGCGCCTACCTGAAGGGGATCGGCTTCGACGACGAGGCGCTCAGCAAGCCGATCGTCGCGGTCGCAAACACCTGGATCGAGACGATGCCGTGCAACTTCCATCTGCGCGCGCTCGCGGCGAAGGTCAAGGAGGGGATTCGGGCGGCCGGGGGAACCCCGATGGAGCTCAACACGATCGCGATCTCCGACGGGATCACGATGGGTACGCCCGGCATGCGGGCTTCGCTCGTCAGCCGCGAGCTGATCGCCGACTCGATCGAGCTCGTCTGCGACGCGCACATGTTCGACGCCGTTGTCGCGATCTCGGGATGCGACAAGACGATCCCCGGCACCGTGATGGCGCTCTGCCGGCTCGACGTCCCCAGCCTGATGCTGTACGGAGGGTCGATCATGCCCGGCCACTTCCACGGCCAGCGGGTCACGATCCAGGAGGTCTTCGAAGCGGTCGGCGCCCACGCCGCCGGCAAGATCAGCCGCGATGAGCTGACGGAGCTCGAAGATGCCGCCTCGCCGGGCGCCGGGGCCTGCGGCGGCCAGTTCACCGCCAATACGATGGCGATGGCGTTCGAGGTACTGGGCATCTCGCCCGCGGGCTACTCGATGGTCCCGGCGACCAACGCCCGCAAGGCGGACGTCGCGCTCGAGGCCGGCAAGCTGGTCATGGACGTGCTCGCCCGCGACCTGCGCCCCAGCCGGATCATCACCCGGGAAAGCCTCGAGAACGCGATCGCAGCGATTGCCTGCAGCGGGGGCTCGACGAACGGCGTCCTGCACCTGCTCGCGGTCGCCGCGGAGATGGGTGTGCCGCTCGACATCGACGACTTCGACCGGATCTGCGAGCGGACGCCGCTGCTGTGCGACCTGAAGCCCGGCGGCCAATACGTGGCCCCCGACCTCTACGAGGCCGGCGGCGTGCCGCTGGTGCTGAAGCGGCTGAAGGAGGCCGGGCTCCTGAACGAGGGCGCGATCACCGTCACCGGTAAGACGGTCGGCGAGCATGCGGATGAGGCCTCCGAGCAGGAGGGCCAGCGCGTCGTGCGACCGCTCGACGGATCCGATCAAGACGACGGGCGGCCTCGCGATCCTGAGGGGCAACCTTGCGCCCGACGGGTGCGTGGTCAAGCTGGCGGGTCACGAGCGGCTCAAGCACGAGGGCCCCGCGCGGGTGTTCGAGTCCGAAGAGGACGCGATGAAGGCCGTCACCGAGGGGGCGATCAACGCCGGCGACGTGATCGTGATCCGCAACGAGGGTCCCGCCGGTGGCCCGGGATGCGGGAGATGCTGGCGGTCACGGCCGCGCTCGTGGGCGAAGGCCTGGGCGAGGACGTCGCGCTGCTCACCGATGGCCGCTTCTCGGGCGCCACGCACGGGCTGATGGCCGGGCCACGTCGCCCCGGAGTCCGTCAGAGGGGGCCGATCGGCCTCGTGCAGGAGGGGGAGAGGATCACGTTCGACGTCCAGGCGAGGCGGCTGGACGTCGATGTGCCGGAGGACGAGCTGCGACGGCGGGCCGAGGCAGCTACAAGCCGCCCCGAGCGCCCGTATCCCGGCCCGGCGCTGGCCAAGTACGCAAAGCTCGTGTCGAGCGCCTCGCTCGGCGCAGTGACCGCGCTGAACGCCGCGCCTGCGAGAATCGGGGCGCCTTGACGCGAGGACGCCCCGACCATCCAGATGCACGCGCTGCCGGCGGTGCGCGAGGACCTGCGCGACCAGCTCCCGGGGCTCGAGCCCGAGCGCACGATCACCGACTGGGGGCGCTCCGAGCGCGTGGAGGCGGTCGTCGACCGCGTCGTGCACGACTTCCTGTACCGCTACTGGTTCCGGGTCGAGGTCGAGGGGATCGAGAATGTCCCGGACGAGGGCGGTGCGCTGCTGCTCGCCAACCACGCCGGCGCGATCCCGCCGGACGGCGCGATGATCGCCAAGGCGATCAGGGAGGAGCATCCGCGCCCGCGCCCGGTGCACCTGCTCGGCGCGCTGCGCTGGAGACGCCGTGCCAGGCCTCGGGATGCTCGCGACCAAGCTCGGCCGGGTCTCCGCCCACCCGGCGAATATCCAGCGGCTGCTGGCGGACGAGGCTCAGCTCGCGCTCGCGTTCCCGGAGGGCTGCCGCGAAGCCGCTGAAGGAGCGCTACCGGCTGCGGCGGTTCGACTCGGGGCTCGTCGAGGCGGGCTCGCGCGCCGGTGCGCCGATCGTCCCCGTGGCCGTGCTGGGCGCCGAGGAGGCGTGCCTGTGATCGCGCGGCTCGGGCCGCTGGGGCGCATCACGCGGCTCCGCGCTGCGCGGCGCCGCCGTTCCGCTGCCGGCCAAGTTCAGGATCCGCTTCCTCGAGCCGGTCGCCGACGGATGAGCTCGAACGGTGGCGCGAACCCGCGACTCGTGCGAGCACTGACGAGCGACATCCGGGCGCTGATCCAGGAGAACCTGCTCGAGCTCGTCGCCGAGCGGCGCAGCCCGTGGCTGGGGTGAGCCCCGGCCGGAGCCCGATGAGCCGGGTCCTGATCACCGGCATCTCCTCGCACTGGGGCGGGCGGCTGGCCCAGGAGCTCGAGCGCGACCCTGACGTCGAGGCGATCGTCGGCATCGACACGGCCGATCCCCGCCACGAGCTCGAGCGAACCGAGTTCGTCCGCGTCGACACCCAGGCGCCGCTGGTTCGGCGGATCCTGGCCGCGGCGGCGATCGACACGGTGATCGACACGCGGCTGATCACCGATCCGCTTGCAGCCGAGTCGGCGGGCCCACGAGGTGAACGTCGCCGGGACGGCGGGGATCCTCGAGGCGTGCGACGGTCCGGATTCGCCGGTGCGCAAGCTCGTGTTCAAGTCCTCGGCGCACTACTACGGATCCGAGGCTGACGATCCGGCGTTCTTCACCGAGGAGATGACCCGCAAGCATCCCGCGCGGACCCCGATCGAGCGCGACGTGGTCGACGCCGAGCAGGCGCTGAGCGCGTTCGCCGCTCGCAACCCAGCGACCGCCGTGACAGTGCTGCGGTTCGCGGCTGAGATCGGAGGGGCGCGGCTGCCGCTGCTCGGGCTGCCCGTCGTGCCCGGCCATGCTCGGCTTCGATCCCCGCTGCCAGTTCATCCACGAAGACGACGTGGTCGGTGCGCTGGCATACGCCGCCCGTCACCGGCTGCCCGGCGCTACAACGCCGCCGCCGACGGCGTGCTGGCGCTCTCGGAGGTGGCCTCGCTGCTGGGCAAGCCGATGCTGCCGATCATGCCGCCCTGGGGGGCCGCGTTCGCCGCGGCGCAGCTGCGGCGGCTCGGCCTGCCGGTCCCGCTCGAGGCCGCTCCGCGAG
This sequence comes from uncultured Actinomycetes bacterium, assembly GCA_963822725.1. GTDB lineage: Bacteria > Actinomycetota > Thermoleophilia > Solirubrobacterales > Solirubrobacteraceae > Palsa-465. The sequence goes on from CAWGIR010000004.1 coordinate 467,819, forward strand.
CTGCGCTTCGGCCGCGGCCTCGACAACCGCCGGCTGAAGGCCGCCGGCTACGCATACCGATACACCACCCGCGAGGCGGTGCTGAAGCTCCGCGCCCAGCAGCGCCTGCGTCCGCTGCTGCGGAGCGGTGCAGACTCCTATCGCTATGAGCGCGAGGTCGAGGAGTTCCTGCGCCGGAGCCCCAGCGTGCTCCAGGGCCGCGTGCCAGCCGCCGTCACCGGCGATGCGAACGGGCCGGCGATCCAGGGGCTACGACCAGCTCAGCGCGGAGGAGGTGATCGGCCTGGTCGCGTCGCTCGAAGGCGGAGGCCGCGCGAGCGGCTGCGTGCCTACGAGGCCGCGCACCGGGCACGCCGGGAGTGCTCGAAGCGCTGGACCGAAGGCTCAGCGTCGCGATCGGCACGCGCTGAAGGCAGCAGTCCAGGCGCGAAAGATTAAGACCGTGCAATCCGGCGCCGGCCCGTGACGACCGAAGCCGCTGGCTCGCTAGCGATTTCCCCGCTTAGGTGATCTGAAGTGGCGAACGTCTCCTACTTACGCCCCGGGGCCGGTGAGGAGCGGTCGGCGCGGAGGCGGCACGAGCGGCTGACCGCACAGAACCGCCGAAACCGGCCCTGGCCGCTACGTCCTCGTGCTCTCGGCGGCTGTGGTCGGCGCTGATCGTCGCGGGCGGCGATCGCGGTGCTCAGCTCGAGCGCGAGCATCAGCGGTCGACGGCCAGGCGCTCGCGCATGTCAACATGCCGCTCGGCGGCGGGACGATCAAGAGCGTGCTGGTGACCCGGGCGACCGACCAACGCGCCGATTCCGGTGACGCTGCGCGGCGATCAGATCTGGCCACGCAAGCTGATCCGCGCCGGCCGCAGCTGACGATCTACGTCGTCGTCAAGCGCCCCGGGCCGATCTCGTGGCTGACCGGAAGCACCGAGCGGATCCACCTGACGCTGACCACGCCGACCGCGAGCCTCCGCTCTCATTACCTGACGCTCAGATCGGGCGCAGCCGTTGCGCGCTGCGGTTCGACCAGGCGGTGCAGATGGTCGCCTACGGGCAGCCCGGCGCCGTGCACCGCCACCTGCTGTCCTCGCCGCAGACGACGTCGAATCTTCCGCGCCCGGACGGCCGCGGGCTCCGAGCTCGTCGCCGCGACGCCGCGCGGCCTGGGAGACCGCGCCACCGAAGGCGATCAGCTGGTTCCCGGCAGGCACGCGCGCGGCCAGCGCGGTCGCGAACCCGGCACCGGGAACGCAGATCGGGACCAACACCCCGATCACGCTCACGTTCTCGCAAGCCGGTCAGCAAGGCGCTCGGCGGTCACCTGCCGCCGGTCTGGCCCGAACACTCCCGGCACCTGGCATCAGGTCAACGACCACACGATCACGTTCCAGCCCGAGGGCTACGGATACGGCCTGGGCGCGACGGTCACCGTTCCGCTGCCCGGCGGCGTCCAGCTCGTCGGCGCAAGCAGAGCGGCTCGGCGGCCCGGTGGGCACGTGGTCGGTTCCCGGAGGGACGACGCTGCGCCTGCAGCAGCTGCTCTCGCTGCTCGGCTACCTGCCGCTGAACTTCAAGTACGCGGGCGGAACCGGCGTCGCCCTGACGCCGGCAGCGCAGGAGCAGGCGGCGCTGCATCCGCCGGCCGGGACATTCATCTGGCGATACGGGAACACGCCCTCCGCGCTGAAGTCGGTCTGGCAGCCGGGAGCCTTCGGGACCGTGACCAAGGGCGCGATCATGGCGTTCGAGAACGACCAGGGGATGACGGCCGACGGCGTGCGCCGGCGCGGCCGTGTGGAAGGCGCTGATCGCCGCCGTGATCGCCGGCAAGCGCTCGACGTTCGGCTACACGTTCGTGCAGGTCAGCGAGGGCAGCCCCGAGACCATCGACGCTGGCACAACGGACGAACGGTCGTGACCGGGCCCGGTCAACACCGGGTATCCCGTCGGCGCCGACGGTGCCGGGCCTGTTCCCCGTGTTCGAGCACGCGTTGTCGGTGACGATGAGCGGCACGAACCCCGACGGCAGCCACTACTCCGATCCGGGCGTCCCGTACGTCAGCTACTTCAACGGCGGAGACGCCCTGCACGGCTTCCTCCGCGGCTCCTACGGCTCCGCGCAGAGCCTGGGCTGCGTCGAGATGCCGTACTCCGAGGCCGCCGCGGTCTATCCGTACACGCCGATCGGCACGCTGGTCAACGTCACCTAGGGGCGTGACAAAGGCTTGACCGCTGCGGCGGCGAATAGCTCACCCGGCGTGCAGCCATCACGACGACAACGAGATCGCTCCCGCCTGGCGGCAGGCGCTCGCCGCGCTCGACGACGACCTGCAGCGGCGTGCGCTGGCGGACAAGACGCGGCGAGCGTACGCGATCGACACGACTCAGTTCGCGCGCTGGGCGAGCGGACGCGGAGCTGGAGCCGGCCTCGATCGACGTACGCGCGCTGCGACGCTATGCGGCATCGCTGTCCGAGCAGGGCAAGGCTCCGGCGAGCGTCGCCCGGAAGCTCGCGGCGCTGAGGGCGCTGCTGAGAGTCCAGGTCGAGCTCGGCGCCCGCCGCGACAATCCCGCCGAGCTCGTCGGCTCGCCGAAGCGCCCCCAGCGGCTCCCGCGCGTGCTGAAACCCGGCGAGGTGGCGGCGTTGCTCGACCGGATCCCGGTGACGACGCCGCTCGAGCTGCGGGACCGTGCGATGTTCGAGCTTGCGTATGCGTCCGGGCTGCGGGCGGAGGAGATTGTCTCGCTGACGATTGAGTCCGTCGACTTCGACTCCGAGCTCGTGCGCGTGGAGGGGAAGGGTGGCAAGACGCGGCTCGTCCCGGCGGGCGAGCACGCACTGCGGGCGCTGCAGGGCTACCTGGAGCGGGCTCGGCCGGCGCTCGTTGTCGCACCGGAGGCAGGCGAGCGGCCCCTGTTCCTCTCGAAGTCCGGCCGGTCCCTGTCGCACCTCCGACGTCCGGCGGCGACTGCGGACCTGGGCGCGCCAGGCCCAGCTCGCCGGCGGCGCCTCGTTGGCCGACGCCCATCCCCACGCGCTGCGGCACTCGTTCGCCACTCACCTGCTCGAGGGCGGGGCCGATCTGCGCGCGATTCAGGAGTTGCTTGGCCACGCAACCATCTCGACGACCCAGGTCTACACTCGCGTAGAGTCGGGGCGGCTCCGATCGGCATACGCCCGTGCGCACCCACGCGCCTGAGCGAGGGCAAGCGGAGATTCGAAGGTGGAAACGAACGTCAAAGCGATCGAGCTTCAGGACCTGTGGCGGCGGTACAAAGCCTCCGGCGATGAGCGCGCGCGCGAGCGGCTGGTGGTCGCCTACTCGCCGCTGGTGAAGTACGTCGCCGGCCGGATGGGCTCTGGTCTGCCGGCTCACGTCGAGGAGGCGGACCTGATCTCCTACGGGCTCGGCGGACTGATCTCGGCGATCGAGCGCTTCGATCTGGAACGGGAGATCAAGTTCGAGACGTATGCGATCACCCGCATCCGAGGCGCGATCATCGACGAGCTGCGAGCGCTCGACTGGGTGCCTCGCTCCGTCCGTGCCCGCGCCCGGCAGTTCGAGCGGGTCAACATGAAGCTCGAGGCGCGGCTGCAGCGCGCACCCACCGACGAGGAGATGGCCGACGGAGCTCGAGATCAGCCTCGAGGAGTTCCACGACGCGCTGCTGCAGATCTCGAGCTCGACGATCGTGGCGCTCGACGAGCTGTGGAGCGTGTCGGATTCCAGCGGCGACCAGGTATCGCTGCTCGACACGCTGCCCGACCGCGGCGCGCCGGACCCGCAGGCCGCGGTCGACCAGTCCGAGCTCCGCGACCGGATCGCCGACGCGATCGCGGCGCTGCCCGAGCGCGAGAAGCTCGTAATCGCGCTCTACTACTACGAGAACCTGACCTTGCGGGAGATCGGGGAGGTGCTCGGGGTCACCGAGTCGCGGGTCTCACAGCTTCACACCAAGGCCGTGCTGCGACTGCGCTCCAAGCTCCAGGGCGAACTCGACTAGCCCGGCCCCGGCGCGATAACGTCCGTCCCCTCTGAGTCGAGAGAGAGGAGATGGGCATGCACAAGGCCGCGGATCGGATTCGCAACGTGGCGCTCGTCGGCCACCGGGGTAGTGGCAAGACGTCCCTGCACGAGGCGCTCCTGTTCCAGGGCGGGGCGATCAACCGCCTGGGCACGGTCGTCGACGGGACCACGGTTGCGGACTCCGACCAGGACGAGAAGGCCCGGCAGATGTCGATCTCCGCGGCGCTGTCCTCGTTCGAGTGGCAGGAGCGGAGGGTCAACCTGATCGACACTCCGGGGGACTCGAGCTTCGTCGCCGACGCGCTCGGAGCGTTGCGCGTCTGCGAATCGGCGGTGTTCGTGATCAACGCCGTGATGGGGGTGGAGGTGCATACCAACCGCCTCTGGCAGCGAGCCGCCGAGCTGGATCTCGCGAGGCTCTTGTTCGTGAACATGCTCGATCGCGAGCGGGCCGACTTCTTCCGGGCGCTCGAGTCGCTCAAATCCGCGTTCGGGCAGCACGTCGTCGCCACCGAGATCCCGATTGGAACCGAGCACGAAGTCTCCGGTGTCATCGACCTGATCGACATGAAGGCCTATCGCTACGAGGGCGGCGGCCGCGAGAACTCTGAGGAGATACCGATCCCGGACGAGCTTCAGGCCCAGGCTCAGGAGTATCGGGAGAAGCTGATGGACGAGGTCAGCGAGTCCTCAGATGCCCTGATGGAGCGCTACCTAGAGGGCGAGGAGATCTCCCACCAAGAGATCGTCACGGCGCTGAAGGAAGGTACGAACCACGGCGCGATCTTTCCGGTGACCTGCGGCGTCGCCACCAAGAACCTCGGCACCAACCGCCTGCTGGACGCGATCGTCGAGGACCTCCCCTCGCCCGTAAAGCACGGCGGACTCGAGGTCGGCGAGCTGGCGCTCGAGCCCAACGAGGACGCCGAGCTGTTCGCGTACGTGTTCAAGACTCGGGCCGACCCGTTCGCCGGACGGATCAACCTCTTCCGCGTCTATCAGGGCGTAATCAGGCAGGACTCTCACGTGCTCAACACCCGGACCCACTCCAAGGAGCGTGTCGGCCAGCTGGTCACCTTCGAAGGGCATGAGACGGGACATGCCACCGACTTCGGCCCCGGCGACATCGGCGCCGTGGCGAAGCTCAAGGAGACGCGCGCGGGCGACTGGCTCTCGAGCCGCGACGAGGCACTGCAGATGCCGTCGATCAAGCTGCCGGCGCCCGTGATGGCGTTCTCGATCGAGCCCCAGAGCAAGGGCGACGAGGACAAGGTCTTCACCGCGCTGCGCAGGCTGCAGGAGGAGGACCCGACGATCGACCTGCACCGCGACTCGCAGACCGGCGAGCAGATCGTGGCTGGGCTCTCGCAGGTACACGTCGAGGTGATCGTCTCGCGGCTGAAGTCGCGGTTCGGGGTCGAGGTCAAGCTGAAGCCCCCACGAGTTCCCTATCAGGAGACGATCAGAAAGCCCTCGAAGGCCCACGGACGGCACAAGAAGCAGACCGGCGGACGCGGGCAGTTCGGTGACTGCCACATCGAGATCGAACCGCTCGAGGCGGGCGAGGGGTTCGAGTTCATCAATGCGATCAAGGGCGGCGTGATCCCGTCCGGGTTCATCCCGGCGGTCGAGAAGGGCATCGTCGAGGCGATGCAGGAGGGGGTCGTGGCCGGCTATCCGGTCAAGGGCGTTCGCGTACGTCTGTACGACGGCTCCTACCACTCCGTCGACTCCTCCGAGATGGCGTTCAAGGTCGCCGGGTCGCAAGCGATGAAGCAGGCCCTTGCCGATGCGGGTCCGGTGCTGCTCGAGCCGATCATGCTGGTCACCGTCAGCGTTCCGGAGGACGCGGTCGGCGATGTGATCGGCGATCTGAACTCCAGGCGGGGGCGGCCGCTCGGCATGGAGCCCGGAGGCGGCGGCATGACCGAGGTCAAGGCCGAGGTGCCGATGTCCCAGATGCTGAGCTACGCACCCGATCTGCGCTCGATCACAGGCGGGCAGGGAGAATTTTCGATGGAGTTCGTCCGCTATGAGGAGCTTCCAGCCCACCTGGCGGGCAAAGTCGTGGAGGCGGCCAGGGCTGAGCGGGAGGCCGTAAAGGCGTAGCAACGGCGCTTGCTCCCACCGGCCCAGACGGCTAGTACCCTCGCCTAGGTGAGCACGAAGGACATCAGGACGGCCGTCACCCACACCACCTGCGACGTCTGCGGGCGTACGCTGCTGCGCGGAGAGCATCCCGAGGCCTACATCGCCGGCGGCGAGCGGCGCTGGGTTTGCGATCTCTGCACGAGTCGGGCGCTGCAGGAAGGCTGGATCCGGGAGGGCACCGTCCCCAGCTACGACCGCGACGAGAGCGCGCGGGAGCGGCGAGGTTCGCTGCTCGGCTGGTTGCGCTCGCGGCGAGGCGCCTCGGAGGGCCATTCGGTGAACGGCCCCGAGGTCCCGCGCCCGGTGCCGGCCGCGCCGGAGCCGGCGATCTCCGCCCCGGCCACCCGGTTCCGCGATCCGACTCGTGAACCGCGTCACGTCCGCGCTGTGCCTACTAGTCCCGAGCACAAGATCTCCTCGGCGGTGGAGGCGTTCAACGCCTCCGAGCACGCGCGCACGATCGCGGGGGTGGCCCGCTCGCTCGGCTCGCCCTCGGTGTCGGTGCGCGCGTCCGAGGTGCACCCGGCGATGGTCACGGTCGTGGCCTCGTGGGAGTTGTGCTGGTACCGATACGAGATCGATCTCTCCGATGAGGTCCAGAGCGCTCGCCTGACGGCTCAGGGGTCCGAGCTCGACGAGCTCGACGAGGACGAGCGCGAGCCCAACGCGACGGCCGACGAGAACGGCCTGCTCGCGATGCGCCCGCCCGAATAGGATTAGGCCCGTGATCTACTGCGTCGTCCCCGAAGCGCTGGCCGATGAGCTCTACGAGAAGCTCGAGCGTTACTACGCCGAGGACCCGAACGTGACCGTGATCGTCGACAGACGGAAGTCCTCCCGGCGCGCGCGTGGCTCATCGGGCGGCGGGCAGCGATCCGTACGCGATCGCCGCCGCCCGCGTGTGACCGGGGATATGCCAGAGCTCGCCGGCGAGTGAGCGAGCGCGGAGCGCGAGCGGTTAAGTGAGGCCGGAGGCCGAGCGATCCCATCAGACCGCGGGGCAGGAGGCCCCGCGGAAGAAACTCCTGCTCCACGTCGACGGGGGCGCGCGGGGGAACCCGGGGCCCGCGGCGATCGGCGTGGTCGTATCCGACCCCGACGGGACGGTGATCGACGAGCTCGGTGAGCCCATCGGCGTGGCGACGAACAACGTGGCCGAGTACCGGGCGGTGATCCGGGGCGTCGAGTGGGCTCGGTCGCTCGGCGCCGACGAGCTCGAGATCGTAGGCGACTCGGAGCTGATCGCCCGGCAGCTGAGCGGCGCCTACAAGGTCAAGCATCCCTCGATGAAGCCCTTGTATGAGGAGGCGATGCGGGCGTTGAGCGCGATCGAGCGCTGGAGCATCCGCACCGTTCCGAGGGCGCTCAACGCCCGGGCCGACGCTCTCGTCAACGAGGCGCTCGACGGCGCCTGATTGCGTTTCATGCACATTCAGTTTCAAGGGGTGGAACTGAATGTGCATCGAACCGGGCCGCGGCGCCCGGAACATCTCGGGGAGGCGGGCGGCCAACGCCAGATCTCCGGTGATCGAGGCGCGGTCTTGGAGCAGCGGCAGCGCGGGGTCGAGCGTCCCGGCGGCGATTCGGACGAAGTCGGCGAGCCGGAAACGGAGTGTGAGCGCCGGATCGACGGCCGCTCCCGGCCGTCGGACCGCCCGGCCGCCCAGGACCTCGATCGTCCACAGCCGCGAAGGCCGCGCAGTTTCCGGCCGCCGGAGCTCGTACACGACCCGCCCCTGGAATCCCTCAGCCGCCCCCGGATCGAATCCCCGGGCCATCGCCCCGAGCATGGCGCGCTGCACCGCGCTCGATCCGAACCACCGCTCCAGCCGGGCGTCGGAGGCGCCACGGACCACCGCTCTCAGCAGCTGGATCCCCAGGCGGCGCATGTTGGCGCCATGTTAGGCCGGGCCGCGTCCCGGCTCCGGCGCACGTTAACCTCCGCGGGGTGACAGATGTCCTCACCGAGCTGGCGGCGCGGCTCGAGGAGGCCGCTGGGCGCCTGCGCGCCGGCGACTTCGAACCGGATGCCGCCCTTGCCGTGATCGAAGAATGCGCGCGCCTGGCCGCCGAGGCCAGCGCCAGGGTCGACGAGCGGGTCCGTGCCGTGCTCGAGCCACTGCCGGATCTGCCCGGCCAGCTGCCGCTGCCGGCGGCCTAAGCTCTTTCAGTTGGCGACGCCCGAGTTTCCGGAGCACCTGCGAAGCGAGGTTGAGCGCTACCTCGAGTCGCTGCGCTTCTCCAATGAAGCGCCCTCCGCGCGCCTCGAGGAGGCGATGCGCTACTCGCTGCTGGCCGGCGGCAAGCGGATCCGTCCGGTCCTGGCGCTCGCCACCGCCACCGCAGTCGGCCGCGAGCCGGCGGACGTGCTGCCGCTGGCGGGGGCACTGGAGCTGATCCACACCTACTCGCTGATCCACGACGACCTGCCGGCGATGGACGATGACGAACTGCGCCGAGGGCGTCCGACCTGCCACGTGGCCTACGGCGAGGACGTCGCGATTCTCGCCGGGGACGGCTTGTACGCGGAGGCCTTTCGGCTGCTGCTCTCGGAGCAGCACGGCGATCCGGCGCGCGTGCTCGCGTCCGCGGCCGAACTCGCGCTGGCCACGGGAGTGCAAGGGATGGTGGGAGGCCAGTACATCGACGTGGCGGGTAGCGCGCCCCGGGGCGTGGACGGGCTTCGCCGCTTGCACGAGCTGAAGACCGGGAAGCTGATCGCGGCAAGCATCAACTGCGTCCTGTTGCTCGGGGAAAACGACGAACCTGACACAATCACTTCGTTCAAAGCCTTTGCCAGCGAGCTTGGCGTGCTGTTCCAGATCGTCGACGACATTCTCGACGTGACGGGGTCCTCACAGGCGCTCGGCAAGCAGCAAGGCAGCGACGAGCGGCTCGGGAAGCGCACCTACGTGACCGAGTGTGGTCTCAATGGAGCGCGCCGGATGGCCGCCGAGTCGCATGAGCGGGCCTTGGCCGCCCTGGCCCGGGCTGCGCCGGACCTAGGCTCGGAGCTCGTCCAGATCACAGACTTCATCGCAACCCGGAGCTATTGATGTCAGACCTCCTGAAGCGAATCGACTCACCCCAGGATCTCCACCAGCTCTCAGACGAAGAGCTGCAGTCGCTCGCGCAGGAGGTGCGCGAGCACATCATCGACACGGTGGGGGAGATCGGCGGTCACTTCGGCGCGAACCTGGGCGCCTGTGAGATCGCCGTAGCGCTGCACTCAGTGCTCGACTCTCCAAGAGACAAGATCATCTGGGACGTCGGCCACCAGGCCTATCCGCACAAGATCCTCACGGGCCGCCGCGACGAGCTCCACACGATCAGGAAGTACGGTGGCCTTGCGCCGTTCTGCGCGATCCACGAGTCCGAACACGACACGATCGGGGCGGGGCACGCCTCCACCGCGATCGGCTATGCGGTCGGGATCAAGGAAGCGATGCGCCGCGGATACGGCGAGGACGCCCATGTGGTCGCGGTGGCGGGCGACGGGGCGCTGACGGGAGGCGTCGCGTTCGAGGCGGTGCACCAGGCGGGCGGCCTCGGAACTCCGATCGTCGTGCTCCTGAACGACAACGGGATGTCGATCGCGCCGAACGTCGGGGCGCTCTCCCGGTACTTCAACCGGATTCGCCTGAACCCGAAATTGTGGCATGCGCGCGAGGGGGTCGAGGGAGGGCTCACGAAGCTCCCGGTAGGGATCGGCGCCACATTCGAGCGGTTCGGTCCCCATGTGAAGGAGTCGATCAAGGCTTTCTGGGCGCCAGGACTCTGGTGGGAGGAGCTCGACTTCGCCTACATCGGGGTGATCGACGGACACGACGTCCGCGCGGTCCGCCGGGCGCTGAGGGACGCGCTCGCGGCCGAGCGACCCGTGGTGGTCCATTGCGCGACCGTAAAGGGCAAGGGCTTTGCGCCCGCGGAGGAGGGCGGACTCGAGGGGATGGAGAAGTGGCACGCCGCCAAGCCCAAGTCGATCGCCAACGGCGCCCCCGCTTCCAAGCCCAAGAACGGCGCGCCGGAGAAACCCGCTCCGCCCCAATACACGCAGGTATTCGGCAACGCCCTGGTGGAGGAGTGCCGTCGCGACGAGCGCGTGATCGGCATCACCGCGGCGATGAACTCCGGGACCGGGCTGAACATCCTCCAGGAGGCGCTCCCGGACCGCTACTACGACATCGGGATCGCGGAACAGCAGGCCGTGCTGTTCGCCGCCGGCCTGGCCCTTCAGGGCTGCAAGCCGGTGGCGGCGATCTACTCCACCTTCCTGCAGCGTGCGTACGACCAGATCGTGCACGACGTCTGCCTGCAGAAGCTGAACGTGGTGTTCGCGATGGACCGCGCGGGATTGGTTGGCGACGACGGCCCAACCCATCATGGGGCGTTCGACATCGCGTACCTGCGCTGTCTGCCCAACATCGTGCTGATGGCCCCGCGCGATGAGGCGATGCTCGTGCACATGCTGCACACGGCCGTTCAGTACGACGGAGGCCCGATCGCGCTGCGCTATCCCCGTGGCGCCGGTCTCGGCGTGCCGCTTCCCGAGCGGCCAGAGGCGATCGAGGTCGGGATCGGGGAGATCATCCGCACGGATGCCAATCCCCGGGTGGCCCTGCTCGGCTACGGCACCGGCGTGGACAAGGCGCTCGCGGCCTCCTCGATCCTCGCCGAGCACGGGATCTCGACGACGGTCGCCGACGCCCGCTTCGCCAAGCCGATCGACGTCGGTCTGGCGGCACAGCTGGCGGCCGAGCACGAGCTGCTTGTCACGGTGGAGGAGGGCGTCCTCGCCGGCGGCTTCGGCTCTGCGGTGTGGGAGGCGCTATCCGATGCCGGTGCGCTCGGCAACACGCGGATCCTTCGCGTGGGGCTCCCGGACCGCTACGTGACCCACGGCGCGCCGAAGCTCCTGCACGAGGAGATCGGCTACACGGGCGAGCGGATCGCCGAGCGGGTCGAGGCCGCGGTGGCCCAGCTGAGCGGGGTGGCTTAACAAGAACGACCCGCTTCGTGCGGGCCGTTCTTGAGGGAGGAGAGATGTATCTGCGTTGAGGAGGTGGGCAAAGCCCACCCGAACGTATGATCGCGCCCGGTCGCGCGAATCACTGTGATCTGGATCACGTACCGTTGGCGCCGTGAAAAGGGTCCGTCTCGACGCGCTGCTCTCGGATCGGGGTGTGTTCCCGTCCCGCTCACGTGCGGCGGCGTCCGTCCTGGCCGGGGAGGTGCTGCTGCTGCCGGAGCGCCGGCCGGCAGCGAAGCCGGGTCAGCTCGTAGCAGAGGATGTCCAGATCGAAGTCCGCAGAGGCCCGGAATTCGTCTCCCGCGGTGGGATCAAGCTAGGCAATGCTCTGGACTCGCTGGGGCTCGAGGTCGCCGCTCGCCGAGCGCTCGACGTGGGCGCCTCCACGGGCGGCTTCACCGATTGCCTGCTCCAGCGGGGGGCGTCGGCGGTGACGTGCGTCGACGTCGCGTACGGGCAGCTCGACTGGCGCCTGCGGACGGATTCGAGGGTGACGGTGATCGAACGCCGAAACGCCCGTTCCCTGCGCCGCGAGGAGCTTCCGTACGCTCCCGACCTGATCGTGATCGACGTGTCCTTCATCTCGCTTGTGAAGGTGCTCCCCGCCGTGCTCGGTTGCGCCGCTGAGCGGTTCGACTGTCTGGCGCTCGTGAAGCCGCAGTTCGAGGTCGGCCGGGCCGGCGTCGGTAGCGGCGGCGTTGTGCGCGACGCGGCGGAGCGCCGGCGCGCCCTGGTCGAAGTGGGAGACGCTGCCCGCCGGCTCGGTACCGCCGTGCTCGCGTATGCCAGCTCGGGCCTTCCTGGACCGAAGGGCAACCGCGAGACCTTCGTGTGGCTGGCGGAAAGCGCGCGCGGCGGACTCGGCGAGGCCGAGTTCGAGCGGGCCGTGCTGGGAGTCGAGGCATGACGGCCTTCCGAAGCGCCAGCGTGTTCACCCATCGGCGCCCGGCGGAGACCGGCCCCGCGATCCTTGAGCTCCTGGACGCCGCGCGACGGGCGGGAGCCGTGCTGCGGCTCGACTCGGAGGAGACGCGCAAGCACGGGCTCGCTCCCGCCGATGGCCTCGAGCTCGATGCGGACGTGCGCTCCGATGTCGATATGTGCTTCGCCCTCGGCGGTGACGGCACGATCTTGAACGCGCTCCGCCTGTACGCAGGCACGGGGGTGCCCGTGTTCGCGGTCAACTTCGGCGAGATCGGCTTCCTCGCCACCGTCGAGCGCAGCGAAGCCGCCGGTGGCTTCCGGCGTGCGTTCGGGGGGGAGTTCGAGGTCCTTTGCCTCCCGGGGCTCGAGGTGACCGATGACCGCGGCCGGTGGCTGGCGATCAACGACGTCTCGATTCACCGCCAGCCGGGAAAGCGCGTGGCAGACCTGGCCTACGCGGTCGGCGCGGACGAGATCGGCCGCGTGCGCTGCGACGGCCTCGTGGTCGCGACGCCGGCCGGATCGACCGGCTACAACCTGGCCAACGGCGGCCCGGTGATGGCCTGGGGTGTGGAGGGATTCGCGGTGTCGTTCATCGCGCCGCACTCCCTCACAGCGCGCTCGCTGGTCGTGGCGCCGGGCAACGTGCTCACGGTTCACAACCGCTCACAGGAGGAGCCCGTGGACGTCGTGATCGACGGACGGCCCGTGGGCATGCTCGAGTCCGGCGAGCAGGTCTCGGTCTCGTTCAGCGGCGGACAGGGCTGCCTGGCCCAGATTCCCGGCGCGACCTTCTACCACCGCCTCCGCGAGAAGTTCGGACGGCTCGTGGCACCGCTGTAATCCCTTTGCCCTACCGCTCGGAGCCCGGTTAGACTCGCTCGGCGGCAGGGGCAAACACAACATCGGGGGTTGAACATGTCACGCACACGCAGGATGTGGCTCGGGCCCGCGGGCATCGCCGGACTCGTCGCACTCATGATGCTCGCCGGGGTCGCGCTGGCGGCCAAGCCAAAAACAGGGTGGACCTACAGCACGCCGGGGCCAAAGTCGCCCTCGGTCTTTTTCCGGGCCAAGAGCCACACGAAGCTGATCCTTTTTAACGCCGGTCTGGCGATCAAGTGCAAAGTCGCGGTTTGCGGCGGTTTCGGAGGGGTCGATTCGCTCACCGCCAAATCCGTCAAGGTCTCGAAATCCGGCAATTCAAGGTGAGCGGGGGCATATTCGCCGCCGGGCCCAACGGAACGCATGGGACGAAACTCGGTACCGAGACCGTCACCGGAAAGTTCGTGAGCCCGACCACGGTGAAAGGCAAGGTCACGACGCATATCAATCTCGGCCAGTACAAGGGCGTGACCAAGCGCTACACGGCCACCGGTAGCGCCGTCGGGTAGGCCTCACGCTCCCTCTGGCACCCGTCGGGTCCGTCCCCGGCGGGTGCTAGACAGGCGGCGTGCTCCACGAGCTGCGCGCGGAGAACCTGCTGCTGATGGAACGGGCCGAGCTGCGGCTCGCGCCCGGATTGAACGTGCTCACCGGCGAGACGGGCGCGGGCAAGACCCTGCTCGCGCACGCGCTCGATCTGCTGCTCGGGGGGCGCCCGCGGCGAGGGATCGTGCGCGAGGGCGCGCGGGAGGCCTACGCCGAGGGCGTGTTCGCTCTGCCGCCCGGTCTCGAGACCGGCGAGCAGATCCCGGACGGCGCCGAGGAGATCGTGCTGGCGCGCCGCGTATGGCCCGATGGCCGCACGCGGGCATACGTGTGCGGCCGCTCGGCCACGGTGGGCGATCTCCAGGAGCTCGGCGGGCGGCTGCTGGCCTTCTACGGACAACACGAGCACCGCAAGCTGATGCTCTCGAGCGCCCAGCTCGACGTGCTCGACGGGCATTGCGGCGCCGGTCAGCTCGAGCTTCGCGCTCGCGTCGGTTCGTCGTACAAGCGCGTGCGTGCGCTGGAGGAGAGGGCCGCCGAGCTTGTCAGCGCCGCGGGGGCGCGGGACCGAGAGCTCGATCTGCTCCGCTTCGAGCTCGAAGAGATCGAGTCGGTGGCCCCGAGCGAGGAAGAGCAATCGGAGCTGGCCGGCGAGCGGGACCGGCTGCGGCACCACGAGACTGCTGCGAGGTCGCCGCTGCAGGAGCGGCGGAGGCGATCGAGCCCGAGGAGGGGGCCGGCGCCGCCGAGCTGCTCACGGCTGCCGCCGCGGCAGCTCGAGCCCGCGACGGGGATCGATCCAGTTCTGGCCGGGATCTGGGAGCGCCTCGAGGCGCTTCGCCACGAGGCGCAGGATGTCTCCTCCGAGCTCCGCGCATACCTGGCGGGCATCGAGGAGCGTGCAGCGGGGTCAGCGCTGGAGCTCGAGCAGAGTCGAGGAGCGGCTCGCGGAGCTGGCCCGGCTCGAGCGCAAGCACGGCGGCTCGATCGGCGAGGTGCTTCGCCACGCCGAGCACTGCCGCTCCCGCATCGACGAGCTCGAGCACGCCGAGGACGCACTCGAGACGGCGGAGGCCGAGCTGTCGGAGGCCCGCGCGGAGCGCGATCGGCTGGCGGCGAAACTGAGCGCAGCCCGGCGCAAGGCAGCGCCCGGCCTGGCGGCCGCGGTTCGCGCGCGGCTCGCCGAGCTCGCGATGCCCGATGCGGAGTTCGAGGTGGCGCTCGAGCCCCGCGCGGAGGGATGCGGGCCGCGGGGCGTCGACGCCGTCGAGCTGCTGATCGCGCCAAACCCCGGCCTCCCGGCCGGTCCTCTGAAGGAGATTGCGTCCGGCGGCGAGCTCTCGCGAGTCATGCTCGCGCTGCTGAGCGTTGCTCACGGCCGCTCGGATGGCGATCCCGATCACACGCCCACGCTGGTATTCGACGAGGTCGACGCCGGCATCGGCGGCCACACGGCTCGGGCCGTCGGGGAGCACCTCCGCTCGCTTGCCAGCGGACGACAGATCCTCTGCATCACCCACCTTCCACAGATCGCCTCGCTCGGCAGACCGTCACTTCCGGATCGAGAAGCGAGCCGGGATCACGACCGTCACCGAGCTCGCGGGCGACGGCATCGTCTCTGAGCTTGTGCGGATGCTGGGGGGCGAGGACGGCGATCGAGCCGCTTCGCCAGCACGCACGCGAGCTGCTGAAGGCCGCAGCTTGAGCCAAACCGGCCGGGAGCGTGCCCCAGCCCCGTCCGGCGGGGCGCGCTACCGTAAGTGACCAATGGCCCAGAGCGAGACCCGGTTCATCTTCATCACCGGCGGGGTCGTCTCCTCACTGGGCAAGGGAATCGCCGCAGCGTCGATCGGGCGACTGCTGGTGGCGCGCGGATTCGACGTCCAGCTGCAGAAGTTCGATCCGTACATCAACGTCGATCCCGGCACGATGTCGCCCTACCAGCACGGCGAGGTGTTCGTTACCGAGGACGGCGCCGAGACCGATCTGGACCTCGGGCCACTACGAGCGGTTCACCGACGCCAACACGAGCCGGGCGTCGAACGTGACCGCGGGCGGGATCTACAACACCGTGATCCGGCGCGAGCGGCGCGGCGACTACCTGGGCGCCACCGTCCAGGTGGTGCCCCACATCACCGACGAGATCAAGCAGCGCATCCAGCTGATGGCGGACTCGACCGAGGTCGACTTCGTCATCACGGAGATCGGCGGAACGGTAGGGGACATCGAGTCGCTGCCGTTCCTCGAGGCGATCCGCCAGTTCCCGGTCGACGTCGGCCGCCGCCGCTGCATGTTCATCCATCTCACGCTCGTGCCGTACATCGGGCACGCCGGCGAGCTCAAGACCAAGCCCACGCAGCATTCGGTCAACGAGCTGCGGCGGATCGGCATCGCGCCCGACATGGTCGTGTGCCGCTCCGAGTCGCCGCTGTCGGCAGAGATCCGCCGCAAGATCGCGCTGTTCGCGAGCCTGCCCGTCGAGGCCGTCGTCTCCGCCCGGGACGTGCCCGACATCTATCAGGTGCCGCTGGTGTTCCGGACCGAGGGGGTCGACGACTACGTCGTCTCCGAGCATTTCGGACTGGAGGCGCCGGCGCCCGAGCTGGCCGACTGGGAGGCGATCACCCGCCGCGCCAGCGAGGCCAGCCGCGAGGTGCGGATCGCGCTCGTCGGCAAGTACGTCAAGCTCGAGGACGCCTACTTGTCGGTGGTCGAAGCGCTGCGCCACTCCGCCGTGCACCACGGCTGCAAGGTTCGAGGTCGAGTGGATCGACTCCGAGGCCGTCGGCGAGCGAGGATGTCGCTTCGAGGCTCGAGCAGGCCGACGGGATCCTGATTCCCGGCGGCTTCGGCGGCCGCGGGATCGAGGGCAAGATCCGCGCCGCGCAGATCGCACGCGAGCGGCGCGTGCCCTACCTCGGGATCTGCCTCGGAATGCAGATCGCCGTGGCCGAGTTTGCCCGCCACGTTGCGGAATGCAAGGGCGCGAACTCGACCGAGTTCGATCTGGAGACGCCGTTTCCGGTGATCGATCTGCTTCCCGAGCAGAAGGAGATCGCCGACATGGGCGGCACGATGCGGCTCGGCGCCGACCCGGTCAAGCTCCACGACTCCTCGCGGATCCGCGAGCTCTACGGAGAGCCGGTCATCTACGAGCGCCATCGCCACCGCTATGAGGTGAACAACCACCTGCGCCGCCGGCTCGAGTCGGCCGGTCTGGTCTGCTCCGGCACCTCGCCCGACGAGCGGCTGGTCGAGGCGATCGAGCTCTCCGCGAGACGCGCATCCGTTCTTCGTCGCCTCGCAGTACCACCCGGAGTTCAAGTCCCGTCCCGAGCGGCCCGCTCCCCTGTTCAGGGAGTTCGTGGGCGCGGCGCTGGCGCACGCTCAAGCGGCGCGAGCCGTCACGTGCCAGGCGAGGCGGCAGCGACCGCGCCGTGAGGCGCGCCAGCGACGCGGAGCGCGAGCGACTCCATCAGACGTTCGCGGCGCTGTGCAGGATCGAGAGCCCATCGGGGCGCGAGCGGGCCTGCGCCGACTGGGTCACCGCCGAGCTTCGGCGCGATCGGCGTGGAGGTCGAGGAGGACGACGCCGGCCCGCGTGCCGGGTCGGAGGCCGGAAATCTGCTGGCACGGATCCCCGGCGCTTCGGAGACGAGCATCCTGCTTCAGCGCCCACCTGGACACGGTGCCCGCTGACCGCGCCGCTCGAGCCGGTCGCTGATCGACGGCGGCTGGGAGAACGCCAACGAGGGGATCCTCGGGGCGGATAACAAGTCGGCGGTCGCGATCCTGATCGAGCTCACGCGCCGGCTGCAGAAACGGCCCCGAGCCGCCGCCGGTCGGCATCGAGCTGCTGTTCACCGTCTGCGAGGAGGTGTCGCTGCGGGGCTCCAAGGAGTTCGACGTCGGTCGGCTGCGCAGCCGCTTCGGGTACGTCTTCGATCACGCCACGCCGATCGGGGACATCGTGCTGGCCTCGCCCACCCACCACAGGATCGCCGCGGAGCTTCGCGGGCGCGCCGCCCATGCCGGTGTCCGGCCGGAGGCGGGACGCAGCGCGATCGCGGCCGCCGCGAAGGCGATCGCTCCGATGCGCCTCGGTCGCCTGGACGACGAGACGACCGCGAACGTGGGCACGATCAACGGTGGCACCTCGATCAACGTCGTCCCGGAGACGTGCCGGATCGAGGCCGAGGTCGCGCAGCCTGGATGAGGCCAAGGTGGAGGCGGCCGTGACCGAGATCGTCGATCACCTCCAGGACGCGGCAAACGCCGACAGAATGCGACCTCGATCTGCTCGTCGAGCGGATGTTCAAGGGCTACCGGACGCGGGCAGGCGCCGAGCAGGTGCAGCTCGCCGAACGGGCGCTTCGGGCATGCGGCTATGAGCCGAAGCACATCGCCACCGGCGGCGCGTCGGACGCCAACTCGTTCGAGGCGGCGGGCTTCCCTTGTACGAACCTCGCCGACGGCATGGAGCGCAACCACCAGCCCGACGAGCGCGTCAGCGTCGACGCGCTCGAGGGGATGTTCGAGGTGGCGATCGCCCTGCTGGAGGGGGCCGCCAATGGGATTTGAGTCGCTGGGTCGGGGAGCTCAAGTTCGAGGGCAAGATCGCGACAGTCAGCGATTGAGCGCTACCGCCACGACGACGGCGAGGAGGTGACACGGGAGAAGGTCTGCGCATCCGGGGGCGGTCGGGATCGTCCCGCTCGACGACGAGCACGTGTGGTTGACCCGGCAGCCGCGCGAGGTCGTGGGGGAGAGCGCCTCGCTCGAGATCCCGGCCGGCAAGCTGGACGTCCCCGGCGAGCCGCCGCTTCGAGACCGCCAAGCGCGAGCTCGCCGAGGAGATCGGCCGGCAGGCCTCGGACTGGGAGGAGATCATGGCCTTCTACACGAGCCCCGGCTTCAGCGATGAGCGCGTGTGGCTGTATCTCGCGACCGGCCTCGCCGATGCTCCCGAGGCCGAGGCCGACGAGCACGAGCGGATCGAGATCGTCCGCTGGCCGCTCGACCAGCCTCGAGGATGCGATCGCGCAGTGCGAGGACTCGAAGTCGCTGATCGCCTTGCTGTGGCTGCGTGGCGCCGCGCACGGGGCAGCCAACGTAGAGGACCGCGCCGGGCGGGCGCGAATACGTCCTCCATGGCGACACATCGCCGCAATCAGCGATTCTCCCTCGCGCCACCTGGTAAGCCTGACGCTCGACTTCCTCGCCTACCTCGAGCTGGAGCGCGGCCTGTCCCGGAACACGCTCGAGGCATATCGATCGGATCTCCAGCAGCTCGGCGAGTTCCTGGACCGGCGCGGACGTCGACCCGCTCGACCGTCGGCCACGGCGGACCTGCGGGCCTTCGTCTCCGAGCTCGCTACCGGCGAGGGCGGCCGGACTCCGGTCGCTCCGGCCACGCTGCAGCGCAAAATCGCCTGCCTGCGCTCGTTCTACCGCCATCTGCGCCGCGAGCAGACCCTCTCGGAGGACCCGACCGCGGAGCTCCGTGCGCCTCGCTCCCGGGCGAGGCTGCCGAAGGTGCTGAGCCGGGACGAGGTGCCGACAGCTTCTGAGCCAGCCGCAGCGGCGGCTCGCCGGCCGCGCTTCGCGATCGTGCTCTGCTCGAGACGATGTACGCGTGCGGGTTGCGAGCGTCGGAGGCGATCACGCTCGAGCTTCGCCAGCTGGACCTCGAGGCGGGCATCCTGCGTGCCCGCGGCAAGGGATCGAAGGAGCGGCTCGTGCCGATCGGCTCAAAGGCGATCGCATCGTTGTGCGCCTACCTGGAGAAGGGGCGGCCGCGGCTGGTCGGCCTGCGAGAGGAGTCACGCGTGTTCGTCAACGTGCGAGGTGGTCCGCTCTCACGTCAAGGGCTCTACAAGATCGTCCAGCGCCACGCCCGCAGTCTGCCGGGCTCGAGCAGCGGATGAGCCCCCACACGCTGCGACACACGTTTGCAACCCATCTGCTGGCCGGCGGCTGCGACCTGCGCTCGTTGCAAGAGATGCTCGGCCATGCGGACATCGGCACGACGCAGATCTACACCCATCTGTCGGCCGACCGGCTTCGCGACGTGTACTTCGACGCGCATCCACGCGCCCAGATCGACCATAGCTCCTAGGCCACGGCCACGTGGCCCCCCGGCTCCGGCTGGCAGAATCACGCCGTGCCTCGCGCAATCCGCTTCCCGGTGCTCGCGCTGATCCTCCCCGCCGTGCTGCTCGCCGGTTGCGGGAACTCGCGCACCGCGGTGCCGAGCTTGACTCGGCCCGCCACTCCCGACGGCTTCCGCCTGCTGGTGTACCCCGCGGCCGGAATCAGGTTCCGAGTCCCGAGCAACTGGCTGGTCTCGCCCCGGCGGCCGCCGCTGATCGCAACGATCACGTCCGGCAGCGCGACGGTGGCGCTGTGGCGGTACGTGCAGCCCCGAGCCCTTCGACCTCGGCCGGTTCCACGCCGGACGGTCAGCTTCACGCGGCTCGCGCGGCGCTGATCGCCTCGGACGAGGCGCACGCACCCGGGCTGCGCGCTGATCCGGGCCAGGACGGTCAGGCTGGGGGGGCTGCCGGCGATCGTCCTCGATGCCACCGAGCGCATCGCCGGCAGCCCCCGGCGCGTCCGCTCGATTCATCTGTTCGCGACCGGGGGTCGAGCTGGTGATCGAGGAATATGCCTCGCCGGGCATCTTCCGCGCCGATCGATCACGCCGTGTTCTCGCCCCTGAAGCAGTCGCTGGCGCTGGCCTGGGCTCCTGCTGCGTGAGCCGTGCGGCGCACCCCTCGCGGCGGGCGTTCGTAGTCGTAATCGATGCCTGCGGCGCCGGCGCGCTGCCTGACGCGGCCGCCTATGGCGACGAGGGTGTGAACACGCTCTCGCACCTGGCGCAACGAAACGGTGGGCTGGATCTGCCGATGCTCGGATCACTCGGCCTCGGCTCGATTCTGCCGCTGGATGGCGTGGCGCCGGCCTCCAGTCCGGTGCTGCACGGGCGTCTTCACCCGCTCGGGCCCGGGAAGGACTCCACCACCGGCCACTGGGAGCTGATGGGAGTGGTCGACGCCTTCACCGCTGCCCACATACCCAGGCGGGTTTCCGTTCGAGGTGATCGACGTGGTCACGAGGGCCAGCGGCCGACGCATTGTCTGCAACCAGCCCTACAACGGGATCGGCGCGATCGAGGACTTCGGCGCCGAGCACGTTTCAAGCGGCGCGCTGATCGTCTACACGAGCCAGGACTCGGTCCTCCAGATCGCTGCGTCACGTCGAGGTCGTCGAGCCGGACGAGCTCTACCGGATCTGCCAGGAGGTGCGCCACCGTCTGCCCGCCGAGCACGCCGTCGGCCGCGTGATCGCCCGTCCGTTCGAGGGCGAGCGGGGCCACTTCGAACGCACAGACGGGCGGCGGGACTATTCCATTGCACCCCCGTCGCGAAGCTATCTTGAGGAGTTGCACGAAGCCGGTGCGGAGGTCCACACGGTGGGGAAGACCGGGCAGTTGTTCTGCGGGATCGGAATTGATCGTACAGCATCCAGGTGCCACGAACGCGATCGCGCTCGAGCAGACGACCGGGCTGATCGGCTCGCTGGAGGCGGGGCTCGTGTTCACCAACCTGATCGAGACCGATCAGGTCTACGGACACCGGCACGACGCTGCGGGCTTCCACCGCGCGCTTCGGGAGATCGACGCGAGCATCAGAGAATGGCTGGGGATGCTGGGCGACACGGACCTGCTGATCCTCACGGCCGACCACGGGTGCGACGTGGCCTCCCCGGGCACAGACCACACGCGCGAGTACGCCCCGCTGCTGGCGAGCTTTCAGGGGCACGGCTCCCGCCGCCACGACGGCGCCCTGGCCGACGTCGGCGCGAGCGTGCTCAAGTGGCTCACGGGACGCGAGGCGCGCGCGCTTCCCGGCAGGGCCTTCGTCTAGATTCGGTATCGATGCCAGAGCTACCGGAGGTCGAGACGATCCGACGTCAGCTGTCGCCGTACCTGGAGGGGCGGACGATCAAGCGGGCCGAGATCCTCGATCCCCGCTGGACGCGCCCCGACTCGCCATCACGCGTCGCCGCAGGGCTACGAGGCGCGGTCGTCGAGCGGCTCGCGCGGTCCGGAAAATACCTCCTGTTCGAGCTCTCGGGCGATCGGCATCTGCTGATGCACCTGCGGATGACGGGATCGCTGCTTGATCGATCCGGATCCGGAGCCGGTTCACACCCGCGTGCGCTTCGAGCTCGACTCGGGCGGGCGCCTCGTGTACGTCGACCCCCGGCGGTTCGGCACCGGACACCTGCTCAACGGGATCGAGCTCAGGGACGCCTACCTCCTCGAGCGTCTCGGAGTCGAGCCGTTCACGCCCGGGTTCACCGCGGATCACCTCTTCGGGTTGACCAGAGGGCGGAGAGCGCCGATCAAGGCGTTCGTGCTCGATCAGCGGCGAATCGCGGGCGTGGGAAACATCTACGCCGACGAGGCGCTGTTCCGGGCCGGGATCCATCCGCTGCGGCCGGCGGGCCGGCTGACTCGGCGCCAGCTCGAGCGCCTGCGGGAAGGCATCGAGCTTTCTCTGCAGGCGGGCATCGACGCCAAGGGAGCGTCGATCGACGACTTTCGCCACATCGATGGCGCCCGGGGGTCCTTCCAGGACCGCTTCCTGATCCACCGCCGGGCGGGCGAGCCGTGCCCGCAGTGCGGTGCCACCGTTCGCAAGATCGTGGTCTGCGGCCGCGGCACATACGTCTGCGAGCGCTGCCAGCGGCGCCCTCGGGTCCGTGCCTGAACCCCGCGTGCGGGCGATGGAGGGCGATGACGTGGCCCGCGCGGTGGAAGTGGCGCTGGCGGCGTTCGAGGTAGACAACCCCGAGCCCGAGACGCGGGAGTGGTTTCGCGCTCGCGCTGAACACCTCCTGGCCACGGACGGAGAGGGCGCATTCGTGGCGGAGGATGGCGGCGGGCGCATCGTCGGGGTTGCGCAGGCCATGGCCCGCGACGGCGTCTGGGTTCTGTCGCTGCTCGTGGTCGACCCCGACGGCCAGAGCGGCGGCGCGGGTGGCGCGCTGTTTGAGCGGACGCTCGCCTACGGGCAGCCGGACGCCCCGGGACTGATCGTCTCATCCAACGATCCGCGGGCGCTGAGGCTGTACGGCCGGGCCGGCTTCTCGCTGCAGCCGACGTTCGAGGCGGGCGGGACGATCAACCGGAGCGCCCTCCCGCGTCCGGACCCGCGGATCCGCGAGGGCTCCGCAGCGGACCTCGACGCGCTCCAGGGCATTGCTCGCGAGATCCGCGGGGCGACGTACACGCCCGAGCTCGAGCTGGTGCTTCGATACGGGGGCCGGCTGCTCCGCTTCGAGGACCGGGGATTCGCGGTGGCTCATGCTCGGCATGGGGTGTGGCTGCTCGTGGCCCGCGACGAGGAGGCAGCAACGGAGCTTCTGTGGAACGCGCTCGCGAATCGTGACCGATCACGGACGCCCGGTGATCCGGTGGTTGACGGCTGGGCAGGATTGGGCGGTCACCGTGGCGCTATCCGCCGGGCTTCGTCTCAGCGCCCATGGCGCGCTGTGCGTCAAGGGCAAACCGGGACGGCTTCGTCCGTTCGTTCCGAGCGGTCCGTTCGCCTGAAGGCTCGTGCGGCTGACGCTAGGCCGCCAGCAGATCCTGCAACCGGCCCTCACGGTCGGCGGCGAGCAGCTCGCGGAAACCTCCGACCAGCCGCTCGTCGATCACCACCTGGGGAAAGGTGAACATGCCCGTGCGCTGCTGAAGCTCGATCCGTCCGTCCGGATCTCGCGACAAATTAACCTCCGTGTACTCGATTCCGCGCTTATCGAGCAGCGCCTTTGCGCTCGTGCAGAGCGAGCAGTGGTCGGTCGTGTACACGATCACCGATCTCATCGCTTTAAAGGGTAGAGGAGCGTTTTTTGGGAGGGCGCGATGCCCGCCCCGCTGAAGACTGAGGCGATCGTGGTGCGCTCGATCCGCTACGGCGAGGCCGACCGGATCGTCCATCTGTATACGCCGTATCGCGGGCGCGTCGGTGCGATCGCCAAGGGCGTGCGTCGCTCCCGCAGCCGTTTCGGCGCTCGCCTGGAGCCCTTCTTCCACGTACGGGTGGTGCTACACGAGGGGCGCAGCGAGCTGGCCACGGTGACGGGTGTAGACACGATCTCGGCCAACGGGGAGCTGCGCGAGCACGCAGAGACCCTCGACGCGGCCGCGCGCGCATGCGACGCGGTCTCGAGGCTGTTCGAGACCGCCGAGGCCCACCCCGAGGTGTTCCGGCTGCTCGCCAACGAACTCGCGCTCCTGAACGCTGGCCGGACGCACGCCCGGCTCGGCAACGCGCTCGCCTTCCGGCTGAAGCTGCTGCTTGCCGCCGGCATCGTGCCGCAGCTGGCAGCGTGTGCAGCCTGCGGTGAGCGCGAGCATCTGGGGGCCTTCTCAGCGGCTGCCGGTGGCGTGGTCTGCCGCTCGTGCGAGGCCTCGGCCTTCGCGCTCGACGAGGAGGCCTACCGCTTCCTGATCCAGGCCCTGGGAGTGTCTTTGGCTCAGGCACCCGACGCCTCCGAGCGCGCCCTGCGTCAGGTGGAGCGGGCGATCTCGGAGACGGTTGAGCACCACGCCCATGTGCGCCTGCGGCCGCTCCCGGCAGTGGCCTGAGAGGGGATGGCACCGAGTCGAGGATGTCAGCAGTTCGTCACAGCGCCCCACCCCGCGCGACGCGCTGTCAGAATCGAACTCAATGGCAGACCACGTGCTTCACGCAGGTTACGAGCATCCGGGGGGACCGGTGGCGGATGCGTTCGCGGCGCGGATCCAAGCCCGCGAGCAGGCGGAGCTCTCCCCGCTGGCGACGCCGTCGTACCCGGCCCGCCGACTGCACGCCGAGCCTGACTGCGGGTTGCGAACGCCGTTCCAGCGTGACCGGGATCGAATCGTTCATTCAAAGGCGTTCCGGCGGCTGAAGCACAAGACCCAGGTGTTCGTCGCCCCGGAGGGCGACCATTACCGCACCCGGCTCACGCACACGCTCGAGGTCACGCAGGTCTCTCGCACGATCGCCCGCGCGCTCCGGTTGAACGAGGACCTGGTCGAGGCGATCGGGCTGGGCCACGACCTGGGGCACCCGCCCTTCGGCCACATCGGCGAGGACGCCCTCGACCGCTGCCTCTCGGAGCGCTTCGGCTCCTCGTTTCGCCACAACGAGCACTCCCTGCGAGTCGTGGACGTGCTCGAGCGCGATGGGCGGGGGCTCAACTTAACCGAACCCGTCCGGGACGGCATCTTGAGCCATTCGTGGCGTGCCGAGGCCCCCGAGACGCTCGAGGGCCACATCATCCGCTTCGCCGATCGGGTCACGTACATCAACCATGACATCGACGACGCGCTGCGGGCAGGTGTGATCTCCGCGCCCGAGCTTCCGTCCGGTGCGATCGCAGTCCTCGGCGACTCAGGGCCGCAGCGGATCGACGCGCTCGTGCACGACCTCGTCGAGCACTCCGAGGCGGGTGATCAGATCGTGCAAGGCTCGGAGGCCGGGGCGGCGATGGCGGACCTGCGGGAGTTCATGTTCGACCGCGTGTATCTGGGCCCGGAGGCGCGACGCGAGGGAGCGAAGATCGAGCTCGTTGTCCGCTCGCTGTTCGACCACTATTGCGAGCTGCCCTCCGAGATCCCAGACTCGATCCCCGACGGAGACTTGGCACGACGGGTCACCGACTACCTCGCGGGGATGACCGACCGGTTCTGCATCAGCGCGTTTGAGGCGTTGAGCGTGCCGGTCGCTTTCGCACCGTGAGCTGGACGCGACGGGCAGGAACGGGGTGACTCGCTATACCGCCGATTCGCGCGATCGCGTCCGCGACGCCGTCGACATGATCGCCCTGGTCTCGGAGCGGACCGAGCTGCGCCGGGCGGGAGCGAACGAGTGGGTGGGCCGGTGCCCCTTCCACGACGAGCGCACGCCATCGTTCGGCGTCAACCCCCATGACAAGGTCTACCACTGCTTTGGGTGCCAGGCCTCGGGTGACCTGTTCACGTTCGTGATGGAAACCGAGGGGCTCGACTTCGGCGGGGCGCTCGAAGCGCTTGCTGATCGCTTTGGCGTGGAGCTCGAGACCGAGGCGGAGGATCCCGGAGCGGCCGCCCGGCGCCAGCGCCGCGAGCGCCTCCAGGGACTGCTGGGGAGAGCCGCCGGGTTCTACGGCCGCTATCTGTGGGAGGCGAGCGAGGCGGCCCGCGCCCGTGATTACCTCCTCGGCCGCGGATTCACGAAGGAGACGCTGACGGGGTTCCGGGTCGGATACGCGCCGAGCGCCTGGGACCGCATCCTCCGCGCGTCCCGCACAGCGGGGTTCAGCGAGGAGGAGCTGCTGGCGGCCGGCCTGGCACAGCGATCGAAGTCACAACCGGGCCGGGTCTACGACCGCTTCCGGGAGCGGATCATGTTCCCGTCCGCCGATGGGCGGGGCCGCGTACTGGGATTCGGGGCCCGAGCGATGCGCGATAACCAGCGGCCCAAGTACCTCAACACTGCCGAGAACGAGCTGTATCAAAAGCGCCGTGTCCTGTACGGGATCGATCTGGCGCTCCGCTCGGGAGCGACCCGGGCCGGCCGGATGATCCTGGTTGAGGGCTACACGGACGTGCTCGCGCTGCACCAGGCCGGGTTCGCGAACACGGTCGGGATCATGGGCACGTCGCTCACGGACGAGCAGATCACCGCGCTGGCGCGGACCGTGCCGGTGCTCGAGCTGTGTCTCGACGCGGACGCCGCGGGGCAGGCCGCGATGCTCCGTGCGGCCGAGGTCGCGGCCGGGCACAAGGTCGAGCTCCGGGTCGTGCCGTTGCCGGCGGGCACGGACCCGGCCGAGCTGATCGAGCGCGAGGGCGCCGACGCGCTCCGCGCGCGGGTCGAAGGATCCGTCCCGTTCCCGGTCTTTCACGTCGAGCGGATCCTGGACCAGGCGGATGTCCGCAGCGCCGAGGGGCGAGATCGAGCACTTGCCCAGCTGGCACCCGTGTTCGAGAGCTTGCCCGCCAGCGTGCTGCGCGAGGAGCTGGCGCAGCGTGTTGCCGGCAGGCTCGAGCTATCGGAGGGCCGGCTCGCATCGCTGGTCTCGGCCCGTCCCCCGTCCGCCGGCTCTGCGTCGCCGGGCGACGGAAACCGCGTGGCGCCCGCTCGGTCCAACGATCAGGACTACCGGGCCGAGCGGACGTTTCTCGCGATGTGCATCGCGCTGCCCGATCAGGGCCGTGCCGCGCTGGCGGCGATCGATCCCGATGAGCTGCTGATGAGCGACGAGATGCGTCGCGCCGCCGGCCACATCGCTAGGCGGACGGACTCACCGCTCGTGGACCTTCCCCAGGACGATGACGTGCTTGCTCGCACCGTGGCCGATCTCGTCGCCCGCGCGGGACGGATGCCGGACGTCTCCGCGGCGCGGCTGGAGCACTCTCGTCTCGTGCTGGAGCGGGCGCGCCTCGACAGGGCGGTCCGGCGGGCGCGAGTGGGGGGAGGGGGCGATGTTTCCGCGCTCGCACACGAGCGCGAGGACGTGCTTCGGGCGATCCGGGCGGTCGTCGGGGAGCTGGGGTAGGAGGCCTCCGGCGCCCCTTCGCGGACAGGGCGCACGGGCTAGGTCAGCCACGTAACGGGATCGTCACGCCCGCTTCCCGCTGCGCGTCACCGCCGAGATCGGCGGTCGCGTGCACCAGCGCGTTTGTCGCCGGAGCCCACGACGGCGGCGTCACCGTGAACTTGGTGCGCGGCGACTCCGATGGACTCACGCTCCTGAACACGGTCGGTCCGAGCGGAAGGGCCGTCCATCCTTGCGGCAGTTGGAGCGCGAGCCTGACCTTGGGCAACGTCTCGTTGCCCGAGGGGGTCAGCCGCACGGTCACGGTCGACGCCTGGCCCAGCCGCATCCGGCTTGGAGCCTTGATCGAGATCTGGCGGGCAGCGGGCGTTTGGGTGACCGAATAGCTCCCGCTCAAGGGCAGGTCGGCCGGCGCCGAGGAGTCTCCGACGTAGACCTGGTAGGTGCCTGGGCTCTGGGTCCAGCCCCGTGCTCCCTGATCCCACCACCAGGTGTCCCTGGGAGTGATCGTGAAGTGGACTCGGCGGGAGCTGCCGGCCGGCAGCGAGACCTTCTGGAAGCCGATCAGCTGGCGCGGTGGCTCGTGTGCCTGTGCCGGATCGCCCAGGTACAGCTGGACCACGTCTCCGCCGGCGGCGTGCCCGGTATTCGTGATCGTCGCCGAGACGCGGACGTCGTACACGCCGCCGTTGCCGGTCGGGGTCACGCTCAGTTGGCTGAACGCGAACTTCGTGTAGGACAGCCCGAAGCCGAACGGGAACAGTGGCGTGAGGCCCTTCGCCTCGTACCAGCGATAACCGACGTCCAGCCCCTCGGAGTAGAGCACCTGGCCGTTGACTCCGGGGAACTGGGCGGGTGTCGAGGCGGGGACGTCCGAGAGACGGGCGGGGAACGTGACCGGCAGGTGCCCGCTCGGGTCAACCTTGCCGAACACGACGTCGGCCAGCGACGTGCCGTTCGATTGGCCTGGATACCAGGCATCGACCACCGACGCCACCTGGCCGAGCCAGGGCATCGCGACGGGTGCCCCGGCGTCGATCACGACGACCGTGTGCGGGTTGGCCGCCGCCACTGCGGAGATGAGCTCGTTCTGTGCCGACGGCAGATCCAGGCTCAGCCGGTCGGTCGCCTCCGATTCCGTGTCGTCGGACACGACGACGACCGCGCTGGAGGCGGTCTTGGCGGCCGATACCGCCGCGGCGAAGCCGGGTGCGAGTGCAGAGGGCGTGCCCCAGCTCAGGTTGCTCGACTCGCCGCCGCCGCTGATGGAGAGCGTGTACGTCTGTCCGGCAATGAGATCGACGGCTGTTGAAAAGGTGCTGACCGGCGGCGTTCCGGGGTCGTCGATCAGCTGCCGGCCGTTCAGAGACAGGTACTCGGGCGAGTAGCAGCCGCACTGATTCGTGAACGCGAGCACGTAGGTGCCTGTCTCGGGTGCGGTCAGAGTGCCGGTATAGCTGCTGCCAAAGCCCGTCCCGCCCGACGGGTAGGCGGGGGAGAGGTCGGTGGAGGGAATCGCCGGCAGCGAGGTGTCGGTCGGCAGCCCCTGTGTGTAGGAGACGTGGGTTCCGGGCCCGGCGGCTGCCTGCAGACCCTGGAGCGGCGTGACGGTCGACGACGGGATCACGTACGCGCTGCCGCCGCCTCCGTACGTCGGGGAAGTCGATGCCGCCGGACCGATCACCGCCACGTTCCCGGCGTTGTTGGCGGAAAGCGGAAGCGTGCCGCCGTGATTCTGGAGCAACACGGTCCCACCGTCGGCCACCTGATTGCCGAGGGCCTGGTGGGCGGAGGAGGTCACCGTCGCCGAGGTCGTGACGGGGCGAGGGTGGTCGAAGAGGTTGAAGCGGAACATCTCCGTGAGGATCCGCTGCACCATCGTGTTGAGTACGCGCTGGGGGATCGCCCCGGTCTCCACGGCGGTCTCCAGCGGGGTGCCGAAATACGTGTTGAACGGTTGCTCCTGGTCGGTTCCGTCGAGCGCCCCCGAGGTGCTGTGCAGGGCGCCGTAGTCGGAGGTGACAAAGCCGGGGAAGCCCCACAGGTCCCTGAGGGTCGTGGTCTCGAGGTACCGGTTCTGGCAGCTGTAGTTGCCGTTGACCGTGGAGTAGGCGCACATCGCGGAAGCAGCGTTGGCGTTGGAGACCGCGGCCTCGAAGGCCGGCATGTAGATCTCGTGCAGGGTCCGGTCCGAGACGATCACGTTGTCCGCCTCGGTGTTGCGGTTGGTCTCCTGGTTGTAGGCGTCGAAGTGCTTGACCTGCGACATCTCGCCCGTGCTCTGCACGCCGTTGATCTCGTCGGTGGCCAGCGACGCGTTCAGGAACGGGTCCTCGGTGAACGCCTCGAACGACCGCCCCCAGCGGGGGTCGCGATCGATGTTGACGGTCGGGCCGAGATTGACGTCCGCGCCCTTGCCGGCCTCCTCGGATCCGATCACCTGTCCGTACTGGTCGGCGAGGGAGTCGTCCCACGTCGCGGCGAGGGACACGCCTGCCGGCAGCTGGGTAACCCCGATCAGGCCGTCGGCGACGCCGGCTGGGCCGTCCTCTTCGCCGAGCTTCGGTACGCACAGGCTCGGAATTCCGGGCATCCAGAAGACATATGGATTGGGGGATGGATTCGGCCCCTCGTTGGTCGTCCCGTGGCCTTCGACCAGGGTGTCCTCGTCAGACAGCGTCATGTGTCTCATGAGCTGCGCCACCCGCTTGGCGATCGGCGCGCCCGAGCTCACCCACGGACACGACGGGGGCGCGGCCGAGGCGACCCCGGGCGCGACGGTCGTGATAACGCCGAGCACGGTCGCTGCGAAGCCACCCGCCAACGCGCGCCGTGCCCACTGCCGGAAAGTCGGCCGAAGACACCCACCAGCAAGCATTCCCACCTCTCCCAACTCAGAGACCGATATGGCCCCGGCCTGACGCCGCTTGTTACCCCGTCGTTGCGGGCGTCAAACCCACTGTGTGGCGGGCCGAAGTGCATACCGCTCGCCCGAGCCGGCGCTCGGGTCCAGAACGGCGCGAGAGGTGTCGATAGAGTAGGCGGAGTCGGCGGGGTTACCGCCAATACACCATAAATCTGGGGTAGCTCAATCGGCAGAGCGAACGGCTGTTAACCGTTAGGTTGTGGGTTCGAGTCCCACCCCCAGAGCTGGACCGGAAGGCTGATGAAGCTCTACGTCTGTTACGGCACTTGGAAACCGGCACCACGGCCGGGTGGCCATCCCTGTGGCCGGGCCTACCACGCGCTGAAGGACGCCGGCCATGAGGCGGAGGTGATTCGCTCCTACGGTCTTGGGATGCTGCCGGACTCCCTCAACGACACCAAGGGGCGGCGTGAGGTCAAGGAGCTCACCGGCAACAGCTGGGTGCCCGTCCTCGTGGCGAACGATGGGACGGTGGTTCAGGGCTCGTACGAGATCGAGGCCTGGGCTCAGGCGAATCCCGCTGAGGTCGGGGCCGCCGGAGCCGGAGCGGCGACGGAGGCCTGAGCGGCGATGGGCGACGAGGGCGCCGAGAGCGTCTCGATCGAGTACCTCAAGGACTGGGAGCTCCACGGCGCCACGTGGCGTCCGATCTCGGTCAGCGACGAGCGGGCCGTGATCGAGCTCTGCACGTGCTCGGGTGAGCCGATGGACCGCGTGCAGAGCGCGCAGCCGGAGCTCATCGAGTACGTGCGCTCACACCGTCCGGACTGAGCGCCAGCTCTTCGACGAGCTTGGCCGCGCCCGCCGCTCCGTCGTGCACCGCGGCCCAATCACGCAGCCTGGCCGCGTTCGCCGCCAGGCGGTCGGCGCCCAACGCCCGCCGGACGGCGAGCCGTAGGGTGGCGGGGCTCAGCAGCCGCCACGGCAGCCGCACCCCGACGCCTGCCCAATCCGCGCGGGCGGCGTTCTCCGCCATGTCGCCCGAATGGGGAACGGCGAGCACCGGGGCGCCGGACATGAGCGCCCGGGCGAGCGTTCCATGCCCGGCGTGCGTGATCACGAGCGATGCCTTGGGCATCGATTTCGAGTAGGAGATCCAGTCGACGAGCTTCGCGTTGGGCGGTACCGGCACTGGGCGGCGTGGCGGCCGGCGGTTGGTCGCCGCCAGCACCCTGACCGGCTCATCGCGCAGGCCGTGAGCGCCGCGCCGAGCAGCCGTCCGTCCGGATCGTGGGCGGTCGAAGGCGCGATCAGCACGAGCGGATCGTCGCCCGGCGGCGGCGCGACGTCGTGGTACGGACGGCTCCCAAAGTACCGGGCCGACCACGTGCACCCAGGACGGCCACGCCCGCGGGTACTCGAGCTGCGGAAACGTGGTGACGATCGCCAGCCGTTCGGAGATCCCGCCGTGCAGACGCTCGAGCGCCGGCAAGCCGAGCCGCAAGCGCGTCTCGTTGAGCTCGTCGCGGCCGCGGCGGAAGCCGCGCTCGAGCGGATGCTCGAACGCGCGCCACAGCCGCCGGCCGAGCCCGGTGCGCGGCGGCCGCGCGCCGAGCGCGTACGGCGGCATGCCCGGGAACGGGACCGGGTAGAGATGCGGCACGAGCGTCGCCACCGGCACCCCCTCGAGCTCGCCCGCCAGCGCCGGTGCCAGTGTCAGGATGTCGTGGACGACGACGTCCGGGGCTGCCGCGGCCAGCGCGCTCGCGTCTGCGGGGTCGCGAGGACGACCGCCTCGTACGGCTTGAGCGGGCGTTCGCGGGTCGGGAAGACCGGATACTCGGGCGAGGCAACGAACCGCATGCCGGCAGCCTCGACCGGCTCGTGCCAGCGCTCCCAGGTCTCGAACGTGACCGCGTGACCGCGCTCGGCAAGGCGCGAGCCGAGCGCCAGCATCGGGAATGCGTGCCCGGGGTCGCCGAACGCCCCGAGGAAGACCCGCAGCGGCCTCCGGTTGCCCTCGCTCAAGCAGCCAGCTCGGCGACGGCCCGCAGCTGCTCGATCCGGTCATCAGCCGTGAACGCCATCGGCGTGATCATCAGCGTGCCGACGCCGGCCTCGCGGAAGGCCGCGATCCGGTCGCGGACCGCGTCGCGCGGGCCGCACAGCGACACGAGATCGATCAGCTCATCCGGGATCGCGGCGCCGGCCTCGGCCTTCTTGCCGTCCAGGTACAGATCCTGGACCTCTTTGCGCGCCGCCTCGAATCCATAGCGCTGGACGAGCTTGTTGTAGAAGTTCTGCTTCGCGCGAGCCCATGCCGCCGATGTACAGCGCGAGCACCGGGCGCATCACGTTGCGCGCCAGCTCGACGTCGTCGCTGACGAACGCGTTGACCGTGGGCGCGATGTCGAAGTCCGTCGAGCGAGCGGCCCGAGCGCGTGCGGCGCCCTCCTCGAGCAGCTCGCGCAGCTCGCCGACGTGGTCGGGCGAGAAGAAGTCGGGATCCAGCCATCGGCGATCTCGCCGGCCAGCGCGGTGTTCTTGGGGCCGATCGCGGCCAGGTAGATCGGGATCCGCTCCTGCACGGGGGAGATCATCAGATGCAGCGCCTTGCCCGGGCCGTCGGGCAAGCGGCAGCTCGAGCGTCTCGCCCTGGAACTCGAGCTTCTCCCGCGCCAGCGCCTTGCGCACGACCGCCACGTACTCGCGCGTGCGCTGCAGCTGGCGGGCGAACCGCTGCCCGTGCCAGCCCTCGGCGACCTGGGGGCCCGAGGTGCCGATTCCGAGCAGCACCCGTCCCCCCGGACAGCTCATCGAGCGTCGCGGCCGTCATCGCGGTCATCGCCGCGCTGCGGGCCGGGCATCTGGAAGATCGCCGATCCGAGCCTGATCTTGCTCGTCTGCGCCGCCAGCCAGGCGAGCACGGTCGCGGCGTCCGAGCCGTAGGCCTCCGCGGCCCAGACCGAGTCGTAGCCGAGCCGCTCGGCTTCCTGGACGACCTGGAGCTGGTCCTGCGGGCCCATGCCAAGGCCCCAGTAGCCGACGTGCACCCCGAGCTTCATCGTGCAAGGTTCCTTTCGTGCCAAGGAGTTGGCTTGTCGGTGGCGACGGGCGGGAATAGAGTGCCAGCGCGCGCGCTTTAGAATCAGGCGTCGAACCCTATGCGAACCCGGCGCCAGGCGACGATCTGCGACTTGCGGCAGGCGGTGGAGTGCCTGCCCCGGCCGCACGCGGATCGCGATGCTCGAGGGGATCCGCTCGAACGAGATCATCGTCGGCGCCTACACGGACGGCGGCGGCAGTCTGCCCGATGCTCGCGGCGCACCGCAACGGTGGCCGCACCAGCCTGATCTCGTTCGCGCGCGCCTGGGACCGGTTCGCGTTCCGCGGCTCGAGGCTGCGCGTCGCGCGGCGCGGCCACCGAGCGGGAGCTGCTCGTGTTGCGCACGCACCTCGAGGCGAGCCTGCTCGAGGAGGAGATGCCGGCCGCCGAGATGGGCGCGGCGATCGCCGAGCACCGGAGCTGATGGCGCAGCCGCGCGCAGAGCCGCGAGGCGTGGCGGCGCGAGCGTCGTCGCCGGCGGCGAGCGGCCCGGCGACGCCGACCGCAGCCGCGAGCTGCGCGCGCGCCCGGGTGGGCGTGGCTGCGGCCGTTCCGCCGCTACGACGAGTACGAGCGCGCGCTCGACTGGCTCGCGGCCGAGGAAGGAGAGCGCGAATGCGCGAGCGCGCGAGCGCGCGCGAGCGCGCGAGCTCTCGCGGACGTCCGGCCTCAGGGCCCTACAGCGTCTCGCCCGGGCGCTGGAAGACGACCTCGGGGATCACGCACGCGGGCGAGACCCGCAGCAGCAGCCTGACGGCCTCGGCGACGTCCTCGGGCGGATCATCTCCTCGGCCGGGACAGAGCCCTTGACGAAGTCGGTCATCGCGGTGTCGACGAACCCGGGGCAGAGGGCGCAGGACTTGATCCCGGCGCCGTTCAGCTCCTTGTTCATCGCCTGGGTGAAGCCGACGACGCCGTGCTTGGCGGCCGAGTAGACCGACAGCCACGCCTGGCCGGACTTGCCGGCGATCGATGAGGTGTTCACGACCAGCGCGTTGCGGTGCTCGCCGCCCGCGGCCTTCAGCAGCTCGCGCGCACTCGCGGTAGAAGAGGATCATCGAGCGCAGGTTCACGGCCAGCTGCATGTCGAGGTACTTGGTCTGGATCTCGTCGACCGCGGCGCCGATTCCGACACCGGCGTTGTTGACCAGCACGTCGAGGCGGCCGAAGCGCTCACGATGCGCCTCGACCACCCGCTTGATGACCTCCTCCGAGCCCATGTCGCCCGCCACCTGCTGCACGTCGTAGCCGGCGCCGGCGAGCTGCTCGGCGGCTGCCTCGAGCTTCTCCGGGCGCCGGGACGCGACCGTCAGGCCGTATCCCTCCTCGCCGAGCATGCGCGCGATCGCCAGCCCGATCCCGCTCGATGCCCCCGTCACGATCGCCGCTCGCTGCTGCCATTCGATGTCCTCGCTTGAAGAAAGTGTCGTTGCCAGCGGCGGTATCCAATCAGGAACGGCCGCTTTACCTTGCGCGCGTGCCAGGCGGCGGTTAACGTGCTCGACGCGATGCTCGAGCACCACCACGCGACGACCCCGCCGACAGCCTTGGTCGCGCAGGGCGTCGAGCGACGCCCTCGAGCCGAGATGCCGCCGCTGGCCTACAAGCTCGACGCGCTCGGCACCTGGCTGTTCATGGCCGCCGGCGTGATCGTGGTTCTGGCACTGGTGGCCTCGCTGCTGGTCCTTTCGACGACGGTCGACACGCTGGGCCTGGTCAGTCCACAGGTGGAGAGCCAGAGTCGCGTCGCGATCGCGGCCGCTCTGTTCGGTACCGGGCTCGCCGGCGGTGGGATCGTGGCCGGCCTGGCCGGCATTCTGAAGGCGCTCGTGCGCCGGCGCGAGCTGTAAGCGACGTCGATCAGATAGCGCCCGGCACGACGGCTTGCAAGGATGCAGGCATGGCGATCGAGCTGCAGGGAGCCATCGAGCAGGGCTTCGAGGAGGTGCTGACCCCGACGCACTCGAGTTCGTTGCGGAGCTGCAAGGACGCTTCGGGCCGCGACGCGCGGAGCTGCTCCAGGCCCGCGCCGGTCGACGCGAGCGCGCTGCGGGCCGGGGAGCTGCTCGACTTCCTGCCCGAGACGCGGGAGGTACGGGAAGGCGATTGGGCGAGTCGCGCCCGTCCCCGACGACCTGAAGCAGCGCTGGGTCGAGATCACCGGGCCGACCGACCGGAAGATGGTGATCAACGCGCTCAACTCGGGCGCCGACGGGTTCATGGCCGACTTCGAGGACGCCAACTCGCCCACCTGGCGCAACATGGTCGTCGGCCACATCAACCTGCGCGACGCGATCGAGCGGACGATCACCCACCGCGCTTCGGACGGCAGGCTGTACGAGCTCGGTCCGCGATCCCGCCACGCTGCTCGTACGCCCCCGAGGCTGGCACCTGCCCGAGCGCCACCTGCTCGTCGGCGGCGAGCCGGTTTCAGGCTCGCTGTTCGACTTCGGCCTGTACTTCTTCCACTGCGCCCCGCGGCTGCTGCGAGCCGGCACGGGCCGTACTTCTACCTGCCAAAGATGGAGTCGCATCTCGAGGCGCGGCTCTGGAACGACGTCTTCTCGTTCGCCCAGGATGCGCTCGGCATCGCGCAGGGCACGATCAAGGCCACCGTCCTGATCGAGACGCTGCCGGCCGCGTTCGAGATGGACGAGATCCTGTTCGAGCTGCGCGAGCACTCGGCCGGGCTCAACGCCGGCCGGTGGGATTACATCTTCTCGGCGATCAAGTGCTTTCCCGAGCGGCGCGAGATGGTGCTGCCGGATCGCGGCGATGTGACGATGACGGTGCCGTTCATGCGCGCCTACACCGAGCTGCTGGCCGCGACCTGCCACCGGCGCGGGAGCTCACGCGATGGGCGGGATGGCGGCCCTGATCCCATCCCGCAAGGGACGAGGAGGCGAACGAGAAGGCGCTCGAGGGCGTCGGGCGGACAAGCAGCGCGAGGTCTCACAGGGCTACGACGGCACTTGGGTGGCGCATCCCGATCTCGTGCCGGTGGCGCGCGAGGTGTTCGAGCGCGGGCTCGGGGGCGCGCCGAACCAGCTCGAGCGACGGCGCGACGACGTCCACGTCGGCGCGCGGGAACTGCTCGACCTCCCTTCGACCCCGGGCAAGATCACCGAGGCCGGACTGCGCACGGACGTCAACGTCGGCTTCCAGTACGTCTCGTTCTGGCTCACGGGCCGTGGCGCCGCCGCGATCAACTCGCTGATGGAGGATGCAGCCACCGCCGAGATCTCACGCTCGCAGATCTGGCAGTGGGTCAGGCACGGCGTCGAGCTCGACGACGGCCGCGCCGTGACGCCGGAGCTGGTCCGCGAGGTGCTCGACGAGGAGACCGCCAAGATCCGCGCCGAGGTGGGCGAGGAGATCTGGCGGGCAGGGACGGCCGGCAGAGACGCGTGAGATCTTCGAACAGGTGGCGCTGGCCGACGAGCTGATCGAGTTCCTGACGATCCCCGCCTACGCCTATCTGGACTGACGCCGTGTACTCCGCGCGCGCCGGTTCCCGCGCCCTCATCGGCTCGACATACCCGACGTTCGTGATCGGCCGCCCGGTCGCCGCGGCGGCGGCCGGCGCGGGGCGGGACTCGTGTCCCCGGTGGAGCGCAAATGCCTTCCCACGCGGATCGCGACCAGCAGCAGTGGCGGGGCGGCGGTGAGCCCGATCAGCGCCACGAACCAGAGCTTTCCGGCGTCGCGAGCCCTCGGTGAAGGCATGCAGGAGGCCGAGCGCCCAGGCGAGCAGCGGTGAAGCGGTGAATCAGCCGCCAGCGTCGTGGCCCGATCCACGGCGCAGGTAGATAGGAGAGCCCGAGGAAGATCAGCCCCCACCCGGCGATGATCCCAATCGCCGTGGCAAGCGTCTGATAGGAGGAGGCGAACGGGACCGTTACGTCGAGGAGGCTGGGGTGAAGCCACTTGTCGCCGATCAGCGCCAGTCCATGAACGGCTACGGCGACCATCACCGACAGGGACAGGATCTCGTGGATGTTGAAGCGATCGGGGCCCCGGCGCTTGATCAGCTTGCCGCCCAGCGTCAGCCCGAAGCCGACTGCCGCACTCGAGAGGACGAGCGCCACTGTGCCGGCGGCTCTGCTTGTGATCCAGAACAGATGGTGAGAGGGACCGGTCATGCCTGGGCCTCGATCACGTCGTAATCCGCCGCTGTCGTAGACGATGACGCCGCCATGCCGAAGCCAGCCGCGCGCGGTCGCTGGGACCGCTGAGCAGCGCTGCCTTTGCCAGCGCCTCGGCCTCGACCGCGGACGGCGCAAGCGCCGTCGCCTGAACGATGCCTGTGAACGCCGGGCGTCCGCTGGCGGGATCGAGCAGATGATGAGCGGGACGCCCGCGGGCATCGAGCCAGCTTCGCTTGCCGATCCCGCTCGTGGCCGCGGCGCCTTCGATGAGCTCGAAGGTGTGGAGAATGCCGTTGCCGAACGGGCTTGCGATCTGAACCGGCCGGATCAGGCCGTCGCCGCCGCCGAAGCGGACATCCCCCGCGGCCTCGACGGCGAAGCTCGCGTGGCGCCCGAGTGCGGAGGCGAGGATGTCGCCGAACAGCCCTTTTGCGATTCCGCCGCTGTCCAGGCGGATGCCGGGCGTGCGGGTGATCGTGCCCGCGCGCCGATCGACCCTGACGTGGCGCCATCTCGCCTTGGGGCTCGGTCCAGCCGGCTGTCTGCCCGGGGCGAGCCGCAGTCCCAACGACAGGGGCAGCGAGAGCGAGTCGAAATGACTCGCGTATCCGGCCTGCTCGATTTCGGGGACCAGGGTCGGATCCACGAGCCCGCCGGTGAGCTGGGCCGCCCGGATGGCCGCTTTGGTGAACGCCGCCATCGTGTCGCTCACCGGCACGGTCGGTCGCAGGTCGCGGTTCAGGCGGGAGAGCTCGCTCGCCGGGTCGAAGCGCGAGAACTGCCGGTGCCAGGCGAGTAGGCGATCCCGTGCCCGGGCAGTGGCCTGCTCCGCGGGGCCGGTGGGCCCATGGCCCTGCACGATCACCGTGCAGCTGCTGCCGAAGCATCGGAAACGCTCGATGGCCTCGGGTACGGGTGGGGAGGAGGTGGTCATCACGACTGGCTGCTGGTGACCGCGCTCGTCGAGCCCGAGCCGGAGGAGCTCGAGCCGGAGGAGCTGTTCTGCGAGGACGAACCGGAGCTGGAGCCAGAGGTGCTGCTCGGGGTCGCGGCGCTGGACGCCGAACTCGAACCGGTGCCCGAGGTCGCAGTCGAGGCCTTCGTCGCCGCGCTACTCGCGGTCGCCTTCGGTCGCGCGGCGACCGCGGTATGTCCGGTGACGAGCTCCGCGAAGAGGACGCCCCACAGCGCGAGGAACAGCGCCACGGCGATCGCGATCACGCGCGTTCGGATCCTGCGTACGCGCCGCCGCTTGCGCGCCAGCCGGTCGGATGTGACCCGATTTCGATCGCGCGGGGGAACCGCGCCAACGGGCCGGGGGCGAAAGCGGGGATTGAGTGTGTAGTCGCTGCCAGGAGAGGTCATGTCGATTCAAGGGGTCGTTAGCGTGAAGCCGGAAGCATCGGGCGCGGCCTTATGAGACGCGTGTGAGGCGTGTAGGAACGACGTAGGAGGGCGGGAACGTGTCCGCTTACGCGCCGGCGGCTGTCTCGTGCCCGCCGCGCAGCCACGCAAGCGTCTCCGCGAGGCCCGCTTCGTAGCCGACCTGCGGCTCCCAGCCGAGAACCTCCCGCGCCTTGCGTGTGCTGAAGTCCTGGTTTCGGCCGAGCACATGAACCGCCTGGCGCGAGAGCAGCGGTGCCGTGTGCAAGTGGGTCGCGCGCCGGGCCAGCCGGTAGCCCTGCTCGAGCGAAAATCCGATCCCGAAGGCCAGCCCGTAGGGCATCGTCAGCCGCACCGGCGGGCAACCGAGGCCCGCCGCCAGCCCGTCGGTGAACTCGCGCCACGTGACCGGAAGGTCGTCGCTCACGTTGAACGCCTGACCGGGGGCAGCGTCGCTGCGCATGGCGAGCACGGCGGCGTCGACGAGGTTCTCGACGTACAGGAGCCCCGCGACCGCGCGGCCCCCGTCGACGAGGACCATCCGCCGGCCGCGGATCGAGCGGGCGATCTCACCCACCACGTCGGCCGAGCCCGGGCCGTAGACGGTGGCGGGACGCAGAATGACCGTCTCGAGCGATTGGCCCGCCTGGACGCGGCGCACCTCGGCTTCGGCCCTCCGTTTGGTTTGCGCGTACCAGTTCGAAAATCCCGTCGGGACGAAGTCCTCGTCGATCCCACGGCTGCCGGGATAGCCGTAGACGTCGGTGCTGCTGAGGTGGATCACGCGCTTGACATCGGCGGTGCTCGCCGCCTCGAGCAAGTTCCGGGTCCCGTCCACGTTGACCGCCGCAATCTCAGCGGCCGTGCCCCAGTCAGAGACCATCGCCGCGCAGTGAAAGACGTGGCGGCACCCGGCTGTCGCCCGTCTGAGCGATTCGGGGTCGGTGAGGTCGCCGGCCGAGAGCTCGACTCCGAGCTGCTCGAGCTGCGCGGTGTCGCTGCTCGCGCGGACCAGGCAGCGCACCGGAAGCCCCTCCTTCACCAGCCGCTGCGCGAGATGGGAGCCGATGAAGCCGCTGGCGCCTGTGATCAGACACGTGTCGGTGCGTACCGGGTGGGGCTGACGCAGGGGCCCAACCGGCGCCGAGGGCTCCTGAGGCTCGTGTTCGCCTCGTCGCCGGAGGGTGGCGGTCGCGATCTGGCGAACCGTGCTCCAGTTTCCGCCGGTGGAGCTGCCGCAGCCGCTGAGCACGGTGTCCAGAGCGCTGAGGAAGGTATTCGCCTCGGTCTCGGAGAGGGTCAGAGGCGGCAGCAACTTGATCACGTCGTTCTTGCCGGAGGCCATCGTGATCACACGATGGTCGCGGTGCAGCGGAATCACGATCAGCTGCGGAAACAGCCCCTCGCTGGCCAGGTGCAGCAATCTCCAGTTGAGCCGGCCGATCCGCGATGCGGGTGCCCCCAGCTCGATCCCGATCATCAGTCCGCTGCCACGAATGTCGGCGATCAGATCATGGCGCTGCTGGAGCTCCCGGAGGCCCGACTGCAGCAGCTCTCCCATCCCAGCCGCCCTATCCACGAGGCCGTCGCGGTCGATCACGCGCAACGCGGCCAGCCCGGCCGCCATTGACAGGCGGTTGCGACCGAAGGTCGACTGGTGGACGTAGGAGCGCTCCAGCGTGCCAATCGCTCGGTCGTGGAGCTCGCGCCGGGTGGCCATCGCGGCGACGGGCACGTATCCGCCGCTGAGCGCCTTGCCGACGAGCACGAAGTCGGGCTCGAGATCCCAGTGCTCGAGCGCGAACCACCGGCCGGTACGTCCCAGGCCGGTCTGGATCTCGTCGAGCACGAACAGGGTCCCAAAGCGCCGGCAGAGCTCCTGCGCTGCCTGCAGGTACCCGGGCGGCGCTGCCGTCACCGCTCGTCCCTGGATCGGCTCCACGATGAACGCCGCCACCTCTCGTCCGCGCAACACCTGCTCGAGCCGACCTAGATCTCCGAACGGGACCCGCGCACATCCGGGCAGCAGGGTGCCGAACCCCTCCTTGAAGAAGTCATCCCCGACCAGCGAGAGCGGCCCGAGTGAGACGCCGTGGAAACTGCTGTCGCAGGAGACCAGCCCCGACCGGCCGGTGGCCGCCCGTGCGAACTTGATCGCGGAGTCGACCGCCTCCGCGCCTGAGTTGGCGAAGAAGACAGCATCGAGACCGGGCGGCAGCTTCGCCGAGAGGGCCTCGGCGAGCATCCCGGCCAACACCGAGAAGTGGATCTGGACACCGTCGGCCAGGTCCGCGTCCAGCACGGCCCGGAGGACCTCGCGTACCTCGGGATGGTTGTGCCCGAGGCTGGCGAAGCCCTCGCCGGTGTGGAAGTCGAGGTAGGCGCGGCCGGCGGTGTCATACAGGTGGGAACCTTGCGCGTGGGTGTAGCTCTTGTCGAACCCGATGATCCGCAGTACGTCGACGAACAACGGGTCGAGATAGCGGGCGGCCAGCGCCAGCGTCTCGGGGGCCCGGACTCGCGCTTCGCTCAGAACGCCGAGCGGATCGTCAGCTGGCGCGCCCTGGGATGGGCCGGAGTGCGCCGTTCGTGGGAGAGCGGCGGGTGCGGACGGAACTGTGGGGGGCGTCGCCCGCCTCGCCCCGGGGACGTTCACGCCGGGCATCATGGCAAGGGGCGACGCGGGACGCTGCCAGACTCCTCGGTTCTGGTCCCGGCCACCCCTACAGCGGGTTGATCGATGCTGCTCGCTGGTTCGCCAGGCCGTTGAGCTCGGCGACGGCTCCGACCACATCGCCGCGGTCGTAGAAGTCGGCGAGGATCAGGTCCGGCCCTTGGCCCCGCTCCTCGACGCATTGCCTCGCGCGGGCGAGGATGAACGACCGCTTGACCAAAGGCAGGTTGGGGCTCAGACGAGGCGGGAACACATCGGCCCAGTCGTTCATCATCAGGAACGGGTTGCCCCGGCTGCCTCGCGAGAGGTTGCAGGTGAACTGAGAGGGTTTGGTTGCGCCGAGGGGCGTGTCCTGAATCCACTGGAAGGCGTCCGCGTTCCACCCGTAGCGACCGCTCGGCGGCTTCTGTGCGAGCACCACCACGTTGTGCCGAGCGCGGATCAGCTGGGCCAAGGTCGGCAGCGGACGTCCAGGCTGAAGCGTCGCAAGATAGGGGAACAGGCCGGAGCTCTTGAACACGTTCTGGAGGTCGGGCTCGGAGACATAGTCCTCATCGAAGAGGATGATCACCTGATCGGGGTTCAGCTCGAGGAAGCGGTGAATCGTCTTCATGAAGTCGAGCATTCGCGTGGCTCCGAGCTCGCACAGTGAGTGACAGAGCCAGATCTGACGCTTGCGTCCCGCCAGTGAGCCGGGACCCAGCGAGCGGCTCAAGCGCTGCAGGGCCGCGCGGCCAGCCGGATCCAGCTTCGCCGCGACGCGATTCAGAAGCTGGCCCGAGGCCGCGATGTCCGTGTGCACGAAACCGGACGAGTCCGCGACGCCGTAGTGGGTCGAGACCTTGAATAGCCTGATCCCGTCGTCGAGCTGCCGGGCCACCGGGCGGTCCTGGTTCGGGATCAGCCAGCCCGGCGAGTCCGCCGCCGACATCGAATTGTGCGTGCCGGCGAACACAACGTCGTCGAGCCGTCGATCGCAGAGCTGCGGGTATCCGTTGCAGGCCATGACCGTGCCGGCATGCACGGCTCGCGTGCCGCCGGTGAGCGCGATCCCGATGTAGATCGCCGCCGCGAGCACGGCCGCCGACACGCCGATCGCGATCGCGGGGCGGTGAGCTGGCAGCTGGGGGCGCCAAACGCGAGGCGGATCGGGGACCGTGGCCGAGAGCAGCTCGCCGAACCCCACGAAGACCAGCAGGCATCCGCACAGGACGGCGGCGACGCGGAGCGCAAACCCAGGCTCGACTACCAGCACTACGCCCAGGGTCAGCACGATTGCGCCTCGCAGCGCGCGCGCTCGCTCCGAACCGCCCCGCAGCACCGACGCTCGCAGCCGGCGCAGGCCGGCCCGGGCCGAGTACGGGGATAGGACCGGAGCCGAGGCCGCGGCCACGATCAGGGCGACGCCGGTCACACCGAGCGTCCAGGCCAGCAGATCACCGAGGTAGGCGCCCCACAAATCGGCCACCGCGCCCCTGACATCTGCGTTTGACAATTCCTGCGTTCCGTAGACGTGGGCGATCACGTAGCGCCTGATCAGCTCGAACGCGATCGCGAGCACGATCCCGGTCACGGCGAGCGCCAGCGCGCCGGTGGTAAGGGCTCGGCGCCGGCGTGAATCGACTGCGATCGCCAGTGCGAACAACACGAGCGCCACGGCCGGCAGAACGAGGCCGAGCACCCGGACGCTGTCGGCGACCCGCAACGTCTTCTCGGCGAAGCTCCGCCGTCTCAGGGTCAGCAACACCGCCTCGGCCCGAGCCGGTATCCGGGCCGCGACCTTCGGCGCCACCGTCCGCAGCGCCGAGGAGATCACCTTCCCCGCGTCGGCCACGTCGAACACCGCGTTGCGGCCACCTCGCTCGAACAGCAGATGGTGGCCCTGCTCCGCGGCGGCGCGTATCACGGGAGCGAACACGCCCGATCCGACGAGCAGCCGCAGCGTCGAGACGACCACCGGACGAGCGGCGATCACGTCTGGAGCGTTTGGCTCGATCACCTGCACCGCGAGCTCGCGGGCGATCACGCGCTGCAGGTCCGGCTGGTGCAAAGCGTCCACGGCCCGATCGGCAAACGAGCCGGAGTTCAGGATCTCCTGCCGCGCGTACAGGGCAATGCCGCCGGCGAGAATCGTCAGCGAGCCGAGCAAGACAAGCAAGATGCTCCCGGCACGGCGGGCCCGGTGGCCCGCCGCCGCATCGGCAACGATCCGGGAAGCGGATAGCTCGACGAGCTCAGCCATCGTCAGCCGACGCCTCCGGTGCTCCGGCGATCAGGTCGCTCAGCCAGCGCTGACGGCGCGTGATGCGCTCCCAGCGAGCGCGGGACCGGGCGCGCCTGCGGCAGTCGCTTGGATAAAAACGCCTGGCCCACCGGGAATGCGGCGCCGCCAGCCGCACCGCTCCGACCGCGGAGACCACCGGCACCAAGACACCGATTGCTCCGAGCAGCGGCTTTCCCTTGTAGATCGTCACCACGGCGAGCACCAAATCGACGAGGACCACCGCGATCAGGGTGTCGACCGATGAGGAGTTGTTCGGGAGGTCAAACGGGCCGGCGCCGAGCAGGACCAGGGCGCCGACAGCCGCGGCGAACACGACGGCGTCGAACGAGGACCGTCCCTCCTCCGCCCAGTACACGTCGCGGAGGTAGATCCAGAGCGCGAACTCGTCAAGTGTGAGCCCGGCTCCGACGCCGAAGAAGCCGGCCAGGATCTCCGTCCGGGGACTGCTGGCGTCACCGGTGAAGTTCAGAAACCCCGACGCCAGCAGCAGCACGATTCCCCAT
Source organism: uncultured Actinomycetes bacterium (assembly GCA_963822725.1). Classification (GTDB taxonomy): domain Bacteria; phylum Actinomycetota; class Thermoleophilia; order Solirubrobacterales; family Solirubrobacteraceae; genus Palsa-465. Next base: position 511,941 of record CAWGIR010000004.1, read on the forward strand.
ACCAGATGATGCAGGTGGACCCCGCCGCCGGTCTTCACGCTGCCCGGCCACCACGGGACCCTGGGACTGCGCATCAGCCGTGCACTCGTCCGGATGAACAGGAACGACAGCAGGAAGGCGCCCATCAGCACGAAGCCGGCCCGCCGTCCCGGGTCATCGAGGAAGTGCGCCGGAAGCTGCAGCTGAAGGTTCATCATTGCCCTCTGCGGAGCCACGCGGGTTCACTTCCGCGTGCACCCCGCGCGCGCCCCGTCTGCACCGTACGCGTGAACGTCGATTGGGTCAAGCCGCGGCGACGACGTCGCCGCCCGAGGTGCTCAGCGCACGTGGCGCTTCGCGCCGTCGGCCGCTTTCGCGAGCCGGGAGACGAACCGGAAGAACTCCGCCGGTTGGCCGTCGAACAACCCGTCCGCGGTCAGGGCCTTGACCGCGGCTTGGGCCCCCGCGAGCTTGTCCGAGGTGGGCCTGACGATCGAGGCCTTCGGCAGGCCGCGGATGAACTCGGTCGGCTCAGGAAGGATCAGGTTGGTCTGCGCCAGCTCCGAATGGCGGGCGTTCAGATCGGGGAACGTGAGCCCGGTCTCGGGGTCGGTGACGCCGGCCAGCGGCTGGGCGACCGCGTTGCCCGCCTTGTCGTGCCACAGCGAGAAGTGGTTTGTCTCTACCCCGCCGATCGAGACCACGATCCGCAGCACCTCGAGGCTCGAGGCCTTGAGCGCCAAGGTCGAATACAGGCTCGAGCCGCCCTGCTCGATCATCGCGAAGTGAAACCCCGCGGTGTTGGCGATCGCCTGCATCCGGAGCGCTGCCTTGCTGGACGTGGGCGGGACCCCGGGGGAGGGGATCGTCGTACCGGGCGGCGTGTCCTGGTCTGAGAGCGGGATCGCGGGCTGGCTTCTGATCGTCACCGCCTGCGGGAACGTCGCGCCAAGGTCGGGGTTCTGTCCCGAGCGGTAGCGCACGTACCAGCTCGTGTCGACGTTCAGCGACTTGAGGTTCGTCAGCCGCTTGTGCTTGCCGGCGCCGGTCGCAGCGCTTCCGTCGAGTGTGCGGAAACGCTCAAGGCTGACCGGCTCCGCCCCCTTTGAGCGCAGATACGCGTTGATGAACGCCGCGTGGCTGAGTTCATCGTCGGTGTTGTCGGAGATGTACTGCGGCATGTCGCCGTCGAGATTCTCGAGCGCGGCCACGTAAGCCGGATTGCCTCCGTTCGCGCCGCCGAGCTCGGCGTACTGCGACCACAAATCCGACTCGATGATCTCCGCCGCGGCGAGGAACCGCAGGATCGCCACGTCTCCGTCCGTGATGCGAGCGGAGCGGGCGAACGCCTCGCCCGTGAGCAGCGCGCTGCCAGGCACCGCGGCGGCGCCGGCCAGGCCGACTCCTTGCAGGAATGAGCGCCGGCCGACGACGCGCTGCCAGTGGCGACGGACGTCGTCGCTGTCGCTGCTCTCCTGCTGCGAGCCGGCAGGGGTGGCGGAGGAGGCGTGCTTGGACATGCTGGGGCCGTCCCTTCATCTTGGGATTGCTGGATCGTCACGTCGGTCCCGAGCCGGGGGCCCACGTGGCTTGCGCTGCGGGGCCCGAGTGCGGAGCTCGGTCAGCCTCAATTCGGGCTGTAGGTGCAAGGACTCCGGCCTCGCGGGTTTCCTTTCACGTGCCCTGCAGCGAGCGTGGCCGACTCGGCCGAACGGCTGGGTGTCTCACGCTCGGAGGGCTCGCCGAGCGCGATGAAAGAAAACGTCCCGGGCCGGAGTCTCCATGACCACTAGCTCCTCTCGCCCCCCATTCACAGAGCACCGCTCGGCGACCGGAGCCCTCCAAACCCAGACCCACGACCGAACAAGAACGGAGATCATTCTCATGCCCATCAACAGAAAGCGCGTCCGCCTGGCTCTGCTTGCTGTCCCGGCTCTCGTGGCGCTCGCGGTCGCGGGCTGCGGCGGCAGCTCGACTCCCAAGCCGGCCGTCACCGCGACCCCCGCGAGCACCCCAACGGTCGCGGCCGCGCACACCAACCACCGGGCCCCGCAACACCGTCGCGCCCACACAGCCCATCGCCCGGCGCCATCCCCGGCCGCTCCGAAGGCGAGCGCCAGCACTCCACCGCCGCCCGCCCCGGCGTCGGCGGCGGCGTCGACGTCAAGCCAAGGCTCGCCGCCTCCCAGCTCCTCGCCGCCCGCTCGCCCGCAGTCGACGGGGCCGGCGACGAAAGCAAGCCCCACGCCCCCGGCTCACCCGTCGGCAGGTGGCGGGATCCCGCAGCACAACGGCGGCGACATGGACGCCGACAACAACGGCGGCCCCAGCGACGGCGATGGCAATCTGTAGCCACCGCAGCCGAATCGCGCGGCGGGCGATCTGGCCCGCCGCCGCGATCCTGATCGTCACCGTTGCGGCGATCGGCCTCGCCGCCGCCCGCAACCCCGCGCGCATGACGGCACCCCACCCGTTCAGCTGGCTGCGGCCAGCCCGGCCGCCCGCAGGCTGGAACACCGCCGCAACGCCCTCCGGCGCGACGCTCGCATACCCGCCCGACTGGCACCAGATCCAGAGCGATCACGGCTCGGTGTCAGCCGCGCCGGCCGGTCCTCGAGAATCGTTCGCCGGCTACCTGAACGCCACACCCCGCAGCGGCGAGGAGACACTCGCCAACTGGCGCCGGTTCCGCGTCGCCCATGTCGCCGAAGAGGGCGCCCGCGACGTTCGGCTGTCGGCAAGCGCCACCAAGCTCCGCTTTCGCTCCGGGCACGGTTCCTGCGTGGTCGACAGCTACAGCACCACCAAGGCACGGTTCCGGGAGATCGCCTGCATCGTCGCCGGAGCGCGCGCCACCACCGTGATCGTCGCCGCTGCGCCGATCGGCGCGTGGACAAGCCAATCGCCGGTGCTGGAGCGCGGCATCTCGAGCTTCACCACATGACCGCGCGAGACAGGCGGGACTAAGGTCGAGTTCGCCTCGACCAGGTGACGTGAGCCGATGAGAAGCGCGGTGGAGCCTGGTCTCAGTACATGATGGACGGCGACGAGGCCACTTTCTCCGCGCTCTTTGAACGCCACGGGCGCGAGCTGCGGGCGCACTGCTATCGCCTGGTCGGGTCGTTTGAGGATTCCGAGGACCTGGTACAGGAGACATTCGCGCGCGCCTGGCGGGCACGGGCGCAGTTCAGGCGAGAGGGCCGGTGGTCGTTGCGTGCCTGGCTGTATCGGATCGCGACGAACGCGTGCCTCGACCACGTGGCGCGGCACGCCGGGCGGGTGCTGCCGGCTGACGTCGCGCCCGCGTCTGACCCCGAGGGCGAGGTCCCGCCGATCGCCGCCGACATCCGGTGGCTCGACCCGTATCCCGATCGGTTAGTGGACCCTCACGAGGCGGCGGTCACGCGGGAGACGCTCGAGATCGCTTTCGTGGCAGCGATACAGCACCTGTCGCCGCGGCAGCGGGCTGCGCTGATCCTGCGCGACGCCGCTGGGTTCTCGGCGCGGGAGACGGCGAAGCTGCTCGGCACGAGCGTGCCGGCTGTCAACAGCCGGCTGCAGCGGGCGCGCGATCGGCTGCGTGAGCGGCTGCCATCGCGGCGCGACGAGTGGCCGCGCTCGGACCCGCCCGCCGAGCAGCGGGAGATCGCCCGGCGCTACGTCGAGGCGATCGAGCGCCGCAACTTCGCGGCGCTGGAGGCGCTTGTGCGCGAGGACGCGCGGTTCTCGTTCCCGCCGCGCCCGCTGTGGTACGAGGGGCTTGCCGCGTTCCGGCGCGGCAGCGAGAAACACGCCGCGCCTGGCGAGCACGTGTTCGTGGCGGCGCGCGCGAACCTGCAGCCCGCGGTCGCGATCTACCTGCGGGCACCGGGCGGGGGAACCTACCGTCCGCTCGCGCTCTCCGTGTTGCGCGTGGAGGAGGGGCGCGTCGCCGAGGTCGTGGACTTCAGCCGGCCCGACCTGTTCGAGGCTTTCGGCCTGCCGACGAGCTTGTCCTCATCGCAGCGTTCCGCAGGATTCGCACTGCCCAGAGCCGCTGTCAGCAGCGCCGCTTCGTCGCGGGGCGAGCGACCCGCGAGCTAGCGATGAGTTTGCCGGCCGCGGGTGGTCCTACTTGCGGGACCTGACTTCAACGGAGGACAGCATGTACACGGTGACATCAGCAGACGGCACACGGATCGCGTATGACCGCTACGGCGAGGGCCCAGCGGTGATCCTCGTCAACGGCGCGCTCGGCTACCGCGCGTTCAAGACGATGGAGCAGATCGCCACCGCTCTGGCCGGGCACTGCACGGTGGTCAATTACGATCGCCGGGGGCGCGGCGACAGCGGCCCGGCGGGGCCGGCTTCTGTCGAGCGCGAGATCGAGGATCTGGACGCCCTGATCGATGCGGTAGGCGGACGGGCGTCGCTGTGGGGGTACTCGTCCGGTAGCGCGGTCGCCCTGCGCGCGGCTGCGGCGGGGCTCCCCGTCGAGAAGCTGGTGCTCTACGAGACCCCGTTCAAGACCGACCCGACGGCCAAATTCCCGCGCGACGATTACGCCGCGCGGCTGGAGCCGCTGATCGCCGCTGAGGACCGGATGGGCGCGGCGAAGCATTTCCTGCGCAACGTCGGAATGCCTGGGCCGATCGTGACGGTGATGTCGCTGGTGCCGATGTTCAAACGGTTCGGTGCCAATGGCCACACGCTGATGTTCGACTACCTGGCGCTCGGTGACAGCAACATGCACGGGTCACCGCTGCGGGCGGAGGAGTGGGCGGCGGTCACCTGCCCGACGCTGGTCGTGTACGGCTCAAAGACCTATCCCAGCCTCAAGCACGCCTCTCACTCGCTGGCGGACGTGCTCCCGAACGCGACTCTGCGCGAACTCCCAGGCCAGAAGCATGCGGTGAAGCCGAACGCGATTGCGCCGGTGATCGCCGAGTTCGTGGCCGAGGCGCCCGTGCCCACCTGAGAAAGCCCCTAGAGCCCGGCGGAGTATCGTGGCGGTCACGTCACGAAACCGAGGTTATGCTGCCTTCGTGCGCTCGCTCCTGGGGCCGGGCGCGTCAGCGTTGGTGTTTGCTCTCGCGGCCTGCTCGGGTTCGTCGCGCCACACGGCCGTGGCGTCGCGGGTCCCGGTCGCACAGCGCGTCTGCCGCGCCGAGCTCCACGCGGCCGCTGCGCTGCTGCCGGGGGCGCGGGTACAGATCGTAGATTCGGATCCGACGGACATCGAGTGCGTAGTGTCCCGAGGCCGGATCAAGGTCGACACCATTGCCCAGGCCCAGCAGCTGGCGTTGGTCCAATGGGGGGAAATGGGCAACCACTTCATCCAGTCGTTCGGTACCGGCCCCATCCACGTCCCCTCGGAGATCCCCCAGCTCTGTTGCCCGAGCCTGGCCGGCGAGGATGGCGGTGGGCAGCCAGGGACCTTTGGCAACGCATTTTGGGTGCCGGCGCAGAAGGAGGTTTTCACCACCAATGGCACGGAGACCCGGGGCGGCAGCTACGTGACCGCGACCGTGAAAGGACCGTTGCACCGAACCCCGAGCCTGGCATTGGCGACCGCAGCGGCCCGCGCCGCGCTGAACGTGGCCCCCCGCGGGCCGAACCCCGGATCGCCGAATAACTCGTAGCCTTTGAGGGGTGCTCCGGACGCCGCGGAATGGCCCGGGGAGGATTCGAACCTCCGCGCGACGGATTATGAGTCCGCTGCTCTGACCGCTGAGCTACCGGGCCGGCGTGCGGCCGGTCCGCGCCGGCCCGCACGAGCGCGACGCTAGCACTGAGACCAGCGGCCGAGGCGCCACGGAGACGGGCGCTTGAGATACGCTGCCACGCGATGCTGATCACTGCTTCGGCGGCCCTCAGCCAGACCCTCGCCCTCCTGGCCACCCTGCTCGGTGCTCGGCGTGGTCGTGAACGTGCTGATCGCCTACATCGTGGGCGAAGTGATGGCCGAGCGCAGGCAGAATCAGGAGCGCCGCGAGCGCGGCTCCTGAGGCGCGGGCGGGCTTCACACTCGACGGGTCGTGAAGGAACGTTGCGGGCGGGTGTCGAAACACACGCCTGCTGATGAAGCAACCTGCTCCGACGACCGCCGCGACGCCTGCAGACGCCGTGCCCAAGGCAAATGGGTCCAGCGCGGCGAGTGTTCCGGCCGACCCGCCCAACGGCCATCAGGCCCTCTCGGCGTACATCCGGTCGCGCTTCGACGACTTCTCGCGCTCCCAAAAGGACGTCGCCCAGTACATCGTCGATCACCTCGACGAGGCCGCGTTCCAGACGGCCGAGGAGCTTGCGCGCCGCGCCTGCACGTCCTCGAGCACCGTCGTGCGGTTCTCACAGGCACTCGGGTTCGAGGGCTTCCCCGAGCTGCAGCAGGCCGCGCGCGACGAATACCGCCGGCGACCGCCCGACGGCCACACCCCGACGGTGGCAGCCGCGCCGCTGTTCTCGCTCGATCACACCGAGTTCGAGGCCGCGCTGGCGGCGGATCATGTGAACGTGGAGGAAACGGCGAGAAAGCTCTCGCGCTCGCAGGTGGAGGCGGCAGTCGACGCGATCGTCTCCGCTGAGAAGGTCCTGATCGCCGGCACCGACCAGATGGCGTTCTTCGCCAGTTACCTGCGGCACCTGCTGATGCTGCTCGACCTCCGCGCGGAGATCGTCGCGAGCCCGTCGCAGGAGGCCCTCGGGCCGGCTGAGCCGGATCGACGAGCAGACGCTCGTGATCGGGCTGTCCGCGGGCCGACCGCACCCGCTGATCACCCGGACGATGAAGCTCGCCCGGCATCGCAAGGCCCCGACGCTTGCGATCACCGACGCGACGATGTCGGAAGTCGCCCGGCTGGCGCGCATCCGCCTGTATTACTCCTCGAACACCCCGGCGTTCGTCCGCTCCCACGCCGCGCTGCTGTCGCTGATCCAGGCGCTGGCGTACGGCGTCTACGCGCGGGACTCGGCGCAGTACGACGTGCGCATCAAAGCCTTCAGGCTGAAGTAGCGCCAGCCACGTACAGAGACTGAAGCGAGCGGCCGACGCGGCCCTGGAGGTCGTACAGCACGGCTTCGGAGAAGCCGACGCCGCCCTCGGCGCACGTGCATCTGAGCCTCGAGGCAGATCCACTCGCCGACCGGCTCGCGCTCGACGTAGACGGTCAGGTCCGGGTTGATGAACACGTACTCGTCCCAGGGGACCTCGGTCGAGATCCCGTTCGGGAAGTCGGCCGCCGCGGCGAGCCGCTGCGAGCCCGGACGGCCGCTCGCCGGCGACCAGCGGCACGCGCAGGCGAAACCAGGCGGTCGAGGGGCCGAGCTCGTAGAAGCGGCCCGACGACGAACCTGATCTCCATCGCGTCGGTGGGGAACATCGTCGATCCCGCGGCTGTCGAACTCGTTCGGCTTGCCTGCCTCGGGGCCCGGGGGCGCCGGATCGGCAGCGCCCGGCGTCGGTGTCCGCGACGGCTACCTGCAGCGCGCGGGCGCGGACGACCTCGGTGGCGTCCGGTGGCATGTACCGAGGCCTCGAGCAGCTGCACCCGGCGGCCCGGACGGGCCACGGAGGCGATCCACCTCGAGCGGTCCCAGCGGCACCGGCCGCAGGAACTCGTAGGTCACCCGTGAGATCTGCGAGCCCCTCGCCGGCGCGGCAGCCGCTCGAACGCGCGCATCAACAGCGCCGCGGGCGCGCCACCGTGCTGGGCATCGGGATCCCAGGGGCCTCGGGCGAGCTCGGTTGCGACGAACCAGCCGTCCCGCGGGTCGAACACCGCCTCTTGTGGCCATGGCGGCACAACCGTAGCTGCCTAGCTACACTCGCCCATGATGAGCGACGAGCTCGACACCCCGCGCGACGAAGCCACCTTCACCGTCAAGGCCGGGCTGGCGGAGATGCTCAAGGGCGGCGTGATCATGGACGTCGTCACGCCCGAGCAGGCCAAGATCGCGGAGGACGCGGGCGCCGCGGCGGTGATGGCGCTCGAGCGCGTGCCCGCCGATATCCGCCGGGACGGTGGCGTGGCGCGAATGTCCGATCCGGCGATGATCCGCGGCATCCAGGAGGCGGTCACGATCCCGGTGATGGCCAAGGCGAGGATCGGTCACTTCGTCGAGGCCCAGGTGCTCGAGGCGCTGGAGGTCGACTACATCGACGAATCAGAAGTTCTGACGCCCGCGGACGAGGCGAACCACATCGACAAATGGGCCTTCAAGGTTCCGTTCGTGTGCGGCGCCACCAACCTCGGAGAGGCGCTCCGGCGGATCGGCGAGGGAGCGGCGATGATCCGCTCGAAGGGCGAGGCCGGCACCGGCGACATCGTCGAGGCGGTGCGCCACCTCCGGCATGATCCGCAGGCGAGATCAACAGGCTCGAGCACGCTCGACGATGGCGAGCTGGCGACTGCTGCCAAAGAGCTGCAGGCGCCGCTGCACCTCGTGCGCCAGGTGGCCCAGGCCCGTCGGCTTCCCGTCGTCCTGTTCTGCGCCGGGGGGATTGCCACTCCCGCCGACGCCGCGCTCGTGATGCAGCTCGGGGCCGAGGGCGTGTTCGTGGGCTCGGGGATCTTCAAGTCGGAGGATCCCGGAGCGCCGCGCCCAGGCGATCGTCGAGGCGACAACCCATTTCCAAGACCCGGCCAGGGTGGCGGCGGCCTCGACTGGTCTCGGTCAGCCGATGGTGAGCCTCGAGACGTCAAAGCTCGAGCACGAGCAGTTGCTCGCCCCGCGCGGCTGGTAGCGGCGTGGCGAAGACAGTCGGGGTCCTTGCGCTCCAGGGCGGGTTCGAGGCGCACGCAAGATCCTCGAGTCGCTCGGGGCGCGGGCGCGCGAGGTCCGGGTGCCCGCCGATCTCGAAGGGCTCGACGCGCTGATCATCCCCGGGGGCGAATCGACCGTGATGACGCTCGGGGTGGAGCGCGAGGGTCTCGCGGCTCCGCTGCGGGAACTGGCCGGCCGCGGCACGCCGGTCCTCGGGACCTGCGCGGGCATGATCATGCTCGACCGAGACCACCTGGGGCTGCTCGACATCAGCACGTCTCGTAACGCGTTCGGGCGCCAGCTCGCGCTCATTCGAGGCCGATCTGACGCTCAACGGCCTGGACGGCGGCCCGGTCCATGCCGTGTTCATCCGCGCGCCGTGGGTGGCAGAGCACGGCCCGGGGGTCGAGGTCCTGGGACGGGTCGATGGACACCCGGTGGCCGTCCGCCAGGGCAACCTGCTGGCGGTCGCCTTCCATCCTGAGCTGGCGGGCGAGACGCGGCTGCACGAGGTCCTGCTGGATATGAACGGGGCTCAGTGGAGGGCGGGCTCGCGTGAGCGCAGACGATCCGGGCCGCTCGCTGTAGCTGCGGAAATCGCGCTCGAACGCGCCCCAGTCGAACTCGGGCATGCCGTCGGGGCTCGGCGGCGGGCGCTCGTCGCTGGGCTCGTCGCCGCCGCGCGGCGGGATCCTCGCCGGGATCGGCGCCGCGGGAGAGCCACAGCGCCAGGGCGCAGATCGCGATCCCCGCGGCGTACACGAGCGCTGCCAGCGTGGTGTGGTGCTTCAGCGACGCGATCGCGCCGACGATGTACAGCCCGAGCGCCGACAGGACGAGGCGCTGGAGGTCGGATGGCGGCACCGCGCGCCGGGGCGCCGCCCCGTAGGCGGCGAACACGATCGCCGCGCCCAAGCCCAATGGCCAGCACCAGCTTCCAGGCATCTGATGGCGGCACGATCATCGCCTACCCCGATGATCGACCGATGACGCCAATAAATCAAGCGATTTTCAGACGACGAGCCCGTGGCGCATCGTGTTCTCGGTCACCGCTCGCGGCTCTACGAACTGCAGCAGGTAGTCCGGTCCGCCGGCCTTCGTGCCGGTGCCGGACAGGCGATTGCCGCCGAACGGCTGGCGGCCCGACCTTGGCCCCCGTGATCCCGCGATTGACGTACAGGTTGCCGACCGGGGTGCGCGCCCGGACGTAGCGCACGGTGCGCCGGATCGCGGGCGAACAGCCCGCCGGTCAGCGCATAGGGGAGCCAGTCGACGATGTCGCAGCCGTGCTCGATGTCCCGGATCGGCCTCGACCGCAAGCAGCGGGCCGAAGACCTCCTCGCGAGAGGACGGGGGAGTCGGACGGGCAAATCGGTCGCCACCGTCGGGGGGCAGAACCAGCCCTGCTCGGGAACCGGCTCGGCGGTGGCGACGATCCGTGCCCGAGCGCTCCGCGAGCGAGCGGTAGCGCATCGACCCGCTCCTGCGCGTCGCGCTCGATCACCGGCGGGACATCGGTCGCCAGCTGCGAGGCCTGTCCGACGACGAGCACGCGTACGGCGCCGGCCACGCGCTCGAGCAGCTGCTCGAGGATCGCCTCGTGCACCAGCACCCGCGCGGCCGCGGAGCACTTCTGGCCGGCGTAGGCGAAGGCGGAGGACACGATCGCCGGGACGGCCTCGTCGAGGTCGGCGTCGGAGTCGACCAGCACGCAGTTCTTGCCGCCGAGCTCGGCGACGACCCGTTTGATGTGACAGCTGGCCCGAGCGAGGTATCGGCGGCGGTCGCGCACGATCTCGAGCCCGACCGGCGAGCGAACCGGTGAAGGCGATCGTGTGCACGCCGGGGTCGCGGACCAGCGCCGCGCCGACGTCGCCCTCTCCCGGGCAGCAGCCCGATCGCCTCAGGCGGGACGCCGCCGGCTCGCAGCGCCTCCACGAGCATCAGTGCGCAGGCCGGCGACTGCTCGGCGGGCTTGAGCACGACCGCGTTGCCCGTCGCCAGCGCCGCCGGCGGTCATCCCGCATGGAATCGCCAGCGGGAAGTTCCAAGGGGAGATCACGGCAGTCACGCCGCGCGCGCACGTAGGAGAGCTCGTTGCGCTCGCCCGGCACCTGCACGAGCGCCCGCCCGGCTTCGAGCTCGATCGCCCCGCGCGCGTAGTACTCGAGGAAGTCGATCGCCTCGCACACATCGCCGTCGGCCTCGGGCCACGGCTTTGCGCACTCGCGGACCTCGAGCGCGGCGAGCTCGAGGCGGCGCTCGCGCAGCCACGCCGCTGCGCGCAGGAGCGCCTCCGCGCGCTCGGCGGCGCTGCGCCGGCTCCAAGCGGCGTGGCCCTCGGCGGCGGTCGCGATGGCCGCCGAGACGTCGTCCGGGCCGGCGCCGCGACCCGTGCGACCAGCCGGTCGGGATCACCCGGGTCGGTGGATGAGAGCTCGCGTCGTCGATTCGGTGCGGATGTCCGATCCCACCATCATCGGAACGCTGAGCGGCAGCTGGCGGTCGAGCCGGACGAGCGCGTCGTCGATCTGCGCGCGGACGGCGGCGCGGCGCAGCTCGAGCACGGGCTCGTTGGCGAACGGGGGAAGGGCTGGCACGGTCGCAGGACGCGACCGTACGCAGCGGCCCGCGTTGGCCGCCTGATCCTAGCCGGAGCTCTAGATCAGGTGCCGCGCTGCGCGAGCACGTGCGTGAACGTGCGCAGGATGATCTTGAGGTCGTTCCACAGCGACCAGTTGGCCGCGTACAGATAGTCGGTCTTGACCATCTCCGACAGCGGCGGGCGCGGATGGTCGAGCACCTGCCAGGGACCGGTCATCCCGGGCGGCATGCTGGAGCCGATCGCGGTGGTGGCCCTCGACGAGCATGTCCTCGTCGACCACCAGCGGTCGGGGTCCGACCAGGCTCATCTCGCCGCGCAGCACGTTGATCAGCTGCGGCAGCTCGTCAAGCGAGGTGCCTCGGAGCCACCGCCCGATGCGGGTGACCCGCGGATCGGAGCGGAGCTTGAAGATGCCGTCGAGCTCGTTCAGCGACGCCAGCGCGGCGCGCTGCGCCTCGGCGCCGTCGACCATGCTGCGGAACTTGATCATCTGGAACTGGCCGACCGTCGCGCCCGACGCGAGCCTGGCGGAAGAACACCGGGCCCGGCGGAGTCGAGCTTGATCGCGAGCGCGATCAGGAGCGCCGAGCGGCGCCAGCAGCAGCAGCCCGATCGTCGCGCCGATCAAATCCATCGTCCGTTTCACGGCCCGCGAGGAGCGACCCAGGCCCGGGCGACGCACGCCCAGCACGGTCACGCCGCCGACCTCGTCGAACTCGACCGCCGAGCCCGACGACCTCGAACAGCCGTGGCACGATCGAGAGCTTGACGCCGATCGCCGAGGCGCGCCGGACCGCGGCCAGCATCGTCTCCGAGTCGGCGCTCGTGGGGATCAGGAACACCCGGTCGACACGCAGCTCCGCGCACGAGCGACTCCATGTCCGTCGAGCGAGACGTCGCGCTTGCGGCGCGAGCCTCGAACCCCAGTCGGAGTGGCTGCGGCGCTCGTCCTCGAGCGGCAGGAAGCCGACCACCTCGACGTGCGCGCCGGGATCGGCCATCAGCGAATGGGCGAGCATCGCCCTGGCCTTCGACCCGCCGACGATCAGCGTGCGTTCGGCGGGGGCCGAGAGCTGGGCAAGCATCCGCGCGCTGCCGCGCGCCCCGATCAGCAGCGCCGCGGTGGCCGCCCACAGCGTCGACAACGCCCGCGCCGCCGAGCGGACAGTGACCGCCGCCGCTGAAGGCGACCACCGACCAGGCGAGCGCATATGCGGCCGCCAGCACCAGCAGGGCCGGCATCTCGTCGAGCGTCGACTTGCGCAGGACGACCTCGTCATGGTCGTAGCGTCCGCCGAGCTTGGCGAGCATGACGATCAGCGGGATGGCTGCGAGGCTCGCGGTGCGCGATCCCGTGGCGGGAGACGGCGTCGAGCACTGCGAGGCCCCCGGCTGCGGCCGCCAGGTCGGCCAGCGCGAGCAGGCGGCGGAAGACAGCGTCTCTGAGGGTGGGGATCTGCCGGACCGGGATGCGCACCGTCGCGGCCCGCGCCAGCAGCCCGCCGGCCGCGGCCCCGCCGCCACCGTTGACAGCGGTCAGGACGCCGTTGCCGTTGGACCGGCGCTTGGCGCCTGCCAACGTCGCACCGGCGGCGCCGACCGTGCCGTTGGTCGCGGTTGCGAGCGCCACGCCGTCGCCGCTCAGGTGGCGGACGGCGGAACTCGGGTGCCCCCGCTCGGACAGGTTGTCTGCATCTGCGAAATTCGTCCGCGGTGTGCGCGTGCCCGCTTCACTCATGTCGTCGCTCCCCTCCAGGAGACGTCCGGCAACCAAACCAATACTCCGAGAAACAGAATACTAACGCACCAAAAAAACGTTTGCGTTCCGTCGAGATCTCGCGTATGCCCCTCGGCTGCGTGCTTCGAGATTGCCCACTGCGCCCCTTAACGGTCGAACCGGCCAAAACTTGCGCTCTCGCCCCAGCGAAATCGCCCACCAGTAAAAGCGGAATCCGGTTCCTTGGCGGTCGACCCCTATCCTACAGACCTGAGGGCGCCGCGCGCAATAAGTCCGAGATTTGGATCATTCCGGTGATTCGGGGTGTTGCAAAGCAACCGTGCGGACGGCTACGGCGCCGCCAGCAGCGTCTCCAGCGGCGTTCCGCGTGCCTGCTCGTGAAGGAACGACTCGTTGCTGGTGTTCTCGAGCAGCCGCCGTACGAGGTAGGCCATCCCGGCGACGAGATCGCCGACGGGGCAGTAGGTCCGCGCGCGGAAACCCCGGCTGGCGAGCGCGTCCTGCAACTCGTCTCCCAGCCCACGGAGCACCTGAAGCTCGAGTTCCGAGTCCTCGGAGCCCATCAGCCGGTTGACCGCGATGGCGTGCGAGACCGAGCGCAGGTTGTGCGAGGCGATCGCCACCCGCACGAGCGGGCGTGCGCTCAGCAGGCGGCGGGTGAGGGCCTCGAAGTTGCGGTCGCAGTCGGCCTTGACCTCGAACACGGGAGCAGGCCAGCCCTGCTGGCGGGCCTGAGCCAGCTCGTGATCCCAGTAGGCGCCCTTGACGAGGCGAATCTGAAGCGGAGGCGTCCGCGGACTGGAGGCGGCCCAGGCGAGGATCTCCTCGAGGGTGTCTCGCCGAGTCACGGAGGTAAGCCTGGAGCACCACTCCGGCCGACGGGCCCTCGGCGAACTCCGCTTCGGATAACAGTTCGAGCACCAGGTCGAGGACCAACTCGCGCGAATCGAGCGATTCCATGTCGATGTGGATGTGGGCGTCTCGCTTGCGAGCGTCGCGCAACAGCGGCCGCAGGCGTCGTGCCGCATCCTCGCGTCCGAGCGACGGAGCATCGGGGCGCAGCAGTGGCGTCAGCGCGGAGACCTTCACGGATAGGTTTGCGCGCGGCAGCGCCCCGCTGCCATCGTGCTCCAGCAACGGGCTGCGCCGGCCATCCGCGGACGGCACCGGCGAGCGCCGACAGGGCGTCGCCGCAGCGCCGGGCGTAGGCGTCTGCCTCCTCCGCGGTCACGGTTGCCTCGCCCAGCAGGTCGATCGTGCTGGCGACGCCGCGAGACCACAGATGACGAAGGACTCCGAGCGCGGAGCTGGGCGTCTCGCCGACGATGAAGCGGTGGGCGAGGTGCCTCACGCCCCCGGCCGCCGCCGCGCCGAGCGCGGCGCGCCCGGCCTTGGTGTGGCCGACTCTCATCGCCGCGTTGACAGGGACCCGCCCGCCCGGGGCGCGGCCGCCCGGGCTATCGGAAAGCTCGTCCAGGAAGCCGGTGAGATGCCGGGCCAGGTCGTCGAGGGAACGGCACGCCGGGACCACGTCCACGAAGCGAAACAACGCGGCCCGCAGCTCGCGATCACTTGAGGCGAGCTCCATCGCACGGGTATCGAGCGTGCGCATCGGGTGTCGCATCGCGGAGGGGAACGCCGCCGCCAGCTCGGCGCCGATCCTCCTGATCTCCTGCTCGACCGTCGCCTGCTCGAGCTGAAGCGTCATCGGTCAGGCCACCGGCTGCGACGGGGGCGCCGCGGCGGGCACGAGCGAGGGAGGCGTGGCGCGTTCGATCGCGGGCCAGCCCATGTCGCGCTCGCGTTCCGCTTGATCGGCGCGGCCGCCACCGCGCAGTCCGAACAGTCGCTTGGCGAGCAGCAGGTAGACGACCACGATGGCGTTAATCAGAAAGCCGATCACCTTCAGCGCCGTCCCCCTGTGGACGATCTCGTAGATCTCGAGCGGCAGGAGGATGGTCGTCGCGAGGAACGTCAGGTACTCCGCCCAGCGCTTGGCAAACCACAGGCCGATGGCCTCTACGCCTTCGAGCGCGGCATACGCGATCAGCGCGAGCCCCAGCTCCAGCAGCGTCCCCGAGCGCAGGGTGAACAGCTTGTCGAGCTCGTGCAGGAACCCGGCGTGCCCCGAGGCCTGCACGGGGCCGCCGCCGACGCCGCCCTGAAGCGCCGTCAGCACCTTGTAGAAGGTGTGCTCGAGGCTGTGCCGGTGGGCGGCGAACACGAGCACGGCGATGCCGAGCAGGCCGAGGACGAGGAAATGGAACACGCGGTCGATCGCGATCAGCCTGAGCACCACCTTGTCCCGCAGCGCCTTGCCCCGCAGCGGCAGCTCGATCTCCGAGCGAGCGGGTAGATGCAGCCGGGCCGGAGCGGCCGGCGGCGGGACTGGCAGCCAGCTATCGCAGCGCAGGCAGCGATACCAGCGCACTCCGTCCTGCTCGCGGGCCAGGGCCGCGTCCTGGGGCCGGATCTCGGCGGCATCGAGGCCCACGAGCTCGTGGCCGCCGAAGCCGCACGCCACCAGCTCCCAGTCGATCTTGCGACGCGGACGGGGGCGATGGGTACCGGGTGGGTGGGGCATCAGCTGAGGATGCCGACGGCGCGTGAGATCACGAGCAGCACGATCAGCAATGAGGTGATCGCCTGCGCTGCCATCAGGAGCTTGGCCGTCTGCGTCAGCGGCATCGTGTCGGTGGGGCTGAAAGCCGTCGCGTTCGTGAACGAGACATACAGGTAGTCGATCAGTCCGGGCGTCCAGTCGCTCGGCGCGAGCCTTGCCCCTTCATCGGTCATCTGCGTGAAGTAGAAGTCCGGCGGGGCGTCCTCCCCCCCGGTGCGAGCCATCGGCCCGCCGCGGTCGAGCTCCCAGTACCAGAGCCCGAACAGCAGCACGTTCGTCACCCACAGCGCGACACCCGAGAACATCAACTGCCTGCCGTGCGCCTTGCCGTGCAGGAGGTAGTGGCAGAGCAGGATCAGCGAGTAGATATTTACCGTGCTGACGACGGCGATCAGGGCGATCGCGACTCGTCGCCTGATCGGCGACCGCCGCAACCTGGGGTGGGGCGTGATCGCGACCAGCACGAGCAACAGCAGCCCCTCGACGCTCGGCAACAGCCACGATGACCCGAGCGTCAGCCTGTCCGGGAGGAACACGTCGAGGACGATCGCTGCAGCGACGACGAGCTGCGGGCCGATGAACGGGTCGACGCGGACGAGGCGGGCCTCGGCTCTCCTGGCCTGAGTGGGAGGGACGCTGGGGTCGGCCATCGCCCTGGGATACTCGCACGAGGATGCAGGATGAGCGCTCCAATCCGCCGAAAGGAGGGTCATGCGCACGGCTCTTGTCGTCTCTGTGACCGCAGCGTTCCTGGTCGCGTGCGGCTCCTCGGCCCAGCAGGCCGCGACGAGCTCCTCCACCGGCAGCGGGCCGCCACCGGCGAGCACCGGGACGGGAACCACCTCGATCACGACCCCGGCCCCTTCGACGACGACCACCAGCACGTCGACGACCCCGGCCTCGAGCTCGACCTTGTGCCGCGCCTCGGGGCTCGAGCTGTCGTTCCTGGGCGAGCAGGACGCCACCGGCCACGGCGTGCTCGGGTTCGGCTTGCGAAACAGCGGCTCGCACAGCTGCCACACGTTCGGCTATCCCGGCATCCAGTTCCTCAATACCGCCGCCGCGCCGCTCCCCACGGTCTCGACGCGCACCACCAGCGACTTCTTCGGTCAGGCACCCGAGCAGTTGCTCGTGCTCGGTCCCGGCCAGAGCGCATCGTTCCGGGTAGGGGTCACGCACTCGGGTGCGGGAGGGTCGGACGCGGGCTGCACGGAGGCCCACGCGCTTGCAGTGATCCCACCCGACGACACCTCCCGGCTCACGGTCGCGCTGAAGGGGGGCGCCTACGAATGCGGCACCGCGACCGTGTCCCCGCTCAGGCCGGGGAGCTCGGCGTATCCGTAATCGCCTCGAAGGAGACCACGTCGTTCTCGGCGATTCGCCGAACGA
This sequence comes from uncultured Actinomycetes bacterium, assembly GCA_963822725.1. Lineage (GTDB taxonomy): Bacteria > Actinomycetota > Thermoleophilia > Solirubrobacterales > Solirubrobacteraceae > Palsa-465. The sequence goes on from CAWGIR010000004.1 coordinate 529,017, forward strand.
GCCCGTCCCGCTCGAGCAGGTCCATGTGTCCGAGGACCTCGGAGATCGTCAGATAGGCCTGCGTCACGGCCACGTTGCCCCACATCTCGAGCGCCAGCTCGTATGCGGTCAGGGGACCGGAGGCCAGCAGCCGATGCAGCTTGCGCGCCCGCCGGTCGTGCATCCGAAGCCGCTCGTCGATCAGGCTCTGGTGCTCGGTGATCGGTTCGCCGTGGCCCGGCAGCACGAGCTCGGCCGGCAGCTCGCGGGTTGCCCGCATCGACTCGATGTAGCTGAGCAGCGCGTGGGGCTCCCCGTCTGAGGACCCGGACAACGGTCGCGACACCAGCGGATTCGAGGAGATGTGCGCGAGCAGGTGATCGCCCGCGATCAGGATCCCGCTCTGCTCGTCCCAGAAGACCGTGTCAGATGGGCTGTGGCCGGGCCGGTGCAGGACCACGAGCTCACGCCCCGCGAAGGAGAGCCGCTCGCCATCCCGGAGCTCGGTGGTCACCGGCCCGCTCGAACCGAAGGCGCGAAAGGCGGATCCGACCGAGCCGAGCACCGTCGCGAGCTCGCCCGGGACGCCGTGACGGCGCATCACCGATTGGGCGAATTCGTCGTCGGCGATCGCGCTTGACTTGAAATCGTCCAGGTAGGGCTTGAGCAGGTGGAGCGCTGCGACCTCAGCCCCGGAGCGGCGCGCGAGGATCTCGAGCAGCCCGAGGTGGTCCATGTGCTGGTGGGTGATCACGATTCGCTCGAGCTCCTCGACCGTGTGGCCGTGCGAAGCCAGCGCCTGCTCCAGCTCGTCGAGCGATTTTCCGGAGTTCGGCCCGGTGTCGACAAGTGTCAGCGGCTCGTCCTCGATCAGGTAGCAGTTGACCCGCCCGACCAGGAACGGCGTGGGGATCGGCAGGCAATGGATGCCGGCGCGCTCGGCGACCGCGAGCGCGTCGGCCCGATCGAGCGTCACGATCGGATCACTGCGAGCACCTCGTCGCGCCGGCGCTCCATGTCCTCGCGCGAGCGAAGCGACTCGAGGCACAACCGCAGCAGCGGCTCGGTGTTCGACGGGCGCACGTTGAAATGCCAGTCGTCGTAGTCGACCGACAGGCCGTCGAGCGATTGCTGACGGCCGTCGGGATAGCGCGCAGCCAGCTCATCGAGCTTGGCCTGCTGGTCGGTGACCTCGGAGTTGATTTCCCCGGAGACGAAGTAGCGCGAGCGGTAGGGCTCGAGCAACTCCGACATGCGCGTGTCCTCGACCGAGAGCAGCTCGAGCACCAGCAGCGCCGGAATCGTTCCCGAGTCGGCGCAGAAGAAGTTCCGGAAGTAGTAGTGCCCCGACACTTCTCCCCCGAACACGCTCTCGGGAACCTCGCGCATCCGCGCCTTGAAGAACGCGTGCCCGACGCGGTTGATCAGCGCCGTGCCGCCGGCCTTGCTCACGGTGTCCGGCACCGCCCGGCTGGCGCGGACGTCGTAGAGGATCGTGGCGCCGGGATGCTTGCGGAGCATCGAGTCGGCCAGCAATGCGGTGAGAAAGTCGCCGTCGACGAACGCGCCGGTGTCGTCGATGAAGAAGCAGCGGTCGCCGTCGCCATCCCAAGCAATACCGAGGTGCGCGTGCTGCCTTACCACTTCCTGCATGACAAACTGTCTGTTCTCCGGCAGCAGGGGATTGGGCTCGTGATCGGGGAAGTTGCCGTCGGGCGCCCAATAGGTCTTCTCGGCCTCGAATCCCCAGCCGGTCGAGCAGCGGGCCGACCATCGGCCCGGCCATGCCGTTGCCCCCGTCGGCGACGATGCGCAGCGGCTTGATCGACGCCGGGTCGATGAATTTCAGCGCGGCCTCGTGGAACTCGTCGTACAGCTGCACCTCCTCGACGCCGCCGCCCCCCGGGGCGTCTCCCAGGCCCGCCTCAATCTTCTCGCGGACCTGATCGATCCCAGCTTCGCCTGAGAGCGCGATCGCCCCGCGCCTGACCATCTTCGCCCCCGTGTAGGCCTTCGGGTTGTGCGACGCGGTGCACATCAGGCCCCCGTCGAGATCTCTCGAGCCGACCAGGTAGTACACCATCTCGGTGGCCACCTGTCCGGCATCCAGCACGCTCGCGCCCTCGGCGCACATTCCCCGCCGGTAAGCCGCCGCGAGCTCGGGTGCGGTCAGGCGCATGTCACGGCCCAGCCCCAGCCGGAGCTCCGACGCGGGCTTTTGCTCCAGCTCGGCGATCACCCGGGCGAACGCCCGGCCGATCAGCTCGGCCGCATCCGCGTCAATGTCGGTGCCGTACAGGCCGCGGACGTCGTAGGCCTTGAAGATCTCGGGAGCTAGGACGCTCACTCAGGCGGAGCCTATCTAGACTGGACTTACATGTCGGGACATAGCAAATGGCATTCGATCAAGCACAAGAAGGCGGTCGTCGACGCTCGCCGGGGCCAGCAGTTCACGAAGCTGGCGCGCGCGATCACGGTTGCCGCGCGCGAGGGTGGCGGCGACCCTGACGGCAACTCGGGGCTCGCGCTGGCGATCCAGAAGGCGCGTGACGCATCGATGCCGAAAGACAACATCGAGCGCGCGATCGCCAAGGGGACAGGGGAGGGCGGCGACGGCGTCCAGATCGAGACGGTCGTGTACGAGGGCTACGGGCCCGGAGGCGTGGCGCTCCTAATCGAGGCGCTGACCGACAACCGCAACCGCACCAGCGCCGAGATCCGGCACGCCTTCTCCAAGCACGGCGGAAGCCTCGGCGAGCCTGGCTCGGTCGCGTACCTGTTCGACAAGCGCGGCGTGATCGTGGTCGACGCAAGCCGCTATGACGAGGATGACCTGATCCCGGCGATCGACGCGGGCGCCGAGGACATCGCCCGGGACGACGACGTGTTCGAGGTGATCACCGAGCCCGGCGACCTCCAGGCCGCGCGCCACGCGCTCGAGCAGGCGGGTGTCCAAATAGAGAGCGCCGATCTCGTATGGCGGCCTTCCTCGCGGGTTCCCGTGGAGGAGTCCGACGCCGGTCGGCTGATCAAGCTGATCGACGCGTTGGAGGAGTCCGACGACGTCAGCGCCGTGCACGCGAACTTCGACGTAGAGGCCGGGGTGCTGGAGCGGATCGCGTCGTAGCGGTCGCTCTCGCTACCCTGGCCGACTTCGTGATGCGCAAGCCCATCGCCGCCACGCTCACCGCCGCCGCGCTGGCCGCCGTCCTTGCCGGCTGCGGCGGCTCCTCGAAGGCCCCCGGCATACAGCCCGCGCCATCGGCGGGATCGACCGGAGCGGTGCCGAGCGCCCCCAAGGTGCCACCCGCCCTGTCCAAGCAGCCGGTGGTGACGGTCCCCAAGGGCCCGGCCCCGACGCATCTGGTGATCAAGGACCTGGTGAGCGGAACCGGCAAGACGGCCGCGCCCGCCAGCACCGTCACGGTCAACTACGTGGGCGTGGTGTACAAGACCGGCAAGCAGTTCGACTCGTCCTGGTCCCGAGGACAGCCCGCCACGTTCCCGCTGTCCGGCCTGATCAAGGGCTGGGCCGTGGGCATGTCCGGGATGCGTGTCGGCGGCCGGCGTGAGCTGATCATCCCTCCGAGCCTGGGCTACGGGAAGGCCGGACGCCCGCCGACGATCCCCGCTAACTCGACGCTCGTCTTCGTCGTCGACCTCTTGTCGGTTTCGTAGGCTCCTGTTCCTCCTGGGGGCGGGCGCGGTGAAGCGGCTGTGGCCCTGACACCCCCTTGAGCCTGAAGCGGCCGGCGAACGACCAGTTGAACGCATCGGGGGCCGCATCCCGAACCTCCTGGGTACAGAGCACGCTGTCGGGTCGCGCCACCCCCGTCACGCGGCTCGCGAGGTTGACCGCGTGGCCGTACCAGTCGCCGGCTCGGCTGATGACCGGTCCGCTCGCGATTCCCGCGCGCAGGCTGGGCAGGTCGGCGTTCTGGGCCGCCTCCACGAGCGCGAGCGCTGCTGCCACCAGCGGCTCGACGTCGGGGCTGACGAACATCGCCGCGTCGCCGATCGTCTTGATCAGCCTGACCGGCGGCCTTGCTACGTCGGCAGCCAGCTCGGCGAGCGCGCTCGCCACGCCACCGAGCTCCTCGACGCCCACCTCCCCGCCCAGGCTCGTGAAGCCGACCAGGTCCGCGAAGCAGACGACCGCGTCCTCCTGGCCCGCCAGATGTCCCTGCTCGATCTCCGAGCGGCCGATGATCCCGCGCCGGGCGCTCTCGCGCACGTAGGCGGCGAGCGCCGCGCTCAGGACGGGCGACATCGAAGGAAGCAGCGCCTTGGCCATCGCCGCGTATCGGAGCGCGACGTCGCGCTCCGTGTCGCCGGGCTCCAGATAGGTATCCGCGAACGAGCCGGTGATCGTCGGCGCCAGCTTCGACATCCCCTCGCCCAGCACGCGCGTGATCTCGATCACCGCATCCTCGGAGATGCCGGCCTCCAGAAACTGCTTGACCGACTGCATCGCGGCCACGTCGTCGTCGCTCCAGGCCGGGTCGTCCTGCTCGACTTCGGGGAACCCCAGCGCGCGCCTGATCCTGATCAGCAGCCCGACCGGAACTCCCGAGCGCTCGGCGATCTCGTCTGCCGCGTAGCGCGCCCCCAGTGCACGCTCGACCGGCAGCAGCACCAGCCGATCCTCGGCCACCGCGGCTTTCAGCTCGTCCAGGGGGACTCCCTCCGAGGCCAGGCGCTCGAGCAGCTCCGCTCGCGCCGCTCGCTCCTTACCCCTCAGTCCGTCCAGCAGGCCGGCCGCCGCGAAGTCCATCGGGTAATCCTTGCTGACCCGCTACTCTCGCGCCGCGTGCTGTCGATCCTGATGCCGGTCTACAACGAGCGGGAGCGCGTCGGGCAGGCGATCGCGGAGGTGCTCCGGACCGAGTTGCCGACCGACTTCGAGCTGGTCGTCGTCGACGACGGCTCGACCGACGGGACCCGCGAGATCCTTCACGAGCAAGACTGGGAGGGACGTGTGCGCCTGTTCGAGCACGCTCAGAACCAGGGCAAGGGCGCCGCGGTGCAGACGGCCCTGTCGCACGCGGAGGGGGAGTTCGCGGCGATCTTCGACGCGGACCTCGAGTACGAGCCCGGCGACCTGGCGAAGCTGATGCCGCCGCTGCTGGACCGCCGTGCCAACGCCTGTTTCGGCGTCCGAGCGTTCGACGGGTACACAAGCCATTCGTTCCTGTTCGTGCTCGGCAACAAGGGCGTCACCCTGGCCGCGAACCTGCTGTTCAACGTGTACCTGCGGGACATCATGACCTGTCAGAAGATGATCCGGACCGACATCTTCCGGAGCCTGCCGCTGCGCTCCCAGGGCTTCGCGATCGAACCCGAGATCGCCGCGCGATTGATCCAGCGGGGCGAGCGGATCTTCGAGGTCCCGGTTCAGTACCGCGCGCGCTCCACCGAGGAGGGCAAGAAGCTGACCGCGCTGGACGGCTTCCGCGTGCTGGGGACCCTCTTGCGCTGTAGGTTCTCGCGCGCATAGCGCGCCGGAACCCGTGCCGCCCAGAGCGCGCAACTTCCTCGCTGGTCGCGGGTTGTAGCCAGCGAAGAGCGCTGTCGCCATAGAGCCTCTGGGAGGGGTTTGATGCGCCGTTATCTGCTGCTCGTGCTGCTTGCCCTGGGTGCCGTGGGCGCTGGATGGGCGGTGGCCAGCGCGGCACCGGCGCCGTCCGGGCCCGCCGCCCACGCCCAGGCCGCGGCGTGCAGGCATTGCGGTCCCGCGCTCACGATCGGGGTCTCGCACAATCCGACGGTCGCGGGGGCCCCGGTGGAGATCACCGGGCGGCTGCGGGGCTCCGGTAGGGGGACCCGCGTGACCTTGTGGCGCCGGTTCCCGAACCAGCGGCGCTTTCACATCTCGACGACGACCCGGACCGGCCGTTCGGGGGCCTACACGTTTGCGATCCGCGCGCACGTGGTCTCATCGAACCGCAGCTGGCGGGTGAGCGCGGCCGGGCTGCGGAGCCGGGTGGTATTCGAGCGCGTTCGGGCCGCAATCACACTGTCGCCCTCCGATCCGATCCCGGCGCCCGGCGAAGCGATCAGGTTCACGGGACACGTCGGTCCCTCATATGCCGGGCAGCGGCTCGAGCTCGACCAGAACACCGGCAGCGGCTGGCAGCTCCTGGCGCGACCATGGCTCGACAAGAACTCCTACTACGCGACGACGCGCACGTTCCCGTCTCAGGAGAACGTCCAGGTCCGCGCGTTCCTGCGTGGCGGGCGCCGCAACATCAACTCCTACTCGCCGATCGTGAGCCTTTCGCTGCTGCCGATCCACAAGATCAAGCACGTCGTGGTGATCATGCAGGAGAACCGTTCGTTCGACCAGTACTTCGGCACCTTCCCGGGCGTCCAGGGCGGCATCAACCCGGCCAGCCCCCCGTGCAATCCCGACCCGAACAACTCGGGCGCCGCCGTGTGCGCATTCCATGACTCCTCCGACAAGAACTACGGCGGTCCCCACGGGGCCCCCGCGGCCCTCACCGACATGGACTGCGCGAATCCGGTGACGCGGAGCGGGTGCAAGATGGACGGGTTCGTCAAGCAGTCCGAGAAGGGCAGCGGCTGCACAAGTAACGACCCCAGCTGCAGCCCGTGCACGAGCGGGACGACCGGGCAGTGCCTCGACGTGATGGGCTACCACGACGGAAGCGATATCCCCAACTACTGGGCCTACGCCCGGGACTTCGTGCTCCAGGACCACATGTTCGAGCCGAATGCCTCCTGGAGCCTGCCCGAGCACCTGTTCCAGGTCTCGGAATGGTCGGCGTACTGCACCGACCCGAACGCGGCGAGTTCGTGTACGAACGCGCTACAGAACCCGAACAGCGACTCGAACACGGGGACCAGCGGGGCCAACAACGGCGTCCTTCACTACGCCTGGACCGACATGACCTACCTGCTGCACAAGTTCGGGGTCAACTGGGGCTACTACGTCTTCCAGGGCTCCGAGCCCGATTGCGAGTCGGACATGCAGACGACATGCGCTCCCGTCGCGCAGGGCCCGCAGACCCCGGGGATCTGGAACCCGCTGCCCTCGTTCACCGACGTCACCCAGGACGGCCAGGTGGGCAACATCCAGACGCTGTCGAACTTCTTCACCGCGGCCAGGACTGGGACCCTGCCGGCCGTCTCGTGGATCGACCCGAACGGGACCGTCTCCGAGCACCCAACCGCGCTCGTGAGCAAGGGCCAGACATACGTCACCGGGCTCGTCAACGCGATCATGCAGGGCCCGGATTGGAACTCCACGGCGATCTTCCTCTCGTGGGACGACTGGGGAGGGTTCTACGACGGCGTCGTTCCCCCGGTCGCCGACCAGAACGGCTACGGGCTGCGCGTCCCGGGGATCGTGATCAGCCCGTACGCAAGGCAGGGCTACATCGACCACCAGACCCTCAGTCACGACGCATACAACAAGTTCATCGAGGCCGACTTCCTGGGCGGGCAGCAACTCAATCCGGCGACAGACGGCCGTCCCGATCCCCGGCCGGATGTGCGCGAGGCGAGCTCGCTGCTCGGCGACTTGACGCAGGACTTCGACTTCACCCAGGCTCCGCGGCCGCCGGTGATCCTTCCGGTGTGCCCGCAGACCGACCTGATACCGGCGCCCAGCTGCTGAGCAGCCGGAGGTTGGGGCGGGGCGCCGCGGCTTACACTGGCCGCCGATGCGCGCGCGGCCGATCCTCTGGGCGACCGCCGGATGCATTGCGCTGGCCGCAATCTCGGCGGCGGTGCTGCCGACAGTCCCGAGCTACGACCCGTGGTCCTGGATCGTGTGGGGCCGCGAGCTTGTCGATCCCAACCAGAGCTTCGCCACCGGCGGCGGGCCATCGTGGAAACCGCTGCCGGTCATGTTCACGACGGTGTACGGGCTGTTCGGCGGTGCAGCACCGACGCTCTGGGTGATCACGGTCCGCGCCGGTGGCCTGCTCGCGCTGCTGGCAGCGTTCAGACTGGCATCACGGCTCGTACGCGCCGCCGCCGGCGATCGGGCTTCCGGCGCGATTGCCGGCGTGGTCGCCGTCCTCGGTCTGGCGCTCACCCAGGGCTTCTTCTACTACATGTATCGCGGCACCTCGGAGCCGCTGTTGATCGGGACGGCATTGTGGTCCCTGGAGCGCCTGCTTGCCCGGCGCCACGGGCAGGCCTTCGCGATCGCCGTTGCCTGCGCCCTGATCCGGCCCGAGGCCTGGCCGTTCGTCGGCTGTTACGCGATCTGGCTGTGGCTGCGGCGACCGCGGCTACGTCCCCTGCTCGCCCTGGGCCTGCTGTCGATCCCGGTCTTCTGGTTCGTCCCGCCGTGGATCTCCTCGGGCCAGCCGTTCCTCGCCGCCTCCCACGCCGAGCAGTACAACGGACACCTCGGCGCCCACCCTGCGCTGACCGCGCTGAAGCGGGCTGCCGACCTGCAGCTGGTGCCGGTGCTCGTCGCGGCTGGCGTCGCCGTCGCCTGGGCTTGGCTTCGGGAACGCGATGCGGTGACGCTCTGGCTCGCGGCGGGTGCGCTGATCTGGATCGCGATCGTGATCGCGATGGTGATCGACGGCTACCCCGGGCTCGAGCGCTTCTTCTATCCGGCCGCCGCCGTGTTCTGCGTGCTGGCGGGCATCGCTGTGGCGCGGATCGCTTCGCTCGCCGGCGGTCGGCTTGCAAGCGCACCTCGTGCCGCCACTGTCGCCGTCGCCGCCGCCCTGCTAGCGGTCTCCGTGCCGCCGGCCGGCTCGCGGATCGACGCCGCTCGCGCCGCGAGGCCGGCCGCGGATGAGGCCGTCCGGGTCCTCGATCAGCTCTCGGAGGCGGTCCGGGCGGCGGGAGGCAGGCGGGCCGTGCTCCCGTGCAGGTCGAGCGTTGCCGCCGTCAACCACGGCGCGCAGACGGCGCTCGCGTGGAAGCTCGGGGTGACGATGGGCCGGGTGAGGACGGAGCTGGGCGGGCCGGGGGTGGACTTCGTCGGGCCGCACAACGCCGTCGATGGCGTGCAGGCCCCGGTCGCCTCCGGCCTGAGGACCCATCTCCTGCTCGCCCGCGCCGGGGTGTGGCGCGTGGTACGAGTGACGGCGCCCGGTCGCCCGGACGCCTGTGCCGGGCGCTGAGCGGCTGGGCCTAGTGCGACTTGATCGTGATGCGCCGGGCGACCTTGCTCGTGTTCCCGGCGCGATCCTTGATCACGACCGTTACCAGATAGCGCCCCGGGCGCTTGTAGGCGTGCGCCTTGCGGTGAGCTCCTGCCGAGACCGCCGAGCTCTTGCCGTCGCCCCAGTGGATGACCACGTAGTTGACACCTGTCGCGTCCCTGGCCGGCTCTCCCGGCGGGGCGTCGGTGTAGGTCAGCGTGATGTGAATCGTCTGCCCTGCCTTGCGCTTTCCGGTGAGCCGCCAGCGGAGCGTCGGGTGAACCGTGTCTACCCAGATGCGCGCGTTGGGGGAGACGCTCTGGAGGTTCGCGGGGTTGATCGCGGTCACGTTCCAGCTGTGGGGACCCTGGCCGAGCGGCGCCGGCATCTTGAAGCTGGTTGCGGTGGTGGTGCCCACCGGGACCCCATCGACCGAGACCACGTAGCTGGTCGAGCCCCACAGATCATCCGCGGGGTTCCACGCGACCACGGGGCGAACCTTGGCGTCGTAGGAGAGGCTCTTACGGGGCTGCGGGGCACCGGGCTCCTGGTACTGCTGCTCCACCTCGATCCGGGTGGTGGCGCCGCTTCCCTGTACCCACGCGATCGCCAGATCGCTGTTGACGTCGCCGCCGTCCGCGATGCCTCGTGCGGCGTCGGTGGCCCCCAGAGTGGGGTCCGAGACGACGGTCTCGGGAGCGAAACCGCCGTTGAGCGCCCAATAGCGCATGTGGATGTCCGTGCCGAGCACCCCCTGGTTCTGCCAGGCCACCACGAACGAGGCCAGGCCGGCGGTCGCGGGGACCACGTCGGGCGCCCCGAGATTCACGTTGCTGTCCACCTGGCCCGCGCTCGCAAACCCGCCGTCGTACCCGAGCGTTCCCGCGAACACCTGGTGCGAGGACTCCCGCGCCGATGTCGCCAGCCCGTATCCGAGCTCCGCCATCGCGATCTGCGGCTCATCGGCCTGCTCGGAGCCGGGAGTCGACAAACCGTCGGGTTGCGTGACGCCGTCGTAGACCGATCCGTGCAACCGATTCATCAGCACTCGATCCTGATGCTGCGAGCCGTTCGTGAACGTCTCCTGGAATACGACCCCCACGTAGGAGGAGTCGCCGCCTGCCGCAGCGTCCGGGAGGCCGGAGCTGGACTCGCTCCAGCCGCCGAGCGACGGCACGTCGGCCTGCTCGTAGACGACGCTGGGAGACGTGCCCCAGACACGCCGGGAAAAGATGTGGCCGCCCTCACCCCACACGACCGTGGCGATGCCGTCGCCCGCGGTCGCGACCGCCGGACGCCCCGCGCCCGCTCCAGCGCCATCGCCCGGGACGGCGTTGAGCGAAGCGGACTCGAGCGACCACTGTCCATTGACGTAATACGCAGCGCGCACGTTGCCCTGAGCCGTGAACGCCAGGTAAGCCTTGCCGAAGTTGCTCATCTGGATCGCCGGGCTGCCGGCGCCCGAGGCCAGCAGGAGAGGCGCCTGGTAGCCGGCCGAGCTGCCGGCGCTGTCGACCGCGTACAGCCCGCCTCCGTTCGTGAAGGCGACGAGGAGCAGGCCTCCGTTACCGGCCGCGATCACCGGCTGTGACGACGGCCCGGCGAATCCGGTGTCGATCTGCTGCGGTGGCCCGAACGTGCCGCCCGCGAGCCGCGAGACGAACACGTGCTGCACCCCGCCCACGTTCTTCAGGTACACGAGCCCACCGGTGCCGTCGCGGGCGATCGACATCCCTGAGAGGCCGACGATGTCCGAGCTCGGTCCGTCCAGGGTCACGGCGGGGGCAGGAGTCGGCGGCTGCGCGATCGCGGCCGTCGGACCGGCTGCCAGCACCGCCAGGGCCGCCAGGGCCGCCAGGGCGCACAAAATCGCCGCTCCGGAGCGCCGTTGCACGCGATCTAGAACAGCAGATCGGCGCCAGGGTTGCGGTCCTGTTCGCCGGGGCGGCGCCGTCAGCTGACCAGCGAGCCGGCCTGCCGCTGGCCGTACAGGTAGCCGATCAGGGCGGCCGTGACCGACGGATCGAACTGCGTGCCGGCACACCGCGTCAGCTCCTCGATCGCATCTCCGTGCGAGCGAGCCGCTCTGTAGGGCCGGTCGGAGGTGATCGCGTGGTAGGTGTCGGCGGCGATGATGATGCGGCTGCCGATCGGGATCTCGCGGCCCGCCAAGCCGTCCGGGTAACCATCGCCGTCCCAGCGCTCATGCTCGTGGCGCACGATCCGGGCGACGGTTCCCAGCCCGGGAACGACCCGCAGGATCCGCTCGCCGATCACGGGATGCTGCTTCATCATCTTCCATTCGTCGTCGGTGAGGGGGCCCGGCTTGTGGAGGATGTCGTCCGGGATCGCGACCTTGCCGATGTCATGGAGCAGCGCGGCGGAGCGAACCCGCTCGACCTCTTCCCGTCCGAGCCCCAGGTTCCGCGCGACCCCACCTGACATCTCGATCACGGCTTCCGAGTGCTCGCCCGTATAGCGATCGCGTTCGAGCAGGGCGACCGCGAGCGCCTCGATCGTCTCCAGGTTGGCCGAGCTCGGTTCGGTCTGTCCCGGCTCGGTCTCGGCGGCCATCACTGCCCGGCCACCGCCGCTCGCCTGCGCGTGCTCGGAGGCCATTCGGGCGTGGGCCAGCAGGCCCTCCGCGCTCATGCCGCGCTGGAGTGCGGCAACTCCCATCGACGCGCCTGCGGCCCGGATCGCTCCCTCGCCCACCATCTCGAGCTCGACCAGGAGTCGCTCGAGCGATGGAACCGCCTCCTCGGCATGCGTGTCCGGCAGCAGCACCCCGAACTCCGCCTGCCCGATGCGCCCGAGCAGGTCGTGAGAACGGGTCGCGTCCGAGAGTCTGGCGGCGACCGCCTGCAGCAGCTCGTCGCCTGCCTTGAAGCCGTGACGCAGCTCGAGCGCGGTGAAATCGTCGATCGACACAACGGCCGCGGTCAACGGGCGCTGGTAGCGGCGCGCCCGCTCCACCTCCTCCGACAGCCGACCGCGGAAGGCTCTGGCCGCCAGCACACCGGTGACCGGATCGAGCCGAAGGCCTCGTGCCTTCTCCGCCTCGAGCTCGGCGACGCGCTGCCGGAGCCAGGTGACCTCCAGCAGCAGCCGCTCGTTCTGTCCGTTCCCGAACATAACTACATCGCATATCGGCAGCCAGGACCTGAAGCCAAAGCCGCAAGTTGGGAACAAACGTCCAGCCGGAGGGAAGGCGTCCGGTTCCCCTCGCAGAATGTCTGTTCCCATGATCGTGTTGGGAATCGACCCGGGTACCGCCAGCACGGGCTATGGCGTCGTGGCGAGCGCCGGCTCGCGGCTGCGGGCGCTCGAGCAAGGCGTGATCCAGACGCGGGCCGGGGTCGCCGTCGAGCGGCGGCTCGCCGACATCCACGCCCGGGTCGGAGAGCTGATCGAGGCGTTCGGGCCGGACGCGGTCGCGATCGAGGAGCTCTACTTCGGCTCGAACGTGCGGACGGCCTTCGCCGTCGGGCAGGCACGCGGCGTGGTCCTGCTGGCGGCCGGCCAGCGCGGGCTGCCGGCGCGGTCCTACACGCCCCAGGCGGTCAAGGCGGCGGTCTGCGGCCATGGCGGGGCGGGTAAGGACCAGGTGGGGAGGATGGTGTCGCAGCTGCTGGGGCTGTCTTCGCCTCCCACCGTCGACCACGCCGCGGACGCGCTCGCCGTCGCGATCTGCGACCTCAACCGGGCGCCGCTGACGGCGGCGCTCGGACAGGCGGCCGCGCGATGATCGCGCTGATCTCGGGCACCGTTGCGCTCCGGCGTGCGAACTACGTGGTAATCGACTGTGGCGGCGTCGGCTATCAGCTGGCCGTCTCCGCCAACACGCTCAGAAGCGTTCCGGCCCTCGGGAAGGAGGCGGTCCTTCATACCCATCTGATCGTCCGCGACGATGCGCTCACGCTGTTCGGGTTCGCAACCGAGGAGGAGCGCGAGCTGTTCCTGATGCTGCTGGGCGTCCAGTCCGTCGGACCGAAGATGGCACTGGCGGTGCTGTCGGGCGGACCGCCGCGGGAGCTGCTTGCCGCACTCGCTGCCGGCGACACGGCGCGGCTGCAAGCGGTGCCCGGGATCGGCAAGCGAACGGCCGAGCGGATCATCGTCGAGCTGCGCGAGAAGGTTGGCACGACGTGGGTGGGCGGGCCGGCGATCACCGTCACCCGCTCGGACGATCCGCGTGCGGTCGCACGGGAGGGCCTGATCGGGCTCGGCTACAGCGCCGCAGAGGTGGATGAGCTGCTGGCGGATGCCGCCGGCGAGAGCGCCGAGGACCTGATCGCGGACGCCTTGCGAGGTGCGCGGCGGTGAACCCGCGCATCCAGGACCCCGAGCTGCTGGCAGAGGACGAGCTCGACCGCTCGCTGAGGCCGCGGCGGCTTGAGGACTTCGTCGGGCAGCTGGCTGTCAAGGAGCAGCTCGCGGTCTCGCTCGAGGCGGCGTCCGCGCGCGGCGAGGCGCTCGACCACGTGCTGCTCGCCGGACCGCCGGGGCTCGGCAAGACCTCGCTTGCCCAGATCGTCGCCGCGGAGCTGGAGGTGCCATTCGTGCAGACCGCCGGGCCGGCGCTCGAGCGGAAGGGGGATATCGCCGCGTTTCTGACCGCGCTCGAGCCCCGGGCGGTGTTCTTCGTCGACGAGATTCATCGCCTCCCGCGAGCACTCGAGGAGACGTTTTACCCCGCGATGGAGGACCACTGCCTCCCGATCACGGTCGGCCAGGGCGCGGGCGCGCGGGTCGTGACGCTGGAGCTGCCGCCGTTCACACTGATCGGCGCCACCACGCGCACCGGGCTCCTGACCACGCCGCTGCGCGACCGCTTCGGGATCCAGCACCGGCTCGAGCACTACTCCACCGAGGACCTGGCGAGGATCGTGCGCCGCTCCGCGAAGTTGCTCGAGATCGAGATCGACGACGCCGGGCGCCCGGGCGATCGCGTCCCGCAGCCGCGGTACACCGCGCGTGGCCAACCGGCTGTTGAAGCGCGTCCGCGACTACGCGGAAGTACGGGAGAGCGGCGTGGTGACCGAGGACGTCGCCGTCGCCGCCCTCGACCTGCTCGAGGTGGACGTCGCGGGCCTGGACCGCCTCGACCGGGAGATCCTGCGCACGATCTGCGAGACGTTCTCCGGCGGTCCGGTGGGACTGTCGACTCTGGCCGTGGCGGTCGGGGAGGAGGCAGACACGATCGAGGACGTCTACGAGCCCTACCTGCTGCAAAGAGGGTTCATCGAGCGAACCCCCCGGGGCCGCACGGCGACCAAGCGGGCCTTTGAGCATTTGGGGCTGAAAGCGCCCGGCCCGCTGTCACTGCTTTAAGGGGGCGGCCCAGAGCATTTCGGAACGCATCGCGTGAAGCGCGTTCTGCGTTCCGAAATGCTCTGGCTGCCCCACCCGACGCCCTGGCTATCCTCCCGCGACAGTGGCGAAAGAGCACTACTTCATCTGCCCCCACTGCGGCAACAGGTCGATGGCGACCGACCGCACCACCGATTTTGGCCGCGATGTTCGCGGCTGCGAGAAGTGCGGCTTCGCCTATCTGTTCGAGCTGCTCGACGACTACTATCCGGCACCGAACGCCGCGTTCTTCGCGTGCGACGGGTCGGGGCAGGATCGTCGATTGTGGCCGGGGGTCCTTCGAGCTGACCGGGCTCAAGACCGACCAGGTGATCGGCAGGCCGGCGGTCGATGTGCTCGGGCTACGGTTCGAGGACGGCACCGATCACATCGCGACCGCGCTCGAGTGGGAGGTGAGGGTGCAGGGAAAGCCCGTCGAGGTCAACGCCGAACACGACCTGCCGGCGAAGGCGGTAGCCGACATCTTCCCCGCCTACGATGACGACGAAGGTGGGGTCCTAGTCGTGCTGACGCCGAACAACCACTGCTTAATTCTTCAGAGGGCTAGCATCAAGCGGGCTTCATGACTGATCGCCAGCGCCACGGCTTCGTCCTGCTCCTCGTGGCCGGGCTGATCGCAGCCTCGGTCGTAATCCTCACCCAGAAGAAGACGATTCTCGGCCTGGATCTGAAGGGGGGCGTAGAGCTCGTCTACCAGGGCCAGCCCACCGCCCAGTCCAAGGTCACCACGGCTGCGCTCGACCGGGCGGTGGACATCATGCGCCAGCGCGTCGACCAGCTCGGCGTATCCGAGCCGGAGATCCAGACCTTCGGCGGCAACCAGATCTCGGTCGGGCTGCCGAACGTCCACGACACCGCACGGGCCGAGAACGAGGTGGGGACGACGGCCCGGCTCGAGTTCTACGACTGGGAGGCGAACGCGATCCTGCCGAATGGCAGGACCGTCGCCAGCCTGGGTCCGGCCCTGGGGCAGGATGCGAACGCACAGGCGATCAGCCAGGGGGAGGGAGCCAGTCCCCCGGATCGCCCGGCGCGGGCAGCATGAAGCTCTACGACGCGGTGAAGCTGGCCTCAAAGCAGCCCGTCGCCCACAGCGGCAACTTCGCCCGCCTTGGGCCGCAGTACTGGGCCTTCGGAGCGCCCGGCAGCTCCGCCTGCACCGCCGCCGGCAGGTCGTACGGGTACACGCCCGTGGTCGGCCAACGCTGTTATCTCGGGGGCGGACCGGGCACGACGAGCATCCAGGATCTTCAGAGCAGCCTGGCGTCACTGGGGATCAGCCAAGCTCAAGCGCAGGTCCTCACCGTGCCGCAGGGGACCGTGGTCGTGCAGGCGATCCCCGCGAACTTCTCCAAGCCGCCGAAGGTCTCGGACCCGACGACCCAGTTCTACGTGCTCAAGGACAACGTCGCCCTGTTCGGCAACGACATCTCAAACCCGCAGGAGGGCACCGACCCCAGCGGTCAGCCAGACGTCCAGTTCGGGTTCACGTCGAAGGGCAAGAGCGTGTTCCAGAACATCACCGGGCAGATCGCACGCCGCGGTTCGCTGATCAGCCCCACGGCCAAGACCTGTTCCAGTGGAGCGCTGTGCCAGCACTTCGCGGTGGCGCTCGACCAACCAGCTGATCACCGTCCCGTACATCGACTTCAACCAGTATCCCGACGGGATCCCGGGGGATACGGGCGCGGACATCAGCGGCAGCTTCACCTCGACTTCAGCGTCTGACCTCGCCAACGAGCTGCGACTCGGCGCGCTTCCGATCGGCCTGAAGCTGATCTCGAAGTCCCAGGTGTCGGCGACGCTGGGCAAGCAGGCGCTCCACGACGGCCTGATCGCGGGCGGCGTTGGCCTGGCGATCGTCGTGCTCTTCCTGCTCGCCTACTACCGGGTGCTGGGCCTGATCGCGACCGCCGGCCTCGTGACCTATGCGCTCTACTTCTACGCGCTGATCAAGCTGATTCCGGTGGTGCTGACGCTCTCGGGGATTGCCGGCCTGATCCTCACGATCGGCGTAGCCGCCGACGCCAACATCGTGATCTTCGAGCGCGTCAAGGAGGAGATCCGCGGGGGCAGATCGATCAGGCAGGGGATCGTCACCGGCTACCGCAAGGGCCTGACGGCGATCATCGACGCGAACATCGTCACGATCATCACCGCGTTCATCCTGTTCGAGCTCGCCACCGCGGACGTCAAGGGGTTCGCGCTCACGCTCGGCATCGGGACGGCCGTGTCGCTGTTCACGGCCGTGATGATGACCCAGGCGATCCTGATGACGATGGGCTCCTCGCGGCTGATCGCGAGACCGTCGGCCCTCGGCGCCGGAGGCGAGAAGCACGCCTGGCGGTTCGACTTCATGGGGGCCTCGAAGTACTTCTTCTCGATGTCCGGCGTGATCCTGCTCGTGGGCGCGCTTGCGATCGGCGGCAGGGGACTCAACCTGGGGATCGATTTCACGTCCGGTACACGGATCCAGGTGGGCCTGGTGCGCCCCGCCACCCAGGCGCAGGTGTCGTCGATCATGACCGCGGCGGGGGCCAGCGGCGCAACCGTGCAGAAGATCTCCGGCGACAAGGCGCTCGGGGCGAACGGGTTCCAGATCTCGGGGAAGCTTGCTCCGGGCAAGGTGACCCAGGTGGAGAACGCCCTGGACAAGCAGTTCAAGATCCTCACCAAGAACGGCACCCAGCAGATCGACGTGAGCTCGGTCGGCCCGACGTTCGGCCACACGATCGCCAACGCCGCCGTGATCGCGATCATCGCCTCGCTGCTGGTGATCTCCGCCTACGTCGCGCTGCGGTTCGAGTGGAAGTTCGCGGTCCCGGTGCTGATCGCGCTGATGCACGACCTCCTGATCACCAGCGGCGTCTACGCGCTGACGGGGCGGCAGGTGACCGTCGACACGGTCGCGGCGCTGTTGACCATCCTCGGTTACTCCTTATACGACACGATCATCGTGTTCGACCGCGTGCGCGAGAACATCCCGCGGATGCCCCGCGCCGCGTTCTCGCAGATCGTCAACCGCTCCATGTCCGAGGTGCTGACGCGGTCTCTCGCCACCACCTCCTGCACCCTGCTGCCGGTGATCGCGCTCCTGATCTTCGGGGGCAGCGGCGTGCTCGGCGACTTCGCGTTCGCGCTCCTGATCGGCGTCGCATCGGGTGCGTACTCCTCGATCTTCATCGCCTCGCCCGTGCTGACGCACTGGAAGGAGCGGGAGCAGGTCTACCGCGCGCGGCGCCACCGGCTGATCGAGGAGCACGGGTTCGTGCCGGCGTACGCCGGCGCCGCAGCCGACGTGGAGCCGCCGAAGCGGCGGCTGCGCCGCCCCGGACGGCTCACGACGCCGGAGCCGGAGACCGTCTCTCGCTCGGAGTTCGAACAGATGAAGCGCGAGCTCGAAGTCGAGGAGCAGGAGGAGCCGCCCGCGCGTCACACCTCCACGCTGACCAAGCGCACGGCGCGCCAGCCCGACACAGAGACCCCCCGGCGGCGGACGAAGCCCTCATCGCCGCGACCCGCCCAAACGCGAACCCAGCCCGACGGCGACGGCGCGAAGGCCGCTCAGCCGCGTGCGGATGAGCCTCCCGCACCCGCTCCTGACATCCCCGAGAACGAGGGCATCGCGCCGGTCCAGAAGCCGAAGCCCGCGAAGCCGAAGAACCGGGCACGTCGCAGACACGGGAGGAGTCGCTGATGGGCCTGCTCGCCTGGGTGACGATGGGCCTCGCGCTGTGGCACTTCACGATCTGGCTTCCGGACCGTTACTGGGGCGGAATCGTCGGCGCGTTCATCGGGGCTCTGGTCGGTGCCGCGCTGTTCGGCCTGATCATCCACGGGTTCCACATCCCGGGCCGTCACGCGACGCATCTCTCGACCGCACTCGAAGCGATTCCCGGCGCGTTGATCGGGATGGCGGTCGTGTACGCCGAGGGCATGCGCCGCGAGCGGGCGGGCGGCCCCGGCGCACTCGAGCTCTGATGGCCCCACTGGACTTCGTGACCGGTCCCCTACGCTCGCTGCTCGGCGCCGCGGAGCACTCGCCGCTCGGGGAGGCTGCCGAGGTGGAGCGCGAGATCCAGGATGCCGCCGAGGCCATCCACCGGGCAGCTGACTCCATGGAGCGCCACGTCGAGGTGGTGGAGACACTCGCTACCTCCGTTCCCGCGCTGACCGAGTCGGTCAACGCGCTGGTCAAGGAGCTCAACAGTCTGCTGGGCGTGCTCACGCCCCTGTCGGTGGCCGAGCATCCCCTGGCCGCCGCCGAGCGCGAGGTCTCGCGCGTGGAGCGCTTCTTCGGCAGGCATCGGCAGGCCGGCTCGCCAGCAGGTGTCACGACGGAGGCACCGGGCATCGCCGCCGAGCCGGGCGCCGAGCCGCCCGCGCCCGCCGGCCCGCCCGCGCCCGCCGGCCCGCCCGCGCCCGCCGACCCTGCCTGACGCGCTCAGCTGCGCGTCTTGCCCTCCCGCAGCATCTGGAGCGCCTGCGCGACGCGACGATCGCGGGTCTCCTCCCGCTTCGCCTCGGCGATCCAGCGCGCGTACTCCTTGCGGTGGGTGAAGGCCAGGCCGTCGAAGACCGCCTTCGCTTTCGGATCGCTCTCGAGGGCCGCCGCGAGCGCTTCCGGTAGCTCGACCTCGCGCGGCGCCTCGTCCAGTTCGAGCGCCACCTCGACCGAGTCGCCCGCCTCGACGCCCGCGGACTCCCGCACGGCGCGGTTCAGGCCGACCAGGAACTCGCCGCCCATCCGCGCCACGCTGGTTCGCCAGGTGTGGCCGTTGACCGTCGCTTGGACGGGAAACCGCTTGGCGCCCTCGCCGACCGCGGCCACCTGCTCGTCATCGAGCACGATCGCGGCCGCCGGGCCGCGGGGGACGAGCGTTGTGGTGAATCTGATCGAGCCCATCGGGGGATCTTGGAAGTTGACCACAATAGTTGTGGTCAACTTCCAAAAGCTCCGACATCAGAGTCTGGCAAGCGGTGCTCGGCCCACGGATCTCCGCAGCATTCGTGCCAACTTCGCTACGGCGTGTGCCAATTGGGTCACCGGCCGGCGTGAAAGCCCCCGGATCCGTCGGGGGCGGCGCTTACGCTCCGCGCACACATGGCCGAGCCCGCCGCCCTCAAGCTCACCGATACACCGGCTCCTCGAGCGCCGTTGCGAATCGTCAGCCCCGAGCAGCCGATCGCGCCACCGGAGCGAGCGGCGCCGCGGCTCGAGGTGCCTCGGTACGAGCTCGTCGCCGCGTGTCTATTAGAACGAGAGCTGGGCGTCAGCCACGCGCTTGCTCAGATCCTGGTTCGGCGTGGCCTCGCCGAGCCGGCCGCCGCGCGGTCGTTCCTCGCCGCGAGTGAGGAGCATGGCGCCGGGGAATTTGCGGGCATCGTCGAGGCGACCGGCCTGATCGGACGCCACGTCGCCGCCGGGACCCGGATCACCGTGCACGGCGACTACGACGTCGACGGTGTGTGCGCGACGGCGCTGCTCGTGCGCGCGCTGCGGTCGCTCGGCGCCAACGTCTCGTGGTATCTGCCCAGTCGCCTCGAGGATGGGTACGGTCTGAGCGGGCGGACGGTCGATCGCCTCGCCGCGACCGGCACCCGGCTGCTGCTGACGGTGGACTGCGGGATCACCGCCGTCGACGAGGTCGCTCGGGCACAGGCCCAGGGGCTCGAGGTGATCGTCTCCGACCACCACGCCCCGCGAGCCGACGGCGCCCTGCCGGCATGCCCGATCGTCCACCCATCGGTGTGCGGCTATCCCTGCCCCGAGCTGTGCGGCACGGGCGTCGCGTTCAAGCTGGCGCAGGCGCTCGGCGCGTCCACGGCCGCCGATGACATCGAGCTGGTCGCGCTTGCCACCGTCGCCGATCTGATGCCGCTCAGGGGAGAGAACCGCACCCTGGTCCGGGCAGGCCTGCGCGCACTCGCCAACACCGCAAGGCCCGGACTGAGGGCATTGATGAGCGTCGCGGAGGCCGATCCCAGCGCGCTCGATGCCCGCGTCCTGGGATTTCGGCTGGCGCCCCGGATCAATGCCGCGGGACGTATGCGCCGACCTGACGCGGGCCTCGAGCTGCTGCTCACCGAAGACCGGGAGCGGGCGCTCGAAATCGCGGCGGAGCTCGACGCGGTCAACGCCGAGCGCCGGGCCGTCGAGGAACGGACCACGTGGGAGGCCGAGCGCCAGGTGGCGGAGCTCGGCCCGCGGAGCGCGTACGTGCTCGCGGGCGAGGGCTGGCATCCCGGGGTCATCGGGATCGTCGCTTCCAGGATCGTCGAGCGCTATCACCGGCCGGCGGTCCTGATCGCTCTGAACGACGGTCCCGTCGGCCAGGGCTCGTGTCGGAGCATTCCCGGCTTCGACGTCCTGGGGGCGCTGCATGCTGCCGCGGGGGGGCTCGAGCGCTACGGCGGCCACCGCGCCGCCGCGGGTCTGACCGTGAAGCGCGACCGCGTACCCGCGTTTGCCGCGGCCATCGAGGCGTACGCCGACGCGATGCTCACGCCTGAGCTGCTCCAGCCGACCGAGCGAGTTGACGCGATCGTCTCGGGGACCGAGCTTGGCCTCGGGCTGGCCGAGGAGCTGCGCGCGCTCGAGCCATGCGGGATCGGCAATCCGGGTCCCTGCCTGCTCGTCCCGGGTGCGCGCTTCGGGGAGCCGCGCGCCATCGGCGACGGGAGTCACGCGAGCTTTTCGGTCACCTCAGGAGGCTCGCGAGTCCGAGCGGTTGCCTTCCGCTGCGGTGGGAGCGTTCCCGGTGACGGCGGCGAGCCGCTTGACGCGACGTTCAAGCTCGAGCGCAACGAATGGCGCGGTGCGGTGGAGGCGCGGCTTGTGTTGCGGCATGCGCAGCCGTGCGAGCCGGGGCCGATCGAGGTCCTCGGAGAGCCCGCTGACTACCTCGAGGCCGTGGCGGCGGAGCTGGACCGCCCGCTCGACCCCGGCATCCTCTCCTCGCCGGCTCAGCGGGTGGTGCTCGATCGTCGCGGGGAGAGTCCACTGTCCGTGCTCGCAGATGCCCTCGCAACCACCGAGCCCGTCCTGGCGGTCTGCTCCGACGTTTCCAGGCGGGTCGAAGGCCTCAGCGCGCGAAGTGGCGGATTCGCGTTGGCGTCCTACGACGCCTGCGAGCGGGATGCCACGCTCCCGGGTCGCTTTGCGCACGTGGTGGCGCTCGATCCGCCCTCCAGCCCGGCAGCAAAGGAGATCCTGAATGCAGGATGCGGCTTCATCCACCTGGCATGGGGAGAAGCTGAGCTACGCTTTGCACGGCAGATACACGAGTTGGAGTACGGTCTCCGCGCTTCGCTCGCCGCCCTGTACCGGGACGTCAAGCGCCACGGGAGGGCAGCCGGCGAGGAGCTCGAGCAACTGCTCCGCGGTGACGGTCGGCACGGCCGCCCGGCACGCCTGGTCGGCAGGCTGATCAGAGTCCTCGCGGAACTGGAGCTCGTCAGCCTCGATCGGGATCTGCCGGCCCTGGAGGTCGCGAGCGACGCGCCGACGGCGCTCGAGCGCTCGGTGGCCTACCGGGTCTACGCAGCACGATACGAGGACGGACGGCGATACCTGAGCGACGGAAATCTCCCCCCAAGAAGCGGCTGAGGTCCGAGGCCGGTCCCTCGACGCTGGTCCGAAGCCGCTCCCCTGTAGACAAGGTCATCGAGGACGGCCATGCCTCCAGCGTGGAGCGTGCCGAGCTCACCCCGGCCGAGCGGCGGCTGCTCGCCGACCTGTTCGCGATCGTCGAGGAGCACGCCGAGCAGGCGGCGGTGACGGTCGATCGAGACCGAGTCGAGGAGGCGTTCGTCTACTCCTGCGTCCACCATGCGGATCAGCGCCGCCGCACCGGCGAGGACTTCATCATCCATCCCGTCGGCGTGGCGAAGATCTGTGCCGGCATGCGGCTCGACACCGAGACGCTGTGTGCCGCGTTGCTGCACGACACGGTCGAGGACACCTCGGCCTCGCTCGAGGAGGTTCGCGAGGCATTCGGGGATGAGATCGCGGGCCTGGTCGACGGGGTCACCAAGCTCACCGGGCTGACGTTCTCCTCGCGGGACGAGGCCCAGGCCGAGAACTACCGCAAGATGATGGTGGCGATGGCCTCGGACATCCGGGTCATCCTGATCAAGCTGGCCGACCGGCTGCACAACATGCGCACGATCGGGGCGGTGCCGAAGCAGAAACAGCTCGAGAAGGCGCGCGAAACGCTCGATATCTATGCGCCGATCGCTCATCGCCTCGGTATCCACGCGATCAAGTGGGAGCTCGAGGACCTCGCCTTCCAGACCCTTCACCCGCGCAAGTACACCCAGATCAAGGAGCTCGTCGCCCAGCAGCGGGTCGAGCGGGAGCGGTACGTCAACCAGGCCGGCGAGTACCTGAACAAGGAGCTCGACGAGCTCGCGATCGAAGCGGAGATCTCCGGCCGCGCAAAGCACTTCTACTCGATCTACTCGAAGATGACCAAGAAGGGCCGCGAGTTCAACGAGATCTACGACCTCACGGCCATGCGCGTGATCACGGGCTCGGTCAAGGACTGCTACGGAGCAGTGGGCGTGATCCACTCGCTGTGGAAGCCGCTGCCCGGGCGCTTCAAGGATTTCATCGCGATGCCCAAGTTCAACATGTACTCCTCGCTGCACACCACGGTGATCGGGCCTGAGGGCAGGCCGCTCGAGATCCAGATCAGGACCCGTGAGATGCACAACCTGGCGGAGTTCGGGGTCGCGGCTCACTGGATGTACAAGGAGAAGGGCGGGGGTGGCAACGGCCCTGCGCCCAGCGATCCGGAGGGCAAGCTCAAGTGGCTGCGCTCGCTGCTCGACTGGCAGAAGGACCTGGCCGATCCCGGAGAGTTCATGGAGACGCTCAAGGTCGACCTGTTCGAGGACGAGGTCTTCGTGTTCACCCCCAAGGGGGAGGTGAAATCCCTCGCCGCCGGCGCGACCCCGCTCGACTTCGCCTACGAGATCCACACGGACGTCGGCCACCGTTGTGTCGGCGCCAAGGTCAACGGGAAAATCGTCCCGCTCTCATACCAGCTTCGGTCTGGCGACATCGTCGAGGTGCTGACATCGAAGCGCGAGCGAGGTCCCTCACGCGACTGGCTGGCGCTTGTCAAGACCACGAGGGCGCGGAACAAGATCAAGGCCTGGTTCAAGGCGGAGTCGCGCAAGGACACCGAGCACTCCGGTCGCGAGCTGCTCCAGGAGCACCTCAAGAAGCAGGGCCTGCCCGCTCAGAAGCTGGTCGGATCGCCGTTGCTGGCCGACGTGATCCGCGAGATGGGATTCCGCAAGGCGGACGACTTCTACATCGCGCTCGGTGGCGCCAAGATCTCCGCCAAGACCGTCGTCAACAAGGTCATGCAGCGCCTGAAGCAGGGGGACACGGCGGAATCGGAGCCCACCGCCACCGAGGGCCTGTTGGAGACGCGCCGCCGGCGCGCCCGGCCGACCACGTCCTCGCGGCGCTTCGGGATCTCGGTCGAGGGCATCGACGAGGTGATGTTGCGGCTGGCGAAGTGCTGTCGCCCCGTCCCAGGCGACCCGATCGTGGGCTATATCAGCCTCGGGCGCGGCATCACGATTCACCGCGAGGACTGCCCCAACGTCGCCGTCCTCAAGAAGGACCCCGAGCGGTTCACGGCCGTCTCCTGGGACGGCGATGCGGAGACTGCGTTCCGCGTGGAGATCGAGGTCGATGGCTGGGACCGCCACCGGTTGCTCGAGGACATGTCGCGCACCTTCTCGGAGGCGGGCATCAACATCCTCGAGGCTCGGTGCACGGTCAGCCACCCGATGGTCAAGAACCGTTTCGTCGTCGAGGTGGGGGACACGCGCTCGCTCGACCAGGCGATCAACCGCCTACGCAACATCGACGCGGTGTTCGATGCGTACCGGGTGACCCCCGGGGCGGGGTAGGCCCGATCCGGCGCCTCGGGCTGTTCTGCGCGGCCGCGGCCGCGGGCGGTGCCGTTGCCGGATGCGGCGGGTCGACCGGCTCGCCCTGGGCCGCCGACGCCGCGGTCCCTCCACATGGCCCAGCCGTCGTGACCGTCGTGCAGCAGCCGGCCGGTGGGCCGATCCCCCCGGGGTTCCTCGGAATGTCGTTCGAGTACCAGGGAACCCGCCATTACGCCGGCGTCGACCCCCGGGCGGTCAACCCGGTCCTCGTCAACCTGATCCGCTCGCTCTCCCCTCGCCGGCGGCCGGTGCTCCGGATCGGCGGCGACTCCACCGACGCCACCTGGTGGCCGCTCCCGGGCGCCTCCCGTCCGCCATGGGTCAAGTTCACGCTCACCGGCACCTGGATCAAGACCACGCGCGCGCTGGCCCGCGAGCTCGGTGCGCATCTGATCCTCGGAATCAACCTGGCTGCCGACAGCCGCGTGGTCGCCGAGGCGGAGGCGCGTGCGCTGGTCAGCGGGATCGGCCGCCGCTATGTCGCGGCGCTCGAGCTCGGCAACGAGCCCGAGGTGTACGGCCGCCTTCCCTGGTACACGAAGGGCGGCAAGCCGGTCTACGCCCGTCCCTCGTGGTACGGCACGGTTGGGCTGGGCTCCTATGCCCGGGACGTTGCCGAGATTCGCTCGGCGCTCCCGCCGGTCCCGCTGGCGGGCCCGGCAACGGGGACCCGCCGTGGCCTCTCGCATCTCGGCGAGCTGCTGTCCGCCGCGCCCGGGCTGGGAGTCGTCACATTGCACCGGTACCCGAGCAACCGCTGCTACCCGTCCAGCGACTCGCCGGTGCCGGCGACGATCGGCGGCCTGCTGTCCGAGACGGCCTCCCGGGGGCTGATGGAGGGCATGGCGCCCTACATCGCGCTCGCACACAAACACGGGGCGCAGTTCCGCGTCGATGAGCTGAACACGATTGCGTGCGCGGGCAAGCTCGGGGTCAGCAACTCGTTCGCCTCCGCGCTGTGGGCGGTCGACACGCTGTTCTCGCTCGCCCGCAACGGCGTGGACGGTGTCAACGTGCACACGTTTCCGCGCGCCGCGTACTCGCTGTTCCTGATCACGCATCCGGGCGGGCATTGGCAGGCACTCGTGCATCCCGAGTACTACGGCCTGCTGCTGTTCGCCCGTGCGGCGCCGCCGGGGGCGCGGCTGGTGGGAGTGCGCCTTGCGCGGGCCGGCGAGATTCGCGCCTGGGCGACTCGCGCGGCGGATGGGACGATCCGCGTGGTCTTGATCAACGACAACACTGCCTTCCCGCGCCGGGTGCGGGTCCGCGTGCCGGGTGGGCGGGGTGCCGCGAAGCTGGAGCGGCTGGAGGCGCCGAGCGCGAGCGCGTCGGCTGGCGTCACGCTGGCCGGCCAGAGCTTCGGAGAAGCCACGCGGACGGGAATCCTGACCGGCCCCCGTCGGGCCGAGCGACTGCGGGCCAGCGGGGGCGGTTACTGGGTGACACTGCCATCGGCGAGCGCGGCGCTGATCACGATCGCGGGTGGGTAGCGCCAAGGGCCTCCACTCAGCCGAGCGCGGGCCCGTCTCGGGAGGCTCGCACCGGGGCTGCCTGACCCCTGTGCGCCTGCCCCGAGCCGCGCGAGGGCGCCACCAACACCTTCCTCACCTCCGCCTGGGGGACCTTGGTGATCACGACTGCCTGGCCCGTCGGAAGCGACTTGATCTCGTTTGGGTGAACGATGAACCGTTCCCCCTGGCGCCGCATTCCGCGGCCCGTGCGATAGGAACCGAGCAGCGGATGCGTGACGGTGTGCTGGGTCTGCTCCCACACGGTTTCCGTCCCGGCCATCTGTGCGATCGTCTGTGCGGAGCTCGGCACGTCCTGCCGATGCGCGATCTTGATCGCGGTCGATCCCAGCACCTGGTCTCGCAGCCCGCGCGCCGCGCGATCGAGATCAGCCAGCTCCTGGGTGGAGAGCAGCACGCTCACCCCGGCTTCGCGGCACCGTGCCAGCAGCGAAATCACGTTGTCTCCGTCCAGCGCCGAGAACTCATCGATCCCCACGATCGCGGGCGGGCCGCCGGGATTCGTGAGCCGGTGCCCCGCGGCGGCCACCAGGTCCTGGATCGCGAGCGCGCCGAGCTGGGCGGACAGCCCTCCGTACAGGCCCGAGTTCAAGCTGAAGAGGACCACCTCGTCCCCGGCCAGGGCTCGGGTCACGTCGAGCGCGTCGAGTCCGGCGCCGGGGGCCAGATACCGGCCAGTGTGCGATTCGGTGATGATCGAGAGCCGGGTGCCGAGCCCCCTGATCGCACTCAACTGATCCGGGCCGAGGCCAGCCAGGTAGTCCTGGACGCGGGCGGCGAGCTCTGGCGGCACGTGGCGCAGCAGCGGATGGAGGCGCCGCGGATCCATCAGCCTTGCGACCTGCTCGAGCGTCGGCGGCGCCTCGCTGCCAGCGCACTCGAGCACCTGGAGGACGGTCTGCACATAGCGCTCTGCCGCCCGCCGGTAGTGCGGCTCGGTGAAGCGCTCGGTGGCGATCAGCTTGTCCTTGAGCTCCGTCGCGTTTCCGTGCCCCAGCGGATTCCAGCTCTGCGGACCATCGGGCGTCCACAGGCGGAATGGACGCCCGGCAGCCGCGGCAGCCGCCGCCAGCTCGCGGGCGAACGCGGGTGAGCCCTTCATATCGATCGCGACCACCGGCAGCCCCCGCCTCACGTGCTCGCTCAGGATCCGCAGCAGGGTCGTCGTTTTCCCGGCGCCGCTGGCCCCGAGAATCAGGCCATGTGCGGAGAGCTGGTGGTCGGTGAGCAGCACGGGCCTGCCATCGCGGTCTGAGCCCAGGGCGACCGCGGGATGCGCGGAGGGGGCATCGGATGTCCGCCGGCCGATGACACGGGCGCGCAGGTCGCGGAGCGCCAGTGCTCCGATCGCGCTCGCCGCCAAGGCCGTTGCCCAAGGTGGCAGAGCGAGCACGCTGGCCGCGAGGGCGAGCAATGCCACCAGGCGCACATAACGGGGCACGGTCATCGGCCGGCCTCGATCCGTCCGCCGCGTGCGGAGGCTCGCCTCGGAAGCCGCTCCCGTGTCGCCCCCGACGGCCCAGCCGGCGCCTGGCTCCCCCAGCGCACCGGCTGGACGCGCACGCGTCCCTGTAGCCCGACGCGCTCCGCTGAGCGCTCGATACCTCGTCCGACGGCGCGCCGCTCGACGAGGTACAGGACGCCGGCGACGCTCCGGTCGGCGGCATAGCCCGCCAGGATCCGCTCACGTCGGGTCCGCGCCTTCGGCGTCAGCTCGAGCTCGACGGCCACGCGTGAACCACGTGAGTCGATCAGGATGAGGTCCGGGTAGTGCAGACGCTCGCGTCCGCCGGGTCCGGTTCCGCCCAGCCTGACCGCGAACGGGTCTACCGCGCCGCCCGTGATGCGGGACGCGTGCGCCTCCGTCGCGTCGCTGGAGCGCATCCGTCGCTCGGAGACAATCTCGCGCAGCGCTCCGAAGGCGCCGCCGCGGGCCGCGAGCCAGACCCATGCCAGGCCGACGTCGTGCCGGTAGCCGTTGGCGTCGAATCGGGGCACGGGGAGCGCGCTGTCGATCGAGCTGAGACCCCGGCGCGTGATCGAGTAGCAACGCCCCGGCACCTCGAGGATCGAGTGCCGGCGCAGAAGGCCGTTTTCAGCCAGTCCGCGAAGCCGGGTGCGCGCGACCGGGGCTGATACGCCCAGAACTGCCTGGGCGTGTGCGGCGAGCACGATCCTGTGCTCTGCGGCGAACTTCAGGAAGGACTGGTCCCGCGCGGTGATTCGCACGCTTTCCATAGCCGCGAGGGGGGTGGTTTTCGCCCCCCCGAGCTGAATTAGGAAACGACCGAGATTCCTTCGGGCCGGACGCCGAATACGGCCTCGTCGACCTCGCCGATGTAGTCCCCGTCCACTTGGAGGGGCAACGGGCGATCGTCCCGGGACCGCACGCGCAGGCCATCGAGCTTGCTGAACGGGGTTACCCGGCGGTGGCGGCTGAGCCGCGCGCGGCGAGAGAGCGCGCGCCAGACGACCGTGGGCACGTCGATCGGGCTCGCGCGTTCGAGCACGATGCCGGCCAGATCCCCGCTTGTGAGCGACGCGCCCTCGCCCATCTCCACGGGCCGCTCGCCGAAGTACGTGTACGGGGTCGCGTTCTGGACGATCGCCGTGACCCCTTCGACCCGCATTCCCTCCAGCTCGGCTTCCAGCCGGGGCGGTCGTATGAGGTAGCGGCGATTGAAGGTCCCGACTGCCGTCCACGCGTAATACCACTCGCCGAGCCGTGCCTTCAGGCGGGGATGGGCGTCGACTCGCTCGACCACGCTCGCGTCCAGTCCGACACCGGCCGAGAACGTGAAGCAGCGGTCGTTGACCTGCGCGAGGTCGACCCGCCGCGGGCGCCAGTCATCGGCCATGCGCAACAGGTGCTCGGTCGCGTCGACGACGTCGGTCGGGATCCCGAGCATGCGGCAGTACACGTTTGCGCGACCACCGGGCAGGCAGCTCAACGGCGTGTCGGACCCAGCGAGCCCGTTCGCCGCCTCATTGACGGTGCCGTCCCCGCCGAACGCCACGACTACGTCGTAGTGCTCCCGCGCGGCCTGGCGGCACAGCTCGGTGGCGTGATCGCGCGCCTCGGTGTCGACCGCGACGACGTCGTAGCTCCCGCGCAGGGCGTACACCACGAGGTTCTTCAACCGGTCGGAGACCGTCGTGGCGTACGGGTTGACGATAATCAGCATCCGCTTGCTGGGCGTCTTGCCGGGCGAGGCGAGGATCGCCTCGAGGCGCTCGAGCGGATCTGAGGAGGTGGTGGCCATGCCCCAGCTCAGAACACCGCCTGCTGCAGGTCGTTACGCGGCCCCACACCCGTTATACTGCTCGCCACATAGCTGTACTGCATCCAGAGGGGTGGAGGGATATGGCCCTGTGAAACCCCGGCAACCTCCCGTAAGGGAACGGTGCCAATTCCATCAGGCTCCAACGACAAGCCTGGGAGATGTGGAAGAGGCGGTTTCTCAACCTCCGACCACAGACCCCGGCGGAGGTTTTTTCACATATGCCGCCAGAGTCTCTTCGCTGCAAGGAATGTAGGACCACCTACCCGCTTGACGCGCGCTACGTGTGCGAGCAGTGCTTCGGCCCGCTCGAGGTCGCGTACGAACCCCGGGAGAACCCCGATCCCGGGGAGCTCAAGCGCCGCATCCAGACCGGGCCAAGCTCGCTATGGCGGTACGCCGATTTTCTTCCGGTCGGGCCCCAGCCGGGGACGCTCCCGGCCGGGTTCACCCCGCTGTTGAGGGCGGATCGGCTCGCGGAGACGCTGGGCCTGGGCGAGGTCTGGCTCAAGAACGACGCCGCCAATCCGACGCACTCGTTCAAGGATCGCGTGGTGTCGATCGCGATCGCTCGCGCGGTCGAGCTCGGCTTCGAGACGATCGCCTGCGCCTCAACCGGGAACCTGGCCAACGCCGTCGCAGCCCACGCCGCCGCTGGGGGGCTCGAGTCCTACGTGTTCATCCCGGCCGATCTGGAAGAGCAGAAGGTCCTCGCGACGGGCGTCTATGGCACGAATCTCGTCGCGGTCGACGGCAACTACGACGAGGTCAACCGTCTGTGCACGGAGCTCTCTGCCGAGCACGACTGGGCCTTCGTCAACATCAACATGCGCCCGTACTACGCCGAGGGCTCCAAGACACTGGCCTTCGAGACCGCCGAGCAGCTCGGGTTTGAGATTCCCGATCGGGTGGTCGCGCCGATCGCCAGCGGATCGCTCTTCACCAAGATCGCCCGGGGATTCGAGGAATGGCTCGAGGTCGGCCTACTCGACGGCGAGCTGCCCAGGTTCAACGGCGCCCAGGCGGCGGGCTGCTCGCCGGTAGCGACCGCGTTCGAGGCGGGCAGGGATTTCTGCCAGCCCGTACGCCCCGAGACGATCGCCAAGTCGCTGGCGATCGGCAACCCGGCCGACGGGCCCTATGCGCTCGACCTGGCGCGACGCACAGAAGGCACGATCGACTCGGTCTCAGACGCGGATATCCGGGACGGGATCAAGCTGCTCGCGCAGACGACCGGCATCTTCACCGAGACCGCCGGCGGCGTCACCGTCGCGGTTCTGGCAAAGCTCGCCCAGCGAGGCGACATCGATCCTGGCGAGAGGGTTGTCGTCTACATCACCGGTGACGGGCTCAAGACCCTCGATGTTGCCCGCGGCACGTTCGAGCGGTGGGAGATCGAGCCCACAGTCGAGGCGTTCGAGCGGGCGAGCGAGCGCATCGCCGTCGCCGCCTGATAAATAGACAGAGGCGATGGCCGTAAACGTCAAGATCCCCACCCAGCTTCGCGCTGCCACCGACGGCGAGGCGACCGCCGAAGTCGACGGTGAGACGGTCGGCGAGGTGCTGGATGCCCTTTACGAGCGCTTTGATGAACTACGCAGCCGGATTGCCGAGGACGGGGGCCTGCGGCGGTTCGTGAACGTGTACGTCGGGGGGGAGGACATTCGCTTCCTCGACGGCCTGGAGACCCCCGTGTCAGACGGCGACGAGGTTACGATCCTGCCGGCTGTTGCTGGGGGAGCTGAACCCCGATTGGGCAGCTGACCCCAGTCCCGCCCAGGCCGCAGTAGCCCCCCGGGTTCTTGTGGAGGTACTGCTGGTGGTAGTCCTCGGCGTAGTAGAAGTCCCGAGCCTCGGCGATCTCGGTGGTGATCTTCGGATAGCCCGCGGAGCGAAGGCGCTCGGAGTAGGCGTGACGTGAGGCCTCGGCGGCCTCCCGCTGGGCCCGGGTGGTCCAGTAGATCGCCGAGCGGTACTGGGTGCCGACGTCGTGGCCCTGGCGCATGCCCTGGGTCGGGTCGTGGTTCTCCCAGAAGAGCTGGAGGATGTCCCCATAGCTGATCTTGGCCGGATCGAACACGACCAGGACGGCCTCCGTGTGACCCGTCCGTCCGCTGCAGACCTCCTCGTAGGTGGGGTTCGGCGTGTGCCCGCCCGCGTAGCCGACGGCCGTCGTGTACACCCCTTCGGCCTGCCAGAACACACGCTCTGCGCCCCAGAAGCAGCCCATCGCGACCACCGCCTGCTCGAGTCCCTCGGGGAACGGAGGCCTCATCGGGGTTCCGAGCACAGCGTGGCGCGCCGCGACTGGCATCCCGTCATCGCGGCCCGGGAGGGCGTCGCTGGGATCAACCATCGCGGTTTTCCGAAGGCCGAACATGCTTCTAAGGGTAGAAGGTGGATAAAAGGGGTCATATTGGCCGCAAATATCCGTATAGCCGCCCGGCCGCCTCGGCTCGGCGCGGCCGGAGGGCACCCGGACCCCGCCTGCCCCCCGCCCGCCGAAGCGCCCCGCCCTACGCCGTCCCCGGCCCCCCGTACGTCGCCGGCGGCGACCCGGCCGACTGGGCGGTGGCGATCTGCGACAAGAGCGCGGCAGGACTCGTGCCGCCGAGTACCCGCAGCCGTGGGAGGCGATAGGGGTCCTGGCTCGGCCCCGCCCAGCCAGGGATCACGGTCGTCGACCCGACGAATCCCGCCGCCTTGACCTCCGCGATCACGTTCGCGTTGTAATGCCCGGAGGGGTAACAGAACCAGTTCACGGGAACGTCATAGCGCCGGTGGAGCGTCTGACGCGCGCTCGCCACCTGGTACTGCAGCTCGGAGGAGCTCAAGGCGATCAGGTCCGCGTGACTGATTCCCTGCGTGTCGAGCTCCCACCCGGCCGAGACCAGGCCACGCACCTGAGGGTCGGTCAACCCGCCCTGGGACGGCGGCAGGCCGGTGAGCTGGATGTTCTCGTCGGCAACCCAGCCAAGCCGCTTGAGCACCGGCAGGGCGTTCGTGTACTGCGACTGATAGCCGTTGTCGAACGTCAGCACGATCGGTTTGCCCGGACCCAATGGAACGCCGCGCTTCCAGTAGGCCATGACCTGGTCGAGCGTGACGGCGTGCCAGCCCGCGGCCTTCAGCGCCTCCATCTGGGCGGCGAATTCGCCGGCCGGTACGTACAGGCCGGGGAATGCCGCCCCTGCGGGCGGCGGGTTGATCACGTGGTACATGAGGATCGGCACCGAGGCCGTCCCCGGCTTGCCGGTGGCCACGCCCGTGACGGTGGAGTGAGAGCCGGTAGTGGCGGCGCGCCGAGCGCCGCGCGAGCCCACACGCCCCACCCGCTTCGAGCTCCGCGACGCGCTCTTACCGGGCGTCGAGCCGCCGCTCGAGGAGATGACGATCACCACCGCGATCGCGACGACCCCGATCAGCACGGCGAGCGCCGCGGCGCGCCGGCGGCGGACCTGGATTTCATGCTGGCGTTCGAGGCGTCTCGAGCGCGGATCGCGAGGCTGCATCGCCTCCGAATGTATAGATTCACGCGGCGGTGACCGACGGCGCCGTAAACGGGACGACCTCCTCCGCGGGCGTCGAGCTGTCCTTCGTGGAGGCCGGGGACCGCGGGCGTCCCACGATCGTCTTCGTCCACGGCTATCCGGACACGAAGGAGCTGTGGGAGGACGTCCTCGCCGAGCTCGAAGACCGCTATCACCTCGTCGCCTACGACGTCCGCGGGGCGGGGAGGTCCGCCAAGCCGCGGGGGCCGGCCGCGTACGACTTCGAGCGGCTGGGCGACGACCTGCTTGCGGTGATCGCGGCGGCGGCGCCCGGACAGCGGATTCATCTCGTCGGCCACGACTGGGGGGCGATTCAGGGATGGGAGTTCGCCACCGAGGAGCGATTCCGGGAGGTGCTCGCGTCGTTTACTGCGATTGCCGGCCCGTCGCTCGACCAGCTGATCCTCGCCGGCTATGACCTGCTTCGACGGCCGACCCCGGGGCGGCTCGGCGAGCTCGCGCGCCGGCTGAGGCGCTCGTGGTATGTGCTCGCGCTATGGACGCCGGGGGTGCCCACGCTCACGTGGCGGTTGTTGCTTGCAGGCGGTCGCTGGCAGTGGCTTCTGGCCCAGCTGGAGCGAGTCCCCCGCGAGCGTCGGCGGCTGCCGGAGACGCTCGCCTCCGACGGCATCCAGGGCGCAAAGCTGTACCGCCGCAACATCCCGCGGCGGCTTCTCCGGCCGCGGCGGCAGGCGACGGTCCATGTCCCCGTGCAGCTGGTCCTTCCGAGCCACGACCATTTCATCTCCCCGTCCTACTACGGGGTGAAGGATGGCTTCGTCGAAGTCCTCAAGCGGCGAACGATCGCGTCCACCCACTGGGCGCCGCGGGTCGAGCCCGACCGGCTGGCGCGCTGGATCGGGGAATTCGTCGACGCCGTCGAGGCGGGCGCGCCTGTTGAGGCCACGGCGCCCTGGCTTCCGGGAGGGGGTCTGAAACAGCTACAGGGGCGTCTCGCGCTCGTGACCGGTGCCGCCAGCGGCATCGGACTCGCGACGGCGCGGGCCCTCGCCGAGCATGGCGCCCGCCTGCTGCTCGTCGACCGCGATCCCGACGCCCTCGAGCGCGCCGCGGCGTCGATCGCCCACAGCCAGTCCTTCGTCTGCGATGTCAGCGACGAGCAGGCGATGGAACGGCTCGCAAACCAAGTCCTGGGCGAGCACGGCGTGCCGGACGTCGTCGTCAACAACGCCGGAATCGGCGTCGCCGGGCCGTTCGTCGAGACCGACATCGCCGATCTGGATCGGATCGTGAACGTCAACCTGATGGGGGTGGTCTACGGCTGCCGGCTGTTCGGCCGAGCGATGGTGGAGCGAGGGCAGGGCGGACAGCTCGTCAACACAGCCTCGATGGCGGCGTTCACCCCGACGAAGGATCTCGGGACGTATGCGGCGACGAAGGCGGCGGTCCTGATGCTGAGCGAATCGCTGCGCGCCGAGCTCGCGCCGCACGGCATCGGCGTCACGGCGGTGTGCCCCGGATTCATCGCGACGAGCATCACGCGCTCGACGCACTACGTCGGGCTCGACGACGAACAGCGGCGCCGCATCTCGGAAACGGTCACGCGCCTGTACGAACGCCGCAACTTCACCCCGGACCGAGTCGCGGCCCAGATCCTGGCCGCAATCGGCGACGACCGGCCCGTGGCGGTGGTCACGCCCGAGGCCAAGCTAGCCCACGCGCTGTCGCGGCTGGCGCCGGATGTGCTGCGGCGTCTCGCGCGGCTCGACGTGCTGCCGCGCTGAGCGGAGATCCCGGGAAGGACTCCGGTCAGAGAGGGCGAAACGCACCCTCATGCTCCTAAAGAACCGCGTACCCGGAATCGAGCACCGTTCCGTGAGGCACCCGGAAGGGCTCGAGCACCTCCGATCCGATTGGGTCGCGATCGTCCGGTGGCTGATCGCGAACAAGGTCGAGCTCGTGCTCGTCGGACCGGTGGCCGAGGCGGTCCGGGGCAACGCCAAGGCCTCGGGACCGGTGACCGTGGTACCGGCCCCGTACCGGCGCAACCTCGAGCGGCTGGCGCGCGCACTGGCCTCGGAGCACGCGCGACTACGCGTCGAGACGACGGAGGGCGCGGGCGCAGATCCGGTTCCCGTCAAGCTCACGGCCGAGAAGCTTTCGGAGAACACGCGCTGGACGCTCCGCTGCGGGACCCACGACCTCGATGTCGAGGGCGGGATCCGCGCAGCGGGGGGCGACTCCGGCGTGCCGAGCTATCAGGAGCTCCTGTACGAGGCCGGCGAAGTTCGAGCTCGAGCAGGGGCTGAGCGTCGAGGTGGCCTCGCCGGAGGACATCGAGCACTTCGCCCACCTCCGCCGCACCGGCGTCGCGCCCGAGATCAAGATCACGAGACAGGCACAGTCTGCGGCCGAGCAGAGCGACGTCGGGGAGCCTGCGCAGCGCCCCGAGCCGGGCGCGGCCTCGCTAAGAACCGCCCCGGACTCTTACGAGCCCATAATCAGGCGCGGGTACCCTCGGTGTATGCCGAGGCGTGCCCTGATCGGAGCCGGATGCGGCGCTGCTCTGCTGGTCCTCATCTGGGTACTCGCGTTCCATGTCGGCGTGTTCGAGCGCCTTGACCAGTCGGTCTACACCGGCTTCGGCTGGTCTTCAGCGCCCGCACGTCAACGCCGTCGCCATGTGGATCGCGGACCTGTGCGACCCGCAACCGTACGTGTACCTGGTTGCGATCCCGATCCTGATGGCCGTGGTTCGCCGGCGGCCGCGGGTCGCCATGACTGTGTTCGCGATCGTGCTCGGCGCGAACGTGACCACCGAGCTGCTCAAGCCGCTGCTCGCGGAGCCCCGGGCCTCGTCTCTGCTGGGCGACCTCCACCACGTCTCATCTGCGTCCTGGCCGAGCGGCCACGCGACCGCAGCGATGATCGCTGGCGCTCAGCATCGTGCTCTCGTCGCCTGCCCGGTTCCGTCCCGTGGCCGCGGCCCTCGGTGCGGCGTTCGCCGTGGCGGTGTCGCTACTCGTTCCTGACGCTCGGTTGGCACTACCCGAGCGATGTGCTGGGCGGGTTCCTCGTGGCGGGCGTGTGGACGCTGCTGGGCATGGCCGCGCTATCGGCCACCGAGCGGGCCGGCAAGCGTTCGGCGACCACGGTCCGGTTGCCGCTTCGACAGGCCCTGCGTCCGATTGCGTTCACGATGGTCGGTGCGCTGATACTCGCGGGCCTGGTGGCGATCACGCGACCCCACGCGGTCGTCGTGTATGCCGAGGCTCACCGGGCGTTCATGCTGGGAGCGGCGGCGATCGCGGTGCTGGGGCTGATGATCGCCACCGGCGTGATGTTGGCCCTGCGCCCCGGCCTCAGCGGTACTTCCCGGGCTCCCACAACGGCTCCTCGCCGCGGTTTGCCCCACGGCTGAGGATGAACAGCAGGTCCGAGAGCCGGTTCAGGTAGCGCACGAGCTCACCGTTCAACTCGTCGCCGCACGCGATCGCCAGGCGTTCGGCTCGCCGGCAGACGGTTCTGCAGACGTGCAGGTGAGCAGCCGCGCGCGTGCCGCCTGGCAGCACGAAGGACTTCAGCGGCTGGAGCGTGGCGTTGACCTCGTCGCAGCGCTCCTCGAGCCAGGAGACCTGCTCGGGGATCACACGTAAGCGCTCGCGCCCCTCCGGGTCCTCGGGCGCGGCGATGTCCGCCCCGACGTCGAACAGATCGTTCTGGATCCGCCGGAGCCACTCGACGTACCCGGGGGGGAGGTCCTCGACGGTGAGCGCGAGTCCCACGTGGGCGTTCAGCTCATCGACCGTCCCGTAGGCCGCGATCCGCGGATGGGTCTTCGGAACGCGGCTCATGTCGCCGAGGTGCGTCTCGCCGGAATCGCCGAGACGCGTGTAGATCCTCGTGAGATTGATCGTCATCGCTTCTCAACTGTAATGACCCGATACGATGCCCCCGTTCAAGGTCGATGGTGATGGGAAGCCGGTGCGATTCCGGCGCGGACCCGCCACTGTGATCGGGGACGCCAGCCGCCATGGCATAGCCACTGGATGACGCCGAGTCAACCGGGAAGGCGCGGCTGGTAGGCCCGTAAGCCAGGAGACCAGCCTCCGACCAAAACGCCGACAGCCCTCGTGGAAAGGGGTGGCTCTCATGAAGCAGAAGAAGTTCATCGCGCTCTGCGGAGCGCTTGCGATCATCCTCGCGACCTCCGGCGCCGCGCTGGCCGCGTCATCGGCCGGCCCCGCGGTGACCGTCACGGTCAAGTCCCTGTCCAAGACGCTCGTGGGCCCGACCACCGTGCACGGTGAGAAGCGTTCGATCACCAAGGGCGGAACGCCCAAGGGCAAGTGCCCGGGCAGGAGCGCCGCCGGCGCACTCGACGCCGCGACCCACGGCCACTGGACCGGGAAGTACTTCTCCAGCGTCGGATCGACCTTCATCACTTCGATCTCGGGCGTGAAACCCAAGGGAAGCGATTTCTGGAGCGTCTTCGTCAACGGCAAGTCATCGAGCCTGGGCGCCTGCGCCATCAAGCTCAAGGCCGGAGAGAAGCTGCTGTTCAAGATCGTCAAGTAGTGCAAGGACGCCGCTCGGCAGCCACGGCGATCGCGGCCGCACTGGCGGCCGCGATCGTCGCGGGCTGCGGCCTCGGCCCGGGCGCCGGGACGTCGAACGTCAGCCTCACGGTCACAAGCGACTTCGGCGCCGAGCCGGTGGGTTCGATCACCGCGCACCAGGTGCCCGGCTCGGAGACCGTGATGCGGATGCTCCAGCGCGCCTTCCACGTCGGCACGCGCTACGGCGGGGGCTTCGTCGAGTCGGTCGACGGCCGCTCCGGCTCGTCGAACCGGCGCGACTGGTTCTACTACGTAAACGGGGTGCAGGGCTCGGTCGGAGCCGCGCAGACAGCCGTTCACAAGGGCGACCGGATCTGGTGGGACCTGCACGACTGGAGCGCAACCGACACGATCCCGGCCGTGGTCGGATCGTTCCCCGAGCCGTTCCTGCACGGGACCGGCGGCCGGCGGCTCCCGACCGTGCTGGAGTGCGCCCCTGACGTGACCGCGGCCTGCAACCGCGTCTCCGCGGAGCTTCACTCGGTGGGCGTCCCGGTCGCGAGCCAGGCGCCGGGAACCGGGTCGGGGACGGACAGCCTCGCGGTCCTCGTCGGGACGTGGGGCGATGTGCGCGCGTCCGTCGCGGCCGCGGTCATCGATCAGGGCCCATCGGCGAGCGGCGTGTACGCGAAGTTCGGTGCCGGGGGCGGCACCCTCCAGTTGCTCGACCCGCACGGCCGGGTTGTGCGCACGCTCGGGCCGGGAGCGGGGCTGATCGCCGCCACGTCTGCGAACTCGGCTCCCCCGACGTGGATCGTCACGGGCACCAACCAGGCTGGAGTGATCGCCGCCGCGCGCAGGCTGAATGCGGTGAGCCTCGACCACCATTTCGCGATCGCCGTCTCGCGCACAGCGGAGCTTCCGGTTCCCCTGGACGGGGGATCGTGAGCTATCGGCGGCGACCGAGCCCGCTGCACGCCGCCCGGGCCGCCGCCGGGAGTGCGTACTGCGTGGCGTTCGCGATCGCAACGCTGCTGCTCTCAAACCCGGTGGCGCTGGGGGCGCTCACGCTCGCGATCGCGCTGGCCGCACTCGCCTCCGGGGTGGGACGCGAGCTGCGGCGAGCGCTCCTGTTCGCCGTCCCGCTCGGCATCACAGTGGCGGTCATCAACGCGCTCGTCACGCGCGACGGGCTGACGGTGATCGTCCGCCTCGGACAGCTGCCGTTGCTCGGGCACACCGATGTGACGCTCGAAGCCACCGCGTATGGCGGGATCCTGGGGCTGCGGGCGGTCGCGCTGATTCTGTGCGGCGCCCTCTACACGGCCGCCGTCGACCCCGATGAGATCCTGCGGATGTTTCGCCGCGTCTCGTTCCGTTCCGCGCTGAGCGCCGCGATCGCCACGAGAATGGTGCCCGTCCTGGCACGCGACGCACGCCGTCTCGCCGAGGCGCAGCGATGCCGCCCCGGCAGGCCACCCACCCGGGTGCAGCTCATGCGCGTGGCGACGACCGGCATGCTGGACCGGGCCCTCGATGTCGCCGCCGCGCTCGAGGTACGAGGCTACGGCGCCGCGAGGCGTCCACCGCGCATGAGGAGGCCCTATTCGCGTCACGACCTCGCATTCGGGGCCGCGGCGATCGCGATCACGGGGCTTGCGATCGCGACCCGGTTGGCGGACCTGGCTCCATTCGCCGCCTACCCCGCGCTCCGCGCAGCGGCGGGGCCGAGGACACTCGTCCTCAGCGCGGCGCTGCTCGTCGCCGCGCTGCTGCCGTTTGCCGACCGCCGGGGGATCGAGGGATGAGCGCGCTCGAGCTCCACGAGGTCACCTACGCCTACCCGGGAACCGCGCGCCCGGCGCTTTGCGGGGTATCGCTCGAGATCGAGCCCGGAGAGCTGGTTGTGCTTGCAGGCGGGTCCGGATCGGGCAAATCGACGCTGCTGCGCGCCGCGAACGGGCTCGTCCCACACTTCCACGGCGGCACGTTCTCTGGACAGGTGATCGCAGCCGGGCTCGACACCCGCGAGCGCGGTCCGGGCGAACTGGCGGCGAGCATCGGCAGTCTGTTCCAGGATCCCGAGACCCAGGTCGTGATGGGCACGGTGAGAGGCGAGCTCGCCTTCGGGCTCGAAAACAGCGGCGAACCGCCGTCCGCGGTCGCGCGCGGGGTGGAGGAAGCGGCACTCGCGCTGGGAATCGCGGACCTCCTGGACCGGCCCACCGCCGAACTGTCCGGCGGCGAGCTCCAGCGGGTGGCGCTGGGCGCGGCGCTCGCCGGCCGGCCCTCGCTGATCCTCCTCGACGAGCCCACCTCCCAGCTCGATCCGGTGGCCGGCGACGAGCTGATGGGAGTGCTACGGCGACTCAACGAGGACCTCGACGTGGCGATCGTGCTGGCCGAGCACAGGCTGGAGCGTTGCCTGGCGGCTGCCGACCGCGTGATCGCGCTCGAGTCCGGAAGGGTCGTATGCGACGGCACGCCGCGGGAGTTCCTCTCCTGGGCGCCGCCGGAGCTCCAGACCCCGGGTGCTCGGCTGCTCCGCGGGCTCGGATTGGCGCCGGTCGCGGGCGTCAAGGCGGCCCGCGCGGCCCTTCGGGAGGCGAACTTTGGCGATTCCGCTCCGAGGGGCGAAACGGAATCGCCGGCCTTCGAGGCTCGGGAGGCGGCGCTTCGGCTTGTCCGCGTGTGGCACGAGGTGCGCCGCGGTCCGGCGATCCTCCGCGGCGTCGATCTGGCGATCGGCCGTGGCGAGCGAGTGGCGCTCATGGGCCGCAACGGCGCCGGGAAGTCGACGCTGCTGCGGCACGCCGCCGGGCTCCTGGAGCCGACACGCGGACGCATCGAGCGCGCGGGGAGGGTGACGCTCCTGCTTCAGAACCCGAACGATTACCTGGTTCACGAGCGCGTGTCCGCGGAAGCCTCGTCGCGGTCGCTCGAGGCGGTCGGCCTCGCCACACTGGCGGATCGCCACCCCCGCGACCTCTCAGGCGGCGAGCGCCAGCGCCTTGCGCTCGCGATCGTGCTTGACGCGGGCGATGACCCGCCTGCGGTCGTGTGCCTCGACGAGCCGACGCGGGGGATGGACCGGGCACGCAAGCGCGAGCTTGCGCACATCCTGATGGGGCTGGACGCGGCCGTCCTTGTGGCGACCCACGACCCCGAGTTCGCCGCGGCCTTCGCGCAGCGCGTGATTCTGCTGGCCGACGGCGCTCCGATCGTGGACGCCCCTGTGCAGGAGGCGCTCACTGGCGGGACCTATTTCGCCACCGAGACCGCGCGGATCGCGGGCTCGCTCACACCCGAGCTGGCGATGGAGCGGCTCCTCAGGCGCCGCGAGGCCGTGGCGTGAGTTGGCAGGCCGCGGCATTCGCGATCCTCGCCGTCGGGCTGGCAGGTGGATTCGCCTGGTATGAGCGGACGCGACCGGATGCGCGGATCGTCGCGCTCGTCGGCACGCTGGCGGCATTCGCGGCGCTCGGCCGGATCGCTTTCGCCGCCCTGCCGAATGTCAAGCCGACGACGGACATCGTGCTGATCTCCGGCTATGCGCTCGGCGCCGGACCGGGCTTCGTGGTCGGCGCGGTCGCGGGCCTGACCTCGAACTTCTTCTTCGGACAAGGGCCCTGGACCCCGTGGCAGATGGCCGCCTGGGGCACGACCGGACTCATCGGCGCTGGACTCGCGCTCGGTATCCGGAGGCGCGCGGTCCCGAATCGCTGGGTGCTGGCAGCGGTGTGCGCGGTCTCGGGCTTCGCCTTCACCGCGGTCCAGGACGTCGGGGACTGGGTCAACTACAGCGATCACAGCGTCCGTCAACTGGGCGTGTACGTCGGCAAGGGGGTCGGCTTCGACCTCGTGCACGCGATCAGCTGTGCGCTGTTCGCCCTCGCCTTCGGGCCGGCCCTGACGCGGTCGATCCGCAGGTTCTCGGCGCGGATCCAGGTGCGGTGGGTTCCACTCTCGGGGCCGCTGACGCTCGCCCTGGTGCTGACGCTCGCCGCCGGCGCCCTGCTGGCCGGCCAGCCGGTCCGGGCGGTCGGCACTGGCGCGGCCTACGCCGCCACCACCCCGACCGATTACCTGCTCTCCGCGCAGAACGCGGACGGCGGCTTCGGCGCCGCCCCCGGCGGCCCCTCCTCGCAGCTGTACTCGGGCTGGGCCGCACTGGGCCTGGCCGCCGAGGGTCACAACCCCAACGCTGTCCGCCGCGGCAGTCACAGCCTCGGCGGCTACGTTCTAAGCGGGGCCGGATCGGCCACCGATCCCGGCTCACTGGAACGCGAGGTCCTGGCCCTGCGCGCGGGGGGCCTTCCGGCGAGCGCCGAGATCGTGCGCCTCCAGCGCGACATCGGCGCCAACGGATCGGTGTCCGACCAGGTCAACCTGACCTCGTTTGCGATCCTCGCGCTCCGCGCCGCGGGTCAAGCGCCACCGGCCGCAATGACCGGCTGGTTGATCCGCCAGCAGGACTCGGACGGCGGCTTCAACTTCGCCACCAGAGGCGGCTCGAGCGACATCGACGACACCGGGGCGGCGCTGGAGGCGCTGGCGGGCACGGGCGGCAACACGGTGCGGCGAGCGGTCAGGTTCCTCGACGCCCACGAGAACTCCGATGGCGGCTTCCCCAGCCAGCTCGGTGGCACCTCGAACGCGCAGTCGACCGCCTGGGCGATTCAGGGCCTGATCGCGGCGGGCCAGGGGACGGGGGCGCTTGGCCGTCCGCTGGGCTACCTGCATTCGCTGATCGCGCCCGATGGCCACGTGCGCTACGCCCGTGGCAGTGACCAGACGCCGGTATGGGTCACGGCCGAGGCGCTGATGGCGCTCGCCGGAAAGCCCCTTCCGCTCGCGCCCGTCGCGACCGCCGCCTCCGCACCCCGCGGGCACGCCAGATCCAATCGGAGCGGGCCGCCAGCGTCGAAACCGCCGGCTGCCAAGCGGCGACCGGCTCGCGCCAGGCACCGCGGCCCGGCTTCTCGGCTGCAGCGGCTCGCCGCCGACGTGGCGGTGCTCGACGCGCTGATGCTCGCCCCGGTCAGATAGCCTCTCGCGCCGTCATGAAGATCGGTGTCCCCAAGGAGACGGCCGAGGGTGAGCGGCGGGTGGCGCTGGTTCCCGAGGTGATCCGAAAGCTGGTCACCCCTCCCGGCGAGGACGCTCAGGGCGCCGAGGTGCTCGTACAGCGCGATGCAGGCGCCGGGGCGCTGATCCCCGACGCCCAGTACGAGGAGGCGGGAGCCAAGCTGGTCGACGATCCCTGGGACGCCGACGTGGTCGTGAAGGTGGCGCCGCCGAGCTCAGACGAGCTCGGGCGCCTCAAGCCCGAGAGCGTCCTGATCGGGTTTCTGCAGCCACTCAGCGACGCGGACGGCGTCAGGGCGCTGGCTGGGTCCGGCGCCACCTCGTTCGCGATGGAGCTGATCCCGAGAATCAGCCGCGCCCAGTCGATGGACGCGCTCTCGAGCCAGTCGAATGTCGGCGGCTACCGCGCCGCGCTGATCGGGGCCCAGGAGCTCGGCCGCTTCTACCCGATGCTGATGACCGCCGCGGGCACCATCAGACCCGCCACGGTCCTCGTGTTGGGCGTCGGCGTGGCCGGTCTGCAGGCGATCGCGACGGCGCGGCGGCTCGGAGCCGTGGTGCAGGCGTTCGACGTCCGCCCCGAGGTCGCCGACCAGGTCCGCTCACTCGGAGCCGACTGGCTCGCGCTCGGACCGGAGGCCTCAGGCGAGGGCGGCTACGCCCGCGAGCTGACCGAAGAGGAGCAGGCCGAGCAGCAGCGGGCGCTCCAGGAGGCGATCGGGAAGGTGGACGTGGTGATCACGACCGCGCTCGTCCCCGGGCGCCGAGCCCCGATCCTCGTGACAGCCGGGGCCGTGGAGAACATGAAGCCGGGAGCCGT
Organism: uncultured Actinomycetes bacterium; assembly: GCA_963822725.1. Taxonomy (GTDB): domain Bacteria; phylum Actinomycetota; class Thermoleophilia; order Solirubrobacterales; family Solirubrobacteraceae; genus Palsa-465. The sequence continues at coordinate 572,270 of CAWGIR010000004.1, forward strand.
GATCGTCGATCTGGCGGGCGAGGCCGGAGGCAACTGCGAGCTCTCCGAGCCCGGCGAGACGGTGATCAAGCACGACGTCAAGATCACGGCACCGCTGAACGTGCCCTCGACGATGGCCGAGCATGCCTCGCAGCTGTACGCGCGAAACGTCGAGGCGCTGATCGGCCTGATGCATGAGGACGGCGCGCTGAAGCTCGACTTCGAGGACGAGATCATCGCCGGCGCCTGCCTCACGCGAGAGGGCGAGATCGTCAACGAGCGCGCGAAGCAGGCGGCTGCTGCCCCCACCGCGCAATAGGAGGCGCTTTCAGATGGACAGACTCGTAATCGACATCGCTGTGCTCGTGTTGGCCGGATTCGTTGGGTACACGGTGATCTCGAAGGTGCCCAACACCCTGCACACGCCGCTCATGTCGGGCACCAACGCGATCCACGGGATCGTGGTGCTCGGGGGCCTGCTGCTGATGGCGGAGTCGAGCGGTGCGCTCGAGAAGGTCCTGCTCGTGATCGCAGTGGCGTTCGGCACGATCAACGTGGTCGGCGGCTTCCTGGTCACCGACCGGATGCTCGAGATGTTCAAGTCCAAGGACCCGCCCAAGACCGATGACGAATCGGACGAGGAGTCGAGCTCTTGATCGGCACCGTCTTCCTGCAGACGACCAACTTCATCGACGCGGCGTACATAGTCGCGTTCGGCCTGATGATCTACGGGATGACGGGGCTGACCGGACCGCGCACGGCGGTGCGGGGCAACCAGATCGCCGCCGCCGGGATGGCGATCGCCGTGATCGCCACGCTGTTGCGCAAGCACGAGTTTCATGGCTCGAGCACCGTCTGGCTGATCATCGCGGGAGTGGCGATCGGGACCGCGATCGGCGTCCCCGCCGCCCGCAACGTGCGAATGACCGCGATGCCGCAGATGGTGGCGCTGTTCAACGGCGTCGGCGGCGGCGCGGTGGCGCTGATCGCGTGGGTCGAGTACCGCCACCATTTTGGTGGTGGTTGGCCGCTCAGGTCGGAGATCTTCGAGCTGTTCGGCGCGATCGTCGGCTCGATCTCGTTCTGGGGCTCGAACATCGCGTTCGGCAAGCTCCAGGAGATCCTCCCCGGGCGTCCGATCAAGCTCCCCGGGATCAGCCAGACGGTGCTCAACGCGGCCTTGTTCTGCGTCTGCCTCGCGAGCGCGATCATCCTCGCGGCCGGCACGCACTCCCAGGCGCTGTTCATCCTCGGGATCCTGGTCGCCGCGGGAGTTCTCGGAAACATGGTCGTGCTGCCGATCGGCGGCGCGGACATGCCGGTCGTGATTTCGTTGTTGAACGCGTTCACAGGCCTGTCGGCGGCGGCCACGGGCGTGGCGCTCTCGAACCCGGTGATGATCGTCGCCGGCATGATCGTGGGCGCGTCGGGAACGATTTTGACGAACCTGATGGCCAAGGCGATGAACCGCTCGGTCCCGGCGATCGTCGCCGGAGGCTTCGGTGGGGCGGTGGCGGCGCCCGCCGGGGGGGCCGGGGAGACCGGAGGAACCGTCCGCTCTACGTCCCCGGCTGACGTGGCGATCCAGCTCTCCTACGCCCGTCAGGTCGTGATCGCACCGGGTTACGGGATGGCGGTCGCCCAGGCGCAGCACGCCGTGCGCGAGCTGGAGAAGGCGCTGGAGGCAAAGGGCGTGACCGTCAAGTACGCGATCCACCCGGTCGCGGGCCGGATGCCCGGCCACATGAACGTCCTGCTCGCCGAAGCCGACGTCCCGTACGACCTGCTCCGGGAGATGGACGAGATCAATCCCGAGTTTCCGCGCACGGACGTCACGCTGGTGATCGGCGCCAACGACGTGACGAACCCCGCGGCCAAGAACGAGCCCGGCTCGCCGATCTACGGGATGCCGATCCTCGAGGTCGACCAGTCGGGAGCCGTGATCGTGCTCAAACGCTCGATGGCCTCGGGCTTCGCGGGCATCGACAACCCGCTCTTCTACGACGAGAAGACCTCGATGCTGTTCGGTGACGCCAAGCAATCCGTGAGCGACGTCACGACGGAGGTCCAAGCGCTTTAGTGGAATTCAGGGCCCGGGTGCGGATAGAGTCGCCGTACCCGTGAATCCAGGAGCGACTGCATGAGCATGGACCCCAATCGCCTGACCGCAATTCCGCTGTTCTCCTCTCTGAGCCCGGAGGAGGCCAAGAGGCTGGCCGCGTTCGCCACCGAGACGAGCGCCGCCGAGGGTCAGATCCTGATGAAGGAGGGCGACTACTCCACCGAGCTGATCGCGATCGAGGAGGGCACCGCCGACGTGGTCAAGGACGGAAACGTCGTGGCGTCGGTCGGCGCCGGAGACCTGATCGGCGAGATGGGTCTGCTGGAGCGCGAGCCGCGGAACGCCGACGTGATCGCCACCTCGCCGATGCGGCTGATGAAGCTGACGCACTGGGAGATCCGCAGGATGTCGGATGACACCCTGAACAAGATCAAGCACGTGGTCGAGGAGCGCCGCCAGCGCGGCGTCGCCGACCCGGCGCACTAGCCGGGCCCCCGTCCGATCCCCCGGGGGGCACTCGCGGGCGGTATACCCTCAGCCTGATGCTGGCAAGGGAGCGCGCGCTCGAGACACTGTCGTCCGAGCGGTTCGACGTCGTCGTGATCGGCGGTGGGATCACCGGCGCCGGCGTTGCGCTCGACGCCGCCACCCGCGGCTACAGCGTCGCGCTCGTCGAGAAGGCGGATTTCGCGTCGGGGACATCGAGCCGATCCTCCAAGCTGGTCCACGGCGGCCTTCGCTACCTCCAGCAGTTCGATCTCGGGCCTGGTCCGCGAGGCGCTGCTCGAGCGCCAGCTGATGGTCAGGCTCGCGCCGCATCTGGTCCGGCCGCTGAAGATGGTCGTGCCGGCGTTCGAAGGAGCGCGCCCGGACCGGCTGGTGGGCATCGGGCTGAACATGTACGACGTGATGGCTACTCCCCGGCTGCGCGGGCGACGTGGCTCGCGGCGGGGCGGGAGCGACAACGGATCAGACCAGGACTCCGAGTGGAGCCCCGAACGCCACCGGCTGATCTCCGGCGAGGAGGTGGTCGAGCTGCTGCCGGCGCTCGCACAGCGCGAGCCGAGCGGGCGGTTATCTCTTCTACGACTGTCAGACCGACGATGCCCGCCTGGTGCTCACGGTCCTGGCCGAGGCCGAGCGATTCGGATCGATCTGTGCCAACCGGCTCGAGGTCACGGACCTGATCCAGGACGACGGGGCCGCGTCCGGAGTGCAGGTCCAGGACCGCGAGAGCGGCACCGAGCTTCGCGGTCCAGGCAGACAACGTCATCAACGCCACCGGGGTGTGGGCCGACACGATCAGCCCCGAGGAGCTCCACTCGGAGGCCGAGGCGCCCGAGCATCCGGCCGAGCCGGGGAACGCACGTCACGTCGGCTCCAGGGCTGCTGCCGCTGGACGCCGGCGCGATCGTGCCGGCGGGGGAGGGGCGATCGATCTTCGCGCTGCCGTGGCTCGGCCGCAGCCTGATCGGCACGACCGACAACGACTACGAGGGCGACATCGACCACGTTCAGCCGTCCCCCGAGGACATCGGCTACCTGCTCCAGGCGACCAACGAGTTCTTCGGCACCTCCCTCACCCCCGGGGACCTCACCGGTGCCTACGCCGGCGTGCGGCCGCTGATCTCGACCGGCGACTCCCGTAAGTCCGTCGACATCTCCCGCAAGGCCGAGCTGTACGAGACATCCAGCGGGATGATCACGATCACCGGCGGCAAGCTCACCACCTGGCGGCGAATGGCGAAGCTGGCCGTCGACCGCCTCGTGGAGCGCGATGGCCGCGAGGCGCCCTGCAGGACCCACGAGATTCCCCTCGGCGGCTCCGTCGATGCTGCCGGCTTGGAACGGGTGGAGGGAGTGCCCGAAGACTCGTATCTCGCGCTCGGACACCGGTACGGCCACGCAGCCGAGGAGGTGATTCGGATCGCGGCGGGGCGGGGCGAGCTGGCCCAGCCGATCCTCCCCGGGATGCCCGACCTGCTCGCCGAAGCTGCTTATGCGGCGCGAAACGAGCAGGCGGGAACGGTCGGCGACGTTCTCCTGCGGCGGACCCGGCTCGGGTTGCTGGCCGCGCGGGAGCTCTGGCCTCCGTCGAGTCCCGCGCCGCAGCGCGTGGCGCGGGCGATGGCGCCCGAGCTCGGGTGGGACGAGGCGCGGATCGGGTCGGAGGTGGAGCGCTTCCGCCAGGAGGCCGAGCAGGAGGGACTCGTCGTCGGGGGATGAAGGCGCCGGAGCTTTTGTGGCGCGTCCGTGGTGAGACGCTCTCTGTCGGGGGCGGCCCCCGGCTGATGGGCATCGTCAACGCCACGCCCGATTCATTCTCCGACGCCGGGCTCGAGCGGACGCTCGAGGGGCGCGTGGAGCTGGCGCGTGCGCTGATCGAGGCAGGCGCGGACATCATCGACATCGGCGGGGAGTCGGGGGTCACAAACCGAGCCGCTGTGTCGCCGTCGGAGGAGGTGGGACGGGTCGTGCCCGTGATCGGGCGGGTCGCAGGGGAGCTGGGCGCGCTCGTGTCGGTCGACACCTACAAGCCGGAGGTGGCGCGGGCGGCGATCGATGCCGGCGCCTCGATCGTGAACGACATCAGCGGTCTGCTCGATCCCTCGCTCGCGGATGTATGCGCTGAGACCGGGGCGGGGCTGATCCTGATGCACACCCGCGTCGCGCCCAAGCAGAAGCTGCTCGACCCGGCCTTGGATGGCCGCGTCGTCGCCGACGTGCTGAGCTTTCTCCGCGAGCGGATCACCCTGGCGCTCGAGCACGGAGTGACGTTCGAGCAGTTGATGCTCGACCCGGGGCCGGATTTCTCCAAGACGCCGTTTCAGACGATCGAGGTGCTGCGGGCGCTGCCCGGGCTCCACGAGCTGGGGCGGCCGCTGCTGCTTGCGGTCTCCCGCAAGGACTTCATCGGCGCCCTCACCGCGCGCCCCCCGCGCGAGCGCTTGCCCGGCACGCTGGCGGCAGTGGCACACGGCGTCGACGCGGGTGCTCACGTACTGCGCGTTCACGACGTCAGGGAGGTCTCCGAGTTCCTCGCGGTGAGGGCGGCGCTCGAAGGCTCCGCCGAGGTCGACCCGGGATTGAGGGTCGCCCAGGACGTGCGCTGGCAGCAGTGAGTTGCCGCCGGTACGGCTGAGAAGATCGCGCCACCGCCCGCTACCCCTTCAGGAGGTCATCCCAGATGAGGTTGTTCATCGATACCGGCTCGGTTGATGAGGTGGAGGAGATCGCGGCCTGGGGGGTGCTGGCGGGTGCGACCACGAACCCGAGCCTGCTGGCGCGCGAGGAAGGAGATCCGGGGGACATCGTCAGGCAGATCTGCGAGCTGGTGTCCGGCCCCGTGTCCGCGGAGGTCGTGGCCTCCGATGCGGACGAGATGGTCCGCCAGGGCAGGTTGCTCGCCGGGTTGCACGAGCACGTTGTGGTCAAGGTCCCCTTCTGTGCGGCAGGGCTCGAAGCGACCCGCGCACTGGCCGACGAGGGCATCGGCGTCAACGTGACGCTCGTCTTCTCGCCGACGCAGGGGCTGCTCGCGGCCGAGGCGGGCGCCCGTTACATCTCCTGCTTCATGGGACGGCTCGACGACTGCTCGATCGATTCCGCCGAGGTCCTGGCGGGGATCGTGGCGGTGCTTCGGCCGGGCGGCGGCTGGCCGGCAGAGGCGGGAATGGTGTTGGCGGCGTCGATCCGGCATCCGGAGCACGTCGTGACCGCGGCCAGGCTGGGCTGCGAGGTCGCGACCGTTCCGGGCAAGGTGCTGCGCCAGATGCTCGACCACCCGCTGACGGTCGCCGGAATCGAGCGCTTCGATGCCGACTGGGCATCGCGTCCCGAGCTCGCGGATTGGCTGGGCGGGCTGCGGCACGGCGTCGCCGCCCACTAGAGTGCGTCCGGCACGCATCGCCGGTCGCTGACGGCAACGCGACCGGAGCTAACCGCAAGCCAGGAGGTTCACATGTCCGTACTCGACCGCGGCGCGCTCGAAGAAAGCCCGCTCGCCGACCTGCACGCAATCGCCTCGGAGTTGTCGATCGACGGCTACCGGCGGCTGCGACGAGAGCAGTTGATCGACGCAATCCTGGAGCGCCAGAGCGGCTCCTCCCCGGCCGCCGCGGAGGCGATCGAAGCGGAGCCGGAACCGGAGGCCGAAGCGGAGGACTCCGAGGCCCGACCATCGCGGCGCCGCGGGCGCCGGGGCGGACGAGGACGCGGCGGCGCAGGGCGCGATCAGGAGGACGAGGAGCCCGCGCGGCCGGAGGAGGCCGCCGCGGAGGACGAGACCGTCGAAGGCCAGGTCGAAGTGCTGCCGAACGGCTCCGCCTTCCTGCGCGTGAATCCACCGGAGGCCTCTGACGAGGACATCTATATCTCCGCCGCCCAGGTCAAGCGCTGCGAGCTGATCTCCGGGGACCGGATCGCCGGCCCCCGCCGGCCGGCCCGCCGTTCCGAGCGCTTCGCTTCGCTTTACAGGATCGACACCGTCAACGGCCGTCCCGCATCCGAGCTGGCCGACGGGGCCCGATTCGACGACCTCCCGGCTGCGTTTCCGCAGGACCGCTTCAGCCTCGACTCGGAGGACGACACGCTGCGGGCAATCGGATCGCTGACCCCGATCGGCAAGGGGTCGCGGGTCACGATCGTCGGCCCTGCGCGCTCCGGCAAGAGCGAGACGCTCCGCAGGGTCGCCGGAGTCCTGAGCCAGCAGGATGGCCTCCAGACGCTCGTGGTCCTGGCCGGCGTCCGGCCCGAGGAGGTCGGTGCGTGGCCCGAGGCAGGTCTCGAGCCGGCGCAGGCGGTCAGCCTCGCCGGCTCATCGGACGCGCAGGGCCAAGCCGTTGGCACCGCGGTCGACCAGGCGCGGCGGATCGCGGCTCGGGGGGGCGACGTCGCGGTCCTGATCGACACGCTCGACGGTGTCGCGCAGCACGCCGGCCGGCGTGCGCTGGCCGCAGCGCGAAACATCGTCGACGGCGGGTCGCTGACCGTGATCGCCACCGCCTCGGAGCCGCTCGGCGGCGAGACGACGGTGATCGCGCTCGATCGAGCACAAGCGGCGCTCGGCCGTTTCCCGGCGATCGATGTCCTGGCCAGCGGCACGATCCGGGCCGAGCTGCTCGTCGGCGAGGACGGGGTGGGGGAGATCGTGCGGGCCCGCGAGCAGACGCTCGGAAGCCCGTAGGAGTCGTTCCGGTCAGCCGACCGCGGCGCTGGGCGCCCGCCGGCGGGCCCGGGCCCGGCGTACCTCGTCGGCGGCGAGCTGCGCCACCTCGCCGAGGAGCTGGCCCCGATGACCGCGCCCGGTGCGAAGGGCGGAGGCGAGCGCGGAGACCAGCAGGCGCGGCTCGAACAGAAGCGAGGGCTCGAGCTCGTGGTTCAGGACCCGGATGAGCCGCGAGGCGAGCTGCGGATCGGCGCCCATCCGCCGCTCCACCTCGTGCACGAGCCGCGGCGTGGGTCGCGCCCGGCCCAGGTCGTAGGCCAGCCAGTACATCTGCCAGGCGTCGCGGTCGCGCCAGGTCCACCAGTCGCGTAGGGCTGCGTCCGGGCCTGCGGGATCCCCCAGGCCGCGCGAGATTGCCTCGGCGAGCTTCTCGCCCTGACGGAGGGCATCCGCGATGCCCTGCCCCGGCGTCGGATCCTTGAAGTGACCGGCGTCCCCGAGCAGCGCCCAGCCGCGTCCCGCCGATTGGCGGAAGTAGCCCCGCATGTTCGACATCACCCGGACCGGCCCCACCCGCTCGCCGCCCTCCAGCCTGGCGGCGAGCTCGGGCCAGCCGGAAAGGGCGGAGGCGAAGAAGCCCGGACGGTCGGCGAGTGCCGCCGCGCGTCGGGCAGACGGTGGCGCCACCGCTGCCATGAACAAGCCGCCGTCGGTGGCGCTGGCCAGATAGGCGTTCTCGCCCACGCGTCCGATCCACGCCGTCCGGGGGTCCGCCGGCGCGTCTGCAAGGTACGTCCACAGGAAGATTCGCCCGCACTCTGTGTTCGCGTATTCGAGGGCGCCGGTCAGCTTGGACACCGTGGAACGGACGCCGTCCGCCCCCACGACCAGATGTGCGGGGAGCGCCTCGCCGGAGTCGGTGCGCACACCGCAGACGCGTCCGCGCTCGCTCAGGAGCTCGGTCACGGCAGTGCCGGTGCGGACATCCACGCCTGCGCGGCCGGCCGCATTCACGAGCAGCACGTCCAGGGTGCTGCGGCGGATGTTGACCATCGGTGCCCCCACCACCTCGACGATGCTCTCGACCGTCAAACGGACCTCGTCGAAGGCGACGTGGCCCCGGTCGACCGCCGCCCCGACGGACAGGACCTCATCGAGCACCCCGAGTCGGTCCAGTACCTGAACCCCGGTCGGCTGGATGCCGTGGGTGGAGGGCGTGTCGCTGGGGAACGTGGCGCGATCGAGGAGGCAGATGTGCAGTCCCCGCTTGGCGAGCATCGTCGCCAGCGGCGCGCCGGCGCAGCGCGCGCCCACGACGACGACGTCGAACGGCTGCGCCATTCAGACTCGCACCCGCCGCGCGTGCAGAGCCTCGTAGGCCGGCCGGCAGGCCTCGGCCACGTGTGCGTCGTGGTCGGAGAGCCGGATCTCCCGGGGGCGTCGCTGCTCAAATCCGCTCGAGGACCAGACCGCCGCATACCAATGCGGCGCCCACACCCCGTCCGACGCGCGGGGCCCGGGGGGCCAGGAGAGCATCCGGGCGGTGAACGGGATCCCAAGCCAGTCACACAGCCAGCGGAGGTGTGCCTCCGGGTCTTCCAGGAACTCCCCCGCGTCCAGGATCGGCACCTCCATGCCGTGCTGATCCCACAGCTCGAGCAGCCACGCCTGCTGGGGCAGCCCGATGTCGTCCGGCTCGCAGCGCTCCCGCGAGCGCACGTACGAGGCCACGACCTCGAGCGGGTCGCGGATCAGCAGCAGGTTGCGAAAGCGAAGCGTCCAGCGCAGGTCCATTTCGCGTGAGACGTGGTGGGCCATGTGCTTGGCGTAGTGGACGCGGACGCCGGGTGACAATGGCACCTCGAGGGCGGCCACGGCCTCGGCGATGTCGGTGGGCTGGGAGGCAATGACCTCCTCCCGCGCCGGGTGATCGACGGCGGTTCGGACGAGATAGGCCGCGTACAGCGGCTCGTCGACGACGACCGCATCCGGGCGGTTCTCGAACGCGCGCATGATCGCGGTCGAGATGTTGCGCGGGCCGGACCACATCGCCACGCGGACGCAGTCGCTCATGGCGCTGCGCGTGCCGCCACGTCGGACTCGACCAGCTCGCGGTAGAGCGTCTGGAGCCGGTCGACCACCGGCCCGCGACGGCCCTGGCCGATCGTGCGGCCGTCCACGGAGCGAACTGGCACGACGCCGGCGAAGGTGCCGGTGACGAACGCCTCGCGGGCCGAGTAGACCTCGGTCAGGCTGAACGTCGTCTCGCGGGCCCGGATGCCGTTGGCGCGGCAAAGCTCGAGCACGTTGGCGCGCGTTATCCCGCTCAGGCAGTAGCGACCGTCGGAGGTCAGGATCTCGGTCTCCTCGCCGGACCCGACGACGATGAAGAAGTGCGTCGAGTTGCAGGTGGCGACGAACCCGTCTGGATCGAGCATCAGCGCCTCGTCGGCGCCCGCGGTGTAGGCCTGGATGCATGCGGTGATGTCGCCCAGCTTGGAGTGGGTGTTGAGCCTGGGATCGAGCGTGTCGGGCGGGGCGCGGCGCACGTGCGTGGTGAACAGCGTGATGCCCTCGCTCACTGTCGCGGGGAGCGGCTCCTTGTGCTCCGCGATGATCACCACCGTCGCCGGTCCGACCGTGACCCGTGGATCCTGGTAGGGCGTGCGCTTGATGCCACGGGTGACCATCACCCGCACATGCACGCCGTCAGTCATGTCGTTGGCTTTCAGCGTGGCGTAGATGGCCTTGACGAGGTCTCCGGGCGTTAGCCCGACGTCGAGCATGATCGCCCTCGCCCCCTCGAACAGCCGGTCGAGATGGCGCTCCAAGAATGCCGGATGGCCGGCCCGGACCCGCAGGCCCTCCCAGACGCCGTCGCCGAGGACGAAGCCTGCGTCGAATACCGACACGACCGCCCGCTGGCGCGGCACCAGCTCGCCGTTCACCGAGATCAGGATGTCCGCGTTCCGTGGGTCGTCCTCGAAGTCGTGCGTCCCGTGGGCCATCGCGAGAAAGCGTAGGGGTGCGTCAATACGCGGTGCAGCGGCAACGGTGGCGGGGACGCGCCTTGTATCGCTCGCCCTGGCCCCGGTTCCAGAGCAGCTTGTCCAGGTCCGCGGCGCGGCTTTCAGGACGGGAGGCGACAAGCAGCTCCACGGCGTGCACCGCGCAAGCTCTGATCTCCACCTCCTCCGCAGAGCCGTGCTCGATCTGCTCGCCCAGCTCGATCCGGTCCACCAGCCCGGCGTCGAACCGGAGAATCCCGTCGAGACGGAGCACGTGGGGAACCAGGTTGTCGGCGAACATCGTCAGCCGACCGAGGTCCGCGAAATGCGCGAGGCCCGCGTTCGCCAGGTCGGCGGCCACGAGCTGGGCCCGCTTCAGGAACGGGAGTCGAAGCTCCTGGTAGGTCGAGGAATCGGCAAAGCACGGCCAGCGCGAGAGCCGCTCGACGAGCGCAAGAGCCTCGATTCCGGCGGCGTCAGGGAGCGCCGCATAGTCTCCGCCGAACTCCGAGCCGATCCGATTGCCGAGGTCGTTGAGCGACGCGGCGAACAGCCCCATCAGCTCGTGGCCGGCGTCCTGGCCGAGCGCGGCCGCGACCTCGACATTGTCGATCGTCGCGAGCTCCGCCGCGCTCCAGGGGCCGTGCCGCTCAAACCGCTCCCTGATTGCCGAAGCGATCGTGCCGTATCCGGAGCGGCCGGGGCGCCTGCGGAGGGTCGGGAACCAGCCGGAGCCAAAGTTGATCGCGTCAAGGGTCAGCCAGAACGCGGCGCGGCGCTCCCGCGGCCCGCCGACGAGATGGACCGCGGGGTCCGGCTCGGCCGGGGCGGGTCGGCGCGGCAATCGGGCCGCGTACGACGGGATCGCCGCCTCGTCGATCCGCACGTGACGCCCGCGGCGGGCGACCTCGCGGCACGCCGCGCGAAGCTCGTCGACCGGGTGCTCCATGGGGGCAGCATGATCGACCACGTCCGCCGCTACCGTTGAGATGCCGCCGATGGAAGCCTCCGCGACTCTCGATCATCTGCTCTCGGGGCTGAACGGCCCTCAGCGGGAGGCGGTGACCTACGGCGAGGGTCCGTTGCTGATCCTGGCCGGTGCGGGATCGGGCAAGACCCGTGTTCTCACCCACCGGATCGCCTACCTGCTCCAGACCGGCGCGGCGCAGCCGAACGAGATCCTCGCGATCACGTTCACGAACAAGGCGGCCGGGGAGATGCGCGATCGCGCCGCGTTCCTCGTCGGGAGGCGGATCCGGGCCATGTGGGTGATGACCTTCCACGCCGCCTGCGCGCGCATGCTGCGGGTCCACGCCGACAGACTCGGGTACACCCGGCAGTTCTCGATCTACGACCAGGCCGACTCCCGCCGCCTTGTCAAGCGCTGCATCGGCGAGCTCGGCTTCGACCCCAAGCGCTTCTCGCCCGCCGCGGTCCAGAACCAGATCTCCGATGCAAAGAACAAGCTCCGCGACGCCGAGGCGTACGCCCAGATGGTGGGCTCGTTCTTCGAGCAGACGGTGGCCGATGTCTACCGGGAGTACGAGCGCCAGCTGCATCGCATGAACGCGATGGACTTCGACGACCTCCTGGTCCGAGCGGTCAACGTGCTCGAGCTGTTCCAGGAGGTCCAGGACCAGTACGCGAACACGTTCCGCTACGTCCTGGTCGACGAGTACCAGGACACCAACCACGCCCAGTACCGCTGGCTCCAGCTCCTGACCAAGGAGCGGCGGAACCTGATGGTGGTGGGGGACGATGCGCAGTGCCTGATCGCGGGAACGCCGGTCACGATGGCGGATGGATCGTCACGGCGGATCGAGGATGTGCTGGTCGGGGACGAGGTGCTGTCGAGCTACGGCAACGGGGACTTCAGGCCGGCGAGGGTTCTTCGCGTCCATGAGTCGCGCCGGGCCGAGGGGGTCGCAATCACGACTGCATCCGGGCGCCGCCTGGTGAGCACCCCCGAGCACGTCCACTTCGCGGGCAATCTCGCGGGGGATCTCGCGGGGGATCCGAGCTCGGGGGATCTCGCGGGGGATCCGAGCTCGGGGGATCTCGCGCGGGATCCGAGCGCCCTAGCGTTCCAAAGCGTCGAAACCCGGCCGCGCTCTGGAACGCCAGGGCGAAATATTCGCCGTGGCGTTCCGAATCGCCGATCGTCGCGGACGCTTTGGAACGCCAGGGCGATCGACTTCTCGCTGTGCGGGGCTGGGGATGGGGTCCACACGCTCGGCGGGACCGCGGTCCGTGACCTCAGCCGAGTCGAGCGGCTGCCGATCCGGCCCCACGCCGACCTCGGCCGCGGCCAACCGCTGCCCTTCACCGCAGCTCGAGACGTGCGTCCGGGAATGGTGATGTTCACCCAAGGCGGCGGATACGACGTGGTCGAGTCGGTCGAGCGGGTCGATCTGGACCGCTCCGTCTACGACCTCGATATCGAGCACACCCACAACTTCATCGCCAACGGACTCCTCACCCACAACTCGATCTACGGCTTCCGCGGCGCGGACATCACGAACATCCTCGACTTCGAGGACTATTACCCGGACGCCCACGTGGTGAAGCTCGAGCAGAACTACCGCTCGACGCAGACGATCCTTGACGCGGCCAACGCCGTGATTCGCAACAACCGCGGCCAGAAGCCCAAGGAGCTGTGGTCGGATCTGGGCCGCGGGGATCCGATCCACGTGGAGGAGCTCGAGGACGAGCACGCCGAGGCAAGGTTTGTGACCGGCGAGATCCAGCGTATGGTGGACGAGGGGACCTCGCGGGCCGAGGTTGCCATCTTCTACCGGACCAACGCGCAGTCGCGGGTGCTCGAGGACACGCTCGTCCGGGCCGAGATCGCCTACCAGGTGATCGGCGGCACGAAGTTCTACGAGCGGGCTGAGATCAAGGACGCGGTGGCCTACCTGAACGTGCTCGTCAACCCGCAGGACGTCGGCGCGTTCACGAGGATCGTCAACTCCCCCCGGCGCGGCATCGGGTCGACCACGATCAGCCGGCTGCTCTCGTTCGCCAACACGATGGGGACGACGATCTGGGAGGCCGCGGCGGAGCCCGAGCAGGTGCCGGGCCTCGCGCCCGCCGCGATCAGGTCGGTGCGGAAGTTCATGGCCACGATGCAGGTCGTGCGCGAACGCTCCGAGTCCGACACGACCGTCGCCGCGCTGCTGGGCGATGTGCTGCGGGAAACGGGGTATCTCGAGGCGCTCGAGGCCGAGCGGACGATCGAGGCCCAGGGCCGGATCGAGAACCTCGAGGAGCTGGTCAACGTCGCGGCGGAGTACGACGCTGCGGCTGAGGAGGCCGATGGGCGGGGACTTGCCGACTTCCTGCAGCAGATCCAGCTGCTGTCCGACGCGGACGAACGGCGCGACGATGAGGGGCTCGTGACGCTGATGACGCTGCACAACGCCAAGGGCCTCGAGTATCCGATCGTGTTCATGATCGGTTGCGAAGAGGGTGTGTTCCCGCACTCCCGGGCGCTCGACGAGGGCGCGCTGGAGGAGGAGCGACGGCTCTGCTACGTGGGGATCACGCGGGCGCAGCGCGATCTCTACATAACCAATGCTCGCACCCGGGCCGTGTTCGGCTCTCGAACGTACGGGCTCGCGAGCCGGTTCATCGCCGAGATCCCCGCCGAGCTGACCGACCGCGAGGAGCGGCGCGAGGCCCGGCCCCGCCCGACCTCCTGGTCCTCGCCCAGGGAATCCGCGGCAACGTCCCTGGCCTTCCGGATGGGTGACGATGTCGTCCACCCGACGTTCGGGGAGGGGGTCGTGACCGGGCTCGAGCCCGGAGGAATCGTCGTGATCCGGTTCGCCAAGGACCGCTCGGAACGCAAGCTGGTCGCGGACCTGGCACCGATTACCAAGCGGTAGCCCGCTGGTCGCCGGCCGAATAATTTTCTCGTAAAGCCTCTTGAACCTTCACCAGCCTGCGGTAACGTCGAGGTTGGAAAGCAACGCCGTCGCACACGGACGTGCGGACTCCAAAACACCTCACTCCGCCCCTGGAGGTGTCGTATATGACGGTCGATCGCCTGTCCCCGCTTGACGAGGCGTTTTTGCGCATCGAATCCGATGTCGCCCATATGCACGTCGGCTGGATCCTGCTCATCGAGGGGGAGGCGCCCGCGATCGGGGTTCTGCGCGAGCACGTCGCCTCGCGTCTGTGCCAGTTGCCGCGTTTTCGCCGACGCGTCGTCACTTCTGCGGTCCATGACCCGGTCTGGGTCGATGACACGGCGTTCGACATCACTGAGCACATCAAGCAGGCTGCGATCGATCATCCCGGAGATCTCGGGCAGCTGCGCGCCCTTGCGGGCCGGATCCTCTCCCAGCAGCTTGACCGCACGCGTCCCGTGTGGCGGCTGCACGTCGTCGGGGGGCTTCGGGACGGCGGCTTTGCGGTAATCGGGCAGGCCCATCACGCGCTCGTCGACGGAGTCGCGGCGGTGGAGGTGGCTCAGCTCCTCTTGGACGTGGCTCCGGTTTCCGATTGCGCCGCGGGCGCCGAATGGATGCCGGCGGAACCGCCGTCGCTTGCCCAACGAGCGCTCGGCACCATCACCGAACGCGCCAGGCTCGGCCGCGCGACGGCGGCGACGGCCCTGAAGGCGCTCAGCAATCCCGGGGTCATCGGCGAGGGCGTCGCCGCTCTCCGGCTCCTCGGGTCTGCGCTGACCCCGGTCGCCCGTGCGGCTCCGCGCACCGGCCTGAACGGACGACTGGGTCAACTACGATGCCTCGCCTTCGCCGACCTGTCGCTCGGAGCCGCGCGGGACGTCGGCCGCCGTCACGGGGCAACGGTGAACGACGTGGTGCTCGCGACGGCGTCGCTCGCACTCGGACATTATCTACGCCGCCGAGGGGAGTGCCACCCGTGGCTGCGGACGCTCGTGCCGGTATCGACCCGCGCCGCCTCGGGGGAAGCCGAGCTGGGCAACCGCGTCTCGTTCGTGCTGGTCGAGCTTCCCGTCGGTGAGCGAAGCCCCACGGCGGCGCTCGACGAGGTTTCGCGGCAGATGCGCGCTCACAAGCGGTCGGGCAACGCCGCCGCCTTCGACGGCGTGCTGCGGGCCGCCCGTCTGGCGCCGCTCCCCGTCCGGGACGCCATCGGCTGGGTTGCCACCAGGCCGCAGACGTTCAACACGATCGTGTCGAACGTCCCCGGCCCGATGCAGCCGCTGTACCTGCTCGGACGTGCCGTCCGCGCCGCATATCCCGCGGTACCACTGCCCGAGGGCCATGGGCTGTCGGTTGGCCTCCTCTCCTATCAGGGGATTCTCCACGTCGGGCTTCACGCCGACCCGGGGCTCGTCCCGGATCTGGACGAGCTCGGGCGCGACTTCGAGAGCTCGTTCGACGCGCTCCGGTTCGCGCTCGCCCCACGGCCGCCCCAGGCGCCCGAGCCCGAGCCGGAGCCCGCGCCGCCGAGCCACCGGGAGCCCGCGCCGCCGAGCCACGTCCTGGTGTAGCGCGCGTTCTCCGCCGCCCGATCGTCTAGCGTGCTCGGCGATGGCCGCGACGATCATCGACGGGCGAGAAGCCGCTGCGCGCGTTCGCGCCGATGTCGCCCGCGAGGTGACCCAACTTGTCGAGCAAACCGGGCGGCGGCCCGGCCTCGCGACGATCCTCGTGGGCGAGGACCCGGCCTCTGAGGTCTACGTCCGCAACAAGCGCAAGGTCTCGACCGAAGTGGGGATCGTCGACTTCCACCAGCACCTTCCGGCGGACGTCACGCTCCAGGACGTGGCGGAGGTGATTCGCGAATGCAACGAGAACCCCGAGGTCAGCGGCATCCTGCTGCAGCTGCCGGTGCCCGAAGGACTCGATGGTGCGGCACTCACCGCGACGATCTCCCCCGATAAGGACGTCGATGGCCTGACGCCGATCAGCGCGGGGCGGCTTGCCCAGAACACTCCGGGGCTCCGTCCGTGCACCCCGCTCGGAATCATCGAGCTCCTCGACGCTCACGAGGTGCCGCTCGAGGGCGCCGAAGCGGTCGTGGTGGGCCGCTCTGACCTCGTGGGGCGGCCGGTGGCGGCGATGCTCATCCACCGCAACGCGACGGTCACGGTCTGCCACTCCCGAACCAGGAACCTCCCCGCAGTGTGCGCGCGCGCCGACGTCCTCGTCGCCGCGGTCGGCCGCCCACGGCTGGTTGGGCCGGACTACGTCAAGGATGGGGCGGTGGTGATCGACGTGGGGATCAACCGGACCGAGGAAGGACTGGTCGGCGATGTCGATTTCGACCAGGTGGCTCCCCGGGCGAGCCTGATCACCCCTGTTCCGGGAGGCGTCGGTCCGATGACCCCGGCGATGCTCCTGAGAAACACCGTGCTGGCCGCGCGCGCTCAGACTACGATGCTCGCCGGAGACCGATGAGCCTCGACAAGCTCTCCCAGGACGACTGGATCGTCGCCGCGGTGGCGGTCCTGCTCGTGTTCGATCTGCTGTTTCTGCCGTGGTCCGATCAGACGATCTCGGCCGGCGCCCAGTCCGTCTCGATCACGAGTACCGCGACGGGCGCGCCGGACGGCTGGCTGGGCGTACTGGGGCTGCTGGCCGTGGTCGCGCTGATCGCGGACCTGGCCATCGACCGCCTGTCCCCCCAGACGGAGCTCCCGATGATCCGGGGCAGCCGTGCGGGGACGCGGGTGGCGCTGGCGTGGCTCGCGGCCGGGCTGCTCGCCTTCAAGCTCCTGATCCACTTCGAATCCGCGGGCGGAATCGGTTTCTGGGGCGCGCTCCTGCTCGGTGGCGGCCTGGTCTACATGACTCAGCGCGTGCAGGAGCTCGAGACGAGGCGGGCTTGAGCGAATTCGATGTCAGCCGCCTGCGTCGGGGCGAGCTCGTCGCCGGCGCAAGCGGAGTGCTGATGCTGGTGTTCATGTTCGTGCCCGCGTGGTACGCCCTCAACGGTGCCCTCGGGCAGACGGCGGCCAATCTTGGAGCGAGCACGACCTGGAATGGGTGGTGGGGCCTGAGCGGCTTTCGCTATCTCGCGCTCCTGACGATCGTCGTGGCGCTGGCGCTCGCCTACTTTCAGGCGGCCGAGCGCGCTCCCGCGATACCCGTGACGCTGGCAGTGATCTTGACCGTGCTCGGCGGGCTGAATGTCCTGGCCATCGTCTACAGGATCCTCGCCGGTCCTCCGAGCGGCGGCAGCCTGCTCCATCAGCAGGCCGGCTCGTATCTCGGCCTGGTGGCGGCGATCGGGATCGTGTACGGCGGCTTTGCCTCGATGCGGGAGGAGGCCGGCGCCGACCCAGCGGCGCTCGAGATCGAGACCGTCAGGCTGGCGGGCCAGCCGACCGGGGTCCGCTCGCCCCACGCCGGTTCCTAGAATCCGGCGTCGATGCTCGATCGCGACCAGGTTCTACACGTCGCGCGCCTCGCCCGCCTGGAGCTCACCAACGAGGAGGTGGGGCGGATGGCGAGCGAGCTCTCCCACGTGCTCGACCACATCGAGAAGATCCGCGAGCTCGATCTGGAGGGCGTGCCGCCCACCGCGCACGTCGTCGACGCCGCCGGTCCGCTGCGCGCCGACGAGGCCGAGCCCTGTCTCGAGCGCGAGCAGGTCCTCGCCGCCGCGCCGGAACCGGTCGAGGGCGGCTTTGGCGTGCCCAGCCCGGGACAGGCACCGGCGTGAGCGTTATCGAGTTGTCTGCCGCCCAAGCTGCCGAGCGCGTGCGCGCCGGCGAGCTCAGCCCGGGGGAGCTGTTCGACGCGTACCGGGAGCGGGCTGCGGCCGATGAGCTGAACGCGTTCACCTGGGTCGCGGAGAGAGCCCCGGACCGGGCTCCCGGCGACGGGCCTCTCGCCGGCGTCCCGATCGCGGTCAAGGACCTGTTCTGCACCGAGGGCGTGCCGAGCCAGGCAGGCTCGCGCATCCTCGAGGGATATCGCCCGCCATATACGGCCACGGTCGTCCGGAACCTGATCGATGCCGGTGCGCCGTTGCTCGGCAAGACCAACCAGGACGAGTTTGCAATGGGCTCATCGAACGAGAATTCCGGGTTCGGGCCCGTGCTGAACCCCTGGGATCGCACGCGGGTACCGGGCGGGTCCTCGGGCGGAAGCGCCGCCGCCGTGGCCGCGGGCCTCGCGCCCTGGGCGATCGGAACCGACACCGGCGGCTCGATCCGTCAGCCGGCGGCGCTGTGCGGGATCGTCGGGATGAAGCCGACATACGGCGCGTGCTCGCGCTACGGCATGATCGCGTTCGCCTCCTCGCTTGACCAGGCGGGGCCGCTGACGCGCAACGTCACGGACGCGGCGCTGCTCCTCTCCCGGATGGTGGGACGCGATCCCTGCGACTCGACCTCGCTCGATTTCCCGGGGGCGATCCGGCCGCCGACGGCCGAGGACCTCAAGGGGATCCGGCTCGGGGTCCCCGAGGAGCTGACGGGTGCGGAGGGCGGCGTCGAGCCCGGGGTGCGCAAGTGCTTCGACGAGACGCTGAAGCTCGCCGAGCAGCTGGGTGCGTCGGTGGAGCCGTGCCGCCTGCCGCACGCCCCGCATGCGCTGTCGGCGTACTACCTGATCGCTCCCGCCGAAGCGTCGGCAAACCTGGCCCGCTTCGACGGCGTCCGCTACGGCCTGCGGGTCGACGGGAGCGCGAGCCTGACCGAGATGTACAACCACACGCGGGCAAAAGGCTTCGGTCCCGAGGTCAAGCGGCGGATCATGCTCGGCACCTATGCGCTCTCGAGCGGCTACTACGACGCCTACTACGGAACGGCGCAGAAGGTACGGACGAAGATCTCGGAGGATTTCCGCCAGGCGTTCGAGCAGTTCGATTTCGTCGTCACTCCGACCAGCCCCTGGGTCGCATTCGAGCTTGGCGCAAAGACCGACGATCCGCTCGCGATGTACCTGAACGACTTCTGCACGGTTCCGATGCCGCTGGCGGGAATCCCGGCGATCTCGATTCCCTCGGGGCTGAGCGAACGGCTTCCGGTGGGCTTCCAGTTGGCAGGGCCGGCGTTCTCCGAGCAGAAGCTCCTGGAGGCCGCGTTCGCGCTCGAGCAGACGATTGGATTTGACGGGAGTCCGGCTCGTGGCTGAGTACGAGCCGGTGATCGGGCTGGAGATCCACGTCCAGCTCCAGACCAAGACGAAGATGTTCTGCGGCTGCGAGCTGTCGTTCGGCGATCCACCCAACACCCACACATGCCCCGTCTGCCTCGGCCTGCCCGGCGCGCTGCCGGTCGTCAACGAGCAGGCCGTGCGCTACGGGGTGATGATCGGTTTGGCGTTCGGCTGCGAGATCGCCCGCCGCTCGCAGTTTCACCGCAAGAACTACTTCTATCCGGACAATCCGAAGGGCTACCAGATCTCGCAGTATGACGAGCCTCTGTGCCGCGGCGGGAGCCTCGGCGACGTCCGGATCCATCGCGCCCACCTCGAGGAGGACGCAGCCAAGCTCGAGCACGTGTCCGCGAGCGGACGGATCCACGGCGCCGAGCGAAGCGTCGTCGACTTCAACCGCTGTGGGACACCGCTGGTGGAGCTCGTGACCGAGCCGGATCTGCGCTCGCCCGAGCAGGCGCGGGAGTGGCTGACGCTGCTGCGGGGGACGCTGAAGGCGCTCGGCGTATCGGACGTCGACATGTCCCAGGGCTCGCTGCGCGTCGACGCGAACGTCTCGGTGCGGCCGAGCGGCGCGACCGAGCTCGGCACGAAGACCGAGCTCAAGAACATGAACTCCTTCCGCTTTCTCGAGCGCGGCCTGATCGCCGAGATCGAGCGCCAGATCCGGCTGCTTCGGTCCGGCGGGACCGTCGAGCTCGAGACGCTTCACTTCGATCCGGTCACCGGCCAGCTGACGCCGCTTCGCTCCAAGGAGGAGGCCCACGACTATCGCTATTTCCCCGAGCCCGACCTGATGCCGCTCGAGGTTTCCGACCAACTGCTGGCCGAGGCCAGCGACGCGCTGCCCGAGCTGCCCGCCGCCCGCGCGACGCGATTTGAGGGGGAGCTGGGACTGACTACCGCTCGGGCGCGCGAGCTCGCATTCCGGACCGAGCTGGGGGACTACTTCGAGCGCGCCGTGGCCGCCGTTGACGGCGGCGCGGCTCCCGAGGAGGTCGCCAACTGGATCCCGCAGCTTGTGGAGCGGATCGGATCGGACGCAGATCCCGGAGAGTCCCGCGTCTCGCCCGAGAGCCTGGCGACGCTAGTGACGATGGTCCATGCCAAGGAGGTCAGCCGGGACGCCGCCCGCGCGGTGCTCACGCGGCTCGTGGCCGAAGGGGGGGACCCCAGGACCATCGTTGAGCAGGAGGGCCTGGGGGCGATGGCGATCCGACGACGGCGAGCTGGAGGCGCTGGTCGACCAGGCGATCGCGGCGAACCCGACCGCGGCCGAGCAGGTCCGTTCCGGAAACGAGAAAGCGCTCGGACCGCTCGTCGGCCACGTGATGCGCGAGACCAAGGGACGAGCCGACGGCAACCAGGTCCGGCAGCTGATTCTCCGGCGGCTCCGGGTCGGCTGAGCCCGAGCGCTACTCCGTTCCCGAATGCGCGTGGCGTTCCGCGGGTCCGGGCTCACGCCACAGTCGCGTCGCCCGGGTACGGCGGATCACCGTGTTGGCCTTCAGCCGAAAGCGCCAAACGGCATCCTCGTGATAGACGCCGACGCGCGGCCAGCGAAGCGCGCCACTCGCTGCCAGGTTGCTGGACAGACGCCCCCCGGCCAGGTAACCGACGGCTCCGGCGAGCTCGGAAACCCGCTGGTCCTGATCGCCGTACGGGTACGCGACGGAGGTGCAGGGCACGTCCAGCTGCTCCTCGCACGCGCGGCGTGACTGCTCGAGCTCCGCGTGCGCCTGCTCGTCATCCAGCTTGGTGAGGAGAGGATGGGTGCACGTGTGCGAACCGACCTCCCAGCCGCCGGCCGTCAGGGTCCGCAGATCATCCCAGCTCATGCCGACGAGCTCGGAGGCAAAGGGCGTCTGCTGCCAGCGGTCGATCCCCGGCCACACGAGCGGCTGGCGCTCGGACATGAAAGCCGTCGGCACGAACACGGTTCCCGGGAATCCGAGCTTCGCGAGAATCGGCTGCGCCTGACGCATCACCGAGAGGAAACCGTCGTCGAAGGTGACAGCGAGCGTGCGCGGGTGCTCCGGCCGCTGGACCGCCTCGGTGAACGTGGCGCCCCGCCAGCCGCGCCTGGCCAGCATCGTCAGCTGTGCCTCGAACGTCTCGGGTGTGACCGACAGCGCGGCGTTCCAAGTCGGGCTGACCGCGTGGTAGCAGAGCACGAGGACATCGGTCATGAGCGAGCCTCGGCCGTGAGCTGCTCGTAGAGCTCCGCGAAACGCAGCGCCACGTTCTCGATCCGGAACTGATCGAGTCGCTTCGACGCCGCCTCGGCGATCGACTGGCGCCGCGTCGGGTCGATCAGCAGGCTTGTCAACGCGTCGGCCAGGGCACCGGGATCCCGCGGCGGCACCAAGATCCCCGTCGCGCCGTCGTCGATCACCGCGGGCAGGCCTCCGACCCTGGTGGCGACGAGCGGAGTTCCGTTCGCCATGCACTCAAACGTGAACAGGGGCATGCCTTCGGAGTCCGAGGACAGCGCACCGACGTCCGCGGCGGCGATGATCGCGTCCACGTCGGCTCGCGATCCAAGGAAATGGACGCTGCCGTTCAGCGGCAGTTCGCGCGCCCGCTGTTCGAGGAACGGCCGGGCGGAGCCGTCGCCTGCGATCACCAGCTGCGCCCCGGGAGCGCGCTCGGTCACCCGCGCGTGCGCTTCGAGCAGGACCTCGAGCGCCTTCTCTGGCCGCAGCAGCGCAGCGGTCGCGATCACGGGAGCGTCGGCGGCCAGACCGAGCTCCGCTCGCAGATCGACGGCCCCGGGCGCGTGCCCGCTCGGGATGTAGGCCGTCGGGATGACGACGGTCTTCTGCTTCGGCACCTTCTCGACCGTGACCATCCGCTCCGCGTCGGGCGGGGAGACCGCGACGAACCGGGTCGCCAAGCGGCCGATCACCCTCCCGTCGAGCCACGCCCGAACCGGATTGCCCTGATAGGACCAGCTGTGCTCGTGCGCGATCACCACCGGCACCCCGCACATCTGTCCCATCAGCGCGCCCCACAGATTGGAGCCGAAGCTGTGCGAATGCAGCACGTCGAAGCGCTGGCGCCGCAGCAGCTGAGGCAGGCCGACGAGTCGGTGCACATCGTGTCTGCCGCGGCGGTTCAGATTCACGAACGGAACGCTCGCCTCCCCCAGCGCCTGCATCGGCTGCTCGTCGGCCCCGCGCGTGAAGCAGAACCAGGGTTCGAAGCGGTCGCGCGGCAGGTGAGTGGCGAGCCCCAGCGCGAACCGCTCCGCGCCGCCGTACGTGCTGAGGTAACTGGCCAAGAACAGGACCTTCAGCGGGCTGGAGCCGCGGCTCATCGCGCGGTGTCCCGCGAGCTCCGCGCGCTGCGCTGAGCGACGCCCCGGATCGCATGCCACAAGCTCAGCGAGGCGGGTACGTGCGTTGTGATCAGCCGCTTGAGCACGCGCACCAGCCGTCGATGGATGTCCCGGTCGGTGGGCGAACGCAGGGCCAAGCCGGCGAACAGCCTCAGCTCGTGACGAACGGTGCGCCGGATGTTGTGCGACTCCCCACGGTCAGGCTCCGACCAGCGGTACACCGCCGACCGCACGTCAAGATAGGCCAGACGCCAGCCCGCTCGACGCAGGCGGAGATACAAGCCGTAATCCGTCGCGATGTCGATGCCCATGGGATAGCCACCGACGGCCCGCACGGCCTCGGTGCGCATCGCGGCCGCGGCCGCGGGAATCGGGTTCTGCCGGTACAGCAGCGCAAGGTCGTTCACCGGATGGTTTGACCGGTCGCTGATCCATCCCCGAGGAGCATCCTCCGGCGAACCGATCCAGCGATCGAGCCCGTCCGGATGTCCCAGGACCTCAGCGTTCGTGTATGCGATGCCCACGGCCGGATCCTCGAGCAGCGAGAGCACGTGCTCCAGATGATCCTCGCGCCAGAAGTCGTCGTGATCGAGCTGCGCGACGACCGGTGCGCGGGCAGCCGCGAGCGCGACATTTCGGGCCGCGGCGATACCACGATTGCGCTCCTTGCGGATGATGCGCAGCCGCCCGTCGCGCAGGTCGCTCAGCGAGGCTGCGACCGGCTCGGCTGATCCGTCGTCGCAGACAATTACCTCAACTTCAGAAATCGTCTGCGACAATGCGCTTGTAACTGCCTGGACAATCTCAGGGGGCGAGTTATAGGCGGGCATCAATACACTGACGCGGGGGAGATCGCCGTCAGACATCGAATAGATCAAGCCCGGGTAGCCAGCTACCGATAGATAGTCTGCTCTTCCGAGAAAATGGAACCATCGGTTTGACCTCGTCACTCAAGCTCAGCGCCGCGCCCGCACTGGCTAAGCTGCTGCCTCTCGCAGGGCTAGTATACGTCCGCTGATGAGTTTCGTGCCAGACCCGCCGGAGGAGGCGCGCCCCGGCGCGCCCTTGCCCGAGGAGGCAGCGGGGCCGTATTGGCGCGCCGTCACGCGTCACTGGGTGCTGGTCGTGGTCCTGACCGGGCTGGCGGTCATCGTCGCGGGCATCACCGTCAGGCGGATCGGTCATCACTACAACGCAAGCGCCTCCGTGCTCGTGAATCCACTACCGAACACGGACCCCAACTATGAGGGCACGGGGGTGGTCATCGACACGACCGATCCCGCGCGGACCGTGCAGACGGCGGCCGCCCTGCTCGCCTCGCCCCAGGCCGCTGCGCGCGCCGCCACGACGATGGGACGCGGATGGAGCCCGGGAAGGGTCGCCGGCGCGATCAGCGTCACGCCGCGCGGCCAGAGCGACGTGCTCGCCATCAGCGCGAGCGCGCCCACCGCCGGCGAGGCGGCTCGACTCGCCAACGCCTACACGAGCGCGTCGCTTGCCGTGCGTTCCTCGATTGTGCAGGCGAACGTCGCCCGGAACCTCGCTGCCCTCCAAGCGCGCGCCGTCGCTCCGGGGGTCTCCTCGGCCGAGCGCCAGGCGTTGAGCAGCGACATCGACGATCTCCAGTCGATCCAGGCAAAGGGTCGCGATCCCTCGCTTTCGATCTTCTCCCGGGCGCAGATTCCCGGCTCGCCGACCGGCGCGCCCACGTGGCTGGTCCTGCTGCTCGCGGCGCTCGCCGGCCTGGTCCTTGGCTGCGTTGCGGCGCTGGCGATCGAGTACTTCAGCCGCCGTATCCGCGACGTCCACGACGTCCGTGCGATCTTCCCCGAGCCGGTCCTGGCCGGGATTCCGAAGGTCAAACGCGCTCGCGGCGCGCTGGCGCCGGTGGACCTGCCGCCGCAGGCCTTCGAGCAGCTGCGGACGCTGCGGGCGCAGCTGCTGGCGCCCCACTACGGTCGCGTGGTGATGGTCACCAGCGCCGACGCCGGGGACGGCAAGACGACCATCGCCACGTCTCTGGCCTCCGCCTTCGCCGAGGGTTCGGGCGACGTGATCCTGCTCGACATCGATGTCATCAAGCCGGACGCCGGCGGGGTGCTGGGGCTTGAGGACCCAAGCGCCGTCCGCGACAGCCTCGACGGCGACATCAAGCTCGAGGACCTGCTCGTTGCGGTGCCTGGCCATCCGCGGCTGAGGGTCTTGCGGGCGCCTCGGGGCGACATGCTGTCCCTGGACTCGTTGATCACGCGCCTGCCGGACCTGCTGGAGCAGGCGCTGGGGCTCGCGGACCGCGTGATCCTCGACACGCCGCCGGTGGGCGAGGTTGCGCATTCGCTCCGTGCCGCTGCGGAGTGCGACACGGTGGTTGTGGTCGTGCGCCCGCGTCACACCGACCGCTCGCGGCTCGCGCTGGCGCGCGACCAGCTGCTCAGGACCGGCGCAAACGTCGCCGGGACCGTGCTCGTCGGCGAATCGGTCGGCAAGCTCGCGGGAACCTATTACGGCTACGGGTACGGTGCGGGCAACCGCACGGCCGAGAGGGGCGAAGCCGAGAGCGACGGACAAACTGACGAGCGGGGCACGGCCGAGGTATCGCGTACGGGCGTGCTGCGCCTGGGCGAGCCCTGAGCGCTGCGGCCGAGTCCGCGCCGGTAGCTTCTGCGCCGCGCGCAACCGAGCTCGAGGTCTTGGCGCTGATCGATCATCTGGGATTGGGAGGCGCCGAGCTGATGCTCACCCAGTTCGCGGCGGCCGCCGGCGCGAGTGGCATCCGGCTGTCCGTCGCCTGCCTGGCGGACCGAGACGGTAATCCGGCCGCCGAGCCGCTGCGAGCGGCGGGAGTGGAGCCGGTCATCGTCGGTGCGCCCCCGCGACTCGGAGTCGAGGCGCTACGGGCGGTTCGCCGTCACATCTCCGCAGTTCAGCCGGATGTCGTCCACACCCATCTGGGTGCGTCAGATTTCCTCGGGAGCATCGCGGCGCGCTCGCTCGGGATCCCGGCGGTATCGACGCTGCATACGATGGTGTGGGGGGGATCCGGTGCCGCGGGGCGCGCGAAGGCTAACGTCCATGCGCTTGCGCGTAGCTGCTGCGGGTCGCGTGTGATCGCGGTGTCGGAGAGCGCGCGCGAGCGCTACGTTGCACACGCCGTCGTCAAGGACGACCGGGTGGTCACGATCCACAACGGGATCGAGGCGACGCCGATGCCCGGAGCCGGCATCGCCGTGCGCCGCGAGCTGGGTCTTCGCGATGATGACCTGGTGGTGGGCATGGTGTCCGCGCTGCGCCCCGAGAAGGCGCACGACGTCGCGATCGCCGCCGTCGAGCGGCTGGCGGAGAGGTATCCGAGGCTCCGCCTGCTGATCGTGGGTTCCGGTCCGTCTGCGCATGATGTCGAGCGGCTGGCCGCCGCGGCGGGGGAGACGGTGGTGCTGGCCGGGGCCCGCTACGACGTGATGAACGTGCTGGACGCAGTCGACGTCTGTCTGCACCCGTCTCGCGCCGATGCGTTCCCCACGACGGTCCTCGAGGCGATGGCGGCATCGGTACCGGTCCTGGCCACCGCAGTTGGGGGTATACGCGAGATCGTGGTCGATGGGCGGACCGGAGTGCTCGTGCCTGCCCCCCCGCGCCCCAAGGCGGTGGCGGACGCGCTGGCGGCCCTGATCGAGGACCCTGCTCGCCGGCACGAGCTCGCCAAGGGCGGCCGCGGACGGTACGAGCACGAGTTCACCAGGGGTCCGTGGGTGCAGCGCCTGCGGGCCCTGTACGACATGGTGATCGCAGAGGCGCGATGAGCTACGGCCTCGGGCAGCCACGCTCCCATCACTTCTCGCTGCGGCCGGGACAGGAGCGATCGATCCCTTACATTCCCGCGGCGCTGATCGCGGGCGCGGGGATGATCGCCGCCGCCGCGGCCGGACGCTACATCGGGGAGGGCCGCGGCGGAGTCGGGGTCGCGATCGTGCTCGCGACTGCGTACGTGCCGTTGGTGTTCCTGGACATCGCGCTGGCGATCGGGACCTTTGCCGGGCTGGTCTTCGTCGTCCACCTGTCGGCGCTGAGCGTCGCGCCGACCGCGATCGAGATCCTGATCGCGGTCGCCTGGATGGGGACGGGGGGCGCGCGCCGGGGACGGCTCCCGGTGCTGAGGATGCATCGGGCGCTCACGCTGGCCATTGTGCTGATGGCATCTTGGCTGCTGCTGACGACCGCGTGGTCTCCCGTGCCGGCCAAGTCCGCCAGCGGCGCTGCATTCGCCTGGGTATCGGCGCTGACCTTCATAATCGTGGCCACGTCGCTCACCAGTCCCCGCGACGTGCTGCTCGTTGCCGTGGCGTTCGTCCTCGGGGCCGTCCTGTCCTCAACCCTCGGGCTGCTGGGCGTCGGCAACCCCACAGGAGCGGGAAACGTCGGACGGCTCACGGGAGGAGGGGGGGACCCGAACGCGCAGGCCGCCGGCTTCCTGGCCGCTGTGTTCCTCGCGGCCGCTCTGATCACCGTCCTGCCTCGCCGCATCCGGCATGCGTGTTACGCGGCGGTCGCGCTCACCGCCGTCGGCTTCTTCGCCACCGAATCCCGGGGAGGGCTGCTCGCGCTCGTGTTCGCGCTTGCCGTCGCACTGGTGCTACTGCCCGAGCAACGGCGACAGGTCCTTGCCATGTGCGCGGTCGGTGCGATAGCGCTCTCGGTATGGGTCTCGACCACGTCACACGCGCTCAAGCGGATCACGGACTTCTCCGGGGGAGGCAGCGGACGCACGGATCTGTGGACGGTCGCGCTCAGGATCTTCGATGGTCATCCATTGGTGGGAGCCGGGCTCAACGGCTTCCAGGCACTGGAGCCGCACTATGCGCTCGTCCCCGGACCGCTTTCCCAGGTGACGATCGTCGCGGAGGTTCCCGAGATCGTCCACAACACCTACCTGGAGCTGATGACCGAGACCGGGATGATCGGCCTGATCGCATTTCTCGTCGTGGTCTTCCTCGCTTTGCGCGCCAGCTGGCTGGCCTCGCGCCTGTACGACGCGCTCGGCGAGCAAGGGTTCGGCAACCTCGCCCGCGCGGTGCTGCTCGGAGAGGTCGGGATGCTGGCCGCGCTGTTCTTCCTCAGCGACCTCGCGGACCCGCGGTTGTGGATCCTGTTCGGCATGGGCCCCGTCCTCCACACGTTGGCGCGACGGGAGGCTGCGAATCGCTGGCCGGCCGCGGTCGCCGGCAGGCCGCGGCGCCGGGGCAGGATCCGGCGCTTCGGCGGGGCGCCGATTCCGTCCGCGTGGGGAAGAGCCCCCGCCCGGGGGGGCCGAGTCGCGGCACCAGCTCCGGGCCGCGCGCACGCTCGGGCCGGAGCACCCGCTCAGACCAGAGCACCCGCTCAGGCCGCGCCGCGCGCCGGGGGCCAGGCCCCCGACTGAAGCGTCAGCTCTACAGCCACGACACCACAGGGTCGTGCGCAAGGCGAAGCTTGCGGGCGGCGCGGTAGGCGGTCTCCTCAGCCAGCACCCTCGAGGGGCGTATGCCCCGGCGACGGAGCGCGTCCGCGGCCATCGCGGCCTCGGAGCGCTTTTCTCGGCGAAGGACGAAGTAGCACTGTTTGAGCATCACGTCGAGTGTCCGGCAGGGACCGCCATCGATCAGATCGCCGCGGTCGCGCAGGAAGATCACCCAATCCTCGAGCTTCCGCTGCCCGACTTCGGGATTGACCGTCACTCGATCGGCGCCACTCGTGTGGTAAAGAGCCCATGGTTCGTCGAGCGCAAGCTGGCAGTGCGTGAGCTCGGCCGTCACCCACTGGTGAAATTCGAGTGCGAAATATCTCCACGGTAACCTGAGCCACTCCTCAACCACGACGCTGCGTACCATCGCTATCCGATCGGGCATTGGCTCCTGCTTGCGGAAATCGTCCGGCGTCACCAACCGCGGCGAGTTACGTACCCGAACAAACATCCGAGAATCCTCGCTTCTCACATGCAGGCCGCACACTATGTCCACGTCCGTGCGACCGTCGAGCAATTCACAGCCCCGAGCGAGCGTCCACGGGTAATACTCCCAGTCGCTGTGGATCTGGATGATGTAGTCGCCCGTGGCGGCCTCGTAGCCCGTGTACAGACCCTGTGACGGACCTCCGTTATCGTCGCGTTGGAGAACGCGAAGGCGCGGATCTCCGAACGAGCTGACAATGCCATCGACATCGACGGCGGCGTCCGATGCATCGTCGACAACCAGACACTCGTAGTCTTGGAATGACTGGTCGAGGACGCTCTGGAGCGCCATCTTCAGCTCCCGATCGCGATTGTAAGTCGGGAGAATTACACTGACCCGCGGCATGGTGCGTCGCCGATCGTACCAGTGAACCTGCTTGCCGGACCGGGCATCTCTTAGCGTTCGCGGTGCGTGGCGAGGCTCTGCCGCGCGGCTTCGTACGCACCCGGACTGACACGTTTGAGAGCCGCCTTGGCACACCAGGCCAGCCACAGGGCATTGTGGGCGAGCCGGTTACCCTGCGCGTAGTCGGCAGCGCGCTTCGGTGATGTGTTTGCCCAGATCGCGTAGCGGCCGTGCACGACCACGGGACCGTGACGGACGGTCCTCGCCGTTGGCTTGGAAGTGAACAGCACCTCATAGCCCGCCTTCGCGGCCTCCTCGATCACGGCGTCGGACACAGACCCTCCGGGCACCGCGGCCGTCCTCGGAGGTGAACCGAGTAACTCGGTCAGCCGCTCGCGGCTGTGCATCCATTCACGCTCAATTTCCGGCCTTGACAATGAACCCATGTACGCTGGGTGTGTGTCGGTGTGACTCCCTACCTCATGCCCGGCGGTCGCAAGCTCACGGACCTGCTCCGCCGTAAGAAAGCCCGGCGTGCCGATCCGGCCTGTGGTGATGAAGAAATGGCCCCGCCAGGCTCGCTTTTCTAACGCCGCAGCGACCGCCAGCGCAGAGCTACCACCGTCATCGAACGTCAGAGCAGCGCGTGACCCGTGGCCGATGAGGCCGACCGAAACACCCGCCCGGCCGATCGCATCCAGGTGAGCCTCAAAGACCTCCGGAGTGAGCTTGTAGCGAGCCGCCGCCGGACCGGGAAAGCCATGCCGATCGCGTTCCTCGACCGCCGCCACGTCGTGGTAGATCAGTGCGTGGGTCACGCTGCCGCCGGCGCTGACGTGTGCGATCTCGAGGCCATCACGGCCGACGAGTATGTCGCCTTGCCCGTTCGCGCGCGGCGAGCGAAGCGGCGTCAGCGCCGCTTCGCGTGGATGTGGTGGTGGTGCTTGTGGTGGGCGCGCTGCCGCTTGGCGTGTGTACGCGCGGTCGACTGCCGCACGCTGTACACGGCACCGGGAGCAAATGCTTGGACTTCCCCGATCTGGATGCCCGAGCCGCCAGCGGGCGAGGCGACGATCTTGAGATACCGGGTGGAGACGGACGTGAAGCTGCTGACGTGCCATCCGGCGCCGGCGGAGGTGACTGTGGCAGCCCTGTGCCACCGGCCGCCCGCGTAGTACTCCACGGCATAGCTCGATGCGTACCGGCTGCCCCAGTAGATGTCCACCGATCCGAGCGTCTTGACGCCGCCCAGATCAACCTGCCACCACTGGTTGCGCCATGAGGCCGCCGACTGCCAGTAGGTGGCCGCGTTCCCATCGTCGGCCAGGGCGGGGCCGGAAGACGATGTCAGCGAGCTCGATGCGGTGGCCTGGGCGTTGAGAGCCAGGTTGGAGGAGGCCGGCGGGGGATTGGTGGTCGGCGGGGGATTGGTGGTCGGCGGCGGGTTCGTCGTGGTGCCCGTAGGGATCGCGATCGAGTTGGAGGAGTTGGCTGTGGTTGATCCGCCTGCGTTGGTGGCGGTGACCGCGCAGCTGACCGAGTTGCCCTGGTCGCTCGAGGCGACCGTGTAGGTCTGTGCGCCGGCGCCGTTGATCGTGGTGCCGCTGGACTGCCAGGCGTAGGTGTAGGAGGTCGGGCTTCCGGTCCAGCTGCCGTTCGCGCAGGTCAGGGTCGCTCCGAGCGCCGCCGTGCCGGAGACTGACGGAGCCGTCGTATTCGTCGGCGCGGCCGGCGTCGCGGCAGGGATCGCGATCGAGTTGGAGGAGTTGGCTGTGGTGGATCCGCCTGTGTTGGTGGCGGTGACTGCGCAGCTGACCGAGTTGCCCTGGTCGCTCGAGGCGACCGTGTAGGTCTGTGCGCCGGCGCCGTTGATCGTGGTGCCGCTGGACTGCCAGGCGTAGGTGTAGGAGGTCGGGCTTCCGGTCCAGCTGCCGTTCGCGCAGGTCAGGGTCGCTCCGAGCGCCGCCTGGCCGGAGACTGACGGAGCCGTCGAGTTCGTGGGCGGCGAGGGAGTGCCGCCTCCCGCGTTCGTCGAGCCGTCCCATAGGCCCCAGCCGGCCAACGGGCTGGAGCTTTGCACCTGATAGTTGTGGTTGGTGGGGTCGACCAGCTGCGGGTTGGCGGTGGTGTTATTCGTGACCGAGAGGTTTGCGGAGGTGACGCTGTTGGTGATGTTGGAGATGCCGCCGGGATTGTTGTAGGAGTCGTTGTCGTAGACCTGGTTGCCGGTCCCGGTGAGGCCGGGGGAGTCGATCAGGACGCCGGCGTAGGTGTTCGATCCGTTGTTGATGCCGGTGGAGTTGACGACGACGTTGTTGGAGACCTGGTTGTCGCTGGTGGCGCTGCTACCGGGGTCGTCGGCGATCACGAGGCCGGAGCCGGCGTGGTCGATGACGTTGTCGAAGATGTGGGCGTGGGAGGGGCCGGGGTAGACCTGGATGCCCCAGCCGTGGGCGTCGTTCCAGAGCCAGTTGTCGTAGATCTGGACGTTGTTGCCGTGGCTGAGGTAGATGAGGTGGTCGTAGGCCAGGCAGCCGCCGGCGTCGTGGATCTTGTTGTAACGGATGATGGTGTTGTCGGGCTGGCCGTCCCAGCCGATGCCTACCAGGTCTCCTCGTAGGCTGGCGACCGATTGGTAGATGTTGTTGTACTGGAGGATGTCGTTGGCGCCTTTGACGAACAGTCCTGAGGAGGTGGTGGTGGCGCAGCCGGGTGCCTCTTGGCCGCCGAAGGTGTTGGAGTCGTCGATGTTCAGGTCGGAGATCGTGGTGTAGGAGCCTTCTACGGCGACCCAGCCGACGACCGTGACCTGGGCGCCGGGCGCGGCAGTGAGTGTGATCGGCGCCGACGCTGTGCCGCTCTTCAGCAGGTCATGCCAGGTGTTGATGCTGCCGTACGTGCCGGCCTCGAGGCACCCGGTCTGCCCTGGCGAGAGTGAGGAGTCGAGCTTGGCGAAGGTCGCATACGGGCTCCCGGTGCTCCCGTTTCCACTGTCCGAGCCGCTCGGCGAGGCATACAGGTTGCAGCTGACGGTCGCACCAGCGGACGATGAGAACACGAACAGGGCGCAGAGCAAGACAAACAGTATGGGCAGGCAGCGGAGGCGGGTTGACATGGCGGGGACCCTTCGATTGGCGGGCTTTGGTCAGGGCGTGAGCACGTCTGAGGTCGGCCCGGCTCGAGGTCCGCGAGAGCGCCGGCTTCATGCATGGACAGCTGTTGGACCGGCCGATTGGACGGTTGTTCGGTCAGCTGGGATCGCGCGCGTTTGAGAGCGATCGGTGAGGTCAGAGATCTGACCGTCCATTTACGGCCGGGAGAGGCGTCCGGATGCCTCTGCCCATGCGCGCGTGGAGCGTCAGCGCCTGTGCTTGTGGCGGCGGTGGTGGTGCTTGCGGCGGCTGTGCCTGCGCCGGCTGTGCTGCTGGCGCTTGCTGCGCGAGCGATGGTTGTGCAGCAGCACGGTGCCGCTCACGGCTGCGGTGCTGTAGCTACCGTTCCATAGTCCCCAGCTGGCGAGTGGGCTGGTGGTTTGGGCCTGGTAGTTGTGGTTGGTGGGGTTGATGAGTTGTGGGTTGGCGGAGGTGTTGTTGGTGACGGAGAGGTTGGCGGGGGTGACGTTGTTGGCGACGTTGGAGATGCCGCCGGGGTTGTTGTGCGAGTCGTTGTCGTAGACGTGGTTGCCGGTTCCGGTGAGGCCGGGGGAGTCGATCAGGACGCCGGCGTAGGTGTTCGAGCCGTTGTTGATGCCGGTGGAGTTGATGACGACGTTGTGGTAGGCCTGGTTGTTGTTGGTGGTGCTGCCGCCGGGGTCGTCGGCGATCACCAGTCCTGAGGCGGCGTGGTCGATGACGTTGTCGAAGATGCGGGCGTTGGTGGGGCCGGGGTAGACCTGGATGCCCCAGCCGTGGGGGTCGTTCCAGAGCCAGTTGTCGTAGATCTGGACGTTGTTGCCGTGGGAGAGGTAGATGATGTGGTCGTATGCGAGGCAGCCGCCGCCGTCGTGGATGCGGTTGTAACGGATGATTGTGTTGTCGGGTTGGCCGTCCCAGCCGATCCCGATCAGGTTGCCTCGCAGGCTGGGGTTCGACTGGTAGATGTTGTTGTCCTGGAGGATGTTGTTCGGTCCTTTGATGAACAGTCCTGAGGAGGTGGTGCTGGCGCAGCCGGGGGCTTCCTGGCCGCCGAAGGTGTTGGAGCCGTCGATGTTCAGTCCGGAGATGGTGGTGTAGGACCCCTCGACGGAGATCCAGCCGACGACGGTGACCTGGGCGCCGGGAGCCGCGGTGATCGTGATCTGACCGGACGGGCTGCCGCTGTTCAGCAGGTCATGCCAGGTGCTGATGCTGCCGTACGTGCCGGCCTGCAGGCACCCGGTCTGTCCCGGCGAGAGCACGGAGTCCAGCTTCGCCACCGTTGCATACGGACTGCCCACACTCCCATCACCACCAGCATCCGAACCACCAGGCGACGCATACACATCACAACCCCCCGCCGCACCAGCAGAGGGCGAGAACAAGAGCACGCAGACGAAGGCGAGCAGGAGTGGGAGAAAGCGGTGGCGGTTGGACATGGCGAGGGCCGGGGGGTCGAGCTGACTTCAACCTCTGCGGTCGGTCGCGCTCCCGGCCCACGCCAGTGCTGCCTTTCGCCATGGACATGTGTTCGATCGAGCGCGTGGACGGTCGGTCGATCGAATGTCGGGCGATCAGAGGGGCCCAGACCCTCATTCGCTAGCCTCGCCCGTCGGTGGGCACCCGACGGCTCGGCCTCTACATCGACACGATCTACCGTCTTTCGGACGAGGACGGCACACGCCGCGTGCTGACGATCTCGCAGTCCTACCAGTTCCTGCGATTCGCGTGCGCGGTCGCAGATTCGTTCGACTCCCTGGTCCTGTTCGGAAGACAGGCCGCTCCCGAGCGCGAAACCACGTTCGCCTTGCCCCGAGAGGGAACGATTGACGTCGCGCCGCTTCCGTACTACGCAAATCTGCGCCAGGCTCGGC
This sequence comes from uncultured Actinomycetes bacterium, assembly GCA_963822725.1. Classification (GTDB taxonomy): domain Bacteria; phylum Actinomycetota; class Thermoleophilia; order Solirubrobacterales; family Solirubrobacteraceae; genus Palsa-465. Next base: position 606,267 of record CAWGIR010000004.1, read on the forward strand.
AGGTTCTGCGGGCAGTCCTGGGCGTCGTCAAAGGCATGTGGCGCGGGCTCGACAAGGTCAACGTTGTGTGGGTCTTCGGGCCGTACCCGTTCAGCCTCGTGCTCGTCGGATTTGCGCTGTTACGTCGGCGGCGTGTCGTGCTCGGAGTGCGGCAGGACACGATGCGGTACTACCGGAGCCGGCTGACGAGTCCCTGGCTGGCTCCCCTGCTCGGTGTGCTGTGGCTGATCGATCTGCTGTATCGCCGGCTGTCGCGACGGCTTCCGACGACTGTCGTGGGGCGTGAGATCGAGCGGCGGTACGGCGGGCCGCGACCGGACCTGCTCGTGCACGTGGTGTCGGTGGTGCCGGGCGCCGATGTCGCCTCCCGGCCCCGCGAGCCCGAGCAGCTGGAAAACGTCCAGCTGCTGACGGTCGGTCGCATCGACCTGGAGAAGACGCCGCTGATGCTCGTCGAATGCCTGGCGGCCCTGCACCAGGCGCGGCCCGCCCGCTACCGCCTGACATGGGCGGGTGCGGGTGCGCTTGCAGAGGCGATGCAGGAGCACGCGAAAGCACTTGGCGTCAGCGAGCTCCTGCATCTGCCGGGCTACGTGCCGTTCGGGCCGCAACTGCTGGCTCTGTACCGCGGTGCGCACATGTTCGTCCATTCGTCTCTCACCGAGGGCGCGCCGCAGGTCCTGATCGAGGCGATGGCCAGCGGATTGCCAATCGTGGCCACGGATGTCGGCGGCGTCGCCGATCTGCTCGGCGACGCCGCCGGCCGGCTCGTGCCTCCGGCAGATCCGGGTTCGCTCATCGAGGCGGTGCTGAGCCTGACCGATGATCCCGCGCTTCGGCGCCGCTCTTCTGAGCGCGGCCTCGCGCGTGCCCGGGACTACACCCTCGAGGCGCAATCCTCGCGGGTCGGCAGTTTCATCGCCGACTCACGATGACAGCACAGCCGGAAATAGATATCAGCGTCCTGATTCCCGTGTTCAACGAGGAGCGGCACCTCCGCGCCGCCGCCCGGGAAATGCTCGCGCAGGAGTTCGAGGGAACGATCGAATTCTTGTTCATCGACGGCGGGTCCGACGACGCCTCGCCGGCGATCCTGGCCGAGCTTGCGGCTGCCGACAGCCGTGTCCGGATCCTCCAGAACCCCGAGCGGCGAACGCCGAACGCGCTCAACATCGGCCTCAGGCACGCGAGGGGGGAGTTCATCGCGAGGATGGACGCCCACACGATTTACCGAGAGGACTACCTTGCCATCGGCGTGGACACCCTGCGCCGCGGAGGCGCCGATTGGGTCGGCGGTCCCGCACTCCCGATGGGCACCAGCCGTGGATCGCGTCGCGTCGCGCTCGCGCTCAGCACACGTCTCGGAACCGGGGGCGCACAGTTCCGGCACGAGACGCTTGGCGAGCAGGAGGTCGACACGGTGTTCGCCGGTATCTGGCGCGCGGAGACGCTCGCCGCCCATGATGGGTGGGACGAAGGCTGGCCGAATGACCAGGACTTCGAACTCGCGGCGCGCATTCGCAGAGACGGGGGACGGATCATCTGCCACCAGGACATGGCGGCGATGTACATCCCGCGCGAGACGCTGCCGGCGCTGGCGCGACAGTACTTCCGCTACGGCGTCTACCGGGCCAAAACGGCTCGACGCCACCCGTATACGCTGCGCCGGTCTCATCTTGCGACTCCAGCGCTCGCGTTCACCCTGATCGCCGCGACTCTAGCCCCACGCCGTCTCCGGCGCGCGGCGCGCCTCGGAATCGGCATCTACTCCGGAGTGCTCGGAGCAGGGGCGCTCAGGGCACTTGGGTCAAGCAGCGCCGGCGATGCCGCGGCGCTCCCCGCCGTGCTGGCCACGATGCACATCAGCAACGGCTTCGGCATCCTCGCGGGCTGCTGGCGCTACGGAGTCCCGCTCGAGGGCCTAGCCCACTTGGCGAAGCTTCCGCCTGCGCGCTGAGGATCGCCGCTCGTAGACAACGGGCGCCCGCGCCCGTTGTCTAGGCGGGGCCGGCCCACAGCCGCCAGCTGGCGAGCGGACTGCCTGGTTGCAGCCGGTAGTCGTGTGCACCGGCGTTGACGAAGCGCGGGTTGACACTGAGGTTGCGCGTCACCCACAGGTTGCCGAGGAGCACGTCAGCGGCCACGTTGGCGATGCCACCCGGGTTCTTGTAGGAGTCGTTGTCGAAGACCTCGTTGCCGGTGCCGGTGAGGCCGGGGGAGTCGATCAGGACGCCGGCGTAGATGTTCGAGCCGTTGTCGATGCCGGTCGAGTTCACGGCAACGTTGTGGTAGGCCTCGTTCCCGCGCGTGGTTCCGTCGAGGTCGTCGGCGATCACGAGACCGGAGCCGGCGTGGTCGATGACGTTGTCGTAGATGCGGGCGTTGGTGGGGCCGGGGTAGACCTGGATGCCCCAGCCGTGGGCGTCGTTCCAGAGCCAGTTGTCGTAGATCTGGACGTTGTTGCCATGGGACAAATAAATGATGTGGTCGTAGGCGTCGCACGCGCCACCGTCGTGGATTCGGTTGAAGCGGATGACCGTGTTATCAGGCTGACCGTTGAATCCGACCCCGATCAGGCTGCCGCGTAGGCTTGCGACCGATTGGTAGATGTTGTTGTTCTCGACGAGGTCGTTCGGCCCGTCGATGAACAGCCCCTGGGAGGCGGTCTGACCACAGCTTGAATTTGCGAACGTGTTTGAGTCGTCGATGTTGAGCCCGGAGATGGTGGTGTAGGACCCTTCGAGCGCGATCCAGCCGACGATGGTGACCTGGGCGCCCGGGGCGGCGGTGATCGTGATCCGGTGCGACCGACTGCCGCTCTTGCGCAGGTCGTACCAGGTGTGCACGCCGCCATAGGTGCCCGCCTCCAAGCAGCCCGTCTGCCCTGGCGAAAGCGACGAGTCCAATTGGGTCAAGGTCCTGAACGGCCGTGCGGCGCTGCCCAGCCGATGCCGGCCGCGGTGGCGAGGGCGGTGCGCTCGGACGCCGGCGAACTTGTTGCACCGGGTGGTTCTCGCGCCATGAACGAAGGACACCGGTGGCACACGGCGACTCGCGGCGTCACAGCTATCGCCCACCGCCAGTAGGAGCGCCGTTCCGACGATAACCGGAATGACCCCGCGCGATATCAACACCTGGCGCTTCACCGCAAACACCGCTCCGCTCCGAGCTCGGGCCGCTCGCTACACCCGCATTTGGGCACATCGGTGTGCCCACGAACGACAAGGTCCGGTGCGGATCGTACTGAACGACGCTCCTCAGAACGCCGATCGCGGCCCGCGGACGATCAGAAGGACAGGGGCACGAACGTGCCGTGGACCGGGTTGATCACACCGTTGTCCCTGTGCCTGTGCCTGTGCTTGTGGTGGCCGGACCGGTGCCGGCGATGCTTACCCCGCTGGTGCTTGTGATGACCGCGATGATGCTTGTGGTGCGCCTTGTGGTGTGTGCGGTGGCGTTGTGAGACCGGCGGGGTTCCGGTGGCGCCGTTCCAGAGGTGCCAGCTGGCGAGTGGGCTGGTGGTTTGGGCCTGGTAGTTGTGGTTGGTGGGGTTGATGAGTTGTGGGTTGGCGGAGGTGTTGTTGGTGACGGAGAGGTTGGCGGGGGTGACGTTGTTGGCGACGTTGGAGATGCCGCCGGGGTTGTTGTGCGAGTCGTTGTCGTAGACGTGGTTGCCGGTTCCGGTGAGGCCGGGGGAGTCGATCAGGACGCCGGCGTAGGTGTTCGAGCCGTTGTTGATGCCGGTGGAGTTGATGACGACGTTGTGGTAGGCCTGGTTGTTGTTGGTGGTGCTGCCGCCGGGGTCGTCGGCGATCACCAGTCCTGAGGCGGCGTGGTCGATGACGTTGTCGAAGATGCGGGCGTTGGTGGGGCCGGGGTAGACCTGGATGCCCCAGCCGTGGGGGTCGTTCCAGAGCCAGTTGTCGTAGATCTGGACGTTGTTGCCGTGGGAGAGGTAGATGATGTGGTCGTATGCGAGGCAGCCGCCGCCGTCGTGGATGCGGTTGTAACGGATGATTGTGTTGTCGGGTTGGCCGTCCCAGCCGATCCCGATCAGGTTGCCTCGCAGGCTGGGGTTCGACTGGTAGATGTTGTTGTCCTGGAGGATGTTGTTCGGTCCTTTGATGAACAGTCCTGAGGAGGTGGTGCTGGCGCAGCCGGGGGCTTCCTGGCCGCCGAAGGTGTTGGAGCCGTCGATGTTCAGTCCGGAGATGGTGGTGTAGGACCCCTCGACGGAGATCCAGCCGACGACGGTGACCTGGGCGCCGGGAGCCGCGGTGATCGTGATCTGACCGGACGGGCTGCCGCTGTTCAGCAGGTCATGCCAGGTGCTGATGCTGCCGTACGTGCCGGCCTGCAGGCACCCGGTCTGTCCCGGCGAGAGCACGGAGTCCAGCTTCGCCACCGTTGCATACGGACTGCCCACACTCCCATCACCACCAGCATCCGAACCACCAGGCGACGCATACACATCACAACCCCCCGCCGCACCAGCAGAGGGCACAAACGCAAACAGCATGGAGCCAACGCAGACAACGAACAGCAGAGAGCGGACCATCGGATTCCCGGGGGTCGGGGCTGGACTCGATCGATCGTGCTCTCACCGCGCCCGGGCGTTGAGGGCCTTTCACGGATTGCGCAGGTAATCGACGCAAAACTGGTGCGTTCACGGGTGCATCCGGTTGCAACACGGGCGCGGCTACCATCACTGAGGCCGCGGGACGGGGCTTCGTCGCGGTTCACGACTATGGCCAGCCGCGATACACAGGGCATCGGTACCCGCACGGTCCGCGGCATTCTGTGGCAGTACGGGTCGTACATCGGGGGGCGCGGGATGTCGCTGGTCGCCACGGCGATTCTCGCCCGACTCCTCACTCCCAAGGATTTCGGCCTCGTTGCGCTCGCGCTCTCGTTCATGGTCTTCCTGGATCTGTTCCAGGGCAGCGGGGTCAGTTTGGCTCTGGTCGTGGGCGACACGGTCGATCTCGACGAGCGCGCGGACACGGCGTTCGCCCTTACGACCGGCCTGGGGATCGTGCTGGCGCTCCTGACGGCCGCCACAGGCCCCCTCGCTGCCGCGTTCTTCCACCAGCCGCGACTCGTCGAGGTGGCGCCCGTATTAGGGCTGAACTTCTTCTTCATCGGGCTGGGAGGAACGCATTCCGCGCTGGCGCAGAAGAGCATCGACTTCCGCTCGCGCACGATCGCGGAGCTCGTCGAAGCGGCAGTTCGCGGCCTCCTCGGCATCGGGCTGGCCCTTGCCGGCGCGGGCGTCTGGAGCCTTGTTCTCGGCTACATCGTCGGGACTGCTTCCTGGTGCGCGGTCATCTGGCAGCGCATTCCGTGGCGACCGCATTTCCGGCCGCAGCGACGGCACCTACGCCAACTGCTCAGCTTCGGTGGCGCCCTCACCGGCGTCAGCATCAGCGCTGCGTTCATGGCCCAGTTCGACAACATCGTGATCGGACGCGTGCTCGGCGCCGCCCAGCTCGGCTTTTACTCAATCGCCACCCGGCTGCCACAGCTCCTGATCCTGAACCTGGCGAGCATCGCGGGGCGAGTTCTGTTTCCCGCCTTCGCATCACTCGAGGAGCACGACATGGAGCGCGGCTTTCTGACCGCGCTGCGGTATGCACTGATGGTCTCACTGCCCCTCGCCGTGTTCATGGTGGTGTTCGCCGGGCCGTTGACCGTCGAGCTGTTCGGCGCCAAGTGGACACATGCCGGCACTTCGATGCAGGTGCTCTCCATCTGGGCGCTGATGACCGTGATGGGGACGATCTGGGGTAACGCCTTCTTGGCTCGTCGCCGGCCAGGGATCATCCTAAAGCTCGCGGTGCCCCAAGCCGTCGCGCTGGTGGCGGGCTCGCTGCTGTTCGTCCACCAGGGGATCGTCGCCGTCTCCTGGGTTCAGGCCGGCATCGCGATCGCAGCTCAGATCGCCGTGATCGTGATTGCGCAGCGCATGTTCGGCTATTCGTTTCGGGCCGCCCAGCGGGCGATGGCACCGCCCGTTGTCGCATCCGCGGCGATGGCGGTGCCCCTGCTGGTGGTCCACCATCTGATCTCACAGCGCTTGCCCGCGCTGGTCGTGGCCGCCGTCGCCGGCGTAGTCGTGTATCTCGGCGCGCTCCAGCTGGTCGCCCCTGACGCGATCAAACGCTTGCGCAGAACCGCGGTGGGAGGGGCGGCAACGCGCTCGACGCAATGACTGACGTACGTTCCTTGGCTCGGTACTGACTAGTCGTCGAGCGCGCGTTCGATCGCATCGAAGACGCGTTCCTGTTCCACGCCCATCATGTGCGGATACAGCGGAATCGTCACCTCGGAGCGCGCGGCGAGTTCGGTCCGCTCAAGGGACACGCCCGGGAATCGCTCGCGGTAGGCCGAGAACTCGTGCACCGCGGGGTAAAGGACGCTCGTCTCGATCCGGTCCTGCTCGCGCAGCCTGGCCCGAAACCGATTGCGCCCGTCCGCGTCGCCGAGCATGATCGGCATCACGTAGCAGGCCGAGTGCATCACCTCGTCGTCGGTGTACGGAACGACGATCCCCGGCAGCTCGGCGAGCCGCCGGCGATAGGAGAGCGTCAGCTCACGGCGGAGCTCGACCTCCGCGTCCAGCTTGGACAGACGAGACAGCGCCAGCCCCGCGTGCATCTCGTCCATGCGGTAGTTGTAGCCGAGGTCGACCACGTCATAGCTGGCGGCGTGGCCTCGATAGCGGTCCCACGTCATGCTCGTCATCGCGTGCGATCGCAGCGCTCGGACCCGCTCCGCGACGTCATCGTCGTCGGTGGCGAGCAGTCCTCCCTCGCCGACCGGGAGGACCTTGTTGGAGAAGAACGAAAATGCGTTCACCAGGCCCAAAGTGCCGAGCTTGCGGCCGCCGATGTCGCCGGCCGGCGCGTGCGCGGCGTCCTCGATCAGGGACAGGCCGTGCTCGGAGCAGAGCTCGGCCAAGGCATCCGCCCGCGCCGGGTAGCCGCCGAAATGGACGGCAATCACCGCACGCGTCCGGGGGGTGATCAGGCGCGCCACCTCGGCGGGGTCGATCGTGGGGTGCTCCAAGCCGATGATGTCCGCGAACACCGGCCGGGCGCCGCAGTAGAGGACTGCGTTCGCGGTCGCGACGAACGTGAACGAGGGCACGATCACCTCGTCTCCGGGCCCGATCCCCGCGCCGAGGCACGCCAGATGCAGCGCCGCCGTGCCGTTGGCCACCGCGATCGCGTGCCGAATGCCCAGGTGGTCGGCGAACGCTCGCTCGAACTCCTGCACGCGCGGTCCCATCGTCAGCCATCCGGAGCGCAGCACCCCGGTGACGGCATCGATGTCCTCGGCGTCCAGCCTCAGGTCGAACAGAGGGATAGAGGGGAGGTCCTCGTGCATCGGCTCGCTCGTCAGTGTCCGTCCGCGGGCGCCACTACGAGAGGCGCGATACGGCGAACACATCCTGCTGCGCCCCTTGCAGCAGGCTCTGGTCGAATTTGACGGGATTGACGCGTTTGCGGCGCGCGATCAGGCTGGAGGCACTTGCCAGGACGGGATCGTCGACGTCGAGTGACTCGGCGCGACGGAGCTCCATCTGTGCCTGTCCGAACTGCCCGGAGTCGCTATCGAGCAGCGCCAGCTGGAGTTCGCTGTACCAGGTGGGCTCCCGGCTATTGGCCGACTGGAATGCCGCCCGGGCCCGCACCGGGTCGCCGAGTTGCAGGGCGATCGTGCCTTTGCTGATGAGCGGATCGGCGCTGAGCGGGTTCAGCGAGGATGCACGGGAAAGGTAGTGGTAAGCGGTGGCGGGCTTTGTCCTGTAGACCGCAAACGCCTGCTGCACATAACGGGTGGAGAGGTAGGCGGGCAGGAGCGCCAGCGCGATCGCGACGGCGGCAGCCGTGAGCCCGACCCAACGAAGCGCTGGCCTGCTCAGACGTCCTGCGAACTCCGGGCGCAGGCGGGCCAACCGCGTCCGTGTAGCCGGGGGAGACCCGACGCGTTGCCTTCGGAGCGCGAGTGCGGCAACCGCGAAGGCCAGCGGGGGCGCGGCGAGCACGGGGTACTCGTCGAGCCAGTCGAACGATGCGTGGGCGAGGAAGTACGCCGCAACGGCGAGTGCCGCAACCGCGCAGGCCGCGCCCAGTCCATCCTCGTCGCGCGCGGCCCTGAACAGTCCGACCAGCAGCGCCACCGCGACCGCCACCAGGAGCGCGAACCCGACCACACCGTTTTCACTGAGCGTTCTCAGCGGCAGGTTATGCGCGTATTGGGAGTGCTTCTGGAAGTGCTTCAGCCCGTCGTAGCGGCGTCCGAAGTTTCCGGCGCCGATCCCCCCGACGGGTGAATCTTCGAACAGGTGCCAGCCAACCCGCAGATAGTCGACTCGCTCCTCGGGGGCACCCGAGAGCAAACGCACGCTGCCGGGCTCCGCGTCGGTCTTGCCCTCATGCCACACCGAGCGCGCAGCGTGCCCCACCGCGGGCCCGGCGGCGATGCCCCCACCGATGAGCGCGACGCCGGCCAGCAGTGCAAGCCCCACGCGAACCTGCCTTGAAATCGTCCAGGTGCGCCCCCGGCGACGATCGGCCACGGCCTCCTCGAGCCGCGGCTCGAGCAGCATCAGTAGCGCTCCGACGACCAGTGCGCCCACGCTCGTAAGCAACATCCCGAGCGCCGCGTGGTGAAGCGCGGGCGTGACGTTCCCGCCCGGGGTCGCCGCGTTGTTCACGTCGACACTTTGTGGCACCGAGATCGCGAGCCCCGCTCCCACCACCAGCATCCGAGCCAGAAGCCGGATGCGCCCACGACACACGATCAGCGCCAGCGGCACGGTCACGCCGAGGCCGACCAGCACGCCGCGGCTCTGGGGCAGAAACGCGAACTCGGCCAGGAACAACGCCACGGGCAGCAGCAGCACCCGGAGCCACCGCGCGAGCTCGGGCCGGGTGGAGAGGATCAGCGCCGGCCACATGGCCATGGCGGCAAATGCCCCCGTGGCATTGGGGTAGCCGAGGGGGTCGGAGAACCGATAGTCGTAGAAGTAGGAGGCGGGGTGTGCGGTGCCCGCCGCATTGGCCAAACCCACCGCGCAGAACACCGCCGCCGACACCGACCAGACGGCGAGCACGGTCGTGAGCGTCTTCGAAGTCCACGGGACGATCGCGTACACCCAGGCGATCATCAGGTACAGCAGCAGTTCGTTCGAAGCTTCGAGCGCGCTGCCCGGGGAGCCCGCCCAGAGGATCGAGAGGTAATTGAGCGCCACCAGGGCCGTGAACCCGAGCAACCCCACGCGGGCTGAGCGCAGCTGCGGGAGGATGCGGCCCCCGGCGACGATCGTGATGAGTAACAGGGCCCCCACCCCGATGGCGCTCGGATACCAGGCGTCCGGGAAGTACGCGCCATCCGAGGGCGTCCAGATCATCCAGGTGATCAGGAGCAGGACGGCGGGCAGGCAGGCGGCGACTGCCGGCCAGCGCGACGTCGTTCCCGGCGCGTCGCCGGGCTGGGGCGCCCCCGTTTGGCGCTTAACGACATCGGTCCGCACAGCTACACGCTGCACGGACCGATTCCCGTGTCTGAAAGGTCTATCGACTTGGGATGTGTCAGTCGGTTCTCGAAGCGAGGCTGCGGCGGATCACAAGTCCGACGCCGCCGAGCCCGATGCCGACGATCGCGACGAGACCCACGTCCAACCCGGTGAAGGGCAGCGATCCCGTGCTCTCGACGGCCTGGGAGGTGGTCGCATCGTTCCCCTCCGGGCTCGTCGCCTGAATCTCCTGCGACGCCCCGACCCCGCCATAGACGTCCCCGGCGGGGGACTCCGCAAAAGCGGAGGTTGAGAAAGCGAGCACAAGCCCACATACCAGCGCCAACACCAACGATGTCCTGAGTCTCATAGAGGCCCCCTACAGGTTTTGCAGATGATTATCGCCCGGATCGCCGCAAATATAGCATGCTTCTGCGACGGCGGAACCAGGACGCCCGGACCAGGGCGAGATTCGGTTCACAGCTATTGCGCAACCTTACCTCAAAAACTGCTACATTGACGGCACAGAAAAAAGAAGCACCGTACGACCAGGACCGGCGGGCCGATCGGTAGGGAGTGCATAGGCGGGTGCGACAGGGGGCGGATTTCAGGCGGGAGGCTTCTCGCAGGGCCGCCGAGACTCAGAGCACACCATGGGGGTAACCGTGGCAATTTCAGTTCTGGAAGAAGACAGGGGGCTGAACCACCGTCCGTGGGCCGGTGTGGTGACCGATGCCGACCTCGAGTGGGTCGGTCAGGCGACCGACGCCCAGGAGGAGCTCGCGCGACTGGAGCCGGCATGGGCTCCGGCCAAGCGCGCTTTCGACGTTTTGCTGGCGGCGCTGCTGCTGGTTGCCTGCGTTCCGCTGATTCTCTGCATCGCGGTGGCGATCAAGCTTGACTCGTCCGGTCCGGTGTTCTTTCGCGTCCGTCGCGTCGGGTACCGCGGACGGGTCTTCTTGATGCTCAAGTTCCGCAAGATGCACGACGGGGCCGGTGGCTCGCCCCTTACGCAGATCGACGACCCGCGCCTCACGCGCGTCGGCGCCGTTCTGACAAGGCTGAGATTGGACGAGCTTCCGCAGCTCTGGGATGTGCTGCGGGGTCGCATGAGCATCATCGGGCCGCGACCCGAGGATCCCCGCTTCGTGGAGCTTCGCCGCGAGGAGTTCGATCGGATCCTGACCGTGCGGCCGGGAATCACAGGGATCACGCAGGTGGCATTCGCCACCGAAGGCGACATGCTGGACCGCCGCGATCCCATCGGCGACTACATTGAGCGAATCCTGCCCCAGAAGCTCGCGCTCGACACGCTGTACACACGGCGCGCGGGGCTCTTGCTCGACCTGTCCGTGATCTGGTGGACGGTGGTGGCGCTGTTCGTGCGCCGTCCGATCGCCGTGGACCGGACGACCGCGCGGATGCGCATTCGGCGGCGGCCGCCCGCTGAGCGTGGCGATCGCCTCTCGTTCGCCCCCCAGATCGGTCCGGCGGAAGCGCTGAGCGCAGTCGCCGAGCACAGCAACTAGCGCTGCCGGGCCCGCCAAGCGCTCGGGGCTCAGCGCTGGTAGGTGCCGACGCTCGGATACGAGCCGAGATCGGCGCGAATCGCGGCGATCGTGGCCGTGAGACCCTCGTCCAGCGTCACGACGGGCTTCCATCCCAGCAATCTCTGCGCCTTGCGAGTGTCGGCGCACAGTCGCTCGACTTCGCTTTGCGGCGGTCGCAGGCGATCGGCGTCGGGCTCGATCTGGGCGGTCACCCCCTCCTCGGCGAGCAGGGCGAAGATCCTGTTCGCAAGCTCACCGATCGTGATCTCCTGACCGCTGCCGAGGTTGATCGTCTCGCCGATCGCCTCGGGCGCACTCGAGGCCGCGATCAGGCCGGCCACGGTATCGGTGACGAACGTCAGATCGCGAGTCGGAGCCAGCGCGCCCAGACGCACTGAGCTGCCCGTGAGGGCCTGGGTGACGATCGTGGGGACGATGGCCCGGGCCGACTGGCGCGGCCCGAACGTGTTGAACGGGCGGACCGTCACGACGGGGACGTCAAAGGTGCGGCGGTAGCTCTCCGCGATCTGGTCGGCCCCGATCTTCGAGGCTGAATACGGCGACTGCCCCACGAGCGGGTGCGTCTCCGGGATCGGCACCGTCTGGGCTGTCCCGTAGCACTCGCTGGTCGAGGTGTGGACAAAGCGGGTCACGCCCGCGTGCCGCGCTGCATCGAGCATGTGCAGTGTTCCCAGCGTGTTCGTGGCCACGAACGAACTCGGAGCGATATACGAGTACGGGATCGCGATCAGTGCTGCGAGATGGAACACCAGCTCTTGACCGCGGATCACCTCTCGCATCGCGTAGGGGTCGGTGATGTCTCCGGGAATCACCTCGATCTGCTCGCGGATCTCGTCTGCGACGTTCGCCAGGCGCCCGATGTCGCCGCGCCCGTTGTACCGAACGAGGGCACGCACTCGATCGCCGCGGCGGACGAGCGCCTCACAGAGGTGGCTTCCGACGAATCCGCCGCCGCCGGTGACCAGCGCGCTAGCCGACATGGCTGGGAAACCTAGCCGACATCGATCGGAGCGCGCGTGGCTGGTGCCGGCTCAGGACACGTTCGCCGGCCGCGGCGCGTGCTCGGGGGGCAGCAGGCGGTCGCGCATCTCGTCGAACTCCGAGATCGCGCGCTCGTAATCCTCCATGCGGCCGAGGTCGACCCAATAGGCGTCGGACCGCCAGGACCGGACGGTCTCGCCGCGCTCGAGCAGTCGCAGGACCAGATCCGGCAGATCAAGGTGCTCCCCGGCCTCGATGTGGTCGAGCACCCTGGGCGAGAAGCAGTACACGCCCATCGAGACGTCGTAGGTGAGCCGGGGCTTCTCGACGTAGCCGGTCAGGCGATCCGGATCCTGCTCGTCGTCGCACTCGATCACGCCGAGCGTGACCTGGACGTGTCGGGTGGTCGTGGCGATCGTCGCGATCGCCCCCGATTCGACGTGCCCCGCCAGCAGCGCGCGGTAGTCGAGGTCGGTGAGGACGTCACCGTTCATGACCAGGAACGGACCGTCGAGATCCTCGATCGCCGCCAGCGGGCCGACTGTGCCCAACGGCTCGTCCTCTCGGACGTAGTCGATGGCCATCCCGTGGGTGTTGCGATGGTTCAACACCGCTTCGATCAACTGCGACAGGTATCCGGTGGCGACCGTGACCCGCTCGAATCCGGCCCATGCCAGCTGGCGCATGACGATTCCCAGCACCGGGGTGTCGCCGATCGGAAGCAGCGGCTTGGGCAAGATCGCCGTATACGGCCTGAGCCGCGTGCCCTGCCCTCCGGCCAGGACGATGGCACGCGTCACTTGCGCAACCCCCAAAGGTTGCGAAAGTTCATGCCAGTGTCCCCAGCCTGGTGGTGCCCCAACCAGCCCACGCATCGGATGGTAGCGGACCTGCTCGGAGCAGATGACCGATTTCCCTGCTCAGAGGGCGTGCGTGGGCCCCGTTCGGGCACGGCGCGCGGCCGCGCGGCAGCGCGGCGGGCGCCGTCCGGCGCATCGGAACTACGGAAGTTTGTACCTGGGGCCAATGCACCCTTTAGCTTCGGCATTCATGATGCCCGCCATGACCCCTCCCGTCACATCGTCAAAAGTGCTGCTGATCGAGGACCGGCGCGAACAGCCCGCCGAGCCAAGCACTGCCCCCGTGAGGCGTTACCGGCTTGCGAGGCTGCGGCTCGACGGCAGATCGCCCGACGCGGCGTCGCGCTTCGATCACCTCAAGCGCGTGTACGACTGAATTGCAAGAGCGCCCCGCGCGGAGCGCTACGCTTCAGTCCATGAGTACTGAACTTGAGGGGCGCCCCCGCCACGTTCCGGTGCTGCGTAAGGCGGCAGCCGGGGTCGTGCTCGTCGTAGCTGCCGCGATCGTGCTCAAGCTCGTGATCGGGTTCGTGATCGCGATCTTCTGGACGGTGGTGGTCATCGCGGCGGTGGCCGGCGTGCTCTGGGCGCTCAAGACGCTCGTCTGGTGACGCCGGCCCATGGTCGGCATGGGCTACGTCGTGATCTGCGTTTTCTTCGGCATCGCCGGAGGCATCGTCGGTCGGATTAAGGGCAGCTCGTTCTGGCTGTGGTTCCTGATCTCGGGTCTGGTCCCGATCCTCGGTCTGCTCGCCGCGATCTTCTACCGCTGGGAGGATCGGGAGCTGCGCCGTAAGTGTCCGACCTGCGGCAGCGTGCTGAAGCTCTACGACGCGATCTGCATGCGCTGCGGGACCGAGCTCGAGTTCCCCGATACGGCGATTGTCTCGGAGGCGGCGGTCAGGAAGCGAGCGGCTTAGTCCAGCCGGCGTACGGCCGCCGATCCGAGATGGCCATCAACCGCGCTCCAGCACGCCGCTTTGATCTGACCGACGAGGAGCTCCGGCGGATCCGTGCCGCACATCAGGCCCCGCTGGGACGGCTCGGGTTCCTGCGGATGGTCATCGCCAGACCGTGGCTGATGGTGGAGACCGCTCGCATTCTCGCCAGCGGCGTCGACCGGTTTCTGTTCGGCAACAGCGAGCTGAGGTGGCTGATCTCCGCCGAGCGCGCGCGGCAGGCGGTACCGGATGCCGCCACCGGGGCCGGCTGGTACCCCGAGGAGGATGTGCTCGGCTCGATCCGCTCGCTGCTTCGACGGGACATGGACGTGCTGGAGCTCGGCTGCGGCGCCGGGCGGATCTCACGGCACTTGGCCGAGCACGTCCGGACCCTGATGTGCACCGACGTGTCGCGGCGGATGGTTTCCGAGGCGCGGCAGAACCTCGCAGCCCACCCGAACGTTCGCGTCGAGGTCTCGAATGGGTTCTCGCTCGCGGGCTTCGCCGACCGCTCGTTCGATCTCGTTTTGGCGGCGGGGGTGTTCGGATATCTCGATCCCGCTCAGCTTCTGGGGCTATTTGACGAGATCCATCGGGTGCTGCGCGATGACGGGACCTTGATGTTCAGCATCGAGTTGATCGACGATCCGCTCGGGGCCGACGCGGCGCTCGAACGAGCCCGCCACGGTGCGCGCCACCGCCGTGTCTCCGCGTCGGTGGAGCGGCCTTACTGCCGGGCGCAGCTAGAGGCTTGGCTGCGGATCGCCGAGCTGGTTCCCGCGGGCGTCAATCACGACGGCGAAGCGGGGCGCTCGAACGTGGTCGCGCGACGGCCGATCTCCGGCTGAGCTGCGGTTTTCAACCGTGTTCGGACCCCGGTACCCACGTGTACACTCGATCGCTCGTCCCGTGGAGGACGATTGCCCCTACCCGGAGAAAGGAGACGAGCGAAATGCGTGCAGTTGACGCCTTGATGGAATGCCTGAAGGCGGAAGGCGTCGATGTCGTCTTCGGTCTGCCGGGCGGCGCGAATCTCCCGACCTACGACGCCTTCTACGACGCCGGCATCCGCCACATCCTCGTCCGGCACGAAGCCGGAGGCGGTCACGCCGCCGAGGGCTATGCCAAGGCCACCGGAAAGGTCGGCGTCTCGATCGGAACCAGCGGTCCCGGCGCCACGAACCTCGTGACCCCGATCTGCGACGCGATGATGGATTCGGTCCCGGTCGTGTTCCTGACCGGCCAGGTCCGCACGGAGCTGCTCGGTACCGACGGCTTTCAGGAGGCGGACACGATCGGAATCACGATGCCGATCGTCAAGCACAGCTTCATGATCCAGCACCCGCTCGAAATCCCCAGATCCCTTCATGAGGCTTTCCACCTCGCCCGCACGGGCCGTCCAGGCCCGGTTGTCGTCGACATTCCACAGGATCTCTCGCGAGCGGACATCCCCTATGAGCCGGTCAGCGATGTGCACCTGCCCGGCTACCAGCCGACGATCGAGGGCAACCAGAAGCAGATTCGCCTCGCGGCCAAGGCGCTCGCAAACTCGCGACGACCGGTCATCTATGCAGGTGGGGGCGTCGTCAACGCCGACGCGGCCGTGGAGCTGACCGAGCTCGCGACCTCCGACAAGTTCCCGGTGACCTGCACGGTGATGGGCCTCGGCGCCTTCCCGGCGCCACACGACCAGTGGCTCGGCATGCTCGGGATGCACGGCACGCGCGCCGCCAACTACGCGATGGACGAGGCCGACCTGATCGTGGCCATCGGCGCGCGCTTCGATGACCGGATCACCGGCAAGCTCGATGAATTTGCGCCTCGCGCCAAGTTCATCCACATCGACATCGATCCGGCCGAGATCTCGAAGAACGTCCCCGCGCACATTCCGATCGTCGGGGACGCGAAGAACATCCTGCCCCGGCTCACCGCCGAGTATCGGGCGCTCGACACCGACGACTCTCGTCTCGAGGAATGGTGGTCGAGGATCCGAGCCTGGCGGGAGCGCTACCCGCTTCGCTACGAGGACACCAAGGACTCCGAGATCAAGCCCCAGTACATGGTCCAGGCGCTGTACGAGGCAACCGAGGGGAACGCGATCGTCTCGAGCGATGTGGGCCAGCACCAGATGTGGGCAGCCCAGTACTTCCACTTCTCAAGGCCCCGCCGCTGGATCAATTCGGGCGGTCTGGGGACGATGGGGTTCGGCCTGCCCGCCGCGATGGGTGCCAAGGTCGGCTGCCCTGAGGAGACCGTGGTGTGCATCGCCGGCGACGGCTCGGTCCAGATGAACATGCAGGAGCTCGCGACCTGTGCTCAGGAGGGGATCGCGATCAAGGTGTTCATCATGAACAACGGATACCTCGGCATGGTCCGCCAGTGGCAGGAGCTGTTCTGGGACAAGCGCTACAGCCAGGTCGACATGGGCCAGTTCCCTGACTTCGTCAAGCTGGCCGACGCCTACGGCGCGACCGGGATGCGCTTCGAGGACAAGAAGACGCTCGTCTCGGACATCAAGGAGGCGATCCGGACCGAGGGCCCGGTGCTCGTCGATGTTCGCGTCACGCGTGAGGAGAACACGTATCCGATGATCCCCGCCGGCCAGCCTGCTCGGGACATGGTGGGCTGATGGGCGAGCCGGGGACCCAGGAGCTCCTCTCCCTCGACGAGCTCGAGGCCGCCGGCAGCCTGCGCACGGGCCGCAAGCACATCCTCTCGATCCTGGTCGAGAACAAGCCGGGCGTCCTGACCAGGATCGCGGGTCTGTTCGCACGGCGGGGATTCAACATCGCCACGCTCGCGGTCGGCCCGACCGACGACGAGTCGCTCTCCCGGATCACGCTGACCCTTGACGGGGCCAAGCATCCGATCGACCAGGTGACCAAGCAGCTCCACAAGCTGGTCAACGTGCTCAAGATCCGCGATCTCGAGCCGGAGGAGACCCTCGCCCGCGAGCTGGCGCTGTTCAAGGTCTCGGCCGATGGCTCGGGGCGCGCCGAGGTGATGCAGATCTGCGAGATATTCCGGGCCAAGGTCGTGGACGTGAACAAGCGCTCCGTGGTGGTGGAGGTCACCGGTACCTACGAGAAGGTCGACGCATTCGAGCGCCTGATGCGGCCGTTCGGCCTGATCGAGATGGCACGGACCGGCGAGATCGCGATCTCCCGCGGCCGGAGCGAGACTTAACGGCACTCAGCCCCGGCCGGCCAGCTGCGCCTGCGCGCCGCGGCCGAGCTCCCGATCGAGCGCGCGATCCAGCAGCGCGCTGGCCCGGAGCTGTGAGTCGTACGGGCGCAGGGTGTGATCGCGCACGGGGACATATCCGACCGAGACGTTGTCCCACTGCTCGAGCCGAGCCAGCGCGCCGGAGCGCTCGAGGTCGCGACGCATCGGCTCCTGATCTGAGAACACGAACACCGCGGGCTTGCCGCTCAGGCGCAGACGCTCGAGCAGCTGATCTACGGGGTCGGTGTCCGGGGCTGCGCCCCTGATCCGCCTGAGCATGCGCAGCGGTTCGCTGATCAGCCACCCCAGCAGCGCTCTCAGCCGCTGGGGCGTGGCGTTCCGGCGGAGCTTCGACCAGGACAGGCGCTGCGAGAACAGGGCCCGGAAGTCACGGGCAGCGCCCCGGTTGGGGTCGAACACTAGCTGGATCGGGTTGACCATTACCGCCGCGGCGATCCGTGCGTCCTCGAGCGCCAGCTGCAGGGACCAGTAGGCGCCCGCGCACAGCCCAACGAGCATGAAGCTCGTACCGAGCCCGCGCTCGCTCAGCTGATCGAGCGTCGCCGCGACCTGCACTACGAGCTTTGGCGCGTACAGCGAGCCGTTCTGGGGGTAGGGAGTCGTCTCGCCGTCCGCGTCGCCGATCCCCTCGACGTCGAACCGGACCGTCCGCACTCCGCGCGCCGCCCAGCGGCGAGCGGTCTCGACCCACATCCGGTTCGGGCCCGAGCGGCGGACGGCGCCGGCGTTGAGCAGCACTGCGCACAGCTCCGACTGCGCGGAGCCGAGCGGCTCGGCCACGATCGCGGTCAGACGGCCGAAGCTCTGCTCGATCGTCAGCGGCGTCTCGCGGATGCCCGTGTCGCCCACCGTAAGCTCGGCGCTGCTTCGGGCGGCGGGGGCCACCGGCCGCTCGGACGCCAAGTCCGGGCCGGCCTTCGCGGAGGCCTCGTTCAACCACTCGGTGACGCGCGCGATCACCTCGGCCGGCGCCACCGCCCGCTGCGGGTGCGAGGTCATCGCGGCGTAGCCCTCGCCGCGATCGGTCGTGACCGTCATGCCCCACGCCTCGAGCTGCTCGACGAGGGCTGCGTCCGCTTCGATCCCGTCGCGGCCGAGGAGCAGGACGCGGCGGGCGGCGGCATCGGGGAGCGGCAGTTCGGCCAGGTTGAGCGCCTGCAGCGCGTTGACGGTCTCGGCGCTGAGCAGGAAGCCTCCCGCCTGGAGCTCACCCTCGGGCAGCGGCGGGGGAGGCTCGAGTCCCTCGAAGAACTGCGTCAGCTCCATTGCCGAGAACGCCTTCAGCTGGCGGATCAGCGCTCGTCCACGGCTGGGGGTGGCCCACAGCACGAGGTCGTCGATTGCCGCCCCTGCGGCGGTGGCGCGGTAGGCGATCAGGCCCCCGAGCTCGATCCCCACGGCGACCACATGCCGGGCCGCCGTCGCCGATCGCAGCCAGGACGCGCCCGCCGCCACCGCATCCGTCCAGGCGTCGAGCCGCCCCGGGTCCCGCGGATCGCCGCCGCTGTCTCCGGTCGAGGGATAGGACAGGCGCAGCGCCGCGTACCCTGCGTCCGCCAACCGGCACGCCCATTCCCGGCGGGACCGGTAGGAGCAGACCTCATCCCAGCCGAACGGCGGGCACAGGATCACCGCTGTGTCCGTTGCCGCCGCGGGGACCGCGCGGTGAACCACCGCGCACACGTGCTCGCCGCGGGCGTCGAGGTAGATCGTCTCTTCGGCTGGGGGCGGGCTCATGCTGCCTTCGGTTCGATCTTCACTGACCCTTCCAGGTTGAGCGCCGTGAGCGAACCGCTCACCGGAGCGTCCTGCGCGCCGGTGGGACGGAGCGGAATCGTCCGCTCGTGTCCGGGCTCGACCGAGAACGCATCATCGGCGGGCTCGAATCCCGGCGTATGTAAGCGCACGCAGTAGGCCAGCCTCCGGCTGCGGATCGTGATCTCATGGCCCTCGCCGGCCGTTGCCCGGAGCCCGAGCCGGTCGGCGGTATCGGGGGCGATGGGACGACCCGCCGGGAACCGCATCGACTGCGACAGGAGCGTGCCGCCCTCGGCGGCTTCGAGGCTGACGACGATCGCGTCATGCGCCGGGGGGCCGAAGTGGTATGCGTATGCCGCGTCGACGAAGCGCCCCAGCAGCCCCTCCACGTTGCGCTCGACCGACCCCCTGGCCGGCACCTCCAGCTGCTCCTCGGCCTCGGCGACGCATGCCTCGAAGTCACGATAGAAGGCCACCCGCAGACGGGCCGACAGGGACTTCGAGCGCTCGTTCGCCACGTGGGCCACGACGCCGCCCAGGCGTTCATCGGTCGTCCAGACGGCAACCGGTGCAAACGCACGCCGCAGGTAGTGGTAGGGAACCTTCGGATTTCCCCGGTGGTCGAGCACGCCGAAGCCCGCACCCTCGAGCAGATCCTTCAGCCACAGCACGAGCGCGCCCCGGCATGGCGAGGCGGCGCGGCGCCACTCGCCGATCACCTCGGCCATCAGCTCTCCGGGCACCGCGCGGGACAGGGCCAGATATCGCATCTGGTCCGTGCGGCGCAGCAAAGTCGGGTCCAGCCCGAACAGGAGGCCCAGATAGAAGTCGCGCACGTCGTCGAAGTCCCACCCGTTGCCGAGCCCCCAGCCGACGGGGTCCCGCGGCACGCCGAGCTTCCAGTCCGGATGTGAGGCCGGCACGTCCACCGCATCGGGGACGCTCGCGCACGGCAGGCACTCGGCCGCGAACCGCACCTCGGCCCGCCGGACATCCGCGGGCGAGCCGAAGTAGCCGCCGACCCCGAAGAAGTGGCTGATTCCCGTGTCGGTGCGGAACGGCACCTCCCCGCCGCAGGGCGTACCGGGAACGTACGCGCAGTCCGCCCCGGACTCGGTCACAATCGTTCGCAGCCCCTCGCGCCACAGCTGATCGCGGCCCAGCGTCGGATCGAGGCCGAGCATCACCGGCTGCTGCTCGAGCTCATGGTTGGCGCACACCACGGCCAGGCTCGGCCTACCGGCGAGACGGTCGACCACCTCTTTGACCTCCCGCTCGACTTCCCGTCGGAACTCGTCGTCCTGGATCGGGTAGTCGAGCGTGGCGAACATCAGGTCCTGCCAGACGAGGATCCCGAGCTCGTCGCAGAGGTCGTGGAAGACCGGGGACTCGTATGCCCCGGTGCCGACGATCCGGAGCATGTTCATGCCCGCCTCGCGGGCGTGTTGCAGCAGCGCCCGGAGCTCGTCCCTGGACGGGGCGAGCGAGACCAGGTCGGCCGGGGTCCACAGCGCGCCACGAGCGAACACCGGCTCGTCGTTGACATGCAGGTCCAGGCCGTCCACCTCGATCTCGCCGGCCCAGCTCAGCGAGCGAAACCCGATTCGTCTGCTGGCGAGCGGCCGTCCGGCCGCCTCGACAACCAACTCGTGGAGCACCGGCTCGCCATGCGTGTGCGGCCACCAGCGCTCGGCGCCCGGCACGCGAAGCTCGCCCTCGTGCCAGCCATCGCCGTCCGGGCGCAACGAGACTCGATGCTCGCCGATCGCCGCGGCGGCTTCCGGCGGCGAGCCCCGCAGTTGCGCCCGCATCGCCACGATCCCGTCCCCGCCGTCCAGCCGGGGGCGGATCTGGAGCGTGTCCACGCCCACGACGGCTCGCCGCTCGAGCCGTACGGGACGCCAGGGTCCCACCGGGGCCGGGCCGCGGGCGTAGTCGGGCGAGCGCCCGAGCATCATCGTCCGATACCAGCGCAGGTTGCCCGAGTACACGATCCTGGAGCGCCAGCGGGGGGCTGGCCGCCGTCGCTTGGCCAGCAGCGGCTTCAGTGCCCGGCAGGCAATCAGGAGCTGGTTGTCCTCGCGGATGCGATCGGTGACGTCCAGCTCGTGGGCCCGCCACATCGACGAGGACTCCAGCAGCGGCTCGCCGTTGAGATACACCTCGCACACGGTGGCGAGGCCGCCGAGGACAAGGTACAGCCGCTCATCCTCCGAGCCCGGCGGAGCGGCGAAGGCGAGCCTGAACCACCAGTCCTCGGCATCGAAATCGCGCCCGTCCGCTCCAACCGCAGCCGCGGCGGTTCCGGGCACGTGCGCGGGACGCCAGGGGAGACTCTCGGTCTCGCTGGGGCCGCTGCAGGCGTCCGGTGGGCTGGCGGCAAGCTCCCAGCCCTCGTCGAGCTCCACGATCACTTCAGGGCCCGGCCGAGCTCCTCCATGCCCTCGTCCCAGGCCTCGGCGAGGGCCGCGAGCGCCGGCTCGGGGTCGAACGCGCGTCGGCGCGCCAGTCGGAAGGAGACGGTCTTGGTTCCCTCGACGATCCGCCGCAGCGCCGCGGCGGCCGGCGCTCCGTCCTCCTTGAGCGCGTACTCGATGTGGTCGGCGCAGAGCTCGAACGCGGAGCCGACCATTCGCACCGTCACGAACGCGTATGCGTGATAGTCCTCGGGCTCGCCGGTGAGCAGTCGAGGCAGGTCCTGGGCCAGCTTCTCTCCCCAGGCGAGGAACGGGTTGCGTGCCGGCCGGCGCTCGTAATGCTCGGACAGCAGCACGCGCGATTCCGCTCGCAGCTCCTCACCGGCCAGTCGCGGCCCGGCGTCGAAGCGCACGAGCTCGATGAAGGGGTCCATCACGTCATCGGTGAAGTGGGGGAGCATCCGAAACGCGCCGCGGTAGTCCTCGCCGTCGAGCTCGAAGAATCCCGCATTGTGGAAGTAGCGCATGCGCTCGCTTTCCCGGTCGATCGTCTCGGGCGCGACTGTCGTCTTGAGGTGCTCGCGGCGATAGCTGGTGGCGGCCGTGTCCGGCAGGTACCAGGCATCGATCTCGAGCAGCACGGTGCGCCCCAGCCGGAGTTGCTCCTCGATGTGCTCGGGCAGAGAGCGGTAGGGCAGCATCTCGTGAACATCGATGCCATACAGGCGGTCGAGATCCACGTACCGCGGCTTGGCGTACGTGAACTGGTCGCCCTCCCAATCGGTGCGGATGATGGAGCCGAGCATGGCCAGGGGCTCATCCCCGCGCGCGTGCAGAAGCTCGATCAGCACATCGACGTAGCAGTTCGTCTCCAGATACGTGCGACCGGAGCCATGCAACCGGTGGGATTCGTACTGGGAGGGCTCGATGCCCCAAAGCGAGATGGGCCCGGCCGACACCGCGCTCATGTTCTCAGAGCCTCAGCTGGTCCCGAAC
Organism: uncultured Actinomycetes bacterium; assembly: GCA_963822725.1. Taxonomy (GTDB): domain Bacteria; phylum Actinomycetota; class Thermoleophilia; order Solirubrobacterales; family Solirubrobacteraceae; genus Palsa-465. The sequence goes on from CAWGIR010000004.1 coordinate 628,560, forward strand.
CGCGCTCGGCCACATGCTCGTGTCGAGCCCGTGGGCCGAGAACAGCGCAAGCGTCACCCGCTCCTCGCCGAACGCCATGCAGCCCGTGTGGGCGACTTCGCCGTCGGCAGTCTTGATCTCGTAGGTGAGGCCGAAGTGGTCCTGGTGGTAGTTCGACGAGGCGACCGCGGTCTGCGAACCCCCGGCGATCGGGGCGAGCAGTTCCCATTTGAGCTGCTGATCGCGCTGCTGGGAGGCGAGCATCCGCCCCGCGCGACCGAAGAACGGGTCGTTGGCCACGTCGAGCTCGAGCTCGAGGCCGAGCGAGCGCAGCAGCGTTGCGGAGCGCTCGCGCCACTCCTCGCGCCAGTCCAGGACCGTTTCCTGATCGGCGACCCTGACGATCTCGCGCATGTGGAAGCTCTGCATCCGCGCCGGGTCGGAGGAAGGCTCCCGCCGGAACACATACGAGTCCCGCGTGTCGAGCGTCAGACCGCCTTCGGGCAGGGGACCGCGTTCGGCGATCGTGGGGTAGAGCGGATAGCACGCGGCGGGTAGCAGCACCAGGTCGCTCATCGTCTGGTAGCCGCTCCAGTCTTCGTGACGCTCTGCCAGCTCCAGCTGCTTGGCCGCGTCCGCCTCGTCGCCCTCGAAGCCGAACACGGAGCCCGCCAGGTGCGGGAAGGAGGCCAGGTACCCGTTCTTCTCGAGCTGCTGTCGGGGAAAGACCGGCGGGTGAGCCAGGGGCTCGGGATTCTCCGGCGCGGCCGTCCGCGTTACGAGCGCGTCGAATGCCAGTCGCACGTCGTCGAACTCCCGTCCCCGCGCGTACACGCCGTGCACTCCGGTGCGGGCGAGGAGCCCGGCATCGACGAGCTCATCGAGGTACGAGATCTGCTCAGTGGTGCCGGCACGGAACTCGGGCATCAGACCTCCTTGGCGATCAGCAGCAGGCCTGTGTTGGTCTCGTGGATCCGCTCGTTGGCGATCATCAGCGACGCCGACATCGTGTCCCGCAGGTGGCGTCCGATGCTGAACGGCGTGTCGTTCTTGAAGCCGACGATCCCGCACACGTCGAGCGCGTTCCGGCAGACGTCGGCCGCGTGCTCGGACGCCGCGATCTTGAGATTGTTGAAGCGCAGCCGGGCGGCCATGGTCGAGAGCGGTTCCCGCCCGGGTTCGCTGGAGTAGGACACGAAGTCGTGCAGCGCCGAGGAGACCTCGGCACGCAGCAGCGACAGCTCGGCCATCAGGTGTGAGAGCCGCTGGGCGGCGGGGAGGTTCTCGCCCGGCTTGCGCTTGGCGAGCGCCCTGACGAATGCCCGTGCGCGGTCGAACGCGTCCTCGGAGATCCCCAGCCAAAGATGCGACCAAAGGATGTGCGAGACCGGCACCATGGACTGTGCGGCGACCTGCGCGAACGGGGTCGAGAGCACCTGCTCCGGCGGAAGCGTCGCGCTGACGACGTAGCCTGGCGAGCAGGTGCCGCGCATCCCGAGCACGTCCCAGGTCCCGGTCGGCTCGAGGCTCGTCTGATCCTTGCGGCTCAGCGCCACGACCTGGTCTCCGGGCTCTGCGTCCGGAGTCCGGCGAAGCGTCGTGAACAGGTCGTCGGCGTACTCCGCGTAGCTGACGGTCGGTGCCTGCTTCTCGAACGAGAGCGAACCGTTCTCGCCCGGCGTGAGCGCCGCGATCGACCGTCCCATGTCGCCGCCGGTTCCGACCTCGGAGGTCACCGAGGCGATCAGCCACTGCTCATCGGAAAGCTCCCGCAGGTACTGCTCGAACCACGGATCGGCAACCAGGTGACGCACGATCGTCACGACCTGGATCTGGTGCATGGCGAACACCATCGCGCTCGCGCCGCAGCGCCGGCCTAGCTCCAGGCAGCACTTCGCCAGCGTCTCGAAGCTCACGCCGCCCCCACCCAGCTCGGTGGGAACGAACGCGGACAGAGCGCGCTGCTCGCGGAGCGCGTCAATCGTCTCGATCGGGAACCGGGCGCTGCGGTCCACGTCGTCGGCGTGGGCCGCCGCCACCTCCTGGGCGATCGTGCGGACGCTTGCCTGGAGCGCTTCGTCCGGGTCGATCGCCACGCTCATGCCGCGACCTCTGCTTCGAGCTCCGTCAGCGCCGCGCGGATCGCGGCGATGCTCTCGAACACCTCCCGGCGCAACATCCGGTCTGGAAACTCGATGTCGAATGCATCCTCGAGCCCGAGCATCACGTTGACGCTCGCGTGTGAGGTCATCCCGGCCTGGAAGATGTCGTCCTCGTCCGACAGGGTGCCGACATCCACCGGCAGCCGGGCGTGATCCGCGATCACCTGGCGAATTTTCTGATCCATAGCCTCACTCATCGGCAACCTGTGCGAGGACGATCGCTGATGCGACCCCTTTTTGATGTGAAACGCTCACCAACACAACCCCTGTAACGCCCCGTGCGGCCGCCAATGTAGCGGCATACCCGCTGAGGGTCAAATTCGCTGAGCCGCCCCGGCCGTGCCCAACCTCGATCTCGCGCCAGGATAGCGCATCGTCTGGGGATGGCCGCAGGGCTTTCATCGCCGCCTCCTTGGCGGCGAAGCGGGCGGCCAGCCGCCTCGCATCCCATCCCCGGCTCGTCCGGCAGTCCTCGAGCTCCCGCGTCGTGTAGACGCGGTTGAGGTATCGCTCGCCGTGGGTGGCGATCGAGTCCAGTATGGTCTCCGTCGAGATCAGGTCGATTCCGACTGCGATCGGCAGCGCGCGAGCCTCCAGGGGGCGGCGTGTGTGGGCCTTCGAGCGTGAGTGTTCCACGGATCCTCGTGACCGACGTCCAGGACAGGGCCGGGCTGGCCGCTGTCCGCTGTCTGCACGCCTCCGGGCACCGCGTGACGGGCGCCTCGATCACTCGCCTGGGATCGGGGCTCTGGTCCCGGGGGTGCTCGTCGCGGCAGCTCCTTCCCGATCCCCGTGAGAGCGTCGAGGCTTTCCTGGCCCGGCTCGAGGCGCTCCTCCACGGCAGGCCACACCAGCTGCTTCTCCCCGTCAGGGACGAGACCCTGTATGCCGTGTCTTTGCATCGCGACCGTTTGGAACCGCATGTTGCGACCGGGCTGCCGCCGCACGCCGTGGTTGAGGTGGCACTCGACAAGCGTCGCATGGCATCGGAGGCACGGTCGGTCGGGCTCGTCCCGCCCGAGCAGCGTGTATGCGAATCACTCGAGCAGGCGCTCGACGCTGCCCAGAGCTTCGGCTTTCCGGTCCTGGTCAAGGGTGCGCAGACGATGGCCGAGGCCGACAGCCGCTCGGTCCGGTACAAGACCGAGCTGATCCACGATCCGCGCGCGCTCGAGAAGCTTCTTCAAAGGGGGTTTGGCACCTGCATCGTGGAGCGACGCTCGGAGGGCAGATTGGTGCACTTCGCGGGCGTGGCGACCGACAATGGGCTGCTCGGCTCGCTGTTCGCACGCTGTGAACGAACGTGGCCGCTCGAGGCCGGGAGCGGCACCTACCTCGAGACCGCGCCGATCGCGGATCAGCTGTACGAGCGCATGGAGGCCCTTATCGGCGCGATCGGCTGGCGCGGCATCTTCCAATTGGAGATGATCGAGCGCCCGGACGGGGTGCTTCACCCGATCGATTTCAACGCCCGTCCGTACGGATCGATCGGACTGGCCCGGCCCGCGGGCGCACCGCTGGTGACGCTCTGGTGCGAGTGGGCGCTGGGGGGCTCGGCGGCGCGGCGGACAGCGGGCCCGGGTCGCCGATACAGGTGGGAGGAGGGGGACGCGCAACACATCGCGCGCCGGGCGCGGAACGGGGACCTGCGGGGCGCGCTGCGTGCCCTCATGCCCGGGCGCGGGACCGCGCACGCGGTCTTCCAGGTACGGGATCCGCTCCCGTTCGCCGCTCTCTGCCTGGTGCTCGTGCGCGGTTTGCTGCGCCACTGGAGGCGGCGGCTCAGGCGTCCCGCTCGCGCCGATGTGGGATCCTGACGGTCACGTCCACGACCCTCACAAGCGGCACATCGACCCCGCGGTGGCTCGACTCCGAGGCGCAGGCAAGGCTCGCCGATTGCCTTGGCGCGGCGCTCCGTCGCGCGCGTGTCAGCGGGCGCTCGCTGGTCGCCACGGCGAGCGCGAGCGTTGCCGAACGCATCGATCCCACGGCCGTCGTCGCCTCCGCCCGCCGCGGCGGTGAGCCCTGGTTCTGTCTCGAACAGCCCGAGCGGGACCTGGCTGTGGTCGCCGGGCTGGGCGCCGTGCGTACGCTCGAGGCACGGGGAGCGGGAAGGTTCGAGGAGCTGAGCGCGCGCTGGCGGGGGCTCGTGGGGCGCGCGGTGACAGCCGAGCTGGCGGGGCCCCCGGGGACTGGGCTGATCGCCACCGGCGGTTTCGCCTTCTCGCCGGAGCGGGACGCCGCGCCGGCCTGGGATGGGTTCGCCCCCGCCTCGCTGGTGGTCCCGGAGATCTCGCTGGCTCGGCAGGGGGCGGAGACAACCCTCACCGTCAATGTCGACGTTGCTCCCGACGACAGCATTCCTCAGCTCCTCGGCCGGATCGATGAGCGGCTCGGAACGCTCGAGCCCGGCGCTTCACTGCCGCTGCTGGACCCCGCTCCAACGGGCGTGTACAAGGTCAGAAGCACGATGCCGCCGAGTCATTACGAGGACGCGGTTGCGCGTGCGGTCGCGCGGATCAGAGCGGGTGAGCTGGAGAAGATCGTCCTCGCACGCGAGGTGGAGGTACACGCGCCCGGGCCGCACGATCCAGCTGCCGTGCTCGGGATCCTTCGCGAGGCGTTCCCGGCTTGCTACGTGTTCGCGGTGGGCCGCGGGGAGGGCGCCTTCATCGCCGCCAGTCCCGAGCTGCTCATCCGCCGCGAGGGCCAGCGCGCGAGCACCGTTGCGCTGGCCGGCTCGACACGCCGGAGCGCCGACCCGGCAGTCGACGATCACCTGGGCGAAGGGCTGCTGCGCAGCGACAAGGACAGGGAGGAGAACGCGATCGTGGCGCGGCGGATCGCCACGGCGCTGGCCTCGCGCTCGGTGTGGGTCACCGCCGCGCCGGAGCCGGCTCTCGTCCGCGTGGCCAACATCCAGCATCTGGCCCGCCCGATCCGCGCCCAGCTGGCCGCGCCCGTCGACGCGATCGAGCTGGCCGGCCTGCTTCACCCGACGCCGGCCGTGGGCGGCGAACCCTGGAGCGTGGCTGAGGAGCTGATTCCCGCGCTCGAGGGCCTGGACCGCGGCTGGTACGCCGGCCCGGTGGGGTGGATCGACGCCTCCGGTGACGGTGAGTTCTGCGTCGCGCTGCGCTCGGCCCTGCTCCGGGGCCCCGTCGCGCATTGCTACGCGGGATGCGGAATCGTGCGCGACTCAGAGCCGGCCGCGGAGCTGGCCGAATCCGAGGTCAAGCTCGAGGCGCTGCTGCCGGTTCTGGCGGGCTAGCAGCTAACGCGCACGGCCTCGGCGAGCTTCCGGTGAAGCGCCAGGTTCTGCTCGCGGTCGGTGCGGACCTCGACGATCGCGGTCCCGCTCGCATCCGTTAGGGCCGCGCGCAGCTCGTCGGGGCCGGCAGGGCGCACGTACCGGCAGCCGTACACGGAGGCAACCTGCTTGAAGTCGAGTCCGTGGGGAGTCGCCACATGCTCCTCGAACCCGTCGGCCTGGCTTGCGACCGGGAGGAAGTGGAAGATGCCGCCGCCGTCGTTGTTGAGCAGCACGATCGTGATCGAGAGGCCGAGCCTCCGGTTGCAGAGCAGGCCGCCGATGTCGTGCGCGAGCGCCACGTCTCCGATCAGCAGCACCACGCGCGCTCCCGCGGCAGCCGCACCGTAAGCGGCCGACACGGTGCCGTCGATCCCATTCGCGCCGCGGTTCGAGAGCACGCGAGGGCCGTCGTCTCGCGCTGGGAGGAAGGCCTCGATATCGCGGATCGGCATCGACGAGGCGACATAAAGCGCCGTGTCCGCGCTCAGCGATCCCCCGAGCGCCCGCGCCACCAGGGGCTCGGAGAGCGTGTCGCCGAGGGACTCGTCAATCGCCTCGGAGGCGGTCCGGTCGGCGGCGCGCCAGGACTCGAGCCATCCCGGCTCCACGTCCAGCCCGGTCGGCTGCGGAAGCCCGCCACGCACCCGCATCCCGACCACGGCGTCGGGGTCCTGCCACGTGGCGTCGAGGTCAAATGCGATCTGGGGGATGTCGGCCAGCGACGCGAGCCAGGCCCGCAGCGGCTTCGACGTGGGGAGGTCGCCGAGGCGGAAGACGAAGTCCGGGCGGTGATTGCCGGTGAAGTCCGGGCTGCGCAGCAGGAGGTCGTAGTGAGCGATCGCGGCAGCACCTCGGCGAGCGTTGGACAGGGGGTCGGCTAGGAGGGGAATGCCCATCGTTGCGGCGAATGCGGCGAGCTCTTCCGGCCCGGGCGCGCCGGCGCCGGCGACGATCACGAGTCGCCCGGAGGGATGGGGCCCGGGGCCCTCCGCCGCCGGCGGATCGGTGGGGGGCTCGCGGATCACGTAAGGCTGACCGCCCTCACGTCCGGTCCGGTCCTGCGGAAGTGGCTCGTCCGTCACGAGCGGCTCGCGCAGCGGGAGGTTCAGATGAACGGGACCGGCCGGTCCCTCGCGTGCCGTCAGGTAGGCGCGGCAGGCGAGCGTGCGGATGAACCGGAGCCGCTCCGGGGCGGCATCGGGGAGATCGAGCTCGAAGAACCACTTGACCGCATCGCCGTAGAGCTTCAGCTGGTCGATCGCCTGCCCCGCGCCTACGTCTCTGAGCTCCGGCGGACGGTCGGCGGTCAGGACGATCAGCGGCACCCGGGCGTGGTGGGCCTCGATCACCGCTGGCGCGAGGTTTGCCGCGGCCGTGCCGGACGTGCAAGTGACGGCGACTGGGGTGTGCGACGCCTTGGCGGCTCCGAGGGCGAAGAAACCGGCGCAGCGTTCGTCGATATGCGACCAGCACCGGATGCGCGGCTCCCGTACGAGCGAGAGCACGATCGGCGTGCAGCGAGAGCCCGGTGCGGTGCAGGCGTGCCGCATCCCGCAGCGGGCTAGCTCGTCGCAGAACGCGCGCAGGAGAAGATATGTGTCGGTGGCGGTCATCCTTCTGCACGGCTTCACCAACACCGGGCGCAGCTGGGACCCGGTGATCGCGGCGCTGGGCGAACGCTACCGAGCGATCGCCCCCGACATCCGGGGCCACGGAGACGCGGCCGATTCCGAGCCCGTCAGCGTGGACGCCGTGATCGAGGATGTTGCCGCGCTGGCGAACGGGCCGTTCATGCTCGCCGGCTACTCGATGGGCGGACGGATCGCGCTGCACGTCGCGCTGGCGATACCCGAGCGGGTTCGTCGGCTGGTGCTGGTGGGGGCGAGTCCCGGGCTCGCCGATCCCGATGAGCGGGCCGTGCGGCGGGAGGCCGATGAGCGGCTGGCCCGGGAGATCGAGTCCTCGGCGATCGAGGCCTTCGCGGAGCGCTGGGCGGCCAGCCCGGTGCTGGCCGGCCAGCCGGCATGGCTTTACGAGGACCGGCTGCGAAACAGCCCCGCCGGCCTCGCCCGAGCGCTGCGCGGGCTGGGCACCGGGGCGCTGGCGCCGCTGTGGGACCGGCTCGGGGAGCTGACGATGCCGGTCGCCCTGGTCGTGGGCGAGCGAGACAGCAAGTTCCGGGCGATCGCGGCCCGGATGGCCGCCGCGCTGCCGGATGCCACCGTCCTCGTCGTCCCGGGGGCCGGCCACGCCGCGCACCTCGAGGCCCCGGAGGCGGTCGCCAAGATCGTCGCAAGCGACGTTTCGGGCCATATACGCCAGAAACGACGATCGCGTCGCGGCTAGCGGTCGTACCAGCCGAGCAGATCGTCGCCGAGGCCCGGCCCGACCGGCGATGCCATCCGCCCGTCCAGAGCAGGCATGGGGGCGGGCCGGCCCTCGAACAGCGGCAGCGTCGCCAGGCCGCAGGCGTAGTCGGGCTTGACGACCGCGGCGGCGTGCAGCGCCGCGGCGATCCCGAGCGGTCCGTCGAGCATCGAGGCCAGGTACACGCGGTACCCGGCCGCGCGGGCCCGCCTCGCCGCCTCGATTACGCCGCTGATCCCGCCGCAGCGCGCGACCTTGAGGCAGACCGCATCGCAGACACGATGCTCGAGCGCACCGGGAAGGGCTGAGGACTCGTCGAGGGCGATCGGAATGGCCGTCTGCGCGGAAACCTCCGCGACCCCATCCAGTCCCGCGACCGGCTCCTCGCACAGCTCGATGCCCACAGACTCGAGCGCGCGCAGTGATGCCGCGGCCTCAGCGACCGACCAGGCTCCGTTGGCGTCGACCCGGATCGCCATCCGCGGCCCGGCCGCGGCGCGCACCGCCGCCAGCCGCCCGGCGTCGTCGCCCACCCCGACCTTCACCTTCAGGCACCGGAAGCCGGCTGCACGGGCCGCCCCGGCCGCCGCAGCGGCCCCCGCGCGATCCGGCGAGGCGATCGTGGCGTTGACTTCGACCGCCGGCGCCTGCGGCGCGCCGAGGAGCCGCCACAGGGGCTGCTCGGCGCGGCGACCGGCAAGGTCCCAGAGCGCGAGATCGATCGCGGCGGCGGCCGGTGCCAGGACCGGCGGGCGCCGGGACGGGTTCCAGTCCGCGAGCGCGGTGCGGATCTCATCGACACCGGCGTCGAGCGCCACCGTCTCGCCGCGGCCGGTGTTTCCATCGGCGTCGATCAGCGTCAGCCGCACCAGCGGGACCGAGCGCGCGGTTCCCCGGGCAGAAACAAAGGGCGCGCGCAGGCGCGCCCCGATAAAAGCGATCTCGACCTTCACCTGCTCAGGAGCAGCCCAGCGGCCAGCAGCATGCAGAACCCCAGCTGCAACATTCCCGTCTGGGCCAGCATCTGGTTGAGCGACGGGCCGTCGAGCTTGTTACGGACCTCGCGGACGGTCGCCGCGGCTACTGGGAGCGTGAGCCAGGGGAGGAGGAGCCAGGCGGTCAGCGGCCCGAAGATCCACGTCACCGGCGCAAGGAGGTATGCCAGATAGACCATCACCGCGAACAGCGCGCGGGTCCGCGCCCGTCCCAGACGGACGGCCAGCGTATGTTTCCCGGCCCGCCGGTCGGTGTCGATGTCGCGGACGTTGTTGACGACCAGGATCGCCGCGGCGAGCAGCCCGACGGGCACCGCGAGCGCGAATGCCTCCCACTCGAGGTGCTTGACCTGCACGAAGTACGACCCCGCAACCGCGACGATCCCAAAGAACAGGAACACGAACGCCTCGCCCAGCCCCTCGTATCCGTATGGCCGCGGCCCGCCGGTATAGAGCACGCCGGCCGCGATCGACGCCGCGCCTACCAGCAGCAGCTCCCAGCCGGCGACCGCGATCAGGTACGCGCCCGCCAGGACTGCGACGGCAAACGACGTGTACGTGGCGAGCAACACCCGCTGCGGCGGCACCAGCCCACCCGCGGTGACTCGCACCGGGCCGAGCCGATCCTCGGTGTCGGCACCGCGGCGGGCGTCGGAGTAGTCGTTGGACAAATTGGTGCCGACCTGGATGAACACGGCGCCGACGAGCGCGGCGAGGAACCGCAGCGGATGGAAGACGTGGGCGTATCCCGCCAGCGCGGTGCCGACTAGTACCGGCGCGATCGCCGCCGGCAGCGTGCGGATCCGGGCCGCCATCAGCCAGATGCGGATCCCGCTCGGGGGGGCGACGGTCGTCATTCCAATCGGCGCGGGGCTAGGCTCGGCGCGGGAACTGCGCGAAGTCAGGCTTGCGCTTCTCGAGGTACGCGTTGCGGCCCTCCTGCGCCTCCTCGGACATGTAGAAGAGCAGGTTCGTGTCGTGGGCCAGCTGCTGGATCCCGGCGAGCCCGTCCTCGTCGGCGTTGAAGCTGGCCTTCAGCAGCCGCAGCGCAAACGGAGACAACGCCAGCATCTCGCGGCACCAGTTGACCGTTTCCTCCTCGAGTCGCTCCAGCGGCACTACCGCGTTCACGAGCCCCATTGCAAGCGCCTCCCGCGCGTCGTACTGACGGCACAGGAACCAGATCTCCTTGGCCTTCTTCGGTCCGATGAGCCGCGACAGAACGGTCGCGCCGAACCCGCCGTCAAACGAGCCCACCTTCGGCCCGGTTTGCCCGAAGCGGGCGTTCTCGGCCGCGATCGTCAGGTCGCAGACGACGTGGAGGACGTGCCCGCCACCGATCGCATACCCGGCGACCATCGCCACGACGGGCTTCGGCAGCCGGCGGATCTGGACATGGAGGTCCGTGACCTCGAAGCGTCCGACGGCCTGATGCTTGCCGGCTGCGCTGGGGTCCGCCCCGGTGACATAGCCGCCGCGGCTGCCGCGCACCCGCTGATCGCCTCCCGAGCAGAACGCATCGGGTCCCTCCCCGGTCAGGATCACAACGCCGACCTCGAGATCCTCGCGCGCACGCGTGAACGCATCCGATAGCTCGATCACCGTCTCCGGCCGGAAGGCGTTGCGGACCTCGGGACGGTTGATCGTGATCTTGGCGATCTTCGGTTGGGCAGGATCCCAAGCCTCGCCCGTAGAGAGCTCGTAGCGGATGTCGGTGTACTCGGCGGCGGGTTTCCAGTCGACTGCCACGGGCGGCTGAGACTACCGTTTTGACCATGAGCCACTGGCTTCCGCGCGCCGCCGCGATGCACCCCGATCGCACGGCGATCGCCGACCGCGAACGGCAGCTCACGTACGCCGAGCTGGCCGAAGCGGCGATCGGCGCGGCGGGCCGCCTGCAGCGGCTCGGCGTTCAAGGCGGTGACCGCGTGGGCCTCGCGTTGCCGGCCGGTGCGGACTTCGTCGTCGCACTCCACGGCTGCATCCTCGCGGGAGCGGTGGCCCTGCCGATCGACCTGCGGCTGACCGAGGGGGAGCGCCGTGAGCGGGCGGCGACTGCGAAGCTCGTGGTCACCGAGCCGCTGCAGCCGGCCGCGCCGACCCGGCCGACCGTGGCCGCCGGCGGGGACCGGGTGCTCGCGCTGCTCCACACCTCCGGCACGACCGCTTCACCCAAGGCGGTGGAGCTCACGGAGGGCAACTTCGTGGCGAGCGCCCTCGGGTCGGCACTCGCCCTTGGACTCGACCTCGACGAGCGGTGGCTCTGCCCGATGCCGCTGGTGCACGTCGGGGGCCTGTCGATCCCGATCCGCAGCGCGATCTACGCCACCACCGCCGTCGTCCACGGGCGCTTTGACACCGACGCGGTACTGGGCGCGCTCAGCGACCCGGCGGAGCGCATCACGCTCGTCTCGCTCGTGCCGACGATGCTTGCCCGGCTGCTCGACGCGGGCCTGGCCAACCCGCCGACGCTGCGATGGGCCCTGCTGGGAGGGGGGCCGATCCCGGCGTCGCTGCTGCAACGTGCCGGGGAGGCCGGGGTTCCGGTCGCACCGACGTACGGGATGACCGAAGCGTGCTCCCAGATCGCGACCTTCGGCTGGCCGCTTCCGGGCGTCGAGGTGCGAACCGGCCCGGATCAGGAAATTCTGGTCCGAGGGCCGATCGTCGCCCCCGGGGCACCGGCCGAGGACGGATGGCTTCACACCGGGGACCTAGGACGCTTCGACGAGCGGGGCCGGCTCACGATCACCGGCCGCAAGGCCGACACGATCATCACGGGCGGAGAGAACGTCGCGCCGGCCGAGGTGGAGGAAGTGCTGCTCGCGCACCCGGCGGTCGCCGATGCCGCGGTGCACGGACGTTCTGACAGCGCCTGGGGAGAAGCTCTGGTCGCAACGGTGGTGCTACGGGCCGGCCTCGCCACCGAACCGGAGGCGCTGCTCGAGCACTGCGCCGCGCGCCTGCCCGCCTTCAAGGTCCCGAAACTCGTGGAGCTCGCCGACGAGCTGCCGCGATCGCCGTCCGGGAAGCTGCTCAGGCGCCAATTGACCTGACACCAAAAAACGTCACATCATCTGCCGATATCATCCGGCGGGTGGCGACCCGCGACCGGGAGCATCAGGACGGTGCATCCTCGCCGAATCAGCTCACGATCGAGGAGCTATCGGCGGCGACCGGTATGTCCGTGCGCAACATCCGTTCGCACCAGGCGCGCGGTCTGCTCGCCCCACCCGAGGTGCGCCTCAGAGTCGGCTACTACGGGCCGGAGCACGTAGCGCAGCTGAAGCTGATCCGCGATCTGCAGGAGGAGGGATTCAACCTCGGCGGAATCAAACGCCTGCTCGATGACAGCCAGGGGACGGCCGATCGGCTGATGCGCTTCAAGGAATCGCTCACGGCTCCGCATCGAGAGCGAACCGAGACGCTCACGCTGCGGGCACTCGGCCGCCGCTTTCGCGTCACGCCGGAGGATGCGCCGGACGTCCTCGCCCGGGCGGAGAGGCTCGGCGTGCTGGTCCCGAAGGGGGACGGCTCATACGAGGTTCCGAGCCCGTCGTTGCTGGCCGTCGCCGAGGAGGTCGTTCAGCGCGGAATCTCGTGGAACGCAGTGTTCGCGGTGTTCGAGGAGCTCGAGCGCCACTGTGACGCGGTCGCGCACGCGTTCGTCCAGTTGTTCGTCGCGGAGGTGTGGCGGCCGTTCCAGGACGCGGACATGCCCGCCGAGCGCTGGCCGGCGATCGACCAGGCGATCGAGCGGCTCCGTCCGCTCGCCTCCGACGCATTGCTCGCGATCTTCCAGAGCCGGATGCGCCTTCAGATCGAAGCGGCGTTTGGCGAGCTCACCGAGCCCCTTCAGGATCCCGATCGCCACGCCCGGTGAGCGATTCTCAGCAAGAGCCGCGGGTCGATTGGGAGCAAGCGGCGAGTGGCTGGGGAGCGCGGGCCGAGGAGGTGCAGCGCCACGGAATGCCGATCTCGGCATGGATGCTCGATCATGCGGGGCTTCAGCCCGGCCAGCGCGTGCTCGAGCTGGCGGCCGGGCCCGGCGACACGGGTTTTCTGGCGGCGGAGCTGATCGAGCCTGGCGGCATGCTCGTGTGCAGCGATGCGAGCGAGGCCATGCTCGAGGTCGCGCGCGAACGGGCGGCGGCGAGAGGGATCGAGAACGTCGAGTTCCGGCGGCTCGAGCTGGAGTGGATCGACGTGGAGACGGCAAGCGTCGACGCCGTGCTGTGCCGCTGGGGCTACATGCTGGCGGACGATCCCGAGGCGGCGTTCAGGGAGACGCGGCGGGTTCTGCGCCCGGGCGGTCGCGTGGCTCTCGCGGTGTGGGACCGCGAGGAGCACAACGCGTGGGCGACGGTCATCACCGACGCCCTGAGGCGGTTGGGGCTCGCCCGCCCGCCGCGGCCGGGAACCCCGGGCAGATTCGTCCTCGCTGATCGAGACCGACTCCAGGAGCTGCTCGGGGCCACGGGATTTCTGGAGGTCGTGGTCGAGTCGATCGACATCCCGCGACTGCACGACGACCTCGGATCGTTCCTCGAGGAATCGCGCGAGCTCTCGCCACTCCTCCGCCAGCGCTACGGGCAGTTCGACCCGTCGGAGAGGACTCGGTTCGAGCGAATGGTCGCGGAGCTGGCCGCTCCCTACACGGCCGACGATGGATCGCTCCGCCTCCCCGCGCGGTCGCTCGTTGCGGCCGCCGGGGCATGAACGCAACCTTGCACCCTGAAAAGAGGATTGCAGGGCTTGGTGTCGAAGGCGCGGCGGGGAACACTGCGGCGCATGCGCCTCAGAACGATGCTCCCGCTGGCGGCAGTCATGATGCTGGCCGCCCCCACTGCCGCTTCGGCGGATTACCTCCACGTCGTCACTCCCGGTGAGTCGCTCTACTCGGTCGCGGCGACCGACGGGCTGCCCGTGTCTCAGATCGCCGCGGCGAACGGAATCGCTTCAGATGCCCAGCTGACCGCCGGCTCGACCCTGGCGATTCCGCCTCAGGAGGTCACGTCCCAGGCGTCCCAGACGTCCCAGGCGCCCGCGTCCGAGAGCGCGTCGACCGGCTCGAGCGTCTCGACCGCGACGCCGGCGTCATCCGCATCCGGCTCCTACCTCGTCGAGCCGGGCGACACGCTGTCGGCGATCGCGGCACGGGAGGGCATGAGCGTCGGCGAGCTGGCGGCCCTTAACGGCCTGGATCCGAACAATTACCTCCTGTCTGGAAGCGTGCTGCGGTTCTCGGGCAGCTCGGCCACAGTCCCCGTCTCGACGACGGTCTCCGGTTCGGCTGCGGGGACCCAGCCCGTCGGCTCGGCCGCCGAGGGCTCGGCCACGGGGCCGCCCTATCCCACGCCTGAGCGCGTGAGCGCCTCGGAAGTCGGCTCGATCGCCGCGTCCGACGGCGTCCCGGCCTCGCTGGCGGACGCGATCGGCTACCAGGAGAGCGGCTTCAACAACGATCTCGTCTCCTCCGCCGGGGCCCGCGGCGTGATGCAGATCCTCCCGGGCACGTGGCAGTGGATCAACTCATCGCTCGCGTCCACGCCGCTGTCGCCCGAGTCGGCCACCGACAACGTACGCGGCGGTGTGCTGATGCTCCACTCGCTGCTCGATGCCACGGGGGGGAGCCCGTCGATGGCCGCGGCCGGGTACTACCAGGGCTTGCCGTCGGTGCAGAAAAACGGCCTCTACCCCGACACGCAGCGGTACGTCAGCGACGTGATGTCGCTGGCGTCGTCCTTCGGCGGCGGGTAGCCGGCGGCGGGGGCCAGCTAGGCTCTCGCGCCATGTTCTACGACGACGATGCTGACCTCCACAAGCTCGACGGCAAGACCGTCGCGATCATCGGCTACGGCTCCCAGGGCCACGCCCATGCTCTCAACCTCAAGGACTCCGGCGTCTCGGTAGTCGTCGGGCTCAGGTCCTCATCGTCGAGCGTCGCCAAGGCCAAGGAGCATGGGCTCGAGGTGCTCGAACCCGCGGACGCCGCCAGCAAGGGTGACGTGATCATGATGCTCGTGCCCGACGAGCTGCACCGCCAGGTGTGGGAGTCGGGCGTCCGCGACGGCATCGCCGCAGGGAACGTGCTGATGTTCGGGCACGGCTTCTCGATCCACTACGGGGAGGTCGAGCCGCCGGCGGATGTCGACGTCGCGCTGGTGGCGCCCAAGGGGCCCGGCCATCTGGTCCGCCGGCAGTACCTCGAAGGCTCGGGCGTCCCCTGCCTCGTCGCAGTGCAGCAGGACGCCACCGGCGATGGACTGGGCCTTGCGCTCGCCTACGCGAAGGGGATCGGCGGCACGCGTGGCGGCGTGATCGAGACGACGTTCAAGGATGAGACGGAGACGGACCTCTTCGGCGAGCAGGCCGTCCTCTGCGGCGGGGTCACCGAGCTCGTCCGCGCCGGCTACGAGACGCTGGTGGACGCCGGCTATGACCCGCGGCTGGCCTACTTCGAGTGTCTCCACGAGCTCAAGCTGATCGTCGATCTGATCTACGAGAAGGGGATCGCCGGGATGCGGTACTCGATCTCGAACACGGCGGAGTACGGCGATTTGACACGAGGTAAACGCGTCATTTCAGACGAGTCGCGCCAGGCGATGAAGCAGCTGCTGAATGAGATTCAGTCCGGGGACTTCGCCCGCGAATGGATTGCGGAGAACCGCGCCGGCCAGGAGAACTTCAAGCGGATGCGTGAGGAGCAGTCAAAGCATCAGGTCGAGACAGTCGGCAAGGAGCTCCGCTCGCAGATGGACTGGATCGACACGGAGTTCCACGAGTAGGCCGGCTGGAGGCCGGCTTGTGGTAATTGCCGGCCAAGCGGAGCGGTCTCCGGGAACCTGGAAGCGGAGCGCAGGCCGGCCCGGAGCCGGACGCGGTTACTTCGCGTGCAGCGCTATCACGCTCCGCAGCCTGTGGCGTTCCCTCGGTACACTGTTTCGGGCCGTCGTGACTGGCGCGATCAAAGGTGGATGCGTAACCACTGGGAAGCGACGGCCGCTGAACCCGCCGCGCGCCTGGGCATGTAGACCCCGCTAACTTCGAGGAGGCCGCATGACCCAGACTCTGTTGCAGATCCCCGAGGAGCTGAAACCGGCGGACGGACGGTTTGGCTCGGGGCCCTCGCGGGTGCCCCATGAGCAGCTCGCGCAGCTCGCGGCCTCGGACGTGATGGGCACCTCTCATCGCCAGAAGCCGGTCAAGGATCTCGTGGGCCGGATCCGCTCGGGGGTGCGCGAGCTGTTCTCAGCCCCCGGCGACTACGAGATCCTGCTCGGAAACGGCGGCACGACGGCGTTCTGGGATGCCGCCGCGTGCTCTCTGGTGACCGAGCGGGCCTTCCACTTGACCTACGGAGAGTTCTCCTCCAAGTTCGCCGCCTGCACCAGAGAGGCTCCGTTTCTGCGAGAGCCGCTGATCGACGCTGCGGAACCCGGCGACGCGCCCGACCCGGTCGGGATCGAGGGCGGTGACGCCGACGTCGTGGCCTGGGCCCACAACGAGACCTCGACCGGCGTGATGGTCCCCGTGATCCGCCCGCCGGGGGCCGGGGATGCGCTCGTGCTGATCGATGCGACATCCGGGGCGGGCGGCCTGCCGGTCGACGTCAGCCAGGCCGACGCGTATTACTTCGCGCCGCAGAAGGGATTCGCCTCGGACGGCGGGCTGTGGCTCGCGCTGCTGTCGCCGGCCGCGCTCGAGCGGATCGCCCAAATCGACTCGGCCCGGCCGCGAGGCCGATGGATCCCCGAGTTCCTCTCGCTGAAGACGGCGCTGTCCAACTCGGTGAAGGATCAGACCTACAACACGCCCGCGATCGCGACCCTGTTCCTGCTCGCCGAGCAGCTCGACTGGATGCTCGAGCAAGGCGGTCTGGAGGCGATGGTGAAACGGACCACGGAGTCCTCGGACACGCTGTACGCCTGGGCGGAGCAGCACGAGGTCGCAACCCCCTTCGTGGCCAACCCCGCCAAGCGCTCGCTGGTCGTCGGCACGGTCGACTTCTCAGACGAAGTCGACGCCACCGGCATCGCCGCGACGCTGCGCGCGAACGGGATCGTCGATGTGGAGCCATACCGCAAGCTCGGCCGCAACCAGCTGCGGGTCGCGATGTTCCCCGCCACCGACCCTTCGGACGTCCGGGCGCTGACGGCGTGCATCGACTGGGTGCTGGAGCGCACGGCATGACCGCCGATCGTCCGAGGGTGCTGGTCGCTGAGAAGATCGGCGACTCCGGCATCGACCTCCTGCGCGAGCACTTCGAGGTGGACCTGGGCGTCGAATGGACGCCCGAGCAGCTCGCGGAGCGGATCGGTGGGTATGACGGTGTCC
Organism: uncultured Actinomycetes bacterium; assembly: GCA_963822725.1. Taxonomy (GTDB): domain Bacteria; phylum Actinomycetota; class Thermoleophilia; order Solirubrobacterales; family Solirubrobacteraceae; genus Palsa-465. Next base: position 645,713 of record CAWGIR010000004.1, read on the forward strand.
TGATCCGATCGGCGACCAAGCTTGACGCGGATCTTCTGTCAAAGGCGACCCGACTCAAAGCGGTTGGCCGGGCCGGGGTGGGGGTCGACAACGTCGACGTCCCGGCCGCGACCAAGCGCGGGATCGTCGTCGCCAACGCGCCACAGTCGAACGTGATCACGGCGGCCGAGCACACGATGGCGTTGCTGCTCGCGCTCGCTCGCAACATCCCGCAGGCGCATGCCTCGCTGACGGGGGGCGCGTGGGAGCGGGCCAAGTTCTCGGGCGTGGAGCTGCACGAGAAGACGCTCGGGATTCTCGGCTTCGGGCGCATTGGGCAGCTCGTCGCCCACCGGGCTAGGGGATTTGGGATGAGGGTGATGGCCTACGACCCGTTCGTGGCCTCGGAGCGCTACCGCGAGCTGGGGGTCGAGAAGGCCGAATCCTCCGAGGAGGTGTACGCGTCCGCCGACTTCCTCACGCTGCACCTTCCCAAGACGCCCGAGACCGAGGGCTGGCTTGACTCCGAAGCGCTCGCGAAGTGCAAAGACGGCGTCCGCATCCTCAACGTGGCGCGCGGGCCTCTGGTCGTCGAGGAGGACCTCAAGGCGGCGCTCGACTCCGGCAAGGCGGGGGGCGCGGCGCTCGATGTGTTCAACTCGGAGCCGGTCACCGAGCACCCGCTGTTCGGCTATCCGAACGTGATCATGACGCCGCACCTCGGAGCCTCAACCGCCGAGGCCACCGACCGGGCGGGGTACCAGGCAGCCGAGCAGGTGATCGCCGCGCTGACCGGAGGCGTGGTCACGAGCGCCGTCAACGTCCCCGCGATTCCCAGCGAGGACATGGAGGTGCTCGGTCCGTTCGTGCCGCTGTGCAGCTCGCTCGGACGAATCGCGATCGCCCTTGCCGAGGGATCGTCCGTGGACCGTGTGGAGATCGAGTTCCTGGGGCGGATCGCGGAGCGCGACACGCGTCTGCTCTCGATCCAGGTACTCCTCGGTGTGCTGCGCGGGCACACGGAGGAGGAGGTCAACGAGGTCAATGCGCCCACGCTCGCCGAGGAGCGGGCGATCGACATCGCCGAAACCAAGCAGACGAGCGCCCGCGACTACACGGATCTCGTGCGCGTCACCGTGACCAGCGGCGGGGACCGGGTCCGGGTGGTGGGAACGCTGATCGGACAGCGCGACCGGCCGCATCTGCTCGAGGCCTGGGATCAGCGCTTCCAGCTGCAGCTCGAGCCGCAGATCACGCTGTTCCGCTACCACGACGTGCCGGGGATGATTGGGCGCGTCGGGACGATCTTCGGCCGGCACGGCATCAACATCGATGCGATGGCGGTCGGGCACCGGCCTGACGGCGCCGAGGAGGACGGCCTCGCGGTGATGGTGATCACGACCGACAACCCCGTTCCGCACGACGTCCTCGAGGAGATCGTGGCCGGCGATGGGTTCGTCGCGGGACGGACCGTGAGCCTGTAGCGTTCGCTCGCGATGACCCGATGACCGTAATCGTTGGGGCTGAAGCGATGCGCCCGCGGGCGCTCGACGCCACGACGATGTGCGAGGCGTTCCAGCTCACCGCCGCCGAGCTCTCGGACGAGGTGGCCCTTCGGACCATCAACGACGGCGTATCGATCACCTTCGGGGAGTACGCCGAGCGGGTCCGGCGAATCGCAGCGGGACTCCACGGGCTCGGCGTGCGCCGCGGCGACACCGTCGCCTTCATGCTCACGAACCGGCCCGAGTTCCACCTCCTCGACAGCGCCGCGATGCACCTCGGCGCCGCCGCCTTCTCGGTCTACAACACCTCGTCGGCCGAGCAGATCGCCTATCTGCTCCAGAACGCCGCCAACAAGGTACTGGTCTTCGAGGCCGCTTTTCGCGACCGCGTCCGCGCCGCGGTCGACCAGGGAGGAGTCGTCGAGCACCTGATCGCGCTGGACGGCGCGGCCGGCGACGAGATCCCGGCGAGCGACCTCGAGGCCGCCGAGGCGCAGCCGGGGTTCGACTTCGATGCGAGTTGGCGGGCGGTGGAGCCCGACGACGTGCTGACGCTGATCTACACGTCGGGTACGACCGGGCCGCCCAAGGGCGTGCAGCTCACGCACGCCAACGAGATGGCCCAGTGCCGGCGGGTGATGGAGGCGTTCCCCTGGGTCGGTGCCGGAGGCATGACGATCTCGTACCTGCCGCTCGCGCACATCGCCGACCGGGGACTTGGGCACTACGCCCAGATGACCTGGGGGACCTCGCTGACCTGCTGCCCCGACACGCAGCAGGTGTTCGCGCACGTGGCGGACGCGCGTCCGACCCGGTTCGGCGCGGTCCCGCGGGTGTGGGAGAAGCTGATGGCCGCTCTTCAAGCCGGGGTACAGGCGGAAACCGACGAGGCCAGGCGCAGCGCGACCGAGAACGCGATCGAGCTCGGCCTCCGCAAGGTTCGCCTCGAGCAGCGGGGCGAGCCCGTGCCGGACGAGCTCCGCGAGGCCTGGGAGCGGGCGGACGAGCAGATCCTCTCGAAGATCCGCGAGCGGCTCGGGTTCGACAGGTGCGGTTCGTACATCATCGGGGCCGCGCCTGCGCCCATCGAGCTGTTCGAGTTCTTCGCCGCGATCGGGATCCCGATCTGCGAGGTGTGGGGGATGTCCGAGCTGGCTTCGATCGCGACGATCGTGCCGCGGGATCAGCTCAGGTTCGGAACCGTCGGCAAAGCGCTGCCCGGCGTCGAGCTGCGGATCGCCGACGACGGGGAGGTGCTGGTTCGCGGTCCGACGGTGATGGCGGGGTATCGCAACCAGCGCGAGAAGACGGCCGAGACGATCGACGCCGAGGGCTGGCTTCACAGCGGCGACATCGGCGTGCTGGACGACGACGGCTTCCTCAAGATCGTGGATCGCAAGAAGGAGCTGATCATCAACGCCGCCGGCAAGAACATGTCGCCGGCGAACATCGAGCAGCACGTGAAGGCCTCGAGCCCCCTGATTGGGCAGGCGGTGACGATCGGCGACCGGCGGCCGTACAACGTCGCGCTGATCGTGCTCGATCCGGACGCCGCGGCGGGGTTCGCCACCGAGCGCAGCCTGAGCGATCCCTCGCTCGAGGCGATGGCGTCCGAGCCGTCGGTCCTCGAGGAGGTGGCCGCGGGGGTGGAACGGGCCAACGCGCACCTCTCGAGGGTCGAGCAGATCAAGCGCTTCAAGATCCTCCCCTGCGACTGGCCACCGGCCGGTGACGAGCTGACGCCGACGATGAAGCTCAAGCGCAAGCCGATCGCCGAGAAGTACGCCGCGGAGATCGAAGCGCTCTACGCGGAATAGGCCTTGCGCGCCCGACGCGCGCTGCTAGTCTCCGGCCGGATGGCGCTCCGCCTCGACCTGCGACTTCTTCTCCTCCCCCTTCGGGGGGAATAGCGCGCCGGCGGCCGCACGTAGCCGCACACCAGCCCGAGAAGAAGCCAGATCGAGAGACACCGAAGGAGTGACATGACACAGGTACGAGACGACAATCGAGTACTGATCTTCGATACCACGCTGCGCGACGGCGAGCAGTCCCCCGGGATCTCCCTCAACACCCAGGAGAAGCTCGAGATCGCGCAGCAGCTGGCCCGCCTGGGCGTCGACGTGATCGAGGCGGGGTTCCCGATCACCTCGCCGGGCGACTTCGAGGCGGTGCAGGAGATCTCGCGGAAGGTGGACGGCCCGATCGTCGCCGGCCTCGCGCGCACGCACGTGGCTGACATCGACGCGGCGTGGAACGCGGTCAAGGACGCCGAGCGCCCTCGGATCCACACGTTCATCTCCACCTCGGACATCCACATCGTCCACCAGCTTCAGACCACCCGGGCGGATGTCCTCGGCCAGGCCCGCGCCGCCGTCGCGCACGCGAAGGAGTACGTGGAGGACGTGGAGTTCTCGCCGATGGATGCCACGCGGGCGGACATCGAGTTCACCGCCGAGGTGTGCCAGGTGGCGCTCGAGCAGGGCGCAACCACGATCAACATCCCGGACACGGTCGGTTACGCGATGCCGGACGAGTACGCGGCATACCTGCAGAAGCTCTACGAGCTGGTGCCCGGGCTGCGCGATGTCGTGCTGTCGGTCCACTGCCACGACGACCTGGGGCTCGCGGTCGCCAACTCGTTCGCCGGCCTGCGCGCGGGGGCCCGACAGGTGGAGTGCGCGGTCAACGGAATCGGGGAACGCGCCGGGAATGCGTCGCTCGAGGAGATCGTGATGCTGCTCCACACGCGCCAGGCGGACGTCGGGCTGTTCACCGCCGCGAACACGCGCGAGATCGCGCGGACCTCCCGGCTGGTCTCGCGGCTGACCGGGTATGCGGTCCAGCCCAACAAGGCGGTGGTGGGACGGAACGCTTTCGCGCACGAGTCCGGAATCCACCAGGACGGCGTGCTCAAGGAGCGCACGACGTACGAGATCATGGATGCCACCACAGTCGGGCTGGACGCCAACTCGATCGTGCTCGGCAAGCACTCCGGTCGGCACGCGCTCGGGCAGGCGCTGGCGGAGCTGGGCTTCGAGCTCACCGGCCAGGCGCTGAACACCGCCTTCAAGCGCTTCAAGGAGATCGCGGACAAGAAGAAGCACGTCACCGCGCTCGACCTCGAGGCCCTGGTGACGGATGAGCTCCGCGAGGAGGTCTCCGGCTACGTGCTCCAGTGGTTCGACGTCGAGGCGTCTTCGCGGCGGCCACCGCACGCGACGGTCGGCATCCGCACGCCCGCCGGCGAGGAGGTAACGGGCTCCTTCACCGGCGACGGTCCGGTCGACGCGATCTTCCGCGCGATCAACGCGGCCACCAGCAGCGAGGCGCGCCTGAGGGAATTCCGCGTCGACGCCGTGACCGGCGGGCAGGACGCGCTCGGGGAAACCTCCGTCGTGCTCGAGCTCGTTGGCTCCTCGGCCGACAGCGAGCCGGTGATCGGCTCCGGCCAGGGCGTATCGACCGACATCCTCGAGGCTGCCGGGCGCGCCTATGTGCGCGCGCTGTCGAACGCCATCGCCAAGCGCGAGGCAGCCGCCTCGGCACCGGTCGAGGAGACGGCCGAGGCAGAGCCCGTCAGCGCGGCGTAGTTCTCGCCAGCCTGAGCCCCTGCCGGTAGCCGGCGGCGAGCACTCGCCGCCGGGGCTCCGGATCCATGAAGTCGCCGCCCATCGCGGCGGCGGCCTCGAGGTCGGGGGCCACGGTCTGGACGATCGCCCCCTTCTGTCGCAGGGCGAGCGCTTCCACGGACACGACCGACCGGGCCAGCCTTCGTGCCACCGACACGAGCGTGTGCGTGCCGTTGATGCCGGCGGTGGGGTTCAGGCAGAGCACGTGCGTGTCGCGCCCGACGCGAGCCGCGTCGAGGTTCGTCGCGCTCCACACGCCCCCGTCGACGTACTCCCGGCCGGCGATGCTGACCGGTGCGAACAGCCAGGGCACGGCGCAGGACGCGGCGACCGCATCGCCGACCCGGGCCTGGGGGGCGCCGGGCTTGCCGAACACGACGCGCCGCCCTCGGTTTCGCTCGACGGTCGCCACCCGCAGCCGGCCGTCGAACCGCGCGCCGTAGCTCTCGACGTGATCGCGGAGCTCGTCGAGCGTTCGGTGCGGGCGGGCGATCCGGAGCAGGACCCCGGCCCGCAGCAGCCGTCCGCCAGAGCCGATCGCGCCCAGCGCCAGCGGCGCGAGCGGCGCATACGCAGACAGCGACCATTCGCCGGCTCGCCGCGCGAGCTCGAGCGCGGCGGCCCCGAGGCCTTCGGGGGCCGGCGCCGGCGCCGGCTCGACGTCCGTTCCGGCGACGTTCGGCCTCCTCGGCGAGCGCCCCGACGCAAGGCGCGACGCCACGATCGATCCGGCCGAGGTGCCGACGAACTGCTCGCACTCGCGCAGGTCGAATCCCGTCGCGTCCTCGATCCCCGCGAGCACGCCGTGCATCCACTCCTCGCCGAGGAGTCCGCCGCCACCGAGGACGAGCACGTCGGGCCGGGAGAGCACGGGATGAGGCTAACGGGCGGCGCATACTGTACGTGATAACGTACGCCCGTATGCCGCAGACCATCGCGCACACCAACGGCACCGACCCGCTCGGTTCCCGCATCCGTGCGCTGCGCGAAGCGATGGACCTGAGCTTAAGGGACCTCGCCGAGCGTTCGGGCGTCAGCGCGCCGATGCTCTCGCAGGTCGAACGCGGCGAGACGAGCCCGACGCTGCAGGTCGCCACCCGGATCGCGGCGGGACTCGAGCTCCGCCTGAGCCAGCTGCTGCGCCTGGACGAGGACGGTGCCGTGTCCGTCGTCCGCGGGAGCGAACGACGCAAGGGACCCGGCCGTCCGAAGAGCGGCCACAGGTACGAGATCCTGACGCCGCCGCTGCCGGGCCAGCGCGCCGAGCTCTCGCGTCACACGCTCGGGCCGCGCGCGGTGACCGGAGGTCCCGGCGACCCGCCGATGCACGAACCCGGCAGCCGGGAGACGGCGCTGGTCGAGCGCGGGGAGGTTGTGCTGCACTGCGACGGTCAGCGCCACCAGCTGTCGGCCGGGGACTGTGTGACTTTCGACGCCGACCTGCCACACCACTTTGAGAATCCATCGGAAGACCGGGAGGCCGCGTTGCTCGCGGTGCTGAGCGCCGGTCTCAGGAGGAGCTGATGCCCAAGAGCCTGTTCGAGAAGATCTGGGAGGCCCACGAGGTTGATGGGGGCCCGCCCACCCTCCTGTACATCGACCTGCACCTCGTGCACGAGGTGACAAGCCCCCAGGCGTTCGATGGGCTGCGCCTGGCCGGGAGGAAGGTGCGGCGCCCCGACCGCACGGTCGCGACGGCCGACCACAACGTCCCGACCGACGGCACGCCGGTGGCGGCCCGGATCAAAGACGAGCTGAGCCGGGTACAGGTGGAAACGCTGGAGCGAAACTGCCATGAGTTCGGGATCCCTGTCTACTCGCTCGGCTCCGAGCATCAGGGCATCGTCCATGTGATCGGGCCGGAGCTGGGCATCACCCAGCCGGGGATGACGATCGTCTGCGGCGACTCCCACACCGCCACGCACGGCGCGTTCGGGGCACTCGCGTTCGGGATCGGCACCAGCGAGGTCGAGCACGTGCTGGCGACCCAGTGCCTCGTGCAGTCCAAGCCCCGCTCGATGCGGATCAACTACGAGGGCTCGCTGGGGTTCGGCGTCACCGCCAAGGACCTGATCCTCCAGACGATCGGTCAGATAGGAGTGGACGGGGCCGTCGGCCACGCGGTGGAGTACGCCGGCCCCGCGATCGAGTCGCTGTCGATGGAAGGCCGGATGACTGTCTGCAACATGACGATCGAGGGCGGCGGCCGGGCCGGGATGATCGCGCCTGACGAGACGACGTTCGCGTGGGTGATCGGGAGACCGGGCGCGCCCGATGATGTCCCCGAAGAGTGGCGCTCGCTGCACACCGATCCGGGGTCGGAGTTCGACCGGGAGGTCGCGGTCGACGCGTCCGCGATCAGTCCGATGGTCACCTGGGGCACGAACCCCGGCATGGTGGTCCCGGTCACCGCCCAGGTTCCCGAGCCTGCCGGCGAGCAGGACGAGCGGGCGCTCCACTACATGGGCCTGGAGCCCGGGATCCCAATTCAAGAGATCAAGCTCGACCGGGTCTTCATCGGGTCCTGCACCAACTCCCGGATCGGCGACCTGCGTGCGGCGGCGGAGATGCTGGGTGGGCACAAGGTGGCCGGCGACGTCTACGCGATGGTCGTTCCCGGCTCCCAACAGGTCAAGGCGCAGGCCGAGCGCGAAGGGCTCGACCAGGTCTTCGAGCGCGCCGGCTTTGACTGGCGCGGTGCCGGGTGCTCGATGTGCCTGGGAATGAACCCGGATATCGCCGCTCCCGGCGAGCGGGTGGCCTCCACCTCCAACCGGAACTTCGAGGGACGTCAGGGGAAGGGCGCGCGGTCGCATCTGGTATCGCCGCAGATGGCGGCGGCCGCGGCGATCGAGGGCCGTTTCGTCGACATCAGGGAGTGGCGCAAATGAGAGCGATCGAGACCATCACCGGGCGGGTCTCGGTCCTGAACCGTGACGACATCGACACTGACCAGATCATCCCCAAGCAGTTCCTGAAGCGCGTCGAGCGCACCGGCTTTGGAGAATTTCTGTTCTACGACTGGGCGCAGGAGCCGGGGTGGGAGCTGCCCAAGAACCCGATCCTGGTCACGGGGCGTAACTTCGGCTGCGGCTCGAGCCGCGAGCATGCGCCCTGGGCGCTCGAGGACTACGGCTTCCAGGCGATCGTCGCACCGAGCTTTGCGGACATCTTCCGGTCGAATTGCACGAAGATCGGCCTGTTGCCGGTGGAGCTACCGGCTTCGGCGTGTGCCGCGATCGCGGAGGCGGGGGAGGCTCAGGTCGATCTGGCAGAGCAGGAGGTCCGCTGGCCGGGGGGCAGTGCGCATTTCGACATCGACCAGGACGTCAAGCACCGGATCTTGAACGGGCTCGACGACATCGCGCTGACGCTCGAGCAGGATGATGCGATCGCTCGATTCGAGGGCCAGCGGCAGCGCCCGGGTCCCGTCACGACGGCACTACGGATATAAGGGGCCAATATCACCGCTTATATCCATAACGCAACGTGACCGACGCTGGACGGCGCGACTGGGACGCGGCGACATACGACCGCGTCTCGGACCCGCAGTTCCAATGGGCGCTCGAGCAGCTCGAGCGCTTGCCGCTGCGGGGGGACGAGGTCGTGCTGGACGCGGGCTGTGGTACCGGCCGCGTGACAGCGGTGCTGGCCGAACGCGTTCCCCGTGGGCGGGTGTACGGAGTCGATGCGGCACCGTCGATGGTCGCCCACGCTCAGGCGGCGCTCGGCGACCGGGCCACGATCCTGTGCCAGGACCTCGTCGAGCTGGAGCTGCCGGAGCCGGTGGATGTGGTCTTCTCGAACGCCACGTTTCACTGGATCAAGGACCACGACCGGCTGTTCAGCGCGATTCACCGCGCGCTGAAGCCGCGCGGCCGGCTGCACGCCCAATGCGGCGGGTTCGGGAACATCGACTCGTTTCGCAATAGCGCCGACGCCGTCGCGGCCGAGGAGCCGTTCGCGGCCCACTTCGCCGGCTGGCAGCGGCCGTGGAACTACGCGACGGCCGAAGCGACCCGGGACCGGCTCGATCGAGCGGGGTTCACGGAGGTCGAGTGCTGGCTCGAGCCCAAGCCCGTGACGCCGCCTGACCCTGTCAAGTTCGTCCAGACGGTCTGTCTGGTGCGTCATCTCGATCCGCTTCCCGAGCAGCTGAAGCGGCCCTTCACCGACCGGGTGTTGGCGGCGGAGGGAGAGCCGCTCGTGCTCGAGTACGTGCGACTCAACATGAGCGCCCGGCGGTAGCGCGATCAGGTGGCGGGGGCGCGTCGCAGCCGACCCGAGCCCTCGCCGCGCGTCTCGGGCGGCTCCGGTGCCACCGGCCGGGTCAGGGCCCAGGTCAGCATCAGCGCTCCGAACACGAGCATCCCGATTCCGGTCCACAGGTCCACGTTGATCCCCGCCGCCTTGTGCTTGACGTGCGAGGACCCGACGATCCCGACGATCGTCACGATCACGCCGTAGAGGACGAACAGCGCTCCGATCAGGCGGCGGATATCGAAGCGGTTGGCCGCCTTCGCCGCGCGGAGCTCCTCCTCGTCGTCGCGTCCGACAGAGGGAAGCGCTCCTTCCTTTGGTCCTGTGCTGAATGGTTGTGGTCGCTCTTCACTCGGCATCGCGTCCTCCTAGGCAAAGACAACGTTCAGGACCACGAGCGCGGCGAGCAGGATGCCGCCCAAAAGAGCGGGCGAACGCCACCACAGTCGATCCCGTGGATCCACATTTGCTCGGTCCTCTTCCGTCCTCGTCAGCCCCCAAACGAGACCCCGCAGGTCCTCGGTCGGTTTCGGCTTCGTGACGAGCGAGACGAGCACCAGCACGACCGCATCGACGACGAAAGCCCAGATGGCCTGCCAGAAGCTCGCGCTCAGCGCCGAGCCGAAGTGGAAGATGAGGTGGTAGGCGGCCAGCCGGTTGACCGCGTATGCCGTGGCGGTCCCCGCCACCAGGCTCCAGAAGCCGCCCCACGCGCTCGCACGGCGCCAGAACATGGCCACGATGAAGGTCGCGAACAGAGGCGCGTTGAAGATCGAGAACAGCGTCTGGATGTAATTCATGATGTTCGAGTAGCCCTCGGCGACGAACGCCGTGGCGATCGAGACCGCGACGCCAACGACCGTGACCAGCCTCCCCGTCCGCAGGTAGAAAGCCGGATCGCGATCCTTGATCGCGTAGGACTGGATCAGGTCGTAGGTGACGACGGTGTTGAACGCCGTCACGTTGGCCGCTACCCCGGCCATGAACGCGGCCAGCAGCCCGGTGACCGCGACCCCGAGCATGCCTTCGGGGAAATAGTTCGAGATCAGGTGGGGGATCGCGGTGTTGTACTGAAGGCTCGTGCTCTTGCCGCCCAGGCCATGAACGCTGACGACTGCGATCAGCCCCGGCAGGATGATGATCGCCGGCAGCAGGAGCTTCGGGTAGGCGCCGATCAACGGCGTTCGCTGCGCAGCCGAGAGGTTGCGCGCCGACAGCGCCCGCTGTACCTCAGCGAAGTTCGTCGTCCAGTAGCCGAACCCGAGCACGAACCCGAGCCCGAACACCACGCCGATCCAGCTCGACTTCAGCGGGTTGGTCGGGTGGTGGATGCTGAGGCCGCGCCAGGAGTGCAGTCCGGCCTCTCCCAGCTTGGCGAAGTGCTTGAGCCGATCGTCCAGACCGTGGATTCCGCCCATGGCGTGCAGTCCGATCAGCGTGAGCGGCAACAACGCCGCGACGATCACGAAGAACTGAAGCACCTCGTTGTAGACGGCGGAGGTGAGACCACCGAGCGTCACATACCCGAGCACGATCGCCGCCGCGACCAGGATCGCGGTCGGAATCGCCCATCCGAGCAGCAGGTGGAGGATCAGGGCCAGCGCGTAGAGGTTCACGCCGCTGATCAGGACCGTGGCGATGGCGAATGTGGCCGCGTTGAACGCGTGTGCGGCCTCGCCGAACCGCAGCCGGAGATATTCCGGAACCGATCTGACCTTTGCCCCGTAGTAGAAGGGCATCATCACGAGGCCCAGGAAGACCATCGCCGGCACAGCGCCCACCCAGTAGTAGTGCACGGCCGGAACGCCGTACTGGGCGCCGTTTGCCGACTGCCCCAAGATCTCGAGCGCCCCGAGGTTGGCAGCGATGAACGCCAGGCCGGTGATCCACGCCGGCAGCGAGCGCCCGGAGAGGAAGAAGTCGACGTCGGTCTTGATCGAAAGCCGAGCCACGAACCCGATGCCGAGGACGACCACGAAATAGATCGCGACGATCACATAGTCGATCGTGGCCAGGTGGAGTCTCAGCATCGGGGCGTTCTGAGGCGCCCACTACCCGGCTTCGGCTAGCTCAAAGCGTGTCGAAGCACCCGTAGATCGTGAACAACGGGTTCACGATCATGTGGTGGTGCGAATCGCGCATCGTCTGCGCGCCCACGAACTGTGGCGGCGAGGTCGCCTTGTAGCACCCGTCGGAGTTCACGCTCACGTCGTAGGTCACCGGCGTCTGCTGGAACGGGACCGCGCCCAACTGGGGTATGAACACGACAAGCGTGCAGGCCCAGTCGCCAGGGCCCTTCGGCGTCGCGGCGCGCCGGCTGCAGGAGGTCTGAATGTTGAGCTTCGCTCCCTTGGGCACATCGCGCCCCAGCTGCCGCTGCTGGAGCAAGGTGAGGCTCGTGAACGCAGGCGTGAACGAGGCCTTGACCCGCTTGGCGGTGACGCCCGCCGGGCCCCAGTTGCCCCCGATCGCGAACAGAGCGATAACAGCCGCCAGCGCCACTGTTAGCCGAGCCGGCATCACCCAGCCGCGCCCTCGCGAAACCGGAGCGCCGGCGAAATCCCGTCTGCGCAGGATCGCCCACGCCGCCCACAGGCAGGCAACGGTCCATATGAGGCTGACCACGCAGCCGACGATCAGCATCCCGTAGAAGGGGTGCGCGACGAACAGCGGGTGCCAGTCGTTGAACGCCGAGGAGACGAGTAGGGCGTGGGCCCATACGCCGGCGCCGATCAGCAGCAGCAGTTGCATCACCAGCCCCGCCACGCTGGGTCCGATCACGCCCACGATCCCGTTGCGAGTGGCGATCGAGAGCAGCATCGCCAGCGCGGTGAACGCCATCATCGGCGGCACGCTGAGGATCCAGCTGAGGATCACGGCCAGCACGCAGTGGGCGGGGGAGAGGACCGTACCCGAGAGGCCGACGAGGCTCTGGCCGCCGACGAACACGAGCCCGGCCACGATGCTCGAGAGCGCGAGCAGCGCGAGCAGTCCGAGCGAGAATGTCATCCCCGCGAGCACCTTGCCGACGAACACGTGCTCGCGGGTGCGCGAGCGGGTCAGGACCGTCTTCCACGTCCCGTAGCGGTCCTCGGAGGAGAAGATGTCGCCGGCGATGATCCCGGCGATCAGGGGGAAGCCCCAGCCCCCGGCGAAACTGAGCACGACAAGCGAGATCGCAAACCCCGAGCTGTGTACCCAGACCCCGAACAACGTGTCCGCGGGACTGGCGCTCTGTGAGGAGAGCACGCCGGCGAACGCGAACGGGCCCACGATGCAGACCAGGGCCAGCAGCTTGGTCGACAGCTGCGTCTGGAGCTTGCGCCGCTCGGCTCCAAAAGCGCTCAGCGCGTCGTTCACGACGTCCCCTCGCCCGTCAGCGCGAAGAACATCGACTCGAGTGGGCTGACGAGCAGCTCGAGGCGGCGGATCGCAACGCCCGCCTGCCCGAGCGCGAGCGTATACGCGTCCAGGCGCTCATCCGGCACCCGCAGCGTGAGCCCACCCGCGCGAGCCTTCTCCGCCCGGACTCCTTGCTGGCGCGCGGCGATCTCGATTGCCTTCGCGTCGTCGCTCGTCGACAGCGCGTATTCGGAGGGCGGGGACTGTGCGTGCAGCTCCTGGGCGGTGCCTTCCCACACGATCGACCCGCGGCGGAGCACGGTGAACGAGTCGCACGCTGCCTCGATTTCGCCGATCTGGTGGCTCGAGACCAGCACCGACACCCCGTCCTCGGCGAGTCCGTGAAGCAGTCGCCTCACATCGCGCGCGCCCGCCGGGTCAAGCCCGCTCGTCGGCTCGTCGAGCAGCAACAGCCTCGGCGCGCGCAGCAACGCCGCAGCGATCCCGAGCCGCTGCCTCATGCCTGTGGAGTAGCCGTTGAGCCGGTCACCGCCGCGCGGGAGCAGCTCAACGCGCTGGAGCACCTCGTCGATGCGGTCGTGGGCCGCTCCGCCGTCGAGCTCGGCGAGCACCTCGAGGTTCGCGCGACCCGAGAGGTACGGATAGAAGGTCGGCTCCTCGACGAAGCCGGCGATCTGATCGAGGTCTTCGGTGCCGGATCTGCCCAGCAACTCGATCGAGCCTGAGTCCGGGCGCACGAGCCCGAACAGGAGCCGCAGCAGCGTCGTTTTCCCAGCCCCGTTCGGGCCGAGCAGACCTCGCACCTCGCCCTCGTCGATCGTCAAATCGACCTGGTCTACAGCGACCGTCGCCTCGAAGCGCTTGACCAGGCCGCGCGCGCGTACAGCTGGCACGCGCGCGGACTATACGGAGCGCCGGTGGGCACGCAGCCGGCACGTCCCGGACCGGATGGCGAGCGCTAAGGTCCGCATCCACCCTGGGGAGGAGATCGAGATTCAACCCCTGGGGCGATGACAGGCGCGCCCCAACGAGGCACCATCCGTCGCATGCGACTTTCGGTCGACTCCGTATTCGAAGCACTCGCTCGCTTCGTCGTTCGCTTCCGCTGGCCGGTCGTCGGCTTCTGGATCCTGGTGGCCGTCCTCAGCAGCGTGGCGTTCCCCTCGCTCGCCAGCGAGGTCAACAACAACAACAGCGCGTTCCTGCCCGCGAGCGCGCCCAGTCAGAAGGCGGCAAATCTCGCGAACCCGATCCTGGGCGGGGGCGGAACGGGCAGGATCGGCGACGTCACGATCGTCGCGTCCCGATCGACGCCGCTGACGAGTGCGGATCTCCGGGCGGTCGCCCGCGAGGCGTCGCTGGTGCGCGGGGTTAAGTCGGTCAGGTCCGTCGCCCAGCTCGGTCTCTCCTCGGATCGCCAGGCCGCGCTGATCCGCGTCCGCGTTCTGTTCGGCGGCAACGACATCTCGAAGGACAAGACGATCATCGACGCGATGCAGGTCGACCTTCCCCCGCGCCGGTGCCCCGCCGGGTCTGCAGCTGCACCTCGCCGGTCAGATCGCCACGGCGGTGGCCAACCAGGCGAGCTCGAATAAGGCCGGGAAGCAGATCCAGACCTTCTCGATCCTGCTCGTGATCGTGCTGTTGCTGGTCGTGTTCCGCTCGGTGCCGGCTGCGCTGGTGACGCTGATTCCAAGCGTTCTCGCGCTGCTGATCTCGATGCGGCTGATCGGCGGACTCGGCCAGAGCGGGCTCAGGATCTCGTCCATCACCCAGGTGCTGCTGATCGTGCTCTTGATCGGGGCGGGCACCGACTACGGCCTGTTTCTCGTGTTCAGGGTGCGTGAGGAGCTTCGCGAAGGGCTCGACCCGCATGAGGCGGTCCGGCGAGGCATCGTGAGGGTCGGCGAATCGATCTCGGCCTCCGCTGGGACCGTGATACTGGCGCTGCTGACGCTGGTGTTCGCGACCTTCGGGCTCTACCACGATCTGGGTGCGCCGCTCGCGGTCGGGATGGCCGTGATGCTGTTGCTGGGGCTGACGCTCCTGCCGGCGCTGCTGGCGATCCTCGGCCGACGTGCGTTCTGGCCATCGAAAGTAGAGCCCGGCACCCAGCGCGAAGGGGTCTGGGGGCGGGTGGCGAGCCGGCTCGTCCAGCGTCCGGAAGCGACGCTCGCGATCGGCGTGATCGTGTTCCTCGGTCTGGCCGTCGCGGCGCTCGGCTACCACTCGGCCGGGTTCGGCGGCGCCACCAACCCGCCCAAGGGGTCCGACCCGGCAGCCGGAAACAAGGCCCTCGCCGAGCACTTTCCGCAGTCAAGCGATAACCCCGCAAACCTCGTGATGGCCTATTCGCGGCCGGTGTTCTCCGCACCGAGTGAGATCGCCACCGCCCAGGCATCGCTCACTGGCTCCGGGAAATTCAAGACGCTGTCGGGACCGCTGAACCCGAACGGGAGCACCATCTCCGTCGGGGAGTTCGAGCACCTGCACGCGCTGCTCGGAGCGCCACAGCGCCTGCCCCTGACCGAGCCGCCAGGCCTGCGCATACCGTCCACCGAGTACAACGCCTACCGGGCCTCCGGGTCGTTCGTCTCCGCCGACGGCCGCACGATTCAGTTCGAGGCCGCGCTCGTCGCCGGCACCCAGGACTCGACTTCCGCCATGAGCGCCACCCCGCGGATCCGGCGCGTGGTCACCGAGGCCGGTGTCCGCTCGGGGGCCGCCGCGGGGGGCGTGGCCGGCGAGGCGGCCGCCGTGTACGACATCTCGACCACCGCCACCAACGACTTGATCAAGATCATCCCGATTGCCGTGGTCGCGATCGGCCTGCTGCTGGCGCTCGTGCTCCGAAGCCTGGTCGCGCCGGTGTACCTGATCCTCAGCGTCGTGCTCTCCTACCTGGCCGCGCTCGGCGTGGCGACGCTCGTGTTCGTCGACATCGGCGGTGAGGGCGGGATCATCTTCATCCTTCCGTTCCTGCTGTTCATTTTCCTGCTGGCGCTGGGCGAGGACTACAACATCCTGGTGATGACCCGGATCCGCGAGGAGGCCAGGAAGATGCCCCTGCGCGAGGCGATCATCAAGGCCGTAGGCCGGACCGGGCCCACCGTGACCGCGGCCGGGATGATCCTCGGGGGCACCTTCGCGGTATTCGGGATCGTCGGCGGGGGAGGCTCCAACGGCGGCCAGATGCGAGCCGTGGGCTTCGGCTTGGCGGCCGGGATCCTGATGGACACCTTCCTCGTCCGCACCCTGCTCGTCCCCTCGACGGTGATGCTGCTCGGACGCTGGAACTGGTGGCCGTCGCGGATGGCCCGCCCGGCCCCCTCGGAGCCGCCGCCCGGACGCCGGAGGCCAGGGCTGCGCCCATCCGAGTCACCCGAGGCGCCGTAGAGGAGCCTGTCGGGCGGCGCGGAGCCTCAGCCGCTCCGCCTGACCACGACCAGCCGGTCCACTTCGGACTCGATCGCCCAGCAATCAGGCGGGGCGGAGCCGCGGAACAGGTCGTCGACGACGGACGTCGGCCCGGCGATTCCATCGCCTCCCGGCTGGCCCAGCCGCGCGTCGTGGAACGCGACCCGCCCCCCGAGCCGTACGTGCCCGTGCCACACGTCCCAGTCCTCTCGCACCGCCCCGGGCTCGTGGTCGCCGTCGACGAACACGAGGTCCACCTCCGGGCCGCGCCAGGCCCGGCCCACGTCCTGGCTTCGGGCGACGTGCCAGCGCACGTCCGTCCCCCCGCTGCGCGCGGCGCGCCGGACCACCAGCTGGGTAGCGCGCGGGCTGGCCCGCCAGCCCGGCGGGAGTGCCAACCCCGACTCGTCGACGAACGGGTCGATCAGGTGAAGCTGTGCGCCAGGGGGGAGGGCATCGCAGAACACCAGCGCCGACGTTCCCTCGTACACCCCGATTTCCACCACGCGGGTGGAGTCGGCCGCGATCCGCGCGAGCATTGCTGCCTCGCTCGAGGAGTGCATCGGGCGCGGGGGGATCAGGCCGCTCGCCAGCGCCAGCGCGCGAAGCTGCCGCTGATGTCGGAGCCGGTCGGGGATCCGGGAGCGAAACGTCTTCGGCAACGGCACCGGAGAAATGCTGCCAGAGAGCTCGCCGGTATCGTCCGGCCCCGCCATGGCCAGACAAGTCGCCCTTTTGCCCGGAGACGGGATCGGCCCTGAGATCACGGCCCCGACGGTCGAGCTCCTGAACGCTCTCGCTCCGGGCGCATTCGAGTTCGAAGAGCACGCGTTCGGCGGCGCCTCGATCGACCTCAACGGAACGGCCCTCACCGACGAGACGCTCGCTGCCTGCCGGAGCGCGGACGCGGTTCTGCTCGCCGCGGTCGGCGGACCCAAATGGGACACCACCCGGGCTGACGAGCCCCGGCCGGAGCAGGGTCTCCTCGGGCTCCGCAAGGGCTTGAACCTGTTCGCCAACCTGCGGCCGGTCAAGCCACTTCCGGCGCTGTATGACGCCAGCCCGCTGCGGAGAGAGATCATCGAGCGCACCGATCTGCTGGTGGTGCGCGAGCTGACGGGCGGGATCTACTTTGGCGCCAAGGAGCGCACCGCCGATAGCGCCTCCGACGTGTGCAGCTACTCACGTGAGGAGGTCGAGCGGATCGCGAGGGTCGCGTTCAGGTCAGCCCGCTCACGGGTCACGAGCGTGGACAAGGCGAACGTGCTCGAGACATCGAGGCTGTGGCGGGAGGTCGTACGGGAGGTACACGGGAACGAATTTCCAAATATCGAGCTGGAGCACCTCCTGGTCGATAACGCAGCAATGCGGTTGATCGCCGCCCCGCGTCATTTCGACGTGATCCTGACCGAGAACATGTTCGGGGACATCCTCAGCGACGAGGCCGCGATGCTGACCGGCTCGATCGGAATGCTGCCGAGTGCGTCGCTGGGCTCGGACGATGGTCCGGGCGTGTTCGAGCCGGTGCACGGCTCGGCCCCGGACATCGCCGGCACGGGCGCCGCCAACCCGCTCGCGATGTTCCTCTCCGCCGCGCTGATGCTCCGGCACGGACTCGGAATGGAGCCGGAAGCGGCGGCGATAGAATCGGCGGTTGACCGGGCACTGGCCGACGGACTGCGCACGCGCGATCTCGGGGGCGATGCGAGCACCAGCGAAGCCACCCGCGTCACCCTTCAACACCTCTAAGGAAACACCGTCAAGGAGTAAGTGTGGAACAAGCGGACCTCATCTGGCACAACGGAGAGCTGGTCGCCTGGGAGGACGCGAAGATCCACGTACTCACACACGGGCTTCACTACGGCACCGGGGTATTCGAGGGCGAGCGCGCGTACGAGACCGCGCAGGGAACGGCGATCTTCCGCCACCACGACCACCTCGACCGGCTGTTCAAGTCCGCTGAGCTCTACTACATGCCGATCCCGTACACGCTGGAGGAGCTACGCGCGGCCACGCACGAGCTGATCGTGGCCAACGACCTGCGGGAGTGCTACGTGCGACCGATCGTCTATCGCGGCTACGGCCAGATGGGCCTCTACCCGCTTGATGCCCCCGTCGAGGTCTCGATCGCCGTGTGGCGCTGGGCGGCATACCTCGGCGAGGAGGGCAAGCAGAATGGGATCAGGGCGAAGGTGTCCAGCTGGCGACGGATCCCCCACGACGCGCTGATCCCTCACGCCAAGGCCTGCGGGCAGTACCTCAACAGCGTCTTGGCCAAGGTCGAGGCATCGAAGGCCGGCTACCAGGAGGCGATCCTGCTCGATTCCCGTGGGTTCGTGTGCGAAGGGTCCGGCGAGAACATTTACGCGATCCGGGAGGGACAGATCGTCACGCCGCCGCAGACGGCCGGCATCCTGGACGGGATCAACCGCAAGTCAGTGATCCAGATTGCGCGCGACCATGGCTATGAGGTGGTCGAGCGCGACCTCGCCAGGGCGGAGCTGACCCTGGCCGACGAGGTGTTCCTCACCGGCACGGCGGCGGAGCTCGTCCCGGTGGTCGAGATCGACGATCACGTAATCGGTACCGGTGAACCCGGCCCAATTACCCGTGAAACTCAGCGGATCTTCGACGATGCCCTACACGGCCGCGACTCGCGCTACCTGGAGTGGCTGGACGTGGTCAAGGTGCCGTCGAAGACGGCCTAGCGACGGGCGGGCAGATGAGCAAGATCGAGCTGTACGACACGACCCTGCGCGATGGCATGCAGGGGGAGGGCATGTCGCTGTCGGCGGAGGAGAAGCTGCGCGTCGCGCATCGGCTCGACGAGCTCGGGATCGATCTGATCGAGGCCGGCTTCCCGAGCTCGAACCCCAAGGAGCTCGAGCTGTTCGAGCTGCTGACCCGCGAGCGCTTCGTCCATGCCGCGCTCGCCGCCTTCGGGATGACTCGGCGTCGGGACGTTATTGCGGAGGACGACCCGGCGCTGCAGGTTCTCGCCGAATGCTTCGCGCCCGTATGCACGCTGGTGGGGAAGACCTGGGGGCTACACCTCGAGAAGGTCGTGAAGGTCGACCGGGCGGAAAACCTCCAGATGATCGCCGACTCCGTGGCCTTCCTGACCCGTCAGGGCAAGCGGGTCATCTACGACGCAGAGCACTTCTTCGACGGCTTCGCCGACGACCCCGATTACGCACTCCAGTGCCTGCGGGCCGCGACGGAGTCCGGCGCCGAGACGGTGGTCTGCTGTGACACCAACGGCGGAACACTCCCGGATGCGGCCCGGTTCGCGATGACGCGGGTCGTGGCGGAGCTCGGGCCGAGCGTGGGGATCGGCATCCACTGCCACGACGACGCAGGCTGCGCGGTCGCCAACTCCCTGGCAGCGGTCATATCCGGCGCCAACCACGTCCAGGGCACGATCAACGGCTACGGCGAGCGGTGCGGCAACGCGAACCTGGTCACGATCATCCCGAACCTCCAGCTGAAGCTCGGCTACGACTGTCTCACCGAGGACCAGTTGGCGTCGCTTACGCCGACCGCCCATTTCCTCGATGAGCTGCTCAACTTCACCCCGGACCCCGACCAGCCGTACGTCGGGCGCAACGCCTTCGCCCACAAGGGCGGAATGCACGTGGCTGCGGTCGCGGCCGATCCGGCGACCTTCGAGCACACCGACCCGGCGGTGGTCGGGAACACCCGCGAGGTCCTGATCTCCGAGCTGTCGGGTAGGGGGACGGTTCACGCCCGTGCCCGTGACGCGGGCATCGAGCTGGACGATGCCGCCGCCTCCCACGTGATCGACCGGGTGAAGGAGCTCGAGCACGAGGGGTACCACTTCGAAGCGGCCGACGGCTCGTTCGAACTGTTGCTGCGCAAGGAGACCGGCGAATACGAGCCGTTGTTCAGGCTCGAGTCCTGGCGGGCGATCGTCGAAAAGCGGGCGGACGGCCGAGTGGAGACGGAGGCCACGATCAAAATCTGGGTGGGTGGCGAGCGCTACGTCCGCACAGCCGAGGGCAACGGCCCCGTCAACGCGCTTGACCGAGCGCTGCGTGACGCTCTCGTGGAGATCCATCCGCATCTGCGGGACATCGACCTCGTCAACTTCAAGGTCAGGATCCTGGACGAGGCGAAAGGGACGGGCGCGATCACGCGCGTGCTGCTCGATGCCTCCGACGGCGAGGACGTTTGGGGTTCGATCGGGGTCTCGGAGAACATCATCGAGGCATCCTGGGAGGCGCTCGTCGACTCACTCGAGTACGGGATGCAGCGCGGCCGTGGCAAATCCCCGGGCCGCCCCAAGGCGCCCGCGTCCCAGCGATCGTGAGCTTCGAGGAGATCCCGCTCGCGCGGCCGATGATGGGTGCCCTCGAGGAGGAGCGCGTGCTCGAGGTGCTGCGCTCGGGCCAGCTGTCCCTCGGTCCGCTGCTCGAGCAGTTCGAGTTGGCATTTGCCGGCCGCGTCGGCGCGCAGTTCGGGAGCGCAGTCTCGAGCGGAACGGCGGGACTGCACCTGGCCCTCCGTGCGGTCGGCGTCTCGGAAGGAGATGAGGTGATCACAAGCCCCTTCTCGTTCGTCGCCAGCGCGAACGTGGCGCTGTACGAGCGCGCACGCCCCGTGTTCGCCGACATCGACCCTACGACGCTGAACATCGATCCCGAGGCCGTCGCTGCCGCCGTCGGCCCTCGGAGCAGAGCGCTGCTGCCGGTTCATATCTTCGGCTACCCGGCCGATGTGCCGGCGCTGGAGGGCCTCGGGCTGCCGATCGTCGAGGACGCTTGCGAGGCGCTCGGGGCTGTTTATCCCGACGGGGTTCCGGTCGGAGGCCGCGGGCACCCCGCCGTGTTCGGCTTCTACCCCAACAAGCAGCTGACGACGGGGGAGGGGGGCATGGTGTGCGTAGCGGACCGGGCCTTCAAGGAGCGAATCGACTCCGAGCGAAACCAGGGTCGGGCTCCTGACATGGGCTGGCTGGACCACGACCGGCTGGGCTTCAACTACCGCCTCTCGGATGTGGCCTGCGCACTTGGTCTGGCGCAGCTGGAGCGGCTCGAGGAGATGCTCGCGGGGCGCGTGCGCGTGGCGGCCGGCTACCGGGAGGCCCTCACCGGAATCGAAGGATTGCAGCTGCCGTGCCCGGACCGCGACGGCGCTCGCCGAGGATGGTTCGTGTTCGTCGTTCAGCTGCCGCGAGGGACCGACCGTGACTCGGTGGTACGGGCGCTCGCCGAGCGGGGGATCCCGAGCAAGCCGTACTTCCCTGCCGTCCATCTGTTTACGTTCTACCGGGAGCGGTTCGGCCATCGCCAGGGAGAATTTCCCGTCTGCGAAGACGTTGCCGAGCGTTCGATCGCGCTGCCGTTCTTTCCGGAAATGACCGATGGCATGGTGGAGCGCGTAGCCGATGCGCTCCGGGGGGTGCTCGAGGCTCCTGCCCCGTCGGTATCGCCGGCCGCCGGGCCGAGCCGTCAGCCCGCTCCCTGACATCATCGCGCGGGATGTCTCGTTTCGCCGAGCCCCAGGATGAGTCGTTTCGACGCCTGAACGACTCGATCAGGTTCGATTGGCGCCTCGGGCCCTACGACGTGCAGCAGTCCCGGGCACACGCCGCGATGCTCGCGCGGCGGGAGATCATCTCCGAGGCGGACCGCGCCGAGCTGCACCGGGCCCTCGATCAGGTCGAGCGAGAGCTCGCCGAGGGTTCGTTCGCGTTCGTCGACGGCGACGAGGACATTCACATGGCGATCGAGCGTCGCGTGACCGAGATCGCCGGGGCCGTCGGCGGCAAGCTCCACACCGCCAGGTCCCGCAACGACCAGGTGGCCACCGACATGGCGATGTTCGTCCGGGCCCACGCCTTCGAGGCGGTCGACGGGCTCGGGCGGCTGGCGCACGTGCTGGTCGAGCGGGCGGGCGAGCACCTCGATTGGGCGATGCCCGGCTACACCCACCTCCAACGCGCCCAGCCGGTGTACCTGAGCCACCATCTGCTCGCGTATGTGTGGATGTTCCTGCGGGACCGCGATCGATTCGCGGCCGTGATCGCCGCGACCGGACCTCTGCCCTTAGGCGCTGGGGCACTCGCGGGCGTGAACTTCGACACCGACCGGCGCTTCGTGGCCGGCGAGCTCGGGTTCACCGACGTCACCGAGAACTCGATCGACGCGGTCTCGAACCGTGACTTCGTCTTGGATTTCCTCGCCGCCGCCGCCACCTGCGCGACGCATCTGTCCCGCCTGGGTGCCGAGATCGTGCTGTGGTCAAGCGAGGAGTTCGGCTTTGTTGAGGTTTCCGACGCGTGGTCGTCGGGGTCGTCGATCATGCCCCAGAAGAAGAATCCTGACGCCGCGGAGCTGCTCCGTGCCAAGGCCCCGCGGATCGCCGCTCACCTGGTCGCGATGCACGGTGTGCTGCACGGCCTGCCGCTCACCTACAACAAGGACATGCAGGAGGACAAGGAGCACCTGTTCGACGCCGTAGACACGCTCGAGGTATGCCTGGCCGCCGCCGAAGGGATGGTGTCGAGCCTGCGCTTCAACCGCGAGCGGCTGGCGCAGGCGGCCAGCGACGAGTTTCTCGCCGCGACCGACGTGGCCGACATGCTCGTCCGGCGGGGGGTGCCGTTTCGCGAGGCGCACGGGATCGTTGCCGGGGTCGTGCGCTCCGCACTCGATCAGGGCAAGACGCTCTCACAGCTCACCATCCAGGAGCTCGCTGAGCACTCGCCGTTGCTGGACGAGCAGTTCTACGCCCTGCTCGAGCCCCAGAGCTGGCTCGAGCAGAAGGCCTCCGAGGGCGCTACCAGCGCAGGGCGCGTGCGCCAGCAGCTCGAACGGGCGCAGGCGGCACTCGGGCAGACGGAGTGACCACGTCCGTCGGGGTGCTCCCGGCCACGTTCTATGACCGGCCGGTGCTCGAGGTGGCCCGCGATCTGATCGGGTGTGTCGTCTCGCATCAGGGGTCGGCCGGGGTCATCGTCGAGGCGGAGGCCTACCACCACACCGAGCCCGCCTGTCACGCGTTCGTTGGTGTAACGCCGCGCACCCGGGTGCTGTTCGGGCCACCGGGAATTACGTACGTGTATCGCTCCTACGGGATCCACGCCTGTCTGAACGCGGTCTGCGAGCGGGAGGGAGTGGGGGCGGCCGTGCTGATCCGTGCGCTCGAACCGGTCGAGGGGGTCGATCAGATGCGTGCCCGGCGCGGCGTCGAGCAGATCCAGGATCTCTGCTCGGGCCCTGGCAAGCTGACCCAAGCGCTCGGTATCGGGCTCGAGCACAACGGGACCGATCTGACGGGTGGAGAAATCGTGATTTCGGGTGTCTCCGCGGCGTTCCGGGACGTCTCGGTGCTGGCGGATCGGCGGATCGGGATCACGAAGGCCGCCGAGCTGCCGTGGCGATTCTCCGCCGCGGGAAGCAGGTTTCTCTCGCGACCGGTGCGAGTCGTCGGCTAGTTACTTGAGTCCGGTCCCGCCGGTTCCGCCGCCGCCGGTTCCGCCACCAGCGCCGCCACCGGTCCCGCCGCCGCCGTGCGTGGCACCGCCGCCACCAGTATTGCCGGCGCCTCCACCCGTCCCGCGGCCGGCGCCCGTGTTACCGCCGCCCGCTGCGGGAGCGGTTGGGGTCTTGGGCGTCGGGGTGGCGGGAGTATTGGGTCCCGTGGTGGCCCCCGTCCCGGTCGTGTTCGGCGCCGCCGTCGTCGATGCGGGGCCCACGGTGCCGGCGCCGGTGGCGACCGAGGGGACGGTGGGCGTTGTGCTCGTCGTGGTCTGGCCGTTGTGCTGGCTGGCCTGCTCCTGCTGCAGGATCTGGAGTGCCGCGACCATGAACGAGTGCCAGATGATCGCCGGGAACGTGCCGCCCTCCACCGGCTGGCCGTTGTAGAGCGTGCTCATCGAGACGAGCTTGGTCGGGAACCCGACCCACACGGCCGTCGTCAGCTCCGGGGTCCACCCGACGAACCACGCATCGCCGTAGTTGGACGTCGTCCCGGTCTTCCCGGCTACGGTCACGCCGGCGATCGCTGCCTGGGTCGCCGTGCCGGACTGCACCGGGCCCGTGAGCATCGTCTGGACGGTCTGGGCGATCCCGGCCGGGAGGATCCGCCTCAGGTCCGGATGATTGACCATCTTGGTCGGGATCCCGGTGCCGGAGCAGATCGAGCAGGTGAGCGAGTGGATCCCGATCGGCCCTGCCTTGATGTCGCCGAGATTCGGGTTGTAAGACCTTGAGCCCCCCGGTCGCGAACGTTTCATACGCGTGCGCCATGTCGAGCGGTGACACGCCCTCTTTGAGGCCGCCGAGGATCATCGCGTAGTTGTTCGATACCGGCGAGCGGATGCCCATCCGCTGGGCCAGATGCGCGATTCTCGACGTACCGACCTTGATGCCCACCTGGGCGAACACCGAGTTGTCGGAGACGTCGGTGGCGCCCTGAAGCGTCGTCGAGCCCGAGTAGGTGTTGCCGAAGTTGTGGACGATGAAGTGCTCCTTGCCGCGCGCTGTTGGGCACGATGAAGTCCTGCGGCGCGGAGGCCCAGACGGAGTCGGGTCCGATGCCCGACTCGAGCGCCACCGCCAGCGTGAATGGCTTGAAGGAGGAGCCGGGCTGGCGGTGTCCCTGGGTCGCGAGGTTGAACGGGTGGTGCTGGTAGTCCTCCACTCCGTTGACGATCGGCCCGCCGACCATCGCCCGTACTTCGCCCGTCTTGTTGTCGATCGTGACCAGCGAGGCGGTCGGCTCACCGGGGCCGGACGGCAGGTCCTGCGCGATTGCCTGCTCGGCGGCGCGCTGCATCGAGAGGTCGAGGCTCGTGTTGATCCTGAGGCCGCCGTAGTACGCGCGGTACTCGGCGACGCTGGCCGGCGTTCCCCGTCCGAGGCCCATGATCCTGAGGATCTGCGGTCGTAAGCCAGCTGGTGAAGTAGGGAGCAGCCGGCGGCTCCTCCGGCTGCTCCAGGCCATCGGCCGTGGGCAGAGGCTCATTCGTCGCCTCCTCGTACTGCGCCTGGTTCAGGTAGTGCTGGTGGAGCATGTCCTGGAGCACCAGATCACGCCGTGCCTTCGCCGCGTCATGGTGCGCGATCGGGTCGAAGTCTCCCGGCGCCGCGATCATCCCCGCAAGCAGCGCGGCCTGGGCCGGGTCCAGCTTCGAGGAGCAGAACGAATCGGCGCTGTTGCCGCAGCCGCCGCTGACGCCGTCGGCGGACGCGTTCGGGTCGTAGCCCAGTTGGCCGCCTTGCCGAAGTAGACGCGCGCGGCCGACTCGATCCCGTAGGCGCCGTTGCCGAAGTAGATCGAGTTCAGGTACTCCCTGAGGATCTTCTCCTTGTTCCAGCGATGGGTGAGGTGGAACGCGAGCGCCGCCTCGCGGAGCTTCTCGAAGATCGTGCGGTTGCCCTGCTGCGCAAGCGCGTTCTTGACGAACTGCTCGGTGATCGTCGAGGCGCCCTGGCGCGAGCCGCCGGTGACGTCGGCAGCCACCGCCCGGAGCGATCGCCGCGGATGTCGACCCCCGGATCGCTCCAGAAGCGCTTGTCCTCGACCGCGATCACGGCTCTGCGCATCCACGGCGAGATCTTGTGGAAGCTTGTCCAGCACGACCGGCTTGCTCGGCGGCGCGAGCTGGCCGATCAGCCTGCCCTGATCGTCGTACAGGATCGGAGTTCTTCTCCGCGCGGTACTGCTGCTGGTTCTCGATCTGCGGGATGTCCGAGGCGACCGCCATCAGCATCCCGAACACGGTCGAGATCAAGCGCGAGCGCGCCGAGGCCGACCAGGATCGCCAGCAGGCGGAGCTTGCGGACACGTGGCTTGGTGTTCCGCGGAGGCTCACCGCCGCCGTCAAGGGTCACCCGCCGTGTCCATTCCGGCCATCTCGACCACTCCGGCCGGCGGTGCCGGCGCCGTCCTGCGTCGGGGTTCGAGAGTGGATGATCGTGTCGACGTCGTCGCTCATGCGATCGATGAGTGCTGCTGCACTGCGTCTTCGAGTGCCAGCGTGCGGTCGGTTGCGGACCGCCGGCGGGGGCGCGGCGGCGGGGGCCCCGGGGCGAGCGCAGACTCTAGCATTGGCCCGCGATGGAGCCTTTCGATCGAATCGGATCAGCCGCTCGGCCGCGTGGCTGGCCCGAAATGCGGTCGACTGCCTGCCGGCCGGTGAGCTCGAGCGGAAACTGGAGCTGGGACGGCCGCTGCGGGTGAAGCTGGGGATCGATCCGACGGCTGCCGACATCCACCTGGGACACACGGTCGTGCTCGGCAAAGCTGCGCGAGTTCCAGGACCAGGGGCACACGGTCGTCCTGATCATCGGTGATTTCACGGCCCGGGTGGGAGACCCGAGCGGCCGCTCCGAGCTGCGTCCGGTGCTGTCCGCCGAGCAGATCGACGCAAACGCGCGCACCTACCAGGAGCAGGCGTTCACGATCCTCGACCGCGAGCGCGTCGAGGTCCGCCGTAACAGCGAATGGCTCGACATGAGCATGGACGAGCTGTTCCGCGCTGGCGCGCACGGCGACGGTCGCCCAGATCACCGAGCGCGAGGACTTCGCCAAGCGCCTCGCCGACCGGCACGCCGGTTTCGGTGCTCGAGCTGCTCTACCCGCTGCTGCAGGGATACGACTCGGTCGCGGTGAAGGCCGACGTCGAGCTCGGCGGCACCGACCAGAAGTTCAACCTGCTGCTGGCGCCGCGACGTCCAGCGGGCCTACGGCGTCGCCCGAGCAGGTGGTGCTGACGATGCCGATCCTGCCGGGGACCGACGGCGAGCGGCGGATGTCGAAGTCGCTCGGCAACTACATCGGGGTCACCGAGCCGCCCGGGGAGATCTACGGCAAGACGCTCAGCATTCCCGACTCGGCGCTTCGAGACCTGGTACTCGCTGCTGCTGGGCACCGACCCGCCGACCGAGCTCGGGCCCGCGCGACGCCAAGCGCGCGCTCGCCCGGGCACTGGTCGAGCGCTTCTGGGGCGCGGACGCGGCCCAGCGACGCCGAGCGCGAGTTCGACCGCGTGCACCGCGCGCGCGAGCTGCCGGAGGAGATGCCGGAGGTGGAGTGGCCTGCATCGGAGTCCGACGTGCACCTGCCGGCGCTGCTCCAGCGGCGCGTTCGGGATCTCGACCTCCGAGGCCCGCCGCGCGCTGGCGCAGGGCGGCGTGAGGCTCGACGGTGAGCCGGTGGCGAACGGCTCGCTCGACCTGCCGGCGACGGCAGGTCGACGGCAAGGCGCTCCAGCTCGGCAAGCGTCGCTTCGCGCGCGTGCGCGTGAACTGAGGGCGGCGGCGATGGCTGTCCACGGCGGGCTTCTGCGGATGGACACGCCGGGCAATGGGCACATCGTCGACCTGACCGAGGGCGTCGACCGGATCGTCCAGACCAGCGGCGTGGACCGCGGGCTGGTCACCGTGTTCGCGACGGGCTCGACCGTCGCGGTGACCACGATGGAGTACGAGCCAGGCGGCGTCCACGACCTCCAGGCGCTGCTCGACCGGCTGATTCCCGGCGGGCGCCGACTACGAGCACAACGTCCGCAACCACGACACCAACGCCCATGCCCACCTGCGTGCGGCGCTGATCGGACCGTCGGAGACGATCCCGCTGGTCGACGGGCGGCTGGCGCTCGGGACCTGGCAGCAGATCGTCCTGCTCGACTTCGACGACCGTCCGCGGCGGCGGACGATCACGGTCCAGGTTCTCTCATAGCTCGGCGCTGGACCGCGCCCTCGAGTCCGGCGCTATACTCGTCGGTCCGCCCCAGGGCTCGGGATGGTTGCGGTGCCTGGGAGCGCCCCCACGTGGAGAGGAGTCCCCTTTCCAGAAGAGGTGCGACGGTCTTTGAAAACTCAACAGCATGCGCACCACTCGGCCGATCCCTCGGCCGAGGAGGTGTGTCCAGGTTCGACGCCGTCGCTCGATCGGCCCCTATGGGCTGACTCGAACGGCGGTGCCAAGATTGACCCCGTCTTGCGCCCCGGAGCTCGTTGGTGTACATCGAGCTTCCTCGTGTGGGCGCAAGGGTCTGATCCCACCAGGGACAGACCCAGAGGTTTGCCCGTGACCCGCGCCTCGCGCGTGGCTCTACGGGTTGTACCCCTGACGACTCTTTGTGAGGATGGGTGCCAAGTGAAACTGCGTTTCACTTCCAGTCACCGTCCAGCAGTTCTTCACGGAGAGTTTGATCCTGGCTCAGGACGAACGCTGGCGGCGTGCCTAACACATGCAAGTGGAGCGACGAACCAGGCTTCGGCCTGGGGCAAAGCCGCGAACGGGTGAGTAACACGTGGGTAACCTGCCCTGATGATCGGGACAACCCGAGGAAACTCGGGCTAATACCGAATGTGCCCTACGGCCACAAGGCCGCTGGGGAAAGGAAGCTTCGGCCTCCGCATCGGGATGGGCCCGCGGCCCATTAGCTTGTTGGTGAGGTAACGGCTCACCAAGGCAACGATGGGTAGCTGGTCTGAGAGGACGATCAGCCACACTGGGACTGAGACACGGCCCAGACTCCTACGGGAGGCAGCAGTGGGGAATCTTGCGCAATGCGCGAAAGCGTGACGCAGCAACGCCGCGTGGGGGAAGAAGGCCTTCGGGTTGTAAACCCCTTTCAGTTGGGACGAAGCTCCGTCGGTGAACAGCCGGCTGGAGTGACGGTACCTTCAGAAGAAGCCCCGGCTAACTACGTGCCAGCAGCCGCGGTAATACGTAGGGGGCTAGCGTTGTCCGGAATCATTGGGCGTAAAGAGCGTGTAGGCGGCTCGGTAAGTCCGCTGTGAAAGTCCAGGGCTCAACCCTGGAATGCCGGTGGAAACTGTCGAGCTAGAGTCCGGAAGAGGCGAGTGGAATTCCTGGTGTAGCGGTGAAATGCGCAGATATCAGGAGGAACACCTATGGCGAAGGCAGCTCGCTGGGACGGACTGACGCTGAGACGCGAAAGCGTGGGGAGCAAACAGGATTAGATACCCTGGTAGTCCACGCTGTAAACGATGGGCACTAGGTGTGGGGGGTGTCGACTCCCTCCGTGCCGACGCTAACGCATTAAGTGCCCCGCCTGGGGAGTACGGCCGCAAGGCTAAAACTCAAAGGAATTGACGGGGACCCGCACAAGCAGCGGAGCATGTGGTTTAATTCGACGCAACGCGAAGAACCTTACCTGGGCTTGACATGTCTCTGACAGCCGTGGAAACACGGTCTCCCTTCGGGGCAGAGTCACAGGTGGTGCATGGCTGTCGTCAGCTCGTGTCGTGAGATGTTGGGTTAAGTCCCGCAACGAGCGCAACCCCCGTCGCATGTTGCCAGCATTTAGTTGGGGACTCATGCGAGACTGCCGGTGACAAACCGGAGGAAGGTGGGGATGACGTCAAGTCATCATGCCCCTTATGTCCAGGGCTACACACGTGCTACATTGGCGCGTACAGAGGGCTGCGATACCGCGAGGTGGAGCGAATCCCTTAAAGCGCGTCTCGGTTCGGATTGCAGGCTGAAACTCGCCTGCATGAAGCCGGAGTTGCTAGTAATCGCGGATCAGCACTGCCGCGGTGAATACGTTCCCGGGTCTTGTACACACCGCCCGTCACACCATGGGAGTGAGCAACACCCGAAGCCGGTCGCCTAACCCTTTTGGGAGGGAGCCGTCGAAGGTGGGGCCCATGACTGGGGTGAAGTCGTAACAAGGTAGCCGTAGCGGAAGCTGCGGCTGGATCACCTCCTTTCTAGGGAGCCCTTTACCGGGCACCGGTCCGCACGTCAGCTCGCCGCCCGAGCTCCTCGAGCTCCGCGGCGACGCCCACGATGCGGCCGGCCACTAGAACGTCGACCGAATCTGACAGGTCACACGCCTGGGCTCCGGCCCTTGCGAGGTGACTCGCATGCTGTTGAGTTTTGAGAGACCGGCGCGTCGCCGGGTGTCACCGGACGTTCAGTTCGTGGCAGTCCGGCCGGCGGGTTTGCCTCTTCGCGGACCTTGAAAACTGCACAGTAGCCAATGACACGGGTATCACCGGGAGATGGCGTCGCGACCGCCCGCTAACGCGTTCGGTCGCATATTCGTCATCTCTCAAGATCACCGTCAAGATAGTAAGGGCACATGGTGGATGCCTTGGCACCAAGAGTCGATGAAGGGCGTGAACGGCTGCGATAAGCCGCGGTGAGGCGCTGAATAGCCAGTGACCCGCGGATGCCCGAATGGGGAAACCCAACGCCGGTAATGCGGCGTTATCCCGCGCTGAACACATAGGCGCGGTGAGGACAAGCGGGAGAAGTGAAACATCTCAGTACCCCGAGGAAAGGAAATCAACCGAGACTCCCTGAGTAGTGGCGAGCGAAAAGGGATCTAGCCCAAACCCGATGCGTGTAAGCGGCCACGCGTTGCGCATTGGGGGTTGTAGGACACCTGGTCCGGATCGTGGCCGATCCGGCGGAAGTGACAAAGTCATGCGATAGTCGAAGCGAGTGGAACCTCGCACCACAGAGGGCAATCGTCCCGTAGGCGAAATCCCATGACCTTCCGCAGGTGTTCCTGAGTAAGTCCGCACTCGTGAAACGCGGACTGAAGCTGGGGGGACCACCCTCCAAGGCTAAGTACTCCTTGGTGACCGATAGCGGACTAGTACCGTGAGGGAAAGGTGAAAAGTACCCCGGAAGGGGAGTGAAATAGTACCTGAAACCACGTGCCTACAAGCTGTGGGAGCGGCCTTGTGCCGTGACCGCGTGCTTTTTGCATAACGAGCCGGCGAGTTACTCGTCTGCGGCAAGGTTAAGCGATGAGCGAAGCCGTAGCGAAAGCGAGTCCGAATAGGGCGACACAGTCGTAGGCGGTAGACCCGAAGCTGAGCGAGCTACCCATGGGCAGGTTGAAGCGGGGGTAAGACCTCGTGGAGGACCGAACCGACCTAGGTTGAAAACTGGGCGGATGACCTGTGGGTCGGAGTGAAAGGCTAATCAAGCTCAGTGATATCTGGTTCTCTCCGAAATATATTTAGGTATAGCCTCGGATAAATTCCGTGGCGGCCGTAGAGCACTGTTTGGACTAGGGGCCCTACCAGGTTACCGACTTCAGGCAAACTCCGAAGACCGTCACGGTTACTCCGGGAGTCAGTTGCTGGGGGATAAACTTCAGCGTCAAGAGGGAAACAGCCCAGACCGCCAGCTAAGGTCCCCAAGTACTAGCTAAGTGGGAAACGATGTTCGAATGCCCAGACAACCAGGAGGTTGGCTTAGAGGCAGCCACCCTTGAAAGAGTGCGTAACAGCTCACTGGTCAAGTGTTCGAGCGCGGACAATGTAACGGGGCTCAAGCTAGTCACCGAAGCTGCGGGTGTGTGAGGCCTTCGGGCCGATCACGCGGTAGGAGAGCGTTCCGGCGCCAGCGAAGCGGCGGCGTAAGCCAGTCGTGGAGGCGCAGGAAGTGAGAATGCCGGCATGAGTAACGAAAGAGGGGTGAGAATCCCCTCCGCCGATTGCCCAAGGATTCCTGAGTAAAGTTCCTCTGCTCAGGGTTAGTCGGGACCTAAGGCGAGGCCGAAAGGCGTAGTCGATGGCCAACGGGTTGATATTCCCGTACCACGTCGCTTCCGTTTGACCGAATGGGGAGACGAGGAAGGCTATGGGAACCCAGGCGATGGTTGCCCTGGGGTAAGCATGTAGGGGTGGCTCTAGGCAAATCCGGAGCCGCATAACCCGAGGTGCGATGCCAGCTGGCTCTAAGCCGGCGAGTCCCGGATGCCATGCCTCCAAGAAAATCCTCTAGGGAGGAAGCGCGTGCCCGTACCAAAACCGACACAGGTGGGCAAGTGGAGAACACTAAGGTGATCGAGATAACCCTCGTTAAGGAACTCGGCAAAATCGCCCCGTAACTTCGGGATAAGGGGCGCCCCAGTAGGGTGAAACCCCTTGCGGGTGGAGCCCGAGAGGGCCGCAGTGAATAGGTTCAAGCGACTGTTTACCAAAAACACAGGTCTCTGCTAAGTCGCAAGACGACGTATAGGGGCTGACGCCTGCCCGGTGCCGGAAGGTTACGTGGAGGTGTTAGGGCTTCGGCCCGAAGCACCGAAACTAAGCCCCGGTAAACGGCGGCCGTAACTATAACGGTCCTAAGGTTTAAGTGACACGCGAGCCTTAGTAAAACCTGGCTATATGCTGGAAACTCCGAGTATCCCGCGCTACTAGTTCCGTCCGAGCTGGGCGGTATAGTGACAATGTGGCGGGTGCGGACAATCAGCAGGGAAGGCGCCACCTTGGTGGCGAACCCTCAGAGACTAAACGCCAGGCTCCGGCGCACGCCGGAAAAGAGATAGTCCGAGCTGCATGGCGACATGCAGAGGCCGGCGGAGACGACCGGCCCGCCCAAGCTGACACAGATGGCTTGGGTCAAAGTGCACCGTTAGCTCAGTGCACTAGTAACAGTTCTGAGCGAAATTCCTTGTCGGGTAAGAATTACTTGCCCCGCCGCTCCGCAAGGAGCGGCCGAGTACCGGCTCATATCGGGGAAGCCCTAGCGACCACGGTCGTGGGTAATCCCGAGGGAAGTCCTAGTGACCCCGTAACGACTGATCCGAAAGGAGAGGCGGGTCGCATCGCCGCATCGCGGCAGACGGACGCGACCTGCAATACGCCGGCCCTCATCACGACAAGGGCAGCCTATGGAGACAGAGTTCCGCTGGATCCATGGTTCGTCAGCGGGTTGACCGAAGGCGAGGGATGCTTCTGCGTCTCTTTTGCCGTCAGGTCAAAGCTACGAACCGGACTCGAGGTTCGACCTTCGTTCTCGCTTTCGCTGAACGAGAAGGACTTGGAGCTGTTAAGGGATCTACAAGCGTTCTTCGGATGCGGCTGGATCAGGGAGTCGAAGACCGATCGCACCTTCAAGTATGAGGCGCGGGCGGTCGCAGACCTCCTAGATCCGATAGTTCCGCACTTCGAGCGCCACCCCCTCCGGGGGAAGCAAGGCTAAGAGCTTTGCGGCGTTTAGGGACGTTTGCCTGATGATCGAGCAAGGCGATCATCGGCGGCGGGACGGCCTGCGACGCATCATTGACATCGCCTACGAGATGAATCTCGGCAAGCGACGTCTATCGCGGGACGATCTCCTAAGGGCGCTGATGAGGTGAAGGGATAGTCTGCGCCCCTGGTAACAGGGGATGAACGCGAAGTTCCGACCTGCACGAATGGCGTAACGACTTGAACGCTGTCTCAACGAGGGGCTCGGTGAAATTGCAATCTCGGTGAAGATGCCGAGTACCCGCGGCTAGACGGAAAGACCCCGTGAACCTTTACTACAACCTGGTATTGGGGTTCGATGCTCCTCGCTCAGGATAGGTGGGAGGCTTGGAAGCGCCGGCTGCGGCTGGCGTGGAGCCAACCTTGAGATACCACCCTTGGTGTATTGGATCTCTAACGGTGCGCCGTGAATCCGGGCGCCGAACAGTGCCAGGCGGGTAGTTTGACTGGGGCGGTCGCCTCCCAAAATGTAACGGAGGCGCGCAAAGGTTCCCTCAGCACGGTCGGAAATCGTGCGCAGAGTGTAAAGGCAGTAAGGGAGCTTGACTGCGAGACCGACAGGTCGAGCAGGTGCGAAAGCAGGCCTTAGTGATCCGGCGGTAGCAAGTGGAAGCGCCGTCGCTCAACGGACAAAAGGTACTCCGGGGATAACAGGCTTATCGGGCCCAAGAGTCCACATCGACGGCCCGGTTTGGCACCTCGATGTCGGCTCGTCGCATCCTGGGGCTGAAGTCGGTCCCAAGGGTTGGGCTGTTCGCCCATTAAAGCGGTACGCGAGCTGGGTTCAGAACGTCGTGAGACAGTAGACCATTGCTGTCTATAAATCTGGCTATATGCTGGGAACTCCGAGTATCCCGCGCTACTGGTTCCGTCCGACCTGGGCGGTACAGTGACAATGTGACGGGTGCGGACAATCAGCAGGAAAGGCTGGATGGTTACATTTCGGGTTATGTCGACGGTGAAGGATGCTTCGCCGTCGCAGTCAACCGCAACCCGTCCTGTCGCACCGGCTATCAGCTAGTACCTGAGTTTCACGTGAGCCAGAACGGCGATCGTGCTCAGGTGTTAGGCCTGATTCAGGCGCGGCTTGGCGGATGCGGCTACATCAAACCCAACGGAAAGAAGGATCGTGCATTGGTGCTCGTGGTTCGCAAACGCGAGCACCTGTTGGCGCACGTGATCCCTTTCTTTGAGCGGTCCCCATTGCTCTCGAGCAAGCAGCGCGAGTTCGAGAGCTTCGCCCGGATCGTGCGAGCTATGGCTGTCGGTTACCACCGAACGGAATGCGGCTTTCAGGAGCTGCTAGCGCAGGCGCTTGCCATGAATGGCGGCGGGCGCCACCGGCGCGTCAGGTGGGACCAACTGCTCAGTACCCATTCAGAATCCTCAGAGACTGCACGCCAGACGGGGGAGATGCCCCCCGAAGATACAGTCCGAGCTGCATGGCGACATGCAGAGTCAGGCAGAAATGTCCTGGCCCTCACTCCTCAGAACACTTGAGAGTGGGAGTAACAAAACTGTCGGTCCCTATCTGCCGTGGGCGTTGGAGAGTTGAAAGGATTCGTCCCTAGTACGAGAGGACCGGGACGAACGCACCTCTGGTGTATCTGTTGTTCTGCCAAGGGCACTGCAGGTTAGCTACGTGCGGATCGGATAACCGCTGAAGGCATCTAAGTGGGAAGCCGGCCTTGAGATGAGCTCTCCCATCCCCTTGAGGGAGTAAGACCCCTGGAAGATCACCAGGTTGATAGGCCAGATCTGGAAGGACGGCAACGTCTGTAGGAGACTGGTACTAATGGGTCGAGGGCTTGACGGATGATTTTCCGATATCCGTGCATTGGCACTGTGTAGTTTTGAAGGTCCGCTGGAGCGGTCTCTAAGAGTTTCCGGTGGCTATTGCGAGGGGGAAACACCTCTTCCCATTCCGAACAGAGCAGTTAAGCCCCTCAGCGCCGATGGTACTTGGCTCGCAAGGGCCTGGGAGAGTAGGTCGCCGCCGGTTTTTACCTGCAAAGAGCCCGGTTTCCGCCAAGCACGGGAACCGGGCTCTTAGTCGTTTCGGGGCGCGGAAGCGTTAGCTCACCGTGGCTCGCTCCAGCGTGTGCTTGATCGCGCTGAGGCCGAACTCCATCGCCTGGTCGGTCTGCTCTGTGAGGGCATCCGGGAGGAAGTCACTGATCCATGCGAAGGTCACCTTCCCGTCACCGTCTGCAAACACCTGGGCCGAACCGTTGTGATGCTCATACGGTGCATCAACGATTGACCACACGAGGAGTCGCGCATCATCATCCACGGTGACGATTCGTTCCCTGAGCACCGTGCCGTTGAAAAAGGTGACGATCCGGTCGTTCCCATCCACTCGGACGTCAGTGACAAATCCGCTGGCCAGGCGTTCGTGAAGAGCGCCCCAGTCACGAAGCGCGTCCCAAGCCTCCTCGAGGCTCGTGTCGATCGTGATCTCTTTGCGGATGGAAGCCATGCCGAGATCATGCAGCAGCAGACCCCTTACCGCATCAGGCAAATGGAGCGAGTTGGGCCTTACCCGGCACCGTGCGGCCGGATCGGTGCGCAAGGGAACGCCGTGCGGCCCCGCCAGGGGCG
Source organism: uncultured Actinomycetes bacterium (assembly GCA_963822725.1). Taxonomy (GTDB): domain Bacteria; phylum Actinomycetota; class Thermoleophilia; order Solirubrobacterales; family Solirubrobacteraceae; genus Palsa-465. Next base: position 681,467 of record CAWGIR010000004.1, read on the forward strand.
AATCGGTGTCCGGGGGCGCGAGGAGCCCCGTGTGAGGGATCTCAGCTCAGATTCCTGACGCGCCGGCCGATCTCCGAATCCACGGGATATCCGGCCGCATCCCAGAATTCGCCCGCCACGACGTCATCGAACGCGACGAGCGCGGTGGCCCGGCGCGCGCCGAGCGGACGGAGATGCTCCTCTCCGGCCTCGACCAGACGACGCGCGATCCCGCGGCGCCGGACATCCGGATGGACCGCGAGGCGGTACATGTTGCCCCGCCAGCCGTCCCAGCCCGCGACGAGTACGCCAACGATCCGCGTGCCCGTCTCGGCCACGAGCAGCGAGCCCGGCATCGCTGTCACCAGGCGCCGTACGTCCGCGTCGTGGTCGGGTGTGAGCGCATGGCTGCTCCGGGCAAGCGACCAGAGCAACAGCACCTGCGGGATATCGGCGGCGTTCGCCGCACGAATCGTTATCGACGGGTCGGTCAAGCGGGCATGATCCCGCAAAATCGCGCTCGGGGTGGGGGTCCGGACGAATGGCGCCCCCTCGTGGGGCCGCGACCGCCCTGATCGGCCCGCGACCGCCCGACCGTCGTACGCTCGACCCGTCTCATGCACGACCTCGTCGAGTTCTTCCGCCGAAACCCGCAGGCGCTCGTGCTCCTGCTGATCTGCCTGATTCTCGGCATCGGGACGTTCATCGCCGTGCTGATCGCAATTGGAACCTCCGGCAAGACCACGGGCCCCGGCTATCCGAACGGTGCCGTGACGCTGTTTCACGCGCTCACCGCCACGCTGCCGCGCTGAGGGCGGGGAAGCGGACGCGCCGGCGCCGCGCCGGGCCCGGCGCGAAGACGCCGCCGCACCGCGCGATCAACCGCCCGGCGGTTAGGGTCTCCCGCCGGACAACTGCCTGCCAGTCGAGGAGCCGCTGATGAAGATCCGCGCCGCCGTGCTCGAACAGTTCGGAGAACCGCTCAACGTCACCGAGCTCGAGCTCGCCGAGCCGCGCGCCGGGGAGGCGCTCGTCCGCCTTGAGGCCTGCGGCATTTGCCACACGGACATGTACACGGCCTCGGGGGCTGATCCATCCGGCTACGCCCCGACGGTGCTTGGACACGAAGGCGCCGGGATCGTGGAGGCCGTCGGCGAGGGCGTCAAAGACGTCAAGCCCGGCGACCGGGTGGTCACGCTCTTCTCGCCCCAGTGCCGCCGATGCATCCACTGCCGGAGCTCAAAGACGAACCTGTGCCTCGCGATCAGAGAGCAACAGAACCTCGGCCACCTCCCGGACGGGACGACCCGCCTTGCCCGTGAGGGCGAGCCGATTCGCCATTTCATGGGCACGAGCACGTTCGCGGAGTACACGGTGATGCCGGAGATCGCGCTCGCCAGGGTCTCGCCGGACGCCCCGCCCGAGCAGGCCGCCCTGTTCGCGTGCGGGCTCTCGACCGGCCTGGGCGCGGCGATCAACACGGCCAAGGTCGAACCGGGCTCAACCTGCGTCGTGTTCGGCGCGGGGATGGTCGGGCTGGGTGCCGTCGCCGGGTGCCGGCTTCAGGACGCCGAGCGGATCATCTGCATCGACCGGTCCGAGGACCGGCTCGAGCTTGCCCGAGGCCAGGGCGCGACCGACACCTGGGTCGCGGATGAAAACGTCGTGGCCCGCGTGCTCGAGGAGACCGACGGTTTTGGCGCCGATTACACGTTTGAGGCCACGGGTCTCGTCGGGGTGATGCGCCAGGCGGTCGAGGCAGCGCGAATGGGGTGGGGGCTTTGCACGGTCGTCGGCGTCGCCGGCAGGGGCGAGACCCTGGACATCGTCCCGCGCTACCTGATCACGGGCCGGCGTGTCTGCGGGTCGTCGTTCGGCGGCGTCAAGGGCCGCGACCAGGTTCCGGAATTCGTGAAGCTGGCACTCGAGGGCAGGCTCGACGTCGAGCCCTTCATCTCGCACCGCCTCACCCTCGACGAGGTCAACGACGGCTTCGAGCTGATGGAACGCCAGGACGGCATCCGCTCGGTGATCGCGTTCGGGTCTTAGCGGGCCGCGAGCTCGCGCTCCCGAGCGGTCGCTTCGGACCGCACCGGGGACAGACAGTGCGCAGGGCGCGAGGCCACCATGCCGGGGCGCCGGTCGCGCTCCCAGCGCAGCGGACGGCGATGGGGATGCGCCTCGACCGGCGCGGGGTCGCCGAGCACGTCCTCGAAAAAGCTCAGCAGAGCGCGATAGCGCTTGGGGGGTATCTGGAACATATGTTCGAGAGAGTAGGAGGGGGGTCGGACGGAAACAATCAGGCCGCCGAGCCGAGCGAGGACCAGACCTCGAGTTTCGTCCGCACCCGCTCGACGACGGCGGTCGTGAACTCAGTCGTCCCCGAAGCGCCACCGAGGTCGGGCGTCTTGACGCCGGAGCCGACGGTCTCGAGCACCGCTTCGTAGATCGCCCGGGACGCTCGCTCGCAGCCGGGGCCGAACCGGTCCGCCGCGTGGCGCAGGACGGCCCCGCAGGCCAGGATCATCGCCAGCGGGTTCGCCAGGTCCTTGCCCTCCAGGGCGGGAGCCGTGCCATGCGGCGCCTCTGCCATGGCCACCGTCGTGTCGTAGTTCTCGTCGAAGGCCAGCAACACCGACTCGGCGCCGGCGATCGAGCCGAACATCGGCAGGACCAGATCCGACAGGCAGTCGCCGTCGCGGTTCAGGGCGGGGATCACCAGCGGCGCGTCGGTGGCACCGGACAAAAGACCTGCATATGTCGCGTCGATCAGCACCGGCTGGTAGGCGACGTCGGGGTGGCGGGCGGCGGCCTCGTCGAGCTCCTCCTTCAGCATCCCCTCATACACCGGGGACACCGTCCACTTCGGGCCGCCATACACACGCGCGCTCATCTTCGAAGCCGTGCGGAACGCGAACTCGGCCACGGCCCGGCACGTCGAGCGGGAGATGTGCTCCTCCCGATAGGCGGTCTCGGCCTCCGAACCGGACTCACCCTCCCGCCGCTCGGCGGCCCCATAGGCGTCGTCGACCGCCATCCGCACGACGGAGATCGGGTAGTGGACGCCGGCGATCGGCTGGACGCCGGGCAGCCGCCGTCCCGTGCGCACGATCACCTTCCCGTCCACGCGCTCGCGCAGGAGTCGGTTGGGCGACCCGACGTCCCCAGCGCCCTCGGGTGTGATGGTCGCGGCCTTCAAGCCGAGACCCGCCGAACGCATCGCGTCCGCCGCATCGGTCACGACCTGATTCGAGGTCTCCCGCCGGTGCTCAAGCGAGAGGTCGTAGTGCTCGAGTTCCACCTCGAGCTCGAGCAGACCCGGATCCAGCACCCGAATCGCCTGCTCCAGCAGCTCCTGGCCGGTCTCGTCTCCGTCGAGCACGACGATCTTGACCGTCTCCGGCATCAGGCGCCACGATATCCGACGGACCTGCCCCGGATGAGGGGGGAGGCGCGGCCCGCACGAACGAGGAGGAACCATGCCGAACATCTACAGCCCGGACTTCGACCAGGAACGCCGGGCCCCAGAGGGCTTTTGCAACCAGAGGGCGTTTCTCGGCCGCCAGTCGGGCGCTGAGCAGCTCGGGTTGAGCTGCTGGGAGCTGCCTCCCGGCGAGGCCGCCTACCCGTACCACTTCCACCTCGCGGACGAGGAGCTGATCGTCGTGCTCGAAGGAAGGCCCAGCCTGCGGACACCCGAGGGCTGGCGCGAGCTGGAGCGCGGCGAGGTGATCGCGTTCCGCGCGGGGAGCGGGGCGCGCATCAGCTCGTCAACTGGACGGAGGAGTCCGTGCGGTTCCTCTCCTTCAGCCGGGTCGGCACACCGGACACGGTGATCTACCCCGACTCGCGCAAGCTGGCCACGGGCGAGCGGCACAGGGACGGCTTCCACATGCGGATCGTCTACGGGGTGGAGACCGACGTCGACTACTGGGTGGGGGAGGAGCCCCCCGAGCGGCCCTGAGGCGTCAGGTGGCCTACGCCGCCGCCTCGCCCTCCACGTTCATGAGCTCCTCGGCCCGCGAGGACAAAGCCTCGATCACAAGCACGAGATGCTCATCGAAGTCCACTCCCAGCTCCGAAGCGCCCCGCAGGAGGTCCTCGCGACTCACGGCCGCCGCGAACGAAGGCTGCTTCAGCTTCTTCTTGACCGATTTGGGCGTCATCCCGACGAGTCCGTCGGGCCGGACATACGCGCACGCCAGCAAGAACCCGGACAGCTCATCGACCGCGTACAGCGCCTTCTCCATCGGCGTCTCGCGTGGGACGTCCATGAAGTCGGCGTGCGAGGCGACCGCGCGCACGACCTCCTCGGGATATCCGCGGTCGGACAGCTCGCGAACCGCGTAGCGCGGATGGCCGCTGTCAAGGTCCGGATGGCGCTCGTAGTCGAGGTCGTGAAGGAGGCCAGTCACACCCCAGACGTCCGGATCGCCTCCCAATCGCGAAGCGTACGCCCGCATCGCGGTCTCAACCGCCAGCGCGTGCCGCCGCAACGACGCTGAAGCGGTCCATTCGCAAAGGAGGTTCCAGGCCTCCTCGCGCGAAACCTTCGTCTGCATGGCTGTTACCCTAGCTCAGCGCTCGCGGCCCACTCCGGCTCCGCTGCGCGAGCGATCGGCAAGGCCGGTCCAAGCACCCCCGATTCCCATGGAGAAGTTCGTCATCGAAGGCGGCGTGCCGCTATCAGGCACGATCGTCCCGGCCGGCAACAAGAACGGCGCGCTGCCGATCCTCGCCGCCTGCCTGCTTACAGAAGACGAGGTCGTGCTGCGCAACGTCCCCGCGATCGCCGACGTCGAGGCGATGGCGCTGCTGCTCGAATCGCTCGGGGCGAGCGTGCAATGGCTCGGTCCCGGAGAGGTCTGCGTAAACGCCTCCGACGTGGACCGCTACGACGTCGACCGCGACCTTGCCGAGCGCATCCGGGCCAGCTTCCTGCTCGCCGGTCCGCTCCTGGCCCGCTTTGGGCACGCGCACATGCCGCCTCCCGGCGGCGACGTGATCGGCCGCCGGCGCCTCGATCCCCACCTGGACGCCTTCCGGGCGCTGGGTGCGACGATCGAGCAGGACCGCGATATCACGATCGGAGCTCCCACCGGGCTCCGGCCCGTCGACTTCCTGATGGATGAGCCGTCGGTGATGGCGACCGAGAACGCGCTCATGGCTGCAGCCCTGACCCGGGGGCCCACCGTGATCCGCAACGCCGCCTCCGAGCCCCACGTCCAGGATCTGGCGCGGATGCTCGTGGCGATGGGCGCCGCGATCGACGGGATCGGCTCGAACGTGATGACCGTTCACGGCACGAGCAGCCTGCGCGGGTGCACGCACACGATCGCGCCGGACCACATCGAGATCGGGTCGTTCATGGCGCTGGCCGGCGTGACCGGAGGCGAGCTCGTGGTCAAGGACACGGTGCCCGAGGACCTGCGCATGATCCGCCTGGTGTTCAACCGCCTCGGCCTGCGGAGCGAGCTCCGGGGCAAGGACGTGATCGTCCCCGGCGGACAGAAGCTCGTTGTCAACAATGACGCGGGCGAGCGGATGCCGAAGGTCGAGGACGGCCCGTGGCCGGCGTTTCCGGCGGACCTCACGAGCATCGCGCTGGCGCTCGCCACCCAGGCCGAAGGGTGCGTGCTGATCCACGAGAAGATGTTCGAGAACCGGCTGTTCTTCACCGACAAGCTGCAGGTGATGGGCGCCGAGATCACGATCTGCGACCCGCATCGGGCGATCGTGATCGGGCCCCGGCGGCTCCGCGGTCAGCGAGTTGATTCACCGGACATTCGCGCCGGGATGGCGATGCTGATCGCGGCACTGTGCGCCGAGGGCCGGACCGAGATCGGCAACGTCCGACATATCGACCGGGGCTACGAGCGCATCGACGAGCGGCTGCGAGAGCTCGGCGCTCGGATCCAGCGGCACGACGACGTGCCCGCCCGGGTCTGACGGCTCCCCGGCCGTAACCTCCTCGAGACCCGATGATCGACCGAATCCCCAGCGGAACACGCGACGTGCTGCCCGACGAGATGCGCGAGTTGCGCGCGCTCACGGACAGGATCCGCACCGCGTTCGAAGAAGCCGGCTATGGCGAGGTGTACACGCCTGCGCTCGAGTACGAGGCCAGCCTTCCCGGCTGGGACCGCGCCCCGCGCCCCGCCTACCGCATGTTCGATGAGCACGGCGAGGTCCTGGTGCTGCGCTCTGACATGACCACCCCGATCGCTCGCCTCGTGGCCACCCGCTACCGGTCGGTCGAGCCGCCCCTGCGGTTCTGCTACTTCGCGCAGGTCTACCGCGGCGTGCGCCCGCAGCGCGGGCAATCGCGCGAGCTGCTGCAGGCCGGGGTCGAGTTGGTGGGCGCACCGGCCCCGAGCGGCACCGCCGAGGCGGTGACGCTGCTGTGTGCGGCGCTGGATGCAGCGGGGCTGAAGACCTATAGGGTCGGCCTGGGCGACGCATCGCTCTACCCGACGCTCCTCGACCAGGTGGGGGTACGCCCCGAATTGCACGAGCGGATCGTGGCGGAGCTCGCCGCGGGTGACTTCGTGGGCGTCGAACGGGAGGTGCGCGAGCTCGGCCTGGATGAGGGGGCCGTAGAGCTGCTGCTGCGCGTCCCGCAGATCCGCGGCGGTCCGGAGGTCCTCGAGGGGCTGGCTGCTCCGCTCGACGCGGCCGTGACCGGCATGCGCGCGGTGCACAACCTGCTGGCTCCCGGGGTGGCGGAGCGGATCATCTTCGACCTGGGGCTGATGCGGAGCCTCGGCTACTACACCGGGGCGGTGTTCCAGGTATATGACCCGGCGCACGGCGTTCCGATCGGCTCGGGCGGCCGCTACGACGAGCTGCTCGCGAGCTTCGGGCGGCCGCTCCCGGCGGTGGGGTTCGGCCTGAACGTCGAGCGGCTCCACATCGCGCTCACGGGAGAGGAACGAGGCCTGGGATGAGCGATCTGATCGTGGCCGTGCCGCGTGGCGCGCTGTTCGGCGACACGCTCGACCTACTCGACCGGATCGGGTTCGACACCCAGGAGGTGCGGGCCAACGAACGCAAGCTCCTGTTCCCCGCTGCGGGCATCGTGACGATGCGGCCGTCGGACGTGCCCACCTACGTCGAGGCGGGCGCGGCCGACATCGGGATCACCGGCAAGGACGTGCTGATGGAGCAGTCCGAGCGCGAGCTGTACGAGCTCGTGGACCTCCGATACGGGCACTGCCGGATGGTCCTGGCCACCGTTGCCGGGGAGGATCGGGCCGCGGAGGCGCTGAGAAGGCTTGGGGTGGTCCGGATCGCTACCAAGTACCCGCGCGTCGCCGCTCGCCATTTCCTGGCAACCGGTCGCCAGGCGGAGATCGTGGAGGTAAAGGGGTCGGTCGAGCTGGCCCCGTTGACCGGCCTGGTGGAGGGGATCGTCGACCTCACTGCCACGGGCACCACGCTCCGCGAGAATGGCCTGGTCGTTCGCGAGGAGATCGCCGACTCCACGGCGCGGCTGATCGCGAACCCGGTCGCCCACAAGCTCAAGGCGCGGGCGATCGACGCTTTGCTGGAGCGCCTCGATGCGGTGTGAGCGCTTCACGCTGGCGGATGACGCGGCATCGCTGGCGGCGGAGCTTCGGACGCTGATCCCCTCTTCGGAAGCGGTGGCCCCCGCGGTCGCGGAGATCATCGCGGCCGTGCGCGCTCGCGGCGACGCCGCCGTCGATGAATTGACCCGCCGCTTCGACACGGGCGGTGACCAAGCGCCCCCGCTCGAGGTCGAGGCCTCAGAGCTGCAGGCGGCCTCGGCGAGGCTCGCTGCGGCGGTGCGGGAGGGCCTCGAGGCTGCGATCGCGAACGTCCGGACGGTGGCCGAGGCCGGCATGGATGCGGATAAGGCTGTCGAGCTCGGAAGCCACCGCGTTGTCCTGCGAAGCGCACCGGTCTTCCGCGCGGCGGTGTACGTGCCGGGTGGCCGCGCGCCCTACCCGAGCACGGTGGTGATGGGCGTCGTCACCGCCAGGGTGGCAGGGGTGCGCGAGGTCGTCGTCTGCTCGCCACCGGGCGGCGACGGCGAGGTGAGCGGCCCGGTACTGGCCGCCTGCGCGCTGACCGGGGCGTCCGCTTACCGGATGGGGGGCGCCCAGGCGATCGCGGCACTCGCCTACGGGACCGAGTCGGTGAGGCCGGTGGACATGATCGTGGGGCCAGGGAATCTGTACGTGCAGGAAGCCAAGCGGCAGGTGTCCGACCGAGTCGGAATCGATGGGTTTGCCGGCCCGAGCGATCTGCTGGTGATTGCGGATCCGGGAGTCGACCCGGAGCCGGCCGCGCTCGACCTGCTCGCGCAGTCCGAGCACGGACCCGGGACGCTCGTCATCGGCGTGAGCCGGTCGCCGGAGGTCCTGGGCGAGCTTCAGACCCGCCTCGAGCAGGCCTCCGACACCGGCGCGATCGCGGCGGTGGTCGAGGTTCCGGGCGACGATGCCGCGCTCGCCCTCGCGGAGGCGTTCGCTCCTGAGCATCTGGAGCTGATCGGACCGGGAGCTGAGGCGCTTGCGCCGCGGGTGACGCGGGCCGGATGCGTGTTCGTCGGGGCAAACGCCGGGACCGCGTTCGGCGACTATGTCGCGGGCTCCAACCACATTCTGCCCACCAACGGCCACGCCCGATTCGAATCGGCGCTATCGGTCGAGACGTTCCGCAGGCGCTTCACCGAGGTCAGGATCAGCGATCCCTCGGAGCTCGCCGGCCACGGCGCGGCCATCGCCCGCGCCGAGGGATTTGAGCTGCACGCGCAGTCGATGGAGGCGCGCATTCGCGAGAATGGGTGAGGAGATGGCACGAAGCGCAGAGATCAACCGCAGGACGGGCGAGACCGAGGTTCGGGTCGACCTCGCCCTGGACGGCTCCGGCACGGGTGAGCGCTCGACCGGAGTCGGGTTCTTCGACCACATGCTCGACCTGCTCTCGCGTCACGGGCATCTCGAGCTCGACGTCAAAGCGGCCGGAGACCTCGAGACCGGCGCCCATCACACCGTCGAGGACGTGGGGATCTGCATCGGGCAGGCGCTCGATCAGGCGCTCGGGGATCGCGCCGGAATCGGGCGGTTCGGCCAAGCGACGGTTCCGATGGACGAATCCAGGGCGTCATGCGCGATCGACATCTCGGGACGCGGACTCTGCGCGTTTGAGGCTTCGCTTCCGCCGGGAGCGATCGGCAACTTCGATCACGAGCTGGCCGAGGAGTTCTTCCGGGCGGTCGCGGCCAACGCAAAAATCACCCTTCACCTGATCGTCGAGCGCGGGACGAACGCACATCACGTGATCGAAGCCTGCTTCAAGGCCTTTGCGCGGGCGCTGCGGGAGGCGGTCGCGCTCGATCCGAGCGAGCAAGGGGTCCCAAGCACCAAGGGAACACTCACATGAACCCGCGGATCGCGGTCGTCGACTACGGGATGGGAAACCGCCGCTCGGTCGAGAAGGCGCTCGAGCACGTCGGAGCTCAGGCGGTCGTCACCCACGACCATCACGAGCTCCGAAGCGCCGACGGCCTTGTCGTCCCTGGCGTTCGTGCGTTTCCACGCGGGATGCGCAACATGCGGGAGCTCGGGCTGACCGAGCTGATCCGGGAACGGGTGGCGGAGGGAACGCCGCTGCTGGGCATCTGCCTTGGAATGCAGCTGCTGTTCGAAAGCTCCGAGGAGCTGGAGCCTGCCGAGGGGCTCGGGTTGATCGAAGGAGGAGTCTCGCGCCTTCGGACCGGCGGGCTGCGGATCCCGCACATCGGCTGGAACGAGGTCTCGTTCCTGCGACCTTCGCCGCTCACGGAGGGTCTGCCGGAGGGCGGATGTGCCTTCTACCACGTGCACTCGTTCGCCCCGCGACCCAGCGCCGACGCCGACGTGATCGCGACGGCGCAATACGGCGAGCGGTTCGCCTCGATCGTCGGGCGCGCAAACGTGTTCGGAGTCCAGTTCCACCCCGAGAAGTCCTCCGCGCACGGGCTGCTGATGCTCGGGAACTTCGTTTCGGTGTGCGCGTCCGCGCCCGCGCGGACATGATCCTCCTGCCGGCGGTAGACATCCTGGAGGGCAAGGCGGTCCGGCTGGCTCGCGGAGAGTTCGACGCCAAGACCGTCTACGACACCGATCCGCTCGAGGCCGCCGAGCGATGGGCCTCCGTGGGGGCGCGGGGCCTGCACCTGGTCGACCTCGACGGAGCCAGGACGGGACAGCCCGCGAACCTGGAGCACGTCAAGCGCATCGCTCGGACCGTCGACGTGCCGATCCAGGTGGGAGGCGGGCTGCGGACCGTCGATGCCGTCAACGACGCGATCGACGCCGGCGCCTCCCGGGTCGTGCTCGGAACCGCCGCGTTCAGCGACGTCGATTTCCTCGACGAGGTGCTTGCGGCCCATCGCGACCGCGTCGTGGTCTCGGTCGACGCCCGCGGCGGCAAGCTGGCGGCGAAAGGCTGGACGGAGCAGACCGAGATCCCCGCCGACTCGGTCGTCGAGCGGCTCGGCGCCCGGGGGGTGCGCCGCTTCGTGTTCTCGAGCATCGAGCGCGACGGGATGATGAGCGGCCCCGATCTCCAAGCAGCAAGGCAAATCGCCGCGGCCGTCCGCGGCAGCTTCCTCTATTCCGGTGGGATCTCATCGACGGACGACCTGCGCGCACTGGCCGGCCTTCGTCAGGTCAATCTCGCCGGCGTGATCGTGGGCAAGGCTCTATATGAAGGCCGGTTCACGGTCCTCGAGGCGCAGCAGGCGCTGGAGCGGAGGTGACCCACTACAAGCGCGTGATCCCATGTCTCGACGTGGACGCAGGTCGCGTCGTGAAAGGGGTTGGGTTCGTCGACCTGCGTGACGCAGGCGATCCGGTGGAGCTCGCGGCCCGATACGACTCGGCGGGAGCGGACGAGCTCGTGTTCCTCGACATCACCGCCACCTCCGACAAGCGCGAGACCGTCGTCGAGCTGGCTCGCCGTGCCGCCGACGACGTCTTCGTCCCATTCACGATCGGAGGAGGGATCCGCTCGGTGCGGGACGCCCAGGCGGTCCTCGATGCCGGCGCCGACAAAGTGTCCGTGAACTCGGCAGCGCTCCGGTCGCCGGAGCTGATCGACGAGCTCGCGCGCACGTTTGGCGCACAGTGCGTGGTGCTGGCGATCGACGCGAAGGCGCGCGACGGCGGCTGGGAGGCGTTCCTAGCCGGGGGTCGCACCCCAACCGGACGCGACGCCGTGGAATGGGCGCGCGAGGGAGCCGAGCGCGGAGCGGGGGAGATCCTGCTCACGAGCATGGACCGCGACGGGACGAACGCGGGCTACGACCTGCCGCTGACAAGCGCGGTCGCCGAGGCCGTGAGCGTGCCGGTGATCGCCTCCGGCGGCGCCGGGGAGCCCGACCACCTGATCGCGGCGCTACGGGCGGGCGCCGATGCGGCGCTGTGCGCATCGATCTTCCACTACGGCAGGCACACTGTCGGCGAGACCAAGCGGCGCCTGGCGGAAGCGGGCCTGCCCGTTCGCATCACGCCTGACGCGACCGAGAGCCCGGTCTGACGCGGAGAGGCCTTCGTCGCGCGTCCGCCCAGGGCGCAGCAGGCCGAGGGACACCCGGCGTCTTACGACGCGATCTTCGATTCTGTATCTAGTCAGGTATGCCCGGCTGAACCGCTAAGCAGCCTCTTCCACGTACCCGGCGGCAGCGCACGCATCGCAATAAGCGGCGGGCGGCACGCGGGGTTCGTAGCAGCCGGGGCGGCAGCACGTCGATGAGCGCTTGGGCCGACCCCGCCCGATACGGGCGGCGGCGGCGTCCTTGAGCTCCTCACGCATCCGATCGAGCTCGGCGGCGTGCTCCGCGCAGAAGCGACGACCCTTGACGGCCAGCTCCTGACAATGACTTCCACTACGACAACGCATAGACATTAAGGGTAGCAAGAACACCGAACGCATGTTCCGCGAAAACCCTGCATGGGCGCTTATTTGCACGGGTTTTGCGTAATGTTCTCGCTTCGTTATGACTGCGGGAGCGGGCCTCGCTACTTCGTCTCCTGCATCTCGTAGATCATCGAGTAGCCGACCATGTAGATCGTGTGGCCGTCCGAGATCCCAGGATTGAACCTCCCGTCCCCGAAGGAGAACACGGTTCGCCCGCTGCGCGCATCGACGCCGGTCGTCGCCTTGGTCCGGAGATCGGAGAAGTACACGACGTTGCCGATGATCTGCGGCGAGCCGTCGATCGCGCCCCCCGCCCCGTGGGTCCAACGGATCGAGCCGGAGCGGGCGTTCAGCGCGTAGAGACTGCCATCGTAGGAGCCGATGTAGACCGTCGGGCCGAGGCCGGGCGTGTTTTCGACCGCGGGTGAGGAGTACACGTAGCTCCCGGTTCCGGTCCGCCATGCGAGCTGTCCCGTACGGGCGGCGAACGAGTACACGTAATGGTCGGTGTTGCCCATGTACACGCGGCCGAAGGCGATCGCGGGGCTGGAATAGAAGCCACCCGAGCCGAAGCCGAAGTCAGCGCCGCTGGTGCTCACCGCCCAGATCTGGCCTCCGTTGCGGGCATGAAGCGCATAGGCACGACCGGCGTAGTCGCCGAAGTACAGGACGCCGTTCGCCAACGACGGCCCTCCCTTGACCGCTCCTGAGGCGTGGTAGGTCCAGACGGTGGCTCCCGTCTTGGCATTCAGGGCGTGGACCGTCCCGCCCTGATCGCCGAAGAACACGAGTCCCTTCCAGACGAGCGGCGAGGACTCGCTCCCCGGACCGACCGGGTGGGACCACGCGATCCGGCCGGTGCTCATCGACATGGCCACGACCCGGCCGTTACCCGGGATCTGCGTTTGGGTGGCGCTCGCGTTGGTCGAGAGCAGGGGCACGATCACGAGCCCGTCCTTGACGTCGAGCGCAGGCGAGGCGGCGGCAAGCGTTCCCGCCTTCGTCTCCCACAGCTTGCGGCCGGTCCGGGCGTCGATCGCCTTGGCCGAGCCATAGTTGTCGATCAGGTACAGCGTCGTGCGGTACATCACGGGCGGCAGCTCGACGAGCACGTAATCTTCGAACTTCCAGCCGATCCGGAAATGGGGCCGGATCGCTGCCGGGAAGTCCCTGGTGCGCGCCAAGTCGTACCCGTACACGGGCCAGGTGAAATTGTTGACAGGCGGGGGCTTTGCCTGTTTCGGGGCGGTGGTCGCCGTGAAGCTGACGTCGGGATGCGAGACGTTGCCGGGCGCGTGCAGCAGCACGTACGCCACCGCGCCTCCGATTGCGACGGCCAGTACCGCGACTGCAGCGAGCCCGCGCCGCAACCTGCGCCGCGAGTGGGGGCTCGGCATGGCGCGCATGCTAGCCAGGGCAGGCGACGAGCCGCGCCAGGCGCGAAGATGCGCCGGTGGAGATTCCATCGGCCGCCGTGTTACTCGATCGACTGCAGGCGCTCACGCCCGCACGACCGCTGCTGGACCGTCTCGGCGGCGAGCCGGGCGTGTACGTGGTCGGTGGCGCGGTGCGAGACGTGCTGCTCGGTCGTGAGCCGTCCGAGCTCGACATCGTCGTGGATGGGGATGCCCTGTCCGTTGCCGAGAAGCTGGGGGAGAGGGTGGTGGTCCACGATCGCTTCGGCACCTCCACCGTGCGCCTGGACGGTCATCGGTACGACATCGCCCGGGCCCGGAAGGAGACCTATTCACGCCCGGGAGCCCTCCCGGATGTGGAGCCGGCGTCCCTGGCCGAGGATCTCGAGCGCCGCGACTTCACGGTCAACGCAATCGCGCTTGCGATCGGCGGCGAGGAAGCCGGCGCCCTTCACACGGTTCACGGTGCACTCGAGGACCTCGACGCCGGGCGGCTGCGCGTCCTGCACGATCGGAGCTTCATCGACGACCCAACGCGGCTCTTGCGCCTGGCCCGCTACGCGAGCCGGCTTGGATTTGCGAGCGAGGCCCATACCCGGGAGCTCGCGCGTGCGGCGACCGATGGCGGGGCGCTCGGCATGGTCAGCGGCGCGCGGATCGGCGCCGAGCTCAGGCTGCTCTCGCGCGAGCCGGACCCGCTGGCAGCATTCGCGGCCCTGCGCGAGCTCGATCTCGACGAGGCCATCCATCCCCGGTTCGGAATCGGCGAGCCCGAGCTGGCAAGCCGCGCCCTCGAGCTCTTGCCTGGCGATGGCCGGCGCGACCTCTTGGCGATCGCGCTGGCCTCGACCGGGATCGAACCGGCGGAGCTGCGCGCCCTGCTCGATCAGCTCGCGTTCGAGGCCGCCGACCGCGACACGATCGTTGCCGCGGTGGCACGCGCCCCCGACGTCGCGCTGGCGCTAGAGCGGGCGGAGCGCCCCTCGGAGATCGCGGCTGCAGTGGCCGGCGGGAGCCCCGAGCTGGTGGCGCTGGCGGGCTCCGGCGGGCGGGCACGAGCGGCGGCGTCGGAGTGGCTCGAGCGGCTTCGTCACGTCAGGCTCGAGATCGACGGCGGCGATCTCCTGGCTGCTGGGGTGCCCGAGGGCCCCCAGATCGGCGAGGGCCTTCGGGCGGCGCTTGCGGCGAAGCTGGACGGCGGAGTGCAAGGGCGCGACGCCGAACTCAGCACAGCTCGAGAAGCCGCGCTCGGGCATCGGGACTAAGCTGTTTCCCAGCCCATGGCGCACCGTTCAACAGATACCGCAGAGCGCGGCTCCGACCGGCTCGAGGCCGCTCGCGCCGGGGACGAGGCCGCGTTCGCTTCGCTGGTTCAGTCATACCGAGGGGAGCTGCACGCCCATTGCTACCGGATGCTCGGGTCCGTGTACGACGCGGAGGACGCGCTACAGGAGGCGATGCTTCGGGCCTGGCGAGGCCTGGCCCGGTTTGAAGGCCGGAGCTCGCTGCGCTCGTGGCTGTACACGATCGCCACGAACACCTGCCTGAACCAGATCGCCCGCCGGCCGAAGCGCGTGCTGCCGATCGACTACACGGCGGCCGTCGACGGGACCGTACCGCCCGGAACGCCCGTCACCGAGACCGTGTGGATCGAGCCCTATCCGGACGAGCTGGTCGGACTGGAGGATGGGTACGCGGCCCCCGAGGCCCGCTATGAGCAGCGCGAAGGAGTCGAGCTTGCGTTCATCGCCGCGCTCCAGCACCTCCCCGCCAACCAGCGCGCCGTGCTGATCCTGCGTGAGGTGCTGGGCTACTCGGCCAAGGAGGCCGCGGACATGCTCGAGACCTCGGTGGCCTCCGTCAACAGCGCGCTCCAGCGCGCGCGAGCCACGGTCGAGGAGCGGATCCCGGAGCAGACCCAGCAGACCACGCTGCGCGCGCTCGGCGACGACGAGATCCGTGCGCTCGTGGATCGCTACGTCGACGCCTGGGAGCGCAACGACGTGGAGCAGTTCACCGCGATGCTGACCGAGGATGCCTGCTTCACGATGCCGCCGCTGGCCACCTGGTATCAGACTCGGGAGGGGATCGCGACCTGGGCCGGCCGGGCGCCGATGTCAGGCGATTGGCATTGGCGCGCAGTCGTCACGCGGGCCAACGGCCAGCTTGCGCTGGCGTTCTACTCGAAGACCGATCAGAGCGATTCGTATGAGCCGTTCGCGCTCAACCTGCTCACGCTCCGCGGCAAGGAGATCAGCCAAGTCGATGCCTTCATCGTGCGCTCGATCGAGTCGCGCGACCCCAAATCGTACGAGCGCTTCCCTGAGCAGGCCGCCGACCCGAGCCGCCTCGCCGGCTGGTTTGAGCGCTTCGGCCTTCCAGCCCAGCTTGCCTGAGCCGGCCGGGAACAGCCTCCAGTGGGACGGGGGGCCCGGCCACTACGAGGTCTACTACCTCACGCTGACTGACGGGGCGACCGGGCTCGGCATTTGGATCCGGTACACGATGCTGGCGCCGCTGGCTGGCGCCGCCTCGTGCTCGCTGTGGTTTCTGGCGATGGATCCGGCCGAGGGGGTCACGGCTCGCAAGGCGACGTTCGTGATCGACGAGCTCAATGCCGAAGCGGATCCATTCCTGCTTCGGATCGGCGGCGCGACCCTCGATCAGAACGGCGCGCAGGGCGAGTTCGAGGACGTCGGGTGGTCGCTGCGGTGGGAGGGCGGCCGGGCCTACGACCACGTCCGCCCCGGGCTGCGTCGCTTTGCAAGCACGATCCTGACGCTCCCGCACGGCGACGTCGCCGTGTCCGGCCGGATCCGCTTCGGTTCCCGCACGGTCGAGCTCGAGGGCGTGCGCGGCGCGCAGGCGCACCTATGGGGCCGCGCCCACGCCGAGCGCTGGGCGTGGGCGCGCTGTGGGAACTTCCGGACCGCGCAGGGCGCGGCGGTCCCCGACACGTTCGTGGACGGCGTGTCCGTGCGCGTTCGGCGATTCGGCCGCGAGGTCGGCCCGGTCAGCCCGATCGTCGGGCGGATCGGGGGCGAGGAGTTCGCATCAACCTCATTGATCAGGGTGCTCAGGAACCGGGCGTCGTCGGGGCCGACCCGGTGGCGGTTCGAGGCCGCAGCGGATTCGCGGAAGCTGATCGGCGAGGTCGACGCAGACAAGCGTCTGCTCGCGGGGGTCGTCTACCGAGATCCTGACGGCCGGCCCGCCTACTGTTACAACACGGAGACGGCCTCGATGCGGCTTCACCTCTATCGGCGTGTGGCGCCCGGGCCAGGGTGGCGGTATGAGCAGACGCTGCTCGGCTCGGGCTGTGCCCACTTCGAGTACGCCCAACGCGAGCCGGTTGCCGGATTGGAGCTGGTGCTGCCGTGAAGCTCCCCGCCGGGTTTCGGTTCGCCGACGACCGGATCGCGATCGAGCTCCCGGGGGCGACCGCGGCCTTCACCACTCGCAGGGGAGGGTTCTCGAGCGGCCCCTATGCGAGCCTCAACCTGGGACGGTTCACCGACGACGACCCTGCGCTCGTCGAGCGCAACCGGGGCAAGGTGGCGGCAGATCTGGGACTCGAGCTGCGGTACGCGCGGCAGGTCCACGGCCGCGAGGTGGTCCAGATCGGCGCCGGTGTGCCGCCGCCCGAGGCCGACGGCCAGGCGACGTGCGCGGGCGGGATCGGCCCGATGGTGCTGGTCGCCGACTGTCTCCCGATCGCGATCGCCGCTCGTGGTGCTGTGGCGATGGTCCATGCCGGCTGGCGCGGGCTCGCGGCCGGGGTCATCGAGGAGGGGGTGAGGGCGGTGCGAGGGTTGGGCGGCAGGGGTTCGGCGGAGGCGGCGGTCGGTCCCGGCGCCGGGCCGTGCTGTTACGAGGTGGGCGAGGAGGTCCATGCCGTGTTTGCCCGGGATGGCGAGGACGGGCGTCACGGGAACAATCTCGATCTGAAGGCGATCGCACGCTCCCGGCTCCTCGCGGCCGGGGTCGAGGAGGTTCACGACCTCGGCCTGTGCACGATCTGCTCGGATCCGGCGCTGTTCTATTCCCATCGCCGCGATCACGGAATCACCGGGCGGCAGGCCGGGATCGCATGGCTGAGCTGATCGGCGGTCTCACCGAGGAGCTCGTCCGGGCGAATCTGGACCGGGTGCGCTCGGAGATCGCCGACGCCGCTCGTGCTGCAGGCCGCGATCCGGACCGGATCGAGATCTTGGCCGCGGTCAAGTACGTCCCGCTAGAGGAGCTCGGGGCGCTCGCTGCGGCGGGGCTCGAGCTCCTGGGCGAGAACCGCGCCCAGGATCTGGCGCGCAAAGCCGATGCGTACCCGGGCCGTTTCACGTGGGACTTCATCGGAGCGCTCCAGAGCCGCAAGGTTCGGGCGGTACTCCCGTACGTCCGCTATATCCACTCCGTCGCGAGCGACTCGGCGCTGACGCAGCTGGGACGCCACGGCCGTCCGGATACGAGGGTGCTGATCGAGGTCAACGTCGCGGGCGAACCGGGCAAGAGTGGAATTACGCCGCGGGAGCTGCCGTCGTTCATCGAGCGGTGCCCGGTCGAGGTCGTCGGCCTGATGACGATGCCCCCGCTGGCGTCCGATCCGGAGCAGAGCCGACCGTACTTCGCGACCGTGCGCGAGCTCGCCGAACGCCATGGCCTGCCGCAGCTCTCGATGGGGACGAGCCAGGATTACACGGTCGCCGTGCAGGAGGGCGCGACCATCGTGCGCATCGGAAGCACTCTGTACGCGCCCGGAGCGTCATAATCACGTGCAGGGAATTCCTTCCATTTCCCGAACCCTGACACGCACATGGCCTTCAGAGACACCTGGCACCGCACCCTCGTGTACTTCGGCCTCGCCGAAGAGGACGAGCCGTACGAGGAGGAGCTCGAGCCCTACCAGGAGCCCGAGGTCGAGCTCCAGGACACCTACCGCGAGCGGCCCAACGTTCGTCGCCTGGGCCAGCGCCGGAGGCGGGACGAGATCGACGACATCTTCGCGGACGATGCGGATACCGCCCGCGCGGACCGCCGCACCACGTCACTGCGACCGGTCGGCGGGCGCGGCAACGGTCGCGGCAGAGACGTGCGCGTGCACTTCGTCGCACCGAAGAGCTTCAACGACGTGCAGGACGTCGCCGACAAATTCAAGGACTCGATCCCGGTGATCCTCAACCTCCAGGGCACGGACACAGATTTGTCGAAGCGGTTGATTGACTTCTCGAGCGGACTGACCTATGCACTCGACGGGGGCATGCAGCGGATCGCCGACAAGGTCTTCCTGCTAACGCCGCATAACGTCGAGGTGTCCGCTGAAGAGCGCGCGCGCCTGGTTGAGAAGGGCTTCTTCAACCAGAGCTGAGGCGGCCCGAGGGCCGGGGGGCCGCCGCCGAGTAGATTTGTCTGAATGCGAGTCGGCCTGATCGGAGCCGGAAACATGGCGCACGCGATGGCGCGGGGGTGGGGCAACCCCGTGCTCTGCTCCGATTCGGGGTCGGGGCGAGCAAGGGCGCTCGCCGATGAGCTCGGCGGGGAGGCGCTCTCGAACGTGGAAGTCGCGGAACGGGCGGACCTGGTCGTGCTGTGTCATAAGCCGGGGCAGCTCGAGGCCGTCGCGGACGAGATTGCCGGACGGGCGAAAGCCGTTGCGTCGGTCGTCGGCGGCGTGTCGCCGAGCACCCTCTCATCCGCCTACGAGGACACGCCTGTCTTCTGCTTCATCCCCAACACGCCCGTGGAGGTTCGGCGAGGTTTGACCCTGTACACGCCTGCGCCCGATGTCGATCCGCAGCTGGAGGCCGAGGTTCTCGCGCTGTTCGAACGGCTCGGCACCGTCGTGACGCTCGAGGAGCGCCTGATGGAGCCGGCTACCGCCGTGGCGGGCGTCGGCCCCGCCTACATGGCGCTGGTTGCAGAGGCGCAGGCGGACGCCGCTGTCCGCCACGGGCTGAAGGCCTCGCTCGCCAACCAGCTGGTGGCCGAGACGATGGCGGGGACCGCTGCCCTGCTCACCGCGCGCGACTACGACACGCTTGCCGTGCGCCGCGAGGTGACATCGCCCGGCGGCACGACCGCTCGTGGCCTCAAGGAGCTCGAGCGCTCCGGGGTCCGCGCCGCCTTTCAGTCCGCGATGGACGCGGTGATTTGGGGCCCGCCCACCCCGCCCACCCCGCCCACCCGGGGAAAGCGCTGATGCTGCTCGCCGCGATCACCCGCTCAGACGTCGCCAACTACGTCAGCTGGGTGTTCTACGTCTACATCCTGATCATCTTCGTCTACGTGCTGCTGAACATGCTGTTCTCGACCGGGGTGAGCCCGCCCTATTCCCGGTGGTCGGACGCCATCCTCACCTTCCTGCGTGACACGTCCGAGCCGTACCTGCGGATCTTCCGCCGCATCATCCCGCCGCTTGGAATGATCGACCTGAGCCCGATGATCGGGATCATCCTGCTGTACCTGTTGCGGACGATCATCACGAACGCGATCGCGGGCTGAGTTGACGACGATCGAGGCCACATTGCGTGCCAAGCGCCCTTCTACCGCCGCGTTCGTGCGTGCCGCTGCGCTGGCGGCGGCCGTGGTCGGCCTCGATCAGATGACCAAGCGCACGATCGCCGATGGCATCGCATCCGGGCATACGCGCCGGTTCATACCCGGAGTCGTGCACCTGGTGCACGTGCGCAACACAGGGGTCGCGTTCGGCTTCTTCTCCGGGGGCGGCGCGGTGGTCCTGGCGTTCACGCTGGTCGCGCTTGCGGTCCTCTGCGTCTATTTCGTACGTCACCCCGGCCGACGGGGGCTCTGGGTCCCGACCGGCCTGCTCGTGGGCGGCGCGCTCGGGAACCTGGTTGACCGGCTGGCCAACGGAGCGGTCACCGACTTCATCAAACTGCCGGCGTGGCCGGCGTTCAACGTCGCGGACATGGCCATCACCTTCGGGGTGCTGGCGCTGCTGTACGTGCTCGAGGGCGGGCACGGCCGTAGTGAGTGACCGTCTCCGTGGCCAAGCGCACGTATCGCGTCCCGGCTGACGCAGCGGGACTTCGCCTCGACCAGTTCCTGGCAGAGCCGCTGGGATCCCGTGCCCGCGCACAGAGCCTGATCGACGCGGCACAGGTGTGGGTGGACGGCCGTCCGCGCCAGAAGCGATTCGCGCTCAAGCCCGGTCAGCTTGTCGAGGTGGAGGAGAAGGTCGACTTGCCCGAGGCGGAGGCTTCATCTGCGCCCTACACCGTGGTGCTGGAGGATGAGCATCTGCTCGTGGTCGACAAGCCGGCCGGGGTCGTCGTTCACCCCGGTCGTGGCAACCGGTCTGGCACCCTCGCACAGGCGCTCCAGGGTGTCGGCGCCGGCGGGGAGGAGCCGTGGAGAGCGGGCATCGTGCATCGCCTCGACCGCGACACATCCGGGCTGCTCGTCGTCGCCAAGAGCGACTCGGTCCACCGAGCGTTGAAGAAGATGCTCTCGGCACGCCGCTTGAGGCGCGAATATCGCGTCCTGGTCGAGGGTCACGTCGAGGCGCGATCGGGCACGATCGACGCCCCGATCGGCCGCGATCGCCGCGATCGGCTGTTGATGTCGATCGATACCGGCACTCCCCGCGAGGCCCGCACCCATTTCGCAATCGCAGAGCTGCTGCCCGACGCGACCCTCCTACGCGTCACGCTCGAGACCGGCCGCACCCACCAGATCCGCGTTCACATGGCGGCGATCGGCCACCCGGTCCTCGGAGATCGGGCTTACGGCGGACGAATGGCATACGGCTTGAAGCGCCAGTTTCTGCACGCCGCGCGATTGGCGTTCGATCACCCGGTTACGGGGACCCACGTGGACGTGCAGGCGCCGATGCCGCCCGATCTGCAAAATGCTTTGGAGAATGCGACGGGGCGGCCCGTCCACAGCCGCCCCGTCGTTCCATCTGCGAACCGAGCCACCGGAGGTAGGGGAAGGGAGGTTCGGCCCGCGGGCGGGGAATCACCGAAGGTAGGGGAAGGGTGACGCCCCGCTGCACCATAAAACGTAGCGCGTTCGCAAAACTTTCGTAGACTCAGGTAGAAATTTTTCAACCCCAATTGCGCGGTTCGTGGCCCTGCCTCGGGTAGCCCCGAGGTCCACGGCGCCGGCGAATGGGCTCAGTACCACACCAATCAAGGGAGAACGACGTGCCAGAACTTGGAATCAAGGAGCTGCTGGAGGCCGGCGTCCACTTCGGCCATCAGACGCGCCGGTGGAACCCGAAGATGCGCCGGTTCATCTTCGGCGAGCGCGACGGCATCTACATCATCGATCTGCTGCAGACAGAGGCCCTGCTCGAGCAGGCGCGCCGCTTTGCAGCGGAGGTGGCCCGGCGGGGCGGAACCGTGCTGTTCGTCGGGACCAAGAAGCAGGCCCGCGACTCGATCCAGGAGACCGCACAGGCGGCCGACATGCCCTACGTCAACCACCGCTGGCTGGGCGGCCTGCTGACGAACTTCCACACGATTTCACAAAGAATCAAGCGGCTGCACGATCTGGAGCGCTACGAGACCGAAGGCCAGCTGGAACTGCTCCCGACGCGCGAGCGAATGTCTCTCCAGGCCGACCTCGAGAAGCTCCGTGCGAATCTGGGCGGCGTCAAGAACATGCAACGTGTGCCGGACGCGGTGTTCGTGATCGACCTGAAAACCGAGGCGATCGCCGTCCGCGAGGCGCAGCGCCTGAGGATTCCGATCATCGGACTCGTCGACACGAACTGCGATCCGGACGGGATCGAATACGTGATCCCGGGCAACGACGACGCGATCCGTTCCTGCAACGCGATCACGAAGGCGATCGGCGACGTCGTCGCGCAGGGGCACAACGTGTTCCGCGAGGAGGAGGAGCGCGCACGGCTCGAGCGGGAGCGCCAGGAAGCCGAGGAGCGCGCT
Organism: uncultured Actinomycetes bacterium; assembly: GCA_963822725.1. GTDB lineage: Bacteria > Actinomycetota > Thermoleophilia > Solirubrobacterales > Solirubrobacteraceae > Palsa-465. Next base: position 703,695 of record CAWGIR010000004.1, read on the forward strand.
CGGCAGGAGGCGGAGGAGCAGGCCCGGCGTGAGGCCGAAGAGGCGGCCGCGGCCGCGGAGGCCGCGGCTGCTGCTCAGGCCGCCGAGGGCGCAGAGCCCTCGGCGCCCACCGGTGCGCGAGCGGGCTCGGCCGAGCCGTCCGTGTCGGAGGCAGGGAGCGCTTCCGGGACCGAAGCGCAAGCGACGGCGCCGAGCGCGACCGCCTCCGACACGGACGCCTCCTCCGAGCCTCGGCAGGCCCCCGGACCCCCGCCGCAGGAGCCAACCCCACCGCCCCCGGCCCCACCGACCCCTCCGCCGACCCCAGCGGCGGAGACAGAACAGGCACCCACCGAACCTGCCCCCTCCCCCGAGCAACCCCCGGAGGCGTCCGAATGAGCGAGATCAGCGCCAAGGACGTCAAGGCCCTGCGGGACCGGACCGGCGCTGGGGTGCTCGCCTCGCGCGAGGCGCTCCAGGAGGCCGGTGGAGACATCGAGCAGGCGATCGAGATCCTTCGCACCCGCGGCGAGGCCCAGGCTGCCAAGCGCTCCGGCGAGGAGGCACGCGAGGGAGTGGTCCAGAGCTACATCCATGCGGGCGGGAAGATCGGCGCGATGGTCGAGGTCGACTGCCAGACGGACTTCGTCGCGCGCAACGAGAAGTTCGTCGAGTTCGCGCGTGACGTGGCCCTGCACGTGGCGGCGGCCCCGCAGCTGCTGGCGATAGGCGACGACGACGTGCCCGCCGAGGAGCGCGAGCGTGAGGAGCGGATCGCGACCGAGCAGCTCTCGAACGTCCCCGAGCAGGCCCGTGAGCGGGCGATCAAGGGCAAGCTCGACAGCTGGTTGGACGAGGTTGTGCTTCTGCGCCAGAAGCATGTCAACGAGGACAAGCACGGCGGGCAGACGATCGAGGAGCTCCGCGCCGCGCTGGCCTCGGAGACCCGCGAGAACGTCGTCATCCGACGGTTCGCCCGGTTCGCGGTCGGAAGCTAGGGCGGCGAGGAGGAGCGGTGGCGCAGACGCTCAGCACCCAACCGCAGACCGCCCCCGCCTACACCCGGGTGCTGCTGAAGCTCTCCGGCGAGGCGCTGATGGGCGAGCTCGAGTACGGGACAGACCCCGACCGCGTGCACGCGATTGCCGCCGAGGTGGCGGCAGTCCACGCACGCCGCGTCGAGGTGGCGATCGTCGTCGGCGGCGGCAACATCTACCGCGGTCTCGCTGCCGCGGCCAAGGGCATGGACCGCGCCACCGGCGACTACATGGGGATGCTGGCCACGGTGCTGAACGCGCTTGCGCTTCAGGACGCGCTCGAGAAGCTCGGGGTGGCGACCCGGGTCCAGTCGGCGATCACGATCTCCGAGGTGGCCGAGCCCTACATCCGACGGCGCGCGATCCGCCACCTCGAGAAGGGGCGGATCGTGATCTTCGCCGCCGGAACCGGCAACCCGTTCTTCACTACCGACACGGCGGCTGCGCTTCGGGCGGCCGAGCTCCACGCCGAGGTCGTGCTGATGGCCAAGAACGGTGTCGAGGGCGTCTACACCGCCGACCCCGCCGAGCACGCGGATGCTCAGTTCATCCCGGAGATCACCCACAAGGAAGCGCTCACCCGTGGCCTGCAGGTGATGGACTCGACGGCGTTCGCGCTCTGCATGGACAACAACCTGCCGATCATCGTGTTCAACATGGCGGGCGGGCGCAACATCGACAAGATAGTGTCCGGTGAGCGGGTGGGGACCTTGGTGAGAACGTGAGCCCTTCGGACATCATCGATGACTTTCTTGCCGACGCGCGCGACCGGATGGCGAAATCGGTCGAGTCCATTCGCCACGAGTTCGGCTCCGTCCGGACCGGCCGGGCGAGCCCGGCGCTGCTCGATCGGATCAACGTCGACTACTACGGCACCCAGACCGCGCTCAAGCAGCTGGCGACGATCAGCGCCCCCGAGCCGCGCCTGCTGTCGATCCAGCCCTACGACAAGAGCTCGATCAAGGCGATCGAACGGGCGATCCTGGAGTCCGACATCGGTCTGACCCCATCGAACGACGGCAACCTGATTCGCCTCGCCGTTCCCGAGCTCACCGAGGAGCGGCGCAAGCAGCTGGTCAAGGTCGTTCGCCACATCGCGGAGGAGGGGAGGGTTGCGGTGCGCAACGTCCGCCGCGACGTGATGCACGAGCTGCGCGAGCTCAAAGAGGCGGGGGACACCGGCTCCGATGACGAACACCGCGCTGAGGTCGAGCTCCAGAAGGTCACAGACGCTCGCATCGCCGAGCTCGATGAGCTGCTCAAGCACAAGGAAGCAGAGATTCTCGAGGTCTAGCGTGGCCGACTCGCGGGCCCGCTACGTGGCGATCATCACCGACGGTAACGGGCGCTGGGCCAAGCAGCGCGAACTGCCGGTGCTCGCGGGGCACGAGGCGGGAGCGGACACCGTCAAAGCGCGGCTCCGTGACGCCGTCGACCTCGGGGTCGAGGAGCTGACCGTGTATTCGTTCTCGACCGAGAACTGGTCCCGTCCCGACGAGGAGGTCTCGGGCCTGATGCAGATGATGCGCAGGCGGATCGAGCAGGAGACGCCCGAGCTCCACGAGGAGGGAGTCCGGATGCGCTTCGTGGGACGCCGCTCGGATCCGGTGCCGCCCGAGCTGATCGAGCGGATGGAGTGGGCGGAGGAGCTGACCGCGGCGAACGCCCGGATCACCTTGTTCGTGGCTTTCAATTACGGCGGCCGAGCGGAGATTCTGGATGCGGCGCGAACATTTACCGGAGGCGACGAGGACGAGTTCCGCGCCCATCTGTACGCGCCGGAGATGCACGACCCCGATCTGATCATCCGCACGAGTGGCGAGCGCCGCAGCTCGAACTTCCTGCTCTGGCAGGGTCATTACTCCGAGCTCGTGTTCCGCGACGAGCTGTGGCCCGACTTCTCCCGTGAGGCGTTCGAGCAGAGCCTCGAGGAGTTCGCGGCACGCGGACGGCGCTTCGGGGGGCGCTGATCGTGCCCCAATCGAGGCGCCGGCCCCCGGCCGCACCGCGCCGGGCGCCACGGGAGCGCCGCGGGCGCTCAGACCTCGGCGCGCGACTGCTGGTGGCGATCCCGGCGGCGGTTGTCGGCGTCCTGTTCATCAGCATCGGCAAGCTGCCCTGGGCGCTCTTCCTGATCGTGCTCGGCTGCTTGTGCCTGCACGAGCTGTACCGGATGCTCGACCGCTGGAAGCCGGTCCCGGTGGTCGGCTTCGCGGCGCTGGCCGGAATGGTGCTGGCGGCCCGCTACGGAGGCCAGCGGCAGGTGCTCGAGGTAGGCGTCGCGACGATCCCCGTGCTGTTCATCGCGGTCCTGGGTCGTGGACAGCGAGGCGGCGCCACGGTGGCAGTTGCGGGCACGCTCCTGGGCGTCTGGTGGATCGGGCTGGCGTTCGGCCACGCGGAGCTCCTGCGGAAGCTTCCGCATGGCGGCGCCGTCACGATCGACGTGCTCGTCGGCACGTTCCTCGGGGACACGGCCGCGTACATCGGCGGCCGAGCGTTCGGCCGGCGGCCGCTGGCGCCGTCCATCTCTCCGGGCAAGACCGTGGAGGGACTGTTCTGCGGCGTCCTGATCGCGATCCTGGCGGTGTTCCTTGCGGGCTTGCTTCAGAACACGTGGACCCATCCCCGCATGACGGAGGGGCACGCGCTGCTGCTGGGACTGGGCGTTGCGGTGCTGGGACCGCTCGGAGACCTGTTCGAGTCGCTGATCAAGCGCGACGCGGGCGCCAAGGACACCGGCAGCGCGTTCGGGGCCCACGGCGGGGCGCTCGACCGATTCGACGCAGCGTTGTTCACGATCGTCGCGGGTTATTACATCTGGTACGCGATCCTGCACACCTAGAATCGGCAGGGTGAGTCGTCGCCTGATCATCCTCGGGGCCACCGGCTCGATCGGCGTCCAGGCACTCGACGTCGTCTCGAGGGCACCGGAGGACGAGCTCGAGGTGGTCGCGCTCAGCGCCGAGCGCTCGTGGGAGCAGCTCGTCGAACAGGCCCAGGCCCACCGCGTCAAGCGAATCGCCCTCACAGACCGGGATGCGGCGGCGCGTGCCGCAGAATCCTGGACCGACGGTGAAGTCTTGAGCGGGACCGAAGGACTGATGCGGCTGCTCTCCGAGACCGACTGCGAACTGGTGCTGAACGCGATCGTCGGCTCGGCGGGCCTCGTGCCCTCGGTCGCGACGCTGACGGAGGGGATCGAGCTCGCGCTCGCCAACAAGGAGTCGCTCGTCGTCGGCGGAGAGCTCGTAATGCAGCTCGCCGAGGGCACGGGCGCAACGATCATCCCCGTCGACTCGGAGCACTCGGCGCTGTACCAGCTGCTGGCCGGCGAACACGCCGGGACGGTCGACAAGCTGGTGCTCACGGCCTCGGGAGGGCCATTTCGGGGAGCGGGCCCCGGCGATCTCGAGGACGTCACGGTCGAGCAGGCGCTGGCGCACCCGACCTGGACGATGGGGGGCAAGATCACGATCGACTCCGCCACCCTGATGAACAAGGGGCTCGAGCTGATCGAGGCCCACCACCTGTTCGGCGTGCCGTACGACCGCATCGAGGTGGTCGTGCACCCCCAGTCGATCATCCACAGCCTGATTCAGCTCTGCGACGGCGCCACGCTCGCCCACCTCGGCTACCCGGACATGCGCGTCCCGATCTCCTACGCGCTCCACTACCCCGACCGCGTCGACGTCCCGGTCAGGCCGCTGGACCTCGTGGAGCTCGGGCAGCTGACCTTCGAGGCCCCGGACCCGGACACGTTCGCCTGCCTGCGCCTGGCGCGAGCGGCCGGCGTCGCCGGCGGAACCGCGCCGTGCGTCCTGAACGCGGCCAACGAGGTTGCCGTGCACGCGTTCCTGGGCGGGCGGCTGCGGTTCGCGGACATCGCGCGCGTGATCGAGGCGACGCTCTCGAAGCTGCCGGCGGGTCCGGTGCATTCCTTCGATGCGCTGGCGGATGCGGACGCCGGAGCGCGCGAGACCGCCCGGGAGCTGATCGCGGCGCGGACAGCAGCGTGAGAGGGACCACCGAGGCCCTCTTGCCACACTGAGACCTCAACATGTCCTACCTGCTCGCCTTCCTCGGCTTCGCCGTCCTGATCATCCTGCACGAGTTCGGGCACTTTGCCGCCGCGAAGGCCGTCGGCATGCGCGTCGAGCGGTTCTCGCTGTTCTTCGGGCCGATGTTCTGGAAGCTGCGTCGGGGTGAGACCGAGTACGGGGTGGGCGTGATCCCGCTCGGGGGCTACGTGAGGATCACCGGGATGAACCCCAACGAGAAGATCCCGCCGGAGGTCGCTCCGCGTGCCTACTACAACCAGCCTCCCTGGAAGCGGATCGTCGTGATCTTGGCGGGGCCGGCGATGAACGTGCTGATCGCGTTTGTGATCGTGAGCGCGCTGTTCTGGGCCGAGGGCAATGTGAGCAACCCGGTGGCGACCCGCAGTGTCGCAGCGGGAACGCTCGAGCAGCCGGCCGCTTCCTACCTGAAGGCGGGCGACCAGATCGTGTCCGTCGACGGCAAGACCGGGCTGTCCGTCGATCAGATCACCAAGGAGATCGGGTCCCACCACTGCACGGGCAAGCAGGTCGCCGGGTGCAGCGCGGCCACGCCGGTCACGCTCGTGGTGCGCAGGCACGGAGCGCTGCGATCGTTCACGATCTACCCCCGTTACGACACCAGCCTCAAGCGGGTGCGGATCGGGTTCGCCTTCGGCACCCGGAACCCGCCCCTCGGTCTCGGCGCCGCCGCCGGTCAGGGGGCTTCAGAGCTCTGGTACTGGACGAAGAAGACCGTCAGCACCGTCACGCGGATCTTCGAGCCGAAGGAGCGAAAGCAGCTCCACAGCGTCGTCGGGGGCTTTGAGATCACCAAGAACGCGATCGGCTTCAGCACCACGGCCGCGCTGTTCACGCTGGCGCTGATCTCCCTGTCGCTCGCGATCATCAACCTGTTCCCGTTCCTGCCGCTCGACGGCGGTCACGTCTTCTGGGCGCTCGCCGAGAAGCTGCGCCGGCGACGGATTCCGTTCGAGGTGATGGAGCGTGCGGGGGTGATCGGGTTCGCCCTGATCATGCTCGTGTTCGTGATCGGGCTCAGCAACGACATCTCGACGCTGACCGGCCAAGGCTTCAACCACCCGTAAGCGCTGCGATAGCGTTACCCGGAGTTTCAGCGAATCGAAAGAGGCGGAGGAGCGATGGAGAGCACGACGGTTACGCCGACGTCGGGGCGCGCGGTTGACGCCCCGACGCTGACCGAGGCGCTGCGCCGCACCGCGGCCAACAATCCGGACGTGGTCGCGGTGAGGCTGCCGGACGACAGCGTGTCGATCACCTGGGCGGATCTCCTGGACCGGGTCGACGCCGTCGCCGGTGGACTCGCCAAGCTGGGAATCGGCCGCGGGGACACGGTCGCGATCATGCTCTCGAATCGGCCCGAGTTCCACATCGTCGACCTCGCGGCGGCGATGCTCGGCGCGACTCCATTCTCGATCTACCAGACATATCCAGCCGGTGAGATCGAATACCTCTGTACGGATGCGGCGACGAAGGTGGCGATCGTCGAGCAGGCCTTCCTGCCCGTCGTGCTCGAGGCGCGCAAGAACCTTCCGGGACTCGAGCACGTCGTGGTGGTCGACGGTGACCCGCCCGACGGCACGACCGGGCTCGAGGATGTGGAGGGATCGAACCCGGACTTCGACGCCGCCGCCACAGCGTCCGCGATCGAGCCTGACGACGTCCTCACGCTGATCTACACCTCGGGCACGACCGGCAAGCCCAAGGGTGTTCAGCTCTCACACCATTCGGTCATGGTCAGCGCTCACGCCGTCCAGGAGATCATCCCGGTCGAGGCTGGATCGCGGGTGATCTCGTGGCTGCCCGCCGCTCACATTGCCGAGCGGATGGCGCACCACTACATCCCGGTCGTCTACGCATGTACGACGACCTGCGCGCCGAATCCTCGGGACATCCTCTCGTATCTGCCGCAGGTACATCCCACCTGGTTCTTCGCCGTGCCACGGATCTGGGAGAAGCTGAAGGCGGGGCTCGAGACGATGCAGGCCGCGCAGCCCGAGGAGCAGCGCAGGCCGGTGCAGGAGGCGCTACAGGCGTCCGTCGAGCGGGTGCGGCTCAGGCAGCGCGGCGAACCGGTGCCCGACGAGCTCGAGCAGAAGTTCAAGCAGGCCGACGAGCAGATGTTCTCGGGCCTGCGAGCGATGCTCGGTCTCGACCAGGCGATCGCGGTCAATGTCGGCGCGGCGCCGACACCCGTCGAGGTGCTCGAGTTCTTCCATGCGCTCGGGATCGAGCTGGCCGAGCTTTGGGGCATGTCGGAAACGTGCGGCTTCGGCACGTGCAATCGGCCAGGGGCGGTGAAGATCGGCACGGTCGGGCCGCCGGCACCGGGGGCGCAGCTGAGGCTTGAGCAGGACGGAGAGGTGCTGATTCGAGGAGAGTTCCTGATGTTGGGCTACCGCAACCAGCCCGAGAAGACCGCCGAGGCGATCGATCCCGAGGGCTGGCTACACACCGGCGACATCGGCGAGATCGACGAGGACGGCTACCTGAAGATCGTCGATCGCAAGAAGGAGCTGATCATCAACGCCGCCGGCAAGAACATGTCGCCGGCGAACATCGAGGCAGCGCTGAAGACGGCGAGCCCGCTGATCGGCCAGGCCGCGACGATTGGGGACGCCCGCCCCTACAACACGGCCCTGCTCGTGCTCGATGCCGACTATGCGCCCCAATGGGCCCAGCAGAACGGGATCGAGGCCGACGGGCTCGAGGCGCTCGCCACCGAGCCGAAGGTGATCGAGGCCGTCCAGCAGGGCGTCGATGACGCCAACGCGCATCTGGCGCGCGTGGAGCAGATCAAGAAGTTCGTAATCGTGCCCGGCGACTGGATCCCCGGTGGTGATGAGCTGACGCCGACGATGAAGCTCAAGCGCAAGCCGATCGCGGCGAAGTACCACGACGAGATCGAGGCGATGTACGCCGGGTAGCGCCGGTGGGCGCTACTGCGTAAGACCCACGCCGCTCGGGGCGTACAGCGCCCCGTAGCCCGCGATCACCGGAACGCACGGCACGGGCTTGGCATGCGCAGGGTCGAGCGCGTTCAGGATGTCCTGTGCCGCGGTCGGGTCGTAGGCGACCGTGGCGTGCTCTGAGTAGTCAAGCGAACACTGGTCCTGGAGCACGAGGTTGGTGACGCCGGCAGCGTTGAGGATCCCGCTCGTATACGGCGAGACGAGCTCGTCGTACTTCGTGACGATGTCCGTGTAGGTGACGCCCGGCAGGGCCATCCCGTGGGAGTTCAGGTTGTTCATGAACGAGCCGCCGGTCAGGAACTCGGTGCAGGAGTGGCAGGTCGTGGCGTAGCCGAACGCGTCGTTGAACTGAGCGACCCCCTGGGGGTCGAACTCGCCGCTCAGCTGCTCGAGCGTGCCGGCCCCGAGCAGATTGGTGCCGTTCCACAGCGGGGTCAGCATCACGTACTTGTCGACCTTCGCGGCACCGCCCTCGAACTCCATCCAGTAGCGCGGCATCACCGTGCCCTCGGAGTGCCCGACGAGATCGACCTTCGATGTCCCCGTGGCGGCCAGCACCTGGTCTACGAACGCGCCCAGTTCCTGCGAGCTCTGCTCCATCGCCTCCAGGCCGCCGAAGTACGGCTCGCCGCCGTTCTGTCCGTAGGTCAGCGCGTACACGCAGAACCCGTTGTCCGCCAGAAGCGGCGCCATCGTGTCCCAGTTGTCGACCTTGTTCGCGACCAGGCCGTGGACGAGCACGACCGGATAGGGATGCGCCGCGCTCGGCTTGCACGAGAAGTCGTTCGCCCCCGTGGGGCCGTTGGTCGAGCTCAGGGCCGCCGAGAGCCCGGCGTGGACCAGCGTGTAGGAGACCGGGTAGTTCGGGTTCGCCCGTGCCACCCCGCCGGTGCTCAACAGCGCGACCACGGCCAGCAGCGCGCACCACGCCGCCAGGGCGCTGCGCGGGGCTCGCAGCCGGATGGGTGTGGGTTCCCTGCCCATCTCCTCGGGCCGGGATCCTACATGGGCGAAGGTTGGGGGGCGCCGCTACGGCTGCTCGTCAGCCTTGGCCGGGTACTCCCTCACCCCGCCGCCCGGAACACGATCACTTCGCTGAAGCTCGTCCCGTCCACCTGGTAGGCGTAACACCCCGGACTGCGGACGCGGGTGAACGACGGCCACTGGCCTCGGGGAACGCCCATCGCCGGACCGAGCAACTGAAGCTCGTCGTAGGGCGTGTGTCCTTCCCCGAATCCCACGGCGTGTGGGCCGCCGAGCTCGCGCCCGCGGATCAACACGGGGCCCGCGTAGCCGCCGGAGACGCTCCATGTCACACGGCCGCCCTGCCAGGCGCTGCCGATGAACGGAGAGACCGCGAGCCGGGGCGTCGAGCCAAGGGGTCTCATCGGCCCGCGGCCGGATGACACCGGACAGGCGCCACCGGATGAAGACGGGAGGTGGAGTCCTCGCCGCAGCGATGCAGGCACCGTGCCGCCGCATTGCCTGGCACAGAGCTCGTACGTCGAGTAGCCCGTGGTCTGCCGAAGGCCGTCAGGCGCTGCCGGGGTGCCGACCGGAATCGGTGGGGGGGCGGTCCGCGTGCCCGGCCCGGTCGGGCGACGACGTCGACGCCGGGGTCGTGTGTTTCGTGGTCCGCGTCGTGGTCGGCTTTGGCGTCGAGCGCGTCGAGCCCGTGGATGGGCTCGTGTGCGCCGTGGTCGCCGGCGCCGAGGAGGTGGTGTGGCTGGGTGATGACGAGCCGCCGCAACCGCCTATGACCACAGCGACCAGCGCCAGCATCCCGACCTGCTGGAGCGTCCTCACCGTTTTCACCGTAGCGAAATCAGCCAGGCACGCGCGACGCCGAGGCCGCGGCGATCGACCGCCATACGAGCTCGACCGGGTGGTAGATGGGGAGGGGGCGGCCCAGCTCCCGCAGGTGCATGTCAAGCTGCGCCGAGCAACCGGGGTTGGCAGCCGCGATCGCGTCGGCGCCCGTCTCGAGCAGGTACTTCGCCTTGCGGGCGCCGAGCTCGCGGCCGCGGCTTCGGGCTGTACCAGGTTGTAGATCCCGGCCGACCCGCAGCAGATCTCCGGCTCGGCAGCCACCTCCAATAGCTCGAGCTCCGGGATCTGCGTAAGCATTGCGCGTGGCTCTGTCCGAACGCCCTGGGCGTGCTGCAGATGACACGCGTCGTGGTAGACCACTCTGAGCGGGACGGGTCCCCGCGGCGCGCGGGGCTCGAGCGGCCCGAGCAGCTCTGTCACGTCGCACACGCGGCTCGAGAACGCCTTGGCCTCCGGCGTGCCCGAGCAGATCGCCGTACTCCTTCATCGCCGAGCCGCACCCCGCGGCGTTGACCACGATGTGGTCTACGTCATCAAGGCCGGCAAACGACGCGATCGTCGCCCTGGCCCGCGCAAACGCCGCCTCCTCTTCGCCTCCATGCAGCTCGAGCGCTCCGCAGCAATCGGGGGCCTGCGGCGCCAGCACCTCGAACCCCTCGGCTGCCAGCGCGCTGATCGTGGCCTGGTGGACCTGCGAATAGAACACGCGCTGGACGCACCCGAGCAGCACCGCGACGCGACCCCGCGGCTCACCCACCGCCGCGGTCCGCTCCGGGATCCGGACCCGACGCCGTGCGCCATTGCGAGGCGCAACCTTCAACAGCAGCGACATGCGCGCGGGAAGCCGCTCCAGCTTCATCTTGCGCGCCGCCGCCAGCATCGGTGCCAGCGCCCGTAGTCGCTTGGGGTGAGGGAGCGTCTCGAACAGCAGCAACCGCAGGGCCCGGTCGGCGACTCGAGCGCTCGTATCCGCGTTCGATCTGAGGCCGTACGCGCTCGATCAGGCGGTCGTAGCGGACCCCGGAAGGGCACGCGGTCACGCAGGCCATGCACCCGAGACATGTGTCGAAGTGGCTGACCATCTCGGCTGAAAACGAACCGGCGGAATGAAGGCCCTGATCGACGAGCACGATCCGGCCCCTCGGAGAATCTGCTTCCTGCTGCCCAGAGCACGTAGGTGGGACAGCTCTCGAGACAGAACCCGCAGTGGACGCAGTCGTCGACGATCGACTGCTCGGGGGGGCCGCTGGGGATCGAACACGGGCACGATTCAAATCCCTCCCACGAACACGCCCGGGATTGCAAGTCGCGGTCGGATCGAAGCGCCGCTTGACACTGCCGCATCAGCTCGAGCGCCGGGCCGTTCTTGCTCCCCCACGGATCGAACTCCGAGCGCGAGATCTTCCGGGCCGTCGAGCAGGACCGACCATGCAGCTCGCGGGCAGCTCGCCGGCGGAATCGCGCCACGGCGGAGGGATCGAGCTCCACGTAGCTGGTACCGAGCGCCGCCCGGCCGACGAGCGTGCCGCCGCAGGCGTCGACCGCTGCAGCACTCCCGTCAGCAGGCTCGGGCGGGCGGACACGCGCACGAGCGCGGCGGCCTCGGACCGCTGCCCGGCACGCTGGCGCGCCCACAGGCGCGCGTCATCGCTGATGACGTCAATTTCCTCGAGCCCGCTCTCCCGCAGCCTCGCCGCGGCCCGCTCCGCGCGCCGCGGGGACTCGACGCCGGCCAGCCGCGCCAGGATCCCGCCCCGCCCCGCGTGCCAGGCAACATCAAGCGAGTCCAGCTCGAGCGGCGCGGCCGACAACGCCCGGGCGGCTGCCTGGAGCGCGGCCGGGTCGCCCGAGGCGCCCAGAGCCGTCGCATGCGCGGGCGGGCGTGGATGCAGCCTGACGTTGACCGAGAGGATGGCGCCGAGCGTCCCGAACGAGCCGGCGAACAGCTTCGCTAGGTCATAGCCGGCGACGTTCTTGATCACCTTTCCCCCGGAACGGGCGACGGTGCCGTCCGACAGCGCGACCGTGATCCCGATGACGAGGTCGCGGACGCCGCCGTAACGGTGCCGAAGCGGACCGGAGTCTCCGGTCGCGACCGATGCCGCCGATCGTCGCGGCACGACCCTTGCCGAGCGGCGGATCGAGCGCCAGCATCTGACCCGCCGAGGCGAACAGCGATTGCGCACGCACCAGCGGCACGCCGGCTTCGAGCACGCTGTCAGATCTCCGACGTTGTGCTCGACGATCTCATCGAGCGAGCGCGTGCGCAGCTCGACCTGTGGCTCGCCGGCGACCGCGCCCCAGCCGGACTTGGTGCCGGCGCCCCGGATTCGCACCGTCTGGCCGGCGTCGCGCGCCGCGGCGAGCACGGCCGCGGCTTCATCGAACGTCCTGTGGTTCGAGCGTCTCGCTCAAAGCCTGCTCGCGACGCCGGCGCGCTCCAGCGGATGCTCGCGGTAGGGCCCCGGTACCTCGCCGCACAGCCGCGGCGTGGGCATCACCTTGCCGGGGTTGGCTAGTCCATGCGGGTCGAAGGCGCACCGAAGCCGCTGGAAGGCCTCGAGGTCGGCTTCGGAGAACATCGCCGGCATGTAGGCCTTCTTGTCGATGCCGACGCCGTGCTCGCCGGTGATCGAGCCGCCCTCCTCGACGCAGGCGCTGATGATCATGCCAGCGAGCTCCTCGGCCCGCTCGGGCTCGCCCTCGCGAGCGGCGTCGAAGCAGACGAGCGGATGGAGGTTCCCGTCGCCGGCGTGGAACACGTTCGCGACCTGCAGCTGGTATTCGGCCGCGAGCTCGTCGATCCGCCGCAGCACCTCGGAGAGGCGCGTGCGGGGGATCACGCCGTCCTGAACGTAGTAGGCGGGGGCGACGCGGCCCATCGCGGCGAACGCCGCCTTGCGTGCCTTCCAGATCAGCTCGCGCTCCTCGGCCGACTCGGCGATCGCGGACGTCGCGCGCGCCGACCGCCGAGCAGATGCCGCTGACCTCCTCGAAGCGCGCCGTCGCACTCCTCCTGCGGGCCGTCGAGCTCGACGATCAGCGCGGCGCCGGCATCAAGCCGGTAGCCGGCGCCGGTCGCCTCCTCGGCGGCGCGGATCGACAGGCGATCCATCATCTCGATCGCACCCGGCACGATGCCGGCGGACACGATCGCCGTAACCGCCTCGCCGGCGGCGCCGGTGTCCTCGAAGAACGCCAGCAGCGTGCGGATGCTCTCGGGGGCGGGGATGACTCGCAGCGCGATCCGCGTCGCGACGCCGAGCGTTCCCTCGGAGCCGACGAATGCGCCCAGCAGGTCATAGCCCGGCTGATCGCGGTCGAGCTGGACGACGGTGCCGTCGCTCAGCACCACCTCCAGCTCGATCACGTAGTTGGTCGGTGAAGCCGTACTTGAAGCAGTGGGCGCCGCCGGAGTTCTCGGCGACGTTGCCGCCGATCGAGCACACGATCTGGCTCGAGGGGTCGGGCGGATAGAAGTGGGTGGGGGAGACGGCCCGTGAGACCGACAGGTTGGTGACGCCCGGCTCGACCACCACGCGGCCGTCGTCCAGCTCGACCGACAGGATCCGCCGCAGCCGCGCGAGCACGATCAGCACGCCCTCCGCGACGGGAAGCGCGCCGCCGGAGAGGCCTGTCCCCGAGCCGCGCGCGACCCAGGGCACACCCGCCTCGAAGCAGGCCCGCACGACCCGCCGGACCTCTTCGCCGGTGCCCGGGCAGGACCGCCGCCAGCGGCGTCTCGCGGTACTGCTTGAGCCCGTCGGAGCGGTAGGTGGCGAGCGCGTCGGGGTGGGTGAGCACGTGCTCGGTCCCGCAGATTCCCTGCAACTGGGCGATCAGCTCGGCGCCACTCTCCATGGCGGGCAGTATCGCCGATGAGCCGGAGGTGACCAGCGCAGTCTCGAAGGATGCGCCGCACGCCGGTCCGTCTTGTCCCAGATCGGTGCAGCGCTGGTCCGCGAGGGCACGCTCGAAAACCTCCCTCACGCCCTCCCAGTCGACGATGTCGTCGAAGACGACGATGCTGCCGCCCGCAAGCAGCTGTCGCACAGCCACAAACTCACGCTCCAGATACTCGAGGTCGTGATTGCCGTCGATGAGGGCCACGTCGAACGGATCCATTTGCAGGGTGTCGAGGCTCGCCAGCACGTTCTCGCAGGCAAGACCCTTGCTGAGGTCGGTCTCATCGGGTGCGCCGGGCTCACCGAAAGTCTGCTCCAAGGTATAGCCCGGGATGATCAGGCTGTTCGCGAGCAGACCGTAATGGTCCAGCAGCGCGAGAACATGACTCTGCGGGGAATCGACCCCGCGGACTTCGGTGTTCGGATCGACCGACACAACGACCGAACGCGGATGGCGAGCGCGAACCAGCGAGGTGAAGAAGCACAGGGACACGCCGACGAAGTTCCCGACGTGTAACGCGCGGATTGGCCGGTCGCCTGGAAGGCGCGGCGCGAGGATCTTCGACATGAACGTGAGTGAGAGATCCGGGATTGAGGCGGACCGGATCGTCGCCTCGTCAAGCCCGCGTGTCATCAGGAAGCGAACGGCATCATCCACCTGCGGATCTGCGGCGACAGGTGTTCTGCTCCAGTTCTCAGCACGCGCTCGACGCAGCTTCCGCATCTCACGCCGATACAGCCACCACTCAAGGCCCCAGGGCGTAAGCAGACGAACGGCCCACCGCAGGCGTGTGCGCCACGGCCCGGTTGTCAGCGATCTACGAACTTGAAGGTCGCTCACGCGGATTTACCGGATCGTGATCCCGACCTGGCGGCTGTAGATCGTCTGCTGACCGGGGGTCAGGGGATCGACGAGGCGCGCATCTCCTCGGGGGTACGACCACTTGAGCCTGACGGTGCCGCTCGAGGGAAACCTAATACGGACATCGAAATAGCAGCCGCGCTGGGGAGTCAGTTGCACGGTTCTGACGGCCTGGAACTGGCCTGTCGAATCGCGCCGTAGCTGGATCTGTACGGATTGGGGTTGGTGCGCGTCGAGGTAGGCGTAAGGCGCGGGTCGCGCGCATCCCCAGACCTCGAGTCCGTGCCCGGGCGAGGTGTGCGTCAACGGCATCCAGATCGGCATGCGGTAGGCGAAGAAGTTGGCCTTGGGCTTGCCGCTCGAGGATGCCAACCCGGTGGCGAAGCCCCCTTCACCGAAGAAGCTGGGTCCCGGGGGAGGGTCATACAGGATGTACTGCATGGTCGACGCGATCGACGGGTTGCGCCAGGCCAGGTACTCGCTCCAGTTCAGGAAAGAGCCGGCTCTTTGAGGCGAGAGGTAGGTGACGCCGGCGTTCGGCGGGTGCGTGATGTAGCCGTACTCGGTGATGTAGATGCCCATCCTGGTCTTCGAACCGTAGGCGTGCTGAACCTTGTCGAGAGCGGTGACGAGGTGGGGGATCTGGCTGAACTCGACCGTGTCGGAATTTGTCGTGTCCGCCTTGATCGGCGGCAGGTTGATGGGATAGGGGTGGATCCCGAACCCTGGTGCCTCGAACAGCGCTGGGTGGGCCTCCCGGAACCGTCGTGACCCGGTGGCCGTCGTCGGACAGCCCACCTCAGCCGCGGCACGGCCCCGCAGCGCGTTGTACGAGCCGTCGACGCAGTAGAGCGCACGCGTGAACCCCAGAGGGCTAGCGGTGTAGTACGCCGCCGCTGGCAGCGGGAACCTGGGAGGCGCCGTCGTCGTCCCGCGCGGGGAGAGGTTTCCGATCACGGTCGTGTCGGAGCCGTGTCCCGTGGCTTGCAGAGCGCTCCAGGCGGCGTCCAGAAGCCTCCGATAGATGGCCGCCGACGCGATCCGCAAGGGATCGAGAAGGAGCTGAGGCTGGAGCGAGGGCCCCCAGTTCGGTTCATCCCAAAGGTCCCAGAAGGACACGCGCGGCAGCGGCGACGAAGCACCGGGGGGTGTGTAGTGGCCGCTGTAACGAGTTCCGGCTGCCTCGACGAACCGGCCGTAGTCTTGGGCGGAGGGGCGCCACACCCCCCCGTATGGATCCCGGGGCGGTTGCCCCGCGGCATTGGCCCATAGCGGCGCGCCCGGGGTCAGCATCAAGTCGAGCTGGATCCCGTCCTTCTGCGCGTCCCGGTCGATCGTGTCGAATACGGCCCATGACGCGGACGGGTAGGCATCGCCCGCTGGCCGTGCACGCGAGTTGGGGTCGACAGCGACCTGGGCCCATGGGACCGGGACCTGGACGATGCCGACGCCAAGGCTCCGGAGGATCTGAAGCGTGTTGACCGGGTTGGATGTCAGCGCGGTGAAGTCCTCGAACATCGCCACGGGTGGATCCCGCCGGGTGGGCAGCGACGAAGCGCCGTGCCAAGGGTTGACGACAACCAACACCACGGCGGCGGCAACAAGGACGCCAAGCAACAGCAGCGGGCGCACAGAGCTGAGGAATCTCATCTAAGCGATCGGCTCAGCGACTCGACCGCTCGCTCGAGCCTACCGCGCTGCTCGCGTGCTCCGCCGGTACTCGCCCGCCGTCGCCGAGCTCGGGGAGGGCTTCGGTCGGCGCACCCGTTTCCGGTTCCCGCACGTGCTCCCGTTCCTCGAGCAGCGCGAGTCGCTGGGCGAGCGTCCGGTTCTGGTCCGCCATCCGCGACACGACGGCCGAGAAATGAAGGAGCAGCAGGAGTAGGAACGCGAAAGCGATCACCAGGAACGCATTCGCCGGCGAATAGATGCCGACAGCCCTCGAGACGTGATTGAGCAGGTTCTTCCAGATCGCCAGGAGCAGCAGACCGAGGGCGGCGGTCATCCAGACCAGCGCGTAGCGCTCGCGCAGATAGCGGCGGCGGACGAGCTCGAACACCGCGATGAACAAGACGAGCGCAAAAACGATTGAGACGATCTGGGCCCGGACGTGCATGCTCAGCCCGAGTGCTCTTGCGTGTCGGGTGCCGGCCAGCGCCGCAGCAGCGTGACCAGGAGCGCCAGCGACACCTTCACCATGTAGTAGAGAGACCGCGGTTTGTTGATCGACGAGCGACCGGCTCCTCGTGCGTGCATCCGAACCGGCACCTCGGCCATCCGCATGCGGTTGGCATGGAGCATGAGGACGGCCTCCACTTCGGGGTAGTCCGCGGGGTAATCGTCTGAAAACAGGCGGATCGCGCGACGGTTGTAGAGGCGAAATCCGGAGGTCGGATCGCTTACAGGCTGGCTGACGATCCGCCTGAGGGCAAACGCGAACAGGTGGATGCCGGTCCGCCGGCTGATCGGAGCCGGGTAGCGGTGGTCCAGCGTGAGGAACCGCGAGCCACAGACCATGTCCACGCTCGGATCGGCGAGCGCCGCGTCGAGTAGCTTCTCGAGATCGGCGGCCTCGTGCTGCCCGTCGCCGTCCACCTGGGCCATGTAGTCGTACCCATGCTCTTGCGCATAGATGAAGCCGGTCTGAACCGCGCCGCCGATGCCGAGGTTGAAGGGAAGGCGCACGACGCCTGCGCCCGCCGCGATCGCTTTCTGCGAGGTATCGTCCGTGGAGCCGTCGTCGACGACGAGAACGTCGAACTGTGGCGCGTGCAAGCGAAGCGAATGCACCACACCGGACACGCTATCCGCTTCGTTGTAGGCGGGCACGACCGCGATCAGCCTCAGACCATGGGTCATATCTGGGCTGAACGACTCGGAAGCGGCGGAGTTGCGCTCCTGGATGGCACCTGATCCGATCAAGCCAGGTCATATTGTCACGGCGGAAGCGGCGCACGTGAACCACCGGCGCTCAGAACCCTGCGTATCCGCGGTGATCGTCGCTCACAACTCGGCGAACGATCTGCGCCGTTCACTTCCGGCTCTGACCGCTCAGCTTGCTCCCAATGACCAGCTGATCGTCGTCGATAACGGCTCTTGCGACGATCTGCGCCGGGTGCTGGCGGAGCTCGCACCTCGCGCGCAGGTGATCGCCACCGCGACCAACGTGGGCTTTGCGGCCGGCGCCAATCTCGGCGCTGCCGCGGCGGAATGCGAGCTGATCGTCCTGCTCAATCCCGATTCGATCGTCCAGCCGGGATGGGGTGAGGCGATCCGGGAGCCCTACGGACGCGAGAAGTGGGCCGCGTGGATGGCACTCGTCACGATGGATGGAGGGGCCGTGATCAATACCAGCGGCGGGATTCTCCACTTCACCGGACTGGGCTGGGCCGGTCAGTCGGGGCAGCCTGTTGCGGAGGGTCCGCGCGTGCCGACCGAGGTCGGCTTTCTCTCTGGTGCATGCCTCGCGATTCCAGCTGCCAAGTGGCGCGCGCTGGGGGGCTTTCCCGACCGTTACTTCATGTATTGCGAGGATGTCGACCTGTCGCTCCGCCTGCGCCTGCGTGGAGAGCAAATCGGGGTGGTGCCGAGCGCTGTTGCAGTTCACGCCTACGACTTCGACAAGGGCGCGGCCAAGTGGCGTTTCCTCGAGCGCAACCGCTGGGCGACCATCGTCCGCACGTACCCGACATCGCTACTGGCGCTGCTCGCGCCCGCGTTGGTGGTGACCGAGGCGGCGATCTGGGTAGCCGCGGTACGCGGGCACTGGGCACGGATGAAGGCGCTCGCCACGCTGGACTTCATCGCGTCGTTGCCGCGACTACTGGGCGAGCGAAGAGAGATCCAGCGGAGTCGTGCTGCAACCACGCTCCAGTTCGCGGCCCCGATGAGCGCGGATCTCAGCTCACCGCATCTCGGCGGTACCGGACGCCATCCCTTGATCGGTTCCCTACTGCGTGCATACTGGCGCGCTGTCCTGCGCCTGGTGCGATGAGCACCCGCAGGCCCTCGCCGGGCGGATTCAACGGCCACCGCTTCTAGAATCGGCCGGCCATGGCCATCCCCGCCCCAACGGATGCTGCCGCGAGCGGGTGGAGCAGGGCCGCCGCCCGGCTACAAACGATTCCCCTCCAGACCTGGGTCCTGGGGACGGTCGTTGCGATCGGCGCGGTACTCCGCTTCACCACGCTCGGCAGCCAAAGCTATTGGTCCGACGAAGCATCGGTGGTGCACCAGGCAAACATGTCGTTCGGCGGCATGTTCAGCTCGGCGGTGTCGAACGAGGCGAACCCGCCGCTCTACTTCGTGCTCACCTGGGTATGGGTCAGGCTGTTCGGCTCCGACGAGGTCGGGCTCAGGTCGCTCTCAGCGCTCGCCGGCACTGCCGTGGTCCCGATCGCCTACCTCTGCGGTCGGGAGCTCGTATCCAAGCGAGCGGGCACGGTTGCAGCGCTCCTCGCGGCCGTGAGCCCGTTCTTGATCTGGTACTCCCAGGACGCGACGGAATACATGCTCTTGGCGGCGTTGTCCGGCGCGTCGCTGCTGTTCTTCGCTCGGGCGCTGCGCGAGCCGACAAGAAAGAACCTCATCTGGTGGGGGGTGTTCTCGGCACTGGCACTGCTGACCCACTTCTTCGCGGTTTTTCTCATCGTGGCGGAGGGGCTGTGGCTCCTCTACCGCGTCCCGCCACGGTCCGTTTTGGTCGGCGCGACGCCGCTGCTGGCGACCGCCATGGCGTTGGCGCCGATGGCCCTCTCGCATACGTCCAGCTCGCTGGTCGGATTCATCTCGCAGACCCCGCTGCGGATCAGGATCGAGCAGGTGCCGATCTCATTTGCGCTTGGCACACTGTCCAAGAGCTCGCTCGTCAACGAGGGACTGCTCGGCGCGGCAATCGTGACCGTTGTCGTGATCGGGCTGCTGGTCGTCGGTGCCAACAAGCGCGAGCTTCGCGGCGCCGGCGTCGCGGCCCTGATGGCCGCGTGCGCGCTATTCGTGCCGCTACTGCTCGCCGCGGCGGGCCGCGACTACTTCATCGACCGAGCTTTGATTCCGGCGTGGATTCCGCTTGCGGTCGTGGTCGGAGCGGCGTGCACGGGGCGGCGCACGCTCCCGGCGGGCACGGCGTTCGGCGCGATCGTGCTGGCCGGGTTCGTGTATGCCCAGGTTCAGATCGACCGCAATCCTTCCTACCAGCGGACCGATTGGCGCAGCGTGGCCCACGCGCTTGGAACCACTTCCAGTGCCCGCGCGGTCGTTGCCTACAACGGCAGCCTTGCGACCGGCCCGCTCTCGTATTACCTGCCGCGCGCCCGTTGGCGCGTTTCGCCTCAAACGGTGGTTTCGGTCGCTGAGGTGGATGTCGTCGCCAGCATCTGGCAGCCGCCCCCTGCTTCGTTGCCGCGGGGAACCAAGCTGCTGGCGCGCACGCCGGTCTCGGACTTCGTCGTGGACCGCTTCCGCGTCACGCCGGTCTGGCGGCTCACGGTGGGCCAGATCGCCGGCCGTGCAGGTCAGCTGGCCCCGCCCGCCCCGGCGGCGCGCAACGTGGTTTTCCAGGCTTCGGCGAAGCCGTAAACCCGCGCATCCGCCGACCGGTTTCGCGGCTGGAAGGCGCTACCCTCTCGCCGGTGTTCAGAAGGTCAATCACGATCCTGGTTGCGGCCGGGACGTTCCTGGCGATCGCGACAACCGACTCCGCCCTGGCGGGGACAGCGCCGGCGATCACCGACTGCAACAGTCACGGCGCGCTCACGCAGCATTACTCCGTGGCGCAGCTCAGAAATGCGCTCGCGACGATGCCGGCCGACGTGGAGGAATACACAAACTGCTACGACGTCATCCAGCGTCGGCTGCTCGCACAGCTGGGTGGCACGCACGCTGCCGACGTCAAGAAACCCTCCAGTGGGGGAGGGTCGTTCCTGCCGACGCCGGTCCTGGTCATCCTCGCGGTTCTCGTGCTCGGCGGCGGCGCGCTCGTGGGCGTCGCGATCCAGCGCCGGGGCGGCACCGCTGGCGATTCTTGATCGCGGCGGTCCGACGCCCCGGGGCCCGAGTCCGGCCCCGGAGCGTGGCTCCGCGTCGTCTAGTGGAGCTTGACGCTCATCGCCCGGCTGTAGATCCAGTTCTGGCCGGGCTGGAGGGGATCGGCCAGCTTGCTGTCGCCGCGCGGGTACTGCCAGGCGAGCCTCACCCGCCCGCTGGACGGGAACTTCACCCGCACGTCGACGTAGCCGCGCGAATTGGAGATCCTCACCCGCTTGAGATTCTTGAACTTCCCGCTCGAGCCACGTGCGAACTGGATCTCGGCGTACTGCGCCCTGCCGGTGTCGACACTCGCGTTGTGCGCCGGCCGCACGCAGCCCCAGACCTCCAGCGACCGCCCGCGCCTGGTCGAGGTGCTCGGGAGCCAGATCGGCATCCGGTAGGCGTAGAAGCCGGGCAGCAGCCGGTTGGACCGGTTGATGAGGCCCGTCGTGAACCAGTCGTTGCCGTCGTAGAGCTTGTACTGATCGTACGTTGCCACGCCCCGGTTCTTGTATGAGAGGTATTCGGCCCAGTTGATGTACGAGGCCGCAGTCGTCGGCGTGACGAACAACCGGCTCGTCTGTGGCGGCCGGGGCTCATAGCCGTATTCGGTGTTGTAGACGGCCAGCGACCTGCCCGAACCGTAGGTACGCAACGTGCGACTCAGGGCCCGCTGCAGCTGCGGGATTTCGGAGAACTCGACGCTATTGGAGTTCGGGAACTGCGCCTTCGTCGGTGGGTTGCCGTAGCCGTAGGGGTGAACGCCGATCCCGCCGGCCCTGAACAGCGCCGGGTTCTGGGCGACGAACGCGCCCTTCGAACCCGGGCAGCCAACGGCCGAAGCGGCCGCCCCCTGCAGCACCTGATACGAGGAGTTGAGGCAATACAGCGTTCGGACGAACGAGATCGGCGGGCTGGCCGACGTGCCGGAGTACGGCACCACCGTCGCGGACTGGTCGGGGGAGAGGCTCCCGTAGATGATCGTGTCGGACCCGTGGCCCGTCTGCTGGAGCGCGGTCCAGGCGTTGGCGATCAGCGAGCGGTCGATCCCGGCCGCGAGGTATGTCCCGGAATTGGCGCTTGGTACCTGGGGCGAGAGTGCGGGGGCCCAGTTGCCCTCATTCCACAGCTCCCAGAAGTTCATGCGCGGGAGCGGGGAGGAGGCACCTGGCGGTGTGTACGAGCCGCTGTAGCGCGTACCGACCGCCTTGACAAACTGACCGTAGCCAGTTGCGGACGGCTTCCAGGACGGCCCGGCGCCGGCAGGAGCATCGGTACCCGCTGCCCACAGCGGCGCGACGCCGTCGACGAGGACGTCGACGCGGATGCCGTCGGCGTTCGCGTCACTGATGATCGTGTCGTACTTCGCCCAGTTCCCTGCCGGGTAAGCCGCTGGATTAGTCGCGTCGAAGCCGGCAGGCTCGGTCCGTGACTGGGGATCGGGCGCCACGGTGTTCCACCCGATGTCGAGCCGGATGATCCCGACGCCCAGGCTCCGCAGGATCTGAAGCTCCCGTCCTGGGTTTGAGAGCGAGTCCTCGAACATCGCCAACTGAGTGCTCGACGCGGCCGCCGGCGGGGCAGTGGCGAGCAAGAGCAGAGCACTAACCGCGGCTGCGCTCAGCGCGAGCGCCGCTGCGATCGACAGGCGGACACGTCGGGCAAGGCTCATACGGCTCTCCTGTTTCGTCGTCGTTTCAGCGCGAGCACGAAACCACTCAACCAACGGGCGGCGTCAAAGTTGCGCCGAGGTTGAGCCCCTGTGCTCACTCCGGCAGCAACGCCGGGAGCACCTCCTCCTCGATCACTCTCGCGACCGCACCGGAACGATAGGGGCTCAGGCGGATGAATGCGTCGCCACGGTAAGCGTCGGCGCTCGCGGCATCGAAGGCGAACGCGCTTTGCAGGCAACCGGCCAGCGACTGCGGGCTCTGGTCGTCCGCCACGAGCTCCGGTCCGAGCTCCCGCGCAATCGCCCGGGCCTCGAAGGGCCCATCGGTGGCCGTGCAGACCAGGAGCGCCCCGAGCGCCAGCGCCTCGAGCTGGGCCATCCCGAAGTCCTCCCAGCGGGCGCTCGTGACGAATGCCCACGCCCGGCTGAGAGCTGCTTGGAACTGTTCTGGCGCGACCCAGCCCCGCCACAGCACATTCGGCGGCTCGATCACACCCTTACGTCGCATCCAGCTCTCCGCCAGCTCCGGCTCGATCCCGAACACCTCGAGCCGCGCGTCCGGCAGCGCGGCGAGCCCCCAGGCTCGGCAGAGCAGATCGAGCCCCTTTGCCTTGGGATCGGGGGTGTAGGCGACGGCCACTCGCTCGCGGGCGGCGCGCGGTGCGGGAGGCTCCGCGCCGGCGAACAGCGGCGGTGGCACCACGACGGCGGGAGCGGCCCCGACGGGAAGCGCATCGGCGGCCGCGTGGCTCCATGGCAGCACAAGCCGGGCGGCCGCCAGCCGACGGCGCTCCAGCAGATGCAGGGGCAGGTTCTGCGGACCGGGGCGATTCAATCGCGCGGGCGAATCGAGGCGGACCGCGTATGGACAGTGCGGATCGGGCGCGAACAGCGAGGCCGTGGTCGACGAGAACACCACCGCGCGTGGGCGCGTACGCGCAAGCGCCGTCGCCGCGGCCCGCCGGGCGGCAAGCGCCTCGACGATGTCGTTCACCGGGTACGCGCGCCGGAGCCTCCCGCTGATCCCGATCCGGATGCCGACGGTCTCGACGCTCACGCCCGCCCGGCGCACGAGGTCGGCAAACCAGGCGTCCGACAGACGCAGTCCCCGGGTCGTCCCGAGGGAGATCTGGAGCAGGTCAGTCAGCCGGTCACAGTGCGGTCGCCCACGAGCTTCGGGCATCATATGTACGGTCGGTGGGCCGGCGCCGCAATCCGCCTGCTGCTCTATGGTGCGCCGCTTCATGATCCAGCGCCTCCGACTGTTCGGCTCGATCGCCGGCATGTTTGCGCTCCTGCTGGCGTTTGCCCCCTCGGTCGGCATCGCCGGCGGAACCGCTCGTCCCGATCCCATCTACAACAACGGGAGCTACAGCTTCGCGGAGCGCGCAGCGGATCTCGTGGCCCGGATGACGCTGGCCGAGAAGGCCTCCCAGATGATCTCGACCCGCGCGCCGGCGATTCCCCGGCTCGGGGTCCACGCCTGGGGGTGGTGGAACGAGGCCAACCACGGCGTCGCGTTTCTGCAGCTCTACCCGCCGTACTACCTCAACCAGCTCGTCAATACCACCAGCTACCCGGTGGATCTGGCGCTTGGGTCGAGCTGGGATCCGGGCCTGATGTACACCGAAGCCAGTCAGATCGGCGACGAGGCCCGCGAGGTCGTCCCAGAGAACGCCACCGACCTCGACTTCTTTGCCCCCACTGTCAACCTGGCCCGCGATCCTCGATGGGGGCGAAACGACGAGTCCTTTTCCGAGGATCCGCTGCTGACGGCCAAGATGGCCTCGCAATACGTCGACGGGTTCCAGGGCGAGTCCTCCAGCGGACGCCTGCTGCCCGAGGGCGGGGGTTACCTCAAGGCGGTCGCCACGCTCAAGCACTATGCGCTGAACAACAGCGAGAACAACCGCATGACCGGATCCTCGGACGTCGACACGCGCACGCTGCGCGAGTACTACACCTCGCAGTTCGGGCAGATCGTCACTCAGTCTCACCCCGGCGGGATCATGTCCGCGTTCAACGAGGTGAACGGCACCCCGGCCGCCGCAGACCCGTTCCTGATCAAGACCCTCGCGCGCCAGACCTTCGGATTCGGCGGCTTCTTCACCTCGGATTGCGATGCGATCGACGACATCGCCTACGGGCACAACTGGCGAGCCCCCGGGTACGCGAGGCCGGCCAGCGCTACGGAGGTCCGCGCCCTGGCGAATGCGGCCGGCGAGGACCTCAACTGCAACCTGCCGTACACGACGTACAACTACCGAAACACGCTGCCCGCGGCCACGGGTGAGGGCATCAAGACGCCCACGGACACGTACAACGCCAATGACATGGACACCTCGCTGGTGCGGTTGTTCACCGCGCGTATGCAGCTCGGCGAATGGGGCAACATCAACAACGAGCCGTGGGTGAGGCAGGCAAGGGCGCAGCTCGGCGGCCTGCAATGGCCGAACCTGGACGTCAACCATGCGATCACCGAGACGCCCTCACGCCTGGGGCTCGATCAATACGTCGCCGATCGCACTCAGGTGCTCCTCAAGAACGCCACGATCAGGCGCAACGACGGCGTCGTGGGGCCGGTACTGCCGATCGGTGTTCCGACCAGCGGGCCGTTCAAGGTGGCGGTGTACGGGCTCTTCGCCAACCAGGCGTCTCCCTACCTGGGGGGGTACTCGAGCTATCAGTCGGCGTCGGGCCTGGCGCGCACCTCGAACGCGTACGCCGGGATCAAGGCCGCGATCCAAGCGGTCGATCCCCAAGCCCAGGTCGACTATTACGACGGCTTCACGGGCGGTGGCACCGCCGATGCGCTCACCACCATCGACCCGAACGCCGTAAACGCCGCCGCGGGCTACAACGACGTGATCGTCGTGACGGGCACCGACTTCAGCACTGCGCATGAGGGCATGGACCGGTCCAACCTCAACCTCCCGGGAGCACAGGCTCAGCTGATCGACGAGCTCGCTGCGAAGAACGCGAACACGGTCGCCGT
The DNA here is from genome assembly GCA_963822725.1 of uncultured Actinomycetes bacterium. Taxonomy (GTDB): domain Bacteria; phylum Actinomycetota; class Thermoleophilia; order Solirubrobacterales; family Solirubrobacteraceae; genus Palsa-465. The sequence continues at coordinate 729,053 of CAWGIR010000004.1, forward strand.
GCTCCAGACCGTCGGCGACGTCGACGTGGGTAGCTTCGAGCCCAGCGTGCCGGCCATTCTGTGGAGCTCGTTCAACGGCCAGCGCGAGGGATCTGCACTCGCAGACGTGCTGCTGGGCAGGTACGACCCGAGCGGTCATCTCCCGTTCACGTGGTACGCGAACGACTCCGAGCTCCCGTCGATCTATGACTACCGCATCCGTCCGGGCCGTGGGACCCCGGGCCGGACGTACATGTACTTCCGCGGGCCGGTCTCGTACCCGTTCGGATATGGGCTCAGCTACACGACGTTCTCCACCTCGGACCTCCGCTTCAACCGGACGCACCTGACCCCGAACGAGACCCTCGATGCGCTCGTCAACGTCACGAACACCGGGAGGCTGCCCGGGGAGGATCTGGTGCAGCTGTACGTCACCAAACCCGGCGCAGGACATCCCGTCAAACGGCTCGAGGGCTTCCAGCAGATCGAGCTGGCCCCGGGGCAGACGGCCACGGTCAAGATCCCGGTCAAGATCCTGAGCCTCGGCTTCTGGACCGGTAGCCGGTACTCGGTGCAGAACGGCCTCTACGGGGTCCAGATCGGGAGCTCAGCCGACAGCGTGCTCGTGGCTCGCGACATCGCGGTCGGCGGACACCTGATCACTGCGCCGGCCACGGTTACGGCGTCGCCGACGATGCCCGGCGACCGGGGCAGGCGGATTCAGCAGCGGGTGATGTTCCCCGTCGGGACGAAGATCGACCCGCAGCTGAGCGTGGCGCTGAACGACAGCTCGCTGTACGGCAACGGTCACGGCAATTCGCTGCCGAAGGGGATGCACGTGCGGTACGCGAGCGACCACCCGAAGGTCGTCTCGGTCAAGGGCAGCACGATTAAAACGGTCGGCAATGGCGCCGCGACCGTCACCGTGGGGGTCACCTACCACGGCGCGACCGCATACGGCACCTTCGTCGTCCGCGCCCTCTCCGAGCTCAACTCGATCACGCTGAGGCTTCGCACGGCGCAACCGAAGAAGGGCAAGAAGAAGGCGAAGAGCGGGACCGGGGCGATCCCCCTGCCGGGCTTTGAGCCGGACATCTACGACTACGACGTGATCGTGCCGCCCGGCGTCCGGCTTCCCAAGATCGGTGCCACGACGGCGGACAAGCGGGCCCATGTGCGCGTCGGACAGGTGGGGCGCGTGCCCGGGATCGCAAACATCCGGGTCACCGGACCCGACGGGATCACGCAGACCTACACCCTGTTCTTCGCCCGCCCGGCGCTCCGGGACACCTTCAGCGCCGCCACGGTCGGCCCGCAATGGACGTGGATCAGGCAGGACCCGGCGAACGAAGCGGTCAGCGGCGGGACGCTTGGAATCAACACGACGCCCGGGGACCTCAGCGGCGACACGCGGCCCGGGACGAACCTGCTGGTACAGCCGGCGCTCGGCAACTGGACGATCAGCACGCGCGTGAGCCTCTCATCGCCGCCCGCGATCGCGGGACAGCAGGTCGGGATCATCGCCTACCAGGACGACCAGAACTACCTCAAGCTCGACTGGGAGCCGGGCGGGCTCGTGGAGACGACCGAGGACAACCTCTCGGCCGCACCGACCAGCCAGACCCTGGCCACATACCCGATCAGCCGGTCGCACGGCACGGTCTGGCTGCGGATGGCAAAGCGGGGACCGCACTACACCACCTACTTCTCCACGCAACGGCCGCACTTGGATCCCGATCTACTCGACGGGCGCCGACCTCCAGAACGTCAAGGTTGGCCTGTTCGCCTGGAACGGACCGGCGGTGACCGGCAGCCTGCACGCCTCCTTCGGCTATTTCCACGTGGTCAACACGGGCCCGCTGAACCTCGGATCCCTACACTGAGGCCATGGCCTCAGAGCGCCAGATTTACGTGGGCGACGTTCCCATCGGCGGCGGCGCGCCCGTTGCCGTACAGACGATGACGAAGACCGAGACGGCCGATCTCGAGGCCACGATGGGCCAGATCCGGCGCGTGGCCGAGGCCGGTGCCGACATCGTCAGGGTCGCGGTCCCGCGCGAAAAGGACGTGGACGCGCTCAAGACCATCGTGCGGGAGTCGCCGATTCCCGTGATCGCCGACATCCACTTCAATCACACGCTCGCGCTCAAGGCTCTTGACGCGGGCGCCCACTGCGTCAGGATCAATCCCGGCAACATCGGCGGTCCCGACAAGGCAGCGCAGGTGGTCGCACGGGCCAAGGAGCTCGGCACGCCGCTGCGGATCGGGGTCAACTCCGGCTCGCTCCCCGCTCATCTGCGCGAGCTCGAGTTCGCGAACCCGGTGGAGGCGCTCGTCAGCGCCGCGGTCGAGTTCGTGGAGCTGATGGAGCGTCTCGACTTCCAGAACTTCAAGGTGTCGATGAAGTCGACCAGCGTGCCGAACACGATCGCCTCCAACCGTCTTTTGTCGGAGCGCATCCCGTACCCGCTGCACCTCGGGATCACCGAGGCCGGCACCAGGTGGTCGGGCTCGCTGAAGTCTGCCGTAGGGCTCGGGACCCTGCTCGCCGACGGAGTCGGCGACACGATCCGCATTTCGCTCTCGACGTTCCACGCGGAGGAGGAGGTGAAGGTCGCCTGGGAGATCCTGAAGGCGCTCAAGCTCCGCGAGCGGGGGCCGGTGCTGATCGCATGCCCCACGTGCGGGCGGCTCCAGTTCGACATGGACAGCGTCGTGGCCGAGGTGGAGCGGCGCCTCGAGGCGTACGAGGACCCGATCGAGGTTTCGATCCTGGGGTGCGCGGTGAACGGCATCGGGGAGGCCCGGCACGCCGACTTCGGGATCACGGGCGCCAAGGACATGGGCATGATCTACTCGCGCGGCGAGCCGTTGAAGAAGGTCCCCACGGAGCGCCTGGTCGATGAGCTGTTTGCGGAGATCGACCGGTACTACGCGGCGGGCAAGCGCGTCCTCCGTGACGAGGCCGACGCCGCCGACGCACGCGCCTGGCTCGCCGAGCACGAGGACGAGACGGCGATGACGCCCGAGCGCCTGGCGGCGATGGAGGCCGCGGCCGCCGATGGGGAGCCCACCCGGCTCGACGAGGATCTCTCGCCGGTCGCGGGACGGCGCTTCACGCGGGCGTAGAGCGGAGCCACGGCGCCTGCGTGCGCGTCGCGGTCGTAGCCGAGTGGTACCCGTCGCCGGGAGATCCGGTGCACGGCTGGTGGGCGCACAGGCAGGCGATCGCAACCCGGGACGCCGGGGCTGAGATCCGTGTGCTGGCGATGCGCCGGCCCGTGCCGCCGCTGTCGGTGGCCCGAGAGCTGGCCCGGGCACCCTGGGACCCGCGGCCCCTGCGACGGTGGCTCTCCGACGCGCGGGCCGCGCTACGTCCGACCACGCTCGACGAGATCGAGGTGATCCCGGTGCCGTGGCTCGGGCCCCCTCGACCGCTCTCCTATGGATCCTGGGGCTACTGGATGGCTCCGCCGTTGGGTCGCGCGCTTCGCCGTCTGTACGGGGAGTGGCGCTTCGACGTGGTGCACGTCCACAACATCGCCCCTGCGGGGCACGCCGTCGCGCGGTGGGCCCTGCGCCGGCCGCGCGGTGATCGTCCCGCGCTCGCGGTCTCAGCCCACGGCCCGGACATGATCCACGTGCCCGAGCGCAGCTCCGTGGGGCGAAGGGCATCCGTCGTCGCGTTGCGAGCCGCCGATGTGGTTCTCGCGAACAGCCGCTGGGCCGAGCGGCGCTGTGAGCAGATCGCCGGGGGCCCGCTGCCCGTCGAAGTCGTTCATCTGGGCGCCGATCCCGTATCCGCCCCCCGGAGCCCGGATGGCCGGGCGAGCCTCGTGACGGTGGGCCACCTCGTCAAGCGCAAACGCCACGCGAACGTGTTACGGGCGCTGGCAGCGATCGATCCGGCGCAGCGGCCCGACTACGTCGTGATCGGCGACGGACCGTGTCGCCGCCCGCTGGAGCGGCTGCGTGACGAGCTCGGGCTGGCCGATCGCGTCGAGCTTCAGCGGCCAGCTTCCTAACAGCGAGGCCGTGCTCACGCGCCGCCGCGTGCGACCTGTTCGTGATGCCGGGCATCGAGGAGCCGTTCGGCGTGGCGTACGTCGAGGCGATGGCGGCGGGGCTGCCGGCGATCGGCAGCCGCGGCGAGGGAGGACCCGAGGACATTGCCGCCGCCGGCGAGGGGATGGTGCTGGTGGAGCCCGACGACGTCTCCGGGCTGGCGGCGACGATCGAGCGCCTGATCGGGGACCGCGGGCGAACTCCGGCGGCTCGGAGCGGCTGCGCGCCAGACCGCGACGGCGAACTTCAGCTGGGAGGCGTGCGGGGAGCGGACGCTCGCGGCCTACGGGGCCGCGATCGCGGCCAGGAAGGCCTGAACGTCCCGGCCCTCGAGCTCCGCGTCGATCGCCCGGCTCTCCTCGCCCATCTCGACGGCGGAGCGCGGCGTCGTCGATGAGCCGTCTAAGCGCTCGGGCAATCTCGTCGACATCGGTGGGATCCACGAGCAGCGCGTTGCGGCCGTCGATCGCGGCGTCGCCGGCGGCTCCGGCAACTCGGCTGCAGATGATCGGAAGCCCGGCAGCCGCCGCCTCCCTGATCACGACCCCGAACGGCTCGTAGGTGCTGACGAGGGCATAGACGTCGGCGCGGGCGTACAGCGCCGGCAGCGCCGAGGGCGCCAGGTGGCCGGGAAACGCGGCCGGCACGCCCAGGCGCTGCGCCTGCTGCCGGAGCTCGTCCTCGAGGAACCCCGTGCCGGCGATCTCGAGTCGGGCGTCGGTTTCGGCGAGAGCTCGGCGCTGTGTGTAGGCCTCGAGCAGCGCCGCGATGTTCTTGTCCGGCACGAGCCGGCCGACGACCAGGATCGTGAGCGGACGCGTCGCCGCCGCGGCTTCGCCGGCACGGCCCGGAACGGCTCACGTCGGCCGACTGGATCCCCAGCGCGATCCGCCCATCGGGGACACCGAAGGACCGCAGTCGCTCGCGAGCGGCTCGAGCCGGCGACGATCATCGCGTTGGCGTGGCGCGCCAGCCACCGGTGCAGGCGAAGCTGAAAAGGGGGGAGGAGGCGGTCGATCTCCGGCGTGCACTCGGTGAAGATCACGAACCTGCGCCGGCGCCGCCGGCACCAGGCATACGCCCGCAGGGACGCCGGACCGTACTCCCAGGCGACCACGCAATCGGGATCGGCCTTATTCAGCGCCGGTCCGAGACCGCGGGGCCAGACGATCGGGCGTCCGACCCGGCCGCCGCCGCTGCAACGAGCGCAAGTGGCGTGCCGGATAGGGATGGTCGACCGGAAACCACTCCTCCGGCGCGTCCCAGCCGGGCTCGTGTGCGGACTGATAGATGACCTCGATTTCGAGGCCGTCGGTAGCCGCGAGCCGCTCGAACAGCGGCTCGCGATACGGCGTAGGAGTGGGGGGAACGATTGCGACGCGCACCGCTGCCTGCGAACGATGTGAAATCGGTTCGGACGGTCCGAACCGATTCCACAAAGTTCGGGGTGGACGACGCCTACGAGACCTTGGAGAAGCCTTCGGCCACCTTCGCCCAATTGACGGTGTTCCACCACGCGTCGAGGTAGTCGGGACGGCGGTTCTGGTACTTGAGGTAGTAGGCGTGCTCCCAGACGTCGACTCCGAGAATCGGCGTCTTGCCATCAGAGATGGGGCTGTCCTGGTTGGGGGTGGACACGATCGAGAGCCCGGAGCCGTCGTGGACCAGCCACGCCCAGCCAGAGCCGAAGCGCTTCACGCCCGCGTCCTTCAGCTGTGCCTTGAAGTCGTCGAAGGAACCGAAGGCCGAGTCGATCGCCTCGCGCAGGGCGCCGTCGGGTTCGCCGCCGCCGTCGGGGCCCATCCACTCCCAGAACAGCGAGTGGTTGTAGTGGCCGCCTGCGTTGTTGCGGACCGCCGTCTGCTTGTCCTGCGGCAGGGCGTCGAGGTTCTGCAGCACTTCCTCCACCGACTTGTCGGCCCAGTCCGTGCCCTCGAGGGCGTTGTTCGCCTGCGTCACGTACGCCTGGTGGTGCTTGTCGTGATGCAGGTGCATCGTCTGTTCGTCGATGTGCGGCTCGAGCGCGGTGTAGTCGTAGGGCAGCGGGGGGACTTCGAAAGCCATATCTGAGGCTCCTTGGACGAGGTTTCCGAGTGCTTTTGGACTTCTTCTATCAGAGTGGCCCTAGCCGGCCTCCCGGAAACACTAAGCGCCCGCCGGCCAGTGCTCGACTCGAAGCCCGGGCATCGGGAAGTGCTTTGGATTACCGGTCGCGAGGCGTGCGCCGACGGAATGGGCGCTGCGGCGGCGATGAGGCAGTCGGCCTGGTCGCGCCTTCGCGCCCCCGAAGCAGGTCGATCAAGACCGTGGTGTCGAGCAGGATCACCCGACGCGGGCCTCGTCTGCGCCCCGCTGGGCGTCCACCCAGCCAGCCGTGTCGAGGTCCCAGTCATGGCCGGAGTCCTCGATCGCCTTGCCGACTCCCGGGTACGCTTCGCCACCGATGACCAGGCTGTCGACGTACTTCCTCCCGACCGAGCGTGAGCCGCCCGCCGACGCCGAGGCGGTTTCCCACAAGCTGATGGTCCGCGCCGGCCTGATCCGCCAGGTCGGCTCAGGCCTGTGGTCCTGGCTTCCGGCGGGTTGGCGGGTGCACCAGAAGGTCGTCCAGATCGTGCGCGAGGAGATGAACGCGATCGGCGGCCAGGAGATGCTGATGCCGGTGCTGCATCCGGCCGAGCCGTGGCGGCGCACGGGGCGCTACGACATCGACGAGGTCTTCAAGCTCAAAGACCGGCGCGGGGCGGACATGGTGCTCGCGATGACTCACGAGGAGATCGTCACGCTGCACGTCGCCTCCGCCGTGCGCTCCTACCGCGACCTGCCGCTGATCCTCTACCACTTCCAGATCAAGGAGCGTGACGAGCCGCGACCCCGCGCCGGGGTGCTGCGGACGCGGGAGTTCATCATGAAGGACTCATACACCTTCGACCGCGACCGCGAGGGCCTCGATGCGCAGTACGACAAGCACGTCGTCGCCTACGACCGGATGATGGATCGCTGCGGGCTGGAGTGGTATCGCGTGGAGGCGGACGTGGGGATGATGGGCGGGTTCGGGGCGCACGAATACATGGCGCCGTGCCCGGCCGGGGAGAACGACGTCGCGCTCGCCGATGGATACGCGGCCAACGCCGAGGTGGCAAGTGCAGACCCCCAACCCGTCGAGCTTCCCTCCGGCCTGCGAGAGCCGGAAGCGGTGAACACGCCCGGCCTGACCACCGTCGAGCAGGTGGCCACTGAGCTCGGCGTGTCCCCGGGGGCGCTGCTGAAGGCCTATCCCGTGGTCCTTGACGGCGATGAGTTCAAGCTCGTGGTCGTCCGCGGCGATCACCGCATCAACGAGATCAAGCTGACCAACGCGCTCGGGCGCACCTTCCGCCCGGCCCGGGCCGAGGAGGTGGAGCGGCGGCTCGGGCCGCCGGGGTTCATCGGACCCGTCGGGGCGCAGATGCCGATCCTGCTCGACGACGCGGTCGCTCCAGGGCAATACGTGACCGGCGCAAACCGCCCCGACGAGCATCTCCGGGGGGTCGAACCCGGACGCGATTTTCAGTTCGAACGCGGCGACGTGCGCAGCGTCGTCGCGGGCGACACGGTCGACGGCCGGACGATCAGGATCGAGCCCGCGATCGAGGTCGGCAACATCTTCAAGCTGGGCCTGCGCTACTCGGAGCCGCTGGGGGCCAAGTATCTCGACGAGGAGGGCAGGGAGCAGCTGATCTGGATGGGCTGCTACGGCTTCGGCCCGGCTCGGGCGGCGGCGGCCGCGATCGAGCAGTACGCGGATGAGCACGGAATCTCGTGGCCGCGATCGATCTCGCCGTTCGACGTCGAGCTCGTGTCGCTGGGGAAGGCCGGGACCGAGGAGCGGGCCCTCGGAGAACGACTGTACGAAGAGCTCAGATCCCAGGGGCTCGAGACGCTCTACGACGACCGGGACGCCGGGCCGGGCGAGAAGTTCGCCGTGGCCGAGCTGCTGGGCTGCCCGCTGCGGGTGACTGTCGGCCGCCGGACCCTGGAGTCACGGGAAGTTGAAGTCCAGGTCCGGCGCGGCCTACAGGCCCGGACGGCGCCGCTCGACGGAGCGGCCGAGGCGGTTGCCGCGCTGTGGCGCGAGCTTCCCTAGCCGGTGCACTAGTGCCCGCGACACGCCGTCTCACCAAGCGCCGCCTGTTCGGGATCGATCGCTCGGGGCCCGTCCCGACGGAGACGGGCTCCGACCAGCCGTGGCAGCCATGGACGGTTCCGAATGCGATCGGCTACCTGCGGCTGGCCGGAATCCCGGTGTTCCTGGTAGTGGCCCTGAACAGTCACCACGGCCACGACGCGCTGGCTGTCGTGCTGTACGCGGTGATTGGGTGGGCCGACTATCTGGATGGCTTCACGGCCCGGCTGACGGGCCAGTACAGCCGACTGGGTGCGCTGCTCGATCCGGTGATCGACCGCCTGCTGGTGATCTCGGGAATGGCCGTGGCCTGGCACTTCGAGCTCCTGCCGCGTTGGGCGATCGGGGTGGTGATCGGGCGGGAGCTGCTGATGCTGCTGTTGAGCCGAATTGCGCTGCGGCGAGGGATCGAGCTGAAGATCAACTGGCCAGGGCGCCTGGGGGTCGCCCCGACGATGGGTGCACCGTTCTTTGCGATGGCGGAGGTCCACTGGCTCGCGCTGGTGATGCTGTACGCCGGGATGGCGCTCGCGCTGCTCGCGACCGTCCTCTACGTCCGACGCGGTCTGCTCGAGGCCCGGGCGCAGGAAAACCCCGGCGCGCACGAAATAGAAGCCTCAAGCTCAGATTGACCCTCGGAGAAGGCGGGGTATACTCGCCGCTCCGGACAACTGCGACCCCGCGGGGCGGAAGGATCTGATCGCAATGGACACGTTTCCCGACCTCGGCTCACTGACCGATCAGGAGCTCAAGGACCTAATCAAGCAGCTCACGGCCGAAGAGACTCAGATCTCCTACCAGCGCCGCATCCTCCACGGCAAGATCGACATCCTCCGAGCCGAGCTCGTCAACCGGCTGCGCCGCAAGCACGAGGGCGGGGAGGACGTGATCTCCGGCGCCGACGTCCAGCAGCTGACGGACATTCTCGCCGGGCGCGTCCCGGTGACCGAGGGCGAATAGCGGAGCCTCGTTCGCGGTGGCTCAGCACTGTCCCGAGTGCGGCTTCCAGAACGCCGATGGCGCGAACTACTGTCAACGCTGCGGTGCGTTCCTCGGCGGATCCGAGAATTCCCAGGAGCCGAGCACGGCCAGCTACAAGATCGGCGAGACTGGAGATATCGAGGCCGTGGATCTCGATCAGGTCAGCGCCCGGGGTCCTGCGCTCGTCATCCGAGCGGGCGGAGGACGAGCTGGGGAGACGTTCCCGCTCGAGAAGGACCGGCTCACGGTGGGTCGCCGGCCGGACTCCGACATCTTCCTCGATGACGTGACCGTGTCCCGCGACCACGCCATCCTCGTGCGCCGCAACGGCGAGTACTACCTCGACGACCTGGGGTCGCTGAACGGCACCTACGTGAACCGGAGCCGGATCGAGTCTCACCGCCTCACGAACGGGGATGAGCTCCAGGTCGGCAAGTACAAGCTGGCGTTCCTGGACCGCTGATGGCGACCTCCGGCACGCGCAACTCAGAAGCTCAGCTGCCCGAGGCGCTGGATCCGCAGGTCGAGGTGCTCGAGGAGGAGGCCAAGGGGCCCCGTCAGAAGTCGGTCACGATCGGCGCGGTGTGCAAGGCGCTGCGGCAGGAGTTCCCCGATATCTCGATCTCGAAGATCCGCTACCTCGAGGACCAGAAGCTGCTGACGCCCCGCCGCACGCAGGGGGGCTATCGCCTCTACACACAGAACGACATCCAGCGACTGCGGACGATCCTGCGACTCCAGCGTGACGAGTTCCTGCCGCTGCGCGTGATCCGCCAGGAGCTGGCGGGCGGCCGCACCGACCGCGAGGTGGGAACGGGCGGCGACGGACGCTCGCTGCGCCGGGCGACGGTCACGGTCAAAGACACGGGAGCGCTCTACTCGCTGGAGGACGTGGTGGAGGAAACGAGCGCTGATCCCAAGCTGGTTCGGGAGCTGGTCGAGTTCGGTGTGATCAAGGGCGAGACCCGCGGTGGCGTCCGCTACTACGACGAGGCCGAGCGCGAGATCATCAGGGCCGTGTCGGAGCTGGCGCGCTACGGGGTGGGGGGACGCAACCTGCGCGTGTTCCGTACCTCGGCCGACCGGGAGGCGCAGCTGCTCCAGAGCATCCTGGCCCCGGCCCTGCGCTCCCGCAACCCACAGCGGCGCAAGGAAGCGATCGAGGCGCTCGAGAACCTGGCCTCGGTGACGACGCATCTGAAGCATCTGCTGCTGATTCGCGATCTGCGCAAGATCGCGACCTAGAGGAGCTGTGGAGGACTCAGGCGTGGAGCTCCGCGCGTTCGTGCGCGACATTCCGGATTTCCCGAAGCCCGGGATCCAGTTCAAGGACATCACGCCGTTGCTGCTGAACCCCGCGGCGCTCGACGCCGCCGTCGTCGGGCTGGCCGCTCTGGCGAGACCGCTCGGCGTCGATCTGGTCGTCGCCGCTGAGGCGCGGGGATTCATCCTCGGTGGAGCGCTCGCACAGGCGCTCGGCGCGGGCTTCGTCCCGGCGCGCAAGCCCGGCAAACTCCCACACGAGACGGTGAGTGCCGAGTACGCGCTCGAGTACGGCCTCGATGCACTGGAGGTCCACGCCGACGCCCTGACGGGCGGCGCACGTGTTCTGGTCCACGACGATGTGCTGGCGACCGGCGGGACGGCCGCGGCCGTATGTCGGCTCGTCGAGCAGCTCGGAGGGGTGGTGGCCGGCTGTGTGTTCCTATTCGAGCTCAGCTTCCTCGGCGGCCGCTCCCGGCTCGAGCCCTATCCCGTCCACGCCCTGATCGATTACGCGGCCTGATGCGCGTCCGGCGCACGTGCGTCGTAGGCGCAAGCCCGCGAGAGGTGTGGGAGCTGCTCGGGGATCCGCATCACTTCCCCCGCTGGTGGCCGGGTGTGATCAGGGTGGAGGGGGTGAGCGACGACCGTTGGACCCACGTGTACACGACGAAGAAGGGCCGCACCGTGCGGATCGACTTCCGGCTCAGGGACTCGGATCCCCCCGGCGGGGACCCGCCCGAGTCGGCCCGGCGCTCCTGGGAGCAGGAGATCGCCGGCACTCCGTTCGAGCGCGTGCTGAAAGCTGCGATCACCGAGGTTCTGATTGAGCCGGCCGATGGCTCGGCTGAACCCGCGACACGGGTCACGATCGAACAGGACCAGCGGCTCCGCGGTTATTCCCGAACGGGAGGTTGGATGCTCAGGCGTGCCACGACGGGACGGCTGGACGAAGCGCTCGACGGACTCGAGCGGATCTTCGGGTCGGCCCGATGACCGCGGCCCGGGGTGCGCTAGTGCACTAGACCCCGGAGAGGGTGCCCTCGAGCACGATCTGGCCCGGCCCCTTGGGGTTGGCCGTCGTCTCGAGCGTGACCAGGAGCTGCTTGTAGCGGCTCGCCGTGGTCGGGAGCCCGCCGGCTGTCTCGAGCCGTCCGTTCTTGCCGACCCCGGGATTGACGAATCCGAGTCTGAGCGCGTCCGTCTGCGAGTTGTACAGCCAGACTGCGTAGGCGTTGTGCTTCGTGTTCGCCGGCAGCCCTTGCCCGACGATCGCCACCGCGGTCTTGGTCCCCTGCTTGAGGACCTCGGCGATGCCGGCTGTCGTCTTGCTGCCGCCAGGGGAGACGAGGTTGATCTGGGCCACGGGCTTGGCCGTGGTGCCCGTAGTGGGGGTGGAGGGGGTTGTTGTCGTCGATGCGGCTGTGGGATGGTGCTTGTTGCTGGAGCCGCTGTTGACGACGAAGATCACAACCACCGCGATCACGATCGCCACCCCGACCCCCAGCAGGATCGCGCCGCCGAGACGCGACACCCTGGGGGCGCGGGCGGCGGCCGGCTCCCGCAGGCCGTAGTCGGCGGGAATCTGGGCGGGCTCGGGCTCCGGGGCTTCGGTGGCCGCCGGGACTGGCTCTCGCTCTGGTGGCCGCGCACGCTCTCGCGCGGGTCGTCGAGCCCGTGGGCGCTCGCGCTCCGGCGGGCGCGCCGGCTCCGGCTCGTCCTCCGGCTCCTCGGGCTCGGGACGGCGAGCCGCCTCGACCGGGATCTCGGGCATCGGCCCCGACGCGAGCGGCGCCAGCTCGGACGCGACGACCCGCGCCCATGCCCGCTCGCTCGGCGACTCGGCCAGACGTTCACGCGTGTCCTCCTCGACCCGCGGGGGCAGTTGCCCGAGCAGGTAGTCCGTGATCAGGTGGCGGCGCTGCGCCGAAATGCTCGTGCTCGGCCCCAGGGCATCGAGCGCCGCCAGCGCCCGGTCACGGACGCCGGCACGATCGATCGAGAGCATCTGGGCGATGTCGTCGTACCTGCGACCACGCCCGAGCACCATCTGCAGGACCGCCCGCTGGTCGGGCGGAAGACTGTCAAGTGAGGCCATCGGTGGCGGAAGGGTAGAGAAGGTCCGGACGGAATGTGCCGGAGGAGCGGCCAAGCTTACGCAGATCCGACGCCTGTATCGTGCCGCGCTCGATGCAGATCGAATGGCCCTACCGAGCCGAGCACGGATTCGATGCGCTGTACGGCCTGGAGATCACCGAGGGGACCGAGGACACCGTCTTCGGGCACGTCGTCGTCGGCGAACAGCACAAGCAGCCTGCGGGCCTCGTGCACGGCGGCGTGTACGCCTCGATCGCGGAGAGCATCGCCTCGCTGGGGACTGCCTTTGCGGTGATTCCCGAAGGGAGGATCGCGACTGGCATGTCCAATCAAACGAGCTTCCTGCGCCCGATCACCGAGGGCACCATCCACGCCGTCGCGACCGTCAAGCATCGCGGCAGGACGACCTGGGTCTGGGAGGTCGAGATGTCAGACGACCAGGGCCGCCTGTGCGTGCTCACGCGAATGACGATCGCGGTCAGGGACGTCCCGCCGCCGGCCTAGTGTCCGGGCACTAGCCCACGTAGCGGTTCGTGATCGGCATCCTCCGGTCACGCCCGAAGGCCCTCGTCGTGATCTTGATCCCGGGCGGCGCCTGCCGGCGCTTGTACTCCGCCCGATCCACCAGCGCAATCACGCGGTCGACGTCCGCGGGGTCGAAGCCGCGCGCGATCAGCTGCTCCCGACCCAGGTCGCCCGCGATGTAGGCCTCGAGAATCGGGTCGAGCAGGGGGTAGGGGGGAAGCGAGTCCTCGTCGCGCTGGCCAGGACGGAGCTCAGCGCTTGGGGCCCGATCGATGATCGACTCGGGAATTGGACCGGGCTCCGGATCGGCGATGCCGTTCCGGTGGCGCGCCAGCTCGTAGACGAGCGTCTTCGGGCAGTCCTTGATCACGGCGAATCCGCCGGCGCTGTCGCCGTACAGCGTCGAGTAGCCGACGGCCATCTCGGACTTGTTGCCGGTGGTCAGCACGAGCCACGCGAACTTGTTCGACAGCGCCATCAGCAGATTGCCGCGGATCCTGGCCTGGAGGTTCTCTTCTGTGAGGTCTGGTGGGCGGCCATCGAACGCCTTGGACAGCGTCGAGTCATACGCCCGCATCGCCTCTTCGATCGGCAGTTCGAGGGGCTCGACGCCAAGGTTGGCGGCGAGCTGGCGCGCATCGCGCTGCGTGTCCTGTGAGGAATACGGCGATGGCATCACCACGATCGAGACCACCCCGGCGCCGAGCGCGTCGACGGCGATCGCCGCCACGAGCGCGGAGTCGATGCCGCCCGAGACGCCCATCACCACGTGCTCGAAGCCGTTCTTGGACACGTAGTCCCTGAGCCCGCGCACCAGCGCGGCGTACACCTCGGCGGCCGGCTCGAGCAGGTCCGCGACGGTTCCGCCGACGGTTTCGTCGCCTTGGTCCGCGGGCGGCAACGGAATCTGGGCGAGCGTCGGTGCCTCCGGTCGTGACCGCCGGAGGGCCGGGCGGTGTCGCGGATCGCGCAGCCGGGACGCGCGGGAGGCCTCCGGGTCGATCGTCGCGATCAGGAGCTCTTCCTCGAACTGGCAGCCGCGGGCGATCACCTCGCCCTCGTGGTCGATAACCAGCGAGTGGCCGTCGAAAACAAGCTCGTCCTGGCCGCCCACGAGTGCGCAGAAGGCCACCGTCGCGAGGTTGTCGCGCGCCCGCTGCACGAGCATCCGCTCGCGCTCAAGGCCTTTGCCGGCGTGATAGGGGGAGGCCGAGACGTTCACCAGCAGGGTGGCGCCGGCCAGCGCCTCGTCGGAAGCCGGCGGTCCTGGCTCCCAGATGTCTTCGCAGATCGTCACGCCGACCGTGACGCCATCCAGCTCGATCAGCGCCCCACCCGTACCCGATTGGAAATAGCGCTGCTCATCGAACACCCCGTAGTTGGGCAGATAGACCTTGCGGTAGATCGCTTTGAGCTCGCCCTCGGCGAGGACGCCGCATGCGTTGTAGACGTCGTCGGCGAGCTCGGGAAACCCGACCATCGCCACGAGGTCCTGTGTCTGTTGGGCGATCCGCTCGAGCGCCAGCCGCGCGTCGCCGAGAAAGTGCTCCTTGAGCAGCAGATCCTCCGGGGGATAGCCGGTGACCGCCAGCTCGGGAAACAGGACCAGCTGTGCGCCCTGCTCGCGCGCACGGCCGAGCCACTCGACAATCATCCGCTCGTTGCCGGCGATGTCGCCCACGGTGGGGTTCAGCTGGCAGAGTGCGATCCGGAGGAGATCGGGCATGGACTAATTATCAGCGCCCGGGCGCCCCTCGCCCCAGCCAGTACTGCGCGAACTGCGGCAGCAGCGGATCGTTCACCCGGTAGACCTGGACCGCGTGAGCCCAAGCCAAGCCGATGACTCCGGCGACCCGCGGGCGCCGGGCCAGAATCACCGCTTCGCCTGAGGCGGCCAGCGACGGACTGAACGGACCCGAGATCGAACGAGCGAGCGCCTGCAGCCCGGATGGGGGGCTCGGCGTGCCGTACATGAACACGACGTTGCCCAGCTGGAGCGCCTGGAGCAGTTGGTTGTTGTTGAGCTCCAGGCCGTCCGCGGTGACCGGTTCGGGCACGTGCGCGCCGCTCGTCGGGGGGTTCGAGTCATATGGTGGGTGAGGCTGTCCCGGGCTGAGGTGGGCGTGGCCGAGATCTCGGAACACGAGTCCCGGTTCTCCGCCCGCACCCGACACCCCCGCGGTGTCCCGACCCGCGAAGAATCCCGACAGCAGCGCGATCAGGCCGAACGCGATCAGCAGCGAGACGACGACGATCGCCGTCCACTCGAGGACTGACCCCAGTCGCACCCGGGAGGGCTGGCGTATGAGGAGCTTCACTCCGCGGGTACGGCGCGCAGACGCGAGCTGGAGGCACGCCCGGCCCCGGCGTGGGGCTCCCGGGGTGGCGGACCAGCGGAGGGGCCTGCGGCTGCCGAGAGCTCGTCGATCGCTCCTCCGAGCTCCTCGGCCAGCGTCTCCAGATCGGCGAGCGCGTCAAAGTCTGCGTTGAGGCCGAAGTTCATCTGGCCGTTGTAGCTGATCACTGCGATCCCAAGCGCGGTGTTCTCCGCCAACGGCACCATCGGGTAGATGCCCTCGAGCTCCCGGCCCATGACATACAGCGGCATTTGCGGCCCGGGGACGTTCGTGACCACGAGGTTGAACAGCCGCTGGCGCGCCTGGAGCCGCGCGGCCTGGGCCATGATCGTCGGCGGTGCGAACCCCGTCAGCTGCGTGAGCACCTGTGCCCCGACCGCCTGACCCGACTCCTTGACGTCCTGCATCTCCCGCCGGACCTTCAGCAGTCGCTGGACTGGATCGGTCATCCCGACCGGTAGCGGCGCCCACATCGCGGCCACTTGGTTTCCGAGTGCGCCGCGCTCAACGTCGGCGCGCACGGACACCGGGACCATGGCCTTGAGCACCACATCATCGGTGCGCTCGCCGTGCTGACGCATGTACCGGCCGAGGGCCCCGGCCACTGCGGAGAGCACCACGTCGTTCACCGTGCCGCCGAGCGCGTTCTTGATCGCCTTGAGCTCGGCGAGGTCCGCCCGGACCCAGGTGAACCTGCGGTGGGGACCGATCCGGACGTTGAACGGGCTCGGGGGTGCGGCGCCCAGTCCGGCCCAGGCCATCGCCCCGACGCCGACCAGCGCCTCGCCCACCCGCTCGGCCAGCTGGCGCGGCCCTCGGAAGGCCGCGCGGACACCACGAGCGAGCTCCCCGGGAACGGTCGCGCGCTCGAGCAGTGCATCCGCCAGCAGCTGGGCGTCGCTGGGCGGCGGCCGTGGGACCCATTCATGCTCGGGCGGCGCCACCGGCGCCGGATCCGGGGAGGTGTCGAACAGGACCGTCATGATGTCGACGCCCGAGATGCCGTCCACGAGCGCATGGTGCGTCTTGGTCAGCAGCGCAAAGCGGCCATCGGCGAGCCCCTCGACGAGCCACAGCTCCCACAGCGGCTTCGAGCGATCGAGCGATTGCGAGAAGACGCGGCCGGCGAGCCGCTTCAGCTCCTCGTCGCCTCCCGGACGCGGGAGCGCCGTGTGACGGATGTGAAAGCGGGCGTTGAAGTGGGGGTCATCGACCCACACCGGCCGGCCCTGCTCGAGGGGGACGAACGCCAGCCGCTGGCGGTAGCGCGGCACGAGGTGCAACCGCGAGCCGATGGCCTCGACCAGCTCGTCGTAGCCCGGCGGGGGCCCCTCCACGACCGCGCACGCCGCGACGTGCATGTGCGTCGCGTCATGCTCCAGATGCAGGAATGAGCTGTCTAGCCCGGTGAGCCGGTCGGGTTTTGCCATCCGTGCGGATTGTTGCAGTCCCGCGAGTATGTGACGGACTGCACAGATTCCCCCTCCGCGGCCACCTACTGTCAGCCACTTCATTCGACCTGCCGAGTCGTCCCTGCCCGGAGCGGGGACGAGCGGGGGACCCAATATCCGGTCCTCCCCTGACCGGCCGGGGCGAATCGGCTGCCCGGCGCACGCCGTGCGGCAGTCGTAGCGACCACCTGGCGGCGCCATGCGCGCTGGGCGGATGGCCGCGAGCCCGACAGCTAACCCCGTAGGCGCCCGGTCGACGTACCCACAGGAGGTCCCCGACGATGAGGACCAAGCTAAGGCTGCGCCCTGCCTACGTGCTGGGTGCATTGGCACTTGCAATTCCCTCCTCGGCGTTCGCGCTCGGCGCCGGGCAATCACTGGCTAAGGGCGCGCCCCAGACCACTACGACCACGACCGCCACGGTGCAGACGGCTGCATACCGCCAGGTACCGCCGCGGCTCGTGATCCTGACGCGGCAAGCGATCAACGTCCTCGCCGGACACGTCGTCCACGTCCGCGGCCGCGTCGTACCCGCCCAGAGCGGTCGCCACGTCGAGCTGCAGGGCCTGGACGGCCGCAGGTGGCGACGGCTGGCGACCGCGACCACCGGCGCGGGCGGAGGGTTCACGCTCAGGTATGTCGGGACGAGCCCCGGCACACAGCGGCTCCGTGTCCGGTTCGCTGACCCGGACTCGACGGCGCTGGCGCACATCGCGCGGGTCGCCGCGAGCGCCCCGCGGGTGACCGTGTTCCGGGAGAGCGTCGCGTCCTGGTATGACGACGGCGGCTCGACCGCGTGTGGCTTCCACGCCACGATGGGCGTCGCCAACAAGACCCTCCCCTGCGGGACGAAGGTCAGGTTCCGCCTCGGGCGCCGGTCGGTCACGGCCACGGTCGACGACCGCGGCCCGTTCGTGGCCGGCCGCGACTGGGACCTCAACCAGAATGCTGCCGCGGCGCTCGGAGTATCCGGCGTGGCGGGCGTTTGGTCGTCGGCCTGAGCGTGTGAGAGGCGTCTGCCACGCCGCTTACCCTGGGCTTCATGAGCGAGCGGTGCGTCGCCCACCTCGACATGGACGCGTTCTACGTGTCGGTCGAGCTGCGGCGGCGGCCCGAGCTCAGGGGCAAGCCGGTGATCGTGTCCGGCTCAGGTCCCAGGGCCGTGGTTACCACCGCCTCGTATGAGGCGCGCCGGTTCGGGGTCGGGTCGGCGATGCCGGCGGCCCGCGCCCGGCGCCTGTGTCCGGACGCGGTTGTCATCCCCCCCGACTTCACTTATTACCGCGATGCATCGCGGGAGGTGATGGCAATTCTCCGGGCCCACGTGGAGAACGTCGAGGTCGTTGGGCTCGACGAGGCCTATCTCGAGCTGACGGGGCTTCCGGCGCCGCATGCGGCGATGCGGCGGGTGGTCAGGGAGATCGCGGAAGCGACCGGGCTCGGCTGCTCGGTCGGGATCGGTCCCTCGAAGCTGATCGCCAAGGTCGCGTCTGACGCCGAGAAGCCTCGAGGGTTTGTCGTGCTCAGCCGGGAGGAGGCGTGCGCGCGTTTTGCCGACGCTCCGCCGGGCCTCGTCCCGGGCATCGGGCCCAAGACCGCCGAGCGGCTGCGGGGGCTGGGGATCGACACGCTCGCAAAGCTTGCCGCCGCTCCCACGCAGACCCTGGCCACGACGTTCGGCCCGAGGTACGGCCCAGAGCTCAAGCGGCGGGCCCGCTTCGAGGACCACGGACGCGTCTCGCAGCAGCGCAAGGTCGTCTCCGAATCCCGGGAGACGACATTCGATTACGACATCTCCGACCGCCGCCGGCTTGAGACGATCCTGCAGACGCTCACCGAGCGGTTGTGCGAGGCGCTGGTCAAGCAGGGACGCCGGGGCCGCACGATCGGAATCAAGGTCCGGCTCGACGACTTCTCCACCCACACGCGGGCACGGACGCTTCCCGGTCCGGTCAACACCGCCGATCGCGTTGGGGCAATCGCGCTCGAGCTGTTGGAGCGCTTCGATCCCAAACGCCCGGTGCGGCTGATCGGAGTACGAGTCGCGGGCTTGGAGTCTGGCGGCGCCGCGGGGGAGGAGCAGCTGACGCTCGAGGGGGTCACTGCCGGCGCTCATACATAGCCAGCAGGCCCTCCAGGTAGCGCTCCTCGCCATACCGCTGGCGAACCGACTCGAGGGCGCCCCGGCCCTGCTCCGCTCGCAGCGAGGGCTCGCGCCACAGGCGATCAAGGCCCTCGGACCACGCCGCGAGATCGCCCGCCGGCACGACCGACTCTCGGCCTAAGAGCTCCGGCAAGCCGCCGAGGTCGCTCGCCAGCACCGGTACGCCCGCGGCCATCGCATCAAGCACCGAGTACGGGCACGGCTCCTCCCACCGCGACGGGGCCAGCACAACAGCGGCGCGGTTTCGCAGAGCTGAGAGCACGTCCGGCGCCAGGAGGCCGGTGAACGTGATCGACCCGTCCGCGAGGGATCGCAGCCGCTCCTCGTCCGGGCCCGTCCCTGCGATCACGAGCGGCACCTTCGCCCGCCGGGCGGCCGCGATTGCGGTGTCGAATCCCTTCTCCTCGACCAGACGGCCGCTGGCGAGCGCAAATTCGCCTTCCGCCGCCCGCGAGTCCGTCGCGACCGCGTCCGCGCGAACGAAATTCGGCAGCACTGTCACGCTGCCGTGCGGCAGCCCCAGTTTGTGGAGGCGCTGGGCGGTGGCGTCGCTGACCGTCACGAGTGCATCGGCGTGCTCGGTCAGCCGTGGCTGCTGGAGATGAAGCCCGGCGGCATAGACCGCAGCCTCGCCGAGGGAGCCCCGGCAGCGCAGCCGCACGCCCGCCAGCGTGTTCCGCCCATGGCAGCGAAAGCAGCGCTCGCCGTCCCGGTACGCCACGGCGATTGCGCAGAAGAGCCGGAAGTTGTGGAGGTGGAGCACGGTTCGCGCCCCGGCCTCTCGCGCCGCCGCCAGCGCGCGCCAGCCGAACAGCGGATGCACGTTGTGAGCGTGCACGACGTCGGCACGGAGTCGTCGCACCGCCTCCGCGACCTCGCCGGCGTCGATGCCGCCGGCGATCAGCCCACGTGCCGCCGATGACCGGCCGAGGCTGGCACTCGAACGCTCGAGCACCTCGACCTCATGTCCCCGGGAGGACAGCAGCCACGCGATGTCTCCCAGGGCGCGTTCCTCGCCGCCCTCCAGGCGGTAGCGGTTGTGCAGCAGCAGTACGCGCACGCCCCGGGGTGAGGCGGCGCTCAGTAGAGCGCGGCGGCCAGGCGGCGCCTCGACTCCCGCGCCAGCGGGTGTTCGACGCCGAGCTCATCGAGTATCCCTACGACCACCCTGCGCACATCATCGCGGTGGCCATCGGCGCTGGGTAGCGCCGTCAGCAGTTCGTCCAGCGCCCGCTCGTGCTCGCCGGCATCGAGCGCCTGGAACGCCCCATCCAGGTCCACATCGTCCGTCCCCTCAAGGGCGATCCGGGACCGAAGCCCATCGGCCGAGAAGTTGCCGGGGAACCGCTCCAGCAGCTCGGCCGCCCCGTCCGCCTCTCCGCGCGAGTAAAGAATCTTCGCGAGCGGCACCGCCGCGTCTGCCCGGCGCGGCTCGAGCTCGAGCGCGCGACGCAGCGCGGCTTCGTCGCCCTCCGCAACCAGCGCGTCGGCTTCGGAGGGGACGAGCCCGTCGAGAAACCGCTCGATCGCGGGGGAGGGCTGGGCGCCGACGAACTCGGCGACCACGTTTCCATCCCGGAACGCCTTCACGGCAGGGATGCCCTGGATGCGGTAGGCGCTGGCAAGGCGCTGATTCGCATCGACGTCGACCTTGACCAGCTCCAGCTTTTCTCCCCGCGCGGCGACCGCGCGCTCGAGCGCCGGGCCGAGTTGCCGGCACGGGCCGCACCACTCGGCCCAGAAGTCGACCACCACGGGAACGTGGCGCGAGCGCTCGATTACCGCCGATTCGAAGGTGGCCTCTGAAACATCCATCGCATTTCAGATGGTAGACACCCTCTCATGACCGAGCGGACGATACGGACGCCCGACGGCGTAGCGCTCACCGTCGAGGACGCCGGAACCGGCGCCCCGGTGGTGCTGCTTCACGGTCTGACCGCCACCCGGCGGTACGTGGTCATGGGGTCGCGCGCGCTGGAGCGCTCCGGATATCGCATGATTTCCTACGACGCCCGGGGCCACGGCCGCTCGTCGCCGGCGCCGCACGCCGAGGCATACGGCTATCCCGAGCTCACCGCCGACATCGAGGCGGTCCTCGACGCGTTCGAGCTTGACCGCGCCGTCCTCGCGGGCGCCTCCATGGGGGCCCACACGCTGCTCCGCTTCGCGTTAGAGCAGCCCGGGCGGGTGGGGGGGTTGGTTGTCATAACGCCTGCCTTCGACCCCGAAACAAACGACGAACCCGAGCGCCTGGCGCGCTGGGACGCGCTCGCCGAGGGGCTTCGGCACGGAGGAATAGACGGCTTCCTGGCCGCCTACGGCGAGCCCGCGGTTCCGGAGGCCTGGCGCGACACAGTCATCAAGGTGATCCGGCAGCGCTTGGCGCTGCACGAGCACCCGGAGGCCGTCGCCGACGCCCTGCACGCAGTACCGCGCTCACATCCATTCGCGCGACTCGATGCGCTGGGCGCAATCTCGCTGCCGGTGACCGTGGTCGCAAGCGCCGACGAAGCCGACCCCGGGCATCCACAGGACGTGGGGGAGTCCTACGCGGCCGCGATCCCCGGCGCGGAGCTCATCACCGACGAGCCCGGCCACTCCCCGGTGGCGTGGCAGGGAAGCCAGCTTTCCCGGGTGATCGCGGCGGTGGCGGAGAAGGCGGCTACCTGAGCATCACGTGCTGATCGCGTGCGCGCTTCGGAGCGAGGTAACCGTTGCCCCTGAAGTTGATCTGCAGACGCAGACGCTCCGATCGCGGCCGCTTGTGGCCGGGCACGTACGCGAATGTGTGCCCGAAGCTCACCTGCTCGGAGAACGTGCAGTTCGGCTGCACGGTCGCGAATCTGAGGCCGACCTGACGATGGCCCAGGAAGTAGCGGACCGCGACGAGCCCGTTGCACTGAACCGTGCTCGGGAACGACGGCGAGGGGATGACGGAGCCGCTGGTCGTGAACACGAACGGCTTGGTTCGTGCGCGATGAGGCGCGGTGGACGCCCGCAGGCCCCCGTAGGGACGGATCGTGGGAAGCGTGGTGAAGCTCTGGTCGAGCCCGTTGGTCGACGGGAACCCGCTGTGCACCGCGACGAGGCGGAAGTGGAAGGTGGTCCCGGCCTGGAGCCCGGAGACCGACTCGGTCACGCCCACCGGGGTGCTCCCTGCGGGAACCGTGCCTCCGACCGTGGTCACGCCGTACAGGCCGGCCGATTGGCCGTATTGGAACTCCCACCGGGTGGCCTCCTTGTTCGGGTTCACGGTGCCGGTCAGCGTCGCGGCGCTGGCGCTCACGTCGATCGCCGCGCCGGTGATCACGCCGGGCAGGGGATGGCCGGTGGTCGTGAACGTCCGATCCGTGCCTGCGGTCAGCCCGAAGTGGTTCTGGGCGAAGAGGCGGACGTGGTATTTGGTGCCGGGTTGGAGATGGCCAATCGACACATGGACGCCGACCGGAGTCTGGCCTGCGCCGGCGCTGTGCTTGGCGCTCGTGGTGCCGTAGGCGGTGGTGAGACCCCAGACGAACCAGTACTTCGTCGAGCTCGAGTTCGGGTTGACCGTGCCGTTCAGGACGGCGCTTGCGTCCTTGACCTTCGTCGCCCCGTTCGTGCTGACAGCCGGCGATGCAGCCGCCATCGCAACGCTCGTCGCAACCCCCACAACCGCAGCAAGCACCATTAGCAAGCCGAGCTTTCGCTTCACTGCCGCCTCCTCCGCGTCGTGGACTACGTGTTTATACAAGCGACACAGGCGGAAGTTGCGCCGGATAGAGTTTCTCGCTCCCGACTGCTGCTACCAGAGGAGGTGCAGGGGAGATATGCGTCGATTTCTGATGATGGCTGCGCTTTGCGCGGCGTTGCCGGCCACGGCCGGCGCTGTAACGGTTCCGCTTTCCGGGAAGTTCACCGGGACGACCTCGCAGGGCAAGCCGGTCAAGATCAAGGTCGTGGACGGAACGCTCGAGCATTCGACGGTGCAGTGGACCGCGACCTGCACGACCCAGGGCACGACCCTCACCGGCACGACCGTGCTGACGGGGACGACCTACAAGCGGCGTTACAGCCAACGGGAGGTCTACACGGTCTCCGTCAAGGCCGGGATGAAGGCGAAGCACACCGTGACCGCGCAGTTCAAGGTCACGGGCCACCGTCTGCAGGGCTCCTTCAAGGTGGTGGCGGCGATCTTCTCAAAGCCCGGCGTGATCACCTCATCCTGCACGACGTCGAAGGTCACGTTCAACGCGAAGAGCTAGCGGGCGGCCTCCCGGGGCGCCGCCGGTGGCGGCGCCCCGGGACGCTCACCTGATCAGGATCACTGCCGCACAGCCGAATCGGTAGACGGCGCTGCTGATCGGCCGCAGCTTGCGGACGAGTCCGCCCGCGTGCCCGTGGCAGTCCTCGAGTACGAACCGCACGCCGGACCCGAGCACGAGCCGCTGCGCGGTCTTGTTGGTGAGGGGGTACTGGAACAGATCGAAGCTGAGTGCGAAGCGCTGGTGGTAGTTGGGAACCGACCACAGCACGTCGCCGATGTAGGTGTGTCTGCCGGTCTGGGCGGGCACCACAGCGCCCAGGTAATACTCGGCCAGGACGCTTCCGGGCAGCGGATCGCGGGCCAGGAACGACAGCGCTCGCTGCTCGCTGCGGTAGATGAAA
This sequence comes from uncultured Actinomycetes bacterium, assembly GCA_963822725.1. Taxonomy (GTDB): domain Bacteria; phylum Actinomycetota; class Thermoleophilia; order Solirubrobacterales; family Solirubrobacteraceae; genus Palsa-465. The sequence goes on from CAWGIR010000004.1 coordinate 752,747, forward strand.
TTCCCGTCGTTGCGCTGAGGGCGCATCCAGTGATACGCACCGATCATGAAGACGACGCTCGCGGGTATCGTCGCCACGGCGACGAGCAGGCAGGCCAGTGCTCGCCCGCTCGGGATCTTCCAGCGGATCGACCGGACGGCGTCCACCGCGAGTACGGCGAGCGGAATCGTGACGCCGGCGAAGGAGTGAAGCGGGGTCGCTCCGAATCCCGCCTCTGCCAGCCCGTAGACGACGAACGTCGCGACCGGCCAAGCCCGCGTGGCCGCGTCCAGATAGCCGCGCGGGCGCCTGAAGTAGGCGATCGCCGCGACCGCCAGCAACGGCGCGAGGGCGATCAGGATGCTGCCGATTCCCCAGCTGACGTCGTTGGCCTGCTGACCGGCCCGCCAGATGGGATCTGCCTTGTCAAGGATCAGGTAGTAGACGAGCGGCAGCGCCGTCCCGACGACGGTCAGCGCGAGCATGGCGATCGGAGTACGAGATCGCTGGTCGCGGGGCGCGCCGCGCGCCGCCAGCCAGCTGATCGCCTCTGCGGCGATCAGCAGCAGGATGAACGTCTCGCCCTGCCACGGGTGGAGCCAGGCGGCGAGCAGCCCCAGGATCGCCGGCCAGGCCGAGAAGCCACCGCGTGCCCGCGCCCGGTTGAACAGCAGCAGTGCGCCCAGCATCGCCGCGATCCCCATCAGACCGAACGCGTAGCCCCATGACCAGAACGGGAGCCACAGGTCGCCCAGAATCCCGACCGATCCGAAGAACAGTGCCAGCACGAGCGCCGCGCGGTATGCGAAGCGCTCCTTGAGCGCTCGTAGGAGATAGGCGCGAAGCCCGAAGAAGGAGCTGACGACCGCGACCGGCTTCCACAGGATCAACGACAGCCAGGGCGCCACGCCGAGGGCCGTCAGCCCCGCCGAGACCTCGACCGCCGGCTGCAGGTAGTCGTGTGGCGTCTGCTGTAAGACGAACAGGTCCGAGGCCAGGCCGTGGTTGGCCGCGTCCCGGATCCAGGCCAGGTATTGCATCTGATCGGCGATGAAGAGGCCATCCGTGCCGGTCCAGATCCGCCCGTGGACGATCACTTGGTAGAGATCGAGACCCAGCACCCAGAGGGACACGAGCGCGAACACGGCGAACACGCCGAGTTCGAACCCGTCAAGGGGCCAGCGCAGGCGACGGCCGGGCCGCGTCTCGGGCGGCTTTCGGCTCTCGAGCGCCGTTGGCGCACGATCCGGGGTTGTAAGGGCTATCGGATCCTCCCGGGCACCCGGCCAGAGTACTTATTCGTTCCGGGGAAGCCGTGGGGTGGGGGTCTCCGGCGAGGCGGCCCAGAAACGCAGAATCAACGCTCGATAATCAGCCTTATGTGAACTTGCAAGAGAGAGAGCGTCGGCGGTCGTTGGAAGTTGACCACAACTATTGTGCCCCTCTTCCACCAAACCCCACGCACAGCGTGCGGGTACCGGCTTGCGACGTCCGCCCGGAATCCACCCTCAGGTGGACTCATGACCGCAGGAAGATCAACCCCGCAGTTCGGCCCCTGAGCCGATGCCAAAACGGCCCCGGCGGCGCAGGATTGAGCCATGCACACAACTGACTACATCATCGATTCAATCCTCGTCCTCCTCGTCCTCGTCCAGATCAAGGAGCGGCCGCTGACGACGCGGGAGTTGGTTCGTCCGCTGATCCTCGTCGGCGTTGCCGTGGCGACCTACCTGAATGGGGTTCCGACCGCGGGCAACGACCTGGTGCTCGCCGCAGCGTTCGTGTCGCTGGGCGCCACGATCGGCGTCGCGAGCGGTCTCTCCGCAAAGCTCCGGCTGGCTGCCGACGGCACGGTGCTCGCTCGTGCTCGCTGGCTGTCCGGATTCTTCTGGGTACTCGGCATGGGATCCCGCTTCGGTTTCCTGATCTGGATCCATAACGGCGGCGCGCACACGATCGCCAACTTCAGCGCTCACCACTCGATTACGAGCGCCGAGGCTTGGACCGTCGCGCTGCTCGCGATGGCGGTCGCCGAGGTCGTGGGTCGGACGCTCGCACTGGCGATTCGGCGGAGCCGGATGCAGGCGGCGTGTCCTCAGCTCGAACTGGCCTGACGAGCTCGCAAAGCCTGCCGAAAGCGCCCGGGAGCGACCCGCTCCCGGGCGCTCGTCGCTCGTGGCCCTCGATCAACGGCCGGGGGCCGGAGCGGCGGATACACTCATCCGAAGCTATGCCGAAACAGCAGCGGATGATGCGCGTCGAGCAGCGAAGTCAGCTCGCCGCGATCCAGCGGCTCGAGAGCCGCTCCGACGAGGAGCTCGAGGCTGAGAACAAGTACCGGGCCGCCGCCCAGGCGATCCTCGGTGCCCGCGCGGCGGAGAAATACGACGCCAAGAAGGCCCGGGCCCACTTCCAGCGAGCGCTGGCCGCCGCACGTCCGCAGGAGCGTCTCCAGCTTCGCCGGATGGCCGATGCGTCGCTCGCGCTCGCCGAGCGCCGGGCCGATGACCTGAAGAAAGCGACCGAGCGGCTCGGAGTCGAAGGACCGACGACCAAGCAGCTCCGGGGCTTGCGGTTCATGGGCCTGATCGCGCCTCCCAAGAGCGCGGGCGCCCTTGCTCGCATCCGCGGAATCGTGCTCCTGATCCTGCTGGTCGCGATCGTGTTCGGGGCCGGTTTCGGAATCGTTACCGGGGTGGCCGCACCGTTCGGTGGCCTTCACACCGACATCACCGTCTTCTACGACGTCGTGCTCGTGCTGATCGCTGTGGGCGCGCTTGCATATTTCGGCCGCCGACGCCAGAAACGCATGCAGGCCGAGCGCGCCGAGCAGGTCGCGGCGCGCGGGCGCTGAGCGCCGCCAGGGCACGCCGATGTGCGGTCGGTACACGCTCGCCACGCCCAGCCCGGCGGATGTGCGCGCCCGGTTTCCGGTCGGCGAGTCCGTCGAGATCCGCCGCCGCTTCAACGTAGCTCCCAGCGACGACGTGCTCGCGGTCACGACCGACAAGCACGGCGCTCCCAGAGGCGAGCTGCTGCGCTGGGGCCTCGTCCCCTCGTGGTCAAAGAGCCCGGACACGGGCCTCAAGATGATCAACGCCCGCGTTGAGACCGTCGCCGAGCGGCCCGCGTTCAGGCGTGCGTTCGAGCGCTATCGGTGCCTGATCGTGGCGGACGGGTTCTACGAGTGGCAGCGGCCCGCGTCAGGCCCAAAGCGGCCGTTTCACATAACGCGCTCTGACGCAGCGCTGTTCGCCTTCGCCGGCCTGTGGTCGATCTGGTATCGCGAGGACGGAACCAAGCTTCGCTCGTGCACGATCCTGACGACCGCCCCCAACGCCACGATCGCGACCCTGCACGACCGGATGCCGGTGATTCTCGACCCCGGCGCCGAGGAGCTGTGGCTAGATCCGGCCAGCACGACCGAGCAGCTGGCGGACGCGCTCGGGGGCCTCACGACCGAGCAGACGGCGCTGAAGCCCGTTGGACCGGCGGTCAACGACGCTCGCTACGACGGCCCGGAATGCCTGGCGCCCCCCCAGCCGGACGCACAGGCCGCGCTGTTTTAGTGCCCCGAACCTCCGACTCGGGACACTAGAGGACGAAATGCCCCTCTCCCCTCTCGTCGCCTCCTACGATCACGTGCTGCTCGACCTGGACGGCTGTGTGTGGGTCGGCGAGGAGTGCACGCGCGGGGCGCCCGAGGCGATCGAGCAGCTGCGCGAAGCCGGGAAGTCGCTCGCCTTCCTGACAAACGACCCCAGGCGGTCGCCCGAGGACTACGTGCGCAAGCTCTGGTCCCTCGGCCTGCGAGCGTCGCTTGAGGAGGTCGTCACCGTGGGCGCGGCGATCCAGCACATGCTCGCCGGGCAGAAACCGCCGCTCGATGCCTACGTGATCGGCGCACCCGCGATCTTCCGCCACGTGACTGAGGCCGGCGCCCGAATCGTCAACGACACCGACGACGCGACCAAGGCCCGAGTCGTGGTGATCGCCGGTCACGATGACCTCCACTTCTTGGAGCTCCGCGACGCCACCCAGGCGGTGCTCGGCGGCGCGGAGATCATCGCCGCCGGGCGCGATCGCACATTTCCCGCCGAGGATGGGCTCTGGCCCGGGACGGGCGCGATCGTGGCCGCGCTCGAGTACGCAACGGATCACACCGCGCACATCGTCGGCAAGCCGAACCCGCAGATGTTCCGCACGGCGCTGGATCGCCTTGGCCCGGGCAGGACGTTGGTGGTGGGCGACCGCCTCGATTCGGACCTGGCCGGCGCGGCCGCCGCGGGGCTCGACGCGGCAATCGTGCTGACCGGCGTCAGCACACGAGCGGACGCCGAGGCGGCGCGTGAGCCCAAGCCCGTCGCGATCGCGGAGGACCTGAGCGCACTGTTGGTGGGCACGTGAAGCTGGCGCTGATCGTCAACCCCTCGGCCGGCGGCGGCCGGGCCGCCCGGGTCCTGCCCGGCGTTCAGGCGGCACTTCGACGGCACGGGCTGGAGCATCACCTCGAGCGCACCGAGAGCCTCGAGCATGCGCGTGAGCTGGCCCGCGCCGCTGCCGCCGCCGATGAGGTGGCGGCTGCACTGGGCGGCGATGGGCTGATCGGGGCCGTTGCCGGCGCGCTCAGTGAGACTGACGGCGTCCTGGGCGTGCTGCCGGGCGGGCGGGGCAACGACTTCGCCCGCGCGCTCGGGATCCCGCTCGACCCCCGGGCGGCTTGCGAGGTGCTGGCTCACGGCGCCGTCCAGGCGCTCGATCTGGGCGAAGTCACCTCCACGGACGATGGCGCTCGCACGTTCATCGGGATCGCCAGCTGCGGCTTTGACTCTGACGCCAACCGGATCGCCAACGAGACCCGTGTCGTTCGAGGCAACCTCGTCTACGCCTACGGAGCGCTGCGAGCGCTGATCGGCTGGCGTCCCGCCAAGTTCGTGCTGAGACTCGACGGCGAGGCCGTCAGGACGGCGACCGGCTACACGATTGCGGCGGCCAACTCGAAGGCATACGGCGGGGGCATGTGGCTCGCGCCCGGTGCCTCTCTGACCGACGGCCGGCTCGACATCGTGATCGTCGAGCACGCCCCGAAGCTCCGCTTCCTGCGCCTTCTGCCCACCGTGTTTAAGGGCGAGCACGTCAACCACGCGAACGTCCACGTGCTGAGGGCCGGCGAGATCGAGATCCGCGCCGACCGGCCATTCACGATGTACGCCGACGGGGACCCGATCGGGGAACTGCCCGTCACCGTCCGCGCCCTGCCCGCCGCGGTGAAGGTGGTGATCCCGCAATGAGCCTGCTCGGACCGAAGATCCTGGCCGCGCGTGCGGTGGGAGAGCTGGCTCGGCGGGCGGGCCGAGGCGGTGGCACGAGCCTCCCGGGGAAAGTGTTGATGCGGCTTGACTCGCATGCGATCTCGGAGCTCGCGTCGAGGATGCCCGAGGGCTGCGTGGTCATCTCCGCGACCAACGGCAAGACGACCACGGCCGCGATGGCGGCCTCCATTTTCAGGGACGCCGGAATCGAGCTGGTGCACAATCGCGCCGGCGCCAACATGGCCGGAGGCGTCGCCTCAACGTTGCTGGCGGCCGCCCGCCCCGGGGGCGACATCGACGGCCAGCTCGGGCTGTTCGAGCTTGACGAGTTCTGGCTCGATCAGCTTGCGGCGGAGCTCGAGCCCCGGGCTGTGCTGCTCGGAAACCTGTTCCGAGATCAGCTCGACCGCTACGGCGAGCTCGAGATCATCGCCGACCGGTGGGCCGCGGTGACGGCGAGCCTCCCGGCGGCGCTGGTGCTGAACGCCGACGACCCGCTGATCGCCGATCTGGGACGAGCCGCGCCGGCGGTGACCTACTTCGGCGTCGAGGATCCCGCGGTGGCGCTGCCCGAGATGCAGCACGCCTCGGACTCCAAGCACTGCCGCCGCTGCGGAGCGGCGTACGCGTACGAGGCGATCTACCTCGGGCACCTGGGCCGCTACAGCTGCGCCTCGTGTGGCCAGCAGCGCCCCGTGCCCTCGGTGGCGGCGGAGCGGATCGAGCTCGAAGGAACCCGTGCCGCGCGGTTTGAGCTGAGGACCCCGAGCGGGTCGGCTCGCATCGAGCTTCCCCTCCCAGGCCTCTACAACGTCTACAACGCTCTGGGCGCAGCCGCACTGTGCCTCCAGCTCGGAATCTCCTTGGAAGTAGTGGCGAGCGGCCTTCAGGACGTGCGTGCTGCGTTCGGACGCGCCGAGACCATCCAGATCGGCGACACCGAGCTCTCGATCCTGCTGATCAAGAATCCCGCCGGCGCCAACGAGATCCTCCGGACGCTCACGCTCGAATCGGGCGAGCTCGATCTGCTGGCGGTGCTGAACGACCGCACCGCCGACGGCAAGGACATCTCGTGGATCTGGGACGCCGACTTCGAGATCATCTCCCGCCATGCCCGGCTCGTCACCTGCGCCGGGCGGCGGGCGGCCGAGCTGGCGCTTCGGCTCAAGTACGCCGGCATCCCCGCCGAGCGGCTTCGGGTCCTCCCGAGCCTGCCGGAGGCGCTCACGGCCGCGCTCGAGGCCGCCGACGGGCGGCGGCTGTTCGCGCTGCCGACCTACACGGCGCTGCTGGAGCTACGCGAGGAGCTCGCCTCGCGTGGGTACGTACAGCGCTTCTGGGCGGATGGAGGGAGTCGGTGAGCACGGTGTGGCATGACCTGGAATGCGGGTCCTACGCGGAGGATTTGTCCCTGTGGCGGTCGGTCGCAGACGCTCACGATGGCCCGATCCTCGAGATCGGCGCCGGGACGGGCCGCGTGACGCTCGACCTCGCCCGGCGTGGTCACCGGATAACCGCCCTGGACCGCGACGCGGAGCTGCTGGCCGAACTCGAGCTGCGAGCGCGCGAGCTCGAGATCGACCTCGTGTGCGCCGATGCGCGCAGCTTCGACCTCGGTCGGCGATACGGCCTTTGCCTGGTCCCGATGCAGACCGTCCAGCTGTTCGGCGGACCTGATGGGCGGGCCGCCTTCCTGCGCCGGGCCCGTGCGCATCTGGTCCCGGGCGGGGTTCTTGCCGCGGCGCTCACCGAACAGCTCGAGCCATATGAGATCTCAGCCGGCGACCCCACCCCAGTGCCTGACATGTGCGAGCGCGACGGCGTCGTTTACGCAAGCCAACCCGTGGCCGTCCGCGCCGGTAACGATGGGTTCGTGCTGGAGCGGCGACGGGAAACGGTGACATCCGACGGTCGCCGGACCGTCGAACGTGACGCGGTCACCCTCGACCCGGTCACACCTGATCAGCTCGAGCGCGAGGCCCGCGCTGCCGGATTCACTCCAGTGGAGCGCGCCGTGGTCCCCCCGACCGGTGACTACGTCGGAAGTGAGGTCGTGATCGTCCGTGCCTGAGCCCGCGGGACGAGCGCTGCGGGTCTGCGCGCTCTACCCGGATCTGATGAATATTTACGCGGATCGCGGCAACCTGTTGCTGCTCGAGCAGCGTTGCCGGTGGCGAGGAATCGGCTTCTCGCTGTCCGGCGTCCATCTCGGTGAGCCTCTGGATCCGGACGCGGCCGATCTCTACTACATCGGCGGCGGACAGGACCGAGACCAACGGCTCTGCGCCTACGACCTGGCGGAGACGAAGCGAGGCGCATTGCAGGCGGTCGCGGATCGCGGCGGCGTGATCCTCGCCGTGTGCGGGGGCTACCAGCTCCTCGGCCACTCCTACCAGCTCGGAGATGAGACGCTTCCCGGGGTCGGGCTCGTCGATCTCTGGACGGTCAGAGCCGAGGACGGCGCTCGAGCGGGAAGCTCGGACCGGCTGATCGGCAATGTCGCGATCGAGGTGCGGCTCGACCCCTCGGGTCCGCCCCAGGTGCTGGCCGGTTTCGAGAACCACGGGGGGCGGACCCGGCTCGGACCTTCGGCTCAGCCGCTGGGTCGCGTGCTCAAGGGACATGGGAACAACGGCGTGGACGGACTCGAGGGGGCCCGCGACGGCGGCGTGATCGGCACCTACCTACACGGGCCGCTGCTGCCCAAGAACGTCTGGTTCGCGGACTGGCTGATCGCGACTGCGCTCCATGCGCCGGAGCCGCTGGCGCCGCTGGACGACGAGCTCGAGCAGCGTGCGCACGCTGAGGCCCGACGCGCTGCCGGGGTCGGCTGAACGTGAGCAGGCATTTCCTCATCGCGACGTGCGCCGCCCTGCTGGCGGCATTGGCACTGGCTGGGTGCGGCGGCAAGAAGCGCACCCCGACCCCCTCCGACACCACGCCGAGGACCACGACCACGACCACCACGACCAGCCCCGTGCTGCCGGGCACCGGCCGGCCTCGGGTGGCGATCGGCGACAAGAACACATACCCGGAGCAGTTCATCCTCGGCGCGCTGTACGAGCAGGCGCTGGGCGCCGAGGGGTTCACCGTCTCCCTGGACCGCAACATCGGGCCCACCGAGGTCACACTTCAGGCGCTCAAGAGCGGCAGCCTCGATCTGTATCCCGAGTACATCGACGTGTGGGACGCGAGCGTGGCCGGCTACAAGCGTCAGTTCTCGAGCACACGGGCGGCCTACGACGCGGGGCAGCGCTACGCGCTCTCGCGGGAGCTGCAGCTGCTCAAGCCGACCCCCTTCAGCGATACGACGGCCATCGGCGTGACGCTCACCTATGCCGTACAGCACGGCCTGAGCTCGATCGGCGACCTGCGCAAGGTCGCGCAGACGCTCGTGATCGGCGGCCCGCCGCAGTTCGAAACCAGCCAGACAGGCCTGGCCGGCGTCGAGGAGACCTACGGCTTCGCCCCCGCGTCGTTCAAGTCGGTGGCCGTCGGCGACCAGTACATCGAGCTGGACAAGGGCACGGTCCAGGCCGCTGATGTCAATACCACCGACGGCCAGCTCTTGAGCGACAGCTATGCGCTGCTCCACGATCCGAGCCACGTGTTCGGCTTCGGCAACGTGGTCCCTGTCGTCTCGCAGAAGGTGATCGAGGACGAAGGGCCGGCCTTCGTGGCGACCGTCGACGCGGTCAGCCAGCTACTGACGACCCCGGTGATGCGTCGTCTGAACGCGCAGGTGGCGATCGAGCACGAGGACCCGACCGCCGTGGCCAAGCAGTTCCTGCAAGCCCACCATCTGCTTCCGGCGAGTCAATCCGGCTGAGCCGCGGCCGCGCCTCGCACGGTGGCCGTGACCCAGAAGACGATCTCCGGCACGAGATCGGTGAGCGGCGCTGGATCGCCCCCCTCGAGCCGTTCCCGGATCAGCTCGCGCACGCCGAGGCACAGTCCCAGATAGACGGGCTCTGGGAGCGGCGCGAGTGAGCGGTCGACCCGGCGGATCGCTTCGTGGCGCGCTTGAAGCATCGTCGCCAGCATTTGAACGCCTTCGCGCCGGCGCTCGCGCGCCGCAGGCCCGGCCGCGTCCATCTCAACCAGGAACGCCCGGGCGGCAATCCGGTCGTCTTCGAGCGTGCCCAGGTATCCGCTCAGCGCCCTCTCGACGAACTCCGCCCACCTCGTCCGATCTGTAACCCCCGCGGTCATGGCCCCGAGCAGACCCTCCGCGAATCGGTCGTAGGCGGAGAACAGACACGCCTCCTTGTCACGAAAATGCTCGTAGAAGGCGCCGCGCGACACCCGCGCGAGCCGCGCCAGCTCGCCGATCGTCACTCCCGCATACCCGCGTTCGGCGAGCAGCTCCGTGAATGCCCGCTCGAGCCGCGTGCGCTGTGAATCCTCAACCTGCTCGCGGGTCAGCCCGTGCGGACCGCGGGGAAGCGGCTCCCCCAGCTGGATTGCAGCGTCTGTGTCTGTGCTCATGCCCTTGATCTGCTCATGCCCTTGACAATGAAGTACTACGCGTTACTATACCGGCCGGAGAGAGCAGTAACGCAGCGTACTTAACTAAAACGAGGGAGGCAGCAATGCGTGGATTGCCGGCCGTTGTCGCGGCTGCGGCGTTGGGAATGTGTGTGTTTGCAAGCTCGGCCGCCGCGTCCAGCTCGGGCTATAACGACCCTTCCTGCCGGCCATCGGCCACGCATCCGGATCCGGTGGTGCTGATCCACGGCCTCAGCTCGACGGGCCAGGAGAACTGGGCCTATGTCGGCCCCTACCTCGCGAAGGCGGGATATTGCGCCTTCTCGCTCACCTACGGCGCGACCTCTCCGCTCGGACCGGACGTGGGGGGCATCGGTCCCATCCCCCAGTCCGCGCAACAGATCAGCGCGTTCATGAACCAGGTCCGCTCCGAGACGGGGGCTGCCAAGGTCGACCTCGTCGGGCATTCGGAGGGCGCATTTCTCTCGCTGTACGTGCCCAAGGAGCTTCCGGTCGCGCAGGAGATAGGCCGCGTGGTCGCGCTGGCACCTCCTACCCACGGCACGAGCTTCGGGGGGCTCGTCACGCTCTCCAACGAGGCCGGCCTGGCTTCGCTCCGGGAGCTCTTGCTCTCGAATGAGTGCCCGGCGTGTGACGAGCTGATCGACGGAGGCTCGGCCGTGACCGCGCTTGACAACGGTCCGATCGCTCAGTCCGGGGTCGCCTACACGATCCTGATCTCCAAGTACGACGAGCTCGTGACTCCGCCCACGACGGCGTTCGTGAACGAGTCCGGAGTGACGAACCACTACATCCAGGACTTCTGTCCGCTCGATCCGGTGGGACACGTCGGGCTTGCGTTTGACTCAGATGTGGCCCAGATGATCACGAACGCGCTCGACCCGGCGACGGCCACTCCGGTGTCGTGCTCGTTCGGCGCCCCGTTCTAAGCGCGCGTCAGGCGCCGCTTGAGCCGAAACCGCCCGCGCCGCGAGCCGACTCGCCCAGCTGATCGACCTCGAGCACCTCGGGGCTCTGGACCTGGATCACGACCAGCTGGGCGATTCGGTCGCCGGCGGCGATCGGGAATTGCTCGGCTCGGTCGGTGTTGAGCAGCAGCACACGCAGCTCGCCGCGGTAGCCCGAGTCGATCAGTCCCGGGGCGTTGACGAGGGCGATTCCGTGCCGCGCGGCCAGCCCGGACCGCGGCAGCACCAGGCCCGCGTGCCCATCCGGCAGCTCGATCGCGATGCCGGTCCCGATCGCGGCTCGCTCGCCCGGGTCGAGGCTTGCCGCTTCGAGGGCGTAAAGGTCCAGGCCCGCGTCGCCGGGGTGGGCGCGAGTCGGAACTCGCGCACGCGCGTCGAGCCGGACGACGCGGAGGTTCACGCCCGCTGCGCGAGCCCGCCGAGGGCAAACGGCGCGTAACGGGCCGCAACCGCTGCGGGCAGCCGCGCGGAGACCCTGACGCCGTCGGCGGTGTCCTCGCGCTCGAGCTCGCCGTCCAGCTCGTGGAGCTCGGCGAGCCTCGCCCCCTGCTCGTAGGGAACCAGCAGCTCCACGTGCTGAAGCGTGCGGGCGAACGCGTTCGAGATCCGGTCGATCAGCAGCTCAACTCCCTCGCCGGTGAGCGCCGAGACGAGCGCCGCCTCCGGGTGCCTGCGCTCCAGCTGCTCGCGCCGCTCCGCGTCGACCGCGTCCGCTTTTGACAGGACGAGCAGCCTCGGCGCCTCGTCGGCGCCGATCTCGTCCAGCACGTCCTCAACCGCGGCCATCATCGCCACGAGGTCCTCCTCCGGAGCCGAGGCGTCGGCCACATGCAGGATCAGATCGGCGAGCCTCGTCTCCTCGAGGGTGGCACCGAAAGCATCGACGAGCTGATGGGGCAGCTTGCGGATGAAGCCGACCGTGTCCGTCAGCAGATACTCGCGGCCGTCCGCACGCAGCAGCCGCGTGGTTGGATCGAGCGTCTGGAACAGCCGGTCCCCGACCCCCACGCTCGCGCCCGTCAGAGCGTTCAGGAGCGTCGACTTGCCGGCGTTCGTGTATCCCGCCAGCGCCACCGAGGAGAGGTGCGCACGTTCCCGTTCCGCCCGCATCACCGAGCGGCTCGAGCGCACGCGCGCCAGCCTTCGCTTCAGCGCCGAGATCCGATCGCGTGCAAGGCGGCGGTCGGTCTCGATCTGGGTCTCGCCCGGGCCTCGCGTGCCGATCCCACCGCCGAGCCGCTCGAGGTGCGACCACAGTCCGCGCATTCGTGCCAGGTTGTACTCCAGCTGGGCGAGCTCGACCTGGAGCTTGCCGTCCGCGCTGTGCGCGTGCGCGGCGAAGATGTCGAGGATGATTGCGGTCCGGTCGATCACCGGCATTCCCAGCGCCGATTCGAGGTTTCGCTCCTGGCGGGGCGAGAGCTCGTCGTCGCAGGCGACCAGGTTCGCGTCGGCTCGCTTGAGATCCTCTTTCAGCTCATCGATCTTGCCGGGACCGAGATAGGAGTTCGGATGGGGATGATCGCGGCGCTGGACGAGCTCACCGACCTCGGCGACGCCCGCCGTCCGCAGCAGCTCCCCCAGCTCGGCCAGCTGGTGCTCACTCACATCCGAGACCGCGGCCACCATGTACGCACGCTGGCGGGCCCGCCCACGAGGGCGGCCGTCAACAGTGGACTCACGCGTACGGCCGTGGCGAGTGCGTTGCATCGCGACCCAGAATAGCCACCACTACAGCGTTCGCAGACGCTCTACGGCCTCTAGCAAGCGGTCGTCCGGGGTCGTGAGCGAGATCCGGAAGAACCCCTCGCCGTTCGGGCCGTACGCGCTGCCCGGAGAGATCACGACCGCCGCCTGCTCGAGTACGTGCTCGCAGTAAGCGGCTGAGGAATCGAAGCCGTCGGGAACGGGCGCCCACACGTAGATCGTCCCCCTGGGCGGCGACACGTCCACGCCGGCCTGCGCGAGGGCGTCGCAGACGAGGTCGCGGCGGCGCTGATAGACGGTGTTCATCGCCTTTACCTGGTCATCGAGCTCCGGCCCGAGCGCGGCGGCGCCCGCCAGCTGCACGGCCTCGAACAGCCCCGAGTCGACGTTCGATTTCAGGCGCCAGTAGAGCGCGATCGCCTCTGGATTGCCGACGATCGCAGCGCAGCGCCACCCGGTCATGTTGTAGCCCTTTGACAGCGAGAACACCTCCACCCCCACCTGCGTGGCCCCGGGCGTCTCAAGGAAGGACGGCGCGACGTAGCCGTCATAGGTGGTCTCGCTGTACGCGTTGTCGTGGACGACCAGCAGATCGTGCTCGCGGGCCAGCTCCACAGCCCGCTCGAAGAGCCCGTCTGGCACAATCGCCCCCGTCGGGTTGTTCGGGTAGTTGAGGAACATCAGCTTCGCCCTGGCGAGCGTGTCAGGGGCAATGGCGTCCAGATCGGGAGCGAAGCCCCGATCGGGGACGAGCGGCATCAGTGCGGCCTCGCCGCCGGCGAGCAGCGGTCCGCCCGTGTAGACCGGATAGCCGGGGTCCGCCGCCAGCGCCACGTCTCCAGGATCGAGGAATGCCAGGTTCAGGTTGAAGATGCATTCCTTGGCCCCGATCGCCGGCATCACCTCGGTCTCCCGGTCGATCGAGACGCCGAACCGCCGGGCGTAGAACGAGGACACCGCCTCCCGGAATTCCTTTCGGCCGCGATTCGTGGGGTACTGGTGGGTGGTCGGATCTGCCAGGGCCTGCTGAGCCGCGGCCACGATCGGAGCGTACGTGGGCGTGTCAGGATCGCCGATGCCGAGGCTGATCACGTCCACCCCCTGCGCGCGCTTGGCCTCGATCTTCTTCTCCAGCTCCGCGAACAGATACGGGGGGATCTGCTCGAGACGCCTACTCGATCGCATGTAGCTCCTCTACGAATTCGTCCGAAAAGGTTCCGCGGAACACCGGTACGGCCCAGCCTGACAGGTTGATCTCGAGCCCCTCCCCCACCTCGACCTCGAGCTCGCCACCGTCCAGAGCCACGGTCACTGGCGACCGCCCCCCCTGGAGCACGTAAGCGACAGCGGCCCCGATCGCACCGGTGCCGCTTGCAGACGTTTCCCCGACCCCGCGTTCGAAGATCCGCGCGCGGATCCGTCCGGCTCCAAGCGGTGTGAACCAGGACACATTCGTGCGGTTTGGGAACAGCTCGTGGTGCTCGATCTCGGGGCCGAGCTCGATCAGGTCAAGCGCACCCAGTTCGGTGTCGCCTTCCACCCGAATCGCGCACTGGGGGTTGCCGGCTTGGACGTGCTGAAAGGCCCAGCGGCGGCCGCCGGCAGTGAGCTCCGACGCGCCGTCGTCCGGGCCCGAGGGGAAATCGTTGCTGCGCACGCGGGCCACGCCCATCTCGACCCGGCACGTCGTCTCGGAGGTGATCGTGGGGCGGATTTCTCCCGCCGCCGTCTCGATCGCGAAGCTGTCGGCGTCGACCCACCCCCGCCGGCGCAGGTAGAGGATCGCCTCGCGGGCGCCGTTACCGGACAGCTCCGCCTCGGATCCGTCCGGGTTGAAGATCTGCAGCCTGGCGATGACGCCCGCAGTCGCGGGCTCAGACAGGACCAGGATCCCGTCGGCGAACACACCCGTGTGCGCTGCGCAGATCGCCTTGATCCGGGCCGGGGAAAGCGGGAACGGCAGCTCGCGTGCCTCGATGATCACGTAGTCGTTGCCCAGCGCCTGCCATTTTTCGAAGTTCACCCGGCGGCAGTCTATGGACGGCGCCAGTGCGCGATGATCTCCTCCCCCACGTCGCCTAGTGCTCGATCAGTCACATCGATCACCTCCACACCGGCGAGCTTGCGCATCCACGTCAGCTGCCGGCGGGCGTAGTTGCGCGTGCGGCGCTTCATCGCCTCGACGTCCCCTGCCAACAGCTCCTCGAACCCCAGCGCCTTGCGTGCCGTGTCCGACGCGCCTGCTGCGTTGGCCCGGTGCACCTCGTCCCGTGCGCCGGCATCAAGCATCTCCTCCACCCGACGATTTATTCGCGTGTACAGCCGATCGCGATCCGCCACCAAACCGACCAGGAGCGTGGACCGGCGAACGTCACCGCTCCAGAGCTCGGACTCGCCGCCCGGCGGTTCGAGCTCCCCAGCGTCAAGTAGCTCCAGGGCGCGGACGATTCGCTGGCGGTCGGTGGGCTCGACGTCGGCAGCCGCCCAGGGCGCGCGCGCGCTCAGCACCGCGTGGAGGGCCTGCGGCCCGCGACGCTCCAGCTCCGCAACCCAGTGCTCTCGGACGCCCTCGGGCGGTGGGGGTCGCAGGCTGAGCTCGGTCAGGGCGGCCCGGAGGTACAGCCCGGTCCCGCCCACGACGATTGGACGCCGGCCCGCGGCGAGCAACTGGTCGATCTCGGCATGAGCGAGTTCGGCATACTGGCCGGCGCTGAAGCTCGCATCGATCGGCAGAAAAGAGATCAGACGGTGCTCGAGCAGCACCCGCTCAGCACCGCTCGCGGCGCCGGTGAGCGCTTCCAGGCCCCGATAGACCTGAAGCGCGTCGGCTGACACCGCGACGGGATCCTCCCCCTGCTCCCGCAGCCGCTCTGCCAGCGCGATCGCGACCGCGGTCTTGCCCACACCGGTCGGGCCGAACAGCGCGATCACTTCGGCGGCCATGGGGCGGAGTATCGTGAACCGATGACCGTTCGGATCGGCACCGGCCTCTCGACGCTGCCCGACCCGCTCGAGGCGGGGACCGACGCAGCCTCCCAGGCGACCGAGCTGCTGCAGGGAACGAGACCGGATCTCGCGCTCGTGTTCGCGGCCGGCAACCATCTGGCAGCGCCCGAGGCATTGCTCGAGGGGGTGCAGGACGTGCTTTCGCCCACCGCGCTCATCGGATGCGGCGCAGGCGGGGTCCTCGGCGAGCGCCGTGAGCTCGAAGAGGGGACCGCGCTTGCCCTCTGGGCCGGCTCCTTCGACGAGGGCGGGGTGCGCCCCTTCCACGCCGGCTTTGCCGGGGGGGAGGAAGGAAACACGGCGGTCACGGACGTCCCCGAATTGGACGATGCGCGGGCGTTGATGATCCTCGCCGACCCGTACACATTCCCAACCGAGGTGCTCCTGGATCAGGTGGCGGAGCAGGCGCCCGGCCTGCCGGTGCTCGGGGGGCTCGCCAGCGCGCGGACCAGCGACGGAGCGGGCATGCTCCTGTTCGGAGGCGAGGTGGTCGAAGACGGGGCGGTCGGCGTGGTCCTGGACGACGTCGAGTTGCTCCCGTGCGTCTCCCAGGGGGCGGCGCCCGTGGGACCCGAGCTGACGATCACCGCAGCGGAGGGCAACATCATCCACGAGCTGGCGGGACGTCCGGCGGTCGAGACGCTGCAGCGCGTCGTAAACGGGCTCTCGACCAGGGAGCAGGCACTGATCGCCGGCGGCGTCCTGATCGGGCTCGTGATCGACTCGGGCAAGACCGAATACGAGCAGGGAGACTTCCTCGTCCGCGGAATCGCAGGCGCCGATCCGGCCTCGGGACAGGTGGCGGTCGCGGCCATGGTGCGCGAGGGCCAGGTCATCCGGCTGCACGCACGCGATGCCCGATCTGCCGATGAGGACCTCCGCCGGCAGTTGCAGGTCAGAATGGATGCGCTGGCCGGGACCGCGCCCGCCGGTTCGGTGGTGTTCTCGTGCAACGGACGGGGATCGGCGATGTTCGGCGCCTGCGATCACGACGCGGTCGCTGTCACGGAAATGCTTCAGGGGGCCCCCACCGCGGGCTTCTTCGCGGCCGGCGAGATCGGCCCGGTGGGCGGACGCAGCTTCCTGCACGGATTCACGGCCACGATCGCCCTGTTCCCCCGCTGAGGCGGCGGGACTAGACTGCCGCGCCGTGTCACTGCTTAGCGGCAACGTACTGATCACCGGTGCCACGGGCGGGATCGGTCAGGCGATCGCCCGGGCGTTCGCGGCTCGGGGCGGGAATCTCATCCTCACAGGGCGCAACGGCGACGTGCTCACTGCTCTGGCCGAGGAACTCGGCGGCCGTGCGATCACGTGCGATCTCTCCGACCGCGCCGCGGTCGAGGCGCTCGGGCGCGAGTGCGCCGACGGGCAGATCGACGTGCTCGTGAGCAACGCCGGCCTGCCCGGATCGGGTCGGTTCACGGAACTGACCCTGGAGCAGGTCGATCGCGTACTCGAGGTCAACCTCCGCGCCCCCGTGGCGCTCACGCATGCGCTCGCGCCGGGAATGATGCAGCGCGGTCGCGGTCATTTCGTGTTCATCGGGTCGCTGCAGAGCCGGGCGGCCACGCCGGGGGCATCGCCCTATTGCGCCAGCAAGTTCGGGCTGCGCGGCTTCGCGCTTTCGCTGCGCGAGGACCTGCGGGGGTCCGGGGTGGGCGTCTCGTTGGTCCTCCCGGGCTTCGTCCGCGACGCCGGCATGTTCGCCGATGCGGGCATCAAGCTCCCGGTCGGCGTCGGCACGCGCCCCCCGGAGGACGTTGCGGCAGCCACGTTTCGCGCGATCGAGCACAACCGCGCCGAGCTCGACGTAGCCCCTCCCACGCTCCGCCTCGGCGCGACGATCGCTTCGGTCGCGCCTCAGACCGCGGCAGCCGTCAGCCGCCTGATGGGCAGCGAGCGAATCGCGGCAAGCGTTGCCGAGGGCCAGCGGGACAAGCGCTGAGCGCGCCCGGGCCCTCGGTCTGCCGGGGCTCTTCGTCCGCTACGGCTCTCGGCCAGCTAGGAGGACCGCGAGCGCCGCTTCTGCCCGACCGCGCGGATCAGCTGCGCCTTGCCCATCTTCGAGCGGCCGTCGATCCCGAGACGTGCGGCCTCGCGGCGCAGCTCGGTGACGGTCATCGCGCCTGCGCCGGACCCGGTCCCCTTGGAAGCGCCCCGCTTGCGGGCCGCCGCCTTGGCGCCTTCGCGGCCGAGCGCCGAGCGAGTGCTGCTCGAAAGCTTGCTGATCGTGCGCTTCTTTCGTGCGCCCGACTGGGCCTTCTTGACGTTCTTGCGCGCTGCCTGTCGTTGACGTTGTGAAGCCATGTCCGGGGACTACCCGGTCGACACATGGGTAATCCTGATCGTGGTGGACGGCTGGTAGCGTGGCGGGCATGCCCGACGCGTGGCCGCGTGTTCCTCCCTACGCCGAGTGGCAAGAGACGTGCGACACCCTCCACGCGCACACGCAGGTACTGGGGAAGCTGGCCGTGGCGCTGGCGCCGCCCGAGCCCGAGCTTCAGCATGCGGCGCTCCGGTTGACTGCGCGCGGCTGGGAGACCGCCCCGCTGCCTGCGCCGGACGGATCGGGCGCGCTTGTGGTCGCCCTCGACCTTCGCCGGCACGAAGTGGTCGTAGAACACAGTGCCGGGGCTGGTCGGCAAATCGCGCTGACGCCCGATCGGGCGGTCGGGGAGGTTACGCGCGAACTGCTCGATTCGATTCGCACCGTCGCCGGCCCGGTGGAGATCGATCCCACCCCGCAGGAGGTCGAGTGGAGCGCGCCGCTTGACGAAGACGATCTCCACCGTCGCTACGCCCCTGATCAGGTCGAGACATATTTCGCGGCCGCCACCCAGGTCGCCCTCGTGCTCGCCGCGCATCGCGCGCCCTATCGCGGGCGCTCAACCCCGGTTAACGCCTGGTGGGGCTCGTTCGACCTGGCTGTGAGCCTGTTCTCGGGAGCGCCTGCCGAGCCCCCGTCTGACGATTTCATCATGCGCAACGCGATGGATGCCCAGGAGGTGGCGATCGGCTGGTGGCCTGGTGACGGCCGCTATGAGAAGGCGGCGTTCTACGCCTACGCCCACCCTGCTGTGGAAGGGTTTGGGGACGCGACGCTGTCACCGCCCGAGGCGCGGTGGGAGCCGTCGCTGGGCGAGTACGTTCTCGACTGGGACGATGTCTGCTCGAGCAGGGACCCCCATGCCTATGCCCTGGAGTTCACCCGCTTGGCGTTTCGCCACGCCTGCGAGGTGTGCGAATGGGACCCGGCGCTGCTGGCAAGTGCGGAGGGCACGCCACCGCCGGTGAGTTGATTAGCGGGACTCGAGCCAGCGGCTGAGTGCCCGGCTGCCCGCGAGCGTCAGTAAGCCGTCGCTGTTGATCCAGTCGCGCGCGCGCAGCTCGCGCACCAGCCCGAGCGCGTCGCTCGGAGCCGAGCCCTCGCCGTGCACGATCAACCTGCCCGTCGCTGACTCGACCTGCCAGCGCCCGGACTCGAGCGCGGCCAACGCCAGCCCCTGCTCGTCCGTGGGCAGGTCGAGCGGGTGCGGCTCGGCGCTGCGCAGTGGGTCGTCGCCAGCAGCGGGGCGACGTGAAGCCGGCTCGTCCTGGCGGCCCGCGTCGTGGCCGGGCGCGGGGCCGTGGCGAGCGGCCTCCGCGGCAAGATCATCGCCGAGTCGCTCGAACTGCGTCCGCAACCAGCCGCTGGCGGAGTCGACCCACTCGCGGGCGTGATCGGGATCGATCCCGACCCGGTCCGCCACGTCGTCAACGTCAAACCGCTCCATGGCCCGCTCAACCGAGCGTCCTACCTCCCGCGCGATGTCCCGCACGGTGTCCTCGAAGTTCTCGCGATCAAATTCGTCCATGAGCTAATGATCGCACGCGGACGAGTTCCGCTGATCCGGCCGGCTGTTGCTCGCGGAGTGGACCTCCTGATCCGGGCCGCTACTGCTCGCGGATCAGCTCGTGCTCACCGGTGACGCTGGCCAGCGCGGAGATGATCTCGTCGGCGAGCTTGGCACCGTGATCGGCATCCTCCGGCGTGGCCTTGACCCGGACGACGACATCCTCCCCGTCGATCTCCTCGAGCACCACGGTGGGCGTTCGCCTGGTCGTCGTGCGGACTTGGTCGTCCAGGATCGCCTGCACCTGGCTCGGGCTCACACCCGAGTTCAGCCGGACCCGGACGTCGACCGAGTCCGGCTCTCTGAGCGGCACGACCGCTGCAGCGAGCACGACGTTGTTGGGGACCATGATCCGGTCCGCTCCGCGCGCAAGGGTCGTATACAGAAGCCCGAGCGAGCTGACTACGCCCTCGACGGTGCCACCGACCGCCCCGGCCTGGAGACGGACCCGTTCCCCGACCCGGAACGGCCGGGCGCTCAGCAGCACCATCCCCGCGAACACGTTGCCCAGCGTCTGCTGGGCAGCAAGACCGAGGATGACGGCTGTGAACGCGGACCCGGCGATCAGCGAGCTGGCGCTGGCGCCCGCGATGTACAGCGCCCACACGAGCACGATCACCCCTGTGACCAGCCTGATGATGAACCCGACCGTGCCGGCCGTGGCCGGGTCCATGCGGCGGAAGAACGTCGGTGCCGCCGCCCTGCCGACGTCCCTGGCCACCGCCCAGCCGATCGCCAGCAGGGCCAGGACAGTGGCGACCGTTACGGGCGCATGCAGGGAAAGCCACTGCTTGTGGGTGACGTGGAACCAGTGCACGTAGTTGTCGTGGATGACGATCACCGCGATGAACAGCGGCACCAGGATCAGTGCCTGGCGCCTGGCCTTCTTGACCGCGCGCTGGCTCGCCTCTACGGCCAGACCGACTTTCTCCCAGGCCTCGCTGCGAGTCTCGAACATCCGGTCGAGGCTCATGTCCCTGCGGTTCCTGAAACGGTCTCTCATCGCCATCGTCTTCTACCCATCATGTACCACCGGGCTGCGAGCCCAGTTTCACCCGGTGAGAGAGTTTTCAGAATAGTCGTCCCTGCTCCACCTCCTGGCGCGATGGCCGCTCGGGTCCCGCCCCTGAGACGACTCCTCCCCGCATCCGCTGTGCTGGTGCGAGATCCGGGCCCCTGACAAGGGCCGCTAGGCGGTCCTTCTCGGCGCGGGGCATGTATGCGCCCCTCCGATAGAGCTCCTCGTAGCGCGGGATCAGGTCAGGCCGATTTTCTCGCAGCCACTCGAAGAACAGACCGCGCACTTCCCCCCGCAGGTGGAGCGCGATCCCCGTCACGTACGCGGCGCCGGCCTCGGCGGCCAGCTCGAGGATCGGCTCGACCTGCTCGGGTCGGTCGTTGATGCCGGGCATCAACGGCGCGATCAGCACGCCCGTGCGGATCCCGTGGCGCGTCAGCTCCGCGACCGCCTCGAGCCGGGCACGCGGGCTCGGCGTGTGAGGCTCGGTTGCCCGCCACGCCTTCTCGTCGAGCGTTGGCACCGACAGTGCCGCCCCGAACTCCGTGACCTCGTTGATCTGCTTCATCAACTCGAGGTCGCGCAGCAGCAGCGGCGACTTGGTCAGGATCGAGCACGGGTTGCGCGCGTCACGCATCGCCTCCCAGATGCCCGGCATCAGCTTGTATCGCCCCTCCACCCACTGGTACGGGTCGGTGTTGGTCCCCAGCGCGACCTGCTCGTGCTTCCAGCTCGGCCTGTTGAGCTCCGCGCGCGCGAGCTCGGGTGCGTTCACCTTGACGACGATCTGGCGCTCGAAGTCGCGGCCGGCGTTCAGGTCGAGGTAGGTGTGGGTTGGGCGAGCGAAGCAGAATTGGCACGCGTGCGTGCACCCGCGGAACGGGTTGATCGTGTACCGAAACGGCATCCGCGACGCCGCCGGCACCCGGTTGATGATCGACTTGGCCCGGACTTCGTAGAACTTCGTCTCGATCGCGCCGGGCGCTTCGAAATGGCGGACCACGGCCTCGTCCCTGTATCCGGGCAGGCGAGCTCGCTCCTCCGCCTCGATATCCAGGTTTTCCCACCTCACACGAACAGATGTTCGCAAATGCTCCGGACGCCTAAATCCGCGGGCGGCTAAAGCCCCGGACGCCCCTAGCTCGCCGCTAACCCCCCCCTCGACGACTACTAGCCCGCCGCGGTCGCCGGGTCCACCTCGGTCAGCACGCGCGCGCTGGGCGACCCGCCAAGACCGGGCGATGCTTCCCGGGAGGTCCACACGCGCGTCTCCAGAAACTGCTTGAACGCACCTGCCCGCTCGGCATCGTCGAATTCCAGCCTGACGTAGATGTATTTGTCGTCGTCCACCGGCTGATGGATGGTCTCCGATCGGACGCCGGCGTCCGATCGCGCCTGCCGGAACTGGGCGAACGCGCCGAGCCAAGTCGGCAGGTCGGTGATTGGGTGCTCGATGTGCAATGTGGCCATGGGCTCATGCTATGGCCGCTGGCGGCGCACGGGTAGCGTCCGCAGCCTGAACTAGTCCTCATCAACCGAAGGGGTCAGAGATGAAGTTGATTTCGAGCTGGAGGTCGCTGGTAGGGGCAGCGGCCGCCGTGTGCACCCTCTGCGGCGGAACTGCAGCAGCGCTCGCCGCCACCACGCCTACGCTCGGCAGCCATCTCGGCGGCGGAGCCAAGGGCTTCGGTCTCGTCAAGCCCAAGACGGTGTACCTCGGGGGCGATCCGACGGGCGATGTGACGAAGCTGACATGGAAATCGTGGGGCTCGGCTGTCGCTCTCGGAACCGGCAGGGGCTTCTATCCGCCGCCCGGCAAGCCGGTGGCCGACGCGGTCAAAGTGCCGGTCACGCTGAAGGCCTCGTCGCTCGGCACGTACAAGAGACACAAGGCCTACCGGCGGCTGAGCTTTACGTTCCACTACAAGGGGAAGGCGATCAAAGGCAGCGCCTGGGGGATCTGCGGGCAGTTGAAGGCGATCTCCTGAGCCACCCACCGAGGGCGCAATCGGGGCGCTTGAGCCCACATATGGATATGAGTGGCCAATATGACCGCAAATATCCGTATTGGCCGGCCCCGGCCTGGTAACGCGCCGTACGAGCCGCTCGGCCGCCGCACCGTCCCCCCGGCAGGGCGACCGGGGCGACAGCCTGAGCCGTACCGCTCTCCCCCTCGAGGATGACCTCGGCTTCGCCGCCCAGACGGAGGCAACAGGCGCCCGTCGGTTCTACGCTCTGGGCGATGAAACGGCCGTTGACGACCGCGCTCGGAGTGCGACTGCCGTCCTGGCTGCTCGATTACGGGCCGGTGGCGTTCTTCGCAGTGATAGGCGTCGTCGCGATCACGCAGCACAACGGCCACGGCGCGATCCCGCGCCTGCTGATCGCACTCGCGGTCACCAGTGTCGCGCTGCTCCTCAGACATCGGGCGCCGCTGGTGGCGATGGCGACGGTGCTGATCGTGGCGGTTGGCATCAACTACTCCCCGGTGGTCGTGCTCCCGGTCCTGTTCTGCGTATTCACGGTCGCCGAGTACGCGGACCGTCGCTTCGTGATCGGCGCAGCGGTGCTCGCGGCCGCCGTGCTCGTAACGACCCCGATCATCCACGGCGCGCCGCTGACGAATCTGCCGCCGATCATCGGTCATATCGTTCCCGTCGGACTCGCCGTCGCGCTGGGCCTCTACCTGCGGGCGCGCGCGGATTTCGTCACCGGACTTCAGGAGCGCGCCGAGCGACTGGAGCGAGAACAGGAGCTGCTCGCGCATCAGGCGGTCGCCGACGAGCGCGTCCAGATTGCCCGAGAGCTGCATGACGTGGTCGCGCACAACGTGTCGCTGATGGTCGTGCAGGCGCAGGCGCTGGCGGCCACGGGGAGCCGCGACGAACAGCAGCAGACTGCGCTTGGCCGGGTCGCTGACCTTGGGCGCGAGGCGCTTTCGGAAATGCACCGGATGCTGGACGTGCTACGCCTGCAGAGCGACGCCGAGGTCGAACGCGCGCCGCAGCCCGGGGTCGCCGAGCTCCGAACACTGATCGATCGCACCCGCGAGGCCGGTATCGGCGCGAGCCTCGTCGTGACCGGCGGCGCGCGGGAGCTTCCTCCCGGCGTCGAAACATCGATTTACCGAATCGTCCAGGAGGCACTCACGAACGTCGTCCGCCACGCCCGCGCCAAGCACGCGACCGTCACCCTGCTCTATACGCCGGAGACCCTCGACGTCACGATCGTCGACGACGGCGTCGGGCCGGCACAGGCCAACAACGGCAACGGATCCACGCCGCGCCACGGCCTCGTTGGGATGCGCGAACGCGTCGCCGTGTTCGGCGGCTCGTTATCAACCGGGCCCGGACCCGATCGAGCCGGATACCGCGTGCACGCCTCCCTCCCCTTGGGCTAGTGCCCCGAGACGCGGGACACTAGGCCTGATGCCGAAGCTCCGCCTGCTGATAGCCGACGACCAGCCGTTGATGCGCGCTGGCTTCAAGGCAGTCCTCGAGGCGACGGGCGAGATGGAAGTCGTCGGCGAGGCGGGCGACGGAGCGGAGGCCATCTCGGCGGCCCGGACGCTCAGCCCTGACGTCGTCCTGATGGATGTCCGGATGCCGAAGCTCGACGGGATCGAGGCGATCCGGCAACTCCCCAATCACCGCGTGCTCGTGCTGACGACTTTTGGGCTCGACGAGTACATCGTCGAGGCGCTGCGGGCCGGCGCTAGCGGGTTCATCACCAAGGACGTTCCAGCGGACGAGTTGGTTCGCGCGGTCCGAGTGGTCGCGGCTGGAGACGCGCTGTTGACGCCTGGGGTGACGCGACAGCTGCTCGACCGCGTCGCGCGCCGACTGCCGGCTCCGGTCGGCCAGGCTCCGGATGAGCTCGACCAGCTCACGGAGCGCGAACACGAGGTGCTCGAGCTGCTGGCGCGTGGCATGTCCAATGCGGAGATCGCCGAGGCGCTCGTGGTGGGCGAGGCGACGGTGAAGACGCATGTCTCGAACGTGCTGATGAAGCTCGGCCTGCGCGACCGCGTCCAAGCGGTCGTGCTCGCCTACGAGATCGGCCTCGTGAGGCCGGGATCGCCTCCGTCTGAAGGCTGAGGCGAGCCGAACGCTCGGCCGCGCGCCGGAGCCCCGGATCGGGCCCGCGGCCGATGACAGCGGTCCGCCGCGAACCTACCGTCTCGGCCCATGACCAACACCTCAGAAATCATCGCGACCAGCGGGCTCTCAAAGCGCTTTGGCGAGCGGCCCGCGGTCACTGACGTCGACCTCCAAGTGCCGCGCGGGTGCGCGTACGGCTTCCTTGGGCACAACGGCGCCGGGAAGACGACCGTGATCCGCATGCTGCTTGGCCTCACCCGTCCAGATGCGGGCACGATGCGGATCCGCGGGATGGTCGTCCCGGAGCAGCGGGCGGCAGCGCTGGCTCGCGTCGGGGCGATCGTCGAAGAGCCGCACTTCCACGGCCACCTGACTGGTCGCGAGAACCTCCGGGTGATCGCAGCGGTCCGTGGCATCCCGGCGTACGAGCGGATCGCCGGCGCGCTTGAGCGTGTCGGTCTGACCGACCGCGCCGACGATCGCGTGAAGACGTACTCGCAGGGCATGCGGCAGCGACTCGGTGTCGCTCGGTGCCTGCTTGCCGACCCCGAGCTCCTGATCCTCGACGAGCCGATGAACGGCCTCGATCCGGGTGGCATCCTCGAGTTTCGTGAGATGATCGAGCGGCTGGTCGGCGAGGGGCGGACCGTGTTCCTCTCGTCGCACCTGCTCGATGAGGTCGAGAAGACGTGCGATGCGGCTGCGGTGATCGACCGGGGCCGCGTGATCGCGCAGGGGCCGATCTCAACCCTCCTCCAGGGGGCCCGAAACGAGCTCGAGGTGGGTTGCGGCGACCCGCGGACCGCGCTTGACGTGCTCGACGGCCACCCGGCGATCGCCCAGGCCACGGAGCTCGCCGACGGTCTCATGCTGACGCTCGCTAACGGGCACGGGGCCGCCTCGATCAATTCCAAGCTCGTGCTGGCGGGCGTTGAGGTGTACCGGCTGAAGCCCGTCCGCGAATCATTGGAGCAGCGCTTCCTGGAGATGACGACCCGTGTCGGAGGTGACGCATGACCGCTCAGACCACATACCGCATGATCGGCGCCGAGATCCTCAAGCTCAGGCGAAACCGGGCGCTGATGGCCTTTGCCGGGCTGCTGTCCGTCGGCGTCGTCGTGATCTTCATGGGCTATCTCCAGCTGAGGCACGCATCCAATCCGGCCAGGTACGGCCCCGCCGGAGGGATGGACGGCTTCGACCACCTGCTGCGTGCCCTGGGTGTGTTCTTCGGCGCCCTGACGGCCACCCTGATCGGAGCTGAGGCAGGAACGGCCGATCAGTCCAGCGGGGTGTTCCGAGATCTCGTGGCGACCGGTCGCAGCCGTCTGGCCCTGTTCTTCGTCCGGCTGCCCGCAGCGATCATCGTGACGCTCGCCTTCACCGCGGCCGCTTACGGACTGGGCCTGCTCGCGACATTCCTGTTTGCAGGACACAACCCGACGCCGAGCCTGAGCCTCGTCCTCCAGGGCGCCGGTTGGCTCGTGCTCGCGAACTCGGTGATCGCGGGACTCGCGGTCGGCTTCGGCTCGGTGACCGGCTCCCGCGCGGTGACCCTGACGGCCGTGATCGGCCTTGAGACCGTGGTCACGCAGCTGCTCCTGAACGTGACCTCGCTCGGATCGGCGCGCGACCTGCTGCCGAACGTCGCCCTCGGACAACTCGTGCCCGCGGGCGACGGTCTTGGTGTGACGATGACGACCGGGGTCGCGATCGCCGTACTGGCCGGGTGGGCCCTGATCCCGGCGGCCGTCGGCGCGTGGCGGACACGGGTCAAGGACGCCTGAGTGGCGCGCCACTTGACCCGGTCTGTCACGCTTGCGTGAGCCTTATTCCAAGCGGGGATCGGGAGGAGAGCCACATGTCCAGCAGACGTTGGATCTTGAGCGCAGCGATCGCGATCGCGCTGCTCCCGGCGTCGTCTGCATTCGCGCAGACGACCCAGACGGCGAACACGGTCACGGCGACGGGCACCGGTCAGGCGCGCGTTCGGCCGGCAAACCGCCACAACAACGCGTCGATCGCGGCGGCATACGACATCGCGCGAAAGGCTGCGATCGCGAGTGCTCTGAGCGAGGCAAAGGAGTACGCAAGCGATTACGCCGCCGGCGTCGGAATGACCATCGGCAGCGTGATCTCGGTCTCCGATGCGCAGAACAGCTTCTATGGGCCCTACGGCCCGGGACAGTTCCAAGGGCCGTTCGGTCCGGGGAAGTTCTGCGGCAGGGAGCGCGTACCGACGAAATTCAAGCGGACCAGGTTCGGACGGAGGCCCGTCGCGTTCAAGAGCGTCCACCGCTGCATCGTGCCCGCCTTCGCGTACACGACGTTGACGGTGACCTACTCGGCCGGCTAGCGCGCCGCGCGAGCGAGGATCGACTCCTCCCCGCTCAGGGTCTGGCTCGTCGCCCCGCTGATCTCGACCTCGACGATCTCCCCCGGTGATGCCAGGCCGTTGAAGTTGACGACCTTGTTGTGCGACGAGCGGCCGCGCAGACGGCTCGAGTCCGTGCGCGATGGCCCCTCGACCAGCACGTCGAGCGTCCTTCCGACGAATCGCTGCGCGCGCTCGTTGGCGCGGCGCTGGATGACTTCGACGAGTCGCTCGAGCCGAGCGACCTTCAGATCGTGTGGCAGCTGGTCCGGGAGCGTGGCGGCGTCGGTTCCGCGCCGGGGTGAGTAGATGAACGTGAAGGCGCCGTCGTAGCCGACATCCTCAGCCAGCGACAGGGTCTGCTCGAAGTCCGCTTCGCTCTCCCCCGGGAAGCCGACGATGATGTCGGTCGTGATCGAGCAATCCGGTACATGCTCACGGATCAGAGCGACCCGATCGAGGTATCGCTCCCGGGTGTAAGTGCGCCGCATCCGCTTGAGCACGGCGCTCGAACCCGACTGAACCGGAAGGTGGATGTGCCGGCAGAGCGACTCGAGCTCGGCGTGGGCCCGGATCACATCCTCGCGCATGTCCTTGGGGTGAGGGCTCGTGTACCGGATCCGGTCGATCCCGTCGATCCCGTCGATCCGCGCGAGCAGCTGGGCGAAGCTGATTCGCTCCTCTCGCGGCAGGTCGCGGCCGTAGGAGTTGACGTTCTGGCCAAGCAGCGTGACCTCGCGCACGCCCTCTGAAGCGAGCCGCCTCACCTCCGCTACGAGATCCGACGGACGGCGGCTCACCTCCCGCCCCCGAGTAGAGGGCACGATGCAGTACGAGCAGGTCATGTTGCAGCCGACGCTGATCTGCACCCAGCCCTGGAACTGCCGCTCGCGCTTGGCCGGCAGATCGCCGGTGAATCCCTCGAACTCGAAGTACCCCTGCGCGCTGAGCGAATCGCTCGTGAGGAACTCGGCCAGCTTGTGCACCTGCCCGGGTCCGAACGCCACGTCCACGAACGGGAAGCGCTCAAACACCTCCTCCTTTACCGACTGCGCCCAGCAGCCGCCGACTCCGACGATCCGCCCGGGCTGCTCGGCTTTGAGCCGCTTGGCGTGCCCAAGATAGGCGAGGAAACGGCTGTCGGCCCGCTCCCGGATCGAGCACGTGTTGAACAGGATCAGATCGGCGTGCTCCCGTTCCCTGGCCTCGACGTACCCGAGCGACTCGAGCATGCCCTTCATCCGCTCGGAGTCGTGCTCGTTCATCTGGCAGCCGAACGTCGTAACGTGGTAGGTGGGCACGACGCCCCAGGGTAGCTACGACCCGGATTGGAGCCCCGGCAGCTCGAGCTGGATCAGGGTTCCGCTGCCGCCGGGCGCCTGCGCCGCGCTCACCTGTCCGCCGTGAGCCTCCGCGATCGCACGCACAATCGCCAGCCCGAGCCCGGCGCCTCCGTCGCGTCGTGCCCGCGCTGGGTCCGTGCGATGGAATCGCTCGAACACACGCTCCCGCTCGGCCGCCGGGATCCCCGGACCGTCGTCGAGAACCGAGAAGCGGATCCGCCCGCGCCGCAGCCGTTCCACCTCGAGTCGCACCAGCCCGGTCCCCGGGCTCGTGTGTGCGACGGCGTTGCCCGCGAGGTTCCGTAGCGCCTGGGCGAGCCGATCGGGATCGGCTCGCAGGGTGTCAGACGGCACGAGGCCGAGCTCGAAGCGCCGGTCGGCGGTGAGGGTGACCCCGTCCCACAGCTCGGTCACGAACGGGCGAAGCCGAATTGACTCGACCCTGAGGAAGTCGGCCTGCTCGGCCTGCGCCAGCAGCAGGAGATCGTCGACCAGGCGGCTGACGCGCGTGATCTCGGCTTGCACGACGCGCTCGGCGCGGCGGACCTCCTCGGCGGGGGGATTGTCCTGGGCGGCCAGAACCTCGAGCTGGCCACGCATCACGGTGAGTGGCGTCCGTAGCTCATGTGAGGCGTCCGCGACGAACTCACGTTGCCCTTTGAACGCCTCCTCGAGCCGGTCGAGCATCCGGTTGAATGCGTCGGCCAGCACACCGAACTCTGCGCCGCTGCGCGTCGACGGGGGAATCCGCGGCTCGAGGTCGCCCGCGTCGACGCGAGTCGCCACGGCAGCCATCCGGCGCAGCGGCGAGGACACGCGCGCTCCGGCGAGGTAGGAGGCGATCGCCGCCAGCACCAAGGTGATGGCTCCGGCCAGTACGAACGCCTGGGCGATCCCGCTCTGGGCTCGGTCGACAGTAGCCAGCGGTTCTCCCGCGCCGAGGAGCACGGTCGTACCGCTCAGTCGAACGGAACGCTCGTGTATCCGCATCGCTCCAACGTCGGGAACCTGCTGGGTCGAGTACCCCGGCCTCGGCATCACCAGACGCTGCCCGGCGTCATTTTCCTTCCGATGCTCGGCCGCCGAGTCGCCGCCCTCGTTCGATCGCTCCTCGAACAGTTCGGGGTGATTGCTCTCGGTCGTCTGCCCGGGCACGAGGGCAAAGAGCAGCGTGGAGGTCGCCGAGTATGGCTGAGCACCGAGATACACCGAGATCGAACGCGCGATCTGGCGACGGTTGCGGCCGTGAAGCGAGGAGACGAGATTCGCGAACTGGCTTGTGTCTCCCGCGATGTCGCGGTCGATTTGGGAACGGAGCCGCGACCCGGTGTCGTTGTAGACCACCACGAAGATAACCCCCACGGACACCAGCATCAGGCCCGCAACCCACGCGGTCAGCTGCCACCGCAGACCCCGCGGCAGCCAGCGCCTAGGTCTCGGCATCGAAGCGGTAGCCGATCGAGCGAACGGTGACGATCGGCGATTCGCGCCCGCCGTTTGCTCCCGAGACCGAATCGGACATGGATCTCAGCTTCCGGCGCAGATACCCGACGTAGACGTCGACCACGTTGGTGCCGGGGTCATAGTCGTAGCCCCACACCGCTCGCAGGATCTGCTCCCGGGAGAGTGCCTGATCCCGGTTTCGCATCAGGTAGCTCAGCAGCTCGAACTCGGTCGTCGAGAGGCGGACCAGCTGGCCTTCGTAACGGACTTCGCGCGTGATCAGGTTGACCTCAACACCCGCACCGGTGAGTGTCGTCCGCGGACTGTGTCCCGCGACCCGAAGCTGTGCGTTGATCCGAGCGACCAGCTCCCGCAGCGAGAACGGCTTGACTAGGTAGTCGACCGCCCCGGCGTCCAGCCCCGCCACCCGTTGCTCGATTTCGCTCAGTGCCGTGAGCACGATCACCGGAAGCTCGGGCCTCGATTCGTGCACCATGCGCAGGACCTCGTGTCCGCTGCGGCCGGGAAGCATCATGTCCAGCACCACCAGATCGATCCCCTCCTGCAGCGCCTGATCGCTCCCGCTCTCGCCGTCGAGTGCAGAGCGCACGTCGAACCCCTGGGCAGCCAGACCGCGCTCGAGAAAATCGACGATCCCCGGCTCGTCTTCGATTACAAGAACCGTGGGCAGCACGGGGCGATCATCGCAGGGCGTCGCGAGCCGCAGAGCAGTCCAAGAAATTTCTCATCTACCGCCTCGGGCGGGCGTCGAGTCGCAGCTACTTCGCGTACTCAACCGCGCGCGACTCCCGGATCACCGTCACCTTGATCTGACCGGGGTACTCGAGCTCGCTCTCGATCTCCCGGGCGATCTCGTGGGAGAGCAGCGTTGCGGCGTCGTCATCGACGGATGCGGGTGCGACCATCACCCGGATCTCGCGGCCCGCCTGCATCGCGTAGACCTTGTCGACGCCCTCGTGGCGCGTCGCGATCTGTTCGAGGTCGCGCAGGCGCTTGACGTATTGCTCTAGGGACTCGCCTCGCGCGCCTGGTCGTGCTCCCGAGAGCGCGTCGGCGGCTTGCACGATCACGGCCTCGACGGTCTGCGGCTCGACCTCGTTGTGGTGGGCCTCCATCGCGTGAGCCACGGCCTCAGACTCGCCGTACTTGCGGGCAAGATCCCCGCCCACCAGGGCGTGTGGGCCCTCGATCTCGTGCGTCACCGCCTTACCGATGTCGTGCAGCAGCGCTGCCCGACGGGCGGTCTTGGGGCTCGCACCGAGCTCTTGGGCCATCATCGCGGCCAGGAGCGAGACCTCGACCGAGTGGGCGAGCACGTTCTGCCCGTAGCTCGTGCGGAACCTGAGCCGGCCCAGCAGCTTGATCAGCTCGGGCTGAAGGCCCTGTACGCCCGCGTCGAACATGCCCTGCTCGCCGAGCTCCACGATGCGCTGCTCGAGCTCCGACTTGGCCTGGTAGTACATCTCCTCGATCCGTGCCGGGTGGATCCGCCCATCCTGCAGGAGCTTCTCGAGCGTCAGCCGCGCAACCTCGCGACGCACCCCGTCGAACCCGGACAGGACAACGGCACCGGGCGTGTCGTCGATGATGAAGTCGACGCCTGTCAGGTTCTCGAGCGCGCGGATGTTGCGGCCCTCTCGCCCGATGATCCGCCCCTTCATGTCGTCCGCGGAGAGCTGGACGACGGACACGGTGGTCTCTGCCGCGTGCCCGGCCGCCAGACGTTGCATGCATACAGAGAGGATGTTGCGCACCCGACGGTCCGCCTCGCGCTTGGTCTCCTCCTCGACCTCCCGGAGCCGCCGAGCCGCGTCATGCCTTGCCTGCTCTTCTACCTGTTTCAGCATGAGGTCCTTGGCGCGTGCCGCCGACAGGCCGGAGACGCGCTCCAGCGACCGCGCCAGCTCTTGTTGGGATTGCTTGAGCGCATTGCGCAACTGCTCGAGCTCCGACTCGCGCACTGCCAGCGCCTCCTCCCGGCGAGCCAGCGCCGCCGCGCGATCCGCAAGCTCACGATCCCTGCCGGCTCGATCCGCGCTCCGTCCCGCGCCGGCGTGCGCGGGCTGGTGCACGCGCGCGTACAGGACGGCTGCCACCACGATTCCCACCGCGATCAACGCTGCGGCACCGATGATGTCCATGGTCGTTCCTCTCCCTGGTGACCCGAGCTGCGGGCCATTCCAACTTCATCTGTTTTTCGGGAGCGACCGAGTGGCCCGTCCAGGCACGAACGGATGCCGGTGACTAGATGCGGTTCGACTACCTAGCCGCTGGCGCCGTGACAACGAAGCCGCATACAGCGGTGAGCCGGACGTCCAGATGATCTGAGCGGGCCGGGTGGCCCGGTAGAGGTTGCGGTCAACACTGATCCGGATCCGATGATTAAGATCGTTATTTGCTGGTATTTCGTGGCCCGGGGGCCATTCGTTCGCTAGCTGGATCGTAGTACCAGGGGGGCTCTTGCGCAATCGAGGACCTGGGTGAGCGATCCACGCAGGGCGGAGTCACCGGGCGCGTGCGGGGCCTGGGCGACCGCAGGTCACTCGGCGCCGCGCGCATACGCGGCCAGCGCGTCAACGGCGAGCTCGGGGTCGTAGCCCTTGCGGATCAGAACTCCGAGCGCACGATCTCGCTCCCGACGATCGCGTGGCGGGGCCGGGAAACGCCTGCTCAAGAGGTCGAGCGCACGATCGAGATCGGCCTGATCTGGCGGGCCGAGAGCCTCCTCGATCAGCTCGCGCCCCAGCCCACGGGTCGCCAGTCCACGACGGATCCGCTCTCTCCCCCACTGTTCGAGCTCGCGCTTGTCCTGGACGAACAAGCGGGCGAAGCGAGCATCGTCGAGCAGACCATCCTGGCCGAGCATCTCCAACGCCTGCTCGATCACCGGCTCCGCGATCCCTTCGCGCCCCAGACGGCGCCGCACCTCGTTGACCGTCCGCTCCCGGCGGCTCAGGTACGCGTACGCGAGGCGGAGTGCGTGCTCGAGCCGATCGGTCTCTACCGGTAGGCCGCCGGTAGCCGCGCTCGTCATGCAGCCCGGCTGACCGGGGGCTCCGCGGGGGCGGTCGCCTGGCCGTTCCCCTGAGCGCCTTCGCCTTCGCGTGGCTCGATCGGCTTGACCAGATCGCGCTTGATCCCGAGCAGCGCGAAGATCTTGGCTTCGATCTGCTCGGCGATCTCCGGATGCTCGTCGAGGAACGCCTTGGCATTACCCCGGCCCTGTCCGAGCCGCTCCTCGCCATAGGAGAAGAAAGCGCCCGACTTAGTGATGATGCTGTGTTCGACGCCGTAGTCGATCAGGCAGCCGGAGGTCGAGATTCCCTTGCCGAACTCGATGTCGAACTCGGCCTGCTTGAACGGCGCCGCGACCTTGTTCTTGACCACCTTTACCTTGACGCGGTTGCCGACGGCCTCGGTTCCGTCCTTGAGCGTCTCGATCCGCCGGATGTCGAGTCGCTGCGAGGAATAGAACTTCAGCGCGCGGCCACCGGGCTGAGTCTCGGGCGAGCCGAACATTACGCCCACCTTCTCCCGGATCTGGTTCGTGAACACGCACAGGGTCTGGGTGCGGTTGAGGTTGCCGGCCAGCTTGCGCATCGCCTGGGACATCATCCGGGCCTGGAGGCCGACGCTCTGATCGCCCATCTGCCCCTCGATCTCGGTCCGCGGCGTCAGCGCGGCGACCGAATCGACAGCGACGACATCGACGGCGCCCGAGCGGATCAGCGTGTCGACGATCTCGAGCGCCTGCTCGCCGAAGTCGGGCTGGGAGACGAGCAGCTCGTCGATGTCGACGCCGATCTGCTGGGCGTAGATCGGGTCCATCGCGTGCTCGGCATCGATGAACGCACATACGCCGCCGAGTTTCTGCGCCTCGGCCAGGATGTGGTAGACGAGCGTGGTTTTCCCGGAGGACTCCGGGCCGAAGATTTCGATGATCCGCCCTCGGGGCACCCCACCGATCCCCAGCGCGATGTCGAGCGACAGCGCTCCGGTGGGGATCGCGTCGACCGCGACGCGCGCACCGGGGTCGCCCATTCGCATCACCGCTCCCTTGCCGTATTCCTTCTCGATCTGGGCCAGGGCGCCCTTGAGCGCCGCCTGACGCTTGGCGTCGGACTTGGCGTCAGGCGCGGCACCCTTTGCGCCGTTCTGCTGCTCGCTCATGTTTGGTTCGGCTCCTTGTCTCATGCTGTGAACACCCCACGGTAGGCGGAGCGGCGGACGGAAAATCGCTGCGTCAGGCGGCTTCGCCGGACGCTAGAGCCGATCGTTGTAACGGAACAAGACGCAGCCGTGACAAATGCGTCACGAGAGCGTGCCAATTCTGAATGGGAGCGCGGACTGCAGGTCCGGCAAATCGTCTCCGCGTCGAAGCCATGCCTGTCAGAATGCAGCCCCACCGAGTGGATCTCGCGGAGATCTTCCTTGCATCCTGAGGCTCCGGGCCAACAGCTCGACGAACTGATACCTGGCTCCCGTTGGGTTTTCAACGAGGAGGTCACGCGGGCGTTCGACGACATGCTCGAGCGCTCGGTTCCGCAGTACGACGTCATGCGAGGCACCGTCCATGACATCGCCGTGGCCTTCCTCGAAGCGCAGGAACTGGAGGCGGAGACGGCCCCCCTGGTGTTGGACCTTGGCTGCTCCCGTGGCGAGATGATTGCGATGCTCCTCGAAACACTGCGTGCGCATCGGCTGGAGGCACGCTTTGTGGGCCTTGACTTGTCGGGCCCCATGGTGGAAGCGGCACGAAACCGGTTCGCGGAAGAGCCGCATGTCGACGTTGTTCAGCTCGATCTGCGAGAGACTTATCCGCGAGTTGCGCCCGCCTCCGTGACGCTGGCGATCCTCACCCTCCAGTTCATTCCCATCGAATATCGGCAGGGGGTGGTAGAGCGGGTTTACGAGCACACGGCGAAGGGCGGTTGCTTCATCCTCGTTGAGAAGGTGCTAGGTCAGACGGCGCAGCTCAACGACATGATGGTCGCGCGCTATCTCGATATGAAGCGCGCCAACGGCTACTC
Source organism: uncultured Actinomycetes bacterium (assembly GCA_963822725.1). Lineage (GTDB taxonomy): Bacteria > Actinomycetota > Thermoleophilia > Solirubrobacterales > Solirubrobacteraceae > Palsa-465. The sequence goes on from CAWGIR010000004.1 coordinate 787,453, forward strand.
CGAGGAGCAGATCATTCGCAAGCGGCTGGCGCTCGAGGGGGTGCTGGTGCCGATAACGGCCAGTTGGAACGAAGAACTGCTGATGAGGGCAGGCTTCGAGGCCGTGGATTGCGTTTGGCGTTGGATGAACTTCGCCGCCTGGGCGGCGATCCGCACGACATAGCTGTACTCCTACTGCACAGCATGCTGCCCCAGCTTGAACAGAAAGCCGGCGTGCTGGATCGGGCCGGGAGCATCCGGCACCTCCACGGGCGCGGACAGGAAGAACTCCCTCACCAATTTCAGGCCGGCGGTCTTGGCGGCGCCTCGTATCTCATCGCGATTCAGCGCCCAGCCTAGATATTCGGTGTCATATCCATAGCGGTGGGCACGCTGCAACACAGCGAAACTTGGCGCCTGCGTCACAGGAACTTTCGTGATCAGCAGATAGCGGTGGGCCGCGCCGGCCAGCTGCGTAAGAAGCTCGCTCCAATTCTCGGCGTACTGGATCGCACCGCTCGCCAGCACGAGATCGTAGGTCTGCTTTAGACAGTCGGCGCTCTCGTGGAAGGTCACCTCCGGTGATACTCGTCGGCCTTGTTCGCATACGGCCGGCAGTTCCTTGCAGTGATATTCGAGCTCGACATCCGGAACCAGCACCCGGGCGAGCGCGTGGTAATGGCCGAGTGCACCACCCCAATCCAGGATCGACAATGCTTCCGCCATGTGGGCGCTGAGAGCTAGTGCATACGCGAAGACCATGGCCATGTTGTGGGACGTCAGGTCTTCTCGGGGAAGTGAAGATCCCAGCGGCACGACGTGGAGCGATCCCAGTGGGTCGGTCCCCTGCAGGTTTTCGATGAACGCAGGCCATCTCTCTGCGTACATCCGCGCAACGCTCTCGACATCCCAGCCCGGTCCGGCTGAGTTCGAGTGCTCCTCCGCCCATCCTTGCGGCGCGTAGCTCCACTCCTCGGCTGAGGAACGGTCGATGGGATCGCGGACAACGCGAGATTGACCGGCTTCTCGCCCATCAGGGCGGTTGCCCGGCGAAGGCGTCCACGCGTGCGACGGGTAATAGTCAACGACCACGCGGTCGATCATGCCGATCCGCACGCCGCTCCGCGCCATCCGCTGACAGAGAGCCCAGTCGTACGGATCATCGAACAATTCATCGGTGAGCTCCAGTTCGAAAATGTCGCGCAGGTCCGCCCGGTACAGGGCCGCCTGCAGGTTGAACTGTCCCAGTGCGGGGGGGAACGAACCGAGCTGCGTGCAGTTACCGCGCGGTTCGTGCTGTGCAATCCCGCCGTAGACGAGCTCCAGGCGCCTCGTACGTGCCCCTTCGAGCAGCATCTCGATGTGATCCGGCCTGAAAGCATCATCGTCATCGAGGGGAGCGATCCAGTCACCGTGCGCGCGGCGGACCGCCTCGTTGTAGGGCGCCGCTCCGGCGACCAGCCATCGCCGCCCCGGTTCCTCAGGGTAAGGACCGCGCAGCTCAAGGTTGCAGAAGCTCAACCGCGAATCTTCGAAACCGGCGACCACCTCTCTTGCCGCCTCGGGCGCAGCGTCGCCGACGACGACGATCTCGAAGCGCTGATAGGTCTGTGCAAGTACGGAAGGGATTGCACGTTCCGCAAGCAGCGCGTGGTTGCGATAAGTGGGAATTACGACGGAAACCAGAGGCTCTTCCATCCCGTAGAGAGCGTCGTATGTGTCGCTCGCGCGGAGGTCCGCGAGCTGTTGTCTGCGCTCGGGCTCTCGATCGTGCACGGCTCGCAGCGTCTCCCGCAGCCACGCCCGATCGCCACGCCGGGCCTCAGCGAGGTCCTCGAGCTCGCTGGCGAGCGAGTCAAGCCGCGCGAGCAGGACCTCCTGGCTCCCGAGAACGTGCTGGCGGGTCTCCCACACCACGTCCGTGATCTGACGCAACCTCGACCTCAAGGCCCGCAGCGGATGACGCGGGTACAACCGTTCCGAATCGCTCACGTCGTCTGCCTGGCCCACTCGTAGGGTGCTCGCTCGCCGGAGGAACCCTCTCAGAAGTCCGTGGCCGCGGCAACCCCAGGTAGTCGAGGCGGGAGCAGCAGCCCGGGTGTCGCGAGTTCGGGCAAACTACCGGGGATGGCGCTTCCTTCGAGTCCCACCGGTCGCGCGCTGCTGGGCGCGCGGACCGCGCTCGGCGTCTCGACGCTCCTGGCACCAAGGATCGCCGGGAAGCTGTTCTTCCTAGACCCGGACGAAAACCCGCAGCTGCCGGTGATCGGCCGCATGTGGGGCATTCGCAACCTGTCATTGGCCGCTGGTATGTACGCGGCGACCGGTGCCAACCGCGCTCAGTGGTGGCGCCTGCAGCCGGTCGTCGACGTGCTCGATTTCCTCGCAATCACAGCGGAGTGGCGTCGGGGTGCGGTTCCTGGCCCGGCGGCTGCGCTGATGGCCGGAACGGCTATCGGCGCTACCGCGCTTGGAGCGCTCTCCCTCTCCGGCGAGTCGGAGCAGCCGGACTAGCTTCGTGATCTGCCCTCGGCGGCCTCCTGGCCGTAGGAGTCGTGATGGCGGATCCAGAACGGGTCGATGCCGTCGAGGCCCTCACGTCCGTGCGGCACGAGATCGAGCACGTCGTAGTAGGTCATCCCCGCCTCGAGCCCCCTGGCGCTGGTCTCATACGTCAGATACACGTCTTCGCCCGAGCGCGCGAACACGGTCAGACCCGGCCCTTCGGTGAAGTAGCCGATCACGTCGTTCCCCGTGGCGGAGGCAAACTGGGACACCAGCGGCGGCACCTGGTCGGCCCGGCCGGTGACCTCCTCCCTTGTCGAGGAGTGTCGAAAGTCCCAGTTGAAGTCGCTCTCATAGCTCGAGGCCCAGTTGAAATGCCATCCCATCCGCCGGCGGAAGGCCAGCATCCTGTCGAGCTGCGCTCGGGAGATGCAGATCAGGGTCACGTCTCGCGCCTCGAGGTGCGGCAGCACGCCGTCGAAGCTGTCGGCGATCGACGAGCAGACCGGGCACCCAGCCTCCCAGTCCGGGCCGAACATGAAGTGGTACACGACGAGCTGTGAGCGGCCATCGAACAGCTCCGCCAGAGTCCTGAGTCCGGCCTCGGTCTGGAACGTGTACTCCTTCTCGATCCGCACCCACGGAAGCTCCCGCCGTTGCTCGGCCAGCTCGTCGCTCATGTGAGTGAGCTCCTTCTCGCGCTGCAGCAGCTCAGCCCGCGCCGCTTCCCATTCCTCGCGGGTTCCGATCCTCTGGTCCGGCATTGCTTGCTCCCTCCAGTCTGGTCGCGTGTCGACTATATAGTTAGCAAAATGGCTAACGATACGTTCAGCGCCCTGGCCCATCCACTCCGGCGCGAAATCGTCGAGCGCCTGAGCCGCGGACCGGCTACGGTCGGCGAGGTGACTCGCGACTTCGCCGTCTCGAAGCCAACGATCTCGAGGCACCTGCGGATGCTCGAGGACGCGGGCGTGGTCTCGCGCGTGGTGGTGGGGCGGAACCATCGCCTGGCGCTGCGCTCGGAAACGCTCGCCGACGCCCAGGAGTGGATCGAGCTGCAGCGGGCGCGCTGGGAGCGCCTATTCGATCTCGTGGGCGACTACCTGGAGCAGGAGAAAGGCCGGCAGTGACCGAGGAGCCCGAACGGGCGGTGCAGATCGAGCGGGTCTTCGAGGCTTCCGCGGAGGCGGTGTTCGACGCCTGGACGAGTCCGGAGGTCATGCGTCGCTGGTTTCACTGCGCCGCCGACTGGGAGACGCCCGAGGCCGAGGTAGACCTTCGGGTCGGCGGAGGGATCCGCGTCGTGATGCGGAAGCCGGATGGCAGCGAAGCCGCCGCCTGGGGCGAATTCACCCTGATCGACCGGCCGTGTCGGTTGAGAATGACCTGGACCTTCTACGACGAACCCGCGAACGTGCAGCTGCTCGAGCTCTCCTTCTCGGAGTCCGAGGGGGCGACCACGGTGCGGCTGTTCAATCGCGGCATCTCCACAGACGAGCGCCGCGACGCACAGGATTGGGGATGGCGAGGATGCCTCACCGAGCTGGACCGGCTGCTGACAGGGCCGACTCGAGCGCCAGGTCGATCGGCGCCTGGCCGCCGTTGACATACAGGATCAGGCGGGCGGCGCGAGGGTCGCGGAGCAGCCGGGCCAGCACCGCCGCCACGTCCTCCCGCGGAACCTGGCCACGGAAGGGCTCGATCGCGATCCGCACACGGCCCGTCCCCGCCTCATCGGTCAGGCCACCGGGCCTCACGATCGTCCACTCGCGATCGCTGGCGCTCACTGCTTCGTCGGCCTCGGCCTTGGCGCGCAGATAGACGCCGAAGACCTCGTCGCCTCCAGGAGGATTCTCCGCACCGACGGCGCTGATGATCAGGTAGCGGTCGATGCCGGCATCGGCGGCGGCCCGTAGCAGCTTGATCGCGCCGTCTCGATCCATCGTGAGCTTCCGAGCCGCGCCACTGCCGGGTCCGGCCCCGGCGGCAAACACCGCCGCGTCGGCGCCCGAGATCGCCTTCGCGATCTCCTCGACCGTTGCATGCTCCAGATCGCAGACGACGGGGGACGCGCCGGCGGCGCTCACATCGCCTGCGTGATCGGGGTTTCGGATCAGCCCTTTCACCTCGTCGCCGTCCGCGACCAGCAGCTGCGTCAGACGAATCGCGATCTTCCCGTGCGCACCGGCGATGGCCACGACCACAGCCTGAGCGTACCCGCTGGCCGGTATTGCGCGAGGATTCCGTGCCAGAGATGCACGAGCGTCCCCCGATTCCGGATTCCGTTCAGTGGCTCGGTCCAGGCCGCGCGCATCCTTACCTGGTCCTGGACGTGTTCACGCCGCGGCCGCTCGAGGGAAACCAGCTCGCCGTGTTCCTCGACGGCCGGTCGTTCAGCTCCCAGCAGATGCAGCGTCTCGCAAAGGAGCTGAACTTCTCCGAGACCGTCTTCCTCCTTCCACCCCGCGGCGATGGAGACCTGTTCGTCCGGATCTTCACGCCGAGCGACGAGCTGCCGTTTGCCGGGCATCCGGTGCTGGGAACGGCGTTCGTGGCCGCACGCGCGCTCGAGTCCGACTCACTGGTGCTCGAGACGGGTGCGGGTCCGGTGCCGGTGGCGCTGGAACGCGAGGACGGCCGGCTCGTCTTCGGACGCATGCGGCAGCCGATCCCCTCCTGGGAGCCCTATGCGCAGCCGGAGAAGTTGCTGGAGGCGCTCGGGATCGAATCCTCGCCGCTGCCGGTTGAGCTCTACCGGAACGGCCCGGAGCACGTATACGTGGCCCTCGACGGCGAACAGGCGGTGGCGGCGCTACGCCCGGACATGGCCCGTCTCGAAGATCTCGGGGTCGCTGCAAACTGCTTTGCGGGAAGCGGCCGCTCGTTCAAGACCCGGATGTTCTTCCCGGCGGGGGGCGTCGGCGAGGATCCCGCCACGGGTTCGGCGGCCGGGCCGCTCGCCGTCCATCTCGCGCGGCACGGGCTGATCGATTTCGGAGATACGATCGAGATCAGACAAGGCGAGGAGATCGGCCGTCCCTCACTTCTGTTTGCGACGGTCACGGGCTCGGCCGACCGGATCGACTCGGTGGAGGTCGGCGGCAGCGCCCGGATCGTGGCGGAGGGCCGATTCCAGATCGCCGACTAGCGGCGACGACGGGCGGGGCGGACGCCGGCCGGGATCAGCCGGCGCGGATGAGCGCGATCCGAGCCGAGGTGGTGCCGGATCCGTCCGTTAGGGCCACATGTACACCAAGCGTCCCCCGAGCCCGGGCGAGCATCGCCCGTCCCTGCGAGTTCAGCGAGAAGCTGAGGTAGCCGAGCTCGTGTGCGCCCAGCACGCCGGTGTGCGGGCTCGCGATCACCGTCCCGCCCACCGAGAGCGCCACGGTGCTCTGACACGGAGCGGCCGTGCTGCAGCCGGCGAGCACCGCGCCCGCGCCGCGTGAAGACGCGAAGTCGGTGAGCCCGACGACGCGCGTGTTGGGCGACTGTTCGATCTGGCGGGTGGGAACGGATGGCCCGGCCGGGTAGGAGATCAGCGTGAGCTTCTCCGAGACCGCCCTTCCGGAGGCGTCACGCATCCGAACCGCGACGCGGAGGCGGCCCCCAGCACGGGAAAGGAGACGTCGCCCGCGACCGTATAGCTGAAAGCGCACCATCCCGGAGCTGTTGGGCGCGAATGACTCGCTGCCGGTACGCGCGATCCTCGTCCGGCCGTCGCTGATCGTCGTCACGACGTGGCACTGCGCGCCCGTGTAGCAGCCCGCCGGCAGGCTGCCGGAGGCGCTGCTTGAAGACACGTATGCACGGGCACCGATCATCACCAGGTGCGGAGGCGTGGTGATCAGGGCTGAGGACCCCAGCAGCTGCCCGGAGGCGCCAAGAGCCTGGAGCTGGAAGTAGGGCGAGGTCCCACGCAACGCGATTCCCTTCTGCGACCCCGGCCACGTCCCGATCGGCGTCAGCGAGCTCGGGTTCGAGTTGGCCGCGGCGAGTATCTCCCATCGAGCGATCCCGGGCTCGCGCGGCCAGCTCGGGTGCAGATTGGTGATCCCCGTCCCCGTCGAAGAGACCGAGAGCGACGGCGCCGGCGGTGGCGGGGCGGACAGGCCGCCGACCGTCGAGGCGTCGACGTAGTCACCGTCGATGTTGAGCCTCACGCCGCCGTAGGTCGCGTCTTGGCCGCCCGAGTACTGGTGGATTCGCTGGTGATTGATCCAGTCGCCGGCCGGGACATAGCTGCTGCTCGTGCTCTGGACGCCGTTCCATTGCGCGATCCAGAGCTCATCCGGCTCGAGGTATGTCGTGCCGTATCGCGATGCAAGATCGGTGATGCCGGAGCCCCCGCTGCTGTAGACGCCCGAGAGATAGCCCTCGGCGTGGAGCTGGGTGGTCCAAGCCGACAGGAAGCTGAGGACCAGCGAGGTGTTCCCGGAGCGGTCGTATGCCTCCATGTCGTAGTAGATCGGGCTGCCCGGGGAGATCCCGAGGGCCTGGGCATCCGCAACCGCCCTGGTCGCCTCGGCGGTGCCCTCCGCAGCCGCCTGCCCGGACTGGATCGCCGCGCAGCCCGAGCAGGCACCGGGCGCCTGCAGCCCGACGTAGGTGGGGATCAGATGCCAGCCGGCCGCGGTCTCGCCGGCGACCCATGCCGAATTCAAGTTGGCTTGGGAGCAGGCCTCGTTCTCGCCGCCGATGTAGACGCCCACCGCCCGGTACGGCGACGACGACCAGGCCGCCAGAGTGGCGCTCGACGGCGCCGAGCAGGCGTCGAACCCCAGGCCGGTGAAAGCGGCCCCCGTCTGCTGCGGCCTTACCGCGGCTGCGCGGGCGCGGGGCGCAGCCGCGCCGCCCGGCAAGTGGGCCCTGGGAAGCGAGCTGCGGCCGAGCGCCGCTTTGACCGCGGAAGGGTCGTGCGCCCAGGTGGCCGTCACCTCGATGCCGTGTGCGAGAAAGCTCGTGGTGGAGCCGCCGAGTGCGCCGGCCGAGCTCGCGGCGCCTGTCCTGGCGGCGGCCGTGGTCTTTACGGGCGTGAGCAGGATCGCCTCGGTCCGGCCGACCGCGTGTGCCGGACACTGCTGAACTGCCGTGGGCCTGCCCAGGTAGAGCGCGTGCCGATTGAATCGAACGCAGGTCCGGGGTTGGCGGCCGAGGTCGAACACGGGCCACGAGGCCGGGACCCGCACCGCGAGCCCGTGATAGCGGACGAGTCTCGTGACCCCGGCGGGGCCCCGGGCGAGCGCCGTTGCGCACGGCAGCCAGGCCACGGCCAGAGCGAACCCCGCAGCAACAAGGCTTCGAATCCGGGAAAACCCGGTCACTGAAGTGTGGCAACACCTAACCGGCTGCAACGATTCGTTGGCGGGCGGAGATATGCGAACTCTCATGCCCCGAGCTCGATCGTCCGCAGCGGCTCGTACCGCGCCCCGCTCCGCTCGAGCCGGGAGCGGAACAGCGTCACGTCCTGCGCCGTGAACGCCACGGCGGGCACGTCGGGCAGAGTCACGCCGCGGATCCGGACTCCACGTCTCACCCGAGCCAGGGTGACGTGACCGAGGAACGGCCTCGTTTCCGGCGTGTACCACCCTCCGTCGCTCAGCATGCTCGCCACCGAGACCTGTATCCGGGCCAGGTCCCCGGAAGGGTCCTCGACGCCGACCGCGAGCACGCTCGGCCGGCGCTTCGGCAGCCACACGGCCCGACCGAAATGGAGTTGGGCTGCCCGTACAGTTTGGAGCGCGGTCGCGACGGCGGCACCGATCGGCTCGATCTCGGACCGCTCGCGCCAGCCGAGGAAGCAGAGCGTGAGATGGAGCCCCGCCGGCGGCACCTGGCGCAATCCCGAAAGCTCTCGTAGCGGCTCGTCGCGCCAGCGTTCGAGCGCCTGTCGCGCTCCTCCCGGCAGCTCGAGCGCAACGAACAGGCGAACGCGCTCGGACCCCGTCGAGGGCTCATTGCCGCTCGCCGGACGCCCGGGGCGCACCTGGGAGCTCCATACCCTCCGCATCGCTTTCCCCGCGCAGGAGCCGACGGATGAGATGCATGGCCACCGTGGTGGCGCGGTCGCGGACATCCGCCCGGCCGCCGGGCAACCGTGCGGTGCGGGTGATCGCACCTGCAGGCGACACCACCGAGAAGCTGACGGTTCCGACCGGCTTATCGTCGGTCCCGCCGTCGGGGCCGGCCACGCCCGTGATCCCGACGCCCACCTCGGCGTCGAACCGTTGGATCGCCCCGCGGGCGAGCGCCTCGGCCACCTCGTCGGACACCGCTCCGTGCCGCTCGATCAGAGCGCGATCGACGCCAAGGAGATCGACCTTGGCTTCGTTCGAGTACGCGACGACCCCACCGGCGAAGTACGCCGAGGAGCCGGCACGATCGGTCAGACGGGCCGCGAGCAGGCCCCCGGTGCACGACTCTCCCAGCGCGATCGTCTGCTCTCCGAGCAGCCTCACGACCTGCTCGTCGATCGTCGAGCCGTCCTCGGAGAACAGCAGCTCGCCGTGCCGCTCCCGGATGAAGTCGATCAGCGCGTCGTAATTCCGCCGGGCCGGCGGCTCGTATCTGGTCGAGACCTCGATCTCCCCGCGCCGCAGACAGGTCGTCACCTCGAGCGCGTCCAGCGAGAGCCCGGCGGCCTCCGCCTCACGCAGCGTGTTCGCGATTTCGGACTCTGGGATCCCGAACAGCCTGACGATCCCCCGCTCATACGTCGTCGCCCCGGCGATCGCAGCCTTGAACGCCTCCGTCGAGCGCGCCATCTCCCACATGGGGTGAAGCTCGCGCGGGGGTCCGGGGAGGACCACGACCGTCGGTCCCGTGCCGTTCGCAGGGGGCACTACGAGCCCCGGGGCCGTGCCGACCGGCTCGAGGACGGTCGCGCCCTCGGGGATCACTGCCTGCTTGCGGTTCGAGGCGCGGATGGCGTCAGGATCGAGACCTGGCCAGCGGCGCATCATCGGACGCAGGATCTCCGCAATCCGATCTTCCAGCCGGGAATCGAGCACCATCTCCCGACCGGAGAACCGCCCGACGATCTCCGCCGTGAGATCGTCGGCGGTCGGCCCGAGCCCGCCGCTCGTGACGATCAGCGCTAACCCGTCGTCGCGCATGAACTCGAGTGCTGCCAGCAAGTCATCCGGGCGGTCGCCCACGATCTGGATCAAGGCGGCATCGACGCCGATCTCCCGCAGTCGCTCGGACAGCCAGGGACCGTTGCGGTCGCTGATGATCCCCGTCAGTACCTCGGTGCCCGTGACCAGCACTCCCGCGCGCGGGCTCATGGGCAGGTCGGCTTCATCGAGAGCGCAATGTGCTGGGTGCTGGTGGGCGTCAAGAGCAGACGGATGGCGGTGGGCGAAGCGGCGAGCGGGACGGCGTGGCCGTTCACCTTCACGTGGATGTTCGCGTTCCCGAGCGTCAGAAGGAGCTTTTTACCGGACTGATTCGGCACGCTCTCACCGGCGGTGAACGTCCGCTCGTCGATCAGCTTGGTCCCATGCGCGTTTACCAGGCACACGTAAACGGTTCCGGTGGGCGCCAGCTGAAGGCTTACGGCCTGCGGCGCAGCGGGCTGCGTGACGCGTGGCTTGGGCTTCTTTCGGGGACGGTGATGCGGTCCGGCGTTCAACCCGGTGGGCGACGGTGATTTCTTGCCACCCCCGGTGTTGCCGATGATGCCGAGCGCAACGACGATCGCGATCAGCACCAGCCCGATCACCGCCCACGGCGGGATCAGCGGCCCGCGCGGCCCCCGGGGTCCGCGGTCGCGGTCGCGGTCCCGGTCACGTTCGCGGGAGAGGGAGGCAATCGGCGTCGCATCGTGGTCGGATGGGCGCTCGTAGCGACGCTTGAATTCGTCTACCAGCATCCGGCTGTCGAGCCCCAGGTAGTCGCCGTAGGTCCGCAGAAAGCTCTTGACGTACACGGGGCCCGGAAGCAGGTCCCATTCCTCGTTCTCGATCGCGCGCAGGTACTTGGCCCGGATCTTCGTGCGGCTCTCGACCTCCGACATGTCGATCCGCGCGCGAATCCGAGCTTCACGCAGCGTGGAACCGATCTCAGCCATACCGCCCGAAGGCTATCGCCGTGCCCTCTATGCGAACTGCCTGCTATTGGTCAAGATCGTCGCCCGGCACGGTGACCGGCTCTTCTCCGCGAGCCCGCGGGCGCGAAGCGCCCCCCGCCTCCTCGAGGTGCGAGAGGATTCGAGGCACATCCGCCTCGGTGATCAGCACCTGCCGCGGCTTTGAACCCTCGTAGCCCGAGATGATGCCCCGGCGCTCGAGCATGTCGATCAGGCGTCCGGCCCGCGTGTAGCCGAGCCTGAGGCGACGCTGGAGCATCGAGGTCGAGGCGGTACCCATCTGGGCTACGAGCGCGATCGCGTCGTCCAGCAGGTCGTCATGATCGGGATCGAGCTCGTCGGAGTCCCCTCCGCCCCCATCCGCGGACTCGACCTCCTCGAGCAGCTCCTGCTGGAACTCCGGTGCCCCCTGCCGCCGCCAGCTCTCGGTCAGCTCCGCGATCTCCTCCTCGTCGATGAACGCGCCCTGAATCCGCTGCAGCTTCGAGGAACCCAGCGGCGAGAACAGCATGTCGCCCTGGCCGAGCAGCGACTCGGCCCCATTCTGGTCCAGGATCACCCGGGAGTCCGTCTGCGATGAGACCGAGAACGCAATTCGCGACGGGACGTTGGCCTTGATCATCCCCGTGATCACGTCAACGCGGGGAGACTGGGTCGCGAGGACCAGATGGATCCCAACCGCACGGGCCTTCTGTGCCAAGCGGATGACCGCATCCTCGACATCCGCGGGGGCGACCATCATCAGGTCGGCCAGCTCGTCGATCACGCACACGACGTAGGGCAGCGGAGGCTCACCCCGGCGGTCCCGGGCCTTGTTGAGCTCCGAGAGCTGCCGGGTGCGGGCGAGCGACATCATCCCGTAGCGCTGCTCCATCTCCTTGATCAGGTTCTGGAGCGCGTTCGCGGCCATCCTCGGGCTCGTGATCACGGGCGTCAGCAGGTGGGGAATCGAGTCGTAGTGGTTGAGCTCGACCTGCTTGGGGTCGACGAGCACGAATCGCACCTCGTGCGGCGTGGCTCGCAGGAGAATGCTCGAGAGCAGCGCGTTCACGCACGCCGACTTGCCTGATCCGGTGGTACCCGCGATCAGGAGATGGGGCATCTTCGACAAATCGGCGCCGATCGCCCGGCCCGCGATGTCCTTACCGAGCCAGACCGTCAGCGGTGACCAGTCGGCCGGGGGATCCTGGTACACGTCGCCGAGGTGGACGATCCGCCGACGGGCGTTCGGCACCTCGACGCCGACCGCCTGCTTGCCCGGGATCGGGGCAAGGATGCGAATGTCGGTGGCAGCCAGGGCATAGGCGAGGTCGTCCTTGAGCTGAGAGACCTTCGAGACCTTCGTCCCGGGCGCCAAGCGGAGCTCGTAGCGGGTGATGTGGGGACCGGTCACGCGGCCGATCACCGAGGCCTCGATCCCGAAGTGCCCGAGCGTCTCGAGCAGCGTCTGCGCCACCTGCTCCTGGCCGGCGGTGTCAGGCTTGGCGTTCTCGCCGTTGGAGCGGACGAGCAACTTGGGCGAGGGCACCTTCCACTCGAACCCGGGGTCGTCGGTCACCGAGGAGCGGTAGCGACCCTGCGGAGTAAGGGTCTCGGAGCCCGGTTCCTGCGGACCCGGAATCGCGCCGTTGGAGTCGGGCTCGGCCTCGGGCGGCTCCGGCACCTCGTTCTCGTCCGTGTCCTGTGCCGGCGCCTCGACGTGCGTCGCGCGGACCACCAGCTCGGCCGTGTCCGGCTCGGGCGGGACAATCGGGTCAAACGGGTCAGGGCCTGGCTCGCTCGCTGCCCGTCCGGCCGCGGTCGCGGGCTCGGGGGCTCGCGTGCGGGCGATGACTTGGTCGGTTGATCGCCGGAGCGCGCGGCTCGTCTCGGCGACCCCCTCTCCAGTGACCCGGATGACGCCGGCCAGCGTCGCGCCGCTGACGAGGATCAGGCCGGCGATCGTCAGGAACACCGACAGGAGCTGGGCACCCAGCGTGGAGATCAACCGTGATGCGATCCACAGCTCTGCCTGCCCGACGATGCCGCCACGAGCCTCGAACAGATGTGGCCTCCAGAACAGCCCCGCGTGGGCGGCGCCCGGACCGATCCCGAGCGTCCCCGCGGCGAGCGCGAGTGTCAGCGCTCCGGTCAGGCAGAGGACGCCCGTCCGCATCGGCCTGGTGGGCAAACGCAGTTCCCGCGAAAGCACGAGCCCGCCGCCGATCAGCATCGCGGCCGGCACCGCATAGCCAAGCGCGCCGAAGACGAACCGGGTTGCGAGCACGGAGTTGGAGCCGAGCGCTCCGCCGCTCCACCCCAGGTAAGCGACGCCGGCGAGGAAGATCCCGCAGGCCACGAGCGCCAGCCCGATGATGTCCACGTGGTGCGGCTCGAGCTCGAGCGCCGGGAGGGTCAGCGGACGGCGCGCGAGCAGCGAGCGCTGGGCTCGCTTCGGAGGCGGCTTCTTTCTCGCGCGTTTGGCCATGAAGTGGAAGACCTGCTTCGACGGCGAAACCGCGCCTCCTGCCTCGCATCAAGGGCCACTAAAGATCGGCTGGGTTGGTCTCGCTCGGCCGTACCATCTATGCGAGTGATGAGTGACTACGAGCGCCAACCGCGGGTGCTGGTCGTCGAGGACGATGACGCGATCGCGCAGGTCCTCCAGCGCTCGCTGCGCATGGAGGGCTATGAGGTCAAGATCGCGGGCGATGGCGTGAGCGCGCTGGACCTCACGCACGCATTCCTGCCCGACCTCGTGATCCTCGACCTCGGTCTCCCCCAGCTGGACGGAATCGAGGTGGCCAGGACGCTGCGGCAGGCCGACGATGTCCCGATCCTCGTGCTGACCGCGCGGGACGCGGTCGAGTCGCGCGTCGAGGGGCTCGATGCCGGAGCGGACGACTACCTGGTCAAGCCGTTCGAGCGTCAGGAGCTGCTCGCGCGGCTGCGGGCGCTGCTCAGACGCAGGCCGCCACGCGGTCAGGCGACGCTGACCGTCGGCGATCTCAAGCTCAACCCCGATACGCACGAGGTGATGCGGGGCGATCGCCCGATCGAGCTGACCCAGCGGGAGTTCGAGCTGCTCGAGTACCTGATGCGCAATGAGCGGATCGTGATCTCCCGCCAACAACTACTCGACGAAGTCTGGGGTTATGACCCGTTCTCGATGACGAACACGATCGAGGTTTTCGTGTCCAACCTACGGAGGAAGCTCGAAGCCAGTGGAGAGCCTCGGCTCCTACATACGATCCGCGGCGCAGGCTACGTACTCCGCATATAGGTCGGTCCCGGTCCGCTGGCGGCTGGCGGGCGGCTCGGCCGCGCTGACGTTCGTGATCCTGACCGGGTTTGCGGTGATCGTGGGCGTCTTCACCACGCGGCAGGTTCGGGACCAGTTCAACAACGAGGTCAATTCAGCCGCCGCCCGGCTCGCCGGCGAGGTTCAGCTCGGCACCAGCCACCAGACCTTCGGGCCGGCGTGCGCAAACCTCGGCCTGATGAAGTCATTCGCAGAGTCCGAGCACGCCCAGATTCGCCTGTACGACCTGAGCGCCGGGAGCACCCTGCTCTGCGACCAGGACACGAACATCACGAGCCAGAACTCCTCCCGGGTCAGCCCGAGCTTTCAGGCGCCCCAGTCCAAGGGGACGGGGGAAGAGCTTGGCTACCAAGTCGTCGTCGAGCCCCTGCAGACCGCGTCAGGGGGCGACTTCCTGCTCCTCTACGCTCGCCCGCTCTCCGACGTCGACCACACGCTGGGGAAAGTTCGCCTGTTCCTGTTGCTCGGAGTGATGGGCGGCGCGGTCCTCGCCCTGCTGGCCGGCCTGTACGTCGCGCGCCGCGCGATGCGGCCGATCGCCGAGCTGACCGACGCGGCCAGGGAGATCGAACGCACGCGGGACCCGAGCGTGCGGATTCCGTTCCCCGAGGCCGAGGACGAGATCGCGGAGCTGGCTCGAACGCTCGACGGCATGCTCGCCGGGCTCGATGCCTCCCGTAACGAAACCGAGGCCATGCTCGACCGCCAGCGCGAGTTCATCGCGGACGCCTCGCACGAGCTTCGCACGCCGCTGACGAGCGTGCTCGCCAACCTCGAGCTGCTGAGCGAGGAGCTCGAGGGCGAGCAGGCAGACACCGCCCATGCAGCGCTCCGCTCCACGCGGCGGATGCGCCGCCTCGTCGGCGACCTGCTGCTGCTGGCCCGCGCTGACGCCAAGCGGGCCCAGCCGCGACGGCCAACCGACTTGTCGCAGGTGCTGATCGAGGCTGCGGGCGAGCTCGAGCCGGTCGCCGACGGCCACAAGCTCTCGATCGAGCCGGCGCCCGCCGTCGTGTCAGGCACACGCGACGACCTTCATCGCCTGACGCTGAACCTGCTCGAGAACGCCGTCCGCCACACCCCGCCGGGCACGAGCGTGCGAGCCGCCACCGCGGCGGACAACGGCCACGCCGTGCTCACGGTCGAGGACGACGGCCCAGGAATCCCGCCGGATCTCGAACGCCGGGTGTTCGAGCGCTTCGTCCGCGGCGCGCGCGAGGGCGGACGGGGATCGGGTCTCGGGCTGGCGATCGTCCGGGCGGTCGTCCAGTCTCATGGCGGCACGGTCGCGCTCGAGCGACCCGCGGGGGGCGGCACGCGGTTCGTGATCCGCATCCCGGCGGCGGAGTCGCCGGCGGCAGCACCCGCTCAGGGGCGCTAGCACCTTGACACCTGGAGGGTGGTCGCATTTCGCAAGCCCTGCTTGCGTTTTCCGTCCACCCTCGACCACCCCGCGTGCGGAGCGATGGATTTCGGCGCCTCCCCGGCTCTCTACTGAGAAACGACCCAAGGAGGAGGAACGCGATGAGCACTCAGAGAGCCCTCGTGATCGGCGCCGGTAGCGGCGTTGGCAAAGCTGCCCCCGGCCGCGTCGTCCATCTGGAGCTCCATACTCGCGACCTCGCGGGCGCCAGCGATTTCTACACCCGGCTCCTGCACTGGCGGGCCGAGCAGATCGAGACGAAGCACGGGCGGTATCTGGCGCTCGGTCTCGGCGGGCAGCTCGGAGGAGGAGTCGTGGAATGCGGAACCGAGCTCCCGGTCTGGATTCCATATGTGGAGGTCGACCGCGTCGACCGGGTCACGGACCTCGCACGGGCCGCCGGCGCCTCAGTGCTGCTCGAGCCGCGCGAGGGACCAGGCGGATGGCGCAGCGTGGTCTCGGCGCCGCACAGCGGGCAGGTGGCCCTGTGGCAACGGAAGGAGTGGCGATGAACGAGCAACAGCTGCTCGAGGCCGCCCGCGACGGCGATCAAGGCGCTTTCGCTCACCTGGTCGAGTCCTACCGACGCGAGCTTCAGGCTCACTGCTACCGGATGCTCGGCTCGGTGGCCGACGCCGAGGACGCGCTGCAGGACGCTCTCCTCGGAGCCTGGCGCGGACTGCCGCGGTTCGAGGGACGCAGCTCACTTCGCTCCTGGCTGTACAGGATCGCGACCAACGCCTGTCTGCGCGTGATCGAGCGCCGGCCCAAGCGCGTGCTCCCGATCGACTACGGGCCACCGGCGGACCCTCACGACCCGGTCGAGAAGCCGCTGATGGAGTCGGTTTGGATCGAGCCGTTCCCGGAGACGCTGCTCGCCGACCCCGCGACGCCCGACGCAAGCTACGAGCTACGCGAGTCCGTAGAGCTCGCGTTCATCGCTGCGATCCAGCATCTGCCCGCTCGCCAGCGTGCGGTGCTGCTTCTCCGCGACGTACTGGGTTTCTCAGCCCGCGAGACGGCCGAGACGCTCGACACCACCCCGGTCTCGATCGACAGCGCGCTGCAGCGCGCGCACAAGGCGATCGACACGCGCCTGCCGGAGCGAAGCCAGCAGGCGACGCTCAGCTCGCTCGACGACGACGAGCTCAAGCGGGTCGTCGAGGGGTTTGTCTCGGCCTGGGAGCGAGCCGACGTCGATGCCCTCGTCTCGCTGCTCGCCGAGGACGCCGTGTTCGCGATGCCGCCGGAACCGACCTGGTTCGCCGGGCGTGACGCGATCCGCGCGTTCCTAACAGCGATTCCCCTCGCACCACGATCGCCGCGCCACCGCCTCGTGCCGACGCGGGCCAACGGCCAGGTCGCCTTCGGCCACTACAGCTGGCGGGCCGAGCCGAACGCGTTCGTTCGCCATGCCATCACTGTTCTGTCGCTGCGCGGGGCTGAAATCGGGCAGATCACGATCTTCCGCCACCCGGTGGCGTTCGCCGGCTTCGACCTGCCGGAGCGGATCGGCCCCTGACCATCAGAGGCGCCACGCCCCCGGGTCCCGGCGCCCGCGGTTGCCGCTGCCGGGCCGTCGGCGCCACGCTGCTATAATTACTTGCCAGCAAGCAAGTATCTGCTGAAGGAGCCTTTTCTAACGTCCCCCCTCCCCGCCCTCGCCATCGACACCGAGACCGCCGCACAACTGCGGGTGGTGATCGGCAAGCTGTCGCGGCGCCTGCGCCCGACGCCGGCGGCCGTGGCGGCGGGACTCACGCCCACTCGGGCAGCGGTCCTGCAAACGGTGACCCGCCGCGGACCGGTTCGCCTGTCCGCGCTGTCTGAGTCCGAGGGCATCAATCCGACGATGCTCTCGCGCGTGACCGCCGACCTCGTGGACGCGGGGCTCCTCGAGCGCGTGAGCGACCGGGGCGACCGGCGTGCGGCTTGGGTGAACGCGACGCGGGCCGGCAGGCGCCTCGCCGAGCGGATCAGATCCGAGCGGACCGACGCCCTCAAGCTGGCGCTCGCCGAGCTGACCGAGGGCGAGCAGCGGCGGATCGAGAAGGCGCTACCTGCCCTCGAGCAGCTGGCGGAGCAGTTGAAGGGTGACCGGCTTTGACGCGCGTCATCCGCGCGGGCCGAATCACGTTCGCCGCACTCTCCGTACCCAACTACCGCCGCTACTACGGCGGCCAGGCGATCTCATTAATCGGCACCTGGATGCAGATGACGACGCAGGCGTGGCTGGTCCTCACCCTCACGCACTCCAGCACCGCACTCGGCGCGATCGTCGCCCTGCAAACGCTCCCGGTCCTGCTGCTGGCCCCATATGGCGGCGTGATCGCCGACCGGCTCGACAAGCGCAAGCTGATGATCGCGCTTCAGAGCGCGATGGGGATCCAGGCGCTCGTCCTCGGTCTGCTCACGATCAGCGGCGTCGTGCGCGTATGGGAGATCGGTCTGCTGGCAGCACTTCTGGGGCTCAACAACGCGTTCGAGAACCCCGCACGGCAGTCGTTCATGCTCGAGATGGTCGGCGCCGAGCACCTCCGCAACGCGGTCAGCCTGAACTCGGTGCTGGTGAATGTCGCGCGCACGGTTGGGCCGGCGGTGGCGGGAGTCCTGATCGCGACCGTCGGCGACGGGGTCTGCTTTCTGCTGAACGCCGGCAGCTTCGTCGCCGTGGTCGGCTCGCTGGTGAGGATGGACACGCGGGCGCTCGCCCCCACCCCGCCCGCGCCGCGCGCGAAGGGGCAGCTCCGCGAAGGCCTGCGGTACGTGCGCAACACGCCGGCGCTCGCGGTTCCGCTGTTGATGATGGCGGCCGTTGGCTGCCTCACCTACGAGTTTCAGGTCTCGCTGCCGGTCATGGCCAGCCGCGCCCTACACGTAGGGTCGACCGGCTTCGGTTTCATGACCGCATCGATGGGCGTCGGAGCCGTGCTCGGCGGGCTCGTCGTGGCCGCGCGGGGCAGGACTGGCGCTGGCCCGCTGGTGATTGCGGCGACGGCCTTTGGTGCGGCGATGGCACTGGCGACCGTGGCACCGAGCCTCCCGTTCGAGCTCTTGGCGCTGGCCCTGGCCGGCGCGTCGAGCATCTCGTTCATGTCGATGGGCAATTCGACCCTTCAGCTCACCGCCGAACCCGCCATGCGGGGCCGCGTGATGTCGTTGTGGTTCGTGGCCTTCCAGGGCTCGACGCCGATCGGTGGTCCCATCATCGGCTGGGTGATGGAGGTGCTCGGCGCCCGCGCGGGCCTGGGGCTCGGCGCGATCACGTGCTTTGTGGTCGCGCTCGGCGGCCTCGCGGCTCTGGGCCGGGGCGTTCAAGGCCGCGGGCGGACCGCGGTCGGGACGCAGACCGCCTGAGCTCGCATCGGGGCCTGCTAGCTCGCCGCCCCCCACACCAGCAACGACTGCGGGTCCTCGGGGTCGACCTTGACGATTACCTTCGCCCCCTCCGCCACGCCCTGGAGCGTGGCGTCGTGCAACGACTGCGAGACGTGGGCCTGATAGTCCTCGCCACCTTCCGGATGGACGGTGAGGTCGAATTCCATCTGGTGACCGCCACCGAACTGGGTTCCGGTCTCAACCATCGTGTTCACCGTCGCCGCGGTCTGCACGCCCACCTTGTTGATGCGCATGATCTTGTCTCGTTGACCGGCCATCGCGCCCGGGTTGACAGCCTGTTGGGCCGTCCCCTTGAGTTTGTCCAGGAACCCCATCCTGCACCCCTTTCGCTACGTCAGTGCCGCCTCCAAGACGAGGCGGCGGGCCCGTGTCGGCCCCGCGAGCAACCTAGCACTCGGGTTCGGGGACGTGTGAACGGTTTGCGACGGCCACACCCGCCGTCGGCGGGCTTCAGCTACCGCTTAAGTGCGCCGATACCGTCAACAGCTCGCGGATGGAGCGTGGGGTCTTTGGCCGCATGTCCAACGCTCATGTTCCGTCTGGCGATTGCGGGAAGACGCCGCCGTGGCTACCTTCGACCGCTCGCCGCCGAACGCTCCATCATGGACGAAGAATTCCACCCTCCCTCTCGCCGTGGCCGCAGGCGCCGCGATCCGGAGCGAGCGCTGGTGGCATCCGTGCGAGTCGCCCTGCTTCCCGCCCTCGCGCTGCCACTCGCGGTGGCGTCGCTTGCGGCCAGCATTGCGGGAACCGGGCTGCGGCCCGCGTTGGCGTGTCCGCTGGCGGTGTTCGCATTCGGTGCCAATATCGCGTGCTGGCTGAAGGTCGTACGGCGCTGGCGCCGGCTTCCCCGCCCTGGGGACGACGATCAGGGATGGTGGCGGTGGCGGGACGAGAACCCGTGCTCGCCGTCGGACCCCAGGGGCGGTCCGGGCGGCATCGAGTTCGATTGGCATGCGTTCGAGCGGCAGTTCTGGGCGCACGTGAGGACGCTCGAGCGCCGCCGCGAGCTCGTGCCAGCCTGACTCACGAAATCGCGCGCGCCAGCCCGGCCACCACCGCCGCGCCCAGCACAGCCACGATCACCGGTGCGCGCCTGGCGAGCAGCACAGCTGCGAACGCCACCCCCAATGCTCGCGCGTCTAGCGTCAGCGACCGCCCCTTCCCGAATGTCTCGACGACCACAAGCGCAGCCAGAAGAGCCGATGCCAGCAGCTCGATCACGCTGATCGCGCTCACCGGCAGCGCCCGTCCGCCGAGCAGCAGCGGGCCCGCCAGCTTGAGGAGCGCTGTCGCCACTGCCAGCGCGGCGATCGTCACCCACACCCCGGTCATCAGCGCATCCTCGATGCTGCCAGCGCGGCGGCCGCCGCCACGAGGATCGGAAGTCCTGCCGGCAGTAACGGCGTCAGGGTCAGAGCGATCCCAGCCCCACCCCCCGCTGCAGCCAGCCGTCGGCGACCCCGTACCTCCTCGAACAGCAGGGCGACGAAGAAGGTCGGGAACAACGCGTCCAGGCCGAGTGAGTTCGGGTTGCCGAGCCCGGGCCCGATCAGGACCCCGACCACCGTGCCCAGCACCCAGCCGATGTACTGCGGCACGCTCACCCCGACCATGTACCAGGGGTCGAAGCCGCCGTCACCCGTACTCGCCGCGGCCCACGAGGCATCGACGGTCGTCATCGCAAATCCGGCCCGGGACACCGGGCGCCCGCGCAGCGAGGGCGCAAGCGCGAGGCCCATCGCCAGATAGCGAGCGTTGAGCAGTACCCCCGCAGCAATCGCCGCGCCCGCGCCACCACCGGCAGACAGCACCGCCAGGGCCCCGAACTGCGCGGCGCCGGAGAACACCACGATCGACATCACGACGGCGGCCACCGCCCCCATCACCGGTCGCGCCAGGACACCGAACGAGATCGCGATCACGAACACGGCCAAGCCAAATGGCAGCCCGCGCCGGATGCCGGAGCGCCGCCGCGTCGCCGCGGAGCCACATTCACCGGGCGCGCGGGCGGCGGTCACGAGGCGAGCAGGGCCACTAAACCTCGACCACGACCGGCAGCACCATGGGGCGCCGCCGCAGGCGCTCGTACACGAACGCAGCCAGGTCGTCGTGGAGCTCCTCCTGGAGCATGTCGATCTCCCTTACGCCGTCTTCCGCGGCAGCCGCAAGCGACCGCTCCACCTCCTTTCTGATCTCGTCCACAAGTCCGTCGGCCTGCTCGGTGAACGGGACTCCGCGGAAGATCACCTCGGGAGGCACGACCGACTCCCCCGTCTGCTCGGACACGGTTGCGACGACGATAAAGATCCCGTCCGCGGAGAGCATCCGCCGGTCGCGCAGAGCAACGTCTGAAGGGTCGCCGATGTCCACTCCATCGACGAAGATCATTCCCGAGTGCTCGGGCTCCCCCAGGCGAGCACCGGCTGCGTCGATCTCCAATGGCAGGCCGTTGTGGCTGCGGAAGACATCTGCGGGGTCGATGCCGACCGCGTCGGCGAGCTGGGCGTGCAGGCGCAGCCGCTTGTGGTCGCCGTGGACCGGGAGCACGTAGCGCGGCTTCACCAGGTTCAGCATCAGCTTGAGCTCATCCTGATAGCCGTGGCCGGAGGCGTGGATCGGCGCCTCGCGCGGCGTGACGACCTCGCACCCGATCTGGAACAGGCGATCGACGGTCTCGTTGACCGCCCGTTCGTTGCCGGGAATCGGCGTTGCCGAGAACACAACCGTGTCACCGTCCCGGAGCTGGATCGCCGGATGATCGTTGTAAGCCATGCGCCTGAGCGCCGACAAGGGCTCGCCCTGCGATCCGGTGGAGATCACCACGACCTTGTGATCGGGCCAGTCCTCCACCTCCTGGGGCTGGATCACGAGCCCTTCCGGAATCTCGATGTGACCCAGCGAGCGGCCGATGTTGACGTTCTTGCGCATCGAACGGCCGACGAGCGAGACCTTGCGCCCGAGCGCCGCGGCGGCGTCGATCACCTGCTGTACGCGGTGGATGTTCGAGGCGAAGCTCGTGACGATGATCCGGCCCCGGGCGTGCGCGAACACCTCCTCGAGCTGCGGGCCGACGACGCGCTCGGACGGAGAGAAGCCCGGGCGATCGGCGTTGGTCGAGTCGCCACACAGGAGCAGCACCCCTTCGCGACCGAGCTCCGCGAGCCGCGAGACATCAGCCGGCGGTCCGTCGACGGGGGTCTGGTCGAACTTGTAGTCACCAGTCACCAGCACGGTCCCCAGCTCGGTGGTGAGGGCGACGGCGCACGAGTCCGGGATCGAGTGGGTCATGTGAACCATCTCGAGCGTGAACGGACCCAGCTCGATCTGCTCCCCCGGCGCCAGATCCTCCAGCACCGCGTCGCGCAGCCGGTGCTCGTCGAGCTTGGAGCGTGCCATCGCAACCGTGAGGCGCCCCCCGTAGACCGTGGCCTCGGGGGACAGCTCGCGCAGCACCCATGGCAGCGCGCCGAGGTGGTCCTCGTGCCCGTGGGTGATCACGATCGCCTCGATGTCCTCCACCCGCTCTCGGAGATAGCCGAAGTCGGGCAGCACCAAATCGATCCCGAGCATCTCGGTCGTCGGAAACCGCAGGCCGGTGTCGACCACCACGATCCTGCCGCCGTACTCGACGACGGTCATGTTCTTTCCGATCTCGCCCAGGCCGCCGAGCGGCAGGACCCGCAGCCTAGAGTCCGTCACGCGGCCGCAGCCAGCAACCCGTGACGCTCGAGCAGGTCACGCACCGTAGCGACCTCTTGCTCGTCAAGCTCGACGTACGGCAGCCGCGGCGCCCCCACGTCAAGCCCGATCAGCTTGAGCGCGGCCTTGACGGTGCACGCCAGCGGGGCGACCGTGAGGTCGCGGTAGGCATCCTGGAGGCTCGCATCGATCTCACGCCTGCGATCGGGCTCGTCCACCATGCGGCGCATCTCATCGCCGAACAGGTGAGAGGCGACCAGGATGCCGCCCGCCCCGCCCATGTCGAGGACCTCGGCCAGCGTGTCGTCGTTTCCGCTGTAAAGCTCCAGGCCGTCGATCGGCGCCAGGTTGTCCGGATTGGCCTGCTTGACGCCCACGATGTGCTCGAGCTGGGCCAGCTCCGCCAGCAGATCGTTGGGCAGATCCGCGCCGGTCCGCTGCGGGATGTTGTAGAGCAGGATCGGAAGGTCCGTGGCCCGGTTGATCTCCTCGTAATGGCGCAGGATGCCGCGCCGGGACGGCCGGTTGTAGTACGGGTTGACCGACAGCAGCGCGTCCGGCCGGAGCTCGGTCGCGCGCTCGGTCAGCTCGACTGCGTGCCTGGTGTCATTCGACCCGACACCGGCCACGACCGTACACCGCCCGCGCATCTCTTCCGCGGCGAGCCTGATGAACCCGAGATGCTCTTCGTCGCTCAGCGTCGAGGCCTCGCCGGTCGTGCCACAGACGACGAGACCGTCGGAGCCGTGATCGATCAGGTGGTGCATGAGCCGCACCGCCGCCTCCTCGTCGACTCGCCCGTCGCCGTCGAAGGGAGTGACCATCGCGGTCAGAATCGCACCGAGACTGGCAGACATCGCGAGGATTATCGCAGGACGATGGCGAGCGGGCCCGTCAGCGCGCAGGGCCCTTGTGGCCGCCCCACCCGAGTACGGACAGGGGCCCCATCGCGCTGCGCTCGTGCGCCGGCGGCCGCGTGACCTCGACCTCGGGCTTCGGAGGCTCGGAGATCACGTGCGTCACCGGGGCTCCGGTCAGCCGCTCGATCCGCTCCGGCAGCGCCGCGTGCAGCCACTTCGAGACCCGCATCGGCAGCGTGGAGACGATGATCTCGTCATAGCGCTTCGGATCCCATGCCTCGGTGACAGCGACAATCGGGTCGCCGTCACCGACGTTCCCGTCCGCCTCGAGCCCCGCCGCGAGCATTTGCTCAACCGCGGTCGAGAGCATCTCGTGGGCGGCGGCGCGACCACCGCCGAACGGAGTCGCCGGCACGACAAGGTGGAACGCTGCCGGCCCGAGCTCCGTCCGCTGGCGAAGCGCCTCGAGCAACTCGCCGGACGCGGCCGTGACGTTGGCGATGACGAGAATGCTCTTCTTCCAGGTCACTCTTTCAAAATAGCGCGCGGCCCGGCGGAACTGCAATGTCCAAATGGACAATCAACATACCGTTCAGCTGTCGACGCCGACAGCGCTTTCGCTGCCCCTCGACACCGTTCGTTCTCCGGCTCCTCTGATCAACGGACCCTGGTATGGACCCGGCTTGGTCCGCGGCTTTCCGCCCGGCAGCGCCAGACGCAGGATCGTGCGCTGCACCATCCCGAGCTGCTGGTGGAACGGCCCGGAGTTGTAAGGCAGGCCGTAGCGCTCGCAGATCTCCCGGACTGTTGGCGCGATTTCCCCGTAGCGCGTGCTCGGCATGTCCGGGAATAGGTGATGCTCGACCTGGTAGCCGAGATTGCCGCTCATGACATGGAACAGCGGCCCGCCGTCGATGTTCGCCGCTCCGATCAGCTGACGGACGTACCAGCCGCCGCGGGTCTCGTCCTCCGCTTCCTCCTGGGTGAAGGTGTAGGTCTGGTCGGGGAAGTGGCCACAGAAGATGATCGCGTAGGCCCACACGTTCCGGATCACGTTGGCGACGGCATCTGCGGTGAGCGTGCGAAGGAACGGATCGCGGAAGGAGCGCCGCTCGACCAGCTGGCCGACCAGCGCGCGGCGATCGAGTCGCTTTCGCTGCGAGCGGCGCAGCTTGATCTTGAGCTTCAGCCGCCCGTTGCCGTTGCCACGCGCCTTCAGAGCGAGCACGCCCGCCTCGACCAGGGTCATCACGACACCGCTGATCAGCGGCCACGCGATGTAGTCCTTGGTGATCTGCGTCCGTGCTTTGCCCGCGATCCCCTTGAGCTCCTTGCGAACCTGCTTCAGATCCTTTTCGCCCGCGCGAATCGCGGTGAAATCGAGATCGTGGACCGCCACCCCCCACTCGAACAGCGCCATCAACAGGAGGTTGTAGAAGGGCTGGAACAGGTACACCGGATTCCACTTCTGGTGCGGATCGATCCGCATGACCTCGTAGCCGAGATCGCGGTCCTTGCCCAGGATGTTTGTGTACGTGTGGTGGATGAAGTTGTGCGAATGGCGCCACGCCTCCGCGGTGGAGGCGGTGTCCCAGTCCCACGCGCGCGAATTGATCACGGGATCGTTCATCCAGTCCCATTGGCCGTGCAGGACGTTGTGACCGATCTCCATGTTCTCGAGGATCTTCGCCAGGCCCAGGGTGGAGGCACCCAAAATCCAGGGACCACGCCACCGGGAGGCGATCAGCTCGAGCCGACCCAGCAGCGCGAGCCGGCGCTGCAGCGCGATGATTCCCCGGATATAGCGGGCGTCGCGGTCGCCGAGGTCGGATTTGACCTTTTCGTGCAGCTCGTCGAACTCGCGGCCGATCTGCTCGATCTGCTCGGGGGTCAGCCGCTGCAGCGGGTTCTCGGGCTGATCGATCGCCACGAATTCCTCGCGCCGGTGCCCGTTGGTGGTCTGGGTGGCCATGCTGTTGGTTCCTCCTCTGTCTCTACAGGTCGATCTGAATTGGACCTTCGGGTGCGCTGATGCAGGTCCTGATCACTTCGCCTTCCTGGCCGTAGACCTTGCCCGTGCGCAGGTCGCGCACCCGTCCCGAGCGAAGCTCGCCGACGCAGGTGTGGCAGATGCCTTCGCGGCAGCCGTAGGGCAGGTCCAGGCCGGCCTCCTCGCCGGCCACGAGGATTGGGATGTGCCCGTCCGACTCGGCCTCGGTCTCCGAGGACAGAAACTCGATCGAGCCGCCCTCCCCCTCCCCTGCCTGACCGAGTCCGAGCTTGGGCTGAAAGCGCTCCATGTGCAGCCGGTCGCAGTCGCCGTGAGCGTCGAGGTGCTCGCGGAATGCATCGAGCATCTCGTTCGGACCGGAGATGAACGTCTCTCGCTCTCGCCAATCTGGGCACAGGCGATCGAGGTCCTCCGGTCCGATGCGCCCCTCTTCGCGAGTCAGCTGCTCGTGGAGGCGGAAACCTTCGCAGCGCTCTGCCATATCGCGGATCTCGGGACCGAAGATCACCTCGTCGCTGTGGCGCGCGGAGTGAAGGTGAACGACATCCTTGACCTCGTCGTAGTGATCCAGGTGCCGGAGCATGCTCATGATCGGCGTGATCCCGCTGCCGGCGCTGATGAACAGCAGCTTCTCGGGCGTGGGATCTCCAAGCACGAACTCCCCCTCGATCTTGCTGAGCGAGACGATCGCCCCCGCCCTGGCCTCGGAAACCAGATACGGGGAGACGACGCCGGAGTCGACCCGCTTGGGGGTGATGCTGATCAGCCCGTCCTCGCGGTAGGGGTCGGAGGTCAGCGAATACGCACGCCAGTGCCGGATCCCGTCGATGTCGATGCCGATCCGTACGTACTGCCCCGGCTTATGCCCCGGCCAGCTGTAGCCGGGCTTGATCAGCACGGTCGCGGCCTGTTCGGTCTCGCGTCTGACCTCCTCGATCCGGCCCTTCAGCTCCCGCGTCGACCACAGGGGGTTGAGCATCTCGAGGTAGTCGCCCGGAAGCAGCGGTGTGCTGAACACCTCGAGCGCGCGGAACACCCGTCGCTGGATCGGATGTACGTTTGGGGGAGCCCCTCGTTCGGGCATCGCGTACTACGTTCTCACCTCGTCATGGAGGTGTGTAAACAACTCTGCCCGGAGGGGCGACGGCTAATCGAGCAACCGCTCGAGACCCACGAGCGGCGATGTGGTCAGCCCGCCCACCCGTCTGATCGCCAGCAGGACCCCGGGCATGAACGATTCCCGGTCGATCGAGTCGTGCCTGATCGTCAGCGTCTGCCCCGGATCGCCGAAGATCACCTCCTGGTGGGCGACGAGGCCCGGCAGGCGCACGGAATGGATCGGAACATCGCCTCCCAGCATCTCGGCCGTGAGCGCGGCGGTTCCGCTGGGCGCGTCGACCTTGCGGTCGTGATGCAGCTCGATTATCTCCGCCTTCGCCATGTGCTTGGCGGCCTCGACCGCGAACTTCATCATCAGCACGGCGCCGATCGCGAAGTTCGGCGCGATGAACACATTCGCCTCGGCGCCGCCGAGCTGATCGAGGAAGGAGCGATCAAATCCCGTGGTCCCGATCACCACGTGCACGCCTCTCGCCACGGCCTCCCGCGCGTTCTCGGCAGCGCTCTCCGGAACCGTGAAGTCGACGAGCACATCCGGCTCCTGCCCGAGCGCCTCGCTCACCGACGTTCCGAGCGCGGGGTCGGCGCGGGCCACCAGCCGCAGATCCTCGGCGGCCTCCACAGCCCGGCACACGGTCGCCCCCATCCGCCCGGCGGCGCCGGCGACGGCGACCTTGATCACGCGGCGACCGCCGGGACGATCGCCTGGAGCGCCTCTCCGAAACGGCCCTCCTCGGGCCCGATTCCAGCCGCCGAAAGCCGCTCCGGCGCCCACAGCTCGCGCGCCAGCTC
Source organism: uncultured Actinomycetes bacterium (assembly GCA_963822725.1). Lineage (GTDB taxonomy): Bacteria > Actinomycetota > Thermoleophilia > Solirubrobacterales > Solirubrobacteraceae > Palsa-465. The sequence continues at coordinate 814,633 of CAWGIR010000004.1, forward strand.
CCCGAGATCCTCGAGCGTGACCGCATCGATCCTTTCGACCACCTCGTCGATCGACAGAAGCGGCGCACCGGCCAGCACCTCCGACCCCAGGCGGTTCATCCGGGCGCCGGTCGATTCCAGCGAGAGCACGACCCGGCCCTTGAGGTTCTCCTTGGCGCGCGCGAGCTCGTCCGCACTCGCGGGGTCCTCGGTCAACCGGGTCAGCTCACGCCCCACGACCGCGAGCGCGTCGCCGAGGTTGTCCGTGCGGGTGCCGAGATAAAGGCCGATCTGGCCGCTGTCCTGGTAGGCGTTTGTGAACGAATAGATCGCGTAGGCCAGCCCGCGCTGCTCGCGTATCTCCTGAAACAGCCGCGAGGAAGACGTACCTCCGAAGATCGTGTCAAGCACGCGCAGCGCGAACCGGCGCTCGTCGTGGCGCGAGACCCCCACGCCGCCCAGGCACACGTGGTACTGCTCGGTGTCCTTGCGCTCGAACCGACGGCGGGGAGGGCTCGGCGGCGGCGCCGGCGGCGCCACGGCGACGTCCTGGGGCGAGCCGCTTGAGGGCACCCTGCTCGCTGCGAGCTCCACGAGCGAGCCGTGGTCCACGGCGCCCGCGGCGGCGATCACGACGTTGCCGGGCGCGTAGCGGGCGGCATGGAAGGCTGCGATCTGCTCGACGGGCGTGTCCCGGATCACCGGCGCGTGGCCGATGATCGCGCGGCCGAGGGGGTGGGCCCCGAACACGGCCTCGCCGAGCACATCGAACACCTTCTCCTGGGGATCGTCCTCGTACATGGCGATCTCCTCGAGGATCACAGCGCGCTCGGAGTCGACCTCCTCGAGCGCGGGCCGGAAGACCATGTCCGCCAGCACATCGAAGGCCTCCGGCAGATGCTCGTCGATCACCCGTGCGTACAGCGAGGTGGTCTCCTTGCCGGTGCCGGCGTTCAGCTCACCGCCCATGGCGTCGAAGATCTGGTCGATCTCGAGTGAGCCGTACTTCGCCGTCCCCTTGAACAGGAGGTGCTCGAGCAGGTGGGACAGGCCGGCTTGCGCGTCGGTCTCACCGCGCGAGCCGGTCCCGATCCACAACCCGAGGGCGACCGAGCGGACCGAGGGCATCGCCTCGGTCACGACTCGGACCCCCGAGTCGAGCGTTGTGAGCCTGTGCTCCGTCGTCACTATGAGCGCGGACGATCGGGGTCGCGATCGCGCACCCGGCCTCGATCGCGCCCTCCGCGGTCGCCGCGCCCGTTGCGCGGACGGCTGTCCCGCCCGCCCCGATCACGGCGGGGACCGGGATCGCCACTGCCGACGCTCGCGAGCTCCTCGACCGACTTGCCGGCGATATCAGGATCGCTCGCCAGTCGCAGGCCGATCCGGCCCCGCTCGCGGTCGACCTCGACCACCTTGACCTCGAGCTCATCGCCCTTGCTGAGCACGTCGTCGACGGAGTCGATCCGGCGTCCCGGCGCGACGTTCGAGATGTGAAGCAGGCCGTCGGTGCCCTTGGAGAGCTCGATGAACGCGCCGAACGCGGTCGTCTTGACGACCTTGCCGGTGAACTCGTCGCCGACCTCGACCTCCTTGGTCATGGCGCGGATGCGATCGACGAGGGCGTCGCCTCGCTCGCCGTCGGCGGCGTAGACGAGCACCTGTCCCTCGTCCGAGACATCGATCTGGGACTCGAACTCCTCCTGGAGCGCCCTGATCGTCTCGCCGCCCTTGCCGATCAGCAGCCCGATCTTCTCGGGATCGATCTGGATCGTCGAGATCCGCGGTGCGTGCTTTGAGAGCTCCGCCCGTGGCGCGTCGATCACGTTGCCCATCTCGTTCAGGATGAACTCCCGCGCCACCTTGGCCTGGGCCAGGGCGTCACGCATGATCTCGAACGTCACGCCCGTGATCTTGATGTCCATCTGGAGGGCGGTGATCCCCCGCTCGGTGCCGGCGACCTTGAAGTCCATGTCGCCGAGGTGGTCCTCGACGCCGGCGATGTCGGTGAGGATGATGTAGTCATCGCCCTCCTTGATCAGCCCCATCGCGATGCCCGCGACGGTGCGCTTGATCGGGACCCCGGCGTCCATCAGGCTCAGGCTCGAGCCACACACGCTCGCCATCGAGCTCGACCCGTTCGACTCGAGGATGTCCGACACGACGCGAATCGTGTAGGGGAACTCTTCCTGGCTCGGGATCATCGGCACCAGCGCACGCTCCGCGAGGGCACCGTGTCCGATGTCGCGGCGCTTCGGGCCGCGCATGAATCCCGCTTCCCCGACCGAGAAGGGCGGGAAGTTGTAGTGGTGGAAGTAGCGCTTGGCGGTCTCGAGCCCGAGCGTGTCGAGTCGCATCTCCTCGCGCGTCGTGCCCAGCGCCACGGCGCTCAGGGCTTGGGTCTGACCACGCGTGAACAGCGCCGAGCCGTGCGTGCGCGGAGCGACGCCGACCTCAATCGAGATCGGTCTGATCTCCTCCGCCGTCCGCCCGTCGGGGCGCTTCTTCTGCACCGCGATCCGCTCGCGGATGATCGCCTTCTCGAGCTTGTCGAACGCCAGCTGAGCGGCGGCCCTGCGGGTCGCATGCTCCTCGCTCTCGGGGTCGCCCGCGTACTGCTCGAGCACCTGCTCCTCGACCGCCTTGGATGCGTCCTGGCGCTCGAGCTTGTCCTCGACCTGCGTGGCGGCGTCGAGCGCGCCGCCGTGGGAGGACTTGATCTGCTCGTAGAGCTCGGGATCCGCCTGGGGGACCTCGACCTCGAGCTTCTCCTTGCCCGCCTGCTCGGCAAGCTGGCGCTGGAGCGCGCAGAGCTTCTTGATCTCCTCATGGGCGATGTCGAGTGCATCGAGGATCTCCGCCTCGGGGATCTCGTTGGCGCCGGCCTCGACCATCAGGATGGCCTCTTCCGTACCGGCGACGATCAGATCGAGGTCGGTGTTCTCGGCCAGCTCCTCCTCGGCGGGGTTGACGACAAAGTTGCCGTCGATCTTGCCGATCCGAACCGCTCCGACCGGCGTGGGGAACGGGATGTTGGAGATCATCAGCGCCGCGGAGGCGCCGTTCATCGCCAGGATGTCGTAGGGGTTGACGTGGTCGACCGAGATCGGGAGGGCCACGAGCTGGGTCTCATAGCGCCAGCCCTTGGGGAACAGCGGCCGGATCGGCCGGTCGATCAGGCGCGCCGTGAGCGTCGCCTTCTCCCCCGCGCGCCCCTCGCGCTTGAAGAACGAGCCGGGGATCTTCCCGGCCGCGTACATCCGCTCCTCCACGTCGACGGTGAGCGGAAGAAAGTCCACGTCGCGCAGATTTCCTGCGGTCGCGGTACATAGGACCATCGTGTCGCCCGAATGGACGACGACGGCGCCGGAGGCCTGCTTGGCCAACTTGCCGGTCTCGAACGAGATCTCCTTGCCCTCGATCTCGACGGACACGCGCTTAACGGCGTCAGACATATTCAATTTCCCTTCTCTGCCCCTGCCCTTCGGTCGGCGGGACCGCTTCTCGTTTCTCTGTCTTTTAGTTCCGAACGGGGATGATGGTAGCGGGCGGAGCCACGGAGCGGCCGCCCTCTTCCAGCGGTACGAGTCGGTGAGGCGAACAATGGCCGTCTGGTTCGACCCCTCCGAAGCGAACGGACAAAGTTCAGTTTGACCGGACCGCGAGCCGCGGCCACCGGCTCCACCAATTCGACGACGTCGCTCGCGTGACCACCCTCACACATAAGCGGACCCCGCGGTCCGCTTCGGTGCTAAGCTAACCGGACCGCCAAGTCCCAGTTTAGCTCAGAAGGAGGTTGCCCGTGACCGCAGCCGAGACGAACCGCCCCACCAACCGCTGGCTGATCCTCGTGATCGCCTGCCTCGCGCAGTTCATGGTCGTGCTCGACGCGACGATCGTCAACGTCGCCCTCCCCTCGATCCAGCACGGACTGCACTTCTCCTCCTCGAGCCTCCAGTGGGTCGTCAACGCGTACACGCTGATCTTCGGCGGCTTCCTGCTGCTCGGAGGACGGGTATCCGATTTGGTCGGTCGCAAGCGGCTGTTCGGCATCGGTGTGGCGCTGTTCTCCCTCGCCTCGCTGCTGAACGGGCTGGCGTCCTCGCCCGCGATGCTGATCGTCGGGCGCGGCCTTCAAGGTCTCGGCGGAGCACTCCTCTCCCCCGCCGCGCTCTCGATCATCACCACGACCTTCACCGAGCAGGAGGAGCGCACACTCGCGCTCGGCGTGTGGAGCGCGATCGCCGCGGGTGGCGGCGCCGTCGGCCTGCTGCTCGGCGGCGTGCTCACCGACCTCGCGTCCTGGCCCTGGATCTTCATCGTCAACGTGCCCGTGGGGGTGATCACGATGGCGCTCACCATGCGGTTCGTGCCCGAGTCGAGGATTGACGCCCAGCATCGAGCGTTCGACCTCGCCGGCGCTGTCAGCGTCACGGGTGGGTTGATCGTGCTCGTCTACGCGATCGTCAAGGCGCAATCGTTTGGGTGGGGCTCGGTGCGCACGCTCGGGCTGATTGCCGTGGGACTCGCGGCGCTGGCCGCATTTGTCCTGATTGAGCGCCGCAGCCGCGCACCCTTGATCAGACTCAGCGTCTTCCGGGTCCGCACGCTGGCGGTCGCGGACGTGGTGTTGCTGCTGGTCGCATCGGGGATGTTCGGGATGTTCTTCTTTGCCTCGCTGTACGTGCAGGAGATCCTCGGCTACAGCCCGCTGCGGGCCGGCCTCGCGTTCCTCCCGGTGACCGCCGGGATCGCCATCGGCGCGGGCGCAGCCCAGCAGCTGATCAAGCGCCTCGGCGTCCGCAACGTGGCAATCACAGGGATCGTTCTGGCGGCCGCCGGCCTGTCCGTGCTCACGCAGCTGCCGGTCCACGGCAGCTACGTCGGCAATCTCCTGAGCGGCCTGTTGCCGATGAGCATCGGCATGGGACTGGTATTCGTCCCGATCACGCTGCTGGCGACGGGGGGCGTAACGGGCGACGACGCCGGCCTGGCATCCGGGCTCTTCAACACCGCACAGCAGGTGGGCGGAGCCCTCGGTCTGGCGATCCTCTCGACGCTGGCCGCTTCGCAGACCTCGAGCCTCCTGCACGGATCCGCGACCAAGAGCGCCGCGCTGGCGGCCCGGGTATCCGGCTACCACGTCGCGTTCGGCGTCGCCGCGGGCATGCTGGCCCTCGGGGCCGTGATCATGACCGCTGCCCTGCGGCGCCGGCACGTGGATGCGATCGATCTCGACGCGGCGCCCTCTCCGGTCCCGGCATAGGACAATGGCTGCGATGGCCGACGAGGAGAGGCGCCTGCGAGCGGATGCCGAGCGTAACCGGCGCCGGCTGCTTGACGCCGCCCAGGCACTGTTCAGCGAGCGCGGGCTCGACGTCGGCGTCGGAGAGATCGCCGAGGCCGCCGGGGTGGGGCGCGGAACGCTGTTTCGCAATTTCCCATCCAAGGAGGACCTGATCGCCGCGGTCGTCGCCGACCGCATGCATGATGCATCCGCCCGGGGCCGGGAGCTCCTCGACGCTCAGGACCCAAGTGCTGCGCTCTTCAAGTTCATCGATGAGATCGTCGGACTCCAGCAGGTGGATCGCGGGCTGTTTGAGGCGGTGGCGGACGAGTTCTTGGCCAACGAGGACATCCGCCGCGCCCACGCCTCGTTCCTCGAGGTCCTCGATCAGCTGCTCGACCGCGCCAAGCAGGCCGGCGATGTCCGCCCGGACATCGGCGCGATCGATCTGGTGATGATGCTCAAGGGCGTAATGGAGGCTGCAACCGCCTTCTCGCACATCAACCCGGGGATCGTCGATCGCCAGAAGGATCTCGTTCGGGCGGCGATCAGCGTGACCGCCGCGAGCGAGCCGTTGCGCGGACGAGCGCCGACCGTCGATGACCTCGAGCAGGCGCTCGGGACCGAGGAACCCGGGCTCGGCCGCAAGCGAGCACGGGGCTAGTGCACTAGAGCGAGCGGATCAGCGCGTCGAGCTGCGCCGATTCGACCCGGCCGGACAGCATCTCCCCGCCCACGAACAGGGTCGGCGTGGTCACGATTCCTGCTCTTACGCCGGACTGGAAGTCGCTGCGTACACGACCCTCCACCCGCTCGCTGCGGCGGTCCGCATCGAACTGCTCGAGGTCGAGGCCGAGGTCAGACGCCCGCCGCCAGAGGTGCGGGTCCTCGAGTCGCCCCTGGTCGGCGAACAGCGAGTCGTGCATCTCCCAGAAGCAGCCCTGGAGTCCCGCCGCCTCCGCCGCGCAAGCCGCCGCCCAGGCTCGTGGATGGCTGGAGCGGACCGGGAAGTGCCTGAATGCCCGTCGCAGCGGGCGGTCGGCCAGGCGTCCTGTGAGCGCGGCACAAAACGGGCACTCGAAGTCCGCGTACTCGATAACGACGGGGCCGGCCTCGGGACCGCGAAGATGATCGTCGGGACCGACCGGCCGGACAGGCGCCGAGCCTAGATCAGGCACCGAGCCCGTCGAAGATCAGATTCGCCCCCGGCAGGTCACCGGGCGACGGTGCCTGATGGCTCCACGTGACCGCGCCGTCCGGACCCACGATCACCAGCGCCCGCTGGGCGAAACCGCCTGGATGGTAGACGCCGAATGCCCGACAGACCGCCCCCTTCGGCTCGAAGTCCGAAAGCTGCTCGATGTCGACGCCGAGCTTCTCCTTGAAAGCGGTCTGCGACCAGGTGGCATCACACGAGACTCCGTAGAGCGTCGCGCCACGCGCCGCGAACTCGTCCAACAGCTCGTGGTAGACGTTGAGCTGGTCGGTGCACACGGGGCTGAACGCGAACGGATAGAAGACGAGCACGGTCGTCTTGCCCTGCAGGTCCTGGCGCGTGAACTCCGTGCCATCGCCCCGCCGGAGCGTGAACTCGGGCACCGGGGTCCCGGGCGCGATCGGCTCTTGGGCCTCCCCCGAAGCCGTCGTCACTTGCGCAGGCCGAGCTCGCGCACGAGCGTGCGGTAGCGCTCGAGATCGGTGCGTTGCAGGTAGTTCAGAAACCTGCGGCGGCGACCGACCATCATCAGCAGGCCACGGCGCGAGTGGTGGTCCTTGCGGTGCGCGCGAAGATGCTCCGTGAGCGAGTTGATCCGCTCCGTGAGCAGAGCGATCTGGACCTCGGTCTTGCCGGTATCCGTGGCGCCGGAGCCGAACTTGTCGACCAGCTCCCGCTTGCGTTCCTGCGTGACGGTCATGCGGCGGTCGAATGTAGCAGGCCCGGTCCGCCCCTCAACCGCAGAGCTCTTTGGTGCGCTCCACGTCCCGATGCATCTGCTCGACCAGCGCGTCGATCGACTCGAAGCGACGCTCACCCCGCAGACGCTGGGTGAATTGAACACGGAGCCGCTGCCCGTAGAGGTCAACGTCGCGACCGATCAGGAACGCCTCGACCAGCACAGCCCTGCCGGTGCCGAACGTCGGCCGCACGCCGACGTTCACCGCCGCGCAGGTGCCATCGGCGCGGGCGGCGTACACCCCGTGTCCCGGGCACACGAGCGATTCGTCCGGGACGATGTTGGCAGTGGGAAACCCGAGCGTCCGCCCCCGGCCATCACCTCGTACGACTTCGCCGCGGAGCTCGAATGGCGCACCGAGGAAGCGGGCCGCCGGCTCGACCTCGCCGGCGAGCAGCAGCCCCCGGATGTGGGAGGCGGACACCACCTCGCCGTCGACCTCCACCAGCGGCACCACCCTGGTCTCGAACCGGGAATCAGCCTGCAACATGGCCGGATCGCCCGCCGCCCGATGCCCAAAGCGAAAGTTCTCCCCGACCGAGACGCGCTCGGCGCCGAGCCGCTGCACCAGCACATCGTCGATGAACTCCTGCGGGCTCTGGGCGGCGAAGCGCTCATCGAAGGGGATCACGACCAGCTCCTCGATCCCGAGCTGCTCCAGCAACTCCGCCTTCGCGTCCAGGCTGGTCAGGAGCTTCGGGGCGGCCTCGGGTCGCACGACCTGGAGCGGGTGCGGATCGAACGTGAGCACCGTGTCGTTACCGAGGATCACCTCTCTGTGTCCGAGGTGGACGCCATCGAATTCTCCGACGGCGACGCGCCGCGGCCGGGGCTCGGCCTGTGCAAGTTGAACGACCCGCATGGACCGGGAAGGCTAAAGGGGGGAACGCGGGCGCGTCCGCTATAGGCGCCCGATGCCCCAGCGGGGCGATGCGGCGAGGTTCAGCAATCGCGCTATACCCCCGAGCTGAAGCGCCACACCTTCGAGCGCAACCATCAGCTCCGAGCTGGGCGAGGTAGCTGTTCCGCTGAGCAACTCGAGCATGCCGATCGTCTCGCGCTCGTCGCGGATCGGGACGAGGACCGCGGCGCTGATCCGATGCTCGGCAGCCACTCGAAGCAGCTCATCCTCCGCGTCCTGCAGCTCCAGCAGGCACGTGGGAGCGCTGCGGCTGCGCGCCCGCCCGAACTCGGTCTTGGACACATCCTGGCGGTGCTGCCAGGTTCGAGTTTCAAACGCGCCCAGCTCGGCCTCGTCGTCGGTCCACATGGCGACACACCGCATCGATCCTCGGCGGTCATCCGGACCCCAAGCCACGGCGGCATCCCAGCGTCCCTTGGCGCCAATCGCCTTGACCGCCTGCTTCAGCACGCCACGCCACTCGGTCGCCCCCGCGAGCGCGGCGGCCAGGGCGCGTTGCGACGAAGGGTCCCACCCCGGTTCGCCGTCACTCGTGTCCCGTCGGGTGGCCCGCTCGGCCTCCGCCTGCGCGGTCTCGAGCTCATCGCGCAGCGACAGTGATTCGGCGCGGGCTGCGGCGAGCTCCTGCTCGAGGCGTACGAAATCCGACCTCACGTCGTTCCCGGCGACCGCCCCGCTCACGCGGGTCAGGCCCCACTCGTCGAGCAGCTCCTCGCAGATCGCAAACTCGTCCAACCGCCGCCAGCGCTCGATCCGCATCAGCCGCTCGCACTCGGACCGCGCAAGGCGCGCGTCCTCGACCGGTGCAGCCACACCGCATACGGCCGTCGGCCGGCCCTCGTCGTCGCGCAACGCGAAGCGGAGCACTGCGAACGCCGGGCGACCGTCGAACGCGCCGACGGTGTACTCGAGCTCCAGCGGCTCCGATTGGTCGGTGTCGTTGTCTCGCAACCGCAAACCCTCGATCGACTCCCCTGCTGCCAGCTCGGTGTCGGTCTTGCCGCAGACCTGATCGGCTTCGGCGCCGAGCCGATCCTCGTATCGGGCGTTGACGGCCAGGTAGCGCCCGTCAAGGTCCTTCAGCCAGACGACCGCGGGACTGTCCTCGATCGCCTCGTCCAACAGCGGCGCGGCGCCCCCCGGTGCGAGCTCAGCGGCGGAGGCGACGGTCAGAAGCGCGTGCGGGCTCCCGGCGGGATCGACGACGGCCGAGAGCTCAGCGGCGCTCCCATCGACGCTCACGGCAAGGCGATCGAGATGTCCGGAGAGAATCCGCTCCACCTCGTCCAGGTGGGGCTCCAAGTGCCCGTTGCCGTCTCCGTACCGCTGACGGAACACCGAGGTGGCTCGTTCGAGTGCGCCCCCGGACCCCAGCAGTGCGACCGCCGCCGGCGCCTGATCCGTCGTCTCGGCGACCATTATCGTGCCGGTCCGGGGAGGGCGCTCACAAGAACATGCCTCGGCGCAGCACGCTGGCAAGGCACCCGGGATGAGGTGCGCCTGGACGAATGTCAGGCGGGCCGCACCACCACGAGCGGCTGCAGCTCCCCCTCGCCGATCGGCTGTGCCAAGGCGATCAGGCCGTCGGCGTCCGTCAGCCTCACGATGCCCTCCGCCGTGCCGGGCACACGACCGCCGTGGGCCACCCGCTGCGCATCCTCGAGCCCCAGCCGGACCTTCGGGAGAAAGGCGAGCGCGTCGTTCAACCCGATAACCCTTGCGGGATCGGCATCCTCCACCGAGAACGAACCAATCCTGGTTCGTCGCAGCGACTGACAGTATGCGTCGCCGAGGTCCGCGATCAGGCTGCGGACATACGTCCCCGACGAGCACTCGATCTCGAACGCGCGCCGGTCATCCGATCGCCACTTCTCCTCGAAACGGTGCACGATCACCTCTCGTTCGGGCAGCTCCAGCGAGGCGTTCCCGGCGCGAGCCAGCTCGTATGCCCGGCGGCCGCCGACCTTGACCGCGGAGAAGGCCGGTGGGCGCTGACGGACGCTGCCCGTCGGCAGCTGCAGGTCCCCGGGGGGAACGACCCCGGTCTCGGTGATCTCCCCCTCCGGATCGCCGGTCGTCGAGACCGCACCGAACCGCGCCACCACCTCATAGGTCTTGGGTAGCGCCATCAGGAAGCGTTGGACCCGCGTGCCGCGGCCCAGCAGGATCAGCAACAGGCCGGTCGCAAACGGGTCGAGCGTGCCGGCGTGTCCGACCTTGACGCCACGACCGATGTCCCTCCGGATACCGGCGACCGCGTCGTGCGATGTGATGCCCGCTTCCTTGTCATAAAGGACGACGCCACCGGCGTCGTCCAGTGGTGACGTGGCCGAACAGCGGAGCGGTCTCGATGGACTCATGGAGCGGAGCTGTGAGGCCGACAGCGAGCGAAGCGAGCGGTCTCCTGTCGCGTCACCGTCACCGCAGCTGCGCCGCGACCTGCTCGCGCAGAAAGGCCACCAGCTCGTCGTGGGACAGCGTCGTGTCGAAACCGGCCGCCTGACGGTGGCCGCCTCCGCCCTGGACCCGCGCGATCTGCGAGACATCCACCCGATCGTCGGACGCCCGCAGCGAGACCTTGTGCGCGGGCCGGCCGTCGCCGTTTGAGAGCCGTTCGCGCACGAGCGCCGCGACAGCCGTGCCGCGCACCGCTCGCAAGTGGTCGACGACCCCCTCGGAGTAGCTCTCCTCCGCCCCGACCTTGTTGAAGTCATCAGCACTCAGGGTCGTCACCGTGAGGCGACCGTCGTCGTAGCGTTCGACATTCGACAGCCCGCGAGCCAGCAATGCCAGCTTGCCGTAGGGGACATCCTCGTACACGCGCCGGTAGATCTCATGCACGTCGACGCCGGCGGCGATCAGCTCAGCGGCCATCTCGTGTGCGCGGGTCCCCGTGTTCTCGTACATGAAGCGGCCCGTATCGGTGATCAGGCCGACGTAGAGCGCCTCCGCGATCGTCTTGGTCGGGCTTACCCCAAGTCCGTGCATCAGATCCCATATGAGCTCGGCGGTGCACGACGCCTCCGGGCGCACGTAGTTGACGGTGCCGAAGCGCGTGTTGTCGTGGTGGTGATCGATGTTGATGATGTGCGCTCCCGGCCGCTGGAACACGGCCGCCGGAGTGCGCTCCAGGTTGCCGCAGTCCAGGAACACGATCGCGCGCTGCTCGACGTCATCCGGTGGCGCATCGATCAGGTGCGGCAGCGGCAGGAAGCTGTACTCGTCGGGCAGCGGGAAATCACGGGGGTCGATGAACATCAGGCTGTCCTTCCCGAGCGCGGTGAGGACCTCCTGCATCGCGACGAGAGAGCCGAGCGCGTCCCCATCGGGGTGCTCATGGGAGATCACGACGGCCTTCTCCGCGCCGTGGAGCGCCTCCAGGACCTGCTCGCGCCCGGGCCTCCGGCCGTCCTCACTCACGGTTGGGCCCCTCGAGCAGCTGCGAGATTCGCATCCCGCGGTCAATCGACTCGTCGTACTCGAATGTCAGCGTCGGCGTGTGCTTGAGATTCAGCTCGGAGGCGAGCAATCCCTGCAGCAGCCCGTGCGCCGATCGAAGGCCCTCGAGACTCGCCTCCCGGGCGGCGTCGTCTCCGAGAACGCTCACATATACGCGCGCATGGCGCAGGTCTGAGCTTGTCTTGACTCCCGTCACGGTCACGAATCCAACGCGCGGATCCTGCAAATTCCGTGTGATCCCGTCGCTGAGAACCGCGCGCACAGCCTCATCGACGCGTCGCATGCGGCCGGAGCTCATCCTATCCGCCCTTGCCGAAAGCCGGGATTAACGGGTACGGGGTGAGTCATCCCCGAAGCTCCTCCACCGAAGCCACGAGCCGCTCTACCCGTACGCCGTCGGGAACCCGCGCCTCGAGCCAGCGCTCGACCTTGTCCGCAGCGGTGGTGAGAGCGCCGAGCGAACCACCGGTGATCGCCGCGGTCAGCGTGGCCCGCTGCCACTTGTCGTGGTGATCGATCTCCGCGACCGCTGCGCCGAGCCGGCCCCGCAGCACAGCCTTGATCGAGGAGAGCTCCTTGCGCTTACCTTTGAGACTGCCCGATTCGGCGAAGTGCAGGTCGATCACGAGGACGGCGACGAAGCCGCTCGTCGACATCTCGGGGGCACTAGGCGAGCTCGCGCTCGACCTGACGCGTGGCGTAAGTCTCGAGCACGTCGCCTTCTTTGATATCGGCGAAGTCCCTGAGCACGATCCCGCAGTCGTAGCCCTCGCTGACCTCGCGAACGTCGTCGTTGAAGCGCCGGAGGCTCGCGATCTCACCGTCGTAGACGACGGTTCCGTCGCGGACCAGGCGGACCTTGGACCCCCGCGTGACCTTGCCATCGGTGACGTGCGAACCCGCGATCGTCCCGACCCGCGAGGCCCGGAAGATCTGCCTGACCTCGACGGTCCCCAGCGTCTCCTCCACTTCCTCGGGAATCAGCAGCCCCTCCATCGCCTGGCGCAGCTCCTCGATCGCTCGGTAGATCACCGCGTAGTGACGGATCTCGACCCCCTCGCGGTCGGCAACGGCCCGGGCGTCCCCGACCGGCCGAACGTTGAACGAGAGGATCACCGCGTCGGATGCGGCCGCGAGCATCACGTCGGACTCGGTCACGGCTCCGACCGCGCCGCGGATCACGTTGACGGAGACCTCCTCCTGCGGGAGCTTGGCGATCTCGTCCTCGATCGCCTCTAGCGACCCGGCGACGTCTGACTTGATCACCAGGTTGAGCTCCTGCATGCCCTCCTTGAAAATGTCCTCGAGCGAGACCCGCTTGCCGCTTCGCCGAGCCAGCGACTCGGTCTTCAGCCGCACCTCGCGCTCGGTCGCGAGCTGGCGTGCGCGGCGCTCGTTCTCGACCGCCCGCACGCGCTCTCCGGCCTCCGGCACGCCGTTGAAGCCGAGTACCTCGACCGGCTCGCCCGGACCCGCCTCGGCGACGCGGTTGCCCAAAAACTCCTGCATCGCGCGGACCCGGCCCCAGTTGGCGCCGGCGACAAGCGAATCGCCGACCTCGAGCGTGCCCCGCCCGATCAGGATCGTCACCACGGGGCCCCGGCCGGGATCGAGCTTTGACTCGATCACCGTGCCCGACGCGGGTGCCTCTGGGTTGGCCCGCAGCTCCAAAAGCTCGGCCATCGTCACGATCGTGTCGAGCAGATCATCGAGGCCCTGCTTGGTCTTGGCCGAGACGTCCACGAACTCCGTGTCGCCGCCCCAGTCGGCCGGCTGTAGCCCGATCGCGGCCATCTCGCCGCGGACGCGGTTTGGATCGGCGCCTTCCTTGTCGATCTTGTTGATCGCGACGATCATCGGCACCTCGGCATCCTTGGCGTGGTCGACCGCCTCCTGGGTCTGTGGCTTGACGCCGTCATCGGCGGCCACCACGATCACAGCGATGTCGGTGACCTTGGCGCCGCGCGCCCGCATCGCGGTGAACGCCTCGTGGCCGGGGGTGTCGAGGAACGTGACCATGTGGTCGCCGTGGTGGACCTGGTAGGCGCCGATGTGCTGGGTGATGCCACCGGCCTCGGAGGCAGCCACCTCGGTCTCGCGGATTGCGTCGAGCAAAGAGGTCTTGCCGTGGTCGACGTGTCCCATGATCGTGACCACTGGCGGACGCTCGGCGAGATCCTCGTCCGCGTCCTGGTAGACGGGCTCGGCCACGGTCTCGTCCTCGGAGTGGACGATCTCGACGTCCTTGCCGAGCTCAGCTGCGAGCACCTGGATCGACTCATCCGAGAGCGTCTGGGTCAGCGTCTTCATCTCCCCGAGCGCCATCAGCTGCTTCATCACCTCGGGCACCGGCACACCGAGGTACTCGGCGACGTCCTTGACGGTCGACCCGGAGTTGATCCGGATCGCCGAGGGCTCCGCAAGCGCGGTCTGGGAGGCGGACGGCCGCGACTCGGCCTCGTCGTCGTAGACCCCGCGTCGCCTGCGGCCACGCCGCTGGCGGCGCGGCGGCTGGTTCACGGGGCCGCCGCCGCCGGTCGCCCGGCGCGAGGCCTGGGAGTCGATCACCACGCGCCGTCTTCCGCCGGCCGCACCCGGAGCGCGCTCGCCCTGGAGCGAGTCCCGGGTCGGACGCTTGTGCTGGCCGCCCGCCGGCGGGCGCGCGGGCGCTTCCGAGTCCCCGCCGCCGTCACTGCTGGGTGGAGCATCGGCGCGCGGGGCTGTCTTCTTCGCCGGCGCCGGCCCGGTCTCGGCCGGCTGACGATCGGCCTTGGCTGGAGCGGGAGCGCCATCGGCGGTGCTGGACCCGTTCCCCAGCACGCGCGTGGCGACGTCGACGTCGACGCTCGACGAGACAGCCTTGACCTCGATCCCGGCCTCCTGCAGGCGCGCGAGCAGGTCCTTGGGCGGAATCCCCCGCTCCTTGGCTATCTCGTGAACGCGCTTAGTCATGAACCTCCAGTTTAGAGTCGGCTAGGAGGCCGTTGGTTCTGTGGCTTCCTGCTGCTCTTGCTCTGCCTGATCGGGGGCCGAGGGCTGCCGCGTGTCGTCCTGCTGGGCCTCGGAGGCCACATCCGCGTCCGAGGCAGTCGCGTTCGGAGCAGAAACCTCCCCGTCGGATTCGGCCGCAGTTCCTGCCTCGGGGGCGGATGTGCCCTCCGAAGCCCCCTTCTGCAGATCCGTCACCCGATCCGAGTCAATCTCAGCCAGAGCCTGATGCGCCTCGATCCCGCAGTACCGAGACCCGGACAGGGCCGCATTCGGGCACCGCCGGCCGTTTGAGAGGATCGCGTGGCAGCGCCCGCCGTCTTCGGCTTCCTCGTACCCGTGCTCGGCCTCCTCCGCCGCGAACTCGGTCTCCGACCGAATATCGATCCGCCAGCCCGTGAGCCGCGCCGCGAGGCGAGCGTTCTGGCCCTCGCGCCCGATCGCCAGCGAGAGCTGGTCGTCGGGGACGATGACCGTCGCCTGCTTGCCGGCGTCGTCGACGAGCACCTCGCGTACGCGCGCCGGTGATAGGGCCTTGGCCACGAACCGTGCGGGCTCGTCGTTGTACGGGATGATGTCGATCTTCTCGCCGCGCAGCTCGGATACGACCATGCGCACCCGGGAGCCGCGAGGGCCGACGCAGGCGCCGACGGGGTCGACGCCGTCGACGTGCGAGACGACCGCGATCTTCGAGCGATAACCAGGCTCGCGCGCCACGCCGGTGATCTCCACCAGGCCATCGGCAATCTCCGGTACCTCGAGCTCGAACAGCTGCTTGATCAGCTCCGGGTCGCGCCGGGAGACGATGATCGACGGACCCTTGGTCGAGTTCGACACGTCCTTGATCACGGCCTTGATCCGCTGCGAGTGGTCGTAGCGCTCGCCGTCGACCTGCTCGGACTTGGGCAGCAGCGCCTCCACGCGCTCACGCAGCTGAACCAGCGTGTAGCGCGAGTCGGATTGCTGCACGATGCCGGTGATCAGCTCCCCGACGCGGTCCCGGTACTCCTCGAACATCATGTCCCGCTCGGCCTCGCGGATCCGCTGGAGGATCACCTGCTTGGCGGTCTGGGCCGCAATCCGCCCGAAGTCGTGCGGGGTGACGTCCTCGATCTCGATTTGATCCTCGTACTCCTTGAGCTTCTCGGGATCGATTTCCGGCTCGGGCGGCTCTCGCATCTCGCCCGTCTCCGGATCCACTGTCGGCTCCTGGTCGACCGTCGACTCGACCAGCAGCTTCTCCTCGAGCTCCGGGGGGATCTTGAGCTCCCAGACGATGAAGTCAGCCGAGTCTCGATCCATCTCGACCTTGGCGTACCGAGCCGAGCCAGGGGTTTTCTTGTACGCCGAAAGGAGCGCGTCCTCGAGCGCTTCCATCAGCTTCTCGGATGAGATGTTCTTCTCGGCGGCGAGGCCCCGTACCGCCTCCACGATCTCCTTGGACATGGCTCAGTCTCCCGGGACGAGGTTGGAGCGAAAGATCTCCTCGTAGGGGATCGTCACGACGCCGTCGGCGGCGGCGATCGTGACCTCCCGCTCGGAGGCGCCGACCAGCTCGCCGGTCACGTTCTTGTGGCCATCGCGCGCCTCGCGTAGGCGAACCCGGGCGTGACTACCGAGAAACCGGCTGTAGTGCTGAGGCTTGGTCAGCGGCCGGTCCAGCCCGGGGGATGACACCTCGAGCGAGTACCGGTCCGTGTAGTTCCCCAGATGCCCGGAGACCCGCTCGCACACACCGAGCGTGACGCCGTCCGGGTGGTCGATGAAAAGGCGCAGCGTCGAAGCTCCGATGATCTCGGCGAGCAGCACCTCTACCTCCGGCTCGCGCTGGGCGAGCAGCTCTTCGATTTCTGTCTGGACTGAGGCCACGAACTCCTCCAAAAACTCATAAAAAAAGCGGGCCAGCGCCCACTTCCGGTACGTCCACCGGGAAGTCCCGGCGCCAAAAGCTGTGAACTCAGGGTAGCACTAGTTTCGCGACGCCGCGGCCCTTGCACGGGCGCGATAAAGGTAAAGACGATAGTCCCGACGGGCCGGTTGCATGCACGCCGCCAGGGCCAACGGACGGCGCGCTTCGGCGTGGCGTCCGAGCAGTTGCAAAGAGCGGCCGAGGCAGA
Source organism: uncultured Actinomycetes bacterium (assembly GCA_963822725.1). Lineage (GTDB taxonomy): Bacteria > Actinomycetota > Thermoleophilia > Solirubrobacterales > Solirubrobacteraceae > Palsa-465. The sequence continues at coordinate 831,340 of CAWGIR010000004.1, forward strand.
AGAGCGCGAAGTCGTTCGTCGGGGCCCGATCGATCACGGCCTGGAACTCATCGGCAGCCTGTTCGTAGCGCTGGGCGCCGAAAAGGGCCCGGCCGAGAGCCTCTCTGATGGATGTCTTGTCGGGAGCGAGATCGCGCGCGCGCGACAAGGGGATGGTCGCCTGGTGATTGTGGCCGGCCTCGAGCAGCTCCGTGCCCCGCTGGAACAACTCGTAGACATCCTCCATCGACCCTAGTTTAGAAACCTCGGCGGCAATGCCCACCACGCTCGGAGGCGTCCGAGTGCTCCCAGCCCGGCGGCCAGCTGACCGCGCAGCGCGCGGCGCTGCGAAGGGCTCGGCAGCTGCGCGTCGCCGCCGAACCGAGTCAGCCGCAGCGTACGCACGTAGTCCTCGGCGGCGGGCGCCGAGCGGAAACGCTGCTCGAGCGCAGCGAGCGTCGTATCGGCGGACAGCGGGCGTCCTGAGCGCGCCAGCGCACGCTCGAGCTCGGCCACGAGCTGATCGCCGCCCGCGGGCGGGGCGCGCCTCCGGAGGCGGCTCGCGATCACCAGCAGGCAGACCGCGAGCGCTGCACCGACGACGATCCAGAGCACCGGGCTCCCACCGGAGGACCGGGCGGCCCGCGCGCCGCTGCGAGACTCGCGCGAGCCCAGCCCGGAGCTGGCGCCGGTGCCTGCGCCCTTGGTCGAGCCGATCGTCGAGAGCAGCGACGCCCCACCGCTGATCGCCGGTGCCGCCGGCGGCGTGGGGTCGAAGCGAACCCACCCGTAGTTCGGGAACCACACCTCCACCCAAGCGTGGGCGTCGGTGTCATCGACCACATACTGCTTGGAGGAGGAGTCGTAGCGCCCGGGGGTGAAGCCGGTGGCGACGCGCGCCGGCACGCCGCCCATCCGCAGCAACAGGGCCATGGCGCCCGCGAACTGCTGGCAGTAGCCGCGCTTGTTCACGAACAGGAAGCTCTCGAGCGGATACGGGCTCACCGGGGGGTTCTGGTCGTAGTTGAAGCCGCCGGCCTGAGACAGGGATCGCTCGACGCTGCGCACGAACGCGTATGGCGTCGCTGCGCCCGCGGCCAGCCTCGTGGCCAGCGCGTAGGCGCGCGCGTACGGGGAGCCCTCGATCAACTGCGTGCCGCTCACGTTGTAGGGCCCGATCACGTTCTGGGGCACCCCACCGGAGTGGAACGCGGCGAACTCGACGAGCGGACCCCGTCCGACCGTGAGCCCATTGCTCGGCAACCCGATCGTGAGCTCATCGGCGAAGTCCTGGACCGAGTAGCTCGTCAGGTACTCGCCCGTGGAGAGCGCCGCAAGGTCGGAGCCGGTGGGTTGTGGTGAATAGGTGCTGACCGTGTAGCTGTCGCCGGGGCCGAGCGTCGATCCGGAGGTCGTCCATGTGCCGGGGCTGGCTCCGTTCGCGACGCCCTCTCCCACGTGCTCGGGCGGCGCCGCCGACCCAGCCGCGATCACGTCGCTGGTCTTCATCTGCTTGATCGTGAGCTGCAGCGTCTGCGTCCAGCGGTGTAGCGCCCACTGGGCTGGGCTCGGGACGTGGGAGCCGACCGGCCCCGCACCCTCCGCCCACTCCGCGCCGTTGAAGACATCGAGGTTCTCGGTCTTCCAGTAGTCAGGATGTGCCGCGCGCACGTCGAACACCGCACGGCCGTGCTGTGGCCACTGGAGCGGCCCGTAGGTCTGATGCCAGTCGAACTGGTCGACGTTTTGGCTTGAAAGCGACGTCGCCAGCGCCTGATAGTTGACCCAGGGGTGGTGCTGGTCGAGCCGCGGCGCAAGGATCACGCCGAACAGCCCCGCCAGGCCGGCCACGGCGACCGCCGGGACGAGGTGGCCGGTCGCCGTGCGCTCACTCCACAGGAACGCCGCGAGCAGCGCGAACAGGATCACGCCCTGGACATAGGGAAGCTGAGGGCGCGCGAGCGTCGAGGGAACGATGGCGAGCGCCACCAGCGGCAGCGCCGCGCCCACCCGCCGGATGTCGCCGAGCGTCCGCGGCGCGAATGCGATCATCAGCGCCGCGTCGAGCAGCAGGACACCGGCTCCGAGCACGATCACCACCCTCACCCAGTCGTTGATCCCGATGTAGGGCACGAGTACGCCCGGAAGCGCGGACAGCCCCTGGCCGATCCCCTGCGAGATCACGCTCACCCGCGCGTGGAGCAGCCAGCCGGCGGGAATCCCGGCGATCACCAGCATGGCAAGGAACGCGCAGACCCCGGCGGCGACGGCCACTGCGAGACTGCGACCGTCGAGCTTCGCCCCAACGGCCACGATGCACACCGCCAGCGCCAGGAGGCCGAACAGCCTCGCCCCCGGCGCCGGACTGAGCAGCGTCGCCCACCGCAACACCCCGTACAGCGCAAGCGCGGTGAAGGTCACGAGTCTCGCCACAGGGCGCTCGGCCTGCGCGACCCGCTCCAGCTGCGAGTGCCGAAGCGGGCTCGGGCCCCGCAGCGAGCGCCCGCCGCCGCCGACCGCGATCTCGCTGACCGCGCTCACGCGGCCTCCGCCCCCGCGAACCCTCGCTTCGCGACCGCGCGCCGACCGGATCCGATCGTGAACCCGATGCACCCTGACACAGCCAGGCTCGCCCGGCCGCGGTCCGAGGGCGCGATCGCCGCGGGCACGACCAGCACGGAGACACTCGCCGCGGCCGCCTCGCGCCCGATCGTCGTCGGCATGCGCTCCAGCTGCTGGGCGGTCACGTAGAACAAGGGACCGAGCGCTGCGCGGATGCCGGCGGGCGAGGGCGCACGCACCTCGGGTCCGCCCTCCACCAGCGCCAGCCGTGCGTGCGCCGCCGGCCAGGAGGCCAGATCCGATTCGACCACCATCGCCCGGCGGACACCGGGCAGAAGCAGTCGGCAGCCGCCCGCGCGCGCCAGCTCGAGCGTCAGCGATGCGCTTGCGCGCACGGCCTGATCGAGGAGCTCGTCCGGTCCCGATCCACGCGCGTCCAGGACCACGAGCGGCAGCGTGTCCCCCTCCACCCGCAGGCGACGCTCGAGCAACCCGGCGCCCCGCGCCAGCGCGGGCCAGTGGATGCGGGAGGCCGACGTGCCCTGCCGGTACGGACGCAGACCGTCCACCTCGACCGCGGCCAACAGATCGGCGCGTGCACGGGAGGCGGCGGAGATCGCTGCCCCGCCGCCCCGGCGCGACCACCGGACGGGCTCGGTGCAGGGCAGAACAAGCACGTCCTGGGCCGGACTCGAGCTGGGACAGAAGGACTCGGCGAGCTCGAGCGGATCCCGGACCCGGAGCGCGGGCGCCGGCAGGTGTCGGCGACCGCGGCGCTCGAAGTGGGCCACGATCTTGATCGTGGCGCGCCGGCCCGGAGGCAGACGCAGCGGGTCACCCGCCAGCGGATCCGCGATCTCCCCGCCGGGCAGGCCGAGCGGTCCTCCGCGCAGCTCGAGCCACGCTTCGAACGGATCGCCTTCCACGACCTGGTCCTGCTCGATCCGCCGCTCGATGCTCGCCCCCCGCGCCGACAGCCACACCCACGCGGGCGCGGCAAGTCCCAGCACGACGAAGGCCACCCCGGGGACGAACAGCGGGGCGGCGTCGAACAGGTAGGCGATCAGGACTGTCGCCACTCCGGCGAGGACCGCGGCGGCTGCCCGGCGCACGATCATCACAACGCCCGCACCGACGCGATCGCGTCGGCTACAACCTCCCGGGAGGCGGTGCGCGCGCACTCGGGCGCAAGCACGAGCCGGTGGGAGAGCACCGGCTCGGCAAGTGCCTGGACGTCGTCGGGGAGCGCGTGGTCGCGGCCGTGCATCATCGCCCGCGCTTTTGCCGCCCGCAGCAGCATCAGTCCCGCGCGGGGACTGGCCCCGAGATCGACCCGTGGGTCCTCGCGCGTCCGCCACAGCAGCCGCACGACGTAATCTCGAAGCGGATCGGTCGCCAGCACCCGAGTGGCGGCATCCTGTGCCGCGAGCACCTCGGCGGCGCCCACGACCGGCTCGAGCGCGGCCACCCGGTCGCCGGCCTCGTGGTCGGCGAGCATTCCGGCCTCGTCACGGGGCGCTGGATAGCCAAGCGAGATCCGGACCATGAACCGGTCGACCTGAGCCTCCGGCAGTGGGTAGGTGCCCTCGTACTCGATCGGGTTCTGCGTCGCGAGGACGACGAATGGGCGCGCCAGCTCGTGCGTTTGCACGTCCACGGTCACGGACCGCTCCTGCATGCACTCGAGCAGACCGGACTGGGTCTTCGGCGATGCCCGGTTGATTTCGTCGACCAGCACCACGTTGGCGAACACCGGACCCGGCCTGAACTCGAAGCGTTGCTCTCGCTGGTCGTAGACGTTGGTGCCGACGACATCGGCGGGCAGCAGGTCCGCGGTGCACTGGATGCGGGCGAACTGGCAGTCGATGGAGCGCGCCAGCGCCCGGGCCAGCGCGGTCTTGCCGACGCCCGGGTAATCCTCCACCAGCACGTGTCCCTCGGCGAGCAGCGCGACCATCAGCTGCGCGAGCGTCTCCTCGCGGATCTGGACCGCGCGCGCGATGTTCTCGGCCAGGCGCCGAGCTAGAGCTGCGAACGCCTCACACTCGTGCGGCGCTACGGGGGCTTGCTCCGGCGGCTCCATCCCTTTCCCCTCCGATCTTCCGCAATCTTCCCACCTCATCGAGCACGGCGTGGGCGATCTGGGCCTTGCCGGCGCGCGGCACGGTGCGCTTGGCTCCGTCGGTCGACACGATCGTGACCTCGTTGTCGGCCGCGTCGAACCCGATTCCGGGGACGGAAACGTCATTTACCACGACGGCATCGAGTCCCTTGCGCTCGAGCTTTGAGACTCCGTAGGCGACCGCATCCTTCCCGTGCTCGGCCGCGAAGCCGACGAGCACCTGTCCCGCACGCCGCCGCGTGGCCAGCGACGCGATCACGTCCTCGGTCACCTCGAGCTCGATCGGCGGCGGCAGTCCGGCGTCCTTCTTGAGCTTTGCGGACGCCGGCGCCGTCGGCCTGAAGTCCGCCACCGCGGCCGCCATCAACAGCACGTCGCAGGTCTCGAAGGCTTCCCGGCAAGCCTGTTCCAGCTCCGCGGCGGTTCCCACCTCGACGACCCGGGCACCGGTCGGCGGTCGGAGACTCGTGTTCGCGGCCACGAGCGTCACGGACGCTCCGCGGCGTATTGCCTCGTCGGCAAGCGCGAAGCCCATCCGCCCCGAAGATCGATTGCCGATGTAGCGGACGCTGTCGATCGGCTCGCGCGTGCCCCCCGCGGTGACAAGCACGCGTACGCCCGCTAGGTCTCGGGGCCCGGTCAGCGCCTCGACCGCGGCGAGCAGCTCGGCCGGCTCCGCGAGCCGCCCCAGGCCGTGCTCGCCGAATGACGCGAGCTCGCCCTCGCCGGGCGGAATGATCCTGATCCCCCGCGAGCGCAGAAGCTCGATGTTCGCCTGCGTGGCGGGGTGCTCGTACATCCGGTTGTTCATGGCCGGCGCAACCGCGATCGGGCAGGCCGCGGCGAGCGCGGCGGCCGTCAGCAGGTTGTCGGCCTGGCCGCCCGCGAGCTTGGCGATCGTGTTCGCGCTCGCGGGGGCGATCAGGTACGCATCGGCGCGCTCAACGAGCGCGAGATGACTGATCGGCGAACGGTCCGGCGGCGGCTCGCCCGGGAAGCCGCCGTGCAGCGGATCCTGCTCGAACTCGCCCACGAGGACCGGCGCTCCCGTGATCGCCTGAAACGAGGCCCGCCCGACGAACTGAAGCGAGGCCTCGGTCTGGATGACTCGCACGGCATGGCCCTGCTTGACCGCGAGCCGCGCCGTCAGGAGCGCCTTGTAGGCCGCTATCCCCCCGCTCACGCCGAGAAGCAGGCGGGCCATCGGTGACCTCCCGTGCTCCTACCGGTAGTGGTACTTCAGCTTGCCCTGAGCGACCTCTTCGAGCGCGATCGTCAGGTAGTTCTTGGAGTGCGTCTCGACCATCGGCGGCGGGAACTCGTCGAACGTGCCCTCGCCGAGGTTGTGGTAGTAGGAGTTGATCTGGCGCGCGCGCTTGGCCGCCACGATCACGCTCGCGTAATCGGAGTCGACGTGCTCGAGCAGCTTGTCGATGCGGGGGGAGATCAAGGCTTGTTGCGTCCTTTGCGTTAGGGGGCATCAAGGTTAGCGAGCGCGCGCTGCACTATCTGAACCAGCGCTTGCGTGGCCTGCTCGAGACGGTCGTTCACCACCACGTGCCGGAACTCCGACTGGGCCTGGAGCTCGTGCTCGGCGGTGCGCATCCGCTCGTCCACGTCCTCCGGCGCGTCGGTGCCGCGACCCACGAGACGTGCGCGCAGAGCCTCGCGGGAGGGGGGCGCGATGAACACCGCGATCGCGTCCGGCATCGCCCGGCGCACCTGCCGGGCCCCCTGGACCTCGATCTCGAGCACGACGGGAGCTCCCGCCTCGAGGCGGCGCTCGAGCTCCGAGCGCAACGTTCCGTACCGGTGCCCCGAATAGGCGGCGTGCTCGAGGAAGTCGCCCGCCGCCAGCCGGCGATCGAACTCCTGATCGCTCAGAAAATGGTAGTCGGCCCCGTCGCGTTCGCCGGGCCGCGGCGGCCTCGTGGTGGCGGATACCGAGAGCTCGAGCTCGGGGATCCGCTCGAGCAGGCCGCGGATCAGCGTGCCCTTCCCGACCCCGGAGGGACCGGTGATGACGATCACCCTTGGCATGGACGCCGCTCGCTCCCGCGCGCTCTCAGGCACGCTGCGGCGGGGCTAGCGCCGGCGCATCAACTCCACGAGCTCGGTGCGCTGGCGCTGCGACAGCCCGCCGATTGTCTTGCTCGGGGAGATCCGGCACTGCGACAGGATCTTGTTGACCTTCACCCGGCCGTACTTCGGGACGGCCAGCAGGAGGTCGAACACCTTCGCCGTCTCGAGATACTCGGGCGGCTGGAGCAACAGCTCGTGGATGGGCTGACGACCGGCCTTCAGATCGCGCTTAAGCTGTGCGCGGCGGCTACGGACGTCGTTTGCGCGCTGAAGCGCCTCCATGCGTTGCACGAGAGAGCGTTCCGGCGCAGCAACTGGCTTCGAGAGCGATTCGCTGACCGGCGGCATGGGCGGCGACTATACATCCTGCGGCAGGCCGATCAAGGCCAAATCCCCCAATTGACCTCATCCTCAGCCTGAGGTCGAGCATTGTCGAGCCAGGTTGCGGGAATCGACCGTGTTTGCAGGCGTTTTCGCTCCCGCCGGGCCGGTTCGGAAATAAACATGCCGGAAACTCGACAATTACATGCCCGGCGAGAGCTCGGCGAGTACCCGGGTCGCAGCCATCGGGTCACGGAAGCTCTCGGTTCCGACCGCGACGAGGTCGGCGCCTGCCCGGAGCAGGTCGAGGGCGTCGCGGCCGCGCTGAACGCCTCCGATCCCGACGATCGGAACGCGCACTGCAGCTCGCACGGCCTGCACCTGGGCCAGGGCAACCGCTCGGACGGCCGGACCTGAGACTCCGCCGGTCGTTCCACCGAGCCACGGCCGCTCGCTCCCCGGCGCGAACGCCATCCCCCGGATCGTGTTGATCAGAGACAGCGCGCTCGCGCCTGCCTGCACCGCCGCCCGCGCGACGGCCGGGACGTCGGTGGCGTTGGGCGTGAGCTTGACGATCAGCGGCTTGTCCGTGAGCGGCCTGACGCGTTCCAGCAATCCGGCCAGCTCGCCAGGATCGGCGCCGAACTCGAGGCCCGTGGCGACGTTCGGGCAGGAGACGTTCAGCTCGAGCGCGGCGACCTCCTCTCGCGCCGCGACCGTGCTCACGAGCTCGGCTACCTGATCATGGGTCGAGCCCATGACATTGACGATCAGCGGCACCGGGAGGTCCGCCAGCGCGGGGAGGTCGGATTCGAGAAATCCGCGGAGGCCCTTGTTGGGCAGCCCGATCGAGTTGATCATCCCGCCGGCCATCTCCCACAGACGGGGTGGCGGATTCCCTCCCCGGGGCTCGAGCGTCACGGTTTTCGTGACGAACGCCGAGAACGGAAACTGCTCGATCAGCTCCTCGCCGAAGACACGGCGGGCGGCGATCGCATCGAACGTGCCCGAGGCGTTGATGATCGGGTGCTCGAGCTCGATGCCGCAGAAGTCGACGCTCACGGGAGCACCTCCTCGAGCGCCGATGCGTCGAGCACCGGTCCGTCGACGCACACCCTCACATAGCCCTCGCGCGTCGAGACAACGCACCCGAAGCAGGCGCCGAAGCCGCAGGCCATCCCGGACTCGAGCGCCAGTTGCGCCGGGACACGGCGCGCTGCGCACAGCGCCCGGACCGCCTCGAGCATCGGCGGTGGCCCGCAGGCGTACACCTCGGCGTGCTGGGCGCGGTCGAGCTCCTCGAGGACCAGGTCGGTCACGAGCCCGCGGTGGCCGACGCTGCCATCGTCGGTGGCCACCTGGGGGTCGCCGAGCAGGGTCGCCCCTCGGGCGTGCTCGTGATCGCGGAATCCGAGCAGCACAACTGTCTCCTCGAGCCCCAGCTGGTCCTGCCAGATCGCAAGCGGCGCGATGCCCACGCCGCCGCCGGCAAGCACCGCGCGTCGCCCCTCTCTGGGCGGCTCGAACCCGGTCCCCAGCGGCCCCAGCAGCAGCAGCTGCTGGCCACCGTGCAGCTCGCACAGGCGCCTGGTCCCAGGCCCCACGTCCTCCACCAGGAAATGGAGCTCGTCGCTGTGCGCCGGCGCCCGCAACACGCTGAATGCGCGGGGAAGGAACGGGCGCTCGCCCTCCCCTCCCCCCCACCGCTCCGCCGCCGAGAGCATGTAGAACTGCCCGGCCTGTGGCCGCGGCCCGGTCGGATCGGCGCAGCGGAGCACGACGTAGGGGCCGAACTGCTCGCGCGCAGTGATCGGGACGGACCGGCGCCCGAAGGGCGCGAGGACCCTGTCCGTGGACGCCACGGCGCCGACGAGACCGCTCGCTTCGCTCGCTTCCGGCCTCACAGCTCCGCTTGTGGACTCGAAGCGCGAGCGCAGCGAGCGGCTCCGCTGTTCGGCCACGTAACCGCCTGCGCGTGAATCTCCTGCAGCGAGACGACTTCGGGCTCCCCCCTCCGCGCGGCCCCGATCGCTCGGGCCGCGGCCATCCCGCCCGCCATCGTCGTAATGCAAGGAATCCGGCGGGCGACCGCCGCCGAGCGGATCTCGTAACCATCCGTCCGGGCACCGGTCCCCACCGGCGTGTTGATCACGAGGTCCACATCGTCCTGTTCGATCCAGTCGACGACATGCGGGGAGCCCTCGCCGATCTTGTTGATCGTCTCGACCGGGATCCCCATCTTGCGGATCGCCTGCGCCGTGCCGCGGGTGGCGATGATCTTGAAGCCCAGGTCGTGCAGCAGGCTGGCCACGCCGGTCGCGGCGGGCTTGTCGCCGTCTGCGACCGTGATGAACACCGTGCCCGAGAGCGGCAGCTTGGAGCCGGCCGCCGCCTGCGCCTTTGCGAAGGCGGTCGGGAAGTCGTTTGCGATTCCCATCACCTCCCCCGTCGAGCGCATCTCAGGACCCAGCAGCGAGTCGGCGCCGGCGAAACGATCGAACGGCAGCACGACCTCCTTGACGCACACGTGTCCGTTGCTCGTCTGCGCCGGCAGCTCGAGATCCGCGATCCGCTCCCCGAGCAGGATCCGGCACGCGAGCTTGGCGATCGGCAGCCCGACGGCCTTTGACACGAACGGCACCGTGCGGGAGGCGCGCGGGTTGGCCTCGATCACGTACAGCCCGTCGGCGTGGATCGCGTATTGGACGTTGAGCAGGCCCACGACGCCCAGTGCCAGCGCGATCCCCGCGGTCTGGCTGCGAATCTGCTCGAGCATCTCCTCCCCGACGGCGTGGGGTGGCAACACGCAGGCGGAGTCGCCGGAGTGAACGCCGGCCTCCTCCACGTGCTGCATGATCCCGGCGATCCACACCTCTTCGCCGTCGCACAGGGCGTCGACGTCCAGCTCGATCGAGTCCTCGAGAAACCGGTCCAGGTAGATGGCCCGCCCGGGCTCGGTCTCCACGCGGTCCAGGTACTCCTTCAGGCCCGCGACGCTGTACACGATCTCCATCGCGCGTCCCCCGAGCACATAGCTCGGGCGAACGAGCAGCGGGAAGCCGACGTCGGGTGCGCGTTCGAGTGCCTCATCGGCCGACCGCGCAGTGGCGTACGGCGGCGCCTGGTAGCCGAGCCGATCGAGCAGTGGCCCGAACTGCGAGCGGTCCTCCGCCAAGTCGATCGCCTCGATGCCGGTGCCGAGGATGGGGACGCCCGCGGCGTGGAGGCCGGCGGCGAGCTTGAGCGGCGTCTGTCCGCCGAATTGCAGGACAACTCCGAGAGGCGACTCGACCTCGACGATCCCGAGCACATCGTCGAGCGTCAGGGGCTCGAAGTACAGCCGATCGGAGGTGTCGTAGTCGGTCGAGACCGTCTCCGGGTTGCAGTTGACCATCACCGCGTCACGGCCTGATTCGCGCACGGTCTGAGCGGCGTGCACACAGCAGTAGTCGAACTCGATCCCCTGCCCGATCCGGTTCGGTCCCGAGCCGAGGATCATCACGCTCTCCCGCTCCCCGCGCTCGACCTCGTTGTCCGCCGGCGCCCTCTCCCAGCCCGAGTAATAGTAGGGAGTGCGGGCCGCGAACTCCGCGGCGCACGTGTCGACGGCCTTATACGTCCGCTCGCCGGCGAACGGCCCCTCGGGATCGGCGACGAACTCGGCGAGCTCGTTCAGAAACCAGCCGTCGATCGAAGTCGCGCGGTGGACGTCCTTCACTCCCGCGCCGCGGCGCAGCGCTTCCAGAACGCGGTCGAACCGCTCGGGGCCTGGTTCGCCAAGCGACCTCATCAGCGTTTCGTCGTCGGCCGAAAACGTCGGGCTGGCGTCCAGCTCACGCGAGCGAAGCGCCTTGGCGAACGCCTGCTTGAAGGTGCGACCGATCGCCATCGCCTCGCCCACGGATTTCATGTGGGTCGTCAATCCCGGCTCGGCGCCCGGGAACTTCTCGAACGCGAACCGCGGCCATTTGACCACGCAGTAGTCGATCGCGGGCTCGAAGCTCGCCGGCGTGGCCTTGGCGATGTCGTTGGGGATCTCCTGGAGCGTGTAGCCGACCGCCAGCCGAGCCGCGATCTTGGCGATCGGGAATCCGGTCGCTTTGCTGGCCAGCGCGCTCGAGCGGGAGACACGCGGGTTCATCTCGATGACCACGATCTCGTCGGTTTCGGGATTGACCGCGAACTGGACATTCGAGCCGCCGGTCTCGACGCCGACGGCGCGAATGACCTTGATCGCCTGGTCCCGGAGCGCCTGGTACTGCTTGTCGCTGAGCGTCTGCTGAGGCGCGACGCAGACGCTGTCGCCGGTGTGGACCCCCATCGGATCGAGGTTCTCGATCGAGCAGATGATCACCACGTTGTCGGCGCGGTCTCGCATCACCTCGAGCTCGAACTCGCCCCACCCCAGGACCGACTCCTCCAGGAGCACCTGGCCGATCGGCGAGGCGCTCAATCCCCGGCCGACGACCCGGTCCAGCTCCTCTTCGCAGCGAACCACCCCGCCGCCGGTGCCGCCGAGCGTGAACGCCGGGCGCACGATGAACGGCAGTCCGATCTGATCGAGCGCCGCCCGGGCGTCCGCCGGGACGTGGGCGATCGCGCTCTGCGGCACCCGAAGGCCCGCCTCGGTCATCGTCTCCCGGAAGCGCTCCCGGTCCTCGGCGCGGTCGATCGCCTCGTAGTCCGCGCCGATCAGCTCGACGCCGTAGCGCTCGAGCACGCCCAGCTCGTGGAGCTCCTTACTCAGGTTCAAAGCCGTCTGCCCGCCCAGCGTCGGGAGCAGGGCGTCAGGGCGCTCCCGCTCGATCACCTGGGTGACCGGACCAGGCAGGAGCGGCTCGACGTACGTGGCGCTCGCCACCTCCGGGTCGGTCATGATCGTCGCGGGGTTGGAGTTGACGAGCACGACCTCGTAGCCCTCGTCCATCAGGACACGGCAGGCCTGGGTGCCCGAATAGTCGAACTCCGCGGCCTGCCCGATCACGATCGGCCCCGATCCGATCAGGAGGATCTTGTGTAGATCGTCTCGGCGGGGCATCAGGCGTCACCACTTGGTCCACGTTTCTGGCCTATACGGGCAGAAACGTGGACCGAGTCGCCGGAGATCGCGCCCACGAAGCGGTCGAACAGATACAGCGAGTCGTGCGGCCCCGGCCCCGCCTCGGGGTGGTATTGGACCGTTGCCCCCGCGACGTCTCGCAGCTGCAGCCCCTCGACCGTGCGGTCATACAGGTTGATGTGGGAGAGCTCGGCGCTGCCGAAGTCCGTCTCCCAGCGAACCGCCTCGTCACGGTCGATCGTGTCGCGGCCGTCGGGGCCGAGGACGGCGAAGCCGTGGTTCTGGCTCGTGATCTCGATCCTCCCCGTCGTCAGGTCCTTGACGGGGTGGTTGGCCCCGTGATGGCCGAACGGCAGCTTGTAGGTCTGAAGGCCGACGGCGCGGCACAAGAGCTGGTGGCCCAGGCAGATCCCGTACACCGGCCGCTTGCCGATCAGCGCCCGGACCGTGTCGACGATGTAGTCGAGCGCGGCCGGGTCACCAGGGCCGTTGGCCAGGAAGACCGCGTCCGGGTTGTTCTGCATCAGCTGCTCGGCCGAGGAGGAACATGGGTGGAGCTCGACCGTCGCCCCGCGACCACGGAGGTTCTCGACGATCGAGCGCTTGACGCCGGTGTCGAGCATCGCGATTCGCGGGCCCTCCCCGTCGCCACCGGCCACGAGGATCTCGTCCGGCGTGACCTCCCGGCAGAGATCGCGGCCGTTCATCGGCGGCTCGGCTTCGATCAGCGCGCGCGCCTCAGCCTCGGAGACCCGGGCCGGGAAGAGCCCGCCGCGCATCGCGCCCTGATCGCGGATGTGCCGTACGAGCGCCCGTGTGTCGAGGTCGCTGATCGCCGGAACACCGCAGTCCGAGAGCCAGGTGAGCCAGCCGCTCCTGATCCGGTCTCGCCCACCCCAGTCCTCCCGGTCGACGCCGGCGCGCATGATCGCAGCGCGCGCGTGGACCCGGTCCGATTCCATCGCTTCGCTCGAGACGCCGTAGTTGCCGATCTGCGGGAAGGTGAATGCGATCAGCTGACCGGCGTAACTGGGATCGGTCATCGCCTCCTGGTAGCCGGACATGGAGGTCGTGAACACGATCTCCCCCACCGCGTGGCCGTCGGCCCCACGGGCGAGCCCGTCGAAACGCGTCCCGTCCTCGAGCAGGACGTATGCCGTTGCGTCGAGATTCATCGCGCGAGCGCGGGGCGGGCGGGGGCAAGTGCCGGGGCCCGGAACGCGACCGTCCCGCCGGCCACGGTGAGCACCACGCGTCCATGAAGCGTTCGGCCCTGGAAGCAGCAGTTCTCGGACTTGCTGACGTAGCCCCGGGCCCCCACCTCCCACTTGGCACCGAGATCGACGAGGACCAGGTTTGCGGCCTCCCCAACCGCGATCCGCGGCGTCAGCGTCTCGTACAGCGCCCCGCCGGCGGTCATCCGCTCGACCACCGTCGAGAGCTCGACCTCCCCCGTCAGCACGAGCTCCGTGTACAGGGCCGAGAACGCGGTCTCCAGTCCGGTCGTGCCCATCGGCGCCTGTTCAAACGGCACCTCCTTCTCGTGCCGGGCGTGGGGCGCATGGTCGGTGGCCATACAGTCGATCAGCCCGCTGGCCAGCGCTTGGACGAGCGCTTGCCGGTCGGCCTCGGTCCGCAGCGGCGGGTTCATCTTGAAGCGGCTGTCGAGCGTCCGCACGACGTCTTCGGTCAGCGTCAGATGATGCGGACATGCCTCCGCGCTGACGCGCGCCCCCGCCTGCTTGAGCTGCTCGAGTGCGTCCACGGACTCGGCACAGGAGAGGTGCTGGAAGTGGACTCGCGCCCCTTCGTACAGCGCCAGCGCGCCGTCGCGGGTCACCATCGTCGACTCCGAGATCGAGGGGATGCCCGCCAACCCCAATCGCGCGGAGATCGCCCCCTCGTGCATGACCCCGTCAGCCGACAGCGCCGGGTCCTCCTCGTGCAGCGCGATCACACCGCCGGCAAGGCGCTGGTACTGGAGCGCCTTGCGGAGCATCCCCGCCGACGTGACCGGTTTGCCGTCGTCGGTGAATCCGAGCGCCCCCGCGTCGCGGAGCTCGGCCATCTCAGTGAGCTCGGTCCCCTCAAGCCCGCGCGTGATCGAGGCCAGGAACCCGACGGGCACCCGTGCCTCGGCGCGGGCGGTGCCGGCCAGCGAGCGCAGCGTCGATGCCTCATCGAGCACCGGGTCCGTGTTCGGCATCGCGATCACTGCGCAGAAGCCGCCGGCGGCGGCGGCCGCGGTGCCGCTGGCGATGTCCTCCTTGTACTCCTGTCCGGGCGTCCGCAGGTGGACGTGGGGGTCGACGAAGGCGGGGAAAACGTGCTTGCCGTCGGCATCGAGGACCTCGCCTGCGCCCTGCGGCGCGAGCGACCCGGCCGGTCCCAGCTCCGCGACGTGGCCCTTGCGGATCAGCACGTCGCAGCGCTCGTCGAGATCCGCCCGCGGATCGAGCACGTGGGCGTCCCGGATCAAGAGCTCGGCCGGCGGGCTGTCGCGTGCGTAGAGACCGCTCGCTGCGCTCGCTCTCGGACTCATGCCACCGCCTGCAGCACCGGGGAACCCACCAGAAGCTCGTACAGCACGGCCATCCGGACCGCCACGCCCGCCTTGACCTGCTCGCCGATCAGCGCCTGGGGGGAGTCAATCGCGTCCGCCGAGAGCTCGACGCCGCGGTTGACGGGGCCGGGGTGCATCAGCAGCTGGCCCGGCCGCAGCCGGGAGGCGTTGATCTGGTAGCGCTGGGCGTACTCGCGCAGCGTGGGCACGAACGCCTGGCGCATCCGCTCGAGCTGCATCCGCAGCACGTACACCACGTCGGCCTCCTCCAGTCCCTCGAGCGATGGCGTTGCCTCGCAGCCCAGCGCTTCGATGCCCCTCGGGATCAGCGTCGGCGGTCCGCACACCGTCACCGACGCGCCCATCCGCTTCAAAGCGAGGATGTTCGAGCGGGCCACGCGGGAGTGCAGGACGTCACCGACGATCCAGATCTTGACCCCATCGAGCGAGCCCAGCCTGCGGCGCAGGGTGAACGCATCGAGCAGCGCCTGGGTCGGATGCTCGTGCTTGCCGTCGCCCGCATTGATGACCGCTGCGGGCGTCCACCCGGCGACGAGCTGCGCGGCGCCGACGTGCGGCGAGCGGATCACGATCGCGGCCGGGTCGTAGGCCGAGAGCGTCTGCACGGTGTCCTTGAGCGATTCACCCTTATCGACGCTGGAGCCCGTGGAGCGCACGCTCACGACGTCGGCGCTCAGGCGCTTCGCAGCCAGCTCGAAGCTCGAACTGGTCCGCGTGGAGGCTTCGTAGAAGAGGTTCACGACCGTGCGCCCGCGCAGCGCCGGCACCTTCTTGATCTCCCTGCCGGAGACCTCCGCAAACGACTCGGCCCGGTCGAGGATCCGCTCGATCCCGGCGCGGTCGAGGTCGTCGATCGAGATGAGGTGTTTCACGCTGCGGCCCTCTGCGGCTCGCGCGCCGGTCCGATCGTGACCTCGTCCACCCCGTCGATTTCCTCCACCCGCACGTTGACCCGCTGGTCCTGGGAGGTCGGAATGTTCTTGCCCACGTAGTCCGGCCGGATCGGCAGCTCGCGGTGGCCGCGGTCGACCATCACAGCCAGCTGGACGCGGGCTGGGCGTCCGTAGTCGAAGATCGCGTCGATCGCCGAGCGCAGGGTCCGGCCGGTGTAGAGCACGTCGTCGACGATCACGATCGTGCGCCCCTCGATCTGAAAATCGAGGTGCGAGGCGAGCACCACCGGCGCGCTCGGCCGGATCGCGAAGTCATCGCGGTAGAACGAGATGTCGATGTCCCCAAGCGGCACCTCGACCGACAGCAGCTCGCTCGTCAGCGCGTGGACCCGCTGGGCGAGGATCGCGCCTCGGCGATGGATGCCAACCAACCCGATCGGCGGCTGGTCGTCTCCGTCAGGGTTCTTCTCGACGATCTCGTGAGCGATCCGCACCAGCGTGCGTCGCATGTCATCGCGATCGAGGACGACCGTGGCGTCTGCCAAGGGTGCTGCTCCTTCCTGGCCTCACGGGACCGGGTTAAAGGACTGCGCGCAGCCTAGCAGTGGCCGCGGCGTCACTCCACGACCATTTCCTGCTCGGCGCGATCGGCCTCGTCCTCCGCGCGCCGCTCGTGGGGCGGGTGGGTGGGCGGGTCCCATTTCACGAGCTGCGGCTCGCCTCGCTCTGGGAACGGCACCTCGATCGTGTCGAAGTCCCGCGGGACGACCGTTCGCCTGAACACGGCGCGGGCCTCGTCGCGAAGCAGCCCGATCGGGTACCGGGTGGAGAAGTGCATCAGCGCGAGCATCCCGACCTCGGCGTCGCGGGCGACGGTCGCTGCCTGGGACGCGGTCGAATGGCCGGTTTGCGCGGCACGCTGTCGTTCCTCCTCGGCAAATGTCGCCTCGTGCACGAGCACGTCTGCATGGTGGGCGGCCACCTGTAGCGGCTCGCACGGCATCGTGTCGCCGGAGATGACGAGCTTGCGGCCGGGTCGCGGCGCCCCCATCACCTCGTCGGGGCTCACCCCCTTCACAACCTCGCCCCGCTGAACCTGGCCGAACTCGGGTCCGGGAGTGAGGCCGAGCTGCATCGCGACCTCGGGGTCGAACGCGCCGGGGCGCTCATCCTCGAACAGGACGTAGCCCAGAGCAGGGCCCCGATGCGCGACCGGGAACGAGGCGACCTTGTAGCCGTCGCGACTGAGGACATCCCCCGGCGCGAGCTCGATCACCTCGAGCTCGAACCGCACTCTGCCGGCTACCGACATCGCGACGCCGAGCAGTTCCCGAAGTCCCCGGGGGCCGCAGACCGTGAGCGGCCTCTCTCGCGCGCGTAGATCGAACGTCTTGAGCAGACCCGGAAGACCGAGCCAGTGGTCGGCGTGGAAGTGGGTGAGGAACACCTCTGTCAGCTCGGTCAGCCCGACCGAGCTCACGAGCTGTCGCTGCGTTCCCTCGCCGCAGTCGAACAGAATCCGGTCCCCGCCGCGCCGTATCAGCAAGGCCGGAAGCCCGCGCCGGGCGGTCGGCACCGACCCGCCGGTGCCGGCGAAGAAGATCGAAAGGTCCATCGGGCGTGAGTCTGTCAGCCGCGGCTCGGGAACAGGGCCTGAGCCCGGCGGTTGCCTCGCCGGGTCGTGTGCGCGAAATGCCCGGTAGACACCCGCTGGACGAACATCTGTTCGCCCCGCAGACCCGCTAGGCTCTAACTCCCTCAGCGCCCGTAGCTCAGGGGATAGAGCGTCCGCCTCCGGAGCGGAAGGCCGCAGGTTCAATTCCTGCCGGGCGCGTCGTCGGCGACCGGGGGCCAAGCATGCGGACCGGGCGGGCGTCCGATCAGCGCGGCCGGTGGGTTTGGCTCGCTGGTCAGCGGGGAAGGCGAGGTTTGAATCAAACCGTGACCGAGAAGACCCCGAGAGTGCGGCTTGAGCTCGAAAGCCGGCCCGAATCAGTCACGCTGGTCCGAGGCATGGTGGCGGGGATCGGGGAAACGCTGCAACTGGAGCCAGAGCTGCTGGATGACCTCAAGACTGCGGTCAGCGAGGCATGCAACAACGTAGTGATGCACGCTTACGGCGATGCGGTCGGGGAGCTTGCCGTCGAGTTCGAGATCGGTCCCGACCGGCTCCAGGTGTGGGTGCGCGACAAGGGGGGCGGGATCCGGACCATCGCACCGACCGCCGACCGGATGGGCGTGGGTCTGGCGGTGATCAGCGCCCTGTCTCAGGAGGCCTCGTTTTCCTCGCAGCCGGGCCGTGGCACTGAGGTGCGCATGGCGTTCGCCACCGATACGTCCAAGGTCTCGCTGCCCGCCGGTACAGAGCTCAACGGCGACGATTGGTCTGCCGGCCTGGACGGAGACGTGGTGGTCAGGCTGTCCCCCACGGAGCTCCTGGGGGCCGTACTGGGGAGGATCTCGCGGGCACTCGCGGCCCGGGCGCACTTCTCGACCGATCGCCTGGACGAGCTCTATCCGGTCGTGGACGCGATCGCAGAGCACGCTCGCTCGGCGAGCGAGGGCGCCCGGATCGGCTTTGCCCTCGTGAGCGCCGAGCGCCGGGTCGAGCTCACCGTCGGGCCGTTCCCGGACGGAAGCGGCGACCGGCTGGAAGAGCAGCTGAGCGAGGAGCGGGCTACGTCACCGCTGGCCCGACTGGCAGATGAGGTGGCGACCGACCGGCGGGGCGATATCGAGCTGCTGCGGGTGGTGCTCATTGATCGCCGGCGGTGAGCGCCAACGACACTGGCGCGAGCGCGGAAGTTATCCTGCGCTCGGTGCACTAGGCGATGCCGGTCCTCACCGACACTGACAGAGCCCTTTCGTTCATCGAAGATGCCTACCGGTCGCGACTGCGACGTGGCGGTCATACCGTGGAGCACCCGATCGCCGTAAGCCGGCTGCTGCGCGAGGACGGTCAACCCCAGCAGCTGGTACTGGCCGGACTGCTTCATGACGTCCTCGAGGACACCGACGTGGCGCCCGACGAGATCCGAGCGCGATTCGGCCCGGAGGTGGCGCGGCTCGTCGAGGCGTTGACCCAGGATGACTCGATCGAGAAGCACCGACAGCGAAAGGAAGCGCTGCGCCAGCAGGTCCTCGACGCCGGCCCGCAAGCCGCCACGGTCGCGCTGGCCGATAAAGCGGCAAAGCTTGCCGGCGAGCAAGCGCGGCCCAAAGAGCGCCGGCTCGATCACTACCGCCAGACGCTGACGGGTGTGGAGCGGCGATACGGCCGCAGCCGCCTCAGCGACCGCCTCCGGGCGCAACTCGCCCGCTTCCCGGATTCCGAGACCGATTCCGAGAACGGTTCAGAACCGCAGTAGCGCCGCGATCCCGCCAAGCGGACCGAGGTCGGGCTCCTCCACCGGAAGGACGTCGGCATCCTGGCCGACCGCGGCGTGCATCGCGGGCTCCAGCAGATCGTCTCGGTGCTCAAGCTGGGTCCCGTCGACGGGGCAGACGTCCTCGTTCACGCGCATCAGCCCGCAATTCGGGCACACGCCGCCCGGAATCCGCTTGCCCTGCTCGAACAGAAGCGTCCCCACGCGCCGCTCGTGCAGGCTCGCCAGCACCCGCTCGGGCCCCGCGGCCGCGCGGCCATCGCTGCCCAGCTCCGCCCGCAAGCGAGCGAGTCGCTCGCGCACCAGCTCTGCATCCCTCGCTTCGATCGCCTTCGCGGCCTCCGCTCGCACCTGCTCCTCGGTCGAGTTCTCGACATCGAGATCGATGAATCCCGCCAGCCGCTCCCGCACGTAGGGGTGAAGCGCGGCCTCGAGCTGCTTGCGCAGCTCCTCCGGAGCGGCGATCAACAGGCCGCCGAATGGGCGGCGATGAAACTGCCTCAGAAGAACGTGCGCGGTACGCCGTAGATGATCGTCGACGTCGCGCTGGACCGAACGGGAGTAGCGCGCCTGTGACCATCCGCCTTGGGAGTGCTGGCCGTGGACGTTGTCCCCGAACGCCAGCACCTCGCTCAGGTTCTCCGCCGAGCCGCGCATCACCCGCGTCACGCGACGATTGACGAGCGCCACGCACCACCGCCCCGGCGGCCCGGTCTCCAGGAGCGGAGCGATGAACGGCACCTCGTCGATCGTCACCAGGTTCTCGACCGGTTCGGGGAGTGAGAGCGCCTCGAACAGGTCAAGCGACCGACAGCAGAACACCGCGTGGGCTGCCGCACCTTCGGTGAAGCCTCCGGCCTGCAGGTGCTCGGCCACTCGGTCGAGGTCGGCGCGAAGCTCCTGGGCCTGCTCGTGCTCGAGTGAAGCCTCCACCGACTCGGCCTGACGATGGGCGTCGTCGATCAGCGAGCGGACAGCGCTCGCACGCGCGGGCGCGGTCGCGAACCGCTCGGGGTCCAGGTTCAGGTAGACGCTCAGCACGCGGGGCCCGTCGGCGCGCATTCGCGCCAGGCGCTGGAGCGTCGGCTTTGTGATCTCGTTTCGTGCGGCCACGTAGCTCCTGTGAGCGTTCTACCCGTGCCGGGTACCTATTGATCATCAATGCACGTTCACGAGCTCGACCTGGTATGGCGCCTGGGCGTCGCGCTGGGCCTGTCCTCCGTGATCGGGATCGAGCGCGAGTTCCGGCAGAAGAGCGCCGGAATGAGGACTTACGCGCTGGTCGGCACGGGCGCGGCTCTGTTCATGCTCGTGAGTCAGTACGGCTTCGCCGATGTGCTCGGCAAGCACTCGACGCTTGACCCCTCGCGCGTCGCGGCCCAGGTCGTCTCCGGCATCGGTTTCATCGGCGGGGGCGTGATCTTCGTCCGCCGCGACGCCGTGCGAGGCCTGACGACCGCCGCCGGCGTCTGGGCCACGGCCGCGGTCGGCATGGCGGCAGGCGGCGACCTCCCACTCCTCGCATCGGTGACCACCCTCATCTACCTGATCGTCTCAGGGGCCTTCCCCCTCCTCGAGCGGCTGCTCCCCCGCTCCCGCTTCTCCGCCTCCCGGGTGCGGCTCACCTACAGAGACGGCGAAGGCGTGCTCCGTGACCTGCTCTCATCGGTCAGCGAGCGTGGCTTTGCCGTCTCCGACGTGAAGGTCGAGCGTGCCAGCAAGCGGAACGGCAACGGCCAGCGCGCGGTGACGGTTCGGCTCGAGGTCCGGGGGCCGGGATCGGTGTCCTCGCTGGCTTCGGATCTCGACGACGTGGACGGCGTGCTGGCAGTCAGCGCGGCCGAGGACAGGCGGCTGGACGACGCCTGAGACGGCTCAGTGGATCGGGGTCCTGGCCTCGTCTGCCTCGAGCTCGAACAGCCAGAAGTCCCGGCCGATCACCGGCACCGAGACGTTGTAGACCGGGACGGCGGCGATCTTCCCCTCGAACGTTCCGGCATGCGCGTGACCGTGCAGCACCAGATCGGGTTCGTGCTCGGCAATCGGCGCCGCCAGCCGGTCCGTGCCCAGGAACGTCCAGATGCCGGGCGCTTCGCCCTCGATCGTCGCGTTCGTGGGCGCGTAGTGAAGGACGACGATCCGTACGGTGCACAAGGCGACCTCGCGCAATCCCTGCTCGAGCGCATCTACCTCGCGTGAGGTCTCGTGATAGACGGCCCGAAGCAACGGCTCGCCGAAGTCGGGCAGATGCGAGCCCGGGAATCCTCCGACGAACCCCTTCGTGCCAACGAGCCCCACCTCGGTCCCATCGACGTCGCACACCGTCCAGTCGCGGTCGAGAACCCGGACGCCACCGCGCTCCAGCTCCGCCACGAGCTCATCGACGCGGTTCGCGTGCCAGTCGTGATTGCCGAGCACCGCGAACACAGGCATCGGGAGCGATTCGCACGCCGCCGCCAGGACCGCCGCCTCTTCCGGCTCGCCATGCGTGGTCAGATCGCCGCACAGCAGCACGAGGTCTGCGGTGCCCGAGAGATCCCGCAGCGAGCTTGTGACGTGCTCACGGCGCTCCTGGCAGCAGTGCAGATCGCCCGCCGCGGCGATCCGGAGTTTGCGTCTCGGTTGCTCGTCCATCGCCCACCGGCTACCCCGAACGCGTTAGCCGCAACGTCCCGTGGGTAGCCGAATCGAGTGAGGCCCGAACATTCTTTCGATGCGATCGCGGAGACGCTGAGGCTGGCGTCGGCGACGTTACGGGACGCCGACGTTCCGTTTGTGCTCGGCGGCAGCTTCGCCGCCTGGGCTCGCGGTGGCCCGCGGCCCGACAACGATCTCGACCTGATGATCAAGCCCGAGGACGCACAACGCGCGCTGGAGGCGCTTCAGGCAGTGGGGATGCGGATCGAGCGGCCTCCGGAGGAATGGCTGTTCAAGGCGTGGCATCGCAACGTGATGATCGATCTCATCTTCAGCCCGGCCGGCCTACCGATGAGCGACGAGGTGATGGAGCGCGCCGAGACCATCCCGGTGCTAGCGATCGCCACGCCCGTGATGGCGCTGGAAGACATGCTGTCCACGAAGCTACATGCGCTCGATGAGCACTCGCTCGACTACAGCAGCCTGCTTGGCATCGCGCGGGCCCTGCGCGAGCAGATCGACTGGGAGGCGCTGCACGGGCGCGTCCGCGGCTCACCGTACGCGGAGGCGTTCTTCACGCTGGTGCGCGAGCTGGGAATTGCCCGAGCTCAACCGGCTGCACCGGATTCGGTTCCCCGGGTGCGGGTTATTCCGCAGAGGCGCTGAACCGCTCCCGTGCCGCTTCGATCGCGGCCAACGCCGCGTCACGGTCACGCCAACCCCTGACGATCGACTCCTTGCCCGGCTCGAGCTCCTTGTAGATCGCAAAGAAGTGCGCGATCTCGTCGCGGAGCATCTGCGGTAGATCCTCGAGCCGATCGAGCGTGTTCCAGCCGGGATCGTCACAGGGCACGCACAGGACCTTGGAGTCGACCCCGTGCTCATCCTCCATGTCGAATAGCCCGATCGCCTTGCACAGAACGATGCAACCCGGGAACGTGGGCTCCGAGACGCAGATCAGGGCGTCCAGCTGATCGCCGTCGAGCGCGCAGGTATCAGGGATGAACCCGTAGTCGGTCGGATAGACCACGGAAGACGACAGAAACCGGTCGAGCTTGATCCCGCCGGCTTGCGCGTCGTACTCGTATTTGTTCCTGGAACCCTTGGGAATCTCGACTACGCACTTGATCATGGCGGCTGTTGCTTACCTACTCCTGGCGCTCGATACGTCCCGGGGTCCGGGCAGGGCGCATATAATCGCCCCGCCGGACGAACATTAGAGCGCTTCTTCAGCGCTCGGCGCGGAGAAAGGTTGGGTTTCACCGCAACGGCCGTGGACGATTGCCCCGATCGTCGGCGGGCTGACGCGACCGCGCTGTCGCTGTCCTACGCCACAGGAGGTTTGGGATGTCGGTCATCGCTTGCCCCGAAGACGCCACCGAGACGGTCAGGGACGACTCGACGGCGGCCCTGTTTGACCGCTTCAGGCGCACGGGCGACAGGCGCGTCCGGGATCAGCTGGTTGCGCGGTTCATGCCGCTTGCCCGCAAGCTCGCACATCGCTACCACGCCGCTGGGGAGCCATTGGATGACCTGATTCAGGTCGCAAACGTCGGGCTGCTCAAGGCCGTCGACCGTTACGACGAACAGCGGGGAGTGTCATTTACGACCTACGCCGTCCCCACGATCACCGGCGAGCTCAAGCGCTACTTCCGTGACAACAGCTGGGCGGTTCATGTGCCCCGCGGCACGCGGGATCGCGCATTGCGTATCCACGGCGCGATCCGCGAGATCTCCGAGCAGACCGGTCAGCGGCCGGGAACCGATGACCTCGCCGAGCAGCTTTCGCTGTCAAGAGGAGAGGTCGACGATGCCCTGGGCGCCCTGACGGCTTTCGACGCGGTGTCCCTCGACGGCCCCGCCTTCGGGCGGGACGAGCCGGACACGCAGGCTCGCTCGGAGACGATCGGATCGATCGATCAGCATTTCGAGCTCGCCGAGAACCGGATCACCCTGAACGCTGAGCTCGACAAGCTCCCCAGCCGCGATCGCCGCGTCCTGCAAATGCGATTCGTGGAGGACCGCACGCAGTCCGAGATCGCGGCCCGTGTCGGCGTCTCACAAATGCAGGTCTCGCGCATCCTGCGGCGTACGCTCGAGCGACTGAGGCTGCGGATGGAGCGAACGGTCACGGCCTGACTCATCGAAGGCGGCGGCGCAGCGTGGTCGCGTTGGCCGGGGCGAACGCCTCCCAGTCGTTGTTGAAGTAGGCGTACACGTCGTGCGATCGCCGCCAGCCGGCGATCCTCCTGGCCCAGTGCTCGAGCTCCGTGGCCGAGTAGTTTCCTCGCCGCCCTCGGCGGCCCCAGTGGAAACGGACATAGCGCCAGGACGCGGTGGCCGCGGATGACTGAAAGGGACGCTTTGGGTGATCGCCGATCGTGAGCGCGACGCGGCGGGCGCGGAGCTGATCGAGCACGGGCTTGACGAACCAGCTCGGATGACGAAACTCGATCGTGTGCAGCCCATCCGGAAGTGCCTCGAGCCACTCGGCGAGGCGCGCGTCATCGCGGTGAAAGTTCTCGGGGAGCTGCCACAGGATCGGTCCAACCTTGCTGACCTCGATCAGCGGCTCGAGCCGCTCGTAGAACAGGGAGATGCCCTCACGCACACCCCGAAGCCGCTTGATGTGCGTCAGGTAGCGGCTGGCTTTGATCGCGAACGTGAACTGCTCCGGCGTCTGTCTGGCCCAAGCGGCGACGGCATCGCGACTCGGTAGCCGGTAGAAGGTCGCGTTGACCTCCACGGTGTCGAACCGGTCGGCGTACAGCTCGAGCCAGCGCCGCCGGGGCTCGGCTTGGGGATAGAACCGTCCTCGCCAGTCGTCGTAGTTCCAGCCCGAGCAGCCGATCAAAACGCGCTTCATCTCTCCCTGGTGATACCCCAGCGCGGCTGGGTAGCCCCAGGGGCATGAGCGCGGTCGCTGCACACTACGCGCCCGGTGAAGAGCGACCGGTCGGCAGCTATGGCGTCCTGATCGGCGTTTTCACGGTGCTCGCCGCGGGGTTTGCGCAGTGGTTCCGCAGTTCAGGACGAACCCTCCCGGACCGAATCGATGCCGGCGACCTTGCGCTCGTGACGGTCGCGAGTCATAAGGCCTCGAGGTTGATCGCCAAGGATCGCGTAACCAGCAGCCTCCGTGCGCCGTTCACCCGATACGAAGGCGAGGCGGGGCCCGGCGAGGTCTCGGAGGAGGCGCGCGGCAGCGGCCTGCGCCGTGCCATCGGGGAGCTTCTGATCTGCCCGTACTGCCTCGGGATGTGGACCAGCGCCGCGCTCGTTGCCGGGCTCCTGGTGATGCCCCGGTTCACGCGCTGGGTCGCGTCCGTGCTGGCGGCGTTGTTCGGTTCGGAGCTTCTGCAGATGGCCTACAAGAAGGCAGAAGACTCGCTCTAGTCGGCAATCAACAAGGAGGCACCAATGGCGGACGATGCAGTGGCGGTGCTGGGGGCGGGAGGCACGATGGGATTCCCGATCGCGCGGAACATCGCGCGGGCGGGGATCGCGGTCCGGGCTTGGAACCGAACCCGGGAGAAGGCCGAACCACTCTCCGAGCACGACGTGCAGGTATTCGACGCCGCGCCCGAGGCGGCCGAGGGAGCGGCCGTGATCGTGACGATGCTCTCCGACGCGGATGCGGTGCTCGGCTGCGCCGAGGACGCGCTCCGGGAGGACGCGATCTGGCTTCAGATGAGCACGATCGGCGAGCGCGCAACCGAACGCTGCCAGGCGCTCGCGCGCGAGCGAGCGGTGCCGTTCGTCGACGCGCCTGTGCTCGGCACCAAACAACCGGCCGAGGAAGGAAAGCTGATCGTCCTGGCCTCGGGTCCGCCGAGTCTGCGTGAGCGCCTCGATCCGATCTTCGATGCGATCGGCTCGAAGACGATCTGGGTAGGTGAGACGGGAGCGGGAACGCGGCTCAAGATCGCCACCAACAGCTGGGTTGTCACCGTGACCGAAGGCTGCGCCGAGACGATCGCCCTGGCGCAGGGTCTGGGGCTCGACCCGTCACTGCTATTCGAGGCGTTCGACGGTGGCACGCTCGACCTGCCGTACTTCAGGATGAAGGGCAAGGCAATCCTCGAGCGCAGGTTCGAGCCGATGTTCCGCCTTTCGCTGGCGGCCAAGGACGCTGCCCTGGTCGAGCAGGCCGCCAGCGATCACGGGCTCGACCTGCCGCTGTTTGAGGCGGTCAGCGAGCGGATGTCACAGGGCGCGGAAGCCCACGGAGACGAGGATATGTGCGCCACGTGGTTTACGAGCGCGCCCGCCGCCCTCCGCGGCTAGCCGAGCCCGAACGGGTACGGCTTGAGGTGCTCCGCGACGTGCTGCGGCTGCGGCTCGTCGACCCGCTGCGGCGTGTCGAACGACGGCTGCCGCGCGAGGCTCGCCGTGGTGTCGCGCGCTGGTCGCGCGGGACCTCGGCCCTTACGAGTGCCTTCACGAGCCTGGTCAGCTCGGAATCGAGGAATTTGGCCATCCGCTCCTCGTCTCGCTTGATCGACCTCGCGAGCTGAGCGGTCTCACGATCGCCGACCTCGGTGGCGAACGCCTCGATCCGGCTGTACAGCGCGATTTCGACGTGCTCTTCACGGAGCTCCTCCTGAGCGTTCCGCAGGTGCGTCTCGGCCTGCTCGGTCACTGCGGCACGCGCCGCGCCCACCTGACCCTTGACGGCTGCGATCGCCTTGCCCGCGGCCTCGCCCGCCACGCCGGGGATCCCGGGCACCTTCAGTCCGCTGGCGTTCCCTCCCAGCTTCTTGACCCGGGATGCGACCCGGCGCTTGTGATCGCGCGTCTCCTTCAGGTGCTGCTGAAGACGCTTCTTATAGGACTGCTTCTGGGTCAGCGAGATGTGCGCCGTCAGATCCGCTTCGAGCTCCGCCTCCTTGGCGTGCGCCTCTGAGAGCCATTGGACGAGCTTGGTGTCTCGCTCGTTGAGGGTGCTGTCTGGCATCGGGCTCCTTTCTGGCACGCGTCAGCGGCGCGCCGGTCGGTGACTAAGCGCGGTGCTACCCGCTCGTGGCGCCAGCTCACATCGATCGAGCGCATGAAGTCCGTGCCGGCGGGGAAGTTTCCGGCGGCGATGCCCGACAGGACCAAGCCCGCCCGTTCCCGCCGCCGGCCGCGCCTGCGGCGTTCCGACTGCTCGGGTCCCGGCATGAGCCGCGTCCGGTCCGGACGCGGCTTCGCGTACATGGATCACGACGGCAACCGGGTAGGCGACCGGGACGTGCTCGAGCGCATCCGCGAGCTTGCGATCCCGCCAGCCTGGCGAGACGTGTGGATCTGCACCGATCCGCTCGGGCACCTGCAGGCAACGGGCATCGATGCGGCCGGCCGGAAGCAGTACCTGTACCACCCACTGTGGCGCGAGCGACGCGACCGGGCGAAGTTCGACCGCATGATCCGCTTCGCGAGGTCGCTGCCGCGCCTGCGCCGCAAGCTGGCCCATGAGCTCGACAGCCCGGAGCCGGCCCGCGAGCGGGTGCTGGCCTGCGCCGTCCGTCTGCTTGACGTCGGCCTGTTCAGGATCGGGGGCGAGGAGTACGCCAGCGACGACAGCGGGATCGGGCTGGCGACGATGCGCAGGGAGCACGTCTCGTTCGACAACGGCGCCGCGCTGTTCGATTACCCAGCTAAGGGCGGCGTGCGGCGCGTGCACACGATCACGGATGCGCCCGCCGTCGAGCTGGTACGCGCGCTACGCCGCCGGCGCGGAGGGCCGGAGGGACTGCTCGCCTACCGCAACGGACGCCACTGGGTCGGAGTCAGCTCGGATGACATAAGCGCATACCTCAAAGCGCAGCTCTCGGATGAGTTCAGCCCAAAGGACTTCCGAACCTGGAACGCGACCGTGCTGGCTGCGGTGGCCCTCGCCGCCCAAGGCCGGGGGGCGTCGAGCAAGACCGCCCGCAAGCGAGCGATCCGGGACGCGATCGCCGCGGTCGCATCCGTTCTCGGGAACACGCCCGCGGTCGCCCGCCGCTCGTACATCGACCCGCGCATCTTCGACCGGTACCTGGCGGGGTGGACAATCGCCGGAGCGCTTGAGCGGATCGGCACCCTCGAGACCGTGGATGAGCGCGGACGCCGGCGGATCGAACGCGCTGTGCTCGATCTGCTCGAGGGCGACTACGACTCGCCGGCCATCGACCGCGAGGCATCCGGCCGCGTGCCGAGCCACGTTCACGGGTAGATGAGGGCAGGAAAACCAATCAGGAGGTGCCGGCGATGGCCAAAGACCACGGTCCAAGCGTCAAGAACGACAAGCAGTACGAGGGTCTGCGCAAGAAGGGGATGAGCAAGTCCCGCGCGGCAGCGATCTCCAACTCGGAGGGGTCTTCCAGTCGGGGTGGCAAGAGCAGCGGCTCGAGCCGCTCCCGCAAGTCGAGCGGCTCCGGCAGTGGCGGCAACCGTGCCCAGAAGGCCGCGGCAGGCCGCAAGGGCGGCAAGAAATCGAGCTAGTGCCGCAGGAGATGTTGAACGGGATCACGACGCGGTCTCCGGGCTTGATCTGGGTGACGTCTGAGCCCACGGCCTCGACGACGCCCATCGGCTCGTGGCTGGGGATGTCGCCCTCGTCCCTGAACGCTCCCATCAGCTCGTAGAGGTGCAGGTCCGACCCGCAGATGCCGGTCGAGGTGACGCGCACGATCGCGTCGGTCGGCTCCTCGATCGTGGGGTCGGGGACGTCGTCGACGCGAACGTCGCGCTTGCCGTGGTAGGCGACCGCCTTCATCGTGCGCCGATCCCCTGGGCGTTCAGCGCCACGTCGAGGGCGGGCTCGAACAGCGAACGAATGCGCTCGGCTGCCGCGCGCTCCTCGGCCAGGATTCGCTCGGCCACCAGCTCTGTCTCTGCATCGCCCGCCCGCGCGGCGACGCGCCGCAGCATCTCGTAGGCGCCGATTTCGAGGTGCTCGAACGCAAACGCGAACGCCGCCAGCTTGGCGGGTGTGTCGGGCTGGGCCTGGAAGAACGCCCCCCAGTTGAGCGCCCCCAGCCGCAGCGCCGCGTCCTTGAGCTTCGAGGGCGTCGCTCCACGTGCGGTGAGCCGCGTCTCGATCAGGTTCTGATGCCCTTCGGTCTCGACGCGATGCTCCTCGTAGGCGGTCGCGAGCTCGGGCGCGCCCGCCAGCTCGGGGCCCTTTTGCAGCAGCTGGAGTGCTTGCGCCTCGATTGCATGCGCGTCCGCAAGGTAGTCATCGAGCTGGGAGCCGACATCGTCCGGCTCGATCTCGCGCAACGCGGCGTGGACGGCGCGGTCGAAGCAGTCCGCGAGGCGATCGCCCATCGCCCGCTCCTGCTCCTCGATCTGCCGCGCGACCTCGACCGTCGCCGCGTCGTGGGCCAGCTCGGCCACGCGACCCACCAGGTCGTAGGCGGCCTCCTCCATGTGCTCGTAGGAGAACGCGTGCACGACGAGCTTTCCGGGCGTGTCGGGCTGGCTGGCTGCGAACGCCACGAAGCCTTTCCCGGTCAGAGTCCCGACGGCGTCCTTGACCTTCGAGGGCTTGGCGCCGTGGTCCTGCAGACGCTCGGCGACGAGTCGCTCGTGCCCTTCGGTCTCGGTCAGATGGTCCGTGAACGCGGCCGCGATCTGCTCGTCGCGGGCGAGCTTTGGAGCGGTCCGTAGCTGCGCGAGGGCCTGCTGCTCGATCGAGTGGGCGTCGGTGAGGTACTTGATCAGTTGCTCTTGGGGAGTGTTCGGAGTCATTGCTCGTGCGCTCACCCGCTACGCGCGGCGCTAAACGCGTTTTCCGCCCCCCTCTCGGGGTAGCACCTGCCTGATGTCAGCTGAGGACCCAGAGGCACAGCGTCCGCTCGAGGAGGCTGGCCAGGGCGAGAGCGAGGGCTTCGAGCAGGCTGAGCAGGAGCTGATCGAGCACGCCTCCCACGGTGACCAGCACGCCGCCCGGCGTGTGATCCGGGACGCGCCGCTCGACGAAGCAGATGACGCGCGTGCAGCCCAGCAGGGCGATCCGGACCACCCGCGCTCGAGCGAGCGCGACGAGGACAGGCCCTAGGTGTCGGCCACAGGTTCACCCGTCGCCCACGCGAACGGGCGGCCCCGGCCCGACGAGACGGATTTCGCCGGCGGCAAGGCGGCCGCGGGCGCCGTGATCCTGGCGGGCTCGGCCCGCTTCGTCCTCTCCGGGCTCTATGAGCTGGTCAAGACCACGGGCCTCGAGCACGCGGCCGGCATCGTCGGCCTGGTGTTCGTCGGCGTGGCAGGGTACGTCGGTCTGGCGTCGCTGCTCGAGGACTCGGCGCATCGCTCGATCCTCCCGCTCGGCCGGCGTCAGCGGGCCAAAGCCGCGATCGAGGAGGGCCTCGAGGCACAGCTCCGCGAGCTGCAGCAAGAAGCCGGCGTCCGCGAGCAGCTCTGATCGCGATCCTGGACATAGACGGAACGCTGGTGGACACCAACTACCAGCATGCGATCGCGTGGTACCGCGCGTTCCGGGAGCATGGCATCGTGCTGCCCGTCTGGCGGATCCATCGGCACATCGGGATGGGCGGCGATCAGATGATCGGTGCGCTCACCGACGAGGACACCGAGCGGGAGCTGGGCGATCGGATCCGGGAGACCGAGAAGGGAATCTACGGCGAGCTGATCGGCGAGGTGGAAACGATGGCGTCCTCCCGCGAGCTGATCGAAGTGCTCTCCAAGCGCGGTCACAGGGTCGTTCTGGCGAGCTCGGCGAAGGAGGACGAGGTGGAGCACTACCTGGATCTGCTGGACGCCCGCGAGCTCACCGATTCATGGACGACCTCGGCAGATGTCGAGGCCACGAAGCCAGACCCGGACCTGGTTCACGCGGCTTTGGAGCGCGCGGGCGGAGGTGAGGCGGTGATGGTCGGAGATACGCCCTGGGACGTCCGCGCTGCCGCCGCCGCCGGCGTCCCCACGATCGCGGTCCTCACCGGCGGGTTCTCGCTCGATGAGCTCAAGGAGTCCGGCGCCGCGGACGTGTTCGAGTCCGTGGCCGAGCTGTGCGCCGAGCTCGACAGGACGGCGCTGGCGTAGCCATTGGAAGAAGTCCCTAACTATTCGGGACAACTTCCATCATCGTCCGCCCACCGCCCGCCCCAGCTCGCTCTGTGCCCCGCGCAGGCCGCACGAGCCGAGCATCGAAAAGCTGTCATTGACGATCTCCGCGATCGTCTCTCCCTGGTAGATCCAATTCGGATCCCGGTGATAGACGGAGACAAGCTTGCGTACGCTTGCGGCCGCGGTCGCCTCGAGCGTCTCGAGATCCGAGCGGTGATCGCCCCTAAATGCGGTCACCTGGGAGGCTTCGCCGCAGGCGGTGGAGATGCCGCTGGTGGCGCTGTCCAGCTTCTTCGCATATGCCAGCGGCGCTTGGGGCGGCGTGGGGCCGCACGCCGTGATCGCCACGCCCGCGGCCAGGATGAGCGCCGCGGCCCTCATCGCAGGAAGATCAGCGATACGCCGCCGAGCGTCGCCGCGCCGGCGGTCCACCACGCGATGTAGTCGCCGATGTGTCCGGTGTGCAGCCGGCGCAGGCCGATGACCGCGGCCAGCGGCACCCGGATCAGCGGATCGGGTAGCGCGCGGCGCAGGGGCGCCCCGAACAGCGCTACGGCCGCGAGCGCCACGGCCCCGAGCGTCGCGCCGGCGCCGTACAGGTAGTCGAAGGTCTCGACGTGCGAGGTCGAGGCGGCGGCGAAATGGGGCGCGCCACCGTGAAGCACCCAGCCGATGTAGCTCAGGTGGTCTCGGAAGTGCGCCGCGGCGGCCTCGATCCCCGGGACCGCGCCCGGGATCAGGCCGATCGCGATCGCCCCCAGCAGCAGCGCGGCGGGAACAGCGAGCATCAAGGGTGGCGTCTGCGTTCGCGGTGCGCTCTCTTCGTCCTCCTCCTCGCGCGCCTGCCGGACCTGTGGCTCCTCCCGGCGCTGCGAAGCTCCCCAGCCGAGGAACACCCGCCCGGCCACGCGCAGCACTGCTCCGCCCGTGGCCATCGAGGAGATGACGAAGATCGTCGGCAGCCATGGATAGCCGGCGTCGAGCGCGGCGCCGTCGAGCAACGACTTGCCGAAGAAGAGCGTCACCGGGGGTAGCGCCGAGAGCAGCAGCCCCCCGACCGCGAACAGGATGCCCGTGAACGGGAGCTCCCTTCCCTTCCCGTGGAGGTCGTACTCGTCGATCGTCGAGAACCGGTGTAACAGCACGCCGGCCAGCATGAACAGCGCCGCCTTGGTCAATCCGTGACCGACGACGTAGACCGCCACCGCGGCGAGGCCCTTGGCGCTCAGCAGGCCGATTCCGCATACGAACATCCCCATATGGCTGATCGTGGAGAACGCCAGCAGGCGCTTCAGGTGCCGCTGGGCGAAGCACATGACGGCCCCCCACAGGGCGGTGAGCGTGCCGAACGCGATCAGGATTGCGCGCAGTGCGTCGGCGTGCGGCCCGAGCGGCCCGGCGAAGATCGTCCAATACAGCCGGGCCACCGCGTAGATCCCGAGCTCCACCATCACGCCCGAGAACAGGACGCATACGGGCGCCGGGGCGACCGCGTGCGCGTCGGCCAGCCAGAAGTGAACGGGCACCGCCGCGGCCTTGGTCAGAAAGCCGATGAACAGCAGCGACATCGCCGTCAGCACGAGCGGGTCGGCGCGGTGCCCGTCGAGTGCCGCCCCGATCTGCGCCATGTTGAGCGCGCCGGTGCGCGCGTACAGCAGGGCGATCCCGATGAAGATCGCGTACGCCGCGATGCTGTTGGAGACGGCGAAATTGATCGCCCCCTGCAGCGGCCCGCGCTCCTCGTTCTTGTGCGCGGTGAGCGCGTATGCGGCCGCCCCCATCAGCTCGAAGAAAACCGCCAGATTGAAAAGGTCGCCGGTGAGCGCGAACCCTGCCATCGCCCCCATGAACACCAGCATCAGCGCCTGGAAGGTTCCCTCGGCCGCATCGAAGTAGCGCCACGAGTAGATCAGCGCCGCGGTTACCAGCAGAGCCGCGTACGTGGCCAGCCCGGCCCCGATGGGGTCGACCGAGAACGAGATCCCGATCGTCACCGAATGGCTCGGGCGCCAGCCGCCCATCCAGTAGGCGAACGGATGCCCGTGGGCCGTGTGGGCCACCATCAGACGCACATAAGGTCACGACCGCCGCGCCGACGCCGGTGGCGAAGAGGTCGTTGACGATCCGCGGCGTCCATGACTTGGCGGCGACGATCAGCGCCGAGCCGAACAGACAGATGAACACCGGCAGCGCGGTGATGTGCATCAGTGGCGCCAGCTTCAGTCCTGCAGCGCGCGCAGGTCGTGCGGGTCGAGGCTTCCGAAGCGCTTGTGCGCCTGGACGGCGAGCGCCAGCAGCAGCCCGGTGACGGTGGCCTCGATCACGATGTCGGTCAGCACCAGGACCTGCACGACGGGATCGACGGCCTTCGAGACCGCAGGGATGTCGGCGAAGATCGCCGCCTTGCCGCCGTGCACGTAGCCGACGCCGAGCAGCAGAACGTAGGTGGAGGACTGCACGACGGTCAGCGAGACGATCGTCTTGACGAGGTTGTCGCTCGAGATCACTCCGTACAGACCGGCCACGAACAACCAGGCGGCGACGGCGAAAGGCAGGAAGCTCACGATGATCCGCCCCTGACGAGCATCGCCTGGTCGAGGAACTCCGACCACGCGACCAGGAAGGCGCCGCTCACCTCGATCCCCACCAGCACGCTGGCGACGTCCATCTGGCCGCCGGAGAGGAGGTGGCCTGGGGTCCCGAGCGGGAGCGCGTTCTTGAAGAAGATTCCCACGAACACCAGCCCGCTGAGGCCCACAAGCGCATAGCCGGCCGCACCGAGCGCATCGGCGAGCTCGACGATGCGATGGGGCGCGATCAGCTTCATCCGCAGGTAGCGGCCGGCGAGGAACACCGGCAGCGGGCCGGCCGCCGAGGATCACGCCGCCCTGGAAGCCCCCGCCCGGCGTCAGCTGCCCGTGCACCACGATGTAGACGCCGACGGCTACCAGGGTGAGCGTCAGCCCCAGCGCCAGCGCCCGCAGCGCCTCGCTCGCGCCGGCGAAGCTGTGCTCCTCGCTCTCCTCCTGGTGCGGCTGCTCGTGCTCGCCGCGCATCTCGCGCAGGATCAGCACGATCCCCAGGACCGAGGTGAAGAGGATGAACTCCTCGCCCAGCGTGTCGAAGCCGCGGATATCGAAGTTCAGCGCGGTGATCAGGTCGGTGCCGTGGCGGACGGTGACGCCGATCCCGTCGATCACCTGGCCGTAGACGCCGTGGTAGTCGCCGAACGACGGCAGGCCCCTGAAGCCGATCACGAGCACCGCCGCCAGCCCGGCGCCGGCGACGGCGAACAGCGACAGCCTGCCGCGCGCTCACCGGTCACTCGGCCTCCTCTTGCTCGCGCTCCTGCTCGCGCACCTTGCGCAGCGCGAGCAGCACCATCACCGGCAGCCCGACGGTTGAGACGACGATCTCCGACAGCGCGACGTCGGGGTCCTGGAAGACGAAGAACAGGAACGTCAACGACAAGCCCGTAGATGCCGAGCACGATCACCTGGCGAAGCGGATCCGGGCGAGATCACGACCGCGCCGCCTCCGATCGCCACGGCGGCCAGCGCCGCGATCTGGAGCACGGTCACTGCTCGTCCTCCTCGCGGACGCGCTCGATTCCCTCCCGCCAGTCGCCCGCGCTCGCGGATCAGCATGCTCCGCATCGTCGTGTGGACGAGCACCGGGCCCGGTCACCACGAGTATCGCGGCGACCAGCAGCGCCTTGTCGCCGATCAGCGAGAACGACTCCCGGAACACGACCGCCACGGCGATCAGCAGCGCGCCGTAGCCGACCAGCCCCACGTAGTGCAGGCGGTCGTAGGTGTTCGCGCATGACGCACGAGCCCGAGCACGGCCAGCAGCTCGATCCCGCAGCCGCGCGATCAGCAGCACGGTGGCGACGAAGATGCGCCAGTTCACAGGTGCCGCTCCATCAGCCGCGCGAACGTCGAGCGAGCCGATCAGGGCCATCGGCGCAAGCACGACCGCCAGGTCGATGAACGGCTGTCGGTGAAAGCCCTCGGAGAGCAGGACGAGGATCGTCGTGACGAGCACGCCGGCGATCTCGAGCGCGGCGAGCGCATCGGCCGCCTTCGCCAGCAGGCACACGCCGAGGCAGGGGAGCAGCGCGAGCGCCGAGCACGGCGGCGGCGATCTCCCACTCGTTCATCCGAGCTCCAGGACGTCGATCGTCTCGCGACCCCGCGGTCCTGCGGAGCTGATGCGCGAGGATCAGCTCCCGGTCTCGGTCGATGCCGATCACGAACGTGTTCGGCGCCACCGACCCGAGCCCCTCCGCGAGCGCCTCGGCGACCGCTCTCGAGCTGCTCCTCCTCGCCGCAGCTGAACGGAAGCGCCCTGAAGCGCCCCTGGGACGCCTTCGCGGCTGACGATAGCGCGCGCGGCGATCACCGCGAGACGATCACGATGTCCACCGGCACTCGCACGCAGCGGCCGGTAGACCCGGAGCAGCCAGCGCCAGCGGAACGCTCTCGCCGACGACTCCCTGCTCGCGGGCCAGCTCGAGGCCGGTGGCCGCCAGCACCGCCGCCCCGGCGCCCGACGATCAGCTCGGGCAGATCGGTGATGTCGATCAGCAGCAGATAGAGGGCGGCCGCCGCGAGCCACGCGACGATCCATGCGAACGCCCGGCGGCCAACGCGCTCGCTGCATCTTCTAGACGCGCGAGGGAACCTCGTCGCGAACGCGGGGGAGCACTTCCTGCCGGTAGGCCTCGAAGAACGCGTCCTGCTCGGGGCCGATCTGCTGCACGTAGAGCTCGTCGAAGCCGGCCTCCGCATAGGCCCTCAGTGTCTCCACGTGCTCATCGACGTCGGGGCCGCAGGGGACCTCCTCGGCCAGCATCTCCCTGCTCACGAGCTGGCTTGCCTGCTCGAAATGCTGCGGGGTGGGCAGGATCTGCGCCAGCTCGCCGGGCAGCGCCTCGTTCGGCCACAGCCGCTGCACGGTGTCAAGCGCTCGCTCGCGGTCGTCCGACCAGCACACCTTGGCGCCGCCCTGAACGAGCTTGCCCCCGCCCGCCTTCGAGCGAAAGCGCTCGACCGCCTCGGCGTCCGGCGCGACCGTGACGTACCCGTCGCCGATCCGCGCGGCGAGGTCGATCGCCTTGGGGCCGAAGCCCGAGACGAGAATCGGCGGCGGCTCGTCCGGCAGGTCGTAGATGCGGCAGTTCTCGACGCGGTAGTGGCGGCCCCGGTGGTCCCGCACGCCTCCCTGCCACAACCTGCGGATCACCTCCACCCCCTCCTCCAGCATCTCGAGCCGCTCGTCGGCGCCGGGCCAGCGATCGGCGAGGATGTGCTCGTTCAGCGCCTCGCCGCTTCCAACCCCGAGGCAGAAGCGTCCATCGAGCTGGATCGTGGCCGTCGCCGCGGCTTGGGCGATCACGGCAGGATGGATGCGGATCGTGGGGCAGGTCACTGCCGTCGAGACCGTCATCCGATCGGTGGCCTCGGCGATCGCGCCGATCACCGACCACACGAACGGGCTATGGCCCTGCTCGTCGTTCCAGGGATGGAAGTGATCTGAGATCCACAGTCGGTCAAATCCCGCGCGCTCAGCTTTACAAGCCAGCTCCACGAGCTCGCGCGGGCCCCACTCCTCGGATGAGAGGAAGTAGCCGACTTTCATCGTCGAGTAGCTGCCCGGCGACGGATGCTTGTAATCAGCCGGACCGGGTAGCGGCTGGTCATGAGCCAGGGAACGTTGGTTTCAGACCGGGCATCGACGTGGACGCTCGAGGGCCCGGATTGGGATTTCATGGAGCGACAGAAATACCTCTGGAACCCGCTGATGGACTACTGGTTTCGAATGCAGGTCGAGGGCTGGGAGAAGATCCCCCAGCCGCCCGCGCTGCTGATCGGAATCCACTCCGGCGCGCCGCTGGTGTGGGACGCGTGGACCGTGGGGGTTCAGTGGTGGCGGCACTACGGCCGCATCAGGCCGCTGCACGGGACTGCCCACGATCTCTTGATGGCGCTCCCGGTGGTCGGCTCGTATTTCCGCAAGATGGGCGTGCTCCCGGCACGACGGGAGAGCATCACGGCGGCGCTCCAATCAGGCCATGACGTCGCACTGTGGCCGGGCGGCGAGCGTGACTCGCTGCGCCACTGGCTGAGGCGCGACGAGGCGGTGCTGGCTGGGCGGAAGGGGTTCATCAAGCTTGCGATTCGGGCCGGCGTGCCGATCGTGCCGATCGCCACGGTCGGAGGTCCCGATGCGATGCCGGTCATCGCCACTGGGCGCCGCGTGGCGAAGGCGCTGCGGCTCGACAGGATCGCGCGACTGAAGATGTTCCCGATCGCGATCCAGGCGCCGTGGGGAGTCTCCCCGGCGATCCTGCCCGAGATCCCGTTCCCGACCAAGATCCGGACGGCGTTCCAGGATCCAATCGAGCTCGACGACGACCCGGAGCGCGCCGACGATCAGGGCTACGTCGATGCCTCCTACGAGGAGGTGTGCGCGAGCATCCAAGCGGGCATGGACCGTCTCGCGCGCCAGCGACGGTTGCCGTTGTTCGGCTGAACATGCCCGCCGAGAACCGGTTCGACGCAGTCGTGATCGGGGCCGGACCAGCTGGGGAGACAGTCGCCTCCCGCGTGGCCGATCAGGGACTGCGGACGGCACTGGTGGAGCAGGAGCTGATCGGCGGCGAGTGCGCATACTGGGCGTGCATCCCCTCCAAGACGCTGCTGCGTCCCGTGGAAGTTCGCCACGAAGCCGAGCTTGCCCCCGGAACATCAGCCCCGGGACTGCGCTTTGAGGAGGTTGCCAAGTATCGCGACTACATGATCCGCGACCTCGACGACTCGGGTGAAATCGAGAGCTATGAGAAGCAGGGCGTGCGCATCTTCAAGGGCCCGGCCTCGTTCCGCGCCCCCGGGGAGATCGAGGTCGGCGACGATGTGCTCCACAGCGAGCGGGTCGTGATCGCGACGGGCTCGGAGCCGCTCATCCCTGAGATCGACGGGCTCGAGGAGGCGGGCTACTGGACCAACCGCGAGGCGACCACGCTCAAGGAGGTGCCGCACAGCGCGGTCGTCCTGGGGGGCGGGCCGGTCGGCGTTGAGCTCGCCCAGATGCTGCGCCGGTTCGGCGCGGACGCTCAGCTGATCGAATCAAGCGACCGCCTGTTGTCCCGCGAGGACCCGCGCGTCTCAGTGCTGTTGCTCGAGTCGCTGCGGGCAGACGGCGTGGAGGTCCATCTGGGCGCAGAGGCCTCAGCGGTGCGCCGCGTGGACGGCAGGCGGGCGGTGACCGTAGGCGAGCGGGAGGTGAGCGCGGACGAGCTGGTCGTCGCCGTCGGTCGCCGCCCCCGGCTCGACACGCTGAAGCTCCACAACGCCGGGATCGAGCCCGGGCCAAGGGGGATCGAGGTCGACGACCGCTGCCGCGCCGCCGACGGCGTGTGGGCGGTCGGCGATGTCACGGGAGAGGCGGCGTTCACCCACGTCGCGAAGTACCAGGGCCGGGTCGCGGTCGCCGACATCGCCGGCAAGCCGGCTCGGGCGGACTACGGCGCGGTCCCCCGCGTCGTGTTCTCCGACCCCGAGGTCGCAGCCGTGGGGCTGACCGAGGCCCAGGCCCGGGACGCGGGGATCGAGGTCATGAGCGGTCACGTTCGCCTCGCGGACTCGATCGCCAGGCCGTCGACGTATGAGACAGAGCCCCGGGGCGAGCTGTCGGTGATCGCCGACCGAGGACGTGCGATGCTCGTCGGGGCGTGGGCCGTCGGCCCGCTGGCCTCTGAATGGATCCACTACGCCGGGCTTGCGATCAAGGCCCAGGTGCCCCTGGCTGTGCTCAGGGACACCGTGGCCCAGTTCCCAACGTTCACCGAGGCGTATCTGAACGCTCTCGACGCGCTCGAGAGCTGAACACAGTCGACGCCTACCAGCGTCCGTACCAGCGCCGCCTCCCGACGCCCGCGGCCCCCGCACCGACCCCTCCGACGAGGAAGCCCAGCAGCCACAGGATGACCGCCGCAATCAGCACGAACCAGAGCACGTGGACGGCGAATCCCAGACCGCCAAACAGGGCCAGGATCAGTAGCAAGATGATCAGCGGAACCATCGTGGTCCTTTCTCTCGACTGCCATCCGGCTACCCACTTTGTGAGCTAAGTCACCTAAAGACTTGGCTGAGGACCTTGATTAATCGCCTGAGGGCTGGAGCAGCTCCTCGGGCGATTCCACCACGGTCAGGCGCTCTTCCAGCCCCGTCAGCTCCAGCAGCCTCTGTACCTGGCTCGGGCCCCTGACCACGGCGAATCCGCGACCCGCGGCCTCAGCCTGGTGATGGGCTTTGATCAGCGTTCCCAGACCGGTCGAATCGATGAACTCGAGCGCCCGCAGGTCCACGATCAGGAGCGTCGCTCCGGATTGCTCAGCCCGCGCGAATCCCTCCTCCAGCGCCGGCGTCGAGGCGAGGTCGAGCTCTCCGCTGACCGCGATCACGGCAGCTCCGTCCTGGCTGCGGATCTCTACCTCGAACGCGTTTGCCACGGTCAAACGGAGCGTAGCGATTTCTGTTGGCGCCCGGAGCGACCGTCCGGCGCGTCCCCGTGGCCGTTTGGTCCCGCCCGGTGGCGGCAAGGATCGGGGAGAGCACAACTGGAAGGGAGATCGACATGAGCCCCGATCCGCACCGGCCGCTCAACAACCCGGCACGGGATCCCGACCCCACCGAGTGGCCCGACCCCTACGATCGCCGCGACGACCCACGGGGCGGTGGCGACCCTCTCGGCGAAGAGTCCCACCCGCAGACGGGCAGCAGGAGCACGAGCGAGCCCCACCCCTCCCATGACCCCGAGGCGGAGCCTTGGGAGGGGCCGAAGCGGGACAAGCTCGACGAGTAGGCGGCCGGCCCCCGGCTTGCGCCCCCGGGGACGGCCGCTCAGCCCTCCCCCAGAAGTCGCTGCAGCCGCCGGCGAGGCTCGGTCAGGCCGACGGCCCGGCGCGACATCCCGTTCCACGGGTCGCCATCGCGGGCCAGCCGCTTCCCGATGTTCCGAACCGTGAACTTGTCAGGGCGGAGCCGCGAGTCGGAGAGCTCCTCCCAGCGCAGCGGCGTCGCCACCGGCGCCGATGGCTTCGCCCTGACGGCGTACGGAGGTACGGCGGTCTGCGCGTATCCGTTCCGCATGATGTCCACCAGGATGCGCCGGCCGCGCTTCTCCTTGCGTGCGGCGAGCGTGAGCATCTCGGGGCTGCGTCGCACGAGGAGCTCGGCGGCGTCCCTCGCGAATGCGCGCACCTCGTCGAAGCCGGCCCGCGGGCGAATCGGCGCCCAGACGTGGAGTCCGCGCGAGCCGGTCGCCATCGCGAATGGCGCCAGGCCCAGCTGGTCGAGCAGCTCACCGACATCTCTCGCGGCGCGGCGGACCTCGGCGAAGTTGCCATCGGAGGGATCGAGGTCGAACACGATCCGATCGGGGCACTGGACTCTGGGCACGCGGCTCAGCCACACGTGCGGTGTGATCGTGCCCTGGTTGGCCAGGTAGATCAGCGTGTCGCGGTCGCAGGTGATCACATGTCTCACCGTCCCACCTCGCTTGGGGACCTCAACCCGCTTTATCCAGTCGGGGAAATGGTCCGGCGCCTCCTTGTGGAAGAAGCCCTGCTTGTCGATCCCGTCCGGAAACCGCTGCATGCTCACGGGCCGGCCCTTGACGTGCGGGAGCATGTACCTCCCGACGTGCTCATAGTGGGCAGCCAGATCACCTTTCGTGACCCCGACCTCCGGGAACAGCACCTTGTCCGGATGCGAGATCTCGACTTTCACCGCGGTCGCTCCCGCACGACCTCGCGGGGTCGCTTGTCGTCGCGAAGACCGAGATACCGCGGCTGGCGCAGGCGTCCATCACGGGTCCACTCGCCGAAGGCGATCTGCGCGACGAGCTGCGGTCTCACCCAGTGCGTTGCCGCTGGCTTGCGATCCAGACCGCGGTCGAACGGCACCGAATCGGTTTCGAGCTCGCGCA
Source organism: uncultured Actinomycetes bacterium (assembly GCA_963822725.1). GTDB lineage: Bacteria > Actinomycetota > Thermoleophilia > Solirubrobacterales > Solirubrobacteraceae > Palsa-465. Next base: position 872,015 of record CAWGIR010000004.1, read on the forward strand.
GCCTGCTCCCCAGCGTCCGCAGCGTCTGGCGACCGAATCCGGTCCCCACCTTCCCCGCGTAGCGCAGCACCCCATCGTCGTAGTACCCGACGAGGAGCGCGCCGAAGTCGGTCCGCGATCCCTTCGGAGCGGTGAAACCGCCGATCACGAACTCCTGCTCGGCCACGCATTTGAACTTCACCCAGTCGCCACCGCGTCTGCCCGGCCGGTAGGGGCTGTCTCCCCGCTTCCCGATTATGCCCTCGAGCCCTCGCTTGCACGCCTCTTCGAAGGAAGCCTCACCCTCCGTGTTCCTGTGGGCGACGAAGCGGACGGGCCCCTGGAACGAGAGCGCCTTGCGCAGCAGCGACTTGCGAGATCGCAATGGCAGCGGGGTCGTGTCATGCCCGGCCAGGTACACGAGGTCAAATACGTAGTAGAAGACCTCGATCCCGGTCCTCCTGGCTGCGTCCGGGTCGCTCAGCTGCATCCGCCCCTGAAGCCGGGCGAAGCTCGTGATCCGCCCCTCGAATGCGACGATCTCGCCGTCGATCACGAACTGGTCGCACCGCTCGCGGCCGAGCGCCTCGGCGATCTCCGGATAGGAGCGGTTCAGCTCGTGCCCAGTGCGCGACCGAAGCCGGGTCGTCGGGCCCTCGCGGATGGCGAGACAGCGGATGCCGTCGAGCTTGCGCTCGAAGATCCAGCCCTCGCGACTGAACGCCTCCCGTACCAGCGTCGCCTTCATCGGCTCGAATGAGCGCGGTGGCTCGGCACGCTTCAGCAGTGCACGCTGATCGGCGGGCAGAGATTGAAGCGCCGAATTCACGGACGTTCGTGCGATATCCCCTTTGTATAGGAGTAAGCGCGCTCGGGTAGCACGACCATCATGAAGTTGCTCGTGCTTACAACCGAGCCGATCTCCGCAGAGCAGCTCCGTGATGCGGTGAAGGACGGGGTCGAGCCTGATCAAGTCGAGGTGATGGTCGTGGCCCCCGCGTTACAGGACAACGCGCTGCGCTTCTGGCTCTCGGACGCCGATGACGCGATCGCCAAGGCGGAGCGGGTCCGCGAGCAGACCGTGCAGGAGCTGGACCAGTCCGGCGTGCAGGCCACCGGCGACACCGGCGAGAGCGACCCGGTGAACGCGATCGAGGACACGCTTGCCACCTTCGGCGCCGACCGGATCGTCGTGTTCACCCACGCTCCTGACGACCAGGGCTATCGCGAGGACATCGACGCCGGTGAGCTGGAGCGGCGGTTCGGGGTGCCGGTCGACCACGCGACCGTATGAGCCCGGCGGTGACGGAGCGCCCCACGGCACCCGTCCCCGGGCGTCCCACCCAGAACAAGCTGCAGGCGGCGGTGGAGGAGTGCCGCGCCTGCGACCTTTACGAGGGCGCGACCCCGGCGGTGATGGGAGAGGGTTCGCGCCAGGCGGAGGTGATGCTCGTCGGCGAGCAGCCGGGAGACCGCGAGGACCGTGAGGGACACCCGTTCGTCGGCCCCGCCGGCCGGATTCTCGACCAGGGACTCGAGCGCGCCGGCATCGCCCGCAATGAGGCGTACGTCACCAACGTCGTCAAGCACTTCCGTTACAAGGCCCGGGGCAAACGGCGAATCCATCAGAAGCCGGATCGGTGGCAGGTGTCGGCGTGCCTGCCATGGCTGGAGGCGGAGCTGCAGGTGGTCCACCCCGCGGCGCTGGTGCTGCTGGGCGCGACCGCCGCCCAGGCGCTGCTCGGGTCCACGGTCAGGATCGGACGCGACCGCGGCCGGCCGATGGAGTCAGACCTCGCGGAGCTGGTGACGATCACCACCCACCCCTCCGCGATCCTCCGGGCCCACGATCGGGAGCGGAAGGCGGCCATGGACGAGTTCGTCGCGGACCTGCGCACCGTCGCCCGGTGGTTGCACGACCGTGGCTAGGATGGGCTCTAGGGGCCGGCGTGAAGTCGTCGTCATCACCGGGGCCTCGGGGGGCGTCGGCCGCGCGGTGGCGCGGGAGTTCGCCCGCCATGGGACGGCGGTGGGGCTGATCGCCCGGGGGCGCGCCGGTCTGCAGGCCGCAGCCAGAGACGTATCGGAGCTGGGAGGAACGGCCTTCACTCGGTCCGCCGATGTCGCTGACTTCGACGCGCTACACGCGGCCGCCAGGGCCATCGAGGCGCAACTCGGGCCGATCGACATCTGGATCAACAACGCGATGACGACCGTGTTCGCCTACCTCGACGACATCCGGCCCCAGGAGTACGAGCGGGCGACCCGGGTCACCTACCTCGGTGCGGTGTGGGGCACGCAGGTGGCCCTAGAGCGGATGCTGCCGCGGGACCGGGGCACGATCGTCCAGGTGGGTTCGGCGCTCGCCTACCGGGGCATTCCGCTCCAGGCCCCGTACTGCGGCGCCAAGCACGCGATCAAGGGCTTTCAGGAATCGCTGCGCTGCGAGCTCCGTCATCGCGGCTCGCGCGTGCACGTCACGATGGTGCAGCTTCCGGGCCTCAACACGCCCCAGTTCGACCACTGCCTGAGTCGCATGCCGCGCCACCCCCAGCCCGTGCCCCCGATCTTCCAGCCGGAGGCCGCCGCCCGAGCGATCTACTGGGCCGCCCACCACCGCCGCCGCGAGGTGTATGTCGGCGTGCCGACCGTGTACACGATCGTCGGAGCGAAATGGGCGCCGTGGATCGCCGAGCGCTACCTTGCCAGAACGGCCATCGACGGGCAGCAGACCGACCAGCAGTTCGACGGGGCGGCGGCTGCGAACCTGTTCGAACCGGTCGATTCAGACCATGACGAGGGCGCGCACGGCACCTTCGACGATCAGGCCCGGGAACGGCGGGTCCAGACGGTGCTGACGCGGCACCGCGCCGCGGTGGGCGCCGCCGCGATCACCGCGCTCGGATCGGCCGTGGCGTTGATCCGTCAGCTCAGCGCTCGCGCTTGAACGCCGCCGCCGCGAGGCCCATCCCACCGACCAGCGCCAGCGAGCCCGGCGCGAGCAGCGGCGGCCCCATCACGATGTTGAACAGCGGCTCGGAGAACCCGCCCGGCTTTCGAGCGACGCCGCGCACGTGCGTCACGACCCCGATCACCCCGTCGAGGCAATAGAGCGCGGACAGCGCCGGCAGCCATGTACGCGCCGCCCGCTCGGAGCGAAAGCCCGCCGCTCCCGCCGCCGCCAGCCCGGGCGACAGTGCGACCGGCGTCCACATCCACTTGTCGCCGAACGAGCCGCGGAAATGCTCGAAGTAGATCTCCAGCCCCAGCGGGACGGCGCTGAGCGCGGTAGCCGCGGCCAACGTCCGCTGCATCCGTCCCTGGCTTACGTTGTGCCACCAGCGCGCGAGGGCACGCTCGGGACGCGGCGGCCGGCCGACGTGTCGCTTAAGCCGCATATCGCTCCGCCTCGGCTCGCTTCAGCTCCAGCCCGTTGCCCGGCCGCCCCAGGTCCGGCCACAGAGCACCGTCGCGCGGCGCCTGGACGCCATCGAACAGCAACTGCTCGATCCGCACGTGATCGTGGAAGTACTCCACGTGTACGAACTGCGACAGCGCGAGCGCCGGATGCAGATGGATCGCCGGACCGCAGTGCAGGGAGAGCGGCCGGTGGCGGGCACGGCACAGCCCGTCGACCCTGAGCAGCTCCGTGATCCCGGCGCACCGGGTGACGTCGGCCTGAAGCACGTCGACGGCGCCGAGCATTTCGTCGAAGTAGCCGGCGTCGTATCCGTACTCGCCGGCGGCGATCGCCACGCCGGCCGGCGCGCGGTCGCGTACCAGGCGCAAGCCGTGCAGATCGTCCGAGGAGACCGGTTCCTCGAACCAGCTGATGCCCGCCTCTTCGCAGAAGCGATCGGCGAGCGCCAGCGCCTGCTTGGGCTGATAGGCGCCGTTGGCGTCGACGAACAGCTCCGCGTTCGGCCCGATCGCCTGCCGCGCCGCCCGGACGCGGCTCGGATCCGCATCCGGCTGCGATCCGATCTTCATCTTGACGCGGGGAATGCCGCGCTCGACCCAGCCGGCCAGCTGCTCCTGCAGGCGGGGCGGGGAGTACGACGTGAATCCGCCGGAGCCGTACACAGGGACCCGATCCCGGACGGCGCCAAGCATCCGACCCAGCGGCAACCCGAGCAGCCGTGCCTTGAGATCCCACAGCGCGGTGTCGACTGCGGCGATCGCCATCGACGCGATCCCTGGCCGCCCCAGGTTGCGGATGGCCCCGACCATCTCCGACCAGACCGCCTGCGGCCCCATCGCGTCCTTGCCCCGCGCGATGTCGGCGAGCTTGGACCGGATCAGCGCGGCGGTCGAGGTGTCCGCATACGTGTAGCCGACACCCTGCTCGTCACCCGCCCGGGCATGGACGACGACGATCGTCGTCGAGTCCCAGGAGAGCGTCCCGTCTGCCTCGGGCGCATCGGTCGGCACCTCGTAGGCGCCGACCTCGAGTTCCCTTACCGGGACGTCGATCCGAGCTGCCGTCGTCGCGCTCATCGGCCGGGGAGGAACTCCTCGACCTTCTGCTTGAACGCCTGCCTGACGATCCGGCCCGCGTTCGGATCGCCGGAGATCAGCGCGGACGAGAGCGCCCGCGCCTGTTCGAGCGTGATGTGCGGCGGCAGCGGCGGAACCTCGGGATCGGTCACGGCTTCGAGCACAACCGGGCATCCCGCGCTCAGGGCCTCGTCCCAGGCGGGGCCGACCTTGTCGGGCCGGTCGACGCGGATGCCCTTCAGTCCCAGCATCTCCGCGTACTGCGCGTAATGGAAATCGGGCAGCTCCTGGGAGCCCGGGAACTTCGGATCGCCCTCCATCGCACGCTGCTCCCAGGTGACCTGATTGAGGTCGCGGTTGTTCAGCACGAGCACGATCAGCCGCTGATCCGGCCACAGGTGACGGTACTTGGCGATCGTAATCAGCTCGTTGATGCCGTTCATCTGCATCGCCCCGTCTCCGACCAGCGCAAACACGGGCCGGGAGGGGTGGGCGAACTTCGCCGCGATCGCGTACGGCACGCCGGGACCCATCGTCGCCAGCGTCCCCGACAGCGAGGCCATCATCCCGGCGCGCAGCTTCACATCGCGCGCGAACCAGTTCGCCGCCGAGCCCGAGTCGGAGGTGAGGATCGCGCCGTCCGGAAGCCGCTTGGAGAGCTCGTGGAACACGAGCTGGGGATTCAGCGGATCGGCCTCGAGCTGCGCCCTGTGCTCCATCAGATTCCACCACTCCCCGACCTCGCGCTCGATCTTCTCCCGCCACGAGCGGTCGCTCTTGCGGTCGAGGCGCGGCAACAGCGCGCGGAGCGTCTCGCGCGGAGTCGCCGACGAGGTTGACCTCCATCGGGTAGCGAAGTCCCGACCATGCGGCCGTCGATGTCGATCTGCACGCCGCGGGCCTGCCCTTCCTCGGGCAGGAACTCCGAGTACGGGAAGCTCGAACCGACCATCAGCAGCGTGTCGCACTCCTGCATCAGCGTCCAGCTGGGCTTGGTGCCCAAGAGCCCGATCGACCGGTGACAAAGGGAAGATCGTCCGGCAGCACCGCTTTGCCGAGCAGCGCCTTCGCGACCCCGGCGCCGAGGATGTCGGCGACGGCCGAGACTTCGTCTGCGGCTCCCAGCGCCCCCTGGCCCACGAGCATCGCGACCCGTTCGCCTGCGTTCAGCACCTCCGCCGCCCGACTCAGTTCCTCGTCGTGCGGGACGATCCGCGGACGGCTGTAGCCGGGGCCGGAGTGAACCGTGCCGTGCTTGTGCGGCGGCTGTCGGAACGGCCTCGGACTCCTGCACGTCGTTGGGGACGATCACCGCGGTCACGGTGCGCTCGGCGAGCGCGATCCGGCAGGCGCGGTCGATCAGGTGGCGGATCTGTGCCGGCTCCATCGCCATCTGCACGAACTCGTTGGCCACGTCCTTGAACAGGGTCGTCAGATCGACCTCCTGCTGGTAGTTGACCCGCCGAGGCCGGCGCGCGCCTGCTGGCCGACGATTGCCACCACGGGTTGATGGTCGAGCTTGGCGTCGTAAAGCCCGTTCAGCAGGTGGATCGCGCCGGGGCCGGAGGTGGCCAGGCAGACGCCGAGCTCGCCGGTGAACTTGGCGTGGGCGCAGGCCATGAACGCCGCCATCTCCTCGTGCCGGACCTGGATGAACTCCGGGCGCTTGCCGTTCGAGGAGCGCTCGAACGCCCCATGATGCCCGTTGATGCCGTCGCCCGGATAGCCGTAGATCCGCTTGACGCCCCAAGTCGAGAGCCGATCGAGGAGGAAGTCGCCAACCGTTTCGCTCATGCGCTGCCGTCCTTTCGAAGAAGTCCCGCTGCAAGCGGAGCTACCCCCGCCCTGCCAGGCGCTAACTGGCGCTCGGCGGCGTGACGGTCCGAGCGCGAACCGCCGGACCGCCCCGGGTTGCTTACCAACGATTACGGTGGCGAGGCCTGCCGACGCTGCTAGACCTGAAGTCGCTCTGTCCTGGTCACGAGCGGGCGGTCGGGCACTGGCGGGTTTGGCCCCGCGCGAAACCGACCGTCCGCTCCCAGCTCTTAGCCCCGGCTCCCGGCGCGCCCGACGTGGCGCGCCGGCACGCCATCTGCGCTAGTGGTCTCCGTGCTTCCTGGCGTGATGGGCCTGGATCTTCGCCCCCCAGCCGCTCTGCTCCAGCCGCTGGTTCGCCATGGGCGTAGACTCTACCCAGCGATCGCCTCAAATACCCCGTTTACGGGCAGCTCTGGAGCAGTGCCACCCCCAACCAAAGTGCACCTGCTTTCCCTCGAGCCCGACCTCGGACGGTTCATGTCTGCCCGAAGAGCGCGATGCGGCCGAGGCACTGACCGTGCCTGTGCTCGACCTGGACCGCGGCCCGCTGGACGTCACGAGTACTGGAGAGAGCAGGGGCGTTCGGGGCGTTCATCATCAGCGGGATGCTGCTGCACGAGCTGCAGGTCGGCGATCAGCTCGCGCTGCGACTGGTGGGACCGGGCGATGTCCTCTCGCTGTCCGGCTCGCCGCCGTCGATGCTCGCCGGCTCGCGCTGTACCGCCGCGCTCCAAACGCGCCTGGCGCTGCTCTCGACCGAGATTCTGATGGCCGCCCACCGCTGGCCGCGGCTCGTCGCGGGGCTGCACGTCAGGATGGCGGAGCAGAGCGAGCGGCTGGGCATCCAGCTAGCGATCTGCCAGCTTCCCCGCGTCGATCAGCGCCTTCTGGCGCTGATGTGGCTGCTGGCCGAGTCCTGGGGGCACGTGACCTCAGTCGGCACCCGTCTGCCGATCGCCTTGACCCACGACGCGCTCGGCGCGTTGATCGGGGCCCGCCGCCCGACCGTGACGCTCGCGCTGCGCGAACTCACCGAGCGCGGCGCGATCGCCGGCAGGACCACGGCTGGCTGCTGCTCGAGCCGGCTCCGGTGCCCGAGGAGGTGGTCGCGAGCCCTCCGGAGCCGGTCCTGACCGAGAGCTCTGGCTCGGGCTGGGAGGAGGAGGCCGATGAGGAGGACTTGATCGCGCGGACCCGCTCCGAGCTCGAGCAGACCGTGGCCCGGCTGCGCGAGCAGCACCTGCACAACAGAGATTTCTACGAGGAGCGGATGGCGCGGCTGAGGCGGGTGCGCGAGGAGGCCGCTCGGTCCCGCACCAGGATCTCGCGAGACGCGCTCAGTCGCCGACGGGTTCCATCATCATGATCACCCCGGACACGTCCCCGTCCGAGTCGCCGGTCATCGGCATCAGCCTCACCCGGCATTGAAACGGCTTGCCGCGGCGATTGGTCGCCTCGAGCACGACCTCTCCTCGGGATGAACGGCCGGCAAACGCGGCGCGAAGCTCGCCCTTCAGGCTCTCGACGGGGAGACCGACGTCCAGCGACTGCAGGTGCTGCCCCTCGACCTCCTCGGCGGTCAGACCCCACAGCTCACGCGCCTGGCCGTTCCAGATCTGGACGTGCTGCTGCTCGTCGACGACCAGCACCGCCGATCCCGATCGTCTTGAGGATCGTCTCGAGGAACGTGTTCATGTCGTTGACCTCGAGCGTCCGGTGGCGGAGCTCCTCGTTCATCGTCTCGAGCTCCTCGTTCGAGGACTGGAGCTCCTCGTTCATCGTCTCGAGCTCCTCGTTGGTCGACTGGAGCTCCTCGTTGGTCGTCTCGAGCTCCTCGTTGGTCGACTGGAGCTCCTCGTTGGTCGTCTCCAGCTCCTCGACCGTCGACTGCAGCTCCTCGTAGGCCTGCTCGAGCTCCTGCTTGGCGCTCGCGACCTGATCCTGCAGCCTGCGGGAGTTGGTGACGTCGACATAGGCGATGCTCATCCCCATCAGCGCACCGTCGCCGAGCAGCGGGGCGACGCGAACGTCCACCACACGCTCCTCCTGGCCGTTGCCCCAGCGGACGCCTTTGAGCTCGACCGCACGGAGATCCTTGCCCAGGCTGTCGAGGTGCTTGAGCAGCTCAACCGGGCGATAGGAGAGCTCCAGGTCCTGTATCGGCCTCCCGAAGTCCGCTACGCCGAGGCCGAACAGGCGGCGGGCCAGCTCGTTGGCCATTACCAGGACGCCGTTGGCATCGAGCACCACCTGGGCAGCGTTGCTGACGTCGAACGCTGCTTCGCGCAGGCTGTCGCCGACGCTCTGGGAGGCGCCGTTGCCGGGATCGAACAGCACCGTTCGTCCGCGCTCGCGCCGCGACGGGCGCATCACCTTGCGGAACACGCGTGACTTCAGGTTGACCGGCGTAAACAGGTCCGAGTGGGTGATCAGCATCTCTGATTTACCCAGCAGCAAGACGCCCTCGTCGTCCAGCGCGAAGTGAAACCGCCGCAGGATCTGAGCCTGCGCCTCGGCCATGAAGTACATCAGCGTGTTGCGACACACCAGCAGGTCGATATGCGAGATCGGCGCGTCCTGGATGAGATCGTTGCGCCCGAAGATCACGCAACGGCGGAGGTCTTTGCGGAACACGAACCGCTGGTCGGTCTGCTCGAAGAAGCGTTCGAGCGCCTCCCGTGGAACGTCCTCGATCTGCCGCGGCAGATAGGCCCCGTGCCGGGCCGTCTCGAGCGCCTTCTCGTCCACATCCGTCGCGTAGATCTTGACCCTCTCCCGGAAGGCGGCGTCGCCGAGCACGCGAGCCAGAAGCATCGCGATCGTGTAGGCCTCCTCTCCCGACGCACACCCCGCGGACCACACCCTGAGCGTCGCATCGGGCGGACGTGCCGCAACCAGCTGCGGAATCACGTCGGCGGCGAGAGCCTCCCACATCTGCGGATCGCGGAAGAACCTGGTGGTGTTGATCAGCAGCGTGTTGAAAAGCTCGGCGAACTCCTCCGCGTTCAGCTGCAGATAGTCGATGTAGTCCTCGTACCGCTCGGCGCCGACCTCTTGCATGCGCTTCGCAAGGCGGCGCTCGATCGTCGAGCGCTTGTAGCCGGTGAAGTCGAACCCGCGTGACTGTTTGACGAAGTCGAGCAGCTCGTCGAGCGTCGTGTCGCGGCCATCGGCCATCAGGCCGCGCTCTCCCGCTCGGAATCCAGCTCCCCGGCCGCCACCTCTTGCAGCGTCGATGCCGCGGCGGACGTGAGCGCCTCACGCACGAGCTGGGCCTGATCGCCGGCCGACTCGGCGCGCCGCCGGAACGATCTCGCCGAGCGCGACCGGCCGGCATCCTCGGCCTGCGCGGCCATCCGCTGCAGCAGCTTGACACGGTCCTCCAGCGCGCGCACCGCGGCCCACAGGCCGGATTCCACACCCTCGGCCTGGGCGTCGGCGAGGCTCTCCTGGGAGTAGCGATGGCCGACACGGCATTCCCACTGGATCATGCCCGCCTCGGAACGCTCGGTCAGGACGCCGCCGCACTCGGGACAGACGGTCGTGACACCGCCGGAGCTCGGCGAACCGTCGCCGGGATTGCGCCGCACCGCGCCGGTCGGCCCCGAGCTTGGTGATTGGGGCCTCGGCGGTCCGTTCACCATCGCCGTGACCACCTCCGCAACGCGCGCCGACGGCACGACCGCGTCGACCGCGACATGCGCGAGGGCACTTGCAGGCATTCCCGCATAGAGCGCCTCCTCGGGATCCTGAACGATTGTCGCGCCGCCGTTGGCCTTGATCACCGCCAGTCCCGCCGTGCCGTCGTCGCGCGTCCCCGACAGCACGACTCCGATCACGCGCCCGTCGCGCTGCTCCGCCGCCGAGCGAAACAGCGTGTCCACCGCAGGGCGATGGCCATTCTCGCGGGGTCCGACTGTCAGGCGGACGCGGCCGTCCTCGATCACCAGATGGTGGTCGGGCGGGGCGACCAGTATCTGTCCTGCTCTCAGCTCGTCGCCGTCACGCGCAGCCTGGCACGGCAGCCGACCGGCCCGTCGGAGGATGCTGGCCAGCGCGCTCGGACTGCCCGGAGCGATGTGGAGCACGATGCACACCGCGGCCGCCAGGTCCTCCGGCAGATCTCCGACGATCCTCCTGAGGGTCTCTACTCCCCCTGCTGAGGCACCGATGACGACCAGATCCCGGGTTCCGCGCGAGTCATCGGCCATGTCGGCCACGTTTCACTCTTACAGCGTACGCCTCCGGGGGCGCCCCGGAGCGATTCGCCGAATCTCCAAGCGGGTAGCCGAACGGTGACCCCTGAGAGAAGGAGGAATCGATGAGCTTGCTCGACAAGATCCTGGGACGGACGAAGAAGACCGTGGGCGAGGTGGCGGATGATCCCGGCCTGCGTCGGGAAGGGGCCCGCGAGGAGCGTAAGGGCGAGGCCAAGGACGAGTTGACGACCGCCCAGGAAAAGGCAGACCGCAAGGCCGAAGAGGTGGCGAACCTCGAGCGGCGCACCTCCTAGACCCAGCCATGTGGCTCTATTTTGTAATCGCCGCCCTGGTGCTGGCGGCCATCTTCGGCTCGATCTTCGCCGGCACCATCTTCACGATCATCCTCGTTCCACTTGCCGTGATCGCGATCGCATCCGGAATCGCCTACTCGTTGATCACAGGCTCCGCTCGCGTCGCCGAAGGGTCTGAGAGAGGCGGCCGCCGGCGCTCGGCGACGCGGACCAGCCAGACCGGGAGCCCCGAGGCGCCGAGCTCACCGGGCGAGCTCGCGGACGCGCGGCGCGTTCGCCAGTGAGCGACTCGCGGTCGCGCTCGTCGCGGGGCCGCTGCGATGAGGCGCGCTACGCGGGCGGCCGGGGACGAAAACCGTCCCCGGCACGCCTCTGGCAGGCCTGGGAGACCTACTGGCCCTGCTTGACGCCCGGTTCGCCGAGCTCGAACTGAATCGGATAAGACGGCCGGCGCCCGGGCAGATTGGCTTCCTTGCGGTACTTGCCGAGCGGGAACACCACCCGGCCCAGCGTGCTGGCCATCATCATCGCCGTGGCGGCATAGAAGGCGGTGAAAGCCGAGGCCATCGTCACATAGCCGCCGACCTTCTCCCAGCCCGCGCCGCCCACTGTGTAGAAGACGCCCAGGAACGCGGCGCCGAACCATAGGGGCGCCAGCACCGACGTCAGCGCCAGGCTCTCGCCCAGGGAGGCGAGCATCCCGGCCAGGGTGATCGCCGCCAGCGCGAAGAACCAGTACCCGAGCTCGGGAACCGCCGCGTGCGGAGCCGGCGCTGGGATCAGCTTCAACGCGATCATGAAGTTGACGAATCCGTATCCGAGCCAGAACGCCGCCCAGATGCCGTGGATCGCCGTGGCCAGGCCGTCGCGGGCCTTGTATGCCCACACGGCCGCGACCCCTTGCGCAATGCCGCCCGCCGCGGTCGCGAACGGGAAGATCAGAAGCGGCGAGGTCGCCTTTCCATACCACCCGACCAGATACGCGGTGACGATGAAGGTGGCCGCCGAGAATCCGAACAGCCCGAGAATCGACGGCGCGGCGATCGGCTGAAGAAACACTCGGGCGTGATCGCGCCACTCGCGGATCTCCGCGGCGGCGCCATTGGTGGCAGGTCGTGCCGTGGGTTGCGTCCCAGTACTCATTTGACACCTCACTTCTGTAGTGGCGGAACGCTTTCTCCCTGCTGGCCTACCCCGGCACCGGGCACAAGATTTGCCGGAGAATCCAGGCGGTTCGTCGGCTGACAGGCCGGATGCACGGTTTCTGGCCGCCCCCCAGCGGGCAGATTTCTAAGGGCGGCATGAACAGCTCGATCGACATATTCGCCTTGCACGACCAGGCGACCGACGAGCGCATCGTCGCCGAGGCGCTGAGCGCGGACGACCCCCCGCAGCGAGCGGGCCGTGTTTCGAGGACGGCGCTCGACGCCGAGCTGCGTGAGCACGCCGACTCGCGTTCCGGGCTGGGTGTGCGCGTCCTTCAGCTCGAGACCGGTGCGTTCGACTTCGACCACTTGCTGCAGATGCGTGAGCGATGGCTCGGCGTGCTTGTTCTCGACGGGCTGCTGCTCGTGCAGCTCGAAGCCGGGCGCGGTCACGTCGGTTGGCTGGTGGGCGAGAGCGACCTGTTGCGACCGTGGGAGATGTCCGAGATCTCGCTCATCGCCGGGACCAGCTGGCGAGCGCTCCGGCCCGCCCGGATCGCCTTGCTGGACGAGGACTTCGCGCATCGCACCAGCGCGGCGCCGCCAATGACCCGCACCGTGCTCGCGCGGTCGGCCAAGACCGCGCATTGGCTGTTGGCGAAATCGCTGATCGTCAGCTGCCCGCAGCTCGAGGACCGCCTGATGCTGCTGTTCGCGCTGCTCGGCGAGCGATGGGGAAAGGTCACGGTCGACGGGATCCTGGTCGATCTGCCGCTGACGCACAGCGTGCTGGCCACGCTCTGCGGCGCGCGCCGGCCCTCGGTCACGCTCGCGCTGGGGCAGCTGCGGGAGGATGGCGTGCTCGAGCGGGCCGGGAACCGAGGCTGGCTGTTGGCGCGCGCACAGGGAACGACGCCCACAACCCGCCGCTCGTCTTGGGAGATCTACGCCAAGGCCCTGGGCCTGGCGTGAACCGTCCGTGAGGGCCGCAGACCAATACCCGCCGATTGGCGATTACGCGGTGATCGGCGACTGCCACAGCGCCGCGCTCGTATCCCGCTCGGGATCGATCGACTGGTATTGCGTGCCGCGGTTCGACTCAGGAAGCGCATTCGGTCGCCTGCTCGATTGGGAACACGGCGGTCACTGCTCGGTCTCGCCCCCCTCGGAGGGTTGGGAGAGCACGCGCGAATACCTGGACGACACGCTCGTGCTCGCGACCACCTTCCAGACCGCCGACGGCGAGGCGAGGCTCGTCGACTGCGTTACCTCATCAGACAAAGCCCGGGACACGCCGGAGCGCGAGCTCGTCCGGATCCTCGAGGGGCTGCGCGGCGCGGTCGAGTTCGAGCTGCGGATCGCCCCCAGGTTCGACTACGGCGAGGTACGACCGTGGATCCGGCGCCACGGGCTCTGCCTCCACAGCGCCGTCGGGGGCAACGACGCACTCGTCGTGTGGTGCGAACAGGAGCTGGATCAGGAGCCTGAGCACGAGCTCTCGGCGCGGGTCATCGTGCGCGCCGGGGAGCGCGTGCGCCTGGTGCTCACCTACCGCCGTCCCGAGCAGGTGGCGGCCGAGGAGCCCGCCCAGCCCGACCCCGCCGCGATCGACGCATGCGTGAAGGACACGATCCGATGGTGGCGGGGGTGGTCGCGTGAGATCTCGCTCTCAACCTCGGATGAGGCCGCCGCTCGCCGCTCCGCGATCGCGCTGAAGTCGCTTACCTTCGCTCCAACGGGTGCGATCGTCGCCGCCGCGACCACGTCTCTGCCCGAGGTCGTGGGCGGCGAGCGGAACTTCGACTACCGCTACGCCTGGGTGCGCGACTCGAGCTTCTGCTCTCGCGCCTTCGCCGAGTTGGGCGCGGAGCACGAGGCAGACGCCTTCCGCGCGTTCGTCATGCGCTCGGCCGCGGGACATGCCGAGGACCTCCAGGTGCTCTATGGAGTGGCCGGAGAGCGTCGCCTCGGCGGCGGCCCGATCGAGTGGCTCGACGGCTACCGGCGCTCGAAGCCGGTGCGCGTCGGCAACGAGGCCTGCTACCAGCACCAGCTCGACGCATACGGCGAGCTCGTCAACTTGACCTGGCGCTGGCACCGCAGAGGACACTCCCCGAACGACGACGACTGGAAGTTCCTCGTCTCACTGATCGACCACGCGGCGGAGGGATGGCGCTCGAAGGACCAGGGGATCTGGGAGTGGCCCGGGGAACCCGATCATTTCGTTCACTCCAAGGTGCTTTGCTGGACGGCACTGGACCGTGGCCTGCAGCTCGCCGAGGAATGCATGCGCCAGGCTCCGGTCGCGCGCTGGAAGCGGGCCCGGGACGAGCTTCGCAAGACGATCGAACGCCGGGGATTCGACCGCAAGCGCGGCGTCTACGTGCAGGCCTTCGACCGCAAGGAGCTCGACGCTGCGCTGCTGCTGCTTCCCACCGTCGAGTTCCTTGCCTGGGACGACAAGCGGATGCTGCGGACGATCGACGCGATTCGCGAGGAGCTCGACGCGGGCGACGGCCTCCTGTACCGCTACCGCCGAAACGACGGCCTTCCTGGCCAGGAAGGGGCGTTTCTGTGCTGCTCGTTTTGGCTGGCCGAGTGCCTGGCGCGCGCGGGCCAGCCCGCCGACGCGCGCACCGTGTTCGACCAGGCATCCGCGTATGCAAACGATCTCGGCCTGTTCTCCGAGCAGGTCGACCCCAAGACGGGCGCGCTGCTCGGAAACTTCCCTCAGGGCCTGACGCACCTCTCCCACATCTCGGCGGCGGTCGCGCTGTCCGAGGCCCGCGAGAGCCTGTAAATGCGCCGACCCAGCCGGTTACGGCCGCGCGCCCGAGGGTAGGCGAACAGCGATGAGCGAGCGCGGCGCGAGAAGCTTCCGAGATCCGGGGCACCTCCCGAACCTGCGCGAGGGTGGACAGCCCGCGCCGCCCGAGGATCTGCCGCGACAGCGCAATGGCGTGACGCCGCAGATGCACGGCCGCTACCCGGACTACAACGTCCTCGACGAGGCATCGCACTGGGACGAGACCACGCGCCGGGTGGTGCTCGACAGGGTCGAGAACGTCCCGGAGATCCGGTTCTTCACCGAGCCCGAGGCCAGAGCGCTCGGCGCCTTCTGCGATCTGGTGATGGCCCAGGACTCCGAGCCCAAGGTCCCGGTGCTGAAGATGGTCGACGCGAAGCTGTTCGCCGGGAAGCTCGACGGCTATCAGTACGCGGAGCTCCCTGACGACCGGGAGACGTGGCGCCGCGTGGCGAAGGGACTGGACGCCGCCGCGCGCCAGCACGGGGCGGGCGACTTCGCCGGGACCTCCTCCGAGGTCCAGCGGCGGGTGGTCCAGGCGTTCTCAGACGGCGAGCTCCAGGGGGAGATCTGGGACGAGCTGCCGCCGAAGCGGGCCTGGTCAGTCGTGATGCGCGCGATCCTGAGCGAGTTTTATTCCCACCCCTGGGCCTGGAATGAGATCGGCTTCTCGGGCCCCGCATACCCCCGGGGCTTCGCTCGCTTCGGCATCGGCCAGCGCGAGACCTGGGAGGCAGCTCCGGCGTTCGAGCTCGATCCCGTCGGCGATGTCAAGGAGCGGGGGCTGGAGTGACCCCGGGCCTCCACGGACTGCGGACGCTGGCGCGCGGGGCGCTGCGGCCGCCCGACAACGATTCGGCCTTTCTGCTCGACGTCCATCGCCGTGCCGTGCCGCGCGAACGGATGGCCCGCTACGACGACGATTACGCGGTCGACCTCGCGATCGTGGGCGCGGGAGCCGGCGGCGGCACGCTCGCGCAGCGGCTGGCGCGGCGCGGCTGGAAGGTGGTGGTGCTCGAGGTGGGGCCGTTTTGGGACCCCGACGAGGACTGGGTCTCAGACGAGGCCGGTTCCCACGGCCTCTACTGGACGGACCGCCGGATCGTCGGCGGCGAGGACCCCGTCGAGCTCGGCAAAAACAACTCGGGGCGCGGGGTGGGCGGCTCGATGGTCCATTACGCCGGCTACTGCCCGCGCTTTCATCCCTCGGACTTCGAGGTCCGCACCCGGGACGGCGTCGCCGAGGACTGGCCGATCTCCTACCAGGAGCTCAAGCGCCACTTCGAGGTGCTGGAGCTCGAGCTGCCCGTGTCCGGCGACTACTGGCCGTGGGGCGACCCGCACCGGTACCCCCACACCGCCCACCCCATCGCCGGGGGCGCCGAGCTGGCCAGGGCGGGTGCCCGGAAGCTCGGGATCGAAATCCGCGTGGGGCCGGTGGGGATCACCAACGGCAGCTTCGGCAACCGCCCGCACTGCATCTACCGCGGCTACTGCCTGCAGGGCTGCAAGGTGAACGCGAAGGCCTCGCCGCTCGTGACCCATATCCCTGACGCGATCGCCCACGGCGCCGAGATCCGCGAGCATTGCATGGTCACTCACGTGGAGCTCGACGACGCCGAGCGGTCGAGTCACCGGTGTGCGTTATATCCACGACGGGCAGGAGCGCTTCCAGCGCGCCGACGCTGTCGCGGTCGCCGGCTACTCGATCGAGACCCCCCGCCTGCTGTTGAACTCGACCAGCCGCCGGTTCCCGCACGGGCTGGGGAACGGAAACGACCAGGTCGGGCGCGGGGTGATGGTGCAGGGGGCGCCCCAGGTGGCGGGCCGCTTTCCGGACGAGCTGCGGATGTACAAGGCGCCGCCGCCCGAGATCTCCTCCGAGCAGTTCTATGAGACCGACGAGACCAGGGGATTTGCCCGCGGCTTCTCGATTCAGACGGTCGGTCCGCTTCCGATCGGATGGGCCGAGCACGTGCTCGCCGACGGGCACTGGGGGCAGGCGCTGCGGGAGTACATGCGCGACTACAACCACTGGTACACGCTCGGCGCCCTGTCGGAGCTCCTGCCGCTGCCCGAGAACCGGGTCACGATCGCCTCCGATGTCACCGACCAGAACGGGATCCCGGTAGCGCGGATGGACTACAGCCAGTGCGAGAACGATCGCAAGAACATCGCCTACGCCAAGCAGACGCTGAAGGACATCCTCCAGGCGGCGGGGGCCCAGGACATCCTCGAGATCGACCGTTATGCCCATCTCGTCGGCGGCTGTCGCATGGGGTCGGATCCCGAGCTGAGCGTCGTGGACTCCGATCACCGCGTCTGGGAGCTACCGAACCTGTTCGTCGCGGATGGCAGCGTGATGCCGACCCAGGGCTCAGCCAACCCGGCGCTCACGATCATGGCGCTGGCCTCCCGGCTCGCCGAGCGACTCGAGCGCAAACGGCTCGACGCAGCTCGCACCCCGACCGAGCTCCGTCGCGACGGCCGGGCCGCCGCTGGCAGGGGGCTGGCGCAAGCGGCGCGCTGATCTGTAGGCTCGGCCCACTTTGGAACAGGTGGGCTCGCTCGAAGAATGGGTGCTGCGCGGCGGGGGGTTGCGGTTCACGCAACTGCTCGACGCGCTGGCCGAAGCGATCACGATCCGCACCCGAGACGACGAGATCGTGTTCGCGAACCAGGCGGCGCTCGCCCAGTTCGGCGTCGCGTCGCTCGATGATCTGCGCGAGCGTACGAGTGAATCGACCCTCGGCGACTACGCCTTGTACGACGAGCACGGCAACCCGCTTGCGGTTGACGATCTGCCCTCGGTACGCGCGGTTCACCGCGAGAGTCCAGGTCCGCTGCTCGTGCGCGCTGTCGATCGCCGTTCCCGCGATGTGCGCTGGTGGCGGATGAAGTCCACCCCGCTGCTCGACGTCAACGGGGATCTGATCGGGGCGACGATGGTGATCGAGGACCTGACCGCGGTCAAGACCGCAGAAGTCCGGACGCGACTTCTGGCGGAGTCCGGTCGGACGCTCGTCTCCTCGCTCGACTATGAGCAGACGCTGCAGAACGTGACCCGGGTCGCCGTGCCCGCGCTGGCGGACTGGTGTGCGGTCGATCTGATCGGCGAGGACCTGCGCCGCGAGCGCCTGGTCCTCTCGACGCCGGAGTCCAGCCTCTCCGGCCTGGTCAACGGCATGCGCTGGTTTCAGTCGGAGGAGATCGACCCCAACCAGGAGTTCGGCCGTGTCCTGGGCACCGGCGAGTCGATCCTGTACGAGCGTGTCACCAACGATCAGCTCGCTCGCTGGGCGACCGACGCCGAGGGCCTGCGCCTGCTCCAGGAAAGCGATCTGTGCTCGGTGTTGATCGTGCCGCTCCGCGTGCCGACCCGCACGATCGGCGTGATGGTGTTCATCACCACCGAGACGCGGCTGCACCACGAGGACCGAGAGCTCGGCGAGCAGCTGGGACGCCGGGCGGCGATCGTCGTCGAGAACGCGCGGCTCCACGCCAGTCTCGCTCGCGTCGCCGAGACCCTCGAGCAGAGCCTTCTGCCGGAGCCGCTGCCGGAGATTCCCGGTTGGGAGGCGGCATCGTTGTACAGACCGGTCGCCAGCGAGCTGCGCATGGACATCGGCGGCGATTTCTTCGAGGTCTTCCTCGAGGGAGACCGGGGCTTCGCGATCATGGGCGACGTCGAGGGCCAGGGCGTGACGGCGGCGACGATGACCGCCTTGATGCGCTACGGGGCTCGCTTTGCCGCGCGCTTCGAGCCGGAGCCGGCCGCAATCCTCGCCCACCTGGACGAGGTGCTCCGCCGCCATCGCCGGGAGTCGACGTGCACGGCCGTCTGTGCGCGGCTCGAGGCCGACCGGCTGATCGTCGGCTCGGCGGGGCACCCACCGGCCCTGATCGCAAGTCAAGCTGGAGAAGTCCGGGAGGTGCCTGACCCGGGGCCGCTGCTGGGGGCGTTCGCCGACGCTGACTGGAGCCAGGAAGAGGTCGCGGTCGCCCGGGGCGAAGTTCTGCTCTTCTACACCGACGGCGTCACCGACACGCTGGGCGGTCGCGGGCGCTTCGGCCGCGACCGGCTGCGAGCCCTGCTGTCAGAGCATGCACGAGAATCGCCGGCCGCGGTCCTGGCTCACCTCGACCGCGCTCTTCGCCAAGCCGACGGTAACGGAAGCGACGACCTAGCGGCGCTGGCGCTTGCGCGCCGGTGAGCGCTCGCCCTCGTCCGGAGCGAAGTCATCGGCGCTGGCGAGTTCGTTCAGCCGGCCCAGCGCGTGCCTGAGGATCCGCGAGACCTGCATCTGCGAGACGCCGATCTTCTCGGCGATCTGCGTCTGGGTCAGATCCTCGACGAATCGCAGGTGAAGGACGCGGCGCTCGTGCAGCGGCAGCTGCCTGGCCACCGAGGCGATCGTCAGCCCATCCTCGATCAGCTCGAACCGCTCGTCGTCTTGACCGAATGAGCTCGCGAGCGTGCCCGAGGAACCGTCGTCGTCGGTGTGCGGGGCATCGAGTGAGACCGAGTGATGGGCGCCGGCGGTCTCCAGCGCCTCGAGGATCTCGTCGATACTCAGCTCGAGATACTCAGCCAGCTCCGGCACGGTTGGGGGACGGCCGTGCCGGGTGGTGAGCTTCTGCTTGGTCTCCTCGACCTTGAGCGCCCGCTCCTGGGCTCCGCGGGGAACGTGCACGGACCAGCCCAGATCGCGGAAATAGCGCTTCAGCTCGCCGAGGATCGTGGGAACCGCGAACGAGGAGAACGCCGTCCCGCGCTCGAAGTCGAAACGGTCGATCGCCTTGACGAGGCCCAGGCTCGCGACCTGGAGCAGGTCGTCGTAGGGCTCGTGGGCACCCCGGTAGCGATGGGCGAGCTTTCGCGCCAGCGGCAGGAACCGCTCCACGAGCTCGTCTCGTGCGCGCCTGTCCCTGTGCTTGCACCAGCGTCTGAACAGGTCGCCGGATTCGAGCTTCCCCAAGTCTCGAATCGATTCGCGCCCCGATCGACGTCTCACCGTCGTCGGCTGCATCGCCTTAACGAGTACCACGTGGCCGCAGAACTAAACCACCGCACCGTCAGAATTCGGACGCTTAACCTTCGGAATGTGCTGCTTTTCGACGCCCGCGCACGCGGAGGCGTCGCTCATGCCGCCTCGCGGGCCTCGCTCCCGCCCGAGGCGAACGCCCGCACGATCTCCCTGCAGAACGCGGGTAGATCGTCGGGTTTGCGACTGGAGACGATGCCGTCCTCGACGTGCACCTCCTCGTCCACCCAGCTCGCGCCGGCGTTCCGGAGATCGGTCTGCAGGCTCGGCCACGAGGTCAGGGTCCGGCCCTTGACCACGTCCGCCTCGATGAGCGTCCAGGGGCCGTGGCAGATGACGCCGATCGGCTTGTGCTGCTCGACGAAGCCGCGCACGAACTTGACCGCATTCTGATCACCCCGCAGCTGGTCGGGGTTGGCTACTCCTCCGGGGAGCACGAGCGCGTCGTAGTCGGATACGTCCAAGTGGGCTACGGCCTTCTCGGCATCGATCTCATCGGCCTTGTCGAGGTGGTTGAACATCTGGACCTTGCCCTGTTCCAAGGAGATCGTGTCGGCTTCCGCTCCGGCTGCGCGAACCGCCTTCAGCGGCTCGGCCAGCTCTACCTGCTCGACGCCCTCGGTGAACAGGAACGCTACGCGCCTGCCCTTCAGCTCGTCCGCCATCTGTACCAGCTCCTTTTCTCGGGTCCAAGGAGCGGCTACCCGAGCGCTTCACGGACGAAAAACGCGGATCAGGCGGTGATCCTGACCGGAGTCCCGTCCGGAATGTGGTCGACGAGCCATTGGGCCTCGGCCTGCGTCACGTGCAGGCACCCGTGACTGTCGGGCTGCCCGATCGTCTCGGTCGCCGGCGTGGCGTGGATCGCGATCCGGTTGCCGCCGCTCCAGCCCGGGATCGCGTGAGGCGCGGTCGCGGTCAGGGCGATGATGCAGCAGCCGTAGGGACCCGTCGGATCGTGCGTGACCAGGCGGTCGGTGATGGCAAATCGACCGGTGGGAGTAGGTGAGCGGGAGGCACCGATGCCGACGTCGTAGCGCTTTACGATCCGCCCTGCTTCGAGCACGATCAACATGCGTCGAGACAGCGATGCCCTCAGCGACCAGGTGTCGCGCTCCAGCACCGCCACGGACTCCGGGATCCATCCGAGCCGTCCGTTGCCGGCGAACTGGCTACGGACGCCGAGCCACCCCGAGGAGACCGTGACTACCGACAACACGTCTGGGGAGCGGAACTGCGTGCGTGACGCGATCACGCCCAGCGCGCGTCCGGCCGGGGCAGCTCGCATGGTCGTCGAGCGCGTGACCCAGGCGATCAGCGCTCCCGGCCCCGGCGGGATCGCCTGAACCTGAGGCGCGAGTGGGCGCGCGGCTGCGGTCGCCGAACGATGGCCGGCGCTGCGGAGGCGAGCGGGAGCGCCCGAGCCGCCGCCCACGATCAGAGCGATCACGATCGCAACCGGCACCACGACAGTCATTGCCGCCAGCGCCCTCAGTCTCATCGTTCGAGCAGAGGCTAGCGCCGCGACCAGGGGCTCGCGCCGGAGCTAGCCGGCCGGCGAGCTGGTTTCCTGAGCCGCCACGCGCTGGACGGCGATCGCGCCCGTGTTCGGCCTCGCCCGCGGCGGCTTGACGGGCCTTTCCGGCCGCGGCAGCCGCGGCGTGAACCGGCGTTGCCAGAGCTTCACCACCCCCAGACGCCAGAAGACGTAGCCCGTCCAGCCCGGGAAGATCGAGAAGTCCATCCGCGCAAAGTGCGCGACCGCTCGCTTCGCGAGATACAGGGTGCGCAGAACGAGGCCCAGCCTCGGGTACAGCGGCTGCGGCTCGGTGCAGGCACGGACCCGCCGCATCAGGAGCTTCCAGAGCCATCGGGGCGGCTTCCAGAGGCACAGCACGTACAGCAACAGGTTGCCGACGCGCGGCGGGATCACGAAGAAACTCGAGTCGATCTTGTCGACCTCCACGCCACGGTCGAGCATCGCCGTCTCCATCTCCGTGTTGGGGATGACCTTCAGCGAGTAGATGAACAGCGTGTACGGGCGCGGCATCTCGTAGATCAGGTTCAGCGTGTCGCACACGTCCTGGCGCGTCTCGATCGGGTTGTCGACGATCAGGTCATAGGCGGGCGGCAGGTGGTACTTGGGCGCGAAGTTGCCGATCACCTCCCCGGCCGCCTTGATCTTCACGGGCGGCGACGGGCGCTTGTAGAAGTCGAGAATGTGCTCGCTGCCGGACTGGATTCCCATTCGAATCCTGTTCATGCCCGCCCACGTGAGCAGCTCGAACTTGTCCTGCTTGACGTAGTTGGGGATCACGCCGTATACGGCGAATGGGATCGCGAGCTCGTCATGCCACAGCTCGGCGAACTCCTCGAGCTGCTCGTAGGGAATCGCCATGAAGCTGTCGTCGTGGAAACTGACCTGGCTGAGATGCGGGAAGCGGCTGCGGACGTCCTTGATCTGCTCCACCATGTACCGGGCGCTGGGGTGGCGGATCCGCTTGTACTTGGCGTCGTTGGCGATGAACTTCGTGTTCCCGCAATAGGTGCAGTGGAATGGGCAGCCGATCGACCACAGGGTCGTGTAGCTGAGACCGTCGTTGCCGACGTAGTCCGCCAGCGCGATCTCGTCGAACCCCACGCCCGGGCGATAGATCTTCTCGTGCTCGCGGTAGATGGGGAACGGGAGCTCCTCCATCTCCTCCGAGCTCATCAACGGCAGGAAGTGATTCCGAATCACGTCGTCGCCCTGCTTGAACCAGAAGTTCTTGACGCGCGTGTGGTCGCGGCCTTCCTTGAACGCATCGAAGAACTCCGCAAACGCGAACTCTCCCTCACCGGTGCAGATCGCGTCGACGTCCCCTGTGATCGCGTCCTCCGGATTGATGATGGGGTGGATTCCGCCCCAGATCATGAACACCGACGGGTTGAGCTGGCGGACCCGCCGCACGATGCGGTGCGTCAGGTCGGCATAGCCGGTCATCGAGGAGAACCCGATCAGGTCGCTTTCGGCAAGGCCCCGTGCAACCTCGTCCACCTCTTCGTCGTTGAGGTCGCCGCCCGAGCCCAGCCCCCCGAAGAGCGCGTTCCGGATTCCCCGGTAACGGTTCGTCGTGACGTACCAGGCCTCGGTGTCGGCGTTCAGACGGAGCACGTAGGCGGCCATCTTGCGAAACCCGCACGAGGTGATCCCGTCCTCGAGGCACACCATCCGCACGCGCATCTAACGATCCCCTCTCGGTCGCATCCCGTGCGTTTCTCGCCGGACCGTGGCCGGCTCCCATACCCCGAACATCATCGCGCAGAGAGGTTACTGCCTCGGCGGACATGTGACTGCGCCGCCCCCGGCGTGGCCACCGATGCCCGGCCTAGCCGACGGACGGGCCGGCGGCCACGCCGGGCACCAGGGTGAGCATCGCCGCGCTCGCCGCCGGCATGTCGACGACGTAGCGACCCCCGTTGGAGAGCAGGTAGCGGCGGCTGGGCGTGGCCAGCCTGCCGGTGTGGGTCTGAGCCCCGTAGCTCTGGCCGTCGAGGGTGGCCCCAGTTCTCGCGGCCGGCCCCGGCGCGAGCAGCGACTCGAAAGCGGCCACGCCGGCCGTCGAGGGGGGCCTGACGGTGACCGTCCGGGCCCGGCTAGCGTCGTCGTTTATCAGCACCACACGGGTCGTGCCGTCCGGCGAAATCGTGGCCCAGGTCTTGACCGGCCCACCGGGCGTCTGAGTCGCCAGCAGCCGCGAGCCCGGAGGGGCGGCCTGCGCGAACATCTGCAGTCCGTAGTACTCGGGCTCGACCGTCGCCGTCCAGTGCCCCCCGGCCTGCTGAAAGGCGAACAGCTGATAGGCGGCCCCGGGGAATGTGTGGATGTTGACCCCGTCGACCCCGCTGCGGGCGAAGCTGAACAGCGTGTTCAGAGCCCACAGCGCCGAGGCGAACGTATCGCTCACCCCCGCCCTGCCGTGGCAGGAGATCGAGTTGAGCTCGTCGACGCGGAAGCTCAGGCCGTGCGCGTGGGCAACCGCGGCATATGCCGCCACCGGCCGAGCGAGGCCGCTCGAGGAGAAGTCGCTGAGCAGATTGGGAATCGAGCCGTACAGCGGTGAGTCGGCACTCTGGTTGCAGCGGCGCAGCGGATACCGGTGAAACGTGACCACCGTGACCGCGGGCTCGGCGGTCACGAAGCGCTCGAGATCGTTCATCCAGCCGAGCCAGGCAAAGGCGGGACCGGCGAGCGGATAGTCGGGCAGGGCCAGCCGCCAGCGGGTGAACTGGTCGATGAACGCGCTCAGCGAGTAGCTCCGCGGCCGCGAGAATACGGCGCCTGCACCGGCTGCCCTGTACCAGGGATCTCGGCCATAGAGATCGGGCTCGTTGCCGATCTCGAGCGCCTCGATGTAGTTGGGGCCGATCCCCTGCAGAAAGGCACGGGCCTCCGCGGCCGCGATCCTGGGATCGCCTGCCGCCAGGTTCACGCCGAGGATCAGGCGGGCGCCGAGCGCCGCCGCCAGCGCCCTGGTCGTGCTGAGCCAGCCCGCGGTGAGCGCATGGCTCACACCGGGCGGCGGCGTCACCCCGGGCACCGGCCACCAGGTCGAGTCGGTGCTGTCACCTCCGATCCTGAGCACGGGACGCTGTCCCGGGGTCAGGTTGCGAACCAGCTGCACGAATAGCGGGTTGATCGCAGCCGGATCCGGGCCGGCGTAGCCCGTGACCGCCGGGAACTCGAGCGACAGCCCCACGAAGCCCGACGGAATCGGCCGGCCGACCGGATCGGACCCCACGATCACCGGCGTGGGGCCATCGCTCGTGGCGGTTCCGGCCGCCAGCCGCCAAGCCCCCACGCCAATCGCCGCCAGCAGGACCGCCGCCGGCAGCAACACCCTCGGGCGGGCTAGCCGTGCAATCTCCACAGCTCCTCCGGCGCGCCGGTCGCCAGCCGCCGGGCCACGTCGATGCCCATCTTGACGGCGTGATCCATGTTGCCCGCCTCGTACAGCCATGAACCGAAGCGACCGCGGGAGAAGATGCCCTGCTCCATCAGCCACGGCTGGATCGTGTTCAGCGCCTCGTCGCGCTCCAGTGTCGGAACCGGGTAGGCGTACTCGATCCGCTCGACGTGAACGGACGCCACCGGCGGACGGCCGCGAATCACGCCCGCCGAGCGAATGGCGGCCTCGACCCGCCCCTCGAGCCCGGCACGCCCCTGGGGTCGCTGGTCGGAGTAGGCGGTCTCGGTCATGATCGAGCAGTAGCGATCGGTCTGCGCGCCGGGGACGTTGGCGGCGGCGTACTTGGCGAAGTTGGTCGCCCGGTAGAAAGGCACCTCGGGCTCGGGGAAGTACATCCACGATCGGTTGTCCGCCAGCGGCGCCTCGTACCCCACCCCCACCATGTACACCCCGTTGTGGCGGAGCTTGCCGGCCGCCGGGCGAAGCGAATCGGGGGAGCGGCTCAGCCTCGCCACGAGTTGGTCGAGCGGCATCGTCGAGAGCAGCCAGTCGTATTCGTGTCGGTCCCCGCCGGCGCACAGGAGCTGCCTCGAGGCGGGGTCGATCTCCACGACCGCCTCGCCGTATCGGATCCGGTCCGCCAGCCCCATGGCCACCCGCCGGTAGATCTCCCCCGTGCCCCCGTGTGCCGGGAACACGAACGTGTTGTTGGGCCCCCACCCCACGTCATCGCGCTGTTCCTGGACGTTCCGCAGGGCCCTGTCGTAGTCGATCACGGAGACGCGCTCGCCGATCCACTTGGAGGACATCTGGCTTGGGTGGGTGGCCCAGACCTTGAGGTTGTAGGGATGCATGAAGTGCCGCGTGACACCGTCGCCGAAGACCGCCCGCATCCAGGTGGCGAAATCCATTCCGGTGTCTCCGCCGAACGCGGCGGCGAGCCCCGACAGGCACTCGTCCCGCACCACGTCCGGGAGGTAGCGCAGGTTGTTCTGGAAGGGGTACGGCACCCAGTTTTCGCCGAAGCGGATGTAGGAGGAGCGATCGTGGCGCTCGAGCTCCCCGTCCATGGCCTCGTGCAGCAGCGCGTCAAATTCTCCAAAGTGGCTGAAGACGACGTGACCCCCCAGGTCCCAGGTGAAGCCCGCGCTGTCGACGACCGAGGAGGCGAGACCGCCGGGCCCCCCGGCTCGCTCCAGGATCAGCCAGTTGCGATGGCCCAGGCGGTCGAGCTCGCGGGCGGCGGCCAATCCACAGGGGCCGGCGCCGATGATCAGGATGCGAGCGTCTGGAGCCCCATCTCCGTCTCCGTCTCTACGCACGGCGCGGAGCGTAGACGAGGCCCGGGCGAAGGGAGCTCGCGCAGGAAAAGCAATAGCATCGCCGCCTCAGTGCATGACCAGCCGGTCAAGAAGCCCGCGGTGGCCGTCGCGATCCCGGCCTACAACGAGGCAGAGGGAATCGGGGGCTTCGTCCAGGAAATCGAGCGGGC
This sequence comes from uncultured Actinomycetes bacterium, assembly GCA_963822725.1. Classification (GTDB taxonomy): domain Bacteria; phylum Actinomycetota; class Thermoleophilia; order Solirubrobacterales; family Solirubrobacteraceae; genus Palsa-465. Next base: position 898,259 of record CAWGIR010000004.1, read on the forward strand.
ACTCGAGGGGCACGTCTCAACGCTGCACATCGTCGTCGTGGACGACTGCTCCACGGACGACACCCAGCAGGTGCTCGAACGAATCGGACCGACGTTGTCGGCCACGCTCGAGGTGGTCGCCAACCCGGTCAACCGCGGCCATGGCCCGAGCGTCCTGGAGGGCTATCGGCGGGCCCTGACGCGCCAGCCCGATTACGTCCTTCAGGTCGACGGCGACGGACAGTTCCACGGCAGCGACCTGCGCCGGCTGCTCGTCCTGCTGATCGACAATGCCCACGCGGTCTCCGGCGTGCGGCGGTTTCGCCAGGACCCCTGGTTCCGGATGGTGATGACCCGGCTGCTTCGCTACTACGTCCACCTCAGCTTCGGCGTGGTGGCCCGTGACCCCAACTGCCCGCTGCGGGGATATGAAGCGGCGCTGCTGCGCGAGCTGCTTGCCGTCCTGCCCCCCGACTGCCTGATCCCCAACCTCTACCTGACCGTGGTCGCCTCCCGCCGTGGAGTGGCGCTGCTCGAGGTCGACGTCAGCCACCGCGTCCGCCGCGGCGGCGCCAGCGCGGGCAGCACGTGGACGCGGGGGGCGCTGTGGCCCGTCCCATGGAGGCTGGTTCAGTTCTCGGTGGCGGCGCTGCGTGAGTCACGGGCGTTCCGGTCCCGGATGGACATGCCGAGCTGGGCTCGTTGATGACCGATGAATGGTGAACGGTGTGCCGCCTGCGCAAGCACGCGGCTCGAGCCTCATCTGAGGGTCGCCGGTTCCGCCGGTAGCGAGGGCCTGATCCCGACCACGTCGCGGTTCGGCGTGGCCCTGTCCGACATCGTGCGCTGTACGTCCTGCGGGCACATGCAGCTGGACAGATTCCCGACGGCCGAGTCGCTGCTCGAGGGCTACGCCGAGGCGGAGTCCGCCGATTACCTGGATGAGCAGACCGGCCAGCGGACCACGGCCCGCCGCCAGCTAGAGCAGCTCGAGCGTCACGCGACGCCGGGGCGCCTGCTGGATCTGGGCTGCTGGGCCGGTTTCCTGCTCGACGAGGCCCGGTCGCGCGGCTGGTCCGCGGTCGGTGTGGAACCGAGCGAGTTCGCCTCGAGCTTCGCGCGCGATCGGCTCGGGCTGAACGTGATCACCTCCGATCTGTTCGCCACCTCGCTCGAGCGCCACTCGTTCCATGCGGTCGTGATGGGCGATGTGATCGAGCACCTGCCTGACCCGGGCGCCGCGCTCGATCAAATCGGGTCGCTGCTGCAGGATGGCGCGGTGCTTCAGCTCGCGTTGCCGGACGCCGGCAGCAGGGTCGCGCGCCTTCTCGGGGCGCGATGGTGGTCGGTGATCCCGACCCACGTCCAGTACTTCACGCGCCACTCCCTGACTACGCTGCTCGGCCGGCACGGCTGGCAGGTGCTCGAGCTCCGCACCGCTCCCAAGGCATTCACCGTGAACTACTACCTGGGACGCCTCGCGGGTTACTCAGGGGCGCTCTCGCGCGCGCTGCAGCACGCGGCCTCGCGGCTGCGGATCGGAGAGCGGCTCTGGTCGCCCGACTTCCGTGACCGGATGGTGGTCGTGGCGCGCGCGCCGCGGCCGTGACTCCCACGCCAACAGCGCGCCGAGCGCCGCGAGCATTACGATGAACGGGTCAGCCGGCGAGCGGAAGCGGGTCGAGCCGGCGAGGAACACCGTCAGGACGAGCACCAGGATGGGGACGCCCCACAATGCCGGCGGGACCCGCCGTACGGCGGCGCTCGCCGCGCCGGCGAGCGCCAGCAGCCCCGCCACCCAGAACGTGTAGACGCTCAGCGATGCCAGCCACGGCGGGTAGCTGACGAATCCCGCCTCCCACCGCTCGACGCGCGTGCCGGTGAGGTTCAGCAGCCGCAACGTGTTCCAGTAGGCCGTCTTCACCAGCGCCGCAGGGTGGGATCGGATGTAGTGAAGGCCGTCGCTAGTCAGGTCATTCGACGCCTCGACCTCGCTGATGTGTGGATGCTTGACGAGTAGTTGCTCGCCCTGGGCGACGGGCGGGATCCAGATCGCCGGGAATGGCGCCTGGTGCTGCGAGTAGCTGTTGTAGGTTCCCGCGAGCAGGTAGCCGCCTCCGGTCGAAATCGGCACCAGCCGATGGAACACGTGCGCGTTGCGTACCGTCCAGGGGATCAGGGTGATGAGGGCGACGGCGATCACCAGCGCGGGGCTGGTGAGCGAGTGCCACGAGCGCCGCGGGCGCTCGCTCCACGCCAGGAATGCGAGCGGGATCAGGAGCGGCAAGCCGTTGGCGCGTGTCAGCGCGGCCAGGCCGAGCGACAGCCCAGCCGCCGCCTCCCACCGTCGCCGTCGCGGCGAGTCGCGCGCAGCAAGGGCAGCGAGGACCGCCGCCAGCACTAGCGGGATGAACAGGGGCTCGGTCATCAGCGAGGATCCGACCAGCACGAGCGGGGGAAAAACGGCTGCGATTCCCGCGGAGACGAGCGCCGCCCGCCGTCCCCAAAGACGCCCGGCGATCAGCCCAACCAGCAGGACGGTGAGAGCACCCAACGCCGCTTCGAACAGCCGCCCCGCTTCCCAGCGGGCCGCGCTCGAGCCCGTCCCCACCAGCTCGTAGACGCCGGCCAGCGCGAGCGGGAACAGCGGCGGGCGGAAGGCACTCGGCTCGCCCTTCGGAGCCACAATCGAGTCGGGGAAGCGGCCGTGCTGGACGAGCGAGACCGCGATCCGGTCGTAGTCGGCGGCGTCGGTCCGCGGTTGGAAATGGGGCGTGGCCAGCACCAGCACGATCCTCAGGACGAGCGCCAGCAGCACGATCACGAGCAGCCACTGGCGAAAACCTGGACGTGTCATTGCCGGCCTGCGGAGGCGAAGCCTCGGTTTCTCGACCGTCGTTTCGATGGCGTAGGAGGCTACTGCGAGCCAGTACCGTTGCGCAGCCGTGACCCGGTTCCTCGTCGGCGAGCTGATGCTGGTGGCGATCGTGGCCTCGCTGGGAATCGGGGCCCGGGCGGCACGCCGGGCGCTCGTGCCTGGCGCGAAGGGTGCCACCGCCTGGGTCGCGGAGATCACGATTGCGCTCGCCGCGCTCGTCCTCCTGGGGGAGCTCCTCGGCACCGTGGGCGCATTCCGCCCCGTACCGGTGACGATCTGCGCGGTGGCACTCGGGCTGGTGAGCTGGACGCTGCTCAGGCACACACCCGCCGTCGCTGCGGCCACGCCCTCCCCCGCCCCCCGCCCGAACCGGGTCGTCTGCTGGGTCGGCCTCGGCGGGTGCGCGCTGGTCGTGGCGCAATGGGCGGCGTGGACGGCGACGCCGCTGAAGCTCGGCATCACCGACTACGACAGCCTCAACTACCACCTGACGTTCGCGGCCGGGTTCGTTCAGAGCGGCTCGATCGCTCCGCTGCACTACGTCACTCCCGACTCTCCGGTGCATCTGTACCCACAGACGGCAGAGTTGCTGGACGGAGTCGCAATGGCGCTGCTCAGGAGCGACTTCCTGGTGGTGTTGCTCAACATGGGGTGGCTGCTGCTGGCGATCCTCAGCGGCTGGGCCATCGGCCGTCGGTTCGGATTGGGCCCTGCGACTGGACTCGCGGTGGCGGCCGTGATGGCGGTGCCGGTGATGGCAAAGACGCAGGCGGGTACCGCCGGCAACGACGCGGCGGCGCTGGCGTTGTTCCTCGCCAGTCTGGCGATCTTCGTCGACGCCGGAAGAGCGCCCGGACCGCTGATCGTGAGCGGTCTGGCGGCGGGGCTGGCGGTCGGGACCAAGCTGACCGTGATTGCCCCGTGCGTGCTGCTCGGAGTCGCCGTGGTGGTGAAGGCCGGGCCGCGGCAACGCGGACGTGCGACGCTGGCTTGGGTGGGAGCCGCCGTGGTCACGGGCTTCTACTGGTACACGCGCGATCTGGTGATCACGGGCAGCCCGGATCCCGCGGTGCATCTGGGCATCGGCTCGCTGGGGTTCACCTATGCCCCGTTTCGGTTGGTCAACGACTACGGCTTCTCGGTCGCGCACTACTGGGGGCGCCCTCACGTGTGGGGGACGATGCTGATTCCCGGTCTGGCCTCGCTCGGGGATGCGTGGCCCGGGGTGCTGGCAGCCGTGGCGATCGCGTCGGGCCTGGCGCTATGGCGAGGAAGAGGCCTGCTTCGATTCTTGGCGGTCGTGGCGACCGCCTCGACGCTCGTCTACCTCGTCACGCCAACCACCGCGATCGGCTTCGACGGCGGCCCGTCGCTGTATTCGCAGAATCTTCGCTACCTGACCCCGGCGCTGGCGGCGGGACTGATCCTGGTCGTGCTGCTCGCGGCCGATCGCCGCTACCGCCCGCAGCTCGCGATCGTGGGACTGATCGGGCTGATCGTCGTCGTGACGCTGCTGCCCGGGAGCTGGACGCCGTGGCCTTCAACCCCCTATGTGGAACGCACGATCGCCCTGGCGCTCGGCTGCGCGGCGGCGTTTCTCGCCGGGACCCTGCTTCCCAGGTTCAGGCGGAGGTTCGGTACGGGCTTGCGGGCGGCTGTCGGCGTGGGGACGTTGTGCCTGCTGCTGTTCCTGGCCGCCGAGGCCAACCGCAGCTACCAGCGAACCCGCTACACGCAGGACCCGCTGTACAGCTTCGTGGACAGCCATCTTCGCCACGCCAGGATCGCGATCGCAGGATTCGATCGCCAGTACCCCCTGTACGGAAGCCGATGGACCAACCACGTTCAATACCTGGGCATGGCCCAGCCGCACGGAGGGTTCACGACCGCCCGCAGCTGTCGCGCGTGGCGCCGCGCACTGGCCGCCGGCCACTACGGCTACGTGGTGATCCGCGACGACCTCCTGATCGAATATCCGCACGGCGTCCCGGAGCTCGCGTGGACGGCGTCGGTCGGCGGCATCAAGGGCGAGTTCATCGGCGACGGCGCGATCGTCGTGCGGCTCACCCGCCCGCCTCGAGCGGCGCTCTGCCCGCCTGGCTCGAGCGCCCCGCAGGCGCTACCGAGTCCCCATCAGCGGCTGGGCTCCCCGGCGGCGTAATCCGCTCCCGGCTCTGAGCTCGCCAGTGACCGGAGCCCCTGCACGTGGGCCCGCAACCACATCCGCGTGCGCGCGACCGGGGCGCGCCACCGTCGCAGCACGACCGCGAGCGGCGCCATCCATGCCAGGCGCAGCGTGGCGCCGAAGACGTTCAGGGCCGCGGTGGCCGAGGCACGCGTGCGGCCGCGCCGCAGCAGCAGCACGGCGTACGTGGCGCGCGTGAAACGCGCGACGCGGCCATCGCCGAACGCGACCGCGGTCGAAGCCCCGGCTCGATGCCGAGCGGTGGCACGAGGCTCGTACCGGGTCTGCCAGCCGGCATCGTGCAGGCGCCAGCCGAGATCGAGGTCCTCGGCGTACATGAAGCGGCGCTCGTCGAACCCACCGACCGCGTCGAAGGCCTGGCGGCGGAGCAACAGGAACGCGCCGATCGCCCAGGGCACCGCGCGGCTGCGCCCGGAGTCCCAGTAACCCTCCAGGCAGAGCCGGTCTGAGAGGCCACGGCTCAGGCGGTACAGGCCGAGGTTGAAGGCCACGGCGAACGGGATCGTCGGGAACGGGTACACAGAGTGTTGAACGGAACCGTCGGGCAGCAGCAGGCGGGGCGCCACACAACCGACGCGGGAGTCCCGGCCGGCCGCGAGCAGCGCCTCGAGCGCACCGGGATCGAGCGCCACGTCCGCGTTCGCGCAGGCCAGCCACTGGCTGTCGCTCTCTCGAGCGACGAGGTTGACCGCGCGACCGAACCCCAGGTTCGTTCCGGGCTCGAGCAGCCGGGCCCAGGGAGCGACCTCGCGAACGGCGCCGGGAGTGCCATCGCTGGAACCGTTGTCCACCACGAACACGTCGGCCCGGCCGGCGTCGACTTCGGGAGCGAGCGAGCGCAGACACTGCACCAGCAGCTCGCGCGTGTTCCACGAGACGACCGCGATCGTCGCCGCCCTGGAGGGAGTCATCGCGGTTCGGGCTGCTCAGCCGCCGATGGCGCGGCGTCGACCCATTCCCCGAGCGCTCGGTCGTAGTGGCGGATCACGCGGGCGGGGTTGCCCACCACCACCGAATTCGGCGGCACCGAGCGAGTCACGACCGCGTTCGCGGCCACGAACGTGTTCCCGCCGACGGTCACCCCGGCAAGGATCGCGACGTGCGGGCCGATCACGCAGCCCGGACCGATCGTCACTCCCTCGGGCTCGGCCATCGGCTGTTCGATGATCGGGGTGTCTGGGTCGTGGTACTCGTGGTAGCTGTCGGCGATCAGGATGTTGTGGCCCATCAGGTTGTGCTCGCCGATCTCGATCTCACCCACGCAGCTGATCCAGATGCCGGGGCCGATGTTGGTGCCGTTGCCGATCCGCAGGTGCGGCTCGTGGTCGCGGCCCCGGAAGGATTCGACGACCGAGAACATGGCGCGCTCGTGGATCATCACGTCGTCGCCGATCTCGATCCTGTGCGGCGAGAGGATCCCCCGCGGCGCCACCACCAGGCTCCGCCGGCCGAAGCGGGCGAACCGGTGCGCTCCGATCCGCCTGCGCCACCACCAGAGAAACGCGGCCTGGTGCGCCCTACGCACGCGTCCGCGGATGCCCATGTGGCGGGAGTGTAAGGGTGCTCAGTGCTTGATCGCCATCCTGGCCGTGTAGTCGATCCTGCTCAGCAGCAACGGCCGATGGTGGGTGGCCAGGTACTCGTCGACGGCCCGGCGCGCCCCCTCCCAGTGCCCGTAGTCGTCGACGATCAGGACGCCGCCCGGGGCCAGCCGCGGGAACAAGTGCTCGAGCTCGTGCCGGGTCGACTCATACCAGTCGGTGTCCAACCGCAGCAACGCGAGCCGATCGGGCATCGCGGCGGGGAGCGTCTCCTGTACGGGACCCTGGACGAACCGCAGCAGGTTCTCCGGGTACCCGGTGGCGAGCAGCATCGCCTGGACGCGCTCGAGGTTGAAGGCCTCCGGCTCGAACAGGCCCCGCCACGGGAGCTCACCCGCCCGTTCGGCCTCGCGCCAGGTCTGCAGCGCGGGCTGTTCGAAGGGCGAGACGTCGTGGGCGGTGGGCGCGGTCATGCCTGCGAAGGTGTCGTAGAGGTAGATCTCGCGGTCGGCTGCCGCCAGCTCCTCCAGGGTCAGGATCATCGCCAGCACCGAGCCGCCGAGCCACACGCCGCACTCCACGAGCGCTCCCGGGAGCTCGCGTACGACGCAGTAGCGGACGGCGTCGATCAGCGCCAGCAGTTGCGCCTCGCTGGTCATCGTGTATCGAGCGGCGCGTTCGACGATCTGCCGGTCGGAGGCAGAGGCCTGCCTCAGCAGCTTGTCCTCCTCGGGCGGCTCCTCGGGCGCGGAGCCACCACCAAATCGGCGCCGGATCGCTTTCACGGCTGTGACCGGCGGGTGAGTTTGGCGGCCATCAGTTCCCTGGCCGCACGCGGCAGCTCGCCCCTCAGCTCGCCTGCAAGCTCTCGCAGCGAGTACCGGAATGGGCCGAGCCTGACTTGACACCGCGCGCGTTCGTAGGCGGCCTGGCTGCTCGCCAGCGACGGCAGCTCCCGCAGGCGCAGGCCCAGTGGACGGCCTTTGCTCGCCACGCCGAAGACCCAGAAGGGAGCACTCGGATCCCCCTGCGCGGCAATGTCCACGTCGTCGTAGCCCTCGAGCAGCAACCGGAGGCCTTCCGGCGTGAACCGCCAGTAGTCGCTCGGATACGCGTGGATCCCGATCAGCATCACCGAGGTGATCATGCAGGTGCCGCCGTCCGGGCGGACGACCCGGTGCAGCTCGCGCGCGGCCCTGATGGGGTCGACGCAGTGCTCCAGCGTGTCCAGGCAGAGCGCGGTGCCCACCTCGCCGTCGCCGAAGCTGAGGTCGCGCAGGTCCTCGATGCGGTCAACCCCGGGACCGGATCGAAGATCGGTACCGATGAACTCCAGGCCGCCGAACAGCGGCCGCAGGTCGTTCGGCTGTCCCGGCTCCACCTGCAGCGAACCGAACTCGACGATCGGCTCGCGCAACTGAGGACGCAACCGTTCGACGACGTCCGAGACCACGCCGTACAGAAGCTCGTGGGCCATCGCGGCAGACATCCTACGTAGACTGAACCGCGATGCTGCCCGAGGGCCTGGCCCGCCTGATCCAGCTTCCCGCCGAGGCCAGGGTGCTCGACGTGGGGGGCTGGGCGGCGCCCGTCAATCGGGCCGACTGGGTGATCGATCTGATGCCCTACGAGTCGCGCGGGGCGCTTGCGCCGGAGGGAGTGGGCCCAGGTCCCGCGCGTTTCAGCAAGGACACGTGGGTGCTCGCCGACATCTGCTCCCGCCGCTCCTGGCCGTTCGAGGATGGCTTCTTCGACTACGCGGTCTGCACGTTCACGCTCGAGGATGTGCGTGACCCGATTCGCGTCTGCGAGGAGCTTTCGCGCGTGGCCCGGGCGGGCTACATCGAGGTGCCCTCGCTGCTCGATGAGCTCACCTGGCGCAACCCCGAGCCCTCGGGAGGTCGGTGGGTCGGACACACCCACCATCGCTGGCTGTGCTCGCTGGAGGACGACGAGCTTGTGTTCCTGCCCAAATGGCACTCCCTACACGCCCACCGACGCGCTCAGGTCCCAGCGCACTGGGCAAGCGGGCTGTCCTGGCACGAGCGCGTGCTGGCGCACTTCTGGGAGGAGTCGCTGCCCGCGCGGGAGCGCCCGGCGATCGACCGCTACCCGTTCGGCGAGCTCGAGCGTGCGATCACGGAACGCTTCGGTCGGACCCAGGGCCACCCCGAGCAGCTACGGGAGCTCGCGGTCAGGGCAGTGCCCGCAGGCGCCCGCGCCGTCCTTCGCCGAACGCTGCTGAGGCGAGCGCAGGCGAGCGCCAATGGCGCTTGACGAGCAGCGCGGCGCTCACGAGGAAGGCACCCCAGACGAGCATCATCATCGGTATGTAGAGCCAGCGCAGCGCATGGTCGGCGAACCCGAAGTAGAGCTCCGCCGCGGGCAGGAGCAACACGAGCTGTAGCGCCAGTACTTCCCGCCGCCACCCGGCCAGCAGGAAGAAGGGCAGCCCCCAGACGAAGTACTGGAACGCCCAGTCCGCGTTCGCCACGTAGACCACCAGCCAGACCAACGCGGCGGCCGGCACGGGATCCATCCGTCGGCGGAACGCGAACGCCCCTGCCAGCAGCGCGGCCGCGCCCACGATGTAGTTCTGGTAGCGCATCGAGAGGACCGTCAGGTGGCTCCAGGGGGCCAGATACTGCGGGTCGTGAAGCCAGCCGCGCAGGAGGCTCGGCTGGAGCAGGAGGCTGAGGCCGCCGATGCCGGGCGCGCCCTTGTTCTCGTGCTGCCAGCCGACGGCGTAATGCCAGTTCGCAATCGCGAACGGCAGCAGCGAACAGGCCGGCACCGCGACCGCGCAACCGATCAGGATCAACCCCTCGCGGCGTGAGCGCGCCGTCGGCAACAGCGCCAGCACCATGAACAACGGCACCGTCTTTACCGACGCCCCCAGTCCGATCAGCAACCCGGCGTACCACGCCCGCTGACCGCTCCCGAGCTTCCAGACGATCACACCCAGCAGCGCCGGAAGGATCGCGCTCGCGTCGATCTGTCCGTGATAGCCCGAGATCAGGATGAACGACGGTCCGAGCGCGACGAGCGCCACCGCGATGATCCGCTCCCGCGCCCCGGCGCCCAACCGCCCCAGCCCCCAGGCGAGCGCTGCGGCGATCCCGAGGTCGGCCAGGATCGAGGGGACCTTGAAGACGCCGTAGAACGCCGCGCCGGTGGCATCTGCGATCCAGCGACAGACCAGGATCACTGGCAGGAACCCGCCCGGATACGGGTAGCGGTTCGACATATACACGTGCAACGGGTGCCACTTCAGCCAGAACGCGACGATGTACGCGCTGTCGACGTCCCACTTCACGCCGAAGTTGGTGAAGCCGATCCACAGCCGGATCGCGGCCCCCGCCGCCACAAGCGCTCCGATCAGGGTGGCCTCGCGCCGGCTGAAGCCGACGCGCCTCGCGACTGCCCGCCCGAACGGGGCCGGGCGCTCGCCCGCAACTACGCTCATCGATCGAGAGGCTAGTGGCTTGCGCGGCTCAGACAGCCGGCCGTGGCGACAGGTAGCCGGCGATCTCGCGCAGTAACGGCCGCTCGAGCACGAACGTCGACGCCACGGCGATCGCGGCGTAGGCAATCACCTCGACCAGCGCGACGCCCAGCCCGCCGCCCGGATGGAACCCGCGGACCAACAGCACCGCGAGCGCGGCCGGGGCGGTGGGCGCCACGCCCCGCAGCACGTGACCGGCGATGTCGAACGCCTCGAACAGCCTGTTTAGGAAGAAGATCCTGCCCCCCACTCCGACGACCGCGGCGATCGCCATCCCCACCTCGAATCCACCCAGCCCCTTTAGCGCGAGGAGGGGCATTGCCACGGCCGCGTACACCGCCATCGTGATCAGGTTCACAACGGCGATCGGTCGCGTATCACCGCGCGCGCGGAAATAGTCGTCCCAGTTGTAGGCGATCTGATCGAATCCGGCAATCAGCCCGAACACCTGGATGATCCCGATCGCGGGGCGCCAGTGGGCACCGAGCCCGTACCGCACCAGCTCGGGCGCGAACAGGGCGACCCCCACGCCCAACGGCGCCCCCCACAACAGACCGAGGCGGTTGGCCTTGGCGAACGTCTCGAACAACAGATCGGTCCGGTCGCGCACGACGCAGATCGCCGGATACAGCGTCGCCGAGACGATCTGGTCGACCTGCGTGGCATACGCGGTGATCGAGCTCGCGAGCGCGATCGCTCCGACGCCCGCCAGCCCCAGCGTCGCTGTGCCGACGATCACCGCGCCCTGAGCGGCGACCAAGCCGGATACTCCGGTCAGGAACAGCGGCCACGAGAAGCTGATGTAGTCGCGCGCGGCGGCGCGGTTGAAGCGCCACGCCAGTCGGTAGGGAGACCCGATCACGGCGGCGGTGGCGGCCGCATAGTTGCCGATCAGCGCGCCGATGATCAGGCTCCAGTAGCCAAACCCGGCCGCGGCCAGCGCGACCGTCGCCACGAGCTCGATCACGGGGTCGATCGCACCGAGGCTCCGCTGGCGGGCGTAGTTCATCCGCCGATAGAAGATCCACAGCGGCGACTGAAACGCCATCGCGGGCACCACTGCGACCAGCGCGAAGCCGGGCGCCAAGAGCTCCGAGCGCCCGTACGCGAGGACCAGCACCGGCACGACCACCAGCAGCAGGCCCCCGAAGGCGATGTTGAAGATCGCCTCGAGCGTGAACGCCTGCTGAAACGCGAGCTCCTGGTCGGGCATCGTCTGCTGGACGTAGCGGTCCTGGATGCCGACCTCCTTGAGCAGCGCCAGCGACCCGAGGGAGGCGACCAGCAGTCCCCACAGACCGTAATCGTGGCGGGAGAGGAAGCCTGCCACGAGCACGCCCTTGAGCAACCCCAGCGTCGTCACGCCGACGAAGAAGGCAGCGTTGATCAGGCTTCCGCGAGCCGTGCTGCGCCGCAGATCGCGGACGGCGGGGACGTCAGCCACGGTCATTGCGGGCACATTAGACCGCCGGGAGGCCGGGATACGCTGTGTCCATGGAAGAGGCCGAGGCCCAGCTGCTGCAGGACATTCGCGAACACAAGGTCTGGTACCACACGATCGAGCTCGCCCCGGGGCAGACGACTCACGGTCACGTCGATCTGCGCCGCCTGGCACCGCGTGTGCTTCCGCGTGGGCTCGACGGCCTCCGGACGCTCGACATCGGCACCTACGATGGCTTCTGGGCATTCGAGATGGAGAGCCGCGGAGCGGCCGAGGTTCTGGCCACGGACCTCGAGCAGTGGGACTATGCCTCGTGGCCGGCGCACACCCGCGCCGAGCTGGCATCTGAGTACGCCGACATGCGCCCCGCGGATCGCTTCCGGATCGCGCATCGCCTGCGCGGGTCGCGGGTCAGGCACGTCGAATGCTCGATCTACGATCTGGCCGCCGAGCGGCTCGGCGGCCCCGTCGATTTCGCCGTAATCGGCGCGCTGCTCGTGCACCTCCGTGACCCCGTCGGCGGTCTGGAGGCGGCGCGCCGGGTGATACGTCCGGGTGGGCGATTGCTGATCATCGAGCCGTTCGATCTGCGGGGCACGTTGCTGCGGCCGCTGACCCCGGTCGCGCAGCTCCGCGCCCACCGCACGCCGTGGGACTGGTGGCTGGGCAACCTCGCATATCTGCGCCAGGCCCTGCTGCTGGCCGGATTTGAGAGGGTGCGGGTCCGCCGGCTGTTCCGGCTGGACGCGATTCCGGTGATGCGGGCGCCGTTCGCGGCCCTGTCCGCCAGCGTGCCGGAGGATCGAGGCTAGATCACCAGCGAGCGGTACCGGCCACTGCCCCAGGCCAGAGCGGCGAACGACACCAGGTCAGCGGCCACGTCCGCCACCGCCACGGCAGCGGCCGGACTCCCGGAGCCGCGGGCCGAGTTGGTCCATAGTTCGCGCGCATACGGGACGGCGAGAATCGGCCACGCCCTCGAACGGCACGCCAGTCCGAGCCCGCACGCGGCCAGCGCGAGGTCAAGGCGGGCGGTGCGCCGGTTCAGGAACACGTGGCGATAGAGGAACGTCCGACGCAGCTCCGGCATCTTGCGCGCCATGGCCGGGAAGTACCGCAGGCGCTCGCGCTCTGCGACGTACTCGCGCCAGCCGCGGGCGAACACGGCGTGATGGGCGAGTGCCTCCGGAGCGAATCCCGCTCGCGCCCCCGAGCGCAGCGCGCGGTAGGCGAACCACATGTCCTCGGCCAACGCCTTGCCGCGACGCGGGCGGATCCACTCCTCGAAGCCCCCCATCAGGTCGAACGTCTCCCGCCGGACGAACAGGCTGGCCGCCTCCCACAGGCCCGCGATCGAGGTGACCCAGATCGTGCGGTCAAACGGTCCGAGCGACGTCCGCGGATCCGGTAGGACCTGGCCTTGGACGAGGTCGGCGCGCCCCAGGGCCTGTACTCCTGCCTGCAGCCAGGTCTCGGTTGGAAACACGTCTGCGTCGCAGAACGCCAGCAGCGCTGCGCGGGCATGCCGAACGCCCAGATTCCTGGCACTCGCCGGCCCCTGGGGCGCTTGGCTCAGAATCGTCACGCCGTCGAACCGGGCCGCCACGGCCGCCGTCCCGTCGGTCGAACCGTCGTCGACGACGATCACCTCGTACATCCCGTCGAAGCGCTGGCGTGCCAGCGCCTCGAGCGTTCCTGGGAGCGTCGATCCTGCGTTGCGCGCTGGAACGATCACGCTCACCTGAGCTTCGCTGGACACCGGCTAACTCTATGGTCGCGCCGTCCCTGGGCGGCGACAGGCGCTCGCTACGCTGCACGGCCGTGCGGATCGCCCTGACCCACGCGTTGTGCTGGCCCGAGGTGCGCCGCGGCGCCGAGCGGTTCATCCCGGAACTCGGTGCAGCGTTGCGACGGCGCGGTCACGAGGTTGTGCACTTCTCCTCGGCGTGGAAGTCCGGCGAAGCCGTCGAGCGCGGGGTGCGGACGGTCCGGCTCCGCCGCCACTTCGCGGGCGACTACCGGCACGAGGCGGACTTCGGCTTGCGGCTCATCCCTCGACTCAGCCTCGGGCACTTCGACGCCGTGCACTCGCTCGGCCGCTTCGACGCCCTGGCCTCGGTCGCGGCCGCCCGGCTACGGAGAGACGGGCGGCGCACGGTGATCACGGACCTCGGTCTGCCGGACCCGGACTACTGGGCGCAGCTGGGCTCGCTTCAGGCGGCGGCCGCCGCCCGGGTCGTCGCGCACATCGACGTCTACAGCGGCATGTCGCACGCTGCCGTCGCATACCTGGCAAGGAATTACGGCCGCGCGGACGGCGTCGTGATTCCCGGCGGAGTTGCGCTCGATGCGTTTCCCCCCGCCGCGCGGCGGGAGCCGAGTCCCACGATCCTGTTCTCCGGCGTCATCACCGAGCGCCGCAAAGGCGTTCCCGTCCTCCTCGAGGCGCTGCCGCTGATCGCCGCCTCCGAGCCGGATGTCGAGCTTTGGCTCAGCGGTCCCGGCAACCCCAGCGCGTTTCTGGCCGGTGGCCCCGCCGATGCCCGCGCACGGACCAGGCACCTCGGCGTGGGCGCACGCGACCGTCAGCACGAGCGCTACGGCCGCGCCTGGATTACCTGCCTTCCCTCCATGCATGACTCGTTCGGGATGGCACTCGTCGAGTCCCTTGCGTGCGGGACGCCGATCGTGACCAGCACCCACGGTGCCCCCCAGGAACTCGTCACCGAGGGTGTCACGGGCGAGCTCTCCGCCCCGGAGGATCCCGAGAGCCTGGCCCAGGCATGCCTGCGCGCATTCGAGCTGGCGCGCCGCCCGGCCACCGTCGATGCCTGCCGCGCCGCAGCCGAGCCCTATGACTGGGACCGCGGCATCGCCCCGCTCTGCGAGCGAATCTACGCGACCGGCCAGTAAGGTCCGCGCCCTTGACCAGGGTCCTGATCACGGGCGCCGGCGGCTATATCGGAAGCCGGCTGACGAAGGCTTTCCTCGATCAGGGCTGGGAGGTGCGAGGCCTCGTGCGTGACCGGGCGCCCTGGCTCGAGATCGAGCAGCGCGTCTGCGATCTGGCTCTCAAGGAGGCCGCCGACGAGCTCGAGTCCGCGCTCGAGAGCGTCGACTCGGTCATCCACCTGGCGGGAGAGGATGAAGTCGCGGCTGCTACCGAGCCTGCCGCCGCCCTGGCAGCAACCGTCGTCGCGACCGAGCGCATGGCGCGGGCATGCGCTGGTGCGGGAACCAGCCGTCTTGTGTATCTCTCGACCGTCCACGCGTACGGAGCTCGGATCGCCCCCGGCGTGACGCTCACCGAGGACATGCGGCCGGAGCCGCGCTCGGCCTATGGGATCTCCCGGCTGGCATCCGAACACCTCGCCGCGTCGCGGATGGATGGTTCGTATGAGCTGGTCGTGCTCCGCCTCACGAACTCCGTTGGGGCGCCATACGATGCCGGTGTGAACCGATGGACGCTGGTTGCCAACGACCTCTGCCGCCAAGGGACGCTCACCGGTCGCCTCGAGCTGCGCACATCGGGCGTCCAGTGGCGCGACTTCGTCTCGCTCGAGGACGTCTGCTCCGCGCTGGTGACTGCCGGCGAGGCCGGCGGAGCGCTTCCCCCGGGCACCTATAACCTCGGCTCGGGCCGTCCGCGCACGGTGCGCCAGCTTGCGCAGATGATCCAGGACTCCTTCGAGCGCCGGACCGGACGGCGCCCGGAGCTCAGGGCTCCGGAACCGTCGGGCGATCCCCCCCAGCCCTACCACGTGTCGGTCGAGCGCGCCGCGGCTCACGGCCTCAGGCTTGAAACACCGCTCGAGGACGCCGTGCAGGAGACGGTGAACTTCTGTCTCGAGCACGAGGAGCAGCTTCGATGAGCGGCCGGATCCACGATTTGCGCGTCACGCCGCTGCGTCGGATCCCCGACGAGCGCGGAGCCATATTCCACATGCTCCGCGAGGACGACCCGGCCTTCGAGCACTTCGGCGAGATCTACTTCTCGCTGGTGTATCCCGGCGTGATCAAGGGCTGGCACATCCACAGGCAGATGACCCTCAATTACGCCGTCCCGGTCGGGATGGTCAAGCTCGTCTGCTACGACGACCGCGACGGCTCGCCGAGCCGCGGCGTGGTGCAGGAGCTCCATCTCGGCGAGCTGAACTATTCATTGGTCACGATTCCACCGCAGGTCTGGAACGGCTTCAAAGGCGAGGGGTCCGTTGCTGCCCTGGTCGCAAACTGCGCCACGATCCCGCACGATCCGGACGAGATCGAGCGACTCGATCCGTTCAGCGACACGATCCCCTACGACTGGTCCTTGCGGCATGGCTGAGCAGCGGCTCGTCGCGGGCCGGGGACGGGCGCCGGGCCTCGCTGCGTTTTAGTGCGCGTCCTCAGCATCGGCAACAGGTATCCGCCGTGGTCGACGGGCGGCTACGAGATCCTCTGGTCCGGAGCTGTGCAGTCCCTGGCCGCAGCCGGCCACGAGGTACGGGTGCTGACGACCGTTGCCGACCCGTCCGACTCTCCGGGGGAGGCTGCCGGGGACGTCCACCGAGCGCTGCGCTGGTATTGGCGAGAACACCAATTTCCGCGCCTCAGGCTGTCGGAGCGGATCGCGCTCGAACGGTCCAATGCGGCCGTGCTCCGTCGTCACCTCGAAGACTTCTCTCCAGAGGTGCTGTTCTGGTGGGCGATGGGCGGCATGTCGCTTTCGCTGCTCGAACAGGCCCGGCAGGCCGGCCTGCCTGCGCTCGGCGCGGTCTGTGACGACTGGTTGGTCTACGGGACGCAGGTCGACCAGTGGCTGCGCACCTGGCGCCGGGCCGGCGCCTCCGTGGCCGAGCGCCTCACCGGGGTCCCTGCTCGCCTCGATCTCGATCGCGCTGCCCGCTGGGCGTTCATCTCCCGGTACACGCTCGAGGCAGCCAGGCAGGCGGGGTTGCGCCTTCCGGCCGCGGCGATCGTCCACGCAGGCGTCGATGACGATCAGTTCCGCTTCAGCGAGCCCGGGCTCTGGAGCTGGAAGCTCCTGTATTGCGGGCGACTCGATCCACGCAAGGGCGTCTCGACCGCGATCGAAGCGCTACCACTCCTCCCCGCGAGCGCGACGATGAACGTGCTCGGCGACGGCAACGCACCGTACCGGGACGAGCTCCGAGCGCTCGCGGTGCGTCTCGGCGTCACGGCTCGCGTGAACTTCGGACAAACCGATCACCGCCGGATCCCCGCTGCCTACGCCGCAGCCGACGCGCTGGTGTTCCCCGTTACCTGGCGCGAGCCGTGGGGACTGGTCCCACTCGAGGCGATGGCCGCCGGCCGGCCGGTCGTCGCGTCGAGCGCCGGTGGCGGCGTGGCCGAGTATCTCCGAGACGGCGAGAACTGCCTGACGTTCCCGGCCGGCGACGCGGAGGCACTGGCCGCGGCACTCCGGCGGCTGGCCGGGGACCCCGAGCTCCGCTCGCGCCTGGTCGCGGGAGGCAGGCGGACCGCCTCCCGGTTTACCGCGCGCGACTTCAACGCGGCCCTGGAGCGATACCTGCAAGAGGCGGTCCGAGAGGCGGCAAGCAGCTGAGCCCGCCCGCAACCATCGGCCCCGGCGGGTGTTCATTCTCCATCCGCAGAATCGTGAGCTTTCTGGTCGCCGCGCTCGCCGGCGCTGCCGCATTCGCGCTGACCGGCGCGCCGGTCGCTGACGCCCAGGGTCCCGCCTACACGGCTCAACCGCCCACCAAGCAGGTCCTCTACCAGGACGGCCAGACCGACCGGTGGCTGCTCGGCGGGGGCTGGCTTTCCCGCCTCGACCCCGGCGATGTGGGCGTCGCGCAGGGCTGGTGGCAGAACATCTCCGACACGACGGGATGGACGCCCACCACGGTCCCCAACGCCTACAACGCCGGCGATCTCTCGATCGCCAGCTGGACCGGCTACGTCGGCTGGTACCGCAAGGACTTCACCCTCCCCACGAACGCGTTTCCGGGCTATGTGCCCGCCGCCTACCGGCACTGGATCATCCGCCTGGAGTCAGTCAACTACTCCGCCACGGTGTGGCTGAACGGACGCCAGATCGGCAGCCACTCCGGGGCCTACGTGCCGTGGGAGCTGGACTTGACCGGGCTTCGCCCGGGCGTCAACCGGCTGATCATCAGGGTCGATAACCGCACCAACCCTGCGTCGCTTCCGCCGGGCCCGGGCAGCAGCTGGTGGAACTTCGGTGGGTTGCTGGGCGAGGTCTACCTGCGTGCCGCAGCACGTGCCGATTTGCAGCGGGTGCAGGTGCGGCCGATACTCCCGTGTCCCACCTGCGCGGCCACGATCGCCGAGCAGGCGGTCGTCCGCAACGTCACGGGCGCCAGGCAGAAGGTCCGGCTGTACGGCACCTACGGGGGCACGCGCGTCAGCTTCGGCAAGGCGACGATCGGCCCCCACTCCACCTGGACCGCCAGGGCGAGCATCCGCATCCGTCATCCCAGGCTGTGGTCACTGAACACGCCGACCCTCTACAAGGCGACGCTGACGCTGACCGATTCACGCGGACGAGGTCTCGGCGGCTACCTCGACTACTCCGGCATCCGCAGCATCACCGTCACGGGGGGACGGATGTACCTCAACGGGCGGGCGCTCAGTCTTCGCGGCGTCGACCTTCAGGAGCAGTTCCCCTCCACCGGGGCAGCGTTGACGCCGGCGCAATACGGCCAGTACATCCAGTGGGCCCAGCAGCTTGGGGCACACCTGTTGCGCGTCCATTACCCGGTCGCTCCGGAGCTCGAGGAGATGGCGGACCGCGCCGGGATCCTGATCTGGTCGGACGTCCAGGTCTGGGGCGTCCAGAACCAGTACCTGCGTCAGCCCGGATGGCTCGCCAATGCCCACGCGCTGCTGCGCGCCGACATCTACGCCAACCAGAACCATCCCTCGATCATGTTGTGGAGCATCGCGAACGAGCTTCCGTATCCGGCCACGCCCGCCGAGGCCGCATACATCGCGGGGGCGACCGCACTGGCCCGTCAACTGGACCCCACCCGCCCGGTCGGAATGGCGATCGACAACTGGCCCGGCGTCGCCTGCCAGTCGGCATATGCGCCCCTGCAGGTGCTCGGCGACAACGAGTACTTCGGCTGGTTCGATCTGGGTGCCGGGATAACCGATGACCGCGACGAGCTCGGACCGTGGCTTGACCTCTATCACTCCTGCTATCCGGGCAAGGCGCTGTTCATCACCGAGTTCGGCTTCGACGCCAACCGCAACGGACCGGTCGAGGAGCGGGGCACCTACCAGTTCCAGTCAAACGCCGCGGCGTTCCATCTCGGCGTGTTCGCCACGAGGCCGTGGCTCTCCGGCGTCGCCTACCAGACGCTTCAGGACTACAACGCCTATCCGGGCTACAGCGGCGGCAACCCCTGGGGCGACCCGCCGATCAACCAGAAGGGCCTGGTGGACCAGTACGGGAACCAGAAGCCGGCGTTCTCCGTTGTGGCCGGCATCTACAAGTCCACCGCACAGAGCGCCTCACACGTGAAGAAATAGCCGCTCCGGCCGGGCGCGCCCCGCCTCAATCGTGGATGTGAAACGGCAGCACAGCCACGACCACGTTCGTGCGCGATTTCAGCACCGTCTCCAGGAGGCGTCCGCGCTGGTTGTGGAGGACCTCGTGACGGCGCTTTGAGGGGATGATCCGCGGGATCAGAACCGTGATCGTCGCTTCCTCACCTTCGACGGAGCGGATGTAGCGGAGCACCGTTCGAATCAGCGAGCGATGCGGGTCGAGCAGCACCTCGATCGGGACCCCGGACTTCCACTCATCCCAGGCGCGCGTGATCTCCGCGCACTCGTCCTCATCGCCCGCGACCGCGACCGCGACGACCGTCTCCCCGAGTGACAGGGCGGCGCTGACCGCCCGCTGGGTCAGGACGTTCACGGTCGAGGTCGGCACGATGACGATGCTCTCGCGCTTGCTCGGCGGGGGCGGCGTCTTTCCAAGCTTGAGCTCCGAGGCGACGTTGCGGTAGTAGCCCTCGGTCCTCGCGAACAGCACTATCAGCGCCGGGATCGCGGCCGCCACCACCCAAGCGCCGTGCACGAACTTGGTAAGCAGGGCGACGACCACGGCGAGGGCGGTCAACGTCGCTCCCAGACCGTTCAGCAGCGCGCGGGCCTGCCATTTCGCAGGCCTCGCGGTGATCCAGTGACGCACGAGCCCCAGCTGGCTGATCGTGAAGCCGATGAAGACCCCGATCGTGAACAGCGGAATCAGCCGCTGGGTCTCGGCGTTGACCGCGACCAGCAGCAACGCGGAGGCGGCAGCGAGCGCGACGATCCCGTACCGGTACACCGGTCGCTCGGCACGCAGATAGAAGGCATGCGGCAGCCGGTGGTCCTTTGCCAGCAGGCTCATGAGCACCGGCAAACCGCCGAAGCTGGTGTTGGCGGCGAGCCCGAGTGCGAGTGCGGTCGACAGGTTCGCCACATAGAACCCCGCGCCCTTCCCGAACGCACCAGCGGTCACTTGAGCGAGGATCGTGACGTTGCCGCGCGGCAGAACGTGATGGGCCCGGACCAGGACCGTCAGACCGAGCAGCATGATCGTGAGCAGCGCACCGAGCGCAAGCTCCGTGCGTTGTGCCGTTCGGACCCTGGGGCGCCTGAAGGCGGGCACGCTGTTGGCGATCGCCTCCACCCCGGTGATTGCGGTCGCCCCATTCGCGAATGCCTTGAGGATCAGCAGGATCCCCACGCCCTCGGTCGCCGTGAAGCTCTCCCTGGTGCCGATCACCGCGACCGGGTGGGGATGGAACGCCCCCACGACGATCACCGCGATCGTCGAGAGCACGAACACGGCCGCCGGCAGGGCGAGCAGCCTGGCCGACTCCGAGATCCCGAACATGTTCACGGCGGTCAGGGCGGCCAGCCCGATCAGCGACACCAGCAGCAGGTGGTGCGAGAGCGACGGGAACACGCTGCCGAGGCTGGCCGCCCCGACGGCAAGGCTCACCGCCACCGTGAGCACGTAGTCGACCACCAGCGACGCCCCGGCGAGCATCGCCGGCCAGCGACCGAGGTACCGCTTGCCAACCGCGTAAGCCCCTCCGCCCTCGGGATGCGCCTCGATCACCTGGGTGTAGGAGAAGATCAGGATCAGGAGGATCGCCGTGATCACGAGCATGATCGGCAGCATCCAGCTGGCCGCTCCGGCGCCCGCGGCCACCAGCACCATGATCGCCGCCTCGGGTCCGTACGCGACGCTCGAGAGCGCGTCCAGGCTGAGCGCTGAGAGCCCGCCCCGGACGGTCAGCTCGTGCCCCGGATCCGCGTGCTTGCCCGCCCGTCGCCGCGGTTGCCAGCGCAGCGCCGCGATCGCGTCCTCGGCGTGGCGCTGCCGCTCGATGCCTGTACGCGTCTCGGTCAAACCACGTCCCCGGCGAACTCTCGCAGGTTCGGGGTTTGCCCGGAGGCCGGCGCGCGGGCCTCTGGGGACGCCGCGCGGGCCTTCGCGGAGCGCTTAGGAGATCATGCACGCATGGCGCCGCTCGACGATCCCGGCAGGCGAATGAGCGACATCGCCGGCGAGGGCCGGTCCGTCACCCCGCTCGAGATCCAAGCCCAGGGCGGAATGCCCGTGGACAAGCTCCAGGAGCTGATGCGGGGCTTCGGCGTTCCGACCCCGGAACCCGATGAGCCCGCGTTCACACCGGCGGAGGCAGAGGCGCTGGTCGAGCTCTGGCAGCGCTCGGACGTGTGGCCTTTCGATCTCGCCGTCCAGCTCAGCCGCATGTACGGCCGCCTGCTCGCCCGCATCGCGCACGCGACGATGCAGCTCTGGGTCACGGTCGTCGAGCCCCGATTACGACACGAGGCGGGCGAGGGCGGAAGCCGCGTGGCCGGCGTGGACGCCTTCGAACGCCTTCTGCCAGTGTCAGATGCACTGCTGGCAGGAGTCCATCGCCGCTGGCTGGCACGCGAGGCTGCGCAGCTGGCGTTTCGCAACACGGAGCTGGAGACACTGGGCACCGGAGCCGCGCCCAGCCCGGTCGAGGTCTCGCTCCTGTTCTGCGACCTCAAGGACTTCACCTCGTTCGCCGACCGGCTGGGTGACGACGCCGCGATCCGGATCATCGATCGCTTCGCCGCGATCGTCACCCGCGAGCACGGTCCCGAGGCCCGCCTCACAAAGCTGCTCGGCGACGGGTTCATGTGTGTCTACCCGAGCCCGGACCATGCTGTCGACGCCGGTGCGCGGATCATCGATGCGGTTCGGGCACAGGGGCAACCCAGCGTCCACGCCAGCGTTCACCACGGGCTCGCGATTCCCCGCGAGGGCGACTATTTCGGCGCCGCGGTCAACCTCAGCGCGAGGCTTCTCTCCGAGGCGGGACGGGATGAGCTCGTCGCGACGCGGGAGGTCGTGGAACGGTGCACGGGCCGCGACTGGCGCCCGGCCGGCTCCCTCCGGGTACGCGGCATCTCGCGCGAGGTCGAGCTGTTCAAGCTGCTGCGCTGAGGGGCGGCGAGGCTGCACGCAGCCCCGCCGCCCGACGGTGCACTAGGCCAGGCCGTTGGCGGCCAGGAACGAATGCGCGACGCTCGCGGGGGCCTGCTGGTCGAGCGACACCGCGGCGTTCATCTTCTGGATCGCGGGGAGCGTCAGGAGCGCGCTCACCGCGTTGATCGTCTGCGCGAACGCCGGCCCTTCGGCGTTCAGCACGCTCTGCTTGACGATCAACGCCACGTTCTGGAACCCGAAGACCTTCTTCGGGTCGTTGAGAATCGTGTACTTCCCAGTCGTCAGCGGCGGATCCGTCGTGAAGCCGTCGGCGACCTTCACCTGCCCGGAATCGAGCGCCTTGTAGGTGAGTCCGATCGCGAGCGGCTTGAACGTCGGGTTGATCCCGTACTGCGACTTGAGGCCAAGGAGGCCCTCCTGCCTGGTGGCGAACTCAGGCGCACCTCCGAGCGTCACCGAGTGTCCGAGCTTCTTCAGGTCCGGGATCGAGCTGAGGCTGTTCTTCTGCGCGAACGACTTCAGCGCGATCAGCGCGTCCGAATCGTAGAAAGGCGTCGGGCTCGTCAGCGTCAGCCCATGGCCCTCGAGATAGGCCTTCGCCTGGGTGTACGCCTGCTGCGCGCTGTGAGGCGGAGTGCTCTGGTTGGCGATTACCGACAGGATCACGCCGGTGTATTCGGGATAGGCCTGGATCTGGCCCGAGGTCAGCGCCTTGTAGGTGATCTCCGTCGAGCCGATGTTCCCCTTCAGCGTGACCTTGTAGCCCTTGGCCTGGAGCGCCTGCTGGTACAGCGAGCCGAGCACGTACTCCTCCTCGAAGTTCTTGTCGCCGAGGACCACCGCCGGCTTGCCGGCGCCCGGCTTACCCGCCGGCGCTGACGAGCTGGCGGTGCTCGAGGATTTCTTCGAGCTCCCGCACGCCGCCAGCAGGACCACCGCGAGCAGTGCCGCGGCGGCGATTCTGAGTCGTCTCATGCTTCCTCCTGATTGTTTGTCGTTGGTCACGGTGCATCGGTGATCGCGACCGGGGCGAATGCCACCGCCGCGTCCTCGCGCTGGGCGAGCTTCAGGCCTGCTGGAGTAAGCGCTCGCTGCACGAGCGCGAGCGCGAGCTCAACGAGCAGCGCCAGCCCCGCGATGCAGATCGCAGCGCCCAGCACGCCGGGAAGGTGGTACGAAGCCTCGTTGTTGATGATGTCCCCCAGGCTGCCGCTGTAGCCCGTCAGCGCGGCGATCGTCGTCGTCGAGACGACGAACAGCGCCGCGGTCCTTACGCCCGCGAAGATCAGCGGGATCCCGAGTGGAATCTCCACCTTCCACAGGGTCTCCCAGCCGGTCAGGCCCATCCCCCGCGCAGCATCGACCACATCACCGTCGACCTCGTCGATCGCCACGTATGCATTCGTGATGATCGGCGGCACGGCGAGCACGACCAGCGCCAGCTCCACGTTGTCGAGCCCCAGCCCCAGGAACGCAACGCCGATCGCGAGCACGGCCAGGCTCGGCAGCGCGCGCCAGATGTTGCCGACGTTGATCGCCACGAACGACCCGCGGTGGATATGGCCAAGCCACAGCCCGATCGGGAGCGCGATCACGAGCGCCAGTGCGATCCCGATGGCCGAGATCTTGAGCGTCCCCAGCGTAAGATGAACGAGCGTCGGCAGATGCGGGATGCCCGGGATCTGGCCGTTGCGGCCGATGAACTTGAACGCCTCGGTGAAGTCGTGCATCAGTGGGAGGCGATCCTCGTCCAGGGAGTCAGGAACCGCTGCAGCAGCACGAGCAGCCCGTCGGCGAACAGCGCCAGCAGCACCGCCATTCCGCCCGCCACGATCAACTCGGTCTTGAACACCTCGTTCGAGATCGCGGTCAGGATCGGCACGCCGAGGCCCTCGTTGTCGATCAACGAGGCGACGGTTGCCAGCGAGATCACGGTCACGGTCGCGATCCGCAGGCCGGCGATGATCGCGGGCAACGCGAGCGGCAGCTCCACGCGCAGCAGCGAGCGCATTGGGCCCATGCCCATACCGGCGGCGGCGTCGCGAACCTCCGGCGGGACGTCGCGTAACCCTGTCAGGGTGTTGCGGAACATGATCAGGAGCGTGTAGGAGACGAGCGCGATCTCGGCCGTCGTGCGGCTGAGGCCGAAGCTCGGCTGGAGCAGCTCGAACAGAGCCAGCGACGGGATCGTGTACAGGATCGAGGTGACGATCAGCACCGGACGCTCGAGCCACCCGCGGCGGTAGGCGATCAGCGCGAGTCCCGTCGAGATCACAAATCCGATCGAAACGGCGATCAGGGTGAGCACGATGTGCTGTCGCAGCGCCGGCCACAGCACGGTGCTCCAGTTGCGAGACACCCACCCCGAGCAGAACAGCCGGTTGGCGCGCTCGCAGGCGAACGACGACGAGCCGCCGCCGAAGTTGGGAATCACCGGGCCGTGGGAGGCGGCGAACGAGACGATCACGTGGCCGGCTCCGCCTCGGGCCGCTCCTGGTCTGACTGCTCTGCGTCCGACAGGGCCCCGTTGCGGAGCAGGCCTCCGAGCAGCTCCAGGGTGACCACGCCCGCGACCCGGTCGTGGTCATCGACGACCGTCAGCGGAAGGCCCCCGGACGCGAGCACCTCGGACAGCGCGTCCCGCACCGTCGTGCTCTCGCTAACCCGACCGTCCCCCGGCTTCTGGCCGTCTGCGGCCAGGAGCTCCAGGTCCGCCAGGGTCGAGAGGCCGAGCCGCTTCAGGGCCCGGTCGGCGCCGACGAACTCGGCGACGAAGTCGTCGGTCGGGTGGGTGAGGATCTCCGCGGGCGTGTCGTATTGCGCGAGCGTCCCGCCCTCGCGCAGGATCGCGATCCGGTCGCCCATCTTGATCGCCTCATCGATGTCGTGCGTGACGAATACGACCGTCTTGCGCACGCGGTCCTGAAGCCGTAGGAACTCGTCCTGAAGCCGAGCGCGGTTGATCGGATCGATCGCCCCGAAGGGCTCGTCCATCAGCATCAACGGTGGATCGGCCGCAAGCGCGCGGGCGACGCCGACGCGCTGGCGCTGGCCACCGGAGAGCTGGGCCGGGTAGCGCTTGCCGATCTCGGATTCCAGTCCGATCAGCTCGATCAGCTCGTTCACTCGGGCCGTGACTCGCCCCTTCTCCCAGCCAAGCAGCCGCGGCACGGTCGCGATGTTGTCGCCCACGGTCAGATGCGGGAACAGCCCGATCTGCTGGATCACGTAGCCGATCTCCCGGCGGAGCTCGTTCGGTTCGCGATCGAGCACGCTTCGCCCGCCGAGCACGATGTCCCCGGCCGTCAGCTGGATCATGCGGTTGATCAGCCGCATCGCGGTCGTCTTGCCCGAACCCGATGGGCCTACGAGCACACACACTTCGCCGGCTCCGACGCTCAGGCTCAGGTCCGAGATCGCGGGATCGCGCTGACCGGGATAGCGCTTGACGACGTCCCGCAGCTCGAGTGTCGCCGCTTGCGGGTAGGCCGACGGCCCCTCTTGTTGGGCGGAGTTGTCGTTCGGCAAGGAGGTCCGGACCTAGTCGGTTGCATGAAGGCTACCGTGTCCTCCGGCGCGGCGTACGGGTCCGTCCTGACCGGGACGGTGATGCTCTCCACTGGGTTATGCTCCATCTTCCGGTGGTGAGGCGTCTGGTCAGGATGGCTGTCCTTGCCGCGGCGTTGTCGCTTGCGACCGCCGCGACGGCTGCCGGCGCCTGGCAGCCCGAGCCCGCGACCTACGGGATTGGACAGGCGACGTACACGATCGCCGGTGCGGACGGTACGCCGCTCCACGTCGCCGTCAGCTACCCCACGGATCCCGGCACCGGGCAACCGGCGAGCGGGACGTTCCCGGTGCTGCTGAGCCAGACCCCCTACGGCGCCGGGCTCGACGACCTCGCGGGGAGCGCAGGCCCCGCGGGCGGCTTGGTGGGGAACAACCCGTACCTCGTGCAGCGTGGCTACATCGAGGCGGAGATGGACGTGCGCGGGACCGGCGCCTCGCAGGGAACGTTCGGGCTGTTCGACCCGATCCAGGGCGAGGACGGCGCAGCCGCCGTGCGCTGGGCGGCGGCCCAGCTCCCGCACTCGAACGGCTCGGTCGGACTCGTCGGCGCCTCCTATCTCGGTATCGATCAGTTCGCGACCGCCGCCGATCTCGGCCCCAAGTCTCCCGTCAAGGCGATCTTCCCGGTCATCTCCTCGACCGAGCTCTACCGCGACGAGGTCGCCGCCGGCGGCGTCCCCAGCCTGGAGTTCAACCTCCCGTATATCGCGGCGCTGGTGCCCGGCCTGGCGTTGGCAAACCCGGTGCTCGAAGGATCGCTGCCGACGCTGCCGGCGACGCTGCTCGACCACCTCTCCGAGCAGCTCACGTTCACCGCCCCCACGCTCGCGAACATCGTCTCCGGAGGCTCGCTCGCCTACGACGGGCCCTACTGGCAGGTGCGCAGCCCGGTCAACTACATACCGCAGATCGTCGCCGACCACATCCCGGCGTTCCTGGTCGGCGGCTGGTTCGACCTCTTCCAGCGCGGCGAACCGCTGAACTACGCCGCGTTCCAGAACGCGAACGACCACCGGCCGGTGCTCGCAGCGATGACCCCGCACCAGCGGGTGTCCGGCCGCTACCAGCTGATCGACGGCCCCTTCTACCACGTCACCGCGGGCGGCGTCGTGTACCGGGGCATGAACATCTCCGAGCTGCAGCTGGCGTGGTTCGACCGCTGGCTGAAGGGGATCGACACCGGGATCGACCAGACCTCGACGCCGTTGCACGCCTACGACCTCGGCTCGGACGGCTATCGCGAGGCGACCAGCTACCCATTCGGACAGGCGAAGCCGACGACGTACTACTTCCACGCCGGCGGCGGGCTCTCGCCGGCGCCGCCGACCGAGAGCAGCGGCGCCGACCAGCTCGTGTTCACCGGCACCTCGATTCCGTGCTCGACGTCGGTCGAGCAGTGGGGAGCCGGGCTCGGACAGCTGCTGTTCAACTCGCTCGGCACGCAGGATCCCTGCAGCCTGGACAGCGCGCTCTCGGAGCAGGGCCCGGGGGCGGTCAGCTACACGACCGCCCCGTTCACGACGCCGACCACGCTGGCGGGGCCGATCGGCGCGACCATCTACGCGCGCGCAAACACCAAGGACACGCTGTTCGTGGTCTCGATCGACGACGTGGCGCCCAACGGTCAGCCGCGACAGCTGACGACGGGCGTGCTGGACGGCTCGCTGCGGGCGCTCGACCCGGCCGACACCTGGATGGGGACGGGCGGCCGCCCGATCCTGCCATACCACCCCTACACCCAGGCATCCCAGCAGCCCGTGACGCCGGGCGCCTTGACCCGGTACGACGTCGAGGTGTTCCCGACCTTCGACACGCTCGAGCCGGGTCACCGGTTGCGGGTCGTGGTCAACACCGACGACTTCCCACACGTGTTCCCCAATGCGACGCAGTTTCCGAACCTGATTGGCGGCGTCTGGGCAGTGCAGCGCACCGCCGACGCTCCGTCGGGGGTCGAGCTCCCGCTGGCCTCTCCGGGCGCCTTTTCTGCTCCCGCTGCGCCCCTGTTCTGCGCTCAGCCGACCGGCCGTCTCGCCGGCCGGGCGCTCGGCCCGGTCAGGCTCGGGCAGACCCGCGCGAAGGCGCGCAGCGAGTTTTTGCGCCGCGCGCTGCGAGGCCGCTGGCGCGACTGGGACTTCTTCTGCCTGCAGGGGGCGGGCATCCACGCCTGGTACCCATCGCCGAAGCTGCAGCGCAAGCTGCCCGCCGCGGTCCGCCGGCGAACGCGCGGCCGAGTTGCTCTGCTCCTGACAGCGAGCCGCCACTACGCGCTCGGTGGCGTGCGGCCCGGCGTCCGTTTGCGCACCGCGGCGGGCCGGCTACATCTGCGCGGGCCGTTCAAGGTGCGAGGAGTGAGCTGGTATTCCGTCGCCGGCAGGCTCAGCGTCGGCGTGCTGAAGATCCGCCACGGGGTCATCGAGGAGATCGGGGTCGCGGACAAGCGCCTGATCGCAATCGGCCCGACCGTGTGGCGGTACTTCACCAGTCCTGGCTGAGCGGGTTAGGCCACGGGCGGCCCGGGCTAGCATCGATCGGATGGCCGACTCCGCTTCGGAGCAGCTCAGCCGCCCGCGCCGGATGCTGATCCTCGGGATCTGCTGCATGAGCCTCCTGATCGTCGGGCTCGACACGACGATCGTCAACGTGGCCCTGCCAGCGATCCGGCACGAGCTGCACTCATCTGTGTCCGGGCTCCAGTGGACGATCGATGCGTACACGCTCGTGCTCGCCAGCCTGCTGATGCTGGCGGGCTCCACCGGGGACCGAATCGGACGAAGGCGTGTGTTCCAGATCGGGCTGGTCACGTTCGGTCTCGGTTCGCTGCTGTGCGGCCTCGCCCCCAGCCTAGGTTCGCTGGTGGCATTCCGGGTGCTGCAGGCGATCGGCGGCTCGATGCTCAACCCGGTCGCGATGTCGATCGTGCGCAACGTGTTCGAGGACCCGCGCGAGCGCGCGATGGCGATCGGGATCTGGGGCGGGGTGTTCGGGCTGAGCATGGCGCTCGGCCCGGTGGTGGGCGGCGCGCTGGTCGACGCGATCAGCTGGCGGGCGGTCTTCTTCGTCAACGTGCCGATCGGGCTTCTGGCGCTCGTCCTGACCGCGCTATATGTGCCCGAGTCACGCGCTTCGCGCCCCCGGCGGCTCGACCCCGCAGGCCAGCTGCTGGTCGTCGCCGCGCTCGCCACCGTGACGTACGCGATCATCGACGGACCGCGCAGCGGGTGGACCTCGCTCTCGACGATCGCGCTGTTCGCCGCCTCCGCTGTCTGCTTCGTGGTGCTCGTGTGGTTCGAGCTGCGCCGGGAGGAACCGCTGCTCGAGATGCGCTTCTTCCGCAGCGCGCCGTTCTCGGGCGCGAGTGCGATCGCGATCTGCGCATTCGCGGCGATGGGCGGATTCCTGTTCCTGAACACGCTCTATCTCCAGAACGTTCGAGGACTCAGCCCGTTCCACGCCGGCCTCTACATGCTGCCGATGGCCGGGATGCTGGTGGTGTTCGCGCCACTTTCGGGGCGGCTGGTCGGACGTGTCGGCGCGCGCCCCTCGCTGGTGTCCGCCGCCGGCGCGCTCGTGGTCTCGGCCGTCATGCTGACCCGGCTGACGCCGACCACGCCGACCGGGTACCTGCTCGGGGCCTATTTCCTAGCCGGCATCGGGATGGGCCTCGTCAACCCGCCGATCACGAACACCGCCGTGTCCGGGATGCCGCCCTCCCAGGCGGGCGTCGCGGCGGCGATCGCGTCCACAAGCCGTCAGGTGGGCATGACGCTCGGAGTCGCCGTGATCGGCGCGATCGCCGGCGGCACGATCTCGGGAGCGATCGGCAAGAGCTTCGCCCACGCGACGCACCCGGGGTGGTGGATCATCGCCGCGCTCGGCGGCGCGATCCTCGTGCTCGGCCTGCTGACAACCACGCACTGGGCCGACGAGACCGCGCGCAGAACCGCCGAGCGCTTCCGCGAGCATGGCTACGAGCCTGAGAGAATGGCGGCGTAAGCTTCCGCGTCGTGCCCCGTTGCACGACAGCGCCGACCAGGATCCCCAACGTCCATCCCCGGTGCGTCGACGTCCCCGGGATCGGCGAGGGCGGGTTCGAAGAGCTGTGTCATCTGGTGAGCGCGGAGGACCCCGACACGGCGCTGTGCGGCAAGGACGTCACCGGTTACCCCTGGAATCCTCCGTGGCCGCGGTGCGAAGCCTGCCTGGCCGTGGCCAGGGGAGAAATGAACTAACGCTCAGGCGGCGTCCGCCGAGTACGGGGCGCCATCCCAGCCAGGCCCGCTCGAGGACACGGTCGAATCGCCTTTCCAGATCGCCAGTCGCATCATCGGCTTCAACAGCGCGTCGGACCCCGAGAGCACGCACGTGTGCCCATCCCTGACCCAGGTGACAACCGCGCGACCGTGCGTCGAGAAGCTCCGCAGCGTGACGCCGTTCCAGACGGCGTGGCTCGTGGCCGTCCCCGCACGCAGCGGCGATCCCGACACGATCGTGTACGCGATCCGCTCCCCACCCGTGCCGTAGAAGACTGTCGTCGCCAGACGGCCGTCAAGCGAGTCGCGCCGGACGCCGGCTGCGGTGAGACCGAACCGATACGACCAGTCGGGGAAGGCGATCCCAGCGGCACGCACCCCAGGTAGCGTGGCGCCGGTCGCTGCCACGGGGATCCTCGTGCCCAGCGTGGCGGCCGCGGCAACCGTGGGGCTGCCCGCAAGCCCGCCGCCGAGGCCAAGCACCGCCGCAACCGTCAGGGCTCCGGCCGCGAGAGCGCCGGTGGCCGTGCTTGCGGCGAGGCGGTACATGCGGCGCGGCGCCGGATGGGGGGCGCGGGCCAGCTCCAGCCTGGCTCGCAGGGCTCCGGGGATCGGCTCGGCGCCGACGTTTCGGATCGCGGCGAGCACCCGGCGCTGGTCTGAGACCTGCTCGCTCAGCTCGCGGGAGGCTCCCACCGCCCGCTCGACGCGGGCACGCCGAGCGGCAGACAGCGAGCCGTCGGCGATCGCCACCAGGTCGCGCTCGGATGGGGAGTTTCGGTTACGTCGGCCGATCATTGTTCTCTGTTGCTAATGACCCCGGTTGGCCCGATGTCCTTCCCGTCAAGGTCTCGAGCCAGGCGCAGCCGGGCTCGGTGCAGGCGCGTGGTGATCGTCGCCTCGCGGACGTGCAGAGCCCGCGCAGCCTCGCGGTAGGAGAGCCCCAACAGGTCGACGGCGACGAGGGCGTCGCGGAAGCTCTCCGGCAGCTCGGCGATCAGCGCGTACAGCTCGGACGCCTCGAGCGCCTCCTGGGGCCCGACGGCCGAACGGTCCTCGACCAGATCGAGATCGTCCGGCAGCGGCTCTGGACGAAGGCGGCGCTTGGCGGTCCGATGGGCGGAGAAGTATGTGTTGCGCAGCACCCTCAGCAGATAGCCCAGGTCATCGTCGGAGCGAAGCAACCTGGGCTTGCGCAGCACCCGGGCATAGGTCTCCTGCACGAGGTCCTCGGCGTCCTCCCGGGATCCGCACAGGCCCCAAGCTGCGCGATACAGACGGTCTAGATGATCGCCCAGGCGGTCTGGATCGAGTGTGCGGGATGCGCGCGAGGGACTGATGCCGGGCCGAGCATAACCGGTGGCCGTCGCCACGCTCTAATTCGCCCCCTTCGAAGGCCTCATGCAATCCAAGGACGGCGCCGGACCCCGAATCCTTCCCCTGGTTCCCCTATTCGGCCAGTGGCGGATCGCGCAGATTGGCGTTGATCTGTTCGGACAACGCCGCTGAGGCCGCACGCCGGGCGGCCTGCTGCTGGGCGGCGTCGTCCCGGTTCAGCAGGGCGCTCTCGTACGCCTCCGCGGCGGCTTCGAACAACCGGCGCTCCCGCTCGGTGTCCGCCGCGGCCTCGCGTCGGAGCAACTCGGCTCGCTCGGCCACGGTCGCGCCCGGCTCCTCGCCCGAATGGACCTCCTCGTGCTCGATCTCCCGTACGAACGTGAAGCCCCGCTCGCCCCGTGTCTCCGGTCGGTAGCGGACCCGGCTGATCCGAATCGAGCCGTCATCCTCCACGCTCGTCGTGATCTCGTGCCGGGTGTAGGGCATGATCGTCGAGAGCCAATGTCCGCGGCGCTCGAGCACCGCGCGGTTCCGGCCTCGCTCGATCGAGTTGGCCGTCGCCTCGGCCACGTGGACCCAGCCCCAGTGCGTACCGACGAAGAACACGCCGAACGCGATCGCGGCGATCGCGAGCGCAACGGCATTCGAGATCGCCTCGGCCACGCCGGCGACCACGAGCGCGATGCCGAGGATCAGGGTCACCCCGGTCAGCGTCGCGCCCAGGCCGACCAGCCTTCCCCGGGCCCGGCTCGGCAGCGGCAGCGACTCCGGATGTCCGACCGCGGCGGGTAGGTTCGCGACCTCGTCGCCGAGCAGTCGGTCGTCCGCAACGCGTCCCACCAGCTGGGCCGGATCGGAGCTCTCGCTCATGTCCTGGACGGTACTCCGCTTGACCGCTGCCCCCAGCCAGCCTAACGTAGGTGACATGCCTCTCTTCTTCTTCACCGTTGAGCAACAGGAGCGCGCGATGGTCGAGCGCTTCGGCAAGTTCGTTCGGGTCGCAGGACCCGGGCTGCAGCGCAAGACGCCGTTCGTGGAGCGGGTCGCCGGCAAGATGAGCCTCCAGGTCGAGCAGTTGAACGCGGATATCGAAACCAAGACGAAGGACAACGTGTTCGTGCACGTCCAGCTCGCGGTTCAGTACAAGGTCGGAGCGGACCCGCAGCAGGTTCAGGACGCGTACTACAAGCTCGAGGATCCGGAAGTGCAGATGAAGTCGTACGCGTTCGATGTCGTCCGCTCGCACATCCCGAGCATGGACCTGGACGAGGCGTACGCCGACGCCGACACGATCGCGCTGCACATCCAGGAGACGCTGCACAAGCAGATGGCCGACTACGGCTATGAGATCGTCAAGGCGCTGGTGACGAACATCGAGCCCGACCAGCGGGTCAAGGACGCGATGAACAACATCAACGCCTCGCAGCGCAACCAGATCGCCGCCGCGGCTCAGGGCGACGCCCAGAAGACGCTGGCCGTCAAGAAGGCCGAGGGCGAGAAGGAGACGATGCGCCTCGAGGGCGAAGGCGTGGCCGAGCAGCGCAAGGCGATCGCCGAGGGGCTGAAGGAGTCGCTCGAAATCATCGCCCAACAGGGCCTCGACGCCAAGGAGGCGATGGCGCTCGTCGCGCTCACGCAGTACACGGACATGATCCGCACGCTCGGCGAGGGGTCGCGGACGAACACAATTCTGCTGCCACATTCCCCCAGCGGGGTAGGCGACCTGATGAGCCAGATCCGGGACGGTTTCCTCGTGGCCGACGTGGCGGGAGACGCGGTCAAGCGTGGTGGCAACCGGATCGGACCGGGGTCGGGGGGCGCGGCCGGCGGCGGCGCGGCCGGCGGCGGCCCGGCCACTGGCCAGCCCTAGAGGCCTAAGGTTCCCGGGTGCACGAGCCGGCCGGCCCGGCTCGAGATCCTGGTCGAGAACACCGTCGCTGCGGTGGCGATCACCGCTCGCCTGACGGTGAAGGCCGTTCCCCGCGCCAGAAGGGAGGACGGAGCGGCCTCCACGCTGCCTGAGCTCACGAACCGGCGCCCGCCCGGTGTCAGCACAAGCCGGGTCGCACCCCAGGCTCCGCTCGCGATCCGTCCGGAACGCCCTGACACCGTCACAGCACGAGCATGGCTGAAAGCCACCGAGCCGAAATTCGCTAGCGGGAGCTGCTGACATGAGGTGCCGCCACCGCAGTCGGATGGCGCTTCCACGATCCAGTCGGCCGAGGAGACGTCAACCGAGGCGGCGTCCATCGACTTTGTGAACACCTCATCGCGCGTGCGGTCGACCACGTTGACCGTCACGTGGTGCCCACTCACGAGTACGGTCGCCGCGACGGTGTCCCCCGGCCACACGTTCATCGGGATCGACCGGGAAGTGGCCGGCACCAGCTCGTACCAGACAGAGGTGAGCGCCCGGCCCGACGCACTGCAATCCGCCTCGGCTCCGACCTGCTCGAGCGCGTTCGAGCTGGTGGAGAAGCCTCCGAGGCCGACCCAAATCGAGCTGTATGTCCGGCTACCCGAGGAGCAGTGCAGATTCGGCTCCCGCCATTGCGCGGATACCTCCCGGAAGCGGACGCCCGTGCCGCGGGCGGCGTAGCCGGCCCAGTTGGAGCTCGTGATCGTGTCCGCGCGCGCATCGGTTGCCAGTGCGAGGCCGAGCACAAGAGCCAGCGCCGCCGTCATGCCGGCGCGGCGAATCGGAATCGTGACGGTCATCGAAACCAGGGATGGGCGGGCGAGGCCCAAACTCACGCTCCCGAGCTAAGAGAAACGTCTGAGCGGTTGGGCCGATGTCCCGGCACCCGTCCCGCCGCTTCGCGGCCCCCCGCCACCGCCCGATGTGTCCGCGTCGGTCTGGGGCGCGCCCTGGGTCATCTCCTGCCGGTCGGGCGCGCGCATCGGCGCCTCGAAGATCGTCTTCGAGCCGCCCGGCGGACTCCCCCCTCCCCCGCTCCCGCTCCCGGGTTCCCCGTGACCGGGCGCGACCGAGCCGCGCGTGGGCGGCTGTCCGCCGCGCGGGGCACCCGAGGAGGCGGGCGCGGCCGGCTTATGCCGACTCGTCGCCTGCCTGCCGGCGTTGAGCGAGAATCTCACGCCGTTGCTCGAGCCAGGCGAGCGACGATCGGAGGTGGTCCCAGGCCTCGTGCGCGTCCGCGTCGAGCGCCAGTTGAGGTTGGCCACGGTAGCTCGGTCCGGGGTCGCCCGTGCGTAGCGCCGGGATGAGGCGGCGGAGGCCTCCGGCCTTGGCCGCGGCCGGGCCGGGGAGTACGTCGAGGGCAGCAGCGTCATGACCGAGACCGCCGAAACCACCGCGGCTCCCGACAGCTTGACTGCAATCGCGGAACCACCCGAGAGCGTCAGCAGTCCTCTGGCCGGCGAGCCGTCGTCCGCGCTCATCAGCCATCTGATCAGCGGCTCCGCCGGGATCAGAGCACCGAGGCTCTCGCGCATGGATCTCCGTGCCCTGTTCAGCAGCTGACGGACGGCGCCGTCCGTGGCCCCGAGCCGAGCCGCGATTTCCTCGTAGCTACGGCCTTCGAGTTCCCGCATCACGATCGCGTCGCGCTGGCGGGGCGGCAGCTCCTGGACGGCGCGTACGAGATCGCGGAGCTCGTCGCGCATCGCATGGGCCGGCTCGACGCTCGAGTGGCCGTTGCACTCCTGCTCGGGACACTCCGCCCGTGCAGTCCTGCGCCGGAGGCTCTGCAGCGCCGCGTTGTGGGCTACGGCCTGGAGCCAGGGCCCAAGCGAGCGCACCTCGGTGCCCTTCGTCAGGGCGGCGTGAGCGCTCACCAGCGCCTCCTGCACCGCTTCCTCGGCGTCCGCTTTGCTTCCGAGGATCCGCACGCAATGGCCCACGAGCGAGCGCCGGTAGCGATGAACGATCGCTTCGAACGCCGCGTCGGAACCGTACGTCACGAGCTCGCGAAGACGCTCGTCGCTCTGCGTACGCAGAATCGTGAGTCTCGCCAGCCGTGAGGATGGAATCAGGCGCGGATTCATCTCGTTTGTCTCTCACCCCATGACGGTCGCCCCGCGAGCCTCGGTCCCGTGCGGCGCTCGGTTACTCCGGGCACTCTGACGACCGAACGTGAGAACACCGTAGGAGCCACAGCGCCGGAGCGGGTAGGCGGCACGACGCCGGAGCGGGGACGACGCCGGAGCGGGTCGGCGGCACGACGCCGGAGCGGGGACGACCCGGGAGCGGGCACGCCGAGACCGGGCGGAAGGTGCCCTCCCGCCCGGTCTCGTTTCGCTGGGGGGCGCAGCTCAAGCCCGCCGGCTATTGCGGCGGGAATGCCGGTGCCGACGTGCGTGACGCGTCGTCGCCGACTGAGTGGTCGTCGTTCCGGTGGTGGTCGCGGTGGTCGTTGTCCCGGTTGTGCCGGTCGTGCCGGTCGTCCCGCCGGGCGGTCCCGATCCCGGCCCACACGCCCAGGCGACGCCGCCGCCTCCGGCGAGCGACAGAACAGTGGCCCCAACCGCCAGAGTGCTTCGATCAATCCTCATCCTCGAGGACCTCCTTTTGTGTTGGTTGCCCTGTAGATGGCGACCGAGCACCGGATCTCACGCTCGCGTGTAAGAAGCGTGTAGGAGACCTCCAACCGCCGGAGCACCTGCGCTCAGCGAGCGCTGTGAGGCTGGCCCGGCAGCCCGATTGCCGCGCGGCACCTGCGGGTAGCCCAAGTGTTCTCGCCCCTCAACCGACCAGGAGGAGCAGACATGGCACAGACAAGGGCAGACCGTTCGGCGGCCGCCAAGAAGGCAGCTGCTACACGCCGACGCAACGAGCAACGCAACCGGGCGCAGACGCACGGCAAGAAGGCAGCCTCGACCCGGCATGGTCACGCCGCCGAGAACGCGGCCGATCAGGCGGTCAGGCAGGCAAAGCGCGCCGCCGGCGGGGTTGTGAGCGGAACCAGATCAGCGGTGCGCCTTGCGGGCAGCGCCGCGGTGGAGGCTGGCAAGTCAGCCGCGAGCCGCGCTCGTGCAGCCGATCGCGGCCGGCGGAAGTAACGCCTGCGAAAGCTTGGGCCGCGGCCCGTACGAGGGGCTGCTCGTGCGGGCCGCACCCAGGATCTCTACGGGTCGCACCCACCGGGCACGGCCGCGACCCATCCCGCCCCCGGCGATCAGTCGTGCTTCTCCTGATGCCCGCCGAACTCCTTGCGCATCGCCGAGAGGAGCCTGTTTGCGAACTCGTCGAGGTTGCGGGAGGCAAACCGTGAGTAGAGCGCGGTCGTGAGCACGGGCGCCGGAACCCCCACGTCGATCGCGGCGATCGACGTCCAGCGGCCCTCGCCGGAATCCGATACGCGGCCCGCGAAGTCATTGAGGCTCGGCGATTCGTGCAATGCGTGGGCCGTGAGATCG
The DNA here is from genome assembly GCA_963822725.1 of uncultured Actinomycetes bacterium. Classification (GTDB taxonomy): domain Bacteria; phylum Actinomycetota; class Thermoleophilia; order Solirubrobacterales; family Solirubrobacteraceae; genus Palsa-465. The sequence continues at coordinate 934,838 of CAWGIR010000004.1, forward strand.
AGCAGCCAGGAGGCGATCACGCTTCCGCGGCGCCATACCTCGGCCACCTCGGTCGTGTCGATCTCGTACTGGTAGTACCCGGGTTCTTCCATCGGCGCGGTCTCGGCGTCGGCCTCCCGCTGGTGCATGCCCGCGTCGGCGTTCTTGATGATGTTCAGCCCCTCCGCGAAGGCGGCCATCATGCCGTACTCGATCCCGTTGTGGACCATCTTCACGAAGTGGCCGGCGCCGTTGGGACCGCAGTGGTAGTAGCCCTGCTCGGCCGGCGTCGGGGCCCCGGTCCGTCCCGGCGTCCGAGGAGCCGCGTCCACGCCCGGGGCGATCGACGCGAAGATCGGGTTCAGACGCTCCACGGCCTCGTCCTCCCCGCCGATCATCAGGCAGAACCCGCGCTCGAGTCCGAAAACGCCGCCGCTGGTCCCGACGTCGACATGGTGGATGCCCTTCTCCTTCAGTGCCGCCGCGTGGCGCAGATCGTCGTGGTAGTAGGTATTGCCGCCGTCGATGATCGTGTCGCCGGCCTCGAACACGTCGGCGAGCGACGCAATCGTCTTGTCCGTTATCTCCCCGGCGGGAACCATCACCCACGCCGCCCGCGGCTTCTCGAGCTTGGACGCGAACTCCTCCAGCGATTCTGCGCCGGCAGCGCCCTCCGCTTCGATTGCTTGGACCGCGTCGGCGGAGACGTCATACCCGACACAACGATGGCCATCGCGTATCAGCCGCCTGACGAGTCCCGCACCCATTCGCCCAAGGCCGACCATTCCGAGTTGCATGGGGGTGTTCGTGGGCAAGTCGAACTCCTTTCCCTCGTAACCTCAAAGGATCACGAGCGCGTGGGCGAATACCGACACAGGATGCCCGCATCCGGCGGAGCGTGCACAGTCGCCTGGTCCCGGCGCAAGCCCGTCGGCCACCGAGCGGCGTCTGGTCGCCACGATGGCGGCGGTCGTATTCGTCGACACGATGTTCTACGCGGCGATCGCACCACTGCTCCCAAGCCTCGCCCACTCACTGCACCTCTCGAAGCTCTCGGCGGGGGTGATGACCGCCTCCTATCCGGTCGGGACGCTGGCCGGAGCGCTGCCGGGCGGCGTGCTGGCGGTGCGAGCCGGGCCCAAACGGACCGTGTATGCCGGCCTGACCTTGCTCGCAGCCTCGACGCTCGCATTCGGTCTGCTCGACAGCGCTCCGGGCCTGGACGCGGCGCGGTTCGTGGAGGGAGTCGGCGGCGCGTGTTCGTGGGCGGGCGCAATCGCCTGGATCGTCGCCGAGAGCCCAGCCGACCGACGTGGCGGCCTGATCGGCACCGCGCTCGCGGGTGGGATCGGAGGCGCGTTGTTCGGACCGGTGATCGGGACGATCGCGAGCGCGATCGGCAGAGCCCCGACGTTCAGCGCCGTGGTCGTGATCTCGGTGTTCCTGATCCTGCTCGCGCGACGTCTGCCGCTGTCTCATTCGCCCTCCGGCCAGGGGGTGCGTCAGCTTGTTGGCGCGTTTCGATGGCAGGGAATCAAGTCGGGGATGTGGCTCGTTGCCCTGCCCGCGGTCGCCTCAGGCATGATCAACGTCCTCGCTCCCCTGCGCTTGCACCGCTTCGGTGGAACCGCGGCGGCGATCGGGGCCACGTTCCTGATCGCCGCCGCTGCCGAGGCGGTCGCCAGTCCGGCGATCGGCAGGCTGTCGGACAGACGTGGACGACTGCTGCCGATCCGCTTCGGGTTGGGGGCGGCGGCCGTGCTGCTGGCATGCTTCACGCTCCCGAAGAGCGTCGTGGCGCTGGCGGTGGTGGTCGTCGTACTCGCGACGACGTTGGGCGCGTTCTGGGCGCCCGCGATGGCGCTGCTCTCCGACACCGCCGAGACGTGCGGGCTGGACCAGGCCCTCGCCGCGGCGCTCATGAACCTGGCATGGGCCGGAGGCCAGATCCTCGGCGGCGGCGCCGGCGGCGCGATCGCCAAGGTCTCCAGCGACGGCTTGCCGATGGCGATCGCCGCAGGGCTGTGTGCAGCGACCCTGCTGCTTCTGATCAGAGGCCGAGACCCTGCGCTCGTCGAGGCCTCCGGGCGCTCGACCGTCTAGCTTTTGTGCCGGTGAGGGAAGGCGGAGTTTCAGCTGGTGCCGTGGCGCGCGTCGCGGTGTCGTTGGCGATGGTCGCCCTGGCGGCCGGCTGCGGCCAGGGCGGAACGCCTCCGAACCAGGCCGTCGACAATTACGTGAGCGCGCTGGCCGAAGGGGACTACGCCAGCGCCTGCGCGATGCTCCCGACCGCCGCCCAGAGATCGCTGGCTCGGATTGTCGGGCCTCACGAGACTTGCATCGCGGCGTTCAGGCGCTGCGTGCCGAAGCAGCCGGCCAACTCCAGCCAGGATCAGACGCAGCTCCTGTACGCCAACGTCCAGACCAACGTGACAGGCTCCACCGCGGTCGCCAACGTGAGCGGAACGCCGGTTGCTCGCGCGGTGAAGCAGGTCAATCTGATCGAGCGGCGCGGGACATGGAGCCTGACGTCCTACGGAGTGGGACTGAAAACGTGCCCGGCCTCCCACGGCCGGGCGCGGTAGTGCTCGAGACCGACCGGCTCCTGCTGCGGCGGCCCGCTGAGGCCGATCTCGAGGAGCTCGTCGCGATTCATGCCGAGCCGGACGTACAGCGGTTCATGGGCGAGTTCGAGTGGCCCCAGGCAACGCGCTGGCTGGAGCAGAACGATCACGAGTGGAGCGAGCTCGGCTACGGGCGGCTGCTGATCGTCGAGCGCGCCAGCGGGCACCTGCTGGGCCGAAGCGGGCTCAAGTACTGGCCGCAGTTCGACGAGACCGAGGTCGGATGGGTGCTGCGAACCGCCTCGTGGGGACAGGGCTTCGCCACCGAGGCGGCGCGCGCTTGCCTCGATTGGGGCTTCCGGGAGTTCGAACTTCCCTACATCACGGCGATGATTCGTCCCGACAACGCTCGCTCGGCCGGCGTCGCAGAGCGGCTTGGGATGGAGCCCTTGCGCGAGGACGTCCTGGCCGGGGAGCCGGTGGTGGTCCATGCGGCGTCGCGGTAGCCGCTACGCCGTCGTATTCGCAACTTTCTGCGAGAACTCGCGTTACAGGAGACGACCGGCCCGCCCATGACAAACCAACGATTCGGCATGTCGTGCGCCTAGTCAGGCTCCTGGCAATCCTCACGGTTGCGCTGCTCGGGAGTGCCCCGACCGGGATGGCGAAGATTCGGCCTCATCAGGGACCGGTGGTGCTTCACTTGAAGTGGCATCTGGTCGCTCGCACCGTGTACCACGTGACCGCGGACGATCGGTATGTGTTCTTCACCACGGCATTGCCCCCGGCAACGAACGCGCCGGAGGGCGTACTGCTTGATACCCGAACTGGCCGGCAAACGTCGATCCCCCAGGTTGCGTGCCCGCCTCTGCCGGTCGGGGAGCGCGGCGCCGCCGCTGCCGCGTATTTGGGAGGCCCCTGGCTCATGCTGCACTGCTCGGACGCGGCGCATCTCTACAACCCGAGCACCGGCCGATCGACCGTGATACCCCGCCCCGGCTTGGTAGGGCAGCCACCGGTTTGCCCAGCCCCGCCGGAGTTTCCGGGAACCTCTCCTCCCGTCCAGGTGGGCGCCTATTGGATCAGGTGGGACTGTCAGCTACAGAACATCTTCACCGGCGCGGTGCACTCCGATCCGGTCACGCCCCGGGGCAGAACCTACGACGACTTGAACTTGCCGTCGGGGATCGCGCGCCTATGTTCTCCACTGCGCTACCCAGGCAACCGAGGGGTCCTCAGCTTCTACGACGGACGCTTCGCGCTCATCGGCAAACAGTCCGGGGGACCCGGAGATCAGCTCTTGCGTTGCGGCTCGCGGTTCAAGTTGACGATGCCGACCCTGGCACCAGCTACACCCATCGACTCACAGGCCATGGCCTGGGGGACGAAAAACAAGCTCATTCACGGCCTGTTCTTCCCTGGGCTCCAGCCCTTTGTCATCCATCCTCCGCGCCGGTTCGGCTCAACACCGGCCCCAGTCGCGCTCAGCCAGCGGACTCTGTACGTACAGGCTGGTCCTGGCGGGAAGCTTTGGGCCGCGAACCTGCCTAAGTCGCGCTGACGCCTCCCGGACGCGCGGTTTGAGCGCGAAGGCTGCTCGGAGCCCAAGTACCGCTACCGGGATTCGAACCCGGGTTTCCGCCGTGAGAGGGCGGCGTCCTAGTCCCCTAGACGATAGCGGCGCTCGGTCTCAAGACTATCGCGAGGGTTCGAGGGGTCGCGGGCGCCCGGCATTACGAACCAGAGGTGCGCATCGGGTGCCGCCCGTCCCGTGAGACGCCGGACCGGGCACCGACAGAATTTTTCGGCCGGGGGAAGGCTGCGGCACCTCTCCCTACAACCCCCGAATTGCTAATTTGACCGTCTACGCGGCTGTGGCGGAATTGGTCTACGCGCGGGTCCCAGGCACCCGTGGGCGCAAGCCCTTGGAGGTTCGAGTCCTCTCAGCCGCATCAGAAACCGGGGCATGAGATGTACCCGCAGGCAAACGCCCCACCCCACCCCTAAGCCGTCGCCGCCTTCGGCAGCCAGCTGAACCGCATCGTCGCGAATGTGGCCGCCGCCAGACCCCAGGCCGCTAGGACCAGGAGATCGGTCGGGGAGATCGCGGATCCGAACGAGCCGGTAACCGTCGCCTTGTGGAGCGCGGCCGCCAGGTGCTCGATCGGGAACACCGAGGCCACGCTGCGCAGCCCGTGGCTGAGGCTCGCGGTCGGGATCCAGACGCCCGAGATGAAGTACAGCGGCATCATCGTGAGCTGGCTGATCGGCTGCGCCGCATCGACCGAGTCGATCATCCCGGCCACCGCGTACGCGACGCAGGCGAACGCGATCGCGCCCACCCCCACCGAGATGAAGGTCGCGACCAGCGCTCCGGCGGGCATCGAGATGCTGTAACCGAGCCTCCCGACGATCAACAGAATCGCGGCCATGACCTCGGCGATCACGACCGTCGCGATCACCTGGCCGGCGATCATCAGGACCGGCGGGACCGGTGTGGCACGGCGGCGCTTGAACACTCCCGATTCCCGTGCCGTCGTGATCGTGATCACGAGCGTGGCGTAAGCCGCGGTGATGATCGCCATCGCCAGGATCCCCCCGACGTAGAAACGTGACAGCGGGACATGGACGCCGTCGATCACCGTGTGACCCTTGTGCGCGAACACGCCGATGAACACGACCAGCAGGATCACCGGGAACAGGAACGTGAAGAAGCGCGCACGGGGATTACGCGCGGTCGCCAGCAGGTCGAAGCGCACCTGATGCCAGAGCAGCGCAAGCGGACCCCGTGACGCCGCCGACGGGCCGGCCCCGACAACCACGCGCCGGCGCGGGGAAGCGACCGCCGAGACCACCTCGGAGGACCCGCCGGCGGCGCCGACGGCCGCGGCGGCGGCGCGGCGAGCGCTCCACCGGCGGTAGAGACGAGTAAGCAGCAGGATCATCAGTTGCTCCGTTCTTCTTCGTGTTGCTGAGCTGTCAGGGTCAGGTAGACGTCTTCGAGCGTCGGGCGGCGGACTTCGAGGTCGTCGAGCTCCAGTCCGCGCTCGAGCGCCCAGCCCGAGAGGACGTGCAGGTCCCCGGCCACGCGGTCGCTCGGCACGATCATGCGCCGGCCCGGGGCCTCGGTCACGCGCTCGGCCAACGGACCCGGAAGGTCATACGCACCCACTCCGCTGGGCAGCGCGAATGTGATCTGCGCGCCCGAGAGGTGGCGGTCTCCGAGTGTACGGGGGGTGCCCTGCGACACGATCCGCCCGTCCGCGATCACCGCGATCCGATCCGCGAGGAACTCGGCCTCCTCCATATAGTGCGTGGTGAGGAAGACGGTCTTCCCGAGCTCGCGCAGACCCGCGATCACGTTCCACGCGGCGCGGCGAGCAGAGGGGTCAAAGCCGGTCGTGGGCTCGTCGAGGAAGATCAGCTCGGGATCCCCGACCAGGGCCAGCGCCACGTCCAGGCGGCGGCGCTGCCCGCCCGAGAGCAGGCTGGCGCGCTGCTCGGCCTGCTCGAGCAGCCCGACGAGCACGAGCGTGTCATCCACCGGCCGCGGCCGGCGGTAGTACCCGGCGTACAGCTCGAGACATTCCCGAACGGTCAGCCCGACCTCGGCCTGGGACTCCTGGAGGACGACCCCGATCCGCTCGCGCCATCCGCTGCCGGCGTGTGCCGGATCGGCGCCCAGCACGGACACGCTCCCGCCGCTGGCGCGACGGAAGCCCTCCAGAATCTCGACGGTGGTCGTCTTACCGGCGCCGTTCGGGCCGAGGAACGCGAAGATCTCCCCGCGGTGCACGTCGAGATCGATGCCGCGCACCGCCTCCCGCTCGGCATAGCGCTTCTCGAGGCCCCGGACGCGGATCACCGCGTCACCAACAACTTCCGTTTCTGACGCGGCGACACGCTGGGCGACCGCGGCGTCGAGGGAATTCGTAATCATGGCGGTCAAGTTACGTCCAGCGAGCGCTCGCGTCATCGGCGCCGGGGTCGAAATCGCCACTCCACCCGGGGGTGGAGCCCGGACGCACAGAATCCGCCCGCCAGCCGATGAGCCGAGGCCCAAACCGCCGTATCGTTTGCCGCACGTGCGGATTGTCAGAGGACTGATCAACTGGTTGGCCCGCCCGGGGGACCTGGCGAGCGGCACTGGCGACCGCCTCCCGCCCGAGGCGATCATGCTGAGAACCCTTGGCTTGGTCTGGCTGGTCGTCTTCATCGTCGTGAGCTCGACCACGAAGCCCGAGCCGAGCCTGCACGGCAAGGGGCTCCTGGTGGGCGCCGGGATGATCCTGCTCGTGGTGTGCGCGGTCGGCACGCAACCACGCCTGGCGACGATGTCGCAGCGCCGCCGGGTGGGGATGCTGCTGGGCGTGGCGGCCGCGTCCGCCGTGCTCGCGGCAACCCAGCCTCACGGCATCTGGCAGCTGGGCGCGTACTTTGTCGGGATTCTCGCCGCGATGCGCCTGGACCGCGTCCCCGCGGTCCTCACGCTCGGTGCGTGCCTGATCACGCTCGTGATCGTCGAGGTGGTGAACAACCATGGGGGTGGTGCGGTCTCGATCACTGTCGGCGCCGTCCCCTGGTTCCTGGTGATGCGACTGATGGCGGAGATGCGCAAACGCAACGAGGAGCTCAAGGCCTCCCAGGCTGCGGGAGCCGCGGCTGCGGCCGAGGCCGAACGCGGCCGTCTGTCCCGCGAGATGCACGACGTGCTGGCGCACTCACTCTCGGCCCTCGCACTGCAGCTCGAGAGCGCACGGCTTCTCGCGCGTGACCGCGACACGGACCCAGAGGTCACCCGAGCGCTTGACCAGGCCCATCACCTCGCCGCCAGCGGGCTTGACGAGGCCCGGCGCGCGATCGCCGCCGCGCGCGGCGACGAGCTGCCCGGCCCGGAACGTCTGGAGGCGCTGACCGACGCATTCGAGGAGCAGAGCGGCATCCGCGCCTCGCTGTCGATCCGCGGCGAGCCCCGGGAGCTTCCATCCGATGCCCGGCTCGCGATCTACCGGACGGCGCAGGAAGCGCTCACCAACGTGCGCCGACACGCCACTCCTGACCGCGTCGACCTGAGCGTTACCTATTCACGGGACGCGACCGTGCTGAGGATCGAGGATCATGTCGCAGCTGGAACCATGGCGCCCGCTGCATTGCCGACCGCGGGCGGGGGCTTCGGGCTCAGCGGGATGCGCGAGCGGGCCGAGCTCCTGGGCGGGCGCCTCACCGCCGAGCCCAGCGCAACAGGCTTCAGGGTCGAGTTGTGGCTGCCGCACGACCCCGGGACCAAGCCAAAAGCTCCGACGCCGGCAACGCGCACATGAGCGACATCCGGGTTCTGCTCGCCGATGACCAGCGACTCGTGCGCGAGAGCCTCGCAACGATGCTTGGACTGCTCAGTGGGATCGAGCTGGTCCAGACCGCCTCCGACGGCGAGGAGGCCTGCGCGCTGGTGGCCGAGCATAAGCCCGATGTCGTGCTGATGGACCTTCGGATGCCCCGCGTGGACGGCATCGAGGCGACGCGGCGGCTGCGCGAGACGCATCCGGAGGTCCGCGTGATCGCGCTGACCACGTTCGCGGACGACGAGAGCGTCCTGGGTGCGCTGCGGGCCGGCGCACGCGGATACATCACCAAGGACGCGAGTGCCGAGGACATCCGCTCGGCGATCACGACCGTGGCCGCCGGCGAAGCGGCACTGGATCCCAGCATCCAGCAGACGGTGGTCGCCGCGCTCACCGGCGGAGGCGCCGAACACGGCGATGCGGCGCCCGGCGAGGGCGAGCTGCCCGATGGCTTGACTCCACGTGAGGCTGAGGTGCTCGCGCTGATCGCCGACGGCCTCACAAACGGCGAGATCGCCGAGCGGCTCGTCGTCAGCCCGACGACGGTCAAGTCGCACATCAATCACCTGTTTGCCAAGGCGGGCTTGCGGGACCGCGCCCAGGCCGTTCGGTACGCCTACCGTCACGGGTTGGCGGCGCCGCCGGTCTGATCAGCCCGCCGACGCGAGGAAGTCCCGAAGCTGCGCCTTGCCCTGTCCCACAACGGGCACACCGTGAGCCAGCAGCACGTGCTCGAAATCGAGCGACAGCAGGCCCTCATACGACCGGCGAAGTCCGCGCTTGATCTCCTCGGGGGCGTCCCCCAGCAGGAAGTCCGGCACGAAGCCGAGCGGGGCATCCGGCGAGGCAAAGCGAACCACCCCGTCGGCCAGCGCCACCGCCCTCGCGGGGACGATCTCGAGCGCGCTCTCATCCGGGCAGATCGCCCCGACCTCGTGTGCGATCACTCCGGGTACCGGCTCCGAGCCGAAATCGAACGGCTCGACGTGCTGATCGGCTGAGAACTCGTGCATGCCCGGACGACTGGCTCGCACGGGGATCCCGAAGTGCTCGGCGAGGCGGCCCGAGTGTCGGTAGTGGTGGCGATTGGTGAGCAGGACCGCGCACGGCGGTCCGTGTTCCGATAACGCGTCGAGCACCTCCTCGGAGCCTTCGGCGGGCAGCAGCGGATCGATCAACACCGCGGGCTCGACCGCGTAATAGGAGCTGACCTCGGCGCGGATGCGTTCGTGAAACGCGGTCCAATGAAAGACCCCGGGGCTGATCTCACGCATGGCCGGATGCCTCCGGGATGTGGTTCCAGAGCTCGAGCACCTGCGTCTCGCGTTCGTGACCCAGCACGCAGAGCGCGCCGGCCGACAGCGCCAGGCGCGCGCCCGCCGGAACCTCCATCTCGAGCCAGCGGGCGGCGAGCACCCGCAGGATGTGCCCGTGGGCGAACGCGAGCGCGTCGCCGTCGAGCGGCCGAAAACGCGCAAGCACACGATCGGCACGGCCCGCGACGTCCGCGGGGGACTCGCCCCCAGGGCAGCCGTCGCGCCACAGGACCCAGTCCGGATCCTGCTCGCGGATCTGGGGGGTGGTGAGACCTTCATAACGCCCGTAGTCCCACTCGCGCAGATCATCCTCGATCACCGCTTCGTCCTCGAACCCCGCGATCGCACACGTTTCCCGCGCGCGAAGCAGCGGGCTGCAGGCCACGAAGGCGAAGGAGAACGGCGCCAACGCAGCGGGGAGCGCCGCCGCCCGCTCGCGACCCCGCTCCGTCAGCGGCAGGTCAGTGCGGCTCGTGTGCCTGCCGCCCAGGCTCCATTCCGTCTCGCCATGGCGTACGAGCACTGCGCGCCCGAGACTCAACTGTCGCTCGCGTGGTAGGCCTCGTTGGCGATCGTCTCCCGGGCCTGGGCTTCGTCAAAGCTCGCCGACGGGTGGGCCGACTCGTTGTGCTCTCGCATCCTCCGGAGCAGCTCATCGTCGTCGGCGGCCGAGAGCGTCTCGCCGCAGACGTTGCATTCAAGAACTCTCATTCCGCCCCTCCAGTCCGCTCGATCTCATCCACCTTCGCCCGTCGGCGCACGTGCCGCTCCTCGTCGGAGATCGTCGCGGCCAGGAACGCCTCGACGATGTCCGCCGCGGTCTCAGGGCCGATCACGCGGGCGCCGAGACAAAGGACGTTGACGCCGTCGTGCTCCACGGCCTGGTGCGCGGTGTAGTGATCGTGGACGGTCGCGGCCCGGATTCCACGGATCTTGCATGCAGCCACGGACACGCCCGCTCCAGATCCGCACACCAGGATCCCGCGCTCCGCGCGTCCGGAGACAATCGCGTGACCGACCTCGAGCGCCTTGTCCGGGTAATCGATCGGCTCGGTCGTGGTGGCGCCCAGGTCGAGCACCTCATGGCCCGCCTGTTCGATCGCGGGCAGCAGCCGATCGCGCAGCGGAACACCGGCGTGATCGAACGCGCACGCGATGATCACGCGAGCGCCTCCGAAGAAGCTGGCCGCGCCGGCGCCTCGAGCTCGTGAGCCGCGAGCAGGGCTGCACCGAGCACACCGGCGCGCACACCATGGCGGGCGAGCCGGATCGTCGTGCGCGTCCCGAGTCCCGGCACGACGTACCCGCCGGCGACGCGTTTCGCCGGCTCCAGCAGCAGGTCACCGGCCTGGGCCGCGCCACCGCCGATCACGACCTCCTCGGGATCGAACGTGTTGATGGCGTTCGCCACGCCGATCCCGACCCGCTGCCCCCAGATCTCGACCATCCGGCAGGCGGACGGATCTCCGGCGCGCGCCGCCGCGACCGCGTCCGCCCCGAGCACCGCTTTGCGGTCCGCCTGCAGATGCCCGAGCGCCGACGCCGGATGGAGGTTCGCTGCCTGGCGAGCCAGCTGGTCGAGCGCATGGCCGGAGGCGGCGAACTCGAGCGACCCCGGCTGAGGGAAGCCCATGGGCGAGGGAACGGAGCCGGCGAGGTCGAGTCCGACGATCGTGTGCCCGAGCTCCCCCGCGCCACCCGTCGCACCTCTGTAGATACGGCCGTCGATCACGATCCCGCCGCCCACGCCGGTGCCGACCGTGATCATCACGAGATCTCGGGCCACCATCCTCAGGTGCTCGTCGTGAGCCTCGGCCAGCGCCGCGACGGTCGCATCATTGTCGACGAACACCGGGACCCCGAGCCGTTCCCCCAGGACCTGGCGGAGGGCTACGTCCTTGAGCGGGACGTTGACCGATGACACAACCCGCCCCGACTCGAACTCGACGATCGACGGAACCCCGATGCCGACGCCGTCAAGGTCGGGCCCGCGACAGCCGGAGATCAGCGTCTGGACCTGGTCGATCAGCGCCTCGGATCCCGACAGATCGGTGGGCTCGACCTGGGAGTCGCCGAGCTCCTGGTCGCGCAGCGCGGCGACCGCAACCTTGGTCCCGCCGAGATCCACGCCGATGACGTTCACGCTCCGCCTCCGGAAGGGGCTTCGCCGACACGGCCTGCCGCCGCGCTGTCGAGGAGCACCGTAACGTCGTCATGGAGCGACGGCAACAGGGATGCGGGGACGTGCGGATCGGGCCTGGCCTCGGGACCGAACGCCTTCGCCACCGCGTCGGCCTTCGAGGCCCCCGATACGAGAAACACGATCCGCTTCGCCAGCGCGAGCGCCGGAAACGTCATGCTGATCCGCGGGACAAACGGCTCCAGTCCCGCCTCCGGCACGCCTGCCACCAGGCGCGAGCGCTCAGACAGCGATTTCTGATCGGGGAACATCGAGGCGAGATGCCCGTCCGGGCCCAGCCCCAGGAGCAGCAGGTCAAAGCGCGGCGGCCCCGGCCTCCCGTAGCTCCTGCTCGTAGGCGTCCGCGCCGGCCGCGGGTCCGAGCTCACCCTGCATCCGGTGCACCGACGCGGGCCTGACGCGATCGAGCAGCGTCTGCAGGGCCATCCCGTAGTTCGAGCGCTCATCGTCCGGCGGGACGCAGCGCTCGTCGCCGAACCACACGGTCACGCGCTCCCATGCGCCCTCGATCCGCTCGTAGGCGGCCCGCGGCGTGCTGCCGCCGGTGAGCACGATGTGCCCCCCCTGCGCCGCCGCACCCTGAAGCAGCGAGACGCAGGCTGCGGCCGGGTCCTCGACGATCTCCAGGCGCGCACTCACAGGCACGACCTCCGCGCGGCCGCGAGCGCCGGTCCGTAGGTCGGATCGCGAAGCAGCGCCTGCCGCACCCCCTCGCCCAGGATCCCGGCCTCCCCGCGCGAGGCGCCCAGGATGCGCCAGCTGTGCTCGGTCCCGTCGATCTGCTCGGACGCGCGCAGGCCGCCCGGGCCGCGGTCGAGCGATAGCGAGAACCCTTCCCCGCACTGCACGGTGACTCCCGCCAGGCCGGGAGTCTCCTGGTCCGTCGGCTCGAGGTCCACGGGCGCGCCACGGCTGTGCCAGCCGAGGCGAGCGCATAGCCAGCCGCCGAGCAGCATCGCGCTCGCGGCGGAGCCCTCGCGGTGCCTGATCGTCACTCTCGAGATCTCGCGCAGCGCTGCTCGCCGGTCAGACGGATCGAACGACGCCGCGAGTCGCTCGCGCCAGGGCGTGGTCCGCAGCCACGCGAGGTCGACCACGTAGGCAGACCGGAGGAGATCCGTGGCATGAGCGAACGCCTCCGGGAGGTTCGAGCAGGTCCTCGGAATCGAGCAGGATCACGTCGACCAGCGAGAGCAACGCCTGCACCGCCTCGTCGTGGCCGTGCGGCGACCACAGCATCGTCGGCAGCTCGTCGACGATCACCGGGTCGATGATCGTCTCCAGATGCGCGAGGTGCTCCGGGCCCATGTCGATCTCGACCTCCTCGTGCATCACCCCGAGCGCGGCTCCGTCGCCCGGCTCCTCGTAGCTCATGACCGCCCGGGCGTCGAGCGTCGCGTGCCCGTCCTCGACCGCGCACAGCACCGTGCGCGAGGCGTGGTAGCGGCCGACGCGCTGCAGCCGGTTTGCGATCTCGCCCTTCCAATCTCGGTCGACGATCACGACCAGGTTCAGCACCCGCGCGGGCACCAGCGCCTTGTTGGCGGCGTGTCGCGCCCGCAGCAGGTCCCGCAGTGCAGCGTCGATCGCGTCTGGCGTCGTGTCGTCGGTCGGACCAGAGGTCCTCGGTCATCAGCCGCCGCCACTCGTGCCCGTGGTCGAGCAGCGCATTGGCCGCGGTCGGTCCCGCGGAACCGGATGGGTAGTCGCGGATCGGCGTGTGCCGATCCTCGTGCCAGGCCGTCAGGATCGGGTCGATGATCCCCCACAGGGCTTCGATCTCGTCGTTGCGGGTGAACAGCGTCGCGTCGCCGCGCATGGCGTCGAGGATCAGGCGCTCGTAGGCCTCGGGCGACTCCGACATGAACGAGGTGCCGTAGCGAAACTCCATGTAGACGGGCCGGATCCGCATCCGCGGGCCGGGGATCTTTGCCCCCAGCGAGACCGAGACGCCCTCGTCGGGCTGCACCGTCAAGACGATCTGGTTCGGCTGCACGCCGACCGAGCCCTGACTTTGAAACGCGAGGTGCGGAACGGGCTTCAACGTCACCGCGATCTCGGTCAGCTTGCGCGACAGCCGCTTGCCGGTACGGAGGTAGAAGGGAACCCCGGCCCAGCGCCAGTTCGAGACCTCGAGCCGCAACGCGGCGTAGGTCTCCGTGCGTGAATTCGGATCGACGCCCTCCTCCTGCCGGTAGCCCGGCACGGGCTGCCCGGCTACGTTCCCGGGCCCGTACTGGGCGCGGAGCGCCATCGCGTGCACGTCCCTTGGATGCGGCGGAACGATCGCCTCCAGCACCTTGAGCTTCTCATCGCGCAGGCGGTTGGCCTCGAACGCCGCAGGCGGCTCCATCGTCAGCAGCGCCAACAGCTGCATCATGTGGTTCTGGACGAGGTCGCGCAGTGCGCCTGCCCCCTCGTAGTACCCGGCGCGCCCCTCGATTCCGATGTCCTCGGCGGCGGTGATCTGGACATTGTCGATGTAGTTGCGGTTCCAGACGGGCTCGAACAGCGCGTTCGCGAACCTCAGCGCCAGCAGGTTCTGGACGGTCTCCTTGCCGAGGTAGTGATCGATTCGGAAGACCTGCGACTCCTCGAACACATCCAGCACCTGAGCGTTCAGCTGCTGCGCCGAGGCCAGGTCGTAGCCGAACGGCTTCTCGATCACGATCCGTACCTCGGCATCCTCGCGGCGGTTGAGGCCGGCATCCCCGAGCGCCCCGGCGATCACGGGGAAGAACTGCGGCGCGGTCGACAGGTAGAAGACGCGGTTCAGCTCGTGTCCGGCGCGTTCTGAGAACTCGGTCAGCGTCTTGTCGAGGTCGGAATAGACCCGCGGCTGGTCGAATGAGCCAGGCACGTAGCGCATGTCCGCGACCAGCCCGTCGAGCACGTCGGCGTCCGGCCGGGTCCGCGAGAAGCGCTCGATCGACTCCCTGGCGCTCTGCGCGAACTCCTCGTGCGACAACTCCGAGCGCGCCACCCCGATCAGCTCGAAGCGCTCGGGCAGCGCTCCCTCGTGTGCGAGGTTGTACAGCGCCGGCAGCAGCTTGCGGTGCGCGAGATCCCCGGTCGCGCCGAAGATCACGAGCGCCGTGGGATGCACCGGCAGGCGCTCAAGCCCCTCGATCAACGGGTTCTCGAGGGACTCGGCCGGCGCGATCGCCCCGGGGGCGGTCACGGAGCTCAGCTGAGGACTCCCTTGATCCGCTCGGTCAATCCCCGCACGGCATCCGGCAAGGATCCCTCCAGCTTCACCCGCTCGGCCTTCAGCCCATGGGCGTGAAGCGTCTGAAGGTCGCCCGCCGCCTGGGAGGCGATCAGACGGCCGAACGAGTATCCCGCTCCGGGAATCTCGGCGTCCCGCTCGGGATCGGAGACGAGCTGCAGGAAACGCCCTGTGGGAGGACCGCCCTTGTGAAGCTGACCGGTGGAGTGTTGGAAGCGCGGGCCGTATCCGAACGTGGTCGCCGCGCCGGTGGCAGCGCGGATTGTCGAGCGCAGCTCGGCGACTGCCGCCTCGACCTCGTCCGAGTACGGCAGATAGCCGAGGATTGCCACGTAGTGGGGCGGCTGGGCGTCCGCCAACAGCGCGCGCAGCGCATCATCGGAGGCGGTGTCGAACTCGGGCACGGATCCGGATTCGAGCACCCGTGCCGTGTTGTCCTTCGCCTCCTGCACATTCGGCTGGTCGAAGGGGTTGATCTCGAGCGCCCACCCTGCCACGGCCACCGCAAACTCCGCGATGAAGAAGATCCGCCCGAGGTCGACCGCGCCGTGCGTGGCCAGCGTGACCGTCGGATGTCCAGCGTCCGCGAGCCGCTTGACCTTCTCGTCGAGCTCCGAGTCCGGCTCGTCGGCGTTCCGCAGGTAGGCGAACACCCGGTCGTCGCGATACACGTCCGGATCCCCGAGCGGCTCGTCCGCCACCGGCAGGATTCCGCGTCCCTGCTTACCGGTCGACTCGGCGATCAGCTGCTCGACCCACAGCCCGAAGCTGGCAATCGGCTCGGAGACGATGAACGTCAGCTTGTCGCGGCCTTGGCGCGCGAGCTCTCCGAGCGCGGCGCCGAGCCAGAGGCCGGAGTTCGATTCGCTCGAGTCGTAATAGGCACAGTTCTGCTCGGCCACCTGGCAGCGGTGAAGCAGCGCTTCGATGTTCACTCCCATCAGCACCGCGGGCACGAGCCCGAAGTGCGAGAGCACCGAATAGCGCCCACCGATGTCCGGCTGACCCGGAAACACGTGACGGAGGTGATCGTCGTGGGCGATCTGCTCGAGTGGGCTGCCCGGATCGGTGACAACCACGAACTGATTCGGCTGCGCGAACTGCCGGAAGTAGTGGTAGTGCGAGAGCGTCTCGATCGTGCCACCCGACTTGGATGAGACGATGAACAGTGTCCTCTCCAGATCGAGCGACTCCTGCACGCCCAACACGACCTCCGGATGGGTGGAGTCGAGCACCTGCAGCTTGAGCGCGTCCGGGACCGAACCGAACGACCGTCGGATCACCTCCGGCCCGAGCGAGGAGCCGCCCATTCCGAGCAGCACCGCGTCGGTGAACCCCTCGGAGCGAATCACCTCGGCGAACGTCTCGAGCTCGGGCGCGTGCTCGAGCATCGGCTCGGACACGGTCAGCCAGCCGAGCCGGTCCTCGATCTCCGGGACGCCGGGCCCTCCCCACAGCGACGGATCCCGGCGCCACAAGCGCTGGGCCACGTTGTCGTCCATCGCCCGCTTCACACGCCCTCCGACCTCCGCCTGGAGCTCCTCGCTGGGGAGGTTCCCGGCGATTGTGGGTGGGCGCCCGGTGATCACCCCCGCGCGGCGCTCGTCGATCCCGGCCAGCAGGCGATTCATCGCGTCCTCGAACTGCTTGACCCCGTCCACCAGGAGCTCGTCGGTCACCTGCTGCATGTCCACGCCGGCATCCGCGAGCGCCTTCAGCGCCTCCGACGGATCCTGCTCGGCGGTGGGCCCGCTAACCACAACATGATCGGCGACCGCCAGCAGCGTCGCCATCGGCATCGTGTTGACGGTGTGCGCGGCGACAAGCTCGTCCACGTACTTGGTATCGGGATAAGCGGGGTTCTTGGTCCCGGTCGAGGCCCACAGCGGGCGCTGCACGGCGGCTCCGGCATGCCTCAACGCCTCCCACCGGGGACCGGAGAACTTCTCCTTGAACAGGCGGTATGCGGCTCGGGCGTTCGCCACCGCAGCGGTGCCCTGGAGCTCGGTTCGTCCGAGCTCCTCGAGCTTGCGGTCCGCGTTCGTGTCCACGCGCGAGACGAAGAAGGACGCCACGGAGTTGACGTCGAGGGGCTGTCCCTCGGCCTGACGGCGCTCGAGTGCGCTCATGTACGCCTCGATGACCTTTTCGTATGCCTCGACGGCGAACAGCAGCGTGACGTTGACGTTGATCCCCTCGTACAGCGCCTCTTCGATCGCGGGCACGCCCTCCGGCGTGCCGGGGATCTTGATCATCACGTTGGGCCGGTCGACCCGCTTCCAGAAGTCGCGCACCTCCGCGATCGTGCCCTCGGCGTCGTGCGCCAGCTCCGGCCCGACCTCGAGCGAGACGAAACCGTCACGGCCATTGCTCTCGCGATGGACGCCGGCCATCACATCCGCCGCCCCCTGAACGTCGCGGATCGCAAGCCGCTCGTAGATGTCCTTGGCCTCGAGCTCCTCCCGCGCCATCGCCTCGAGTTCCTCGTCGTAGTCGTCCGAGCCGAGGATCGCCTTCTCGAAGATCGACGGGTTGGCGGTCACACCGCGCAGCGAGTCCTCGTCCACCATTCGCTGGAGCTCGCCGCCTTCGACCAACGAGCGCCGAATCTGATCCAGCCACACGCTCACGCCGGCCTCCGTGAGCGCCTTCAACCGGGGGTTCACCGAGGTAGCTGTCGCCATCTACGAGCCTCCATTCGCACGCTTGACCACCGCCTTGCTCGTCTCCGCCACCGCCTCCGGCGTAAAGCCGAAGTGCGGGTAAAGGACGCTCGCAGGCGCCGAGGCACCAAAGCTCTCCATCCCGATCGCCTCTCCCTGATCGCCCACCCAGCGGTGCCAGCCAAACGTTGCGGCTGCCTCCACCGACACCCGGGCCCGCACGCTCGGCGGCAGCACCCGATCTCGGTAGTCGTCTTCCTGTGCGGCGAAGTTCTCCATGCACGGCATGCTGACCACCCGCGTGGCGATCCCATCAGCCTCGAGTAGGTCCGCGGCCCGGGTGCAGATGTGGACCTCGGTACCCGTCGAGATCAGGATCAGCTCCGGGGGATCGGGTTCCTTGTATGAATCGCGGAGCACGTAGGCGCCCCGGTCGATCGCGTCGTTTGGGATCGCTGCCGGGTTCCAGGTCGGAATCCCCTGCCGTGAGAACACGAGCACGCTCGGGTGGTCCGTCGAGGCGATCGCGTAGCGCCAGGCGAGGGCGGTCTCGTTCGCGCCCGCCGGCCGGATCACCCTGATGACCGGCTCGGCCCTGAGCCCCGCCAACTGCTCGATCGGTTGGTGCGTCGGGCCGTCCTCGCCCAGACCGATCGAGTCGTGGGTGAACACGAAGATCGACGGCAGCCCCATCAGCGCCGCGATCCGCATCGAGCCGCGCATGTAGTCGCTGAAGTTGAAGAAGGTGGAGCCGTAGCCGCGCAGGTAGTGGAGCGTCAATCCGTTGACGATCGCCCCCATCCCGTGCTCGCGTACGCCGAAGTGGAGGTTCCGGCCGTCGTAGGAGCCCTTCTCGACATCACCCGCATCATCGATCCGGTCGAGAGTCGAGGTCGACAGGTCCGCCGACCCGCCGACGAGCTCGGGCACCTTCCCGGCCGCCCACTGAAGCACCTCGTGTGAGGACTTGCGTGTGGCCGTCATTGCGCCGGAGGCATGGAAGTGGGGAACCTCCGCATCCCATCCCGCCGGGAGCTCGCCTGCAACCAGCCGCCTGAATTCCGCGGCCCGGTCCGGATGTTCCTGCGCGTACGCGTCGAAGCCCCGCTGCCACTCCGACTCGAGCTCTTCGCCGCGCTCCACGCAGCCGCGGAAATGCTGCAGAGCATCGTCCGGAACGTAGAACTGCTTGTCGGGATCCCAGCCGTAGGCCTCCTTGGTAAGGCGCACTTCCTCCTCTCCGAGAGGCGACCCGTGCGCTCCGGGCGTGTCCTGCTTGTGCGGGCTGCCGTAGCCGATGTGGGAACGGACGAGAATCAGCGACGGGCGCTCAGCCTCGTCCATGGCGGTGCGGGTGGCGGACTCGAGCCGCTCGAGCGAGAGATCCTCGCCGACATCCTGCACGTGCCACCCGTAGGCCTCGTACCGCTTGCCGACGTCCTCTGAGAACGCGTCGGAGATCGGGCCTGAGAGCTGGATGTGGTTGTTGTCGAAGAAGACGATCAGCCGACCCAGCCCAAGGTGCCCCGCTACCGAAGATGTCTCGGAGGCGATCCCCTCCTGGATATCGCCGTCCGAACAGATCACGAACGTCCGGTGATCGACCACGTCTTGCTCTCCGGCGTTGAAGCGCGCCGCGAGCATCCGCTCGGCGAGCGCCATCCCGACGGCGTGGCTGATGCCCTGGCCGAGCGGGCCCGTGGTCACCTCCACCCCGGGGGTGTCGGCGCGTTCGGGATGGCCGGGCGTCTTGGAGCCGAGCTGGCGGAACTCCTTGATGTCCTCTAACGAAATTTCGTAGCCGGCGAGGAACAGCGTCGAGTACAGGAGCATCGACGCGTGGCCGGCGGAGAGCACGAACCGGTCCCGGTCGGGCCACCCGGGGTTACGCGGGTTGTGCTTGAGGATCCGCGTGAACAGGACGTACGCCAGCGGAGCCAGCGCCATCGGCGTCCCCGGGTGGCCGGAGTTCGCCTTTTGGACGGCGTCCATCGACAGCGTGCGGATCGTGTCCACGCACAGCTCGTCGATCGTCTTGGCCGTGGTGGTAGCGCTCACAGTCTCAGCATAAACAGATCGGGGTTTCCGCAAACGTGGATCTTGTGATCACCCGAACAGCACCCCGTAGCGCTCGTACTCCTCAACGGGGACGCTGCGCAGCTGCGCGACCGCGTCGGCCAGCGGCACCAGCCCGATCTCGGTGCCTCGCAGTGCGGTCATCATTCCCCAGGCTCCGTCGTGCGCCGCGTCGATCGCGGCCAGCCCCAACCGGGTCGCCAGCACGCGGTCGAACGCCGTCGGGGTCCCGCCGCGCTGTACGTGGCCGAGCACAGTCGCCCGCGTCTCGAATCCCGTGCGGGACTCGATCTCCCGCTCGAGCCGGTGGCCGATCCCGCCCAAGCGGGGATGGCCGAACTCGTCGAGCTCGCCGGTCTCGAGCGTCATCGCTGACCCCTCCTTCGGCGTCGCCCCCTCGGCGGCGACGACGATCGAGAACGGGCGGGCGCGGTCGTGACGCCGGCGGATCAGCTGGCACACGCCGTCGATATCGAACGGGATCTCCGGGATCAGGATCACGTCGGCACCGCCGGCGATCCCGGAGTGAAGCGCGATCCAGCCCGCGTGGCGGCCCATCACCTCGACGACCAGGATCCGATGGTGGCTCTCGGCGGTGGTGTGCAGGCGGTCGATCGCCTCGGTCGCGATCTGCAGCGCGGTGTCGAAGCCGAACGTGACGTCGGTCGCGCCGAGGTCGTTGTCGATCGTCTTCGGCACGCCAAGCACGTTGAGGCCGTCCTGATGGAGGCGCTGAGCGGCTCCCAGCGTGTCCTCGCCACCGATCGCGATCAGCCCGTCGAGTCCCTGTTCGGTGAACGTGGCCCGCACCTGGTGGAGGCCGTCATCGCGCTTGTAGGGGTTGGTCCGCGACGAGCCGAGGATCGTCCCTCCCCGCGGCAGGATGCCGCGCGTCGACTCGATCGTCAGCTCGTCGAACGAGTTCTCGAGCACGCCACGCCACCCGTCCTGGAACCCGACCACGTCATCGTCGTAGTGGTCGATCGCCTTGCGGACGACGGCCCGGATGACCGCGTTCAGGCCCGGACAATCTCCACCTCCGGTGAGCACGCCGATGCGCACGCCGCGCATCCTATTTAGGATCACGCGCATGGGCCGCCGCGCACATCTTGCCTCCGTGGTGGGAGTCGCGGCCGGTCTCGCTGGATCCGCACTCGCACAGCGCCGTCACATGCGCCGGGTGGCGTCGGATCCCGAGCGGGCGATGCTCGAGGAGCCACTTCACGGCGAGCCGCTGAACGTCTCCTCCGCTGACGGCACCGAGCTGCATGCCGAGGTGTTCGGGCTGCGCGACGGGCCGACGCTTGTGCTCGTCCCTGGATGGACGGAGACGATCGCGCTCTGGACATATGTGATCCGCGAGCTTCGTGACGACTTCAGGATCGTCGCCTTCGACCTGCGCGGCCACGGCCAGAGCGGTCGCTCGCCGGGCGCGGACTACTCGATGGAGCGCTTCGGCGAGGACGTGGAGGCCGTCCTCGGCGCTGTGGTTCCCGAGGGCGAGCGGGCGGTCGTGGCGGGTCATTCGCTCGGCGGAATGTCGATCGCGGCGTGGGCTGAGCACCACGACGTCAGCGGGCACGCGAGCGCCGCCGCCCTCCTGTTCACCGGCGTCGGCGGACTCGTCGGCGGACAGCTGCTGATCCACGTCCCGCGGTTCGCCCAAGCGCTCTCGGATCCGGTGGCGCGGCATGGATTCCTCGGAGCCCGGGCTCCCCTCCCCCGATTCTCCACACCCATTTCCGCCGCCGCGATCAGGTACGTGGCCTTTGGTCCCACGGCCAGCCCCGCCCAGGTCGCCTTCTACGAGCGGATGCTGGTGGCGTGCCCGGCCGACGTCCGGGCCGCGGTTGGGCTGGCCATGGCCGACATGGAGCTGCATCACGCGCTCGCACGGCTGACGCTGCCGACGCTCGTGATGGCCGGCGCGGATGACCGGCTGACCCCTCCCGCCCACGCCCGCCGAGTGGCCCAGGAGCTGCCCCGGCAAGCGGAGCTGATCGAGCTCCCGGAGACGGGTCACATGGGACCGTTGGAGCGCCCCAAAGAGGTGAGCGCGGCGCTGCGGCAGCTGGCGGCGTCCGTCGTGGAGGCTCCGCGCGCCACCGTGTGATCGCCAGGCTCAGGGAAGCGCTCGGCCCGGTCGCGCTCGCGTCCGGGATTGAGGAAATCGCCCCTGTGGCAGAGTTGGATGCATGACCGTCCACATTGGGGCACGCGCGGGCGTGTGCAAGGTGCTGCTCGAAGACTCGGAGCTGGCGGAGGGCCTGCCGAGCACCCGGCGCGAAGAGATCACCGAGTCGTGCGTGGTGCGGGAGATGCGGGTGCCGGTCGGGCATTGGAACGGAGTCGACCACGGACTCGACGGCATCGGCATGCTCGTGATGCAGGGAGTCCTGATCCGTCGCGTCGGCGTCGAAGGACGATTCGCTGCGGAGCTGCTGAGCCGTGGGGACCTGCTGCGTCCGTGGCAGGAGGACGAGCGCTTGACGCTGACGCTCGCCAGCAGCTGGGTGATCCATGAACCGACTCGGCTGGCGATCCTCGACGAGCGTTTCGCCCGGCTCCTGGGCCGCTATCCGCCACTAGCCAGCCGCCTGCTGGCGCGGGCGCTGCGCCGGTCTCGCCATCTCGCGGTCAACATGGCGATCGTGCACCAGGCACGAGTCGACACGAGGCTCCACATGCTCATGTGGCACCTGGCGGGTCGCTTTGGACGCGTGCGAGGCGACGGCGTGATCCTGCCGCTGCGCCTTACGCACGCCATGCTCGCCGAGCTGGTTGCGGCGCGCCGGCCGACGGTGACCAGCGCACTGGCCGTCCTGGCCCGGGAGGGCCGCGTGCGACTGTTGGAGAATGCCTGGCTGCTCTACGGGGACCCGCCCGGTGAGCTAGGCAGCATCGCCGATTAGAGATCGCGCCCTCGCGCGACCACGAGCGGAAATGCACATCGACCCTTACATCATCCTCGGAAGCGCGATCGTCGGGCTGCTCGTGGGCATGACCGGAGCCGGCGGCGGGGCGCTGATGACCCCGATGCTGATCCTGCTCTTCGGCGTCACTCCCGGGGCTGCGATTTCCAGCGACCTCGTTGCGGCGGTTGTGATGCGACCGCTGGGGGCCGGCGTCCACCTGCGCGCCCGGACGGTCAACCTCGAGCTCGTGCGGTGGATGGTGCTCGGCTCGGTCCCCGCCGCGTTCCTGGGCTCGTACCTGCTGCATCTGATGGGGCACACGAAATCGGCCCAGCACCAAATCGAGGTCGTGCTCGGTGCGGCGCTGCTCGTGGGCGCGGGAGCGATGGTCCTCCGCTACGCGCTCGATCGCCGCGACGGACAGGAGCGACGAGCGCAAGTGCACGAGCTGATGCCGCGTCCCCTCGCCACGATGACGATCGGCGTCATCGGCGGCCTGATCGTCGGCATGACCTCCGTCGGCTCGGGCTCGCTGATGATCGTGTTGCTGCTCTTCCTGTATCCGACGATCGGCGCGAAGCAGCTCGTGGGCACGGATTTAACACAGGCGGTGCCGCTCACGCTTGCCGCAGCGCTCGGTGCGCTGATATTCGGCCACGTTGAGTTCGGGGTGACCGGCTCGTTGATCATCGGGAGCGTTCCGGCGGTCGTCGTGGGCTCGCTTCTGTCATCCACGATCCCAGACCGATACGTCCGGCCCGCGATTGCGTTCGTGATCCTCGCCTCCGGCCTGAAATACGTGGGCCTCGATGCCACGGCGCTCGGCTGGGTCCTGTGCACGGTGCTCCTGACCGGAGCGTCCCTGTGGTTGGTGCGAGCGCGGCCGTGGGAGACGCAAACCGAGGTCCTCGTTCCGCGCGAGCAGTCCGATGCCGCCCCGCCGGAGAGCAGCGAACACGCACATTCAGGCGTGTGAGCTTGATCACGCAAGCGTTAACCGGCGGAGGGTCGGGGGTACTTCCCCCGATCAGAAAATCCGCCGGCCTCCCCGCCTGAACGTCTCTCACTAGCCGCGGGGGTCTCGGGGGCGGTCCTTCCGAAGCGTCGCTTCGGCCCTGCGGCTGCCGGGATCAGGAAACCCGTCGCTCGACCGGCCGGATCCGGTCAGTGCCCCCATGTCGGCCCGATTAGAGGAGGGCTGCTGATGCCCACTATCCGAACCGACAATCGATTCTCGCGCGCGTTCGCGTTTGCCGGATGCTCACTGGCAACAACCGCGGCCGTCAGCGGCCTCGCCGCCAATCCGGCGGCCGGGTCGATGCTGTCCGCCAAACCGGCGTTTGCATCCAACCGTGACGCTGCGCCCGTCCGCTCGCCTGAGCTGCTCACGAGTGGTGAGCGGGGCGCCGCCGTGAAGCAGCTGCAGCGCGCGCTGCACGTCGCGGCAAATGGGGTCTTCGGCACCGCCACGCAGAGGGCCCTCGTCCGCTTCCAGCGCAGTCACGGCCTTCCCGCGGACGGAGTCGCCGGCCCGGCGACGCGCCGTGCCCTCCACCTCCACGTTCGCGTTGTTCGGTCCCAGAGCTCGGGTCCGGCATCGACGGGGACCGGCGGCTACTCGATCCCGGCCAGCATCGTCATGTGCGAGTCGGGCGGTGACTACAGGGCCGTCAACGCGAGCACCGGGGCCGGCGGGGCCTACCAGATCCTGCCCTCAACCTGGGCTGCCTACGGCGGCACCGGCCTGCCGCAGGACGCCTCGCCCGCCGAGCAGAACGCCATCGCGGCAAGGATCTACGCGCGCGGCGGCGCAAGCCAGTGGGCTTGTTGAGGTGAGGCGTTGCGGGCGGAGTTGACCACCCCGCTCGCAGCAGTACCCTGACTTCGTGAGCTCCACCTCGGCCACCGGCTACCGGAATCTGCTCGTCGGCGCCCGGAACGGTGCCTCCCGGATCACGCTCAACCGGCCTGAGAAGCGCAATGCGCTGTCGCTCGAGTTGATGGAAGAGCTGACGGCCGCGCTGCGAGAGGTCTCATCGGATCGCGACCGGCGCGCGATCGTGATCGAGGGCGCCGGCAGCGCCTTCTCGGCGGGACATGACCTCTCCGAGATGATCGGAAGGCCGGAAGCGTTCTATGGCGAGCTGTTCGCCGCGTGCACCGTGATGATGGAGACGATCAAGGAGCTGCCACAGCCGGTGATCGCGAAGGTGCATGGGATCGCGACCGCCGCCGGCTGCCAGCTGGTGGCCGCCTGCGATCTGGCCGTGGCCGCCGAGGGCACGCGGTTCGCCACCCCCGGTGTCAAGATCGGCCTGTTCTGCTCAACCCCCATGGTGCCGGTGTCCCGCGCCATCGGCCGAAAGCGGGCCATGGAGCTCGCTCCTCACCGGAGAGCCGATCGACGCCGCCACGGCGCTCGACTGGGGCCTCGTGAACCGTGTCGTGCCCCAGGAGGGGCTCGAGGCCACCGTGAGCGAGCTCGTGTCATCCATCGCCCGCTCGAGCGGCTCCACGATTGCAACCGGCAAGCGCGCCTTCCACGCCCAGATCGACCAGGCCGAGCATGCGGCCTACCGCCACTGTCAGACCGTCATGACTCAGAACGCGCTCGCAGAGGACGCGCAGGAGGGGATGAGCGCGTTCCTCGAGAAGCGCCCGCCGGTCTGGCGCGAGCGTTAGAGAAGCGATGGGGAGGCTTGCCGCGCTGGCGCTGGTAGCGATCGCCATCGGCGCCTGTGGCTCGTCTGCCGCCACCGAGCCATCCGCTCGCACCCGCACGGTCGTTGTCAGCGGCACGGTGGCGCGGAGCTGTCCCGGCCCGCTGATCGCGGGCCGCGCGCGCCGGTGCTTCGACCGAGCCGTGTTCAAGCGCTACGGGAAACGGTGGACCGTTCACGACCGGTTCAGCATCCGCCTGGCGCGCGGCGTCTACGACGTCCTCATCGACACCTGTGACGCACCGCAGCGGATCACCGTCAGAGGCAGCGTTTCAGGGTTGAAGCTGGTCCCTCACTGCGTGGTGCCGCTTTAGGACGGTCACCGTATCTCGAACGGAAGCTGGTGTTCGAGGCTCAGCAGGCGAAATATTCTCTGAACAGAACGGGAGCCTGGGCGAATCAATAAGCGGGGACGTCCGCGGCGGTCCGCCTCGCGATGCGCCCAGAGCACCACCTGCACGCCGCGGTTGTCGATGAATGACAGCCCGCTGAGATCGATGACGAGCTGCTCGGGACAGCTTCGCTCGATCTGCGTGAGCGCTTCGCGCACCAGCTCACTCGTCGCGACATCAAGTTCGCCGGCAAGGACGAGCACCGCGCTCTTCCCCGACCAGTCGACCCTGAGTGCAAGTCCCCCTGGCGGGGGTATGAGCGTCACTCGGTGGATGAGGTCAACGGTCGGCTTTCGGGACCGAGCCGCGAGGAGGCGACTCGAGCTCGACAGCGATCCGGTGCCGCGCCAAACATCGCGGACAATGGCTGGGAGAGAGCGAGGACATACGCGGCCTGACCACGAGCCCACACCGGGGACATGCCTCGAGCTCCGCTGGGCCGGCGCCTCTTCCCAAGGCAAACTGATGTCTGTACGCGGCGATCTGTCCGCCGATCATCCGATCGCTTCGCTGCGCCCAGGTGCTCATCCGGCGACACCTCCCATCCTCATGGGGACTCCTCTCGACGTCGGCTACCAGAGGGAGCGCCCGGGGTGGCAGATCATGCGCGCCGGCTGCTATCCCAAGACCAGGGATGGACGACGGGCAACGGGGTCACCCGACCGCCGTCAGGATGTATACCGGATGAAATCGCGGGCGCACATACCGGATGAAATCGCGGGCGCACCCGGTTGTTGGTAACCAACCTGCGGCGTGGTCACGGTCGGTCGGGGGCCGAGTTCTGCCCGAGGATCATCACCTCGGCCTGGAGATCCTGGGCGGGGTCGTTGCAGCTCATGAACGACCGGATCGGCCGGCCGACGATCTCCTCAACCGCCTCGACGACCGCCTGACGCATCGCATCCTGCAGCCGCAGACGGTTCTCGACCACTGGCAGTTTGCCGGCGTGCTCCCAGACCGTCTGCTCGGCGCGAGTGAAGCCCCCCTCGAGCACGCACACGATCAGTTCCTCGTTGACGTGGGTCCGTACCCTGGTCGGTCCCCGGCCGACGAGCTCCTTGTGGATGTGACCCACGATATTCGAGATCTGTAGCGAGACGGGTCCGCCTTCACCGCGGACACCGTCGAGATCTGTGACCTGTTCCCCGGCCGTCATGTTCTGGTGCTACCCCAGTCGCCGCGTCGCGTAATCGACGCACCCCTGATTTGAGGTCCATCGTGCTATGGAATTGGCCCTCGATATGATTTTTCGTGTTACCATAGGTAAAGCGAATTATGGGCGCGAAGGGGCGAACCTATACGAAGAGGGCGCGTGCGCAGGCCGAGGGCCAAACGCGAACGGCGCTGCTCGACGCGGCCGATGAAGCCTTCCTCTCTGGCCCGTGGGAGCACGCGTCCCTCGAGGCGATCGCCGGCACCGCCGGCGTCACGAAGCAAACCCTGCTGCGGCATTTCGGGTCCAAGGATGGCCTGCTCGAGCAGACGCTCCGGCGTGCGATCGCCGAGGTCGAACGGCAGCGACTTGGTGCCCCGACGAACGACATCGCCGGCGCGGTTGACAACCTGCTCGACCACTACGAGACGCGCGGCGGGCCCGCGATGCGCAGCTCGAACATGGACCTCGACGGACCGCTCGCAGACCTGGGTCGCATGGCCCGGCAGTTCCACCACGATTGGGTGGAGCACGCGTTCGGCACGTGGCTAAAGGCGGCGCCTCCGCGAGAGCGGGAACGGCTCCGCGCGGCGCTGATCGTGGTCTGCGACGTGCAGGCTTGGTGGATCCTCGCCCACGACCTGGCGATGCCCAGGCGCGCTGTCCGCGCCACGCTGATTCTGATCATCACTCGACTACTCGGAGGCACCTCGTGAAGATCCTGGCCTACACATCGCCGGCCCGCGGACACCTGTATCCGCTCGTTCCGATCCTCGACCAGCTGGCAACCCGCGGGCACGACATCGCGGTGCACACCCTCACATCAGAGGTCCGGTTGATGGCCGAGCGCGGCTTCGAGGCGGCGGCGATCTCGTCCTCGATCGAAGGGCTCGAGCACGACGACTACCTCGGCCGGACGCCACCGGCAAAGCTGAAAAGGGGCATGGCCAAGTTCGGCGAGCGCTCGCGGCTCGAGGTGCCAGACCTTCGCGCCGCGATCGACCAGCACCGTCCGGACGCGCTGCTCGTCGACTGCATGAGCTGGGGCGCCACGGCTGTCGCGGAGCACTGGGGCGGCCCGTGGGCGCAGTGGTTCCCGTATCCGCTTCCGCTTGCATCGCGAGACATCCCCCCCTTCGGCCCCGGATTCAAGCCGGCCGCAGGTCCGGCGGGTCGACTCCGCGACCGGCTGCTGCGCCCACTGCTGAATGGCGCGCTGAAGCGGGCCTGCCTTCCTGCTCTCAACGCGACCCGGATCTCCGTTGGAGTCCCGCCGTTCAAGACGACCGACGCGATGTTCACCGCGGCGCCGGTGCTTCTGTACATGACCGCGGAGCCGTTCGAGTACCCGCGCTCGGACTGGCCGCCATCGGTGAAGATGGTGGGGCCGTGCTGCTGGGAGCCGCCCGCCGATGAGCCCGATTGGTTGCACCAGATCGACCGGCCACTAGTTCTGGTGACCACCTCCTCAGAGTTTCAGGACGACGGCCGGCTGGTTCGCACCGCGCTGGACGCCCTCGCTGGCGAGGACGTGGAGGTTGTCGCCACTGTGCCATCCGCCGAGCTGCCGGCCGAGGTCCCCGCGAACGCGCGCGTCGAGCGATTCATCCCCCACATGCCCGTGCTCCGGCACGCGGCGTGCGCGATCACGCACGGTGGCGCCGGGGCGACGCAGAAGGCGCTCGCCGCCGGCGTACCCGTCTGCGTGGTCCCATTCGGACGCGACCAGCTGGAGGTCGCGCGCCGGGTCGAGGTCGCAGGCGCAGGCACGCGCCTGCCCGCCCAGAAGCTGAATCCGGAGCGACTCCGCCGCCAGGTTCACGTTGCCATGGCCAAGCGGGACGGCGCCCGGCGCGTCGCGGAAGGATTCACAGCCACCGGCGGGGCCCTCACCGCGGCCGACGCGTTCGAGGAGCTCGCTGATGATGGGGCGTTATCGGTCGCGCCGTAGAGGTTGGCTTCCGACCGCGGCTGTGCGGCCAGGTGGCCGATGCCCTAGCCGGGCGCGACATCGGGGAGACAGGATTTGAACCTGCGACCGCCCGGCCCCCAGCCGGGTGCGCTACCAGACTGCGCCACTCCCCGTGGTGCACGTGATTCTACGCGCGATCAGAGCGGGCGACGGGACTCGAACCCGTTCTTGGAGCTTGGAAGGCTCCCGTGCAACCGGTGACACTTCGCCCGCGGGCCAGGGGATGGTAGCCGGGGCCCGACGCGTCATCAGCCGACGGGCCCCCGCTCCTCGGTCGGCACCTCGCCGTCGCTGACGAGATCCTCCGGGGGCCATCGACCATGCCAATTGTCAAGCGCCCCGTCGATCGTCACGACCGAGCCCGAGAACCTGGGGCCGAGCGGCGACGCGAGCAGCGCGACGAGCCAGCCGTATTCGTCCAGTTCGCCCAGTCGCTGGATCGGAACGCTGGCCGCGGCCCGGCGCCAGAGCTCGACGGGGTACTTCTTGAGCGATTCGGTCGCAAACCGCCCGAGCGCGATCGCTACGACCGATACACCGTCGATTGCCCAGTCTCGAGCCAACTCCAGCGTGAGCGCTTCGACCGCGGCGCGCGCCGCGCCCGTGTGCGCCATGGCCGGAAACCCCTGATGCGGCGAAACCGTGACGTTGGCGATCATCCCACCTCCGGCAGGACGCATCGCGAGCTCGTAGGCCGCCTCGGACATCGCCAGCGTCCCTCCCACGTTCAGCCGCTGCACGGCTCGCCAGCCCTTCGCCGCGATGTTCTCGGCCGCGACGAAGTACTGCCCACCGGCATTGTTCAGAAGGAAGTCGAGCCGGCCGTGGCGCTCGAGCGCGGCGTTCACGATCGCGTGGGCATCGTCGCGCTCGCGGACGTCGCCGGGGACCCATGAGCATCGCTCTCCGATCTCCTCAGCCGCCTCTTCCAGCACCTCGGTCCGCCGTCCCGCGATCACGACCGAGGCGCCGCAGCGGGACAACTCGGCGGCCGCCGCCTTGCCCAGATTGGTGCCGCCGCCGGTGACCAGCGCGACGCGACCGTCGAGCGCGCCCCGGGCGAACACACGCGATGCCTCCAAGCGCTACTCCCCCATCACCTTGATCACGAGCCGCTTCGGCCTTTGGCCATCGAACTCGCAGTAGAAGATCGCCTGCCACGGGCCGAGATCGAGCCGCCCGTCCGTCACCGGAACGATCACCTGGTGGTGGACGAGCAGGTTCTTCAGGTGCGCGTCGCCGTTGTCCTCGCCGCCACGGTGATGGCGGTAGTCACCCGGGTTCGGCAACAGCTCGCGGGCAACTCCAGTATCCGGCTCATGCCAGCTCGGCGGCGCGAGCTTGTCGAGCCACTCGAGCGCGTCCGCCTGGATCCCGGGCTCGTCGTCGTTGATCCACACGCCAGCGGTGATGTGCATCGCGGAGACGAGCGCCATCCCCTCCCGGATGCCGGCCTCCTCAACGGCCCCGGCGACGTCCTCGGTGATGCGGACGAACTCGCGGCGGTTATCGGTGTTGAAGGTGCGGTAGACGGTGTGGGTTCTCACGCGGCCGGAATCGTATGGGAGCTACGAAATACCTACGGGCATCGGCTAGCATCGGCGACGCCCTCGGGGCAGTAGCTCAGTTTGGTGGTAGCGCCGGTCTCCAAAACCGGAGGTCCCAGGTTCGAGTCCTGGCTGCCCCGTCAGTAGTCCATCCGAAGGCGAACGTATGTTTGTGTCATGCCACGCATGCGCTCGTTGGGGGACGTTCGCGCCGTGTTCGATCTGAAGACGCGTGGATTGACGGACCGCGAAGTTGCCGCGGAAACTGGCGTCCCCGTCAATACTGTTCGCGCTTGGAGAAACCGACGGGTTCCCCTCTGCGCCCGGCCAGCCATCCTCTCCGAGCGGACGGCGCGCGACGATACCCCTCCGGACGTGGCGTCCCTCCATGCTGAGTCCTACGCGTACTTGCTCGCGATGTACCTCGGCGACGGCTGTCTTACCAGGAACGGATCCTCTTGGACACTGCGCATCGCACTCGATCAGGCATACCCCGGAATCATCAATGAATGCGAGACGGCGATCGAGCGGATTGCGCGTGGTCGGCGAATCTATACGCGTCCCGTGTCCGGCGGACAGCGTTGCGTCAACGTCTGTTGCACGTGGCATCCGTGGGTGGTCCTGTTCCCTCAGCACGGGACCGGCCGAAAGCATCACCGGCGGATTGAGCTCGCCGACTGGCAGCAGAACCGTGTGAACACAGCCCCACAACAGTTTCTTCGCGGCCTTATCCATACGGACGGCTGGCGTGGCCTGAACCGCGTTCATGTGAAGGGCAAGAATTACGCGTATCCGCGATACCAGTTCTCGAATCGATCCGATGACATCCGCAGACTGTTCACGGACACGTGCGAAAAGCTGGGGGTGCAATGGCGCCAGTGGACGCGGTACCACGTATCAGTTGCGAGGCGCGAGTCCGTCGCGATTCTCGACTCATTTATCGGGGCGAAGCACTGAGGTTTCGCCAAAAGCCGCCACGCCGTGCCTGAAGGCACAAGAGTGCGGGCGGAGGGACTCGAACCCCCATGGGCTTTCGCCCACCGGCACCTAAAGCCGGCGCGTCTGCCAAATTTCGCCACGCCCGCTCGAGCGTCGAGCCGATTCTACGAACCCCCCCGAACCCCCCCCGGCGAGGCGATCACGTGGGGCTCCCCGGCGATGGGCGGCACCGCGGCGCCGCCCGCCAGCCGTCCAACACGGCAATACGGATATGAGGGCCCAATATGCGCCCCGATATCCGTACTCGAGGCCCGAAGCGACCGCACTAACCACCTGAGGCAGAACCTCCACACCCGCCCGCCCCAGCTTGTAGGGTTCGGTACGTGCCACCGGTCCGGAATCTGCCCCCCGGCTACACGGTCATCCACCCGAACCGGGACAAGCCGATTTGCAAGGTCACAAAGGCGATCGTCGTCCTGATCCTGCTGATCTCCGTCGGGCTCATGTTGATCGTCACCCTGGGCGGGTGGTCGAAGCTCCAGGGGCTGAAGCCACTGAACTTCGCCTGGTGCATCCTTTACGTGCTGATCGCGTTCTATGTCTATCGCTGGAACCGAGGCCTGCTTCCGATCGCGGCGGCCTTCGCGATCCT
Source organism: uncultured Actinomycetes bacterium (assembly GCA_963822725.1). Classification (GTDB taxonomy): domain Bacteria; phylum Actinomycetota; class Thermoleophilia; order Solirubrobacterales; family Solirubrobacteraceae; genus Palsa-465. The sequence goes on from CAWGIR010000004.1 coordinate 966,497, forward strand.
GCTGCTGATCGTCGCGCTGATCGCAGGAACTGGCACGTTCGGGAGCACGACCAGCTGGTTTGACCGCAGCCATTCTGGCTTCGCGGGAGCCCAGTCGATCTTCGGAGCGAAGGGACTGACCCCGGACACGCTCGGGCTTGTCACGGTGCTGATCGCCCCCGTCCAGGTGCTGTTGATCTTCTTCGCGATGCGGGCCTTCGCCCAGGGCTGGAACGTCGAGCTCGAGGTCCCGATCGAGGAGGCCCAGCGGCGCGGCAGCCCGCCTGTCGTGCCGCCCGCGGAGCCCTCGGCCGCGTAGCACGCCACGCGAGAGGGCCATAGGAGTGCGGCGGGTGGGACTCGAACCCACACGTCCATTCGGACAATGCCTTTTGAGGGCATCGCGTCTGCCGATTCCGCCACCGCCGCGCGCCGTCGAGTGTAGTGCCGCCTCCCTACCCGGAGACCAGCCCGAACAGCTCGTCGACGAACGCCTGCGGCGCGACCACCACCCCGGAAGGGTCACTGTCGGTTGCGGGCAGCTCACGCACGACCAGCCCCATCCGCTCGGCGATCAGGGAACCGGCCGCGAGGTCCCACGGGTGAAGCCCGCGCTCGTAGTAGGCGTCGTAGCGGCCGCACGCGCACCAGGCCAAATCGAGCGCCGCCGCGCCGACGCGGCGGATGTCCCGCGCGCGCGGTAGCACGCGTGACACCACAACCGCCTGCCGGGCGCGCATCGCGGAGTCGTACCCGAACCCGGTCGCGACCATCGCGAGCGAGAGCGAGGAGGTCCGCTCGAACTCCGGGATGGGAGACCCGTTCAGCATCGCGGAGCCGGACCGCGTCGCCGTGAAGCACTCCTTCTGGATCGGGTCCAGGACCACGCCCGCTCGCGTGCCCGACGCGTCCTCGCACGCCACGCTGACCGCGAACACCGGAATCCCGAACAGGTAGTTGACGGTCCCGTCCAGGGGATCGACGACCCACCGGAGCTCTGCGACGTCGCCACCAGACCCAACCGTGCCGGCCGAGGCGCCCCCTTCCTCGCCCAGGATCGAGTCCTGCGGACGTCGCCCCGCGAGCACGGCGCGGATCGCTTTCTCCGCGGAGAGGTCCGCGTCGGATACCAGATCCGTCGGCGTGCTCTTGGTGCGCACGCCGTCTTGGCGGCCAAAACGGCTACGAAGCTCATCGGCCGCGGCCTGTGCTGCTTCACGCGCGATGTCGAGAAGCTCCGCGTCGGTCATCGCCGCCGTTCTACCATGCCCGCCGCATGCGCCCGGCCGAGACGATCGCGACGCTCGCGAGCCATGAGGGCCGGGGAGCCGGGACTGACGCGGAGCGTCGCGCCGCAAACAGGCTGGTACGGGACATCGATGCCGAGCGCGTCCGCCCCGAGCGGAACACGCATACCGAGACGTTCTGGTGCCGGCCGAACTGGGCGCTCGCCAACGCCTGGCACGCGCTGCTGGGCCTGGCGGGGAGCCTCGTCTCGGAGAGCGACCCGCGCGTCGGCGCAGCGCTGCTGACGGTCGCGCTCCTGTCGCTGCTCGCCGACGCGTCGACGGGGATCTCGCTCGGTCGCCGGCTGACCCCGGAGCGGGCCAGCCAGAACGTCGTCGCGGAAGCGGACCCCTCGCCGGGCTCCCCGCCCTCGCCGGGCGCACCGGACCCCTCGCCGGGCTCCCCGCCCTCGCCGGGCGCACCGGAGACCGATCGAGTCCATCTGATCGTCACCGCCAACTACGACGCGGGCCGCACCGGCCTCGTCTACCGAGACCGGACGCGACGAGCGGCGGCGGCGCTTGCGCGGCTCACCGGCAGGATCAGCCCTGGCTGGCAGGGCTGGCTCGCGGTCGCCTTCGCATGGTTGCTGGCGATCGCGATCCTCAGGCTCGACGGCCACAGGAGCACCGCGGTCGGCATTGCGCAGCTCGTCCCCACGGTTGGCCTGGTCCTGGCCCTGGCGCTGCTGCTCGAGCTCGCCGGATCGAGCTTCGGGCCGGCGGCAAATGACAACGCCACGGGCGTCGCCGCCGCGATCGCGCTGGTGCGCGCGCTCGACGCCGCCCCTCCGCCCCGCCTCTCGGTGGACCTCTTGCTCCAGGGGGCGGGCGACGGCGGCGCGGTCGGCCTGCGCCACCATCTGCGCACACGGCGCAAGACGCTCCGCGCTCCGAACACGGTCGTGCTCGGGATCGCCGCCTGCGGCGGCGGGGACGCGCGCTGGTGGTACAGCGACGGTGCGCTCGTCCCGGTCGGCTACTTCAAGCAGCTGCGCGCGCTGGCCGCGCGAGTCGCCAAGGGCGAGCCCCACCTCGAAGCCAAGGCCCACCGGGGCCGTGGAACGACCCCGGCATTGCCCGCCCGCCTGAGACGCCTGCCGGCGCTCGCGATCGGCTGCCTCAGCGACCCGGGGTTCCCACCGAGATCACACCAGGCGGACGACCTCCCTGACGCGGTCGACACACAAGCGGTCGACCGGACGGTCGAGTTCGGGCTCGTGCTGGCAGACGCGATCGACGCCTTCGTCGCGGATCGCGCCAAGCGGCGCCGACAGCCCGCCGCGGCGAGCTGATCAGCCGGCCCACTCGACCGGCCCTGCGGTGAGCACGTGGCTACCTAGCGGCCGCCCGAGCACGGCCTGCACCGCACGCGACGCATCCACCAGCGCCGCCAGATCGATTCCGGTCGCAATCCCCATCTCGTGGAGCATCGAGACGAGGTCCTCGGTGGCGATGTTCCCGGTCGCACCGGGGGGCACCGGGCATCCGCCCAGTTCCCCGAACGATGACTCGAAGCTCTCGACGCCCGCCTCGAGCGCGGCGAAGACGTTCGCGAGCCCCTGGCCGCGCGTGTTGTGGAAGTGGGCTGTCAGCTCAACGCCCGGCAGCGTTTCGAACGCCGCCCGGAAGAACTCCCGCACCTGCACCGGATTGGCCATCCCGGTGGTGTCGCCGAACCCGATCTCGACCGCCCCGGCATCGACCAGTCGCCGCGCGACCGAGAACACGCGCTCAATGGGCACCCGCCCCTCGTAGGGGCAACCGAATGACACCGAGATCACACCCTCGCAGCGAAGACCTTCGTCGGCCGCACGTGAAAAGGTGCGCTCAAGGCCGGCGAGCGAATCCTCGATCGGGCGCCCCACGTTCTTCTGATTGTGCGTCTCCGACGCCGACAGGAAGCCGTTGATCTCCTGAAAGCGTTCGCGATGCTCGAGCGCCCGCTCGAGCCCGCGCTCGTTCGGGATCAGCACGCCGACCGCCACCTCCTCGGGCAGCCGCACGGCCGCGAGCACCTCGGAAGCATCCGAGAGCTGGGGAATCACATCGGGGCGCACGAAGCTCGTCACCTCGATCCGCCGAAGGCCCGTCCCCCCGAGCAGTTCGATCAGCCGGATCTTCTCCCGGGTAGGGATCACCTCGGGCTCATTCTGGAACCCGTCCCGGGGACCGACCTCGCGGATCCGAACCGAAGCAGGGAGCGGGGGCATGCCCCTACTTATAGATCAACCGATATCCCAGCAGCTGGGTGACGGCCACGAACGTGTATCCGCGCCGGCGAAGGGCACCGATGATCGTGGGCAGGGAGTCGATCGTCTCGGATCGGTCGCCGCCTCCGTCGTGCATCTCGACGATCCCGCCGGCGGTGGCGTTGCTCAGCACGTTGCTCTCGATCGCTCCGACTCCCGGCAGTGCCCAGTCGCGGGGGTCGATGTCCCACTGGATCGTCGTCATCCCCAACGACCGAACCTCCGAGAACAGGGCCGGACTGACCGCGCCGTCGGGTGCGCGGAACAGGCAGGGCGTGAAACCGTGCGTGGCCCGCCGAATCGCCGCGGCCGCCCCGAGGATCTCCGATCGCGCGAACGCGCCGGCGCCGGCCACATCCTGGTGATTCCAGGTGTGGTCGCCGATCATGTCGCCGTCGCGCAGCATCCGCCGCTCGATCGAGCCACCCTGACCGTACTGGGAGATCTCCTCCCCAATCTCGAAGAAGGTGGCCGGCACGTGCTCGCGCTCGAGCACGTGCAGGAATTGCGGAGTGTCGTACCAGGGGCCGTCGTCGAACGTGAGCGCGATCTCCTTCCCGCGGCGCGGGCCGTGCAGGACGAACAGCGGCCCACGCGCCTTGCATCCGATGAGCCTCGGAATATGGAGCCCCAGCAGCTGCGGGCGGCTCGGCGCCAACTGAGCGCAGGAGCTCTGAGAGCATCCGCTCTCGATCTGCCAGCGCAGCCGCCGGTAGTGAAGCCCGATGCTCTGTGGCAGGAACGACGCCTGCAGGCGCTCCTTGCCGGTCCGGATGACAGTGGCCTGAACGGTCCGGCGCGCGATCACCAGCCGCAGCCGGCCGCGCCCCCGGGGCGCCAGGCAGACATGCTCCCGCACCGCACCGTTCAGTGCGCGCTCGACCAACAGGCACACCCCGACGGTTCGCAGGGCGCGCGGCGAATACGGCCGCAGGAGCTGGACCCTCCACACGAGGTCCGGTCCCTGCTGGGAGAGCGAAGCACCGCGCACGGCGGGTGAGACGCCAGCGCCCGCGGAGGTGACGAGCAGCATCGTCGAGGCAACGGTCGCACCAAGGACCGCCAGGCGAGTCCCGCTCAGGAGCGTTCCCCTGCTCACCGCTCCCAGACCCTATCGCCAACCGGGAGAAACATAAACTCCGCCGTCGTGCCAGAACCTGTCTGCATCGTCGGCGGCACCGGCGCGCTCGGCTTCGGGCTCGCGTTGCGGCTGGGCCGCGAGGGCGTTCCGATCGTGATCGGCTCTCGTGACGGAGCGCGAGCGGAACAGGCTGCCAACCGCGCGAAGGAGCAAATACCCGAGGGTTCATTCACAGGCCGGGTCAACGAGGAGGCGGTCAGGGAAACGCCCCTGGTGATCCTGAGCGTCCCGTTTCGCAGCCAGTCCGAGACGCTGACCAATCTCAAGCAGCACCTGATTGCGGGCCAGTTGCTCGTCGACGCGACGGTTCCGCTGGCTGCCGCGGTCAGCGGCAAGGCCACTCGCACGCTCGGCGTCTGGCAGGGGTCCGCGGCCCAGCAGGCGCAGGAGATGGCGCCAGACGGGGTGCGGGTCGTCTCGGCCTTCCATTCGGTCAGCGCGGCCCTGCTCGGCGACCTGGATCATGTGCTCGACGAGGACGTCCTGATGTGCGGCGATCGACGCGAGGACAAGGACAAGCTGGCGGGGCTCGTCGACTTGATCCCTGGACTCCGTCCGGTCGACTGCGGACCGCTCGAGCTCGCACGGATCCTCGAGCAGCTGACGCCGATGATCATCTCGATCAACGTCCGCAACAAGGTCCGTGCCGGGATCAGGATCACCGGCCTCGAGGCGTGACCGGGCCGGTCGTCGTCCTGGCCGGCGGCTCCGGTGGCGCCAAGCTCGCGCGCGGAATGCTCGACGTGGTCGGGCCGGACCAGCTTGTGGTGGTGGCGAACACGGCGGATGACCTCGAGATCTACGGCGCATACGTGTCCCCGGATCCGGACCTCGTCACTTTCTGGCTCGCGGACCGGATCGATGAGCGCGGCTGGGGCCTCGATCAGGACACGTTTGCGGTGATGGACGGCCTCAGGGAGTTGGGCGTCGAGGTGTGGTTCAACCTCGGCGATCGAGACCTCGCGGTCGGGATCGAGCGGGCCCGGCGGCTGCGGACCGGCGCGCGCCTGACCGAAGCACACGCGGCGATCGCCCATGCGTTCGGCCTCCGGGCAAGGGTGCTCCCGATGTCGGACAGGCCAGTTCGGACCCGTGTGCTTGCCCAGGGACGCTGGTGGACGCTGCAGGAGTTTCTGATCAAGGGCGGAGCGAAGGGACCGGTAACCGAGGTCGAGTTCGTGGGCGCACGGGCAGCGGCCCCAACTCCAGAGGTCCTGGAAGCAATCGCCACCGCGCGTGCTGTCGTGGTCGGGCCCTCGAACCCGGTGATCTCGATCGGACCGATTCTTGAGTTGGACGGCGTGCGCGGCGCGCTCAGGGACAGCCGGGCACCGGTGGTGGCGGTCAGTCCGCTTGTCCAGGGACAGCTGTTGAAGCCCGCGGCCCGCCCGCTGATGGAATGGGCCGGATACGAATTGACCGCGGATGGAATCGCCGGTCACTACTCGGGCCTGATCGATGGGCTGGTGGCGGACGAGAACAGCGATGCCACACAAGTGCTCAAGACCGATGTCCTGATGGCCGACGCGGCGGGCCGCCGGCGCGTTGCCGAGGAGGCGCTCACGTTCGCCCTGGGGCTCCGCTAGCACGAGAACGATGTCGACGCTAGCGATCCTTCCCGTCAAGAGCTTCAAGGACGCCAAGCAACGTCTGGGCGCGGGCCTCGCTCCCGCCACGCGTCGCCTGCTGGCCGAGGCCATGTTCGCTGACGTGCTCGTGGCGCTGCGCCGGACCCGCTCGGTGGACGGCGTGCTCGTCGTCAGCGAGGACCATCGCGCCCAGCAGATCGCCGGCGCCTATGGGTCGTCGCTCCTCGAGGAGGAGGATCACGGCCACAACCACGCAGCGGCGTGCGGGGTCCGGCGGGCAATGGAGCAGGGAATCGAGCGGGTGCTGCTCGTTCCGGGCGACTGCCCGGCGCTCGACTCGGCCGAGCTGGATGAGCTGCTGAGCAGGCCGACCGAGCCGCCGTCTGTGCTGATCGTGCCCGACCGGCACGGCACGGGCACAAACGCCCTGGTGATCACCCCCCCGGACGCGCTGGCACCGTCGTTCGGGCCTGACAGCCGCGAGCGCCACGAGCACGATGCCTCGACCGCTGGGATCCGCCACGAGGTCGTGGCGGTGCCCACGCTCGCGCTCGACGTCGACACACCTGAGGATCTCGAGTATCTGCAAACGACGCTGGGCGAGCGCCACGGCGGGGCGGCACACACCCGAGGGATGCTGCGTCGGCTCGTGCGCACCGGTGGGTAGACGATGCTGACCGCGGCCGCGCTCGACGGGCTGCCCGAGGTCCGGCCGGGGCAGGATCTTGCCGAGCTCGTGCTCGCGGCCCTTCCACCGCGGGAGCTCGCCGACGGAGACGTGCTCGTGATCGCCCACAAGATCGTTTCGAAGTCGGAGGGCAGCATCCGCCGCCTCGCGGAGATCACCCCCGGACCACGCGCGGACGAGCTGGCATCGCAGCTCGACAAGGATCCTCGCCTCCTCCAGGCGGCGCTGGATGAATCGCGCGAGGTGCTGCGTGCCTCGAACGGCGTCCTGATCTGTGTCACCCACCACGGCTTTGTGTGCGCGAACGCGGGCGTCGATGCATCGAACGCGGCCGAGCCGGACACGCTGATTCTTCTCCCACGCGACCCCGACGGCTCGGCCCGCGCCGTGCGCGAGCGGTTACGGACGCTCAGCGGCCGGGGTCCGGCCATCCTGATCACGGACTCGTTCGGGCGTGCCTGGCGCCACGGCCAGGCGGAGGTCGCGATCGGGTGCGCGGGCCTGATGCCACTCGAGGACTGGCGCGGGCGCCGAGACGGCGTGGGGCGCGAGCTGCGCGCCACCTGGATCGCGGTCGCCGATCAGCTCGCGAGTGCCGCCGATCTCGCCCGCCGCAAGGACTCGCGTCAGCCCGTGGTGCTCGTCCGCGGCGCGGAACGCCACGTGTCCGATGACGATGGGCCGGGCGCAGCCGCGCTGCTTCGCCCGCGAGAGGAGGACCTATTCAGGTGAGGGCGAACCAGGATCCGCCGGTGCTCCCATCGCGTGGAAGCCGCCGTCCACGTGAAGGATCTCCCCGCTGACCGCGCTTGAGTAATCGGACAGCAGGAAGCAGACCGCGCTCGCCACCGGTCCCGGGTCGGAAGGATCCCAACCCAGGGGGGCCTGGGCCTGCCACAGCGACGCCAGCTGCTCAAAGCCCGGGATTCCGCGTGCGGCGACCGTTCCCAACGGCCCCGCAGAAACCAGGTTCACCCTGATCCCCTGTGGACCGAGATCGCGCGCCAGATAGCGGGAGACCGATTCGAGCCCGGCTTTGGCCACGCCCATCCAGTCGTAGATCGGCCACGCGAGCGAGGCATCGAAGTCGAGCCCGACGATGCTACCGCCAGAGCCCATCAGCGGCATGACCGCTGCGGCCAGCGACTTCAACGAGAACGCGCTTGTGACGAACGCCTGCGAGGCGCTCTCGGCCGGAGCGGTCATGAAGCGGCCTCCGAGTGCATCCTCGGGCGCGAACGCGATCGCGTGCAGCGCGCCGTCCACGCCGCCCCATCGCGATCGCAGCTCGGACGCCACCGCAGCGAGATCCTCTGGGCGATTCACGTCCAGCTCGAGCACATCGACCGGCTCCGGCAACCTGGCCGCCGCGCGCTCGGTCATCCGCCGGACTCGCCCAAAGCTCGTCAGCACCACGCTGGCTCCCTCCCGCTGCGCCCGCTCGGCGACGTGGAAGGCGATCGAGTCCTTGGTGATGACGCCGGTGATCAGCAGGCGCTTGCCCGCCAGGATCACGCCCGGGACCCCGCCAAGGTGGCCAGCGCCCAGACCAGTCGCTCCCGCGTCTCAGCGGGCGCGATGATCTCATCGACGAACCCCGACGCGGCGGCGGCCGACGCCACCAGGTGCTCGTTCGCATACGCAGCCGCGAGTCGCTCGAGTTCGGCCTCCGGGTCGTCGGCCGCGCGGAGCTCGCGTCGAGCCGTGATCTTGACCGCCGCACGCGCGCTCATGATCCCGAGCTCGGCGTCCGGCCAGGCCAGAACGAGGTCGGCGCCGAGATCACGCGAGTTCATCGTGATGTACGCACCGCCATACGATTTCCTCAGCACGACCGTCAGCTTCGGCACCGTGGCAGCCGCGAACGCCCGCACCAGCGACGCGCCGTGCCTGATCACCCCGGCGGCCTCCTGACGCGAGCCCGGCATGAAGCCCGGGGTATCGACCACCGCGATCAACGGCAAGCCGTAGGCGTCGCAGAGGCCCACGAACCTCGCCGCCTTCTCCGATCCGGTGGCATCAAGCACACCGCCCAAATAGCGCGGCTGGTTGGCCACGATTCCGACCGGGCGGCCGTCGAGGCGCGCCAGCGCGGTGACGACGTTCCGCGCCCACCGCGGGCACAGTTCGACCATCGAGTCACGGTCGACCACGCCCGCGAGGGCGTCCCGGACGTCATATGCCCGCCGCGGCTCGGCAGGCACCATCGCGCCGGGATCGTCCACCGCGGGGGCCACCGGCGCCGAGCGCGGCGGAATGCCTTCGGTGGAGGAAGGCAGGTAACCGAGCAGCTCCCGCACCCGCCGGGCGGCGGAGATCTCATCGGGCTCGACCAGGTGACAGACGCCGTTGCGGTCGTGGACGCGAGGTCCGCCGAGCTCCGCGGCGGAGATCTCCTCGCCCAGCGCGTCACGGACGACCCCGGGGCCGGTGAGGAACATCGCGGCGTCCTCGGTCATGAGGATCAGATCGGTGAGCGCCGGGGAATACGCACCGCCGCCGGCCGAGGCGCCCGAGACGACTGAGATCTGCGGCACGACGCCCGTCAGCGCGACGGTCTCACGGAAGATCCTGCCATACCCGGCGAGCGCCGCCGTTCCCTCCTGCATTCGCGCTCCCCCGGAGGAGACGAATCCCACGACCGGGACCCGCGCGCGTCCGGCGATCTGGAGGACCCTGACGATCGTGCCCGCGTGGCGCTCGCCCAGCGAACCGCCGAGGTACGAGCCGTCCTGCGCATAGCACGCGATCGGCCGCCCATCGACGGTGCCGGTGGCGCCGACGACTCCGTCACCGGGAACCGACCGCGCGCCGAGCCGGGTGGAGACGACCTGCGAGCGCAGCACCTGCAGGCTGCCCTCGTCGCACAGCGCCTCGAGCCGCTCGAGCGGACCGAGCCCACGATCGACGATCGATGCCGTCGCCGTCATTGGGAGCTCCGCAACACCAGCGCCACGTTGTGGCCTCCGAAGGCGAACGAGTTCGAGATCGCCACCCGCCCGGCGCCGTTCTCAGAGAGAAATGGCCGTGCCTCGCCGGGAACGTAGTCGAGGTCGAGCTCCGGGTCCGGCACCTCGTAACCAAGCGTCGGCGGAATCACGCCCGTCTGGAGCGTCTCGACGGTGGCGACCGCCTCCACCGCCCCGGCCGCGCCCAGCAGGTGCCCGATCGCCGACTTAGTCGAAGAGATCGGAACCCGCTTCGCTTGCTCCTCCCCCAGCGCTCGTTTCAGCGCCGCGGTCTCGGCGGCGTCGTTGAGCTGCGTCGAGGTGCCATGGGCGTTGACGTAGCCGACGTCATCGGGCGACAGTCCCGCATCGGCCAGGGCGAGCTCGATGGCCCTGGAAGCGGCCTCACCGCTCGGCTCGGGCGCCGTCAGGTGATACGCATCCGACGTCGACCCGTACCCGGCCGCCTCCGCCAGCACGGTGGCGCCGCGCTTCTCAGCCGCCTCCGCATCCTCGAGCACGAGCACCGCGGCGCCCTCTCCCATCACGAAGCCGTCCCGGCGGGCGTCGAACGGGCGGGAGATCCCGGTCGGAGACAGGGCCTGCATCGAGTTGAAGCACGCGAACCCGAACGCGGTCAGGGTGGCCTCCGAGCCGCCCGCGACGACGGCATCGGCGTCGCCGTACTGGATCATCCGCATCGCCGAGCCGATCGCGTGCGCGCCCGACGAGCACGCGGACACGACGCCGTACATCTGCCCTCGCAACCCGTGCTTCATTGCGACGGCGGCCGCGCCGGCATTCGGCATGTATTGGGGGATCCCCAGCGGAGAGACCATCCTCGCGCCCTTGTCGCGCATGACGTCGTGCTGGGTCTCGACCGTCTCGATGCCGCCGATCCCGGTGGCGATCACGCACCCGACCCGCAGCGAGTCGTACGGCAGCCCTTCGACCCATCCGGCCTGGCCGAGGGCCTCGTTCGACGCCACGATCACCAGCTGCGAGAAGCGATCGAGCCGCCGGATCTCCTTGACCGACAGGAAGTCCTTCGGCTCGAATTCGCTGCAGGCGCCGGCGCCGTCGACGATTCCGCACTCGCCGTCGGCCCAGCGCTCATGGAGCCGCCGGGCGCCGACCCCGAGCGGCGTCACGGAGCCGACTCCGGTGATGACGACCTTACGACCCACGAGGCTAGGCAGCCCTCGAGGTGATCAGATCGATCGCGTCGCCGACCGTCTTGAGCTCCTTCATGTCCTCGCCCTTCAGCACGACCCCGTATTCATCCTCCACGATCTGGGCCAGCTCGACGAGGTCGAGCGAGTCGATGTCGAGCTCCTCGAACGTCGAGGTACGCGTGATCTGGTCCTTGTCCGGGCCGAAGCTCGCGAGCGCGTCGATCACCCGCGCCTCGACCTGCTCGGTGGTGACTGTTGCCATCTGTACTGCTCCTTTCCTATTCAAGCCGCGAGACCGCCGTCGACGGACAGCACGGCTCCAGTGACGTAACTTGCTTCTTCGGAGGCTAGAAACCGAACGCACGCGGCGACCTCCTCGGGCGTACCGGTGCGGCGGGCCGGCACGCATCGCCAGCAGGTCGTTCGAAACTCCACTGATCATGTCGGTCTCGATCAACCCCGGTGCCACGGCGTTGACGGTAATGCCGCGGCGCGCCACTTCGATCGCGGCCGTTTTGGTCAGCGCCAGCAGCCCTGCCTTGGCGGCCGCGTAGTTGGCCTGGCCCGGGTTGGCGCGAGCCCGACGACCGAGGAGATGTTGACGATTCTCCCGCTGCGGGCCCGCAGCATCGGCTTCAGCGCGCGGCGCGTGAGCCGGAATGCGGCCGTCAGATCGGTCTCGATCACCGAGGACCACTCCTCATCGCCGAGCGTCGGCACGAGGTCGTCGCGGTCGATGCCGGCATTGTTGATGAGACCTAGCACGGGAGCGCCGAACGCCTCCTCCAACTCCGTCGAACAGCGCGTCGGGCGCGCGCGGATCGGACACGTCGCCCGCGACCGCCATCGCGCGACCCCCCTCCGAGGTGATCGAGTCGACCACCTCGGCGGCCCGCTCGCGCTCGGTGCGGTAGTTGACGCCCACGGGCCAGCCGTCGCGGGCCAGGGCCACGGCGATCGCGGCGCCGATCCCACGCGAAGCTCCGGTCACGAGCGCGCACCCGTTCACGCCACCCCCCATTCGATCACGCCTCCCCCCCACGTGAAGCCTGCGCCGAACGCGCAGAGCAGAACGCGCGCTCCGCGCCGGAGCCGGCCGTCCCGCAGCGCCGTGTCGAGCGCCACGGGGAGCGTCGCGGCGGAGGCGTTGCCGAGCGACTCGATGCAGTCGACGACCCGCTCGCTCGGCAGCTCGAGCCGCTCGCCGAGCGCGCGCGTGATCCGCGCGTTGGCCTGGTGGTAGACGAACAGGTCGATCTCGATCGAGCGTCAGCCCCGCGCGGGCCACAGCCTCGAGCGTCACCTCGCTCATCCGCGCAACGGCGTGGCGGTACACCTCGGTCCCGTCCATCTGCAGCTTACGGTCCTCGTGCGCGGCCGTGATCGCGTGCCCGTGCGAGCCGTCCGCGCCGAGCACGATCGGCCCGATCGCGCCCGGCCCGCCGTCGCCGGCACCGAGCACCACTGCACCGGCGGCGTCGGCGAACAGAGGCGCCGAGCGCCGGTCCTCGTAATTGGTTATGCGCGTGATGAAGTCGGCGCCGATCAGCAGCACCCGCTCCGCCCGGCCGGTCTCGATCTGCGCAGCGCCCACCGACAGGCCGGACAGGAAGGCCATGCACGCGGCGCCCAGGTCGAACGCTCCGGCGCGCCGGGCACCGAGCGCGTGGGCTACCAGCGGCGCGGTGTTCGGCGTCAGCTCGTCGGAGGTCATCGTGCCGACGATCACCAGATCCAGATCCTCGGCATGCACCCCGGCCGCATCGAGTGCGCCCGCGCCGGCGCGCGCGGCGTAATCGGTGAGCCGCTCGTGATCCGCGGCCTGGCGGCGCTCCCGGATCCCGGTCCGCGCGAGGATCCACTCCTCGGTGATCCCCAGCCGATCGGCGAGCTCGGCGCTCGTCAGCCGGGTGGGTGGAAGCTCGGTGGCGACCGACAGGATCGTGGCCGCCCGCGCGCTTGCAGTGTTGGGCCGGAGTCCCGCGGTGGGGGTGACCTGCTCAAGCATGGACGAGCTCCACTCCCTGCAGGGTGCGCTTGGCGAGGCCGGTCAGCACACGGCCCGGGCCCACCTCCACGAACCGCTCGGCTCCCAGCTCGCGAAGCGCGAGCAACGTCTCGCGCCAGCGGACGGGGCTCGTCAGCGCTTCCACCAACCGCGCTCGCACGTCGTCGAACGGCTGGGCGGTCACAGCGGAGATCACGGCGACCAGGGGCGGCCCGATCTCGACCCGCTGGAGCGCGGCCGCGAACTCGGGTGCCGCCGCGGCCATCATCGGCGAGTGAAAGGCCCCGGTGACGTCGAGCTGCATCGCACGCAACCCGAGCTCGCCAGCAGCCGCGGCGGCATCGGGAAGCGCGCTGCGCAGCCCCGACAGCACGACCTGCTGCGGGGAGTTGTCGTTGGCCACGCTCAACCCGTGGGCCTCCGCGAGCTCGTGCCCGTGCTCCGCTGCGCCATTGCCGAGCAATGCGACCATGCCGCCGTCCCCCTCGCGCACTCCGGCCTCCTGCATCAGCCGCCCGCGCAGCGCGACGAGCTCGAGCGCGTCGCGCTCATCGAGGCTGCCGGCTGCCACGAGCGCGGCCAGCTCTCCGAGCGAATGGCCGGCCATGAACTCCCCGGTTGGCCCCCCCAGCGCCTCCCAGCCCGCGAGGCTCGCGCAGAAGATCGCGGGCTGCGCGAACTGGGTTCCGTCGTTGACGCGCGCGAACGGGTCCTCGCCCACGGCCTCGGTAACGGCGGGCAGCAGGTCAGGGCGATACCTGTTCAGGGTCTCGCGCATGTCATCGGTCTGGCTGCCCTGGCCGGGGAACAGGATCGCTGTGACGGGCATGCGGCCTATCTACGCGCGCGGATGCACTCCGATACAGCGTCGGAGCGGAGTTCCCCCCGTTCGGGGGGAGCCGAGAAGCCGAGCAGGACGGCCGAGTCCTCTGTACGCTCCGGTACCCCGATGTCTGCCGGGTCGTTTCCGCTTCCGTCACTTGACCGGCTCCCAAGCGGCCGCCACCGTTTATCGCGCAAGGCGGTCGAGGCATCACAGCGCGGGCGGCTCCTGTTGGCGATCGTTCAGGTGGTCTCGGAGAAGGGATACGCGCCAGCCACGGTCGCGGATGTGGTCGAGCGGGCGAGCGTCTCGCGCACAACCTTCTACCGCCAGTTCCCAGACAAGGAGTCCTGTTTCCTGGAGGCCACTGAGTTCGGGGTCGAGTTTCTCCTCGGTCAGATGCGCGAGTCCTGGGAGCAGCTGGCCGACCCCCACGACTGGCGGGGGCACGTCCGCTCGGACCTCACGACCTACCTGGACGTGCTCGCGAGCGAGCCGCCGTTCGCCCGCGCGATCCACGTCGAGTGGCTGTCCGCGGGTGCCGCCGCGCTGGAGCGCCGAGCCCAGACACTCGCGCTCTTCACCGCGCGCACGAGGCGGATACACGAGCTCGCACGCGGGCAGGAGCCGTCGATCCCCGAGCTTCCGGCGGAGGTGTTCGAGCTGCACACCGGCGGGATGGACGAGCTGGTGCGCGAGTTTCTGCGCACCCGCGATGCTCGCGAGCTGCGCCGGCTGACGGAGCCCGCGATCGCCGCCACGCTGGCGCTGCTCGGAGCTCGGAGCGCAGGCGGATGAACCCGGCGCGGGGACGGGTGACAGTTTGCGGAGTGACGCATCATTCATTATTCTGATCGGCGGAGGAGAAGCGGCTAGCAGCCAGCAGCGGTAGTTCGAGGGAGGAATCCAGGTTTGGAGGACCGACGGCGGATGCCGAGCGGTGATGCAGCACCGCGGATCGACCGCCCCACGATCGGCGGGGTCACAGTCGATCTCAAACGCGTTCCTCCCCTGCTCTGGATCGACCGGGCCGGAAAGATGGCCGCGCTGGCCCTGCGCTGCTCGGTCGAGCTCTTCACCCCCGGCCTGTCGTGGCGCCGGGAGGCAGTCCTTCAGTGCGCGAATGTGTTCTGGCTCGCGATCGCGCCGGTGTTGATGATCAATTTCCTGGTCGGATTCGCCGCCGCGGGGGTCTCGGGCGGCGCCGCGCTGGAGGCGTTCGGCGCCGTCGACCGGGTGGGCGCGTTCGTTCCGGTCGCGCTCCTGCGCGAGGGCGGCCCGATCATCTCCGGCGCGGTGATGGCGGGCACGATCGGAACCACGATCACGGCCGAGCTCGGCGCGCGCGTGATCCGTGAGGAGATCGAGGCGCTGCAGGTGATGGGGATCGACCCGATCCGCAACCTGGTGCTGCCGAGAATCGTCGCGCTCACGATCGTGATGCTGGTGTTGAACATGCTGGGGCTGGTGGCGGGCGTGTTCGGGGCCTACGCGGGCGCGGTCGGCCTGCTCGGCGGGACGTCGGGGAGCTTCATCCACCAGGCGCTCGCCAACACCAGCTATGTCGATCTGTGGGCGAGCGAGATCAAGACGCTTGGTGTTCGGTGTGATGATCGGGATCATCGCCTGCCAGAAGGGGCTGAGCGTTTCCGGCGGCGCCGAGGGTGTGGGCCGGGCGGTGAATGAGGCCGTCGTCGCCTGCCTGGTCGGGGTGGGCGCGGTCGGACTGCTGTTCACGACCCTGTTCCTCGCCCTGTACCCGAACTCGCTGGTGCTGCGATGACCGCGCTGCACGAGCGCCCTAGCGAGGCGGAGGAGCACACGAGGCGCGTTCACGCCCGGCGCGAGCGGGCACTGGAGCCCTCGGGCTCGCGCGACCCGCTCGTCACCCTCGGCGAGTGGGGGCAGTTCATGTGGGCGGCGATCAGGGAGACCAAGCGGCTCGGGCCGCTGGCCGGCGAGGTGCTGCGCCAGGCGGGGATCATCGCAGCCGGCTCGACGCTCGTGATCGTGTTCGTCACGTTCCTGATCGGCGGTTCGTGCGGCGTCGAGGCGTCGTTCATCGGCCAGCAGATCGGCGCCGGCATCGCCGCGCCGTTCTTCGCCGCCGTGTGCACGGTCCAGGACATCGTCCCGCTGCTGTTCGGGATGATCCTCGCCGCCAAGGTCGGCTGCGGGATGGTCGCCGAGCTCGGCGCGATGCGCGTCAACGAAGAGGTCGACGCGATCGACGTGATGGGGATCTCGTCGATCTCCTACCTCGTCTCCACCCGGCTGGTGGCGGCGAGCATCGTGATCCCGCCCGTGTACCTGGCGTCCGTTGCGTCCGCCCAGTTCGGCGCATGGCTCACCTCCCTGGTGCGCTTCCACGCGGTGTCGGTGGGCACCTACCGCGTCGCGTTCTTCATCGGCTTTCACCCCATCGATCTCGTCTACTCGACGGTCAAGGGCGTCCTGATCTTCCTCGTCGTGCTCGCGACCGCGCTGTATTACGGCTACCGGGTACGCGGCGGGCCCGTGGAAGTGGGCGAGGCGGCTGCGCGCTCGATGCGCGTGAACCTCGTCCTGATCGCGCTGATGAACGGGATCCTCAGCCTGGTGCTGTGGGGCTTCCGCGTCCCGTTCCCGATCGCATGACGGGCCGGCTCACAGCCCGCCGCAGTGCCGTCGGCGCGCTCCTCGCCGGTGTGCTCGCGCTCGGGATCGTGATCTTCGCGACCGGCGGCGGTCCCACCTACACGCTTCACGCCGTTTTCGCGAACGTCAACGGCCTGGTGACGACCGGGAGCGTCGAGGTCGCCGGCTTCAAGGTCGGGGAGATCACCTCGATCTCCGTGAGGGTCGGCGGCTACCCCGAGGTGACGATGCAGGTCTCCGACTCCTACCGCGTGCGCCAGGGCGCCCACGCGGTGATCGAGCTCGGGTCGCTGGCGGGGCAGCTGAACCGCTACATCGCGCTGACCGGCGGCACGGGCCCAAAGCTGCCCGACGGCGCGACGATCCCGCTGCAGGACACGAGCCAGCCGGTCGAGATCGACCAGTTCCTCTCGGCGCTCAACCCCAAGACCCGCACCGAGCTGCGAAACCTCCTGCGCGACGCGGTCTACACGCTGCGCGGTCGCGGGCCGGACATCGAGCAGGCACTGCGCTACAGCACGACCGCGTTCGACCAGGCGGCAAACCTGTTCACCGACGTCTCCTCCGACGGCAGCGCGCTGCGTACGCTGGTGGCGCGCGCATCGCAGGGCGCGCACGCGGTCGCCACCGAGCCGGCGGACCTCAAAGACACGATCGCCAAGCTCTCGCAACTGCTGACCGTCACCGCGGCGCGGCAGACGCAGGTCACGCAGAGCCTCGTGCGGCTGCCCGGTGCCTTCAGCGCGACCCGCTCGGCGCTCCAGACCCTGTCCGACTCGATCCCGGTGTTCTCACGTCTCCTCGACGCCGCGAACCCCGCGCTCGACGCGATCGATCCCTTCGCCCGCACGCTGCGCGTCGCCGCTCCCGTGGCCGCCCCCGTGTTCGCGGCCGCCCTCCGGCTCGTCAACGCATTCCGCGCCGATTCACCGGCCATCAGGCGGCTGCTCGGAGCACCGCTGCCCAGCACGCTCCACAACCTCGGCGTCGGCCTGAACGGCGTCAACCCGCTGTTCGACCAGCTCCGCGCGCGGGCGCCCGACGTGCTGGGCTGGATCCCGCTGCTGGGCGACGTCACGGCCAACTACAACATCAACGGCCACGGCGGCCTCGTGCTCGCGTACCCGCGCCCGGCCCCGCAGCGGCCCGTCAAGTCCCCCAGTTGCAGCTCCGGGTGGCTGCTCAGGCCTTTTGATCGCGTGCCCGGCCAGCTCGCCTGCGATCCGTGGGTCAATTACGCAGACAGCTTCGTCGGCGGAGGGAAACCGGACAGCGCATATTTGACCGCCGCCGAGCAAGCGCCTTGGCCAGGGGAGTTCCCGTGAGCGTTTTCGGCCGTGCACTGGGCAGGCTGCTCGGCGGCTCGACGCACGAGGTGATCGCCCGCCTGTCCGCGCTCGTGCTGGCGGGGATCCTGGTGGTGTCGGTCGGGGCCTACGCCGTGATCCACTACGGACTGGCCGACACGGGCAAGGAGTACAAGGCCGAGTTCGCCGACGCCTGGCCGCTGGTGGCCGGAATGGACGTCCGCGTATCGGGCGCGGTCGCGGGGTCGGTGCGCAAGGTCGCCCTCACCGATAGGGGGACCGCCGAGGTCACCTTCCAGCTCCGGCCGGGGGTGCCAAAGCCGCGGGCTGACGCGAGCGTCGCGATCCGCCAGGTGGACCTGCTGGGCGATACCGACCTCGAGCTCGATCTGGGGTCGGCAGCAAAGCCGCTCGCCGGCCCGATCCCGATGACACGCTCGATCCAGGAGCCGCGCCTCGACGACTTCCTGGACACCTTCCAGAAGCCGGTCCGGGTCGCACTGCAGACGTTCATCGTCGAGCTCGGGACGGCGCTCGAGAACCGCGGCGTGGACGTCAACGACGCGATCCTCAAGCTCCGGCCCGGCTTCGAGGCGCTGGGAAACGTGTTCACCGAGCTCCAGAGCCAGATCCAGGCGCTGCGCAGCGTGATCGGGGACGCACGGAGCTTCACCGGCCAGCTCGCGTCGCGCACGGGGGATCTCGACCGGCTCGTCACCGGCCTCGACCAGACCGTCTCCGGCGTCGCGCAGCAGTCCGCTCAGCTTGATTCGGGCCTCGCGCAGCTGCCGGCGACGCTCTCGGCCACGCGCACGACACTGCAGCAGGTCGGGTCGCTGACGAGCGCCCTGCATCCACTCGCGCAGTCGATCATCGCGGGAGCGCCCGGCTTCCAGCGCGCGGCCAACCTGATCGGCCCCTACTCCCAGGCGCTGTCGACCGCGGCCAAGGTATCGACGCCCACGATCCGGCTCGCCGGCGATGCGCTCAGGCACGCAGGGCCCGCGGTCAAGGCGATCAACAAAACGAGCTTCTCGCAGCTGCTGAACCCCACCAGCGGCCTGTTCTCGGCGCTCAAGCCCATGTTGGCCGACCTCGCCGACGGGCTGTTCGGAAGCCCTTCCGGCGGCGGACTCGGCGGCGTCGTGCTGCCGGGCAACGACGCCACCGCCCCCAACGTCGACCCCGCGCGCGGCTACCTCACCGGCTACCTCGTGATCACGTGCGAGATGCTCGGCGCCAAGCAGGGCCCGGGCTGCCTCGAGCACATCCTCCAGGGCTATGGGAGCGATACCCCCGCCGCGACGCGCCGCAGCGACGCGCACGCGCACCCGGACGGCGGCGCGAGCGCGCTCAAACCGCTCCTTCAATACCTGATCAAGCCATGAGGACTGGCCGCCGCCAGCGATCAGCACCGCCACACAGCGCCCGCCTGAGGGTCCGCGGGGCGCTGCTGCGCCACCTCGCAGCGCTCGACCAGCGCACGCTGCTGCTCGGGTTTGCGGTCGCCGCCGTCGGGGCCGTGATCATCGTGTTCGCGTGGATCTCGAACAACGGCCTGCCGTTCCAGAGCCACTATCCCTTCAGCGTCGAGCTTCCCGGGACCACGCCGCCGTTGGCCAGCGGGGCCCAGGTTCGCGTGGCGGGGAAGATCGCGGGCAGCGTCACCAGCGTCGAACCCGGACCGAACACGCTCAGGGTCAACGCCTACCTCGACTCCTCGTATGCCCCGCTGGGCCGCGGCGCCAGCATCCACGTCGGCGTCCTGCTCGGCACGACGCTCGTGTACCTGGTCGTCAACCCCGGTGACTACCGCCATCCACTGCCGCCGGGGTCGCTGATCCCGGAGAGCCGCGTGACGCTGTCCTCGTCGCTGCCGCAGGCGCTGGAGACGTTCGACGCCGCCACCAGGGCGGCGCTCGCGCGCAACATCACCGTCACCGGCGAAGGCTGGATCGGCCGCGGCGCCCAGACCAACGCCGCGATCGCCGACCAGCGGATCGACTACCAGTACGGCACGCCGGAGCTGCGCGCGGTGGTCCCGGTCAAGGGCATCCTGGCCCAGGCCGTCGCCGCATCGGCGACGGTCGCCCACGGCGTGCTCGGCGAGCGGCCCGACGACAATGCGGCGGGAACCAGGGCGGCAGCCACCTTCTGGCAGACGCTCGCCCAGAACAACCGGACCGCCACCGCCGTCCAGCGCTTCTCCGGCGTCGAGCACCAGCTGCTTCAGACGCTGCCGGCGGCCGATCGGACGATCGCGGCGGGCACATCCGCCGCCCAGGCGTTCGAGCCGCTGGCCCAGCAGATCAACCGGGAGGATCCCGCTTTCATCGCGCTGTTCGCCTCGGCGCGGACGCTGGTGAACGCAACCCGGCGCTTCAACCGCAACGCGCCGGCGGTCCTGAGGGCCCTGATTCCCATCTTCGATGCGATCCGGAGGCCCGCCGATGCGCTCCCGTTGATCATCGAGTACGGCGACGAGCTCGATCAGGGCGTCCACCGCTACTCGGCGGAGCTCGCGATCCTGGCGCGGCAGCTCGCGGCGGTCACCCACTACACCTACGGCGGCACCACCGCGCTGCGGATCACCGGCATGCTCGGTTGCGCGACCGCCCGCGACCCATATCCGGCTCCCGGCCAGGCGGCAAAGGACACGGGCGGATGCTGAGGCGCCGGCGACTGATCGGGCTGGGGATCCTGGTGGGGGCCGTGGTCGGGGTCTGGCTCGGCATCGCGAAGCCCAATCCGTTCCGCAAGCAGGAGGTCGTCCACGTGATGTTCGACCACGTGCAGAGCATCGCGCTGGTGCAGCGGGACGTGCGCGTAGCGGGCGTGGACGTCGGCTCGATCGGACGGGTTCGCAGGATCGGCAATCACGCCGAGGTCGACCTGCTGCTGGACCAGCACATCCCGGTCTACCGCAACGCGACCGCCGCGCTGCGCCCCCATACCCCGTTCGAAGGTACGACGTTCGTGGATCTGTTCCCCGGGTCGCCCGGTGCGGGACGGCTCGGCAGCGCCCCGATTCCGATCTCCCACACGAGCGTGTTCGTGTCCGCGGGCGATGTCCTCTCGACCTTCACCGCGCCGGTTCGCCAGGCCTTCCAGGTGATCGTCTCGCAGCTCGCCGAAGCGCTCGCGGCCCCGGGTCGCACGGGCTTGTCGACCGCGATCCACAACGCGCCCGCCCTGCTCCAGCAGACCTCGGTGGTCGCTCCCGCGCTGCGGGGGCCCCGTCAGACAGAGCTGCGCCAGATGATCCGCCCGCTCGCCTACACGGTCGATGCCCTGGCCGGGACCAACGGGGAGCTTCAGAGCGCGATCCACAACGCGAGCCGCACGCTCGACGCGGTCGCGGTCGACGAGGCGCGCCCGTTCGACGCCTCGCTCGGGCAGCTGCCGAGCGCGCTCAGCAGCGCAACTGCCGCCGGTCAGCAGATCGTCGGCGTTCTGCACCAGGCGGAGAAGGCGTCGGTCACGCTGACCGGAACACTGCGGCAAATCCCGGCGACCACACGACCGCTGACCGGCGTGCTCAAGCGAGCCGCTGCCATCTTCCCGGCCGTGCCCCCGGTGATCTCGAACTTCGCGGGCACGCTCGGCGGGTTGGCTCGATCGGCGCCGGCGCTCGGGCGCCTGTTCACAACGCTCATCACCCCCGCCAGCCTGCTGCGCTACGAGCTCGCTCCCTATCTCAACTCGCGCTCCGAGTTCGGACTGCCGGTGTACCTGCAGCTGATGTCAGCCACCGCGGGATTCACCGGCCTCCTGTCTTCCTTCACCACCCCGCAGCAGACCGGCCTCGCCACCGGGCATGCGCTCCGGGGGACCCTCCAGGCCCCGGTGACGCTGCCGCTGGGAGGGCTCAATTCCCCGATCCCGTGCTCGCTCATCGCCGCGATCAACCCCGAGGCGGTCCAGTTCGCCGAGGAATTCGGGTTGTGCACGCCATGAGGAGCCTCGGCCGTTTTATCCGGGAGCTCGTGATGCCCTCGCGCCGGGCTCGCGCCGTGCCGCTCGGCCGCCTGGCGATCGGCGCGATGTTCATCTTCGTAGTGCTGTTCGTGATCTTCACGCTCAGCTCGATGGGGGTGCAGCTCCCGTTC
Organism: uncultured Actinomycetes bacterium; assembly: GCA_963822725.1. Taxonomy (GTDB): domain Bacteria; phylum Actinomycetota; class Thermoleophilia; order Solirubrobacterales; family Solirubrobacteraceae; genus Palsa-465. The sequence continues at coordinate 988,439 of CAWGIR010000004.1, forward strand.
GTGAGCCACCCGTACGTGCTCAAGGCCTACTTCTCAGACGGCGACGGTCTCAACCCCTCAAATGGTCCCCAGGTGTCGGTGGCGGGCGTGCCCGAGGGTCAGGTGACCGGGGTCCAGTACGTCGGCGGACGCGCGCTGGTGACGATGTCGATGGGCTCCGACGCGCGCGGCAAGGTGTTCCGCGACGCCAGCGTCAGGGTGCGCCCGTTCAACGGGGCGAACTTCCTCCAGGTGGACATCGTCCCCGGGACGCGATCGACAGGCACCCTACCCGCGGGCTCCACGATCGACTCGAGCCGCACGTCGATCCCGGTCGCCACCGACCAGGTGTTCGACGTGCTCGATGCGGACACTCGTTCCTACCTTCAGATCCTCACCGAGCAGGGGGGCATTGCACTGCACGGCACCGGCGGCGAGCTGGGCCAGGCGCTCAAGCAGCTCGCACCGCTCTCGACCGAGGCGCGGCAAATCGGCGCCATGCTCGAGCAGCGTCGGCGTCTGATCTCACAGCTCGTCGGCAACTCCGACACCATCTTCTCGACGCTCGGCCGCCGCCACCAGGAGCTGGCGCAGGCGCTGAGCTCCCTCACCCGTCTGCTGTCGGTGACCGGCGCGCGCACCAGCGAGATCGCGACGGCCACGCGTCAGTTCCCGGCCGTGCTCACCCAAGGCAACGCGACCAGCAACGGCATCGTGACCGTGGGGCCAGAGGTCGAACAGGCGCTCAAGGAGTTCGCGCCCGCTGCCGCCGCGTTCGCCTCCGGCCTGCGCTCGACTCGCGCCGCGGTTCCGGCCCTGGACGGCTTCCTGTCCGCGACCCGCTCGCTGGTCACGAAGACGAGCGGCCCGAGCCAGGCGCTGCTTCAGCTCGCGAACAAGATCGGGGTCGGCGTCGGGCCGGCGATCGTCGGCTACGAGGACCTGACGAGCATCATGCAGGCGCTGATCGCGCACGAGAAGCCGATCAGCCAGTTCTCGGACGCGATCAGCGGCGTGCTCTCCACGCAGGATCAGTACGGGGTCCTGGGCCGGATTAAGGTCCTCGGGATCCAGACTCCGACGCCCGAGGACCTGGGATTGTCGGCATCCACGGCGCACGTGGCCCGGGGCCAGGCGCACTCACGGCTCGAGGTGATGCTGTCCGAGGCGCTCAGGCGCCTTTGCAGATCAGGGACGACCGACCCGCTGGCCTGCGTGCTCGCCGTCGCCACGCCCGGCCTCCCGGGCTCGCTGGTTCCCCGGCGCGACGGTCTGCTGGGAGTCCTGCACCGCACGCTTGGAGGCGCGCGATGAGGACCCAGGTCCCGCGCATCCGCCTGACGGTGTTCCTGATCGCCGCGGCCGCGGCGCTCGGGCTGTTCCTCTACCTGAACAGCACCTTCGGCGGGCCCACGCTGCTTCCGACCGGATCGCAGTACGAGCTCAAGGCCTCGTTCCCCGACTCGCAGAATCTGGTCGAGAAGTCGCTGGTCATGTATCGGGGCTTCCAGATCGGCTACGTCGACAGCGTCAACATCGTCCACGGCCGGGCGCAGGTCACGTTCACGATCTCCTCGGGTTACGGACCGTTGCCGGTCGGGACGATCGCCCAGGTCGACCACCGCACGTTCCTCCAGGAGCCGTTCGTGAACATCTACCCGGGCAGGATGTCCGGGCGGAAGCTACGCAGCGGCTCCACGATCGGCTCGGTGCCGACGGTGGAGCCTGACGATGCGCTGCAGGTGTTTGACCCCGCGACCAGACGACTGCTCGACCAGGGCACGCAGTCGCTGGCCCGAGGGCTGAGGGCGCCGAACGCCGGCGAGGAGGTCAACGGCACGATCAACGGCCTGGACCAGGTGCTGGTGGGGATTCATCAGCTTGCGACAACGCTCCACGGCCAGGAGGGCGACATCTCGACCCTCGTCACCTCCAGCGCCACCGTGCTGAACGCGATCGCGTCGGAGCAGACATCCCTTGTCAAGCTGATCGGCTCAGGGCGGACAGTGGCGCAGACCTTCGCCAACCAGGCGAACGCGTTCGGGGGCGGGATCGACCAGCTGAACGCCCTGCTCTCGACCGCGCAGCGCGTGCTTCCTCAGGTCCGGCCGTTCCTCCCGCGCGCCACGGCGACGCTGACCCACGCCGCCTCGACCGCCCGCCTGCTCACGCCGGCGCTCGTCGCGATCGCCCCCGCAGTCCGCGACGCGCGCGCCCTCTCCTACGCGCTCGGAGCCTCCGCCCGCAACGCGTCGGCCGCGTTCGTCTCGACGCTGGCCAGCGAGCGCTACCTGCTCCCGCTGGCCCGCGGCGTGCTGCCTACGGTGGAGAACATCGTGCCGCTGCTGCGGTGGTTCTCCTCCCAGCTCCCGGGCCTCGAGGCGATGATCGCCAACACATCGGACACCGTCAACCACGGCGACAGCCAGGGGCCGTGGTTCCAGGGGTTCCTCGACGTCACGACCGGCGGCCTGCTCGGGAGCTCGAGCGGATGCCGCACCTCGGAGGGGTTGTGCGTCAACCCCTACCCCAAGCCCGGAGATGCGCGTGATCCACAGCCCTACGTGCCGGGCGACTTCCCGCGGCTCGAGCCCTACTTCCCGAAATAGGAGCTTCGATGCGCCGGGCGCGACTAGGCCCGCGAGCGCACGATCACGCGCCCGCCCCGGGCGGGGATCATCGTCACGTTTCGGTGCTTGGGCCGCTCGGGCTTCTCCGTCGCTGCCTCGAGATCGAGGCGCCGGGTCATCATCTCGAGCACGACGCGCTGTTCGGCCATCGCCAGCGCGGCGCCGAGGCACCTGCGCGTGCCGCCACCGAACGGCAGCCACTCATAGGTGCCGGGCTTGTGCACTCCACCCTCGCCGTCCAGCCACCGCTCCGGCCTGAACGCGAACGGATCCGGATACAGGTCCTCGCGGTGGTGCAGCAGCAGAATGCTGATCGCGATCGCGGTGTCGGCGGGCACCCCGTATTGGCCGAGGCGCCACGGCGCCGCCACGCGGCGCCCGGTCACCGGGATCACCGGCCGCACTCGCATCGCCTCCGTGATCGTGGCTTCGATCACCGCGTCGGAGTGCTCGTCGGACCGGACGGCATCACGCAACAGCTCGTAGGCGCGAGGGGTCCGCACCAGACGCTCCCACGCCCAGGCCAGCTGGTTGGCGGTCGTCTCGTGGCCGGCGAGGACGAGCGTCATCAGCTCGTCCCGGAGCTCCTTGTCCGTGAGCGTCTCTCCCTCTTCGGTGCGTGCCCGCATGATCAGCGACATGATGTCCGTGCGCTGCTCGAGGTCAGCCTCCTGCCGGCGCTTGCGGATGATCGAGTAGACGCAGCGATCCGGGACCATCAGCCCCAGCCTGGTCAATCCGAACGGCTCCTCGTGGCCGATCTGCATCCACTCCGCGAGCTTCGCCCCCGGCATCGTCGAGCCCCGCAGCAGCTCGCGGATCGCGAATCGCAGTGCGTGCTCGAGCGTCCCGGGGCGGGGCTGCTCCTCGATCCCGAAGATCCCGCCCATGATCACGTCCAGCGTGATCGCCTGCATCCGCGGGGCGAGCGCAAACGGCTTCCCGATCGGCCAGCGCCCGATCTCCCGCTCGGCGGCATCGGCGATCATCTGCTGGTAGCGAACGATCGCCTCGCCGTGGAACGGAGGCAACAGCAGCTTGCGCTGGCGCAGGTGCCTGGGGCCGTTGGAGGTCAGCACCGAGCTGGGTCCGAGCACCGGACGGAGCGGCGACTCGGCCGCGAGCGTCGGCACCTGCTCGGGCGGCGCCGTGAACAGGGAGCGGACGTGGTCCGGATGGCAGGTGGCGGCCGATCGCCCGGGCACGTAGCCCCGCGCACCCCACACCTCTCCGAACTTCCGCTGGTAGTGGAACATGAAGCTCGACTGGCGCTGGCCGAACCAGACGACCTGCACCACCCGCGGCCAGCGGATCTGCGGCGGCGGCCGCAGCCCGGTCAGGTCCTCGACAGGTCCCGCCGGCGACTCGGGCGCGCTCCCCAGTAGCTCCCGGCGGGAGGTGTCGATCGGCGGAACTGGCTTGGTCAGGACGCTCATCGGAGCAATGTTACAGCACTGTAGGAAGGCTTCATGGAAGAAGTCCTCAACTATTGAGGACTTCTTCCACAAACCCCTGTCGCTTGACCCAAGCTGAAGAATGACATATCATTCCGAGCGCCGGGGCGAGCCCTCGGACCGAGCGATGCCTAGGCCACTCCCCACCTCCCGCACCCGCCGCATGGCGCAGATCGGTCGCCTCGCCGGCGGTCAGGGCGCCCGTCACCTGGCAATGCGGGCGGCGAACTTCGCGCGCAGCGACGATCAGACCACCAGGGCGCTCGAGCGACGCCAGCTCGAGTTCGCCGAGCAGCTCGTCAACCTGCTCGGCACGATGCGCGGCGCCGCGATGAAGGTCGGGCAGTCGCTCTCGATCGTCGACTTCGGCCTGATCCCCCAGTCCCACCGCGACGAGTTCCAGGACAAGCTTGCGGCGCTCCAGGACAGCGCGCCGAACGTGCCTTGGAAGAAGATGCAGCGGCAGATCGAGCAGGGGCTCGGCGAGCGGCTCGGCCGGATCTTCGAAGACTTCGATCCGCAGCCGGTCGGCGCTGCCTCGATCGGCCAGGTCTACCGCGCGAAGCTCCGGGCCGACGGCCGGGAGGTCGCGGTCAAGGTCCAATACCCGGGCATCGCGGCCGCCGTGCGCTCCGACATAAAGAACCTGCGCCTGTTCGCCCGCCCAGCGCAGCGCGTCATCCCGGGGATCGACCTGCCCGCGATCATCGCCGAGGTCGAGGAGCGAGTGCTCGAGGAGCTCGACTACGAGGTGGAGGCACAGAACCATCGCCTGTTCGCCCGCCATTACCGGGGTCATCCCTTCATCCGCGTCCCGGAGGTCCACACCGACCTCTGCTCTGACACCGTGCTGGTGACCGACTGGCTCGAGGGTCAGCCGCTCCAGAGCGCAAATGACCTCTATCAGGAGGCGCGCAACCGGGTCGCCGAGATCATCTTCCGCTTCTACCTCGGCGGGCCGCACGAGCTGCTGGCATTCAGCGGCGACCCCCATCCCGGAAACTCGCTGCTCCTGGACGACGGCTCGATCGGTTTCATCGACTTCGGACTGCTCAAGCGCATCGACCGGGCGACCTCGGAGCTGGAGCTCAGGGCCTTCCGGGCGATCGCCGAGCAGGACGATCACGAAATCCGCCGATGCTTCGCAGAGCAGCACGTGATCCTGGATCCGGCCCGTGTCTCCCCGGAGATGCTGCTCGATGGGCTGCTCGCGACTCAGGGGTGGTTCCTCGAGGACGACGAAATCGATCTCGATCCCCGGGTGACGAACACGATCGCAGCGTTCGCGACGGACCTCCGCGGCCCCGTCTACCGGATCTTCAAGGGTCACGACCTGCCGGCGGCGCACATGGTCCAGCGCCGCGTCGAGATACAGGTGCTCTCGATCCTCGGCCAGCTTCGCCCGATCGTGAACTTCCACCGCATCGCCCGGGAGTGGCTGTACGGCGCGCAGCCGGTGACCGAGCTCGGCCGCGCGGCTGCCGAATGGCACGGCGGCGGCGAGACGCAGATTGCGGAGGCCGTGGCGGGATGACGTATCGTTCCGCGAACGATGGAGCGTGCATCAATGCCGGCGACGGCGACAACATCTGAGGCCCGCCGCGGCCGTCGGCCGCCCCCCGACGAGCTCGTCGAGCGGCGGCGCGCGGAGATCATCGAGGCCGCCTACGAGGTGTTCTCGCGCAAGGGTTACAGCGCCACCGGAATCGCCGACATCGCCGAGCGCCTGGGGATGGGCCACGGCACCTTCTACCGCTACTTCAAGAACAAGCGGGACATCCTCGACCAGGTCGTCGACTACGGAGTCGAGCGGATCGTCTCCGAGCTCGAGCTGGAGACGCCCGAGCCGGCGAAGACGCTCGACGAGTTCCGCGAGCAGCTGCGGCACATCGGCGAGCGGCTGTTCGCGCTGCTCGACGCGGAGCCCGGCCTCGGCCAGGTCGTGATGCTCGAGGCGACCTCGATCGATGAGGAGATGACCCAGCGAGTGTTGGGCCTGATCGATACCTTCGGTGCGCTCGCCGCCACCTTCCTCCAGAACGGCGTCAACCGGGGATTCCTGCGCCAGGACCTGGACACGGCCAGCGTCGGCCGCGCGATCACCTCGCTGACGCTGCCCGGACTGTTCGCCGCGGTGCGTGGCGAGGCCGGCGAGGATGAGCGCAAGCGCTACATCGACGCGATGGTCGGCCTCGTCTGCGAGGGGATCGCGGCCGCATAGGCGGCACGCGAATGCCCTCGGAACGGATCCCGACCTCCCAGGCGGCGCGTGCCGCCAAGGTCGGGCGACTGGCGGCGACCGAAGCGGTCCGTCATGCCGGCACGCACGCCGCCAATCTGACCCGTCCGCGCAGCGCCCGCCGCGCCGCGCTCGAGCGGCGCCACCTTGAGACCGCCGATCAGATCCTGACCGTGCTCGGGACGATGAAGGGCGCCGCGATGAAGCTCGGCCAGATGCTGTCGTTCATCGACCTGGGCGTCGTGCCGCGGGACGCGCGTCCCGAGTTCCAGCGCAAGCTGGCGGCGCTTCGCGACTCGGCTCCTGAGGTGCCGTTCGACCGCATGATGCGCGTGCTCGAGGAGGATCTCGGCAGAGCGCGCTCGGCGGTCTTCTCGGAGCTCGACGAGCAGCCGATCGGGGTGGCCTCGATCGGCCAGGTGTACCGCGCGAGGCTGAAGGACGGACGCCGAGTCGCCGTCAAGATCCAGTACCCGGGGGTCGCGGCCGCGGTCCGTGCCGACATGAAGAACCTCGCCCTGATGATGCGCCTTGTCCAGCGGGCGCTCCCCGGGATCGACACCGAGGCGCTGGCGCGGGAGATCCGGCTGCGAATCGGAGAGGAGCTCGACTACAAGCTCGAGGCCGCAAACCAGCGCGCGTTCGCGGTCGCGTTCCGGGACCACCCGTTCGTGGTCGTGCCCGAGGCCCACGAGTCGCTGTGCTCCGAGCGCGTGCTCGTCTCAGACTACGTCGAGGGCCGAGGCTTCGAGGAGCTCAAGGGCGCACCGGACGAGGTGCGCAACCGCCTCGGCGAGATCATCTACCGCTTCTTCTGCGGGACGCTCTACCGCCGGCGAGAGTTCTCCGGCGACCCGCACCCCGGCAACTTCCTGCTCCAGGACGACGGCCGCGTTGCGTTCTTCGACTTCGGGCTGTTCAAGCGGATGAGCCCGGCCAGCGTCGAGCTCGAGCTCGCCTGCCAGCGCGCTGCGGCGGAAGGCCGGGCCGAGGATCTCCATCGACTGATGGCCGAGGCCCGGATCCTGCCCCAGCCCGAGCGCGTCGACCCCGAGCGCTGGCTCGCGTACTGCCAGGACGCGATCGGCTGGTACCTGGTCGATGAGGAGGTCCAGCTGACGCCCGGGATGGCGACCCAGGCCCTGATCGAGTCGATCGCGCCGCAGTCCGCTTACTTCACGACCTTCCGTCACCAGCGCCTGCCGTCCGAGCACATCCTCGCCCGGCGGCTCGAGCTGTTCTGTGAGGCGCTGCTCGGCCAGCTCCGCGCTCAGGCCAACTGGCACCGGATCGCCCGCGAGTGGATGTACGGCGAGCACCCCGTGACCGAGCTGGGCGAGCTCGAGGCGGCGTTCTACGCGGCGGCCGCGACTTGATCGCGCGCCTGGCGCCTCGCCCGTCGCCGCGCCCGGCGACCTCGAGGCGGCCGCACCGGCTTGCGGTAGCCGCAGTGCAGGCACACGCGTGCGTCGGCACGGATCAGCCGCCGGCAGTCGGGGCAGCGGCGGTAAAGCCCGAAGGTGGCGACGCTGTAGGCAAATCGCGCCGCCATCCGCGCGGTGCGAACGCCGCGCAGGAACAGCCGGGCGCCGATCCAGGCGCTGAGGACTCCGGCCATGGCCGCGGCGAGCGCGGCGGCTACCAGCGCCGCCCGCCTGGCGCCACTGGCCCTCGCAAGAAGGCCATCTACAGAACGCCGCCCGTTGACCGATTCGCCCGCCATGCTGCCCCGCCACGATACGCCAGGCCGGCGCCGAATTCAAGGACTGATGTATCATTCCGCAAATGGAGGGTAGCTCTGCGCGCACGCTCTCCTCGCCGGCTTCAACGCCTTCGGTCGCGCGCGGGGGTCGCACACGGCATGCTTATTCGATGAGCCTCCCTGACCCCGCCCCCACCTCAGCGGCACTGGTCACCGGCGCCTCAGCCGGAATCGGCACCTGCGTCGCCGGCGAGCTGGCCGCCCGCGGACACAACCTCGTGCTGGTCGCGCGCCGCAAGCAGCTCCTGAACGAGCTGGCGTCGCAGCTGGCAGCCGATCATGGCATCAGCGCCCACACGATTGCGTGCGATCTCGCAAAGCCCGCGTCCCGAGCCCGGCTGCTCGGCCGGATCACCGAGCTCGGACTCGACGTCGAGATCCTGGTCAACAATGCCGGCTTCGCCACCAACGGCCCGATCCACGAAGCGGAACCCGAGCGCGAGCTCCAGCAGGTGCGCGTCGACGTCGAGGCGGTGGTCGCGCTGACGCTGGCCTTCATCCCGGCGATGGTGAAGCGCCACCGCGGCGCCGTGCTGAATGTCTCCTCCACGGCCGGCATGCAGCCCCTCCCCTACTCGGCCGGCTACTCCGCGGCCAAGGCTTACGTGCTGACCTTCTCCGAAGCTCTCCATCAAGAGCTCGGCGGCCACGGGGTGACGGTCACGGCACTCTGCCCGGGTCCGGTCGCGACGGACTTCTGGGAGATCTCGGGCTGGCAGGTGACCGGCGGCCAGACGTTCGAGCAGGCGGTTCCGCGCCCCGCCTGGATCACCCCCGAGCACGCCGCGCGCGCCGGAATCAAGGGCCTCGACGCCGGCCGCCGAGTGGTCGTCCCGCACCCCGCCGTGCGTAACTCCATGCGCGCCAGCCGGTACGTACCCCACGCGCTGAAGCTGCCGATCATCGAACGGGTGATGCGGCCGCGCTGACCGCGCCGGGACCGAAAGCCGATGACCGACGAGCCCCGCGAGCCCAAGGACATCCTCCCCCGCCCCGTGCGGCTGCTGCTCGGCGCGACCGGGCGCGGCGTCTCCGACGAGCGGCTGCGCAGAGCGGCGGCGGGCAAGGTGGTACTCGTCACCGGCGCGTCCTCGGGCGTCGGCAAGGCGACCGCGCGGCGGCTCGCCAAGGCCGGCGCGACGGTGCTGCTCGTCGCCCGGCGCGTCGAGCTGCTCGATGCGCTTCGCGACGAGATCGAAGCCGCCGGGCGGCACCGCTTTCGTTCATCCGTGCGACATGTCCGACCCCGAGCGGGTGGCCGAGCTGGCCGCCGACGTGCTCGAGCAGCACGGGCACGTCGACGTGGTGGTCTCGAACGCCGGGGTCTCGATCCGGCGCTGGATCTCCCAGTCCTACGAACGCTTCCACGACTTCGAGCGCACGATCAACGTCAACTACCTCGGGCCCGGTGCGGCTGCTGCTGGAGCTGCTGCCCTCGATGCGCGAGCGCGGCTCGGGCCACATCGTCAACGTCGGCACGATGGGGGTCGACTACCCCGCGCTGCGCTGGAGCGCGTACATCGCCTCCAAGGCCGCGTTCGAGACGTGGCTCGGCGGCGTGGCGCCGGAGATCCGCGCCGACGGCGTGACGACCACCTCGATCCACCTCCAGCTGGTCCGCTCCCCGATGCTGGGGCCGTTCCGCATGTGGAACTACGTGCCGGGGATGAGCACGGAGGAGGCCGCGGGCATCGGTTTGCCGCGCGATCGTCGAGCGGCCCCGCGTGATCGCTCCGGTGTGGGCCCGAATCGGTGGCCCGATCAATCACGCTCTCCAGGCGCCGGTGGAGTGGGCGCTCGCACGCCACGCGCGCCGGGCAAATCGCTGACAGCCGGCGCCGCGCCGAGCCGGCTGGAGAGCGTCGCTCACCCAGGCGGTGGGCGCGGTGACGACGATCGCAGCCTCCGGAGTGGTGCGGCCGATCAGACCCGATCGGCTCGTGCGCGCGGGCCGCGCTCAGCTCCGCTACGGCACCGGCACCGGCGGAGCGCTCGCGGCGGCCGCCGCACTGCACGGAGACCGCGCGGGGGTGATCGACGAGCTCGGAACGCTCAGCTTCTCGGAGCTCGACGCCGATGCCGCGCTCCCTCGCGGGCGCGCTGCACCAGCACTTCGAGCTCGGTGCCGGCCGCCGGGTGGCGATCATGTGCCGCAACCATCGCGGGTTCGTGCACGCGACGGCGGCGGCATCGCGGCTGGGGTGCGACCTGGTGCCGCTCAACACCGACTTCGCCGGCCCGCAGCTCGCCGACGTGCTGGCCCGTGAGGGCGTGACCGCGGCGGTGTACGACGAGGAGTTCGAGCCCGTGTTCGAGGCCGCCGAGTTCGAGGGCACGCGCGTCGTCGCCTGGCACGAAAGCGCTGAGCTGAAGCGCGCCGACGCTCGACGCCCTGATCTCCGTGGGCAGCGACACCGCGCCGCCGCCGCGCTCGCAGGGCCGGACGATCATGCTCACCTCGGGCACGACGGGAACGCCCAAGGGTGCGATCCGCACCGTGAATCCGAGCGCGCGCTGCTGCCGCTCGCGATCTCGGGCTTCCTCGAGCTCTCGCGGTTCAAGCCCACGCCCCGCTCGGGCGGGCCGCTCGTCGTCTGCCCGCCGCTGTTCCATCTTTACGGCCAGATCGGCCTGTTCGCGGGACTCGGGCTCGGATCGCCGGTCGTGATCCGGCGGCGCTTCGACGCGGAGGCGACGCTCGAGCAGATCGAACGGACCGCGCGCCGAGGTGCTGATGGCGGTGCCGACGATGCTCAAGCGGATCATCGATCTCTCGGAGGCGACCCGCGAGCGCTACGACACCTCCTCGCTGCGGATGATCGTCTCGGGCGCGGCGCCGCTGCCGCCCGAGCTCGCTACCGCGGTGATGGATGAGTTCGGCGAGATCCTCTACAACGGCTACGCCTCCACGGAGGTCGGCCCGGGCACGCTGGCGACGCCAAAGGATCTGCGTGCCGCACCCGGCACGGTCGGCAAGCCGGCGCCTGGCGTGAAGATCAAGATCCTCGACGAGGAGGGTCTCGAGCTTCCGACCGGCCAGACCGGGAGGATCTTCGTCGGCAACCCGATGCTGTTCGAGGGCTACACCGGTGGCGGAACCAAGCAGGTGATCGACGGCCTGATGTCCACCGGAGACGTCGGCCACTTCGACGAGGCCGGACGGCTGTTCGTCGACGGGCGCGACGACGACATGATCCTCTCGGGCGGCGAGAACGTGTTCCCACAGGAGGTCGAGGAGCTGCTGGCCGGCCACGACGCGGTCGCAGACGCGGCCGTGTTCGGCGTGCCGGACAAGGACTTCGGCCAGCGGCTGGCGGCATTCGTGGTGCTCAAGCCGGGGGCGTCGGCAACCGAGGAAGAACTCCAGGCCTACGTCCGCGAGCGGCTCGCGCGGTACAAGATCCCCAGGGAGATCGCGTTCGTCGAACAGCTCCCCGGACGTCGACCGGCAAGCTTCAGCGCCGCAAGCTCGCGGAGCTGTACGAATCGGAAACGGAGGCGCATTGATGTCGAACCCCCGGATCTGGCGGGAATTGAGGGCAGGCGCCGAGCTGGCCGAGCTTCTCTCCTGGCCCACGTTCCGCTCGCCGCAGCCGGTCGCGGATCGAGGGCTCCCCGTGATGCTGATCACGGGCGTGTACGCATCCGACGTGACCATGCGCCCGATGGCCGTGTGGCTGGGGCGCATGGGATATCGCCCCAAGCGGGCCGGCATCGCCTTCAACGCCGACTGCTCGGAGGCTGAGATGGGCCGGCTCCAGACCCGGCTCGAGCGTGCCGTCGATCGCTCCGGTCGGCGGGCGGCGATCGTCGGCTGGAGCCGCGGCGGGCTGTTCGCCCGCGCGCTCGCGGTGCGCCGCCCCGATCTCGTCGGCGGGAATCGTGACCCTCGGCTCGCCGCTGGTCAATCCGCTGCGCTACGTGCATCCACTGCTGCACCTGGCGCTCGAGGCCACTTCGTCGCTCGGCGATCGAGGACTGCCAGGACTTCTGACCCACCAGTGCGCGGATGAATGGGTCCTGGACGGCGCGGTCGATTCGAACCCCCTTTCCCGCGCCCTGCTCGAGCGCACCCGGCGGTTGCTCGCGAGCGCCGAGGCCGAGCGCTGCTGCGAGCGGTTCTGGCAAGACGTGCGCGCACCGCTCCCCGAGCAGGTCACGTTCGCCTCGTTCTATTCGACGAGCGACGGGATCGTCGATTGGCATGCCTGCCTTGACCCGGCGGCCCGTCACGTCCGTGTGGACGCCTCCCACTGCGGCCTCGGGGTCTCCAAGCGCGTCTATCCGGAGCTCGCTGCGGAGCTCGCACGGATCGCGGCTGCCGAGCGCGCCGCGCGCGCCGTCGGCGGCCAGGACATCACACTCGCCGCGTAGCATCTCATCGGTGGCGGGAACACCAGACCGAGCTCCGCGGGACGAGCCGGAGGAAGCGGGCGCGGACGCGCTCCCTACCGGGCGGCTGATCCGGGCGAGCAAGGCCGCAGGCGCGGTCGGGCCGAGCTCGGTTCGCTTCTTCACGACGCTCGCGACCAATGTGATGCGCTCTCCCGATGACGCGTACGAGCTGCTGCTTCGGCGCCACGAGGACATCGCCGACAACGCGCTTTCGGTTCTGGGCGAACTTCGCGGAGGCGCGCTGAAAATCGGGCAGCTCGCGTCCTTCATCGACGTCGACCTGATCCCGCCCGAGTTCCGCACCGTCTACCAGGACAAGCTCGCGGACCTCCGCGACGCGGCGCCGGCGATGAGCTGGAACAAGATCCGCAAGGTGCTCGAGGGCGAGTGGGATGAGCCGGTCGAGTCGCTATTCGAGGACTTCGAGCACGAGGCCGTGGCGGCCGCGTCGATCGGCCAGGTGCATCGCGCGGTGCTGCCGGACGGGCGCAGGGTCGCGGTCAAGATCCAGTACCCCGAGATCGCTGACGCACTCGAAGCAGATCTAGGTACGGCACAGGGTCTCACTGCGATCGCCACGCCGATGGCAAGGGCGATGATGCCCGGCCTCGACCCCCGCATGCTGATCGGCGAGGTCCGCGAGCTGGTGCTGGAGGAGCTCGACTATGAGCTCGAGGCCCAACACCAGCGCACGTTCGCGCGCGCCTACCGGGGTCACCCTTTCATCCACGTACCGGACGTCGTCACCTCGCTGTCCCGGCGCCGCGTGATGGTCTCGGAATGGGTGGACGGGATGCGCTTCCCCGAGATGCAGACGCTCTCAGAGGCCGAACGTGACCGGATCGGCGAGATCGTCATGCGCTTCTACTTCCACTCGATGGATTACGTCGGGCGGTTCAACACCGACTCACATCCGGGGAACTTCCTGCTCCGCGAGGACGGTTCGGTCGCGTTCATCGACTTCGGCAACGTAAAGGTCAGCTCGCCGGACTGGCTGCGGAATGGCAATCGAGCGATGCGGGCGGTGATCGACGGCAACAAGGAGGGCTTCATCGACGCCGTCGTCGATCTCGGCTATGTCCGTCGCCGCGAGCACCTGGACGTCGACTGGCTGCTCGAGCAGGTCAAGCTGGCCGGCGAGTGGTTCCTGTCCGACCGCGAGGTGCGAATCGAGCCCGAGTACGTCGCGCGGATCATCGCCCAGGTGATGGACCCGAAGTTCATCTCCCACGGCATCCGCGTCGCGCGCGACCTGAAGGTCCCTCCCGAGGAGGTCTGGTACCGCCGGGTCGAGATCGGCGTGTTCGCGGTCCTCGGCCAGCTCCGCGCCGGCGGGAACTGGCACCGGATCGCGCGGGAGACGATCTACCGCGACCCGCCCGCGACGCCGCTTGGCGAGGCGGCCAGGGCGTACTTCGAGGGGCGTGGAATGAAGCTGCCCGCCTAGGCGCGCGGGTCCACGTACCAGCTCGCCGAATCCCGGACCACCGGACCCGACCCGGTGAAGCCATAGTTGGCACCGTGCACCACCACCTCGTGGTCGAGCTCGATGCTCAGATCGGCGCGTACGAAGAACGCATTCACCCCGGTGAGATCGGTATGCACGAGCCGATATCCCTTCCGCTCGCCAAGCTCGCGCAGTGCCGCGATCGATGCTCCGAAGCCGCCGGCGCCGCTGGGCACGAGCCCGCGGCGCTGGACCATCCGTCGTCCCGGGCCAAGGGCCGCGTTGTACTCGACCACCACGATCCGCGGCCGGTAACGCCCGATCGTCTGCCAGACCCAGTAGTCCTCACCGTCAATGTCGATCGAGAGCACGTCTAGCTCTGGCGGGAGCCCGGCTCGATCGATCAGCGCCTCGACATTGTCCGCGGTCACCTCAGCGCGAATCGTGCTGACCCTGTCGTTGCCCAGGTACTTGCGCTCCAGCTGCGCATGTTTGGTCGCGTCGGCCTCCATGAACAGTCCTTGCCATCCGAACACGTCCGCGAGCAGCACGCAGTTGGCTTGAAACCCGGCCCCGCACCCGAACTCGACGAAGGTCTCGGTCCCCGGCCCCAAGCGGCGCAGCAGCTCGTCGATCACTCCGTCCTCACCGTTCTGTGAGAACACGCTGAGTTCGCTGGCGCGCAGGTCGGTGTGGCCACGTGGCTCCTGGCGGCGCCGCATCAGCTCGGCGAGCGCCAGGTAGATTCCCCGGGTGTGGGCGGAGAGCACGTACGGGTCGTACCTGCGGGTTACGTCGATCAGCGGCGACAGGGCCCGGCGGATGCGGTTACGGGCCCTGGAGACGCTCCCGGAGCTCCCCGTAGACCTCGACCCCCGCCCTTCCACCGAAATCCGGAGGAATGACATGTCAGTCACCCTCCGAAGATTACTACACCCGTGTAGCGACCGTCGCCACCCCCGGACCGAGTAGGCGCACGCGACGCTGCTCGACGACCTCGAAGCCGGCCTCCTCCACAAGCACCGTCATCCCAGCCGGAGTCCGCCACTGAGCGGGAACGCCGGGGAGCGCAAACCGGCTCAGCCGCATCAGGGGCGGCGCATCGAGCACCGCGACCACGAGGTGCCCACCCGGCTCGAGGACTCGACGGAACTCGTTCAGCGCCGCGGGTTGGTCGAAGAACTGAAACGCCTCCGTGGTCGTGACCGCGTCGACCGCTCCGTCGTCAAGCGGGAGCTGCTCGGCCGCGCCCCGGATCCATTGGACGGCGCTCGACCGTTCGCGCCCTTCTCGAGCATGCCCGCCGACGGATCGCAGCCGTACACGAGCTCGGGGTCGAGCTCGCGCTGAATCCGGGCGGCGAGAATGCCGGTGCCACAGCCGACGTCGACGACGCGCCGGGCACCGTGGCGTCTCAGCGCGGCAAGTACCGCATCGTGGTTCGCCCGGTAGGCGACGCGCTGCAGAAGCGGGTTGTCGTATACCCGCGAGATCGCATTGAACGCACGAACTACCGACGGCGTCGCGGTGCTCATCGAGCCGCCCCGGTCAGGTCGATCCTCGCCAGCTGCCGCACGGCCTGCGGCGAGAGCTGAGATATCGTCTTGATCACGCGCGCCTCCGGCGTCACTGGCACGACGGCCTTGTTGGACTTCATCGCGCGGACTATCGCAGTCGCGACCCGCTCAGGGCGATAGCCCCGTAACCCGTAGGCACGCGCGCCGCGCTGCTGGAGCCGCCGTTCCGCCTCCGCCGAGACGCCGACCACGTGAGTACTGCGGACGATGTTCGTGTTCACGAAGCCCGGGCAGATCGCGCTCACACCGATGCCGTGGGACGCAAGCTCGGCCCGCATGCACTCGCTCAGCATGAGCACGGCAGCCTTCGTGGTCGAGTAGGCGGGGAGCGCACGCGACGGGATGAACGCGGCCGCTGAGGCCACATTGACGATGTGGCCCTCCACGCCCGCGTCGACCATCTGGCGCGAGAACAGCCTGCAGCCGTGGATCACTCCCCAGAGGTTCACACCGACGATCCGCTCCCAATCCTCGGGCGTCGTATCCAGGAACGGACCGCCAATCCCGATGCCGGCGTTGTTGACGACGATCCCCGGCACGCCGTGCTCTCGCTCGACCGCCTCGGCGAAGCGCGCCATCGCCTGCGCGTCCGCCACATCGAGCAGCACGGCATGCATGCGGGCACCGGCGGACGCCCGGTCCAGCGTGTCCTTGGCCGACTCGAGGTCGATGTCCGCGGCGATCACCTCTGCGCCTTCGTCCGCCAGCGCCAGGGCGGTCGCGCGGCCGATGCCGCTGCCGGCCCCGGTGACGACCGCCAGACGACCCTCGAGTCCCCGCCGGGACCGCTCGTACCGCGCTCGCCGGAGCGCCTCGGGCTCGGGGCCGTCCTCGAGATGGTCGACGAGCTCGGTCAGTGCCCGCGCGACCGCGTCGGGATGAGAACGCTGCACCCAGTGGCCGGCACGGACGTCGCGTCGCCAGACGCGCGTCGCCCACTCGGAGGCGTCGTCGTAGAGCGCGGGCGAGATGTAGCGGTCCTTCGTGGCCACGACCACCTGAACGGGGACGGACACCGGCTTCGGGCGCGGGCCGCTGAGCAGTCCGCGCATGTTGGTCCGGTACAGAGCGAGCCCCGTGCGCGCGTCGCTGGCCATCGTCGCCGCGGGGTGCCCGGCCCGCGGCTCGATGCCCTCGAGCCGGCGCATCGCGGTCGCCCAGCCGCGCTCGATCCCGCTCCGCAGCGCACGCTCGGGCAGCATCGGGACGTGGAAGGCCGCGATGTACCAGGAGCGCCGCGCCTGCCCGGCGATCTCCCGCAGCGCCGACGGCTTTGGCCGCAGCCGTCGCAGCGCCCAGCCGAGACCCCCGTCAATGCGCGGACCGGCCACGGTCGTCAGCGAGGCGACGCGGTTGATGAGATCATCGCCGCGGATCGCCTCCCAGCATTGAAACGCGCCCCAGTCGTGGCCGACGAGGTGCGCCGGCCGCCTGGGGCTGACGGCGTCGAGCACGGCGCCCAGATCGAGCGCCAGCTCTTCAAGGGCAAACGCTCCGGGCGTGTCGGGCGCCGTGGAATGACCCATACCGCGGACGTCGTAGGCGACGGTGTGAAAGCGCACGGACAGCCGCGAGACGAGCTCGTCCCACACCGCGTGCGTGTCGGGATACCCGTGGACAAGCACGATCGTGGGATTGGCGGCGTCGCCGGCTTCGGTCACGAACAGCTCGGCACCGGCACGCGAGACCGTTCGCGTACGCGCTTCGGGATCGGAGCGGGCCTCGGTGTCGGTGGACATCAGCCCGGTATGGCACCACGGCTCGCCACGGGCGCGGAATGATACATCAGTCATCGCGCGCGCCTATGCTTGCGCACCGTGGCAGGCGCCAACGCGGCATTCGAGCGAGTCGACGCGCTGATCCAGGTGGGGCTCCGCCTTGCCCGCTCGGCGCCGAGCGGGCGGATCCTGCTGGCGCGAATTGCCGACTCGATCGACCCCGATTGGATTCCTCGCCCCTGGGGCGAAGGGATCGTCCTCGAGCTCGAGGCCGCGCGCGCTGCCGCGCGCGAGCCCGTGGAGTTCAAGCGGATCGAGCGGATCCTGCGCGATGCATGGGGAGCCAAGCCGGGTGACGAGCTCGATGAGCTGGATCCCGAGCCGGTTGCCGTGACCCCGTCCGCGCAGGTCCACCGCGGCGTGCTGGAGGGAGCACCGGTCGCGGTGAAGGTGCTCCGGCCGGGTCTGGCGGGGTCGGTGCGCCAGGACCTCGCCCTGCTCGAGGGATTGCTGGCGCCGCTCGGCGCCGCGTTTCCCGCCCTCGACCCGGGCGCGCTCGTGCGGGAGTTCCGCGAGCGGATCCTCGACGAGCTCGATCTCGAGCATGAGGCGACGGCGCAGCGGCGCTTCCATCGCGCGCTGCGCGGACACGGGTTCCTGATCGTCCCGGGCCCCGTCACCCGCCTTTCGCACGAGAACGTGCTCGTCGCCGAGTGGATCGACGGCAGGCCCTTCTGGCAGGCGGCCGATCCCGACGGGATCGCTGCCAAGCTCGTCGTGTTCGTGCTCGGCGGCTTGAAGGCCGGGATTGTCCACGCAGACCCCCATCCGGATGATGTGCTCGAGCTCGACGATGGCCGCGTTGCGGTGCTGGACTTCGGGGCCACACGGACGGTCGAGTCGGTCCGCGCCGAGTCGGCGGCCGCCGCCGTGGAAGCGTTCGCTGCGGGCGACGCCGAACAGCTCGGCGCTGCGCTCGAACGACTGGGCTCGCTTCCCGCCGCGTACGGCGCTACAGCGCTCGAGCTCGTGAGCTACGCGCTGGGCGAGCTGGGCGGCGCGGAGCCGGCCCGGTTGGACTCCTCCGCCGTCATCGGCGCACGCGACCGGCTGTTCGAGCGTCCTCGCGAGCTGACTGAGCTGATCGGTGCTGGCGCGCTCCCGCCAGAGGACCTGTGGCCCGCGCGTGGAGCGGCTCAGCTGTTCGCGTCGATCGCGCGGGTGGGTGCGACCGGAGCCTGGCGCGAGCTGGTTCGCGCCGCGCTCCGGGGCGGCTGGGACGCGTCGGTCCAGCCCTGGGGATCGGCTCGGCCGGCGGCGTCCGCTCAGCCGGGGTCCGACGCGGGATCCGGAGCCTGATCCGGCTCCGGTACCGCAGGCGTCGGCGGCTCCTCGGGCGCTGGAACCGTCGCGGGCTGCTCGGGATCCGCGGGAGTCCCGGGATCGGGATCGGCGGGCTGTATCGGGGCGTCGGGTACGGCGGGCGTCGCCGGCACCTCTGGGCTTGGGACTTCGAGGCTTGGAATTGGCATAGAGAGGCGCTACCCGCCCCACGCGCCAGGTGAACTTTGGCCCTTCGCTTCGGAGGGGTCGAAGTGAACGGCCAAAGTTCGCGCCGACCGGCGCTCCTGCGGCGCTCGGGGGGCGCGCGCTTGGCGCCCTGCGCCGCAAGGCGGGCGATTCCTGTTCGCGGAATGAGGTATCATTCCTCCTACTGTGACTTCGCACGGAGACTGCCGTCGCCGATCCCGCAGCCACGACGACCAGGAGGTTGCAGCATGAACGAGCCCGACGCCCGCGTGGCGATCGTGGGAGCCGGCTTCGGTGGACTGGGGATGGCGATCCGGCTCAAGCAGGAGGGGATCCACGACTTCGTGGTCCTCGAGCGGGCCGCAGACCTGGGCGGGACGTGGCGCGATAACAGCTATCCGGGATGCGCCTGCGACGTCCCCTCCCACCTGTACTCGTTCTCGTTCGCACCGAACCCGAACTGGAGCCACATCTTCGCCCGGCAGGAGGAGATCTGGGCCTATCTCCGCGACTGCGCCGAGCGCTTTCAGATCGTGCCCAACATCCGCTACCACCACGAGGTGACGGGCGCCGCGTGGGACGACGCCGACGAGCGCTGGCGGATCGAGACGACGGCCGGGCCCGTGACCGCGCGGGTGCTCGTGTCCGCGGCCGGACCGCTGAGCCAGCCCCAGATCCCGAAGCTGCCCGGCCTGGAGCGGTTCACCGGCGCCGCCTTTCACTCGGCGAACTGGGATCACGACCACGACCTGCGCGGCAAGCGCGTCGCGGTGGTCGGAACCGGTGCCTCCGCGATCCAGTTCGTGCCGCGGATCCAGCCCAAGGTGAAGCAGCTCCACCTGTTCCAGCGGACGCCGCCGTGGGTCCTCGGCCGCCCCGAGCACCGGATCACCAACGGCGAGAAGGCGCTGCTCCGGAGCTTCCCCCCTCTTCAACGGCTCATTCGCGGCGGGATCTACTGGGGCGCCGAGCTCGGAATCCTGGGACTGGCGTATGACCAGCGACTGGTGAAGCCGCTCGAGTCGCTCGCGCGGCGCCACATCGCCGCCCAGGTCGAGGACCCGGAGCTGCGCGCGAAGCTCACCCCCGACTACCGGCTCGGTTGTAAGCGCATCCTCGGCTCCGACGACTACTACCCCGCGCTCGCACAGCCCAATGCCGAGGTCGTCACCGAGCCGATCAAGCGCGTGCGCCAGCACGCCATCGTTACGGAGGATGACGTGGCGAGGGAGGTTGACACGATCATCTTCGCCACCGGCTTCCACGTGACCGACAATCCGATGTCGGCGATGGTCCGTGGGCGCGAAGGCAGGACGCTGGCGGACGTGTGGGATGGGAGCCCGCAGGCGTACCTCGGCATGACGGTTCCGGGGTTCCCGAACGGGTTCCTGATCGTCGGGCCCAACACCGGGCTCGGGAACAACTCGATCGTGTTCATGATCGAAGCCCAGGTGCGGTACGTGATCGGCGCCCTGAAGGCGATGGCCGAGCACAAGATCTCGACGCTCGAGGTCAAGCCCAACGCGCATGCCGCGTTCCAGGAGGAGGTGCAGCGGCGGATGCCGGGCTCGGTCTGGACCGACGGCGGCTGCCGCAGCTGGTACCTGGACCGCAACGGGCGCAACACCACCCTATGGCCCGATTTCACCTGGCGCTACGCGCTTCGGACCCGCCGCTTCGACCTCGACAACTACCGCGCCCGTCTCGACATTTCTGACCAGCCACTGGCCAGACCCGAACCAGCGATGGAGGCTGCATGACCACGACCTACGGCGTTCCTCCCAAGCTCCCGCTCCCGTGGCCGCTTCAGTATGCAGCCGCCGGCGTGTGGGTCGGGGCGGGCGGTGACATCGCCGCGCTCAAGCGGCTGCGTCCGCTCTACGGGGACATGTTCTCGGTGCCGGTCCCCCGTCTGGCCAGCAAATGGTTCGCGCCGGAGTACCCGCCGTTCCGGCATCTCGTGCTGGTCGGTGCGCCCGATCTGGTCAAGCAGGTGTTCGCCGCCGACGCGGAGACGCTCCACTTCGGCGACCCGAATCCGCTCGGACGCGTGATCGGACCCAACTCGCTGTTCTCCCTCGACGAAGCGCGACACCTGGCGCGCCGGCGGATAGTGCTGCCGCCGTTCCACGGCGAGCGGATGCGCACGTATGAGTCGATCGTCGAGGAGGAGACGCTGAACGAGATCGCGACCTGGCCCGAGGGGCGCGAGATCCCCACGGCCGGGTCGTTCATGCGGATCACGCTCAACGTGATCCTGCGCGCGGTCTTCGGCGTCCGAGAAGGTCCCGTGATGGATGAGCTCAGGGTGCAGGTCCCGCGCGCGGTGCGGTTGGGGCAGGCGCTGATGCCGTTCGGGCCCCTTCGCCGCGACCTGGGCCCCGGAACGCCACAGCGGGCTTTCAAGCAGTGGCTCGATCGTTTCCAGTGGGGCGTCAACGCGCTCGTCGACGCGGCACGGCGGGATCCAGAGCTCGAGCGCCGCACGGACGTGCTGGCGCTGTTCGCCCAGGCCCGCCACGAGGACGACGACAGCCTGCTGGGCGATGAGGAGATCGCCGATCAGCTGAAGGACATCGTCGCCGCCGGCCACGAAACGACCGCCAACACCCTGGCCTGGGCGATCGAGCGGCTCAGCCGGCATCCCGAGGTGGTCTCACACCTGGCACGCGAGGCCGAGGGAGATGGCAAGGAGTTTCGGGAGGCCACGATCAGGGAGATCCAGCGCACGCGACCGGTGATCCCGGGCACAGGTCGCTACACGGTGAGACCCTTCGAGCTCGGTGGCTATCTGCTGCCGCCCTACACCGTGATCCTGCTCGTGGGCCCGCTGCTGCACCATGACCCGGAGGTGTATCCGAACCCTGAGGCGTTCGACCCCGCACGCTTCGTGGGCAAACGGCCGAGCCCTCACTCGTGGATCCCGTTCGGGGGCGGACTGCGCCGCTGTCCCGGAGCGGCGTTCGCGCACATGGAGATGGACGTCGTGCTCAGGACGCTGATGCGGGAGGTCGAGGTTGAGCCCACCCGGCGGCGGGATGAGCGCTGGCAGTTCCGGGGCGTGGCGTTCGCACCCGCCCGCGGCGGCCGGGCCACGTTCCGGCGCAAGCAGCGCTCCGCGCAATCCATCGCGGCGCCGGAGCCCGCGGAGCTCGAGCGGGCCGCCTGATGCCCGGGGGCTACGGCGGCCACGTCGAGCCCGGCTTCGAGCCAGTCGCGCGGCAGTTCGCAGAGCTGTTCGGCTCTCCCGGTCGCGGCGGCGGCGCGTTCGCGGTTCGTTACCACGACCGCTTCGTCGTCGACATCTGGGGAGGCGTCGCCGATCCCGAGAGCGGACGACGCTGGACACGCGATTCGCTGGGACTCTCGTTCTCGACCAGCAAGGGCGTCGCGGCGACGGTGATCCACCGGCTGGCAGACCGCGGCCTGCTGTCATACGACGAGCCTGTTGCCAGCTATTGGCCCCAGTTCGCTGCCGGCGGCAAGAGCCGGATCACGGTCGCCCAGCTCATGAGCCATCAGGCCGGGCTCGACCGGCTCGCGCCGGTTGCGCCGGATGTGGAGAGGCTGCTCGACCACGTGGGCGCAGAGGAGCGGCTTGCGGCGCGGGCGCCCGACCACCCGCCCGGAACGCCGGCGTACCACGCGATCACCTTCGGCTGGCTGATGGCCGGATTGGCGCGGGCGATCACGGGCCGCGGGATGCAGGAGCTGCTCCGGTCCGAGATCTGCGAGCCGCTCGGTCTCGATGGCCTGTTCTTCGGCAAGCCGGCTGCGCCCGCCGAGCGAACGCCGGCTCTTGTCGGCTCGCTGGGGCGCCTGGCCACGTTGCGGCCACTCGGGCTCACGACTCTGCCGGCGGTGATCCCCGGAAGGCGCGCGCTGGAGTCCGTCTACGTGCCGGACATCAACGGGATCTTCACGGGGTCCGAGCCGGCCATCCTCGAGACCACGATGCCGGCGGCAAACGGCATGTTCACGGCCGAGTCGCTCGCGACGCTGTACGGAGCGCTCGCCAACGAGGGAGTCGCCTCCGACCGACGGCTGCTTTCCGCCGAGACAGCGCGGAAGCTCGGCCGCGTCCAGACCCGCGCCCGCGACCGGAACCTGCTGATCCCGATGTTCTGGCGGCTTGGGTACCACCAGGCGTTCGTGCCCGGCGTCAGGCTCCCGCGGGCATTCGGCCACTACGGACTGTGCGGCTCGGGGGGCTGGGCGGACCCAGCCTCGGGCATGTCGGCCGCGTTCGTCTCAAATCGCATCTACCCCCTGACCGCGCCGTTAGGCGACCTCGCGCTGATCCGCCTCAGCCGGCTCGCCGTCCGCTGCGCACGCCGGGCGAGGGTTCAGCTGCCACCGGTGCGGGTAGCCGCATAGCCGATGAACGAGGAACCGGAACAGCGCGACCGCATCGCGCCCGAGGATGTGCCCGACGAGCCCGGCGCAGAGGGCGGCTCCGACAGCCCTGCGACCGACACCCCTCCCGCCGTTCCCAGCGACGACGACGCTCCGGTCGGCGACACCGATCAGCACTCGGACACGTAGCGGCAGGACTCGTCCCGCGTTGGCGCGAGCAGCCGGTGCGCAGCTGAGCTCGTGGTCGTCAGCGTCGATCGACGATCCGGATGTCGGCGATCACCGCCCCGGCACCACAACGTTTCCCGCAAGCCGTCACGACTCGGTTAGATTCGGTCAATCCGGCGTCGGCGGGCTGGGCGAACCGTTCCCAACGGGTCCGCGCCATTCCCCGCGCCGGCCCACGTCCACAACCGCTTGGAGGAGCCCATGCCCAACGCAAAGTTCGAGGTCTACCCAGACAAGAGTGGTCACTATCGCTGGCGTCTGGTGTCGTCGAATGGGCAGACAACAGCGACCTCAGGCGAGGCGTTTTCATCCCACGCGAGCGCGAAGCACGCCGCGGAGAGCGTCAAGGAGCACGCCGCGACCGCAGAGGTGGTCGAGGCGGAGGCATAGCGCAGCGCGCAGGTGTCCCTCGTGTGAGGGGGAAAATCCCGCGCGCGACTCAGGAGACCGGGCGTGATCGCGGGATTTTCCCAGCTAGCCCAGCAACCCGATCCGCTGCGCCCGCTGCACCGCCTCGGCGCGGTTGCGGGCGCGGAGCTTGCGGTACAGCGCGCTCGTGTGTTCCTTGACCGTGTGGGGAGAGAGATAGAGCCGCTCGGCGATCTCGCGGTTGGTGGCACCGGCGGCGATCGCTTCGAGCACCTCCCGCTCGCGCTCGGTCAGCAGTGGCGCGGGCTGGTCGGACTTGGGGGGGAACATGGTCATCCCCAACCCGACCATCCGGACCGCGGCCGCGACATCTCGTGCCTCGAGGTCCTTGGAGACGAAACCGGAGGCGCCCGCGGCTCTCGCCGCCGCCGGCGACATGCGTCCCGCACCGGAGATCAGCAGCACACGCGTCGCAGGTGACGCGCTGCGAATCGATTCACAGACGTCGGCGCCTGACTCCCCCGCCAAGAACAGATCCACGAGCGCCACATGCGGCTGGAAGCGCCGCACGAGCTCGAGCGCCTCGGCCCCGGTCCGCGCGGCGAGGCAGCGCTCGACCCACGGCTGCTCTCCGAGCAAAACCCGGAAGCCCCACTGGACGACGTCGTGATCGTCGACGACCAGCACGCGGAGCCGGCGGTTGTCGGCCTTGACGCGCGCAGCGCTCACG
The DNA here is from genome assembly GCA_963822725.1 of uncultured Actinomycetes bacterium. GTDB lineage: Bacteria > Actinomycetota > Thermoleophilia > Solirubrobacterales > Solirubrobacteraceae > Palsa-465. The sequence continues at coordinate 1,012,853 of CAWGIR010000004.1, forward strand.
GACCGGCCTCGCCCATCACGCGCCCCGCCTCCCGCTCGAGCGGCACGACCAGCCGCACGCGCCAGCCCTGCTTGCCGCTCGGCCCGAACTCCACCACGCCGCCGTGCTGAAGCGCCTCGAACGCCGCCAGACGCAGCCCGATCCCCCCACCGCGAACGGCTCGGCGGACGCCGTCGTTGCGTACCTCGAGCGTGAAGGTGTCGGAGTCCCTGAACACGCCTACGTCCACGGACGAAGGAGAGGCGTGCTTGGAGACATTGCGAAGCGCCTCGGAGAGCACCGACTGCGCGAGCGGCTCGAGGTCGAGCGGGACGGCCACCTCCTCCCGCCATTCGACCTTTACCGGCGGTCCCGGCAGGGCGGCGACGCGCTCGAGCTCGGCGGAGAGCGTGGTGCCGGTTTCCCGGGGGAGCGGGGCCAGCGGCCGCTCGAGCGCTCGGCGGAGGTCCGACAGCGCTTCCTGCATCTCCAGCCGGCAGCGCGCGCGCTCGGCGGATGACAGTGGCTGCTCGGTGCTGAGCGCAAGCGAAACGCCGAACAGCCGCTGCATCACCCGCTCGTGGATCTCCCGCGCCAGATCGAGGCGCTCGCCGAGCCGGCGGTTGCGCTCCTGCTGACGCGTGGCATTCCGCGCCGTCGCGACCAGCGCGGCTGTCTTTCCGAGCGTCCACAGGAGGTGCCGCTCGCCGTCGGAGAGCTCAAAGCGCCCGCCACCGCGATCGGCGCAGATGACGCCGTACGCCCTACCGGCGGCGCTCATCGGCGTGCACACCAATGTGGTGATCCCCAGCAGCTCGGCGTACTCCGGCGGCACCCATTCCTCGACCCGCTCCGAGACGACCACGACCGCGTCCTCGAGCAGCGCCTTCTGGGCGATCGGGGTGTTCACAAGCGTCGGTCGCAGTGCCGCCAGTCTCGAGAACGAGATCCCATGCGCACCGACGGCGCGCACGCTCCTGCGCGCGGCGTCCGCCATGAAGATCCCGGCACGCTGCATCGTCGTCAAGCGGCAGATGGCCTCGCAGATGCGGTCGTAGAACTCGGTCGAGGACGTGTCGGTGTCGAGCTCGGCGAGCAGCTCGACGAACACCTCGAGCGGCTCGACCCCCGCGAACAGCGCCGGCGGTCGCTCGGACGCCGAGGCGAGGCCGTCGACCTTCATGCGATCACCGGCAGCTCGTAGCGGCGGCGGATGTCGTAAAGCGTGGTGCGCTCGGCCGCGGGCCGGCCCGCGCGGTGAGCCGCCGCGACCAGATCCGAGGGCTCGAGCCGGACACCGTGGTAGCTGCCCGCCATCCGCGAGATGGATTCCTCCATCAGCGTGCCGCCGAGGTCGTTGACGCCCCACGACAACGCCTCGGTGGCGGCGTCGAGCCCCATCTTGACCCAGCTCGCCTGGAGGTTCCTGACGGTCTTCCCGAGCGCCAGCCGGAACGCCGCCGTGTGCTTGAGGTTCTCCTCGCGGGAGATCTCCTCCACCCCGTGCGTCCTGCCGAGCAGCGTGTGGAACGGGATGAACGACAGCGGTACGAATTCGGTGAACCCGCCGGTCCGCTCCTGCAGCTCCCGCACCACGTGCATGTGCTCGGCGAGCTCCCACGGCTCCTCGATGTGCCCGAACATCACGGTCACCGTCGAGCGGATCCCCTCCGCGTGCGAAGCCTCGATGATCTCGACCCAGCGCGCGACCGGAAGCTTGTTGGGAGAAATACGCTCCCGGACGCCGTCATGGAGCACCTCGGCGGCGGTTCCCGGCGTGGAGCCAAGGCCGGCATCGCGCAAGCGGGAGAACACTTCTCTGGGTGGAAGCCCGCTGACGTCGCACATGTGCGCGACCTCCATCGGGGAGTAGGCGTGAAGGTGGATCTCGGGAGCGACCTGCTTGGCGAACCGAAGCCATTTCTCGTAGTCCTCGAGTCCCCAGTCCGGATGGATTCCCGACTGCATGCAGATCTCGGTGGCACCGACCTCCACAGCCTCCTGCACGCGCCGCGCGAACTCGTCCTCCGAGTGTTCGTAGGCGTCCGGCGAGCGCCGGCCCTGCCCGAAGCCGCAGAAGGCGCATCCGACGATGCAGATGTTGGAGACGTTGATGTTCCGGTTGACCACGAACGTCACGAGGTCACCGGCCAGCTCGGAGCGGAGCTCGTCCGCGGCCATGCGCATCTCCTCGATCACCTCCGGCCTGCGCTCGGCGAACAGCGCCGTGAGCTCCTCGTGGCTGAGCGAGGCGCCCCCGCGCGCTTTCTCCACGGCACGCGGCGCGACGTCATCGGGCACCGAAAGCTCCTGTCGCCGTCCAGAACCGCGACGCGGAATGAACGACCAGTAGGAGCGTTTGATCACGTCGAGCACGCCCTGGGCCATCCATCGCGAATCGATGTACTCCGGGTACACGCACAGCCGCTCGGTCAGGGCGATTCCCTCCGCCTGGAGGCGCTTACGCGTCTGCGCCGGGGACGGAAACGGATGCTCCGGCGAAATGTGATCGCCGTTGGCCGACAGCCCGCCGAGATCGGTGGCACCGGCCGACACCAGATCCATCCACCAATCCGAGAGGTTGGGTGGGACCTGAATCCCCACGTCCGGCATCAGCCGTCGCGCCTCGACGATCAGGCGCTTGAAGTCCTCGAGGGTTACGGGCGATGCCCACGTGGGAGCCTCGAGCTGCGGCCCGTCCCAGACCCCGGTGCGCCAGTAGTCGTTGGCCGCCGCCGCGGCGATCTCGGCCGGCTCGCGGCCGTAGTAGCTCTGATGCGGAACGAAGTTCTGGAGGATGATCTCCTGCAGGTGGCCATAGCGCTCGTGCAGCTGCGCGAGCGCCGCCAGCGCCTCCATTCGGTCCTCCTCCGACTCGCCGATTCCGACCAGGATCCCGCTGGTGAACGGAATCTCGAGTTCGCCCGCGAGCGCGATCGTCTCAAGACGTCTAGAGGGGTTTTTGGTCGGGGACCCCTGATGGACGACGAGGTCGGGGTTGGTCGACTCGAGCATCAACCCCTGCGAGGCGGTTACCTCGCGCAGTCGCTCGAGGTCCGTTCGCGAAAGCACTCCGAGGTTGGTGTGCGGCAGAAGCCCGTGCTCGAGCGCCCGTTCGCACACCCACACCACATAGGACACGAAATCGGGATGTCCGTAGGCCTTGAGCCGCGCCGCCACGTCCGGATTCACCTCGGGGTGCTCACCGGTCAGCACGAGCAGCTCCTTGACGCGGCCTCGCCGGGCGACCTCTTCGAGTAGCCGCTCGACCTCGTCGGGTTCGTGCAGGTGCGGCTGGTGAGTCGCAAACGCGCAGTACTTGCAGTAGCAGCGGCACGTGCGGGAGAGCGACAGCGTGAAGTTGCGGCTGAATGTGACCCGGCGACGCATCCGTCCTCAGTCTACGGAGCCGCAGTCCGGGGCCAGGGCGCGCGTATGCTCCCGCGCTTCATGCGGCCGCTCATCTGCTCACTGCTGGCCGCCGTCGCACTGGCAGGCTGCGGCAGCACAGGGTCGCGCAGCGCGACGTTGATGCTCGACTTCACCCCGAACGCGGCACACGCCGGCGTGTATGCGGCGCTGGCCCACCACTACGACCGCGATGCAGGCCTGACCCTCCACGTCCTGCCGCCTCCCTCGCCGGCGGACAGCATCAAGCTGCTCGAGGCGGGTCGTGTTGATTTCTCGATCCTCGACATTCACGACCTCGCGATCGCGCGCGAACGGGGAGCGGACCTGGTCGGAATCATGGCGATCGTCGAACGACCCCTGGCAGCGGTCATCGCGCAGCCTCGCTTCACGAGCCCGCGCAGGCTCGAAGGCGAGACGGTCGGCATCAGCGGCGACCCGAGTGACGCGGCCGTGCTCGACTCGGTCCTGGAGGGCGCCGGCGCCGCTCCCAGCCGGGTTCGGACGATCAACATCTCCTCGCAGGCCGTCCCCGACCTGCTGTCCGGACGGCTGGCGGCCGCGACCGCGTTCTGGAGCGATGAAGGGGTTGCCCTGACCCGGACGCGCCCCGGCTTTCACATCTTCCGGGTCGACGCGTTCGGCGCGCCCTCCTACCCCGAGCTGGTTCTCTGCACGACCAGGTCCAAGCTCAAGCGCGACCCCGCCCTGGCTCGCGCCGTGACCGGAGCGCTGGTGCGCGGTTACGCGCTCGCGGCGGCGCGTCCCGCGGAGGCCGGAGCCGACCTGGAGCGGCTCGTTCCCGGACTCGACCCGAGGTTGATCGCGGCCGACCTCGATGTGCTCGCACCGGCATTCAGAGCCCTGGATGGCAGACCGGGGGAGCTGGACCCAGCTGTGCTCGGCGCCTGGGCACGCTGGGAGGCCAGGTTCGGGATCGTCCACGCTCCCCCCGACGTGCCTGCCGCCTTTGACACGAGCCTCATCCGCTGAGTCGCGCGACGAGGGCCCCTCCCTCCCGGGCCATTCGCGACCGGGGGACCACGAGCTCGAAGCCGGCGGCCTCGGCCGACGCTCGAACATTCGCCTCGACGTGGGCGTAGAACGCGAGCACAGGCGGCCGCGACTCGCCGAGCGAGCGCACCTGCTCGATCCGTCCGTCGGGATCGGAGGTGAGGTCCACGACGAGCACGTCCGGCGTCGGATCGAGGCCGTCCAGGACCGCGACAAGCTGCGCGTCGTGTCCTGCGGCGCGCAACGCTCCGATCACGTTCGAGCCGAACAGGAGATCCGGTACGAACGCGGCGACCCGCGCCACTACTGGGCCCGCAGGCGCCGGAACTCGCGCCGCACGGACTCCGGCCTTCCCCACATCAGCTCCTGCACGATCTCGACCCGCCCGGTGCGGACCTCGCGCACGGCGAGCTCTCCCTCGATGCCGGCGTCGTCGAGCAGCACCAAGGCCGCATGGACTGCGGGGGCGGACGCGGCGTGTCCGAAACGGTGCGCCACGAGGAGCCTCCAATGCCAGTCGTGCTTGGAATAGGGCTGGGCGTTGCACGTCACCAGCAGGACGGCAGCATCGACGTACCGGCGTTCATCGGCGATGCGCAGGTCAAGCTCCAGGTCCGTCCAGTCGTCAGAGAGCGAGTCGACGATCTGATCGAATGTGTCGGCAAGGGCCATCACTTGAGGATCCTATCCTTGGTCGCGTGAGCTCAGTCGCAACGACCACGGATGCGTACCGGACGATCATCGAGGGCTGCGGACTTCTCGACCGCTCCGGGCGCGGCAAGCTCGCGCTGACCGGGCCGGACGCGAAGAACTTCCTTCAGGGTCAGGTCACGAATGACGTCGAGGGGCTCGGCGACGGCGAGGGATGCTACGCGGCGTTCCTGACCCCGAAAGGCAAGATGCTCGGCGACATGCGGATTCTCTCCGCAGGCGATGAGCTGCTGATCGACACCGAGCGGGTCGCTCTCCAGGAACTCTTCAACATGATCCGGCGGTTCAGCGTCGGGTATGACGTTCAGCTTCACAAGCGCACGCTGGAGCGGGCGCTGCTCTCGCTCATCGGGCCGGGTGCCGATGAGATCGTCGCTCCTCCTCGGCCCGAGCATGCGCACGTCCCGTTCGAGCTCGACGGCGTCAGGAGCCGCGCGATACGGACCGACGTCGGCGTCGACGTGCTGTGCGGGACCGAACAGCTCGCCAGCCTGCGAGATGTTCTGGTGCGGCGCGGCGCGGTCCCGGTACCGGAAACCGCCGTCGAGATCCTGCGCGTGGAGCGCGGGCGCCCGCGGTACGGAATCGATTTGAACGACTCCGTGATCCCCGAGGAGGCGGGCCTGAACGAGCGAGCCGTGTCATTCACGAAGGGCTGCTATGTCGGACAGGAGACCGTCGCGCGTCTTCACTACCGGGGCAAGCCCAACCGACACCTGCGCGGGCTGGTGCTGTCGGGCCGTGCGGACTCGGGTGACGAGCTTCGGCTCGGCGAGCGGACTGTCGGCACGCTCACGAGCGTCGTCGATTCGCCACGCTTCGGGACAATCGGGCTCGGGCTCGTGCGCCGCGAGGCCGCTCCAGGGGCCACCGTCTCGGTAGGCGAGCGGGAAGAGGGCACCGGCGTCGTCAACGAGCTTCCGTTCGATACCTAACGTCGGGCGAGAGCCTGCGCTTTCAGACCGACGCTCGGGGTAGCATCGTCTCACCGACAGGAAGGAGTCGAGACGTGAGCACCATCGCTTACAGGTCCGACAAGCTCCGAGAGCTGGACGACGACGAACGTCGTGCCTGGACCACCTACCACGACCAGATACGCGAGCTCACCGGCGAGGAGTACGAGCGCACGGAGGACGAGTCGTGGGAGACGCTCCAGCGAGAGCTGCGGGGTTTGGAGCGGCGACGGCGGTCGCTCTCGGAAACGTCGGGCTGACACGGATCGATGTAGACTTCCCGGCGCGGGGTTACGCAGTCGGTTAGGGTTCCCACACCAGGCTCAAGGTGATGGTTCTGTCCGCCGAAGGGCTCATTGAGGAGAGGCAAACCCAGGAATGCGTAGAGCCACGATCGGGATCCTCGCGCTCGGCGCGTTCTCGCTCCAGGGCTGCGGGGGCGGGTCGCACTTCGCAAACAATCCTCGGCCGCCGACCCCGGTCGACCTGACGGTCTACATCAACAACAGTCGTGTGCTCGTGTCCCCGAGCTCGGTCGGCGCGGGCCCGGTGATCTTCATCATCACCAATCAGTCCAGCCAGGCCGAGTCGCTGACGATCCAGTCCTCCTCGGGCGGCAAGCCGCTCGCCAGCACGGCGCCGATCAATCCGCAGGCGACGAGCGAGATCCAGGTCAACTTCACGCCCGGCAACTACACGATGATGACCGGCAACCCGGGCACGACCGACGCATCGCAGGCAACGCCTTCATCGATCCAGTCGGCGTCGCTGTACATAGGTCCCCAGCGGCAGAACGGGAACAACGTTCTGCTTCAGCCGTAGCCTGCTCGGAGCGCGGCGGCAGAGCTCTACACCCGAAGCGCCTGCTTGACAGACCCGCTTTCAGCCGAGCAGCCGGCCCCCGAGGCCGCAGCAGCCTGAAGAACGAGCCGGTCGGCGGCGCCTGCCGGGCAAGCGCCGAGTGGCTACGATCCCGTAGTCCCCGACCCAGGAAGGTGAGCTACCCGAGTGGCTGTGGATGTGAGCCAGATCGAAACGGAGCCCGGAGTCCTGCCGAAGACGATGGCGGCCTGGGTGATACGCCCCGAGCGCGAGGGCGAGCCGATCGACGCCTTCCAGCTCGAGGAGATCGAGGTGCCGGAGCCGGGCGCCTTCGAGGTGATCGTGCGGGTGATGGCGGCGGGCGTCAATTACAACAACGTCTGGGCGGCCCTGGGCGAGCCCGTGTCTGTGTTCGGCTACGGAGACCACCCTCAGTACGGCCATCACATCGGCGGCTCGGATGCCTCGGGGGTCGTGTGGAAGGTCGGCGAGGGCGTGACCCGGTGGAAGCCCGGCGACGAGGTCGTGATCCACTGCAACCAGGCCTCGTACGAGGACGTAGAGGTGCACGGTCTGGACCCGTTGGCGGCTCCGTCCCAGAAGATCTGGGGGTACGAGACCACGTGGGGCTCGTTCGCCCAATTCACCAAGGTCCAGGCGCAACAGTTGTTACCGCGACCGCAAAACCTCAATTGGGAGGAGGCGGCCTCGTACGGGCTCGTGTACTTCACCGCCTACCGGATGCTGATCACGCAGTGCAAGCTGCAGGCCGGTCACCGCGTCCTGGTCTGGGGTGCGGCCGGAGGCCTCGGCGTGTTCGCGACGCAGCTCTGCACGCTCACGGGGGCCGATTCCGTCGGGGTGGTCTCGAGCGAGGAGAAGGGCCGCCTGGTCGAAGAGCTCGGTGCCGTCGGCTACATCAATCGCGGCGACTTCGCCGGGATGATGCGCCGGGGCGGCGAGAGCCCCGAGGAGGAGAAGGCGCGCTTCAAGGAGTCACGGCGCTTCTCGAAGGCCGTCAGCGAGATTCTGGGCGGGCCGCCGGACGTCGTCTTCGAGCACGTCGGCAAGGCAACCTTCCCGACGTCGGTGCTCACGGTGAAGCCGTTCGGGAAGGTCGTGATCTGCGCCGGGACCACCGGCTACAACCTCGACTTCGACGTCCGCTACCTGTGGATGCGCCAGAAGCAGATCATTGGCTCGCACTTCGCGAACGCCTACGAGTGCACGAAGGCCAACGAGCTGATCGAGGAGAACAAGATCCGGCCGGTGCTGTGGCGGACGATGGGCTTCGACGGCGTTCCGGAGGCGCATCAGCTGATGAGGGAGAACAAGCACCTCGGGAAGATCGCGATCCTCGTCGGCGCGACCGAGGAGGGCGAGGGGAAGACCGCCGAGGGGCCGGGTGCGATTCACGCTGAGGTGGGTGCCTGATGGCCCGGGTAGTGTGGGTCCAGTGGTACGCGACCGTGCTGCGGCATGAGGCGTTCGCCGAGGAGGTGGCGCAGGTCGCGCCGCTGGCGCTTCGCCATGGCGCCACGCAGTACCAGGTTCATCGCAGCCTCGAGGATCGCTACCGGATCTGGCAGCTGACGTGGGTCGAGTCACACGACGATTGGTACCGGTATTGGGACGGCCCGGAGATGATCGAGTTCCGCGCGCGCCACTCAGGTCACTATCAGATCCCGATCAGCTACGGATGGTTCGAGGAGCTGGCCGCGGGAGCCCTCGGCCCCGAGGTTCCCACCACCGCCGAGCCGGAGCCCGAACCGAGCTCGGAGCCCCAGGCGGCGGCGTAGTCAGGCTGCCAGCGCCGGCGCCTCGGCGTCCTTCCGGCTGGCGCGCGAGAACTCCAGCGCAGGATCCTGCTCGATCGGCGCCCTCCGGATCGAGATGCGATTCCGCACCCAATTCTGATCCCTCCGCCAGGGGTCAGCAGCGAGCTGGCGCGGGAACTTGTCGATCGCGCGCCGGATGTAGTTCGCCGTGAAGTCCGAGAACCAAAGCTCCGGCTTAGCATCGTCCGGCGGTCGTGGGGTGACGTGCGTGTAGCCGTGCCGGTCGATGTGGTTCAGGAGCCTGCATACCTCGAGGCAGGTGAGATCGGAGCCGAGCGTCCAGGACTGGTTGATGTAGCCGAAGGAGTAGGCGAAGTTCGGGATGCCGCTGATCAGCATCCCCCGGTAGGCGAGCGTCTCGGACAAGGCGACTGGCTGGTGGTCGACCGCGAGCTGGACCCCGCCGAGCGGCAGCAGCTCGAGACCCGTCGCGGTCACGATCAGGTCGGCCTCGAGCTCGGCTCCGGAGCGAAGCGCGATACCGGTCTCGGAAAAATGGTCGATCTGGTCGGTGACGATCGACGCGCGGCCGTCGCTGATCGCATCGAAGAGGTCGCCGTCCGGCACCAGGCACATGCGCTGGTCCCAGGGGTCGTAGCTGGGGTTCAGGTGTGTGTCGAGGTCGTAGCCGGGTGGCAGCCGGCGGGCGGCGAGTTTTCGGATCAGCCCCCGCATCAGCTTGGGACGGCTGCGGCTGAGGGCGTAGATCCCGAGCAACAGCAGCTCGTTCTTCCACCGCGAGATCGCATACGCCCAGCGGGTGGGCAGTATCCGACCGAGCACACCGGCGATCGGGTCGTTGGAGGGGAGCGACATGATGTAGCTGGGCGAACGCTGGAGCATCGTCACGTGGGCGGCCGTCTGCGCGAGCGCCGGAATCAACGTGACCGCAGTCGCGCCGCTCCCGATCACAACCACACGCTTGCCCGCGTGTTCGATGTCCTCGCTCCAGAACTGCGGGTGGACGATCTGTCCCCGTTCAAGAAAGCGATCGGCGCCTTCGAAGTCGGGGGTGTAGCCGCGGTCGTAGCGGTAGTAGCCCGTGCAGCTGAAAAGGAAGTCGCAGCTGATCTCGAGCGTCTGGTCGCTGTCGGTCCGCTCCACCTGGACCGTCCAGCGTGCGTCCTCGGAGGACCACTGGGCCCCGACCGCGCGATGGTGGAACCGGATCCGATCCTCGATCCCCTGCTCGCGGGCCGTTTCGCAGAGGTACTCACGAATCGAGCTCCCATCGACGATCGCCCGCGAACCGGACCAAGGTCGGAACGGATAGGACAGCGTGTACATGTCGGAGTCCGAGCGGATGCCCGGGAACCGAAAGATGTCCCAGGTACCTCCGATCGCGCCACGCGCCTCGAGAATCGCGAACGACTTGCCGGGACACTGCTCGCGCAATCTGCCCCCGGCGCCGATTCCGGAGATCCCGGCCCCGATGATCAGAACATCGACGTGCTCATCCGACACGGTCTCGCCCGTCCCTTCCGGTCCCGTAGGTGTGCGCGGACGTTCATACCAATGCCCCCGGGGCGTGTCAATCGACCTGCTCACACTACTCTGCGACTCGTCTTCGGGCTGTCCGCGTAGGCTCGGCCGATCGGCCGGCCGCGGGGAGAGATTTGGTGAGCCGTGACGTATGCTTTGGACACCGATGACTCGCGTGCACAAGATCACCAACCTGATCGGGGTTGGGCTGCCTCCTGCCGCGTTGATCGTTGCGATCGCGCTGCTGTGGAACCGGGCGATCGGCCCACTCGAGCTCGGCCTGATGCTCGGTCTGTACGTGGTGACCTGCCTCGGCGTGACGCTCGGCTATCACCGGATGTTCACGCATCGGTCGTTTGAGTCTTCGCGCGTTTTCCGCGCGGTGATCGCGATCCTCGGGTCGATGGCGATCGAGGGCTCGGTGATCACCTGGGTCGCCGACCACCGCAAGCACCACGCGTTCACCGACCGCGACGGCGATCCCCACTCGCCGCACATGGGCGGGCCGGGATTCTGGGGTGCGGTCAAGGGGCTCTGGCACGCCCACATGGGCTGGCTGTTCGAGACCGTGGGCTCCGCCGACCGCAACCGGTTTGCGCCAGACCTCGTCAAGGACCGGGTCCTGCGCGTGATCGACAAGCTGTTCTTGCTCTGGATCGTGCTGTCGTTCTCGATCCCCTTCGTGATCGGGTGGCTGGTCGGCGGCACGCTCGGCACCGCACTCACGGCCCTCCTGTGGGGCGGGTTCGTCCGCGTCCTCCTGCTGCACCACGTCACCTGGTCGATCAACTCCGTGTGCCACTTTTTTGGCCGCCGGCGGTTCGACGTCGACGACGAGTCGCGCAACGTGTTCTGGCTCGCGCCGCTGTCGATGGGCGAGGCCTGGCACCACAACCACCACGCGTTTCCCACCTCCGCGTTCCACGGCCTGCGCTTCTGGGAGCGGCTCGCCGACCCGACCGGGCTGGTGATCGCGCTGCTCGAGAAGCTGGGCGTGGTCTGGAACGTGGTGCGGGTAAGCCCGGAGCGCCAGGCGGCCAAGTCGCTGCCTCCGGAAACCGCGACCGCTCTGCCCGGACGGGCGTAGCCCGCTCCGCGCGGCGCCGTCGTCAGGCCCGCGGCGCTCGGTTCCCCGCTATCACGCCGCTGACGATCGCCCGAGCCACGGTCTCCACGGCGGTCGCCTCGAGCGCGTCGTAGGCCACCTCGACGGCCCCGCCCGCCAGACAGAAGATCGTGTCGCCGTCGTACATCGTGTGCGAAGGCCGGATCACGCGGGCGATGCCGTCGTGCGCAACCGCCGCGAGCCGGTTCGCCTGCTCCCGCGTCAGCCGGGCATCGGTGAGCACGACGCCGATCGTGGTGTTGGTTCCCGGTACGAGGGCACCGGCGCGATCCCAGAGACTGAACTCGGCCACCCATTCCTGCCCTTCGTCGTCCCAGATCCCGCCAACGCTGTTGACCACGAAGATGGCGGCGAGCGTCGCCTGGCCGACCGAGGCGGAGACGATCCCGACTCCGCCGGGGCGAGTCTGCGAACCATCGCCGCCCTTGGCCACCGTCGCGCCGATGCCGGCGCCGACTGCGCCCACGGCGGGCGAGACGGTCGCCGCCGCGCAGGCCGCATAGCCGGCGTCAGCGTCGGGGTATGCCGTCGGATCTCCGACGGGGAGGTCAAAAATGACCGCTCCGGCCACGATCGGCACGTGCACGGAGGCCAGCTCGAATCCGATCCCTTGCTCGGACAAATAGCGCATCACGCCCCCCGCGGAAGCGAGGCCGAACGCGCTTCCCCCCGCGAGCAGGATCCCGTGCACCGCATCGACCAGCGTGCCGGGCCGAAGCGTGTCGGTGCAGAGTGTGGCCGGCGCGGCGCCCCGGACGTCTACGCCCCCGATCGCACCGCCGGGCATGAGCACCACGGTGCAACCGGTGCGGCCGAGCTCATCGGTCCAGTGGCCGACCTTGAAGCCGTCCGGGATCTTGTGGTCGCTAGCCAATTCGCACCGGTTCCGCGGGGAGGGCGATGGCACTTGCCAGAGTGGCTCTCAGCCCTCCTCGAGCGGCGCCATCGTCAGGCCCGCGCCGTCGAGCGCCGTCCAATACTCCTCCGCGTCCTCGCGCGGGCCGCTCCATACGATCGCGCAGCCCGAATTGTGGATCCGGTGCGCGAACCGGTAACCCTCGGCAAGGCTGACGCCGGGGATGATCCGCGCCAGTGACTCCGCGACGTGATCGAACGTGTTGTGGTCGTCGTTGAGGACCACCACCCGCCAGAGACCGCCGACCCCGCTGCCAGGACCGCCCAGGCGTGGCAGCTCAACCGTCTGTGCCATCGCACCTCAGGATAGCTCTCAGGCGCTCCCAGTTCGGGACGAGCGTCCCGCGTGCGTCGACGCCGCGGCGGGCGTCTCCTCGCCGTCCGGACCGGCGGGAGGCGGCACCGTCGCGCGCTCACTCGTGTCCTGGCGCTTGCGCCAGTAGCGCTCCAATCCCAGGTAGAGCTGCTGGGGAGGCGCGGCCTGCTCGTAGGTTGCCAGCAGCGCCGGACCTGCATTCGATTCGATTTCAGCCCGGACCGTATCCACGAACGTCTGTGGATCTTCCGTGCGCGCAAGTGCGGCCCAGGTATCAAGCCGCTCTGAGAGCTCCGCCAGCTGCGTCTCGACCGCCTCACTTGAGCCGAAGTGCGTGATGGCCAGCAGATCCGGTTTCCAGGCTGCGATCCGTTCAATCGAGTGGTGCCAGGCCTCCAGGTCGATGTCGGGCGGCGGAGTCGGCGGAACGGTCAGGGTCTGTGGCGTGATCCGCACCCCAGCGGTGTCGCCGACGAACGCCACTCCCTCGTGGAGGTATGAGACGTGATGAGACGCGTGGCCGGGCGTATACGCGACCTCGAAGCGCCCTTCCAGCAGCTGCTCGCCACCGCGGAGCAGCTGGATGTTCGCGGACGGCACGGGCACCACCTCGCCCCACAACTCGTCCATCTCCTCGCCGTACAGCCGGCGCGCACTCTGCAGCAGTCGCGAGGGATCCAGCAGATGGGGCGCGCCGCGCTCGTGCACGTACACCTCGAGGTCGGGCCAGCGCTGTACAAGCGAGCCGGTGGCACCGGCATGATCGAGATGGATGTGGGTTAGAAGCAGCGCGCGCGGACGCTCGTCCCCGAGCCCATCCAGGAGCGTGGCCAGGCAGGATGTCGGGCCTGGATCAATCAACACGTCCCCCAGCTGCCAGCAGCCGATCACGCGCTCCCGGCCCATGTGCTCGAGATCGATCAGGCGCGTCTCGTCAGGCTCGAGGACCGCTGTGGGCTCGCCCACCGGCTCGTCGATCAGTGCCGTCGGCTCGTCGGCGGGCGGAGGCTCATGCGCAACCGCGGCGTCGACCGGGTCGCCTGCGGCGTCGGGAAGCGCGGCCGCCTCCTCGGTCGAAGCGGCGGGGAAGCGGGTCGCGGCGGCGCCCGCCAGCACCTCGAGGTCCTCGGAGAGCTTTCGCACGTCGGCGACGATCCGGTCTCGCTCGGCCCAAATGCGGTCCACGTCGGCGTCCAGTTCCTGCACCCGTCGCTGGGCGGCCTGCTCGAGCTCCACGGCGTGCTGTCGAGCGGAGTCGCCGAGCCGGTCCGCCTCCTCGCGCGCTTTGATCAGCCGCTCCTCGGCCTCCGCCCTCGACTGGGTCGTGATCCGCTCGGCAGTTTCATGCGCGCGCTGGAGGATCGCGGAGACCTCCTCGCCCACGCGCTCGAGCGCTCGACGCACGGCCCCTTCCGGGGACCGTGTGGCGTGCAGCTCGGCTACCAGCTGCGTGGTCCGCTTTACGTAGTCGTCGACGGCCACGCGGTCGTAGCCGCGCAGGACGACGGGGAAATCCTGGCTCGCGACGCTTGAAACCGGATCCTCAGGTAAGTGGGAGAGTGGCGCGGTTATCTCCTGCATGATCGCGTGCTCTGTGGCTGCGGAGCTCTGATCGGGCATAGCTACTGGATTCCACCTCCGTCGCCGGATGCCTTCCGCCTGACAAAATGAGCCAGGATGACCGCTTCTGAGCCACCCCGCCTCCCCGAGCCCGACCGGCCCTGGTTGATGCGGACGTACGCCGGTCACTCGGACGCGAAGCGCTCAAACGAACTGTACAGACGCAATCTGGAAAAGGGCCAGACCGGCCTCTCCGTGGCGTTCGATCTGCCCACGCAGACCGGCTACGACCCTGACCACGAGCTCGCCCGGGGCGAGGTCGGAAAGGTGGGCGTCTCGATCGCACACGTCGGCGACATGCGCACCCTGCTCGACGGCATCCCACTCGACCAGATGAACACCTCGATGACGATCAACGCCACCGCCGCCTGGCTGCTGGCGCTGTACATCGCCGCGGCGGAGGAGCACGGCGTGGCCGAGGAGAAGCTCCAGGGCACGACCCAGAACGACATCCTCAAGGAGTACCTGAGTCGGGGCACGTACGCGTTCCCGCCCGGCCCGAGCATGCGGCTGATCGCGGACACGATCGCCTACACCGTCACCCACGTGCCCAAGTGGAACCCCATCAATATCTGCTCCTACCACCTCCAGGAGGCCGGCGCCACACCCATACAGGAGATCGCATACGCGCTCTCGAACGCGATCGCCGTGCTCGACGCGGTACGCGAGCGCGTGCCAGAGGATCAGATGGGAAGCGTGTTCGCCCGGATCTCGTTCTTCGTCAACGCCGGCGTGCGGTTCATCGAGGAGCACGCCAAGCTGCGGGTGATGGCGTTGCTGTGGGACGAGATCGGGCGCGAGCGCTACGGGGTCGAGGACGACAAGCAGCGCCGCTTCCGCTACGGCGTGCAGGTCAACTCGCTGGGGTTGACCGCATCACAGCCTGAGAACAACGTCTACCGGATCGCGCTGGAGGCGCTCGCCGTGACCCTCGGCCGCAACGCCCGGGCTCGCTCAATCCAGCTGCCGGCCTGGAACGAGGCGCTCGGCCTGCCGCGACCCTGGGATCAGCAATGGTCGCTGCGAGTTCAGCAGATCCTGGCCTATGAGACGGACCTGCTCGAGTACCCGGATATCTTCGATGGCTCGAAGGTGATGGACGGGCTGGTCGCCGAGCTGCGCGACGGCGCACGGGAGGAGATGGCCCGCGTGGCCGAGCTCGGCGGCGCGGTGGAGGCGGTCGAATACATGAAGGGCGCCCTGGTCGAGTCGCATCGCGAGCGTTGGCGGGCGATCGAGGCCGGCGAGCTGACGGTCGTCGGGATGAACCGGTTCACGTCGACCGAGGCCTCTCCGCTGACCGCGGATGCAGACGGCGGGATTCTGGTCGTCGATCCGGAGGTCGAGGCCGAGCAGCGCGAGGCAGTCGAGCGCTGGCGCTCCGAGCGCGATCGGTCCGCGGTCCAGGCGGCTTTGAAGGAGCTCGCGCGAGTGGCCCGTGACGAGTCCGAGAACATCATGCCCGCCACCATCGCCGCCGCTCGCGCCGGTGCCACCACCGGCGAATGGAGCCAGACGCTGCGCGAGGCCTTCGGCGAGTACCGTGCCCCGACGGGGGTCGGCGAGGCCGCGGCGGTCCCGAGCGAGGACGTCGCCGAGCTGCGCGACGAGGTCGAGCGGGTGTCAGAGGCGCTCGGCCGGCGGCTGAAGTTCCTGGTCGGAAAGCCGGGGCTCGACGGTCACTCGAACGGCGCCGAGCAGATCGCCGTCCGCGCACGCGATGCGGGGATGGATGTCGTCTACGAGGGGATCCGTCTCACCCCGTCGCAGATCGCAACCTCAGCGGCTCAGGAAGGCGTCCACGTCATCGGGCTCTCGATCCTTTCCGGCTCGCATCGTGAGCTGATCCCGGCGGTGCTCGAGGCGCTGAAGAACGCAGGCGTCGAGGATGTGCCGGTGATCGTCGGCGGGATCATCCCCGAGGCAGACGCCGCCTGGCTGCGCCAGGCCGGGATCGCCGCCGTCTACACGCCCAAGGACTGGGACCTCAACCGGATGATGCGCGACATCATCACGCTGGTGGCCTCCAAGCACGGGCTCGACGCGGCCACACCCGCTTGAGCCCCGCCGTCGCCGACGGTCGTGCGCTCGGCAAGCGGCTGCGCTCAGGCGATCTCCTCGCCGCCCCCGCCACGCTCAACCTGCTCGAGAGCCGCTCGGCGGAGGCCCGGGCGCAGACCGAGGAGCTGCTGTGCACTCTGTCCCCCCGGGCTCTCGGCGACGAACCCCGGGCGCACCTGGTGGGGATCACAGGGCCTCCGGGCGTGGGCAAGTCATCGTTGCTCTCGCGCCTGGTCAGCGCCTGGCGGGACCGTGGCCGAACGGTCGCGGTGCTGGCCGTCGACCCCACCTCACGCCGCTCGGGCGGGTCGCTGCTCGGGGACCGCGCCCGGATTGAGGTCGACCCCACCGACCCGGGGGTGTTCATCCGATCCACGGCCGCCGGTGACCGCCTCGGCGGGCTCGCCCCCGCCACGCGCGCGGCTGCAAGCGCGCTCGCGGCCGCGTTCGACGTGGTCGTGATCGAAACCGTCGGAGTCGGGCAGTCCGAGACGGACGTGGCGGAGATCGCGGACACGGTCGCGGTGGTGGTCCAGCCCGGGTCCGGCGACGTGCTCCAGTTCCTGAAGGCCGGGATCATGGAGATCCCCGATGTGCTCGTGGTCACCAAGGCGGACCTGGGACGGGTCGCGACGCGTGCCGTCAGCGACCTGCAAGCGGCGCTGAAGGCGCTGGCCGCGGGCGAAACAGCAGTCGTGGCAACCTCGACGATCTCCCCGCCCACGGGAATCGACGAGCTGGTCGTGGCACTCGACGCGCATCGGGAAGCGGTCGACATCAAGCAGCGGCGGCTGCGCTCCCGCCGTATGCACGCGCTGGCCGACTTCATCGCCGAGCACGGCGAACGGGGCCTGCGGGCGCTGGGCGGAAGGCGAGCGGCCGAGAAGTGGCTGTCAGAGCAAGAACCCGGCCTCGATGTTCCGGCGCTCCACCGGGCCTTGGCTGGGCGAGCTGCCGAGGGAGCCTGATGCCTCGAATCGCGCTTCCTGCAGGCCCGCTCACCGACGGGCCGACGGCCCTCAGGCCCTGGAGGGACGCGGACATACCCGCACTGGTCGCCGTCTGCCAGGACCCCGAGATCGCCCGCTGGACCCGCGTCCCTGCGCCATACGGCGAGACCGACGCACGACTGTTCTTGCTCGAGCGACACGACGGCCTGCTCAAAGGGACCAGGGCGCCGTTCGCGATCGTCTCGCCCACGGATCAAGCGAAACTGCTCGGCTCGGTTGCCTTGATGCGATTCGCCTGGGAGCACCGCCGAGCGGAGGTCGGGTACTTCGTCGCCCGCGAAGCGCGCGGCGCCGGCCACGCGACTCGGGCCGTCCGCCTCATCTGCGACTGGGGCTTCGCCGAGTTGGGACTCGAGCGGATCGAGCTGCTGGCCTCAACCGGCAACAGGGCCTCCCAGGGAGTCGCCGACCGAGCCGGGTTCAGGCGGGAGGCGCTGCTGCGTGCCTACCTGTGCTGCAAGGACGGCCGTGACGACATGGTCGTGTTCGGGCTGCTCGCCGGCGAGCGCTAGCCGGCCGGTTTCCCTGGGGCCTCGGAGCTTTCCGAGGAGATCCGCCAGCCGGCGGAGGTCTTGACCAGGTAGAGCTGCGCCACCGCGAGCTGCTGGCCGTGCGCACCGGTCAGCACCAGCGCGGATGCCGTCCCCCGGCTGATGGTGATTCGGCCGACGCTGAGCGTCGGGTGCTGAACGCTCTTGAAGAAGATCTGCATCCCCCGTTCGCACGTGAGCCCCTCGCTCACGAAGCGGTCCGCCAGGGACGGCGCGAGCACTTGCTGGCACACGGTCTTTGCGTCGTGTGAGCCGACGGCTTGCACGAACTGCTCGACCTTCGCGTGTACCTGATCCGCATCACTCGAGCCGCATCCGGCCACCGCGCCGGCGGCGAGCAACGCCAGGACCGTCGCCAACACGACCCGCATCGCCCGAACTGTAGCCTGTGAATATGGCCAGAGAGCCACTGCGGGACGGTCATGGTCGCCGGATCGGTGACCTACGCGTGTCGGTCACGGACCGGTGCAACTTTCGCTGTCAATACTGCATGCCGGCCGAGGGACTGCCCTGGCTGGACCGCGACGAAGTGCTCTCGTTCGAGGAGATCACCCGGCTGGTGGGGCTCATGTCGGAGATGGGCGTGCACGACGTCCGCCTGACCGGCGGCGAGCCACTCGTGAGGCGCGATTTCCCACGGCTCGCCTCGATGATGGCCTGCCTCCCGCACGTTCACGAGGTGTCTCTCACGACCAACGGCTTCCTGCTCGAGCGGGACGCCGCGGCGCTCGTGGCTGCGGGCATCAACCGTTTCAACGTGTCGGTCGACTCGCTCCAGCGCGATCGCTTCTACGAGCTCACCCGGCGGGACGCCCTGCCGCAGGTGCTGCGCGGACTGGAGCTGCTGGCGACGTTCCCGGAAGCCCACCCGATCAAGGTCAATGCCGTGGCGATCCGCGATTTCACCGAGGAGGAGGTGATCCCGTTCGCGGAGCTCGCGCGGCGGACGCCTTACGAGATCCGCTTCATCGAGTTCATGCCGCTGGACGCCGACCATGCGTGGTCGGCGGACCAGGTGCTGACCGGAGCGGAGACGCGTGCCGCGATCGACGCCGTCTATCCGCTCGAGCCCGAGCCGCGCGAACCGCACGCAACGGCCCGGGTCTATCGCTTCGCGGACGGCGCGGGACGGCTCGGCTTCATCAATCCCGTCTCCGAGCCGTTCTGCGCCGATTGCAATCGGATCCGGTTGACAGCCGACGGCCGGCTGCGAACGTGCCTGTTCTCGCTGAACGAGACCGACCTGCGCGGACCGCTACGCGCTGGCGCCGATGACGACGAGCTCGAGCAGATCGTCCGCGAGGCCGTGTGGCGCAAGGAGCTCAAGCACCACGTGGGCGAACCGGGTTTCATCCAGCCGGCACGGACGATGTCGGCAATCGGGGGCTGACGCCGACGCTTCCTGCGGGCGAATCCGCCGGCAGGGAGAAGCACACTCGGGTTCCGCGATCGGCCGGCCCGAGCCAGATCTGGCCCCCGTGCGCATGCACGATTGCGCGCGCGATCGACAGCCCCAGCCCTGCGCCGTCTCGCGATCGAGAGGCGTCGTCGCCGCCCCGGAAGAACGCTTCGAACACCTGCTCGCGCTCGCCATCGGCAATGCCGGTGCCGTCGTCGGCAACCTCGACCTCAACCATGCCGTCGCCGCCCGTCGCGCTGACCGCCACGCTCCCGCCGGCGGGCGTGTGGGCGATTGCGTTGTCGAGCAGGTTCAGGAGCACGCGGCGGATCTGCTCGGGATCGCCCCGGGCCGCGAGCGCTTCGCCCGGAGCGCGGCCGGCGAGCGGCTCGGCGTGGACAACGACGCCGCGTTGCGCGGCGGCCGCGCGCATCGCCGCGACCGTCTCCGATGCCAGCTCCCCGACCTCGACCCGCCGGGCGCTGAGCGTGATCTCCCCCGCCTCGAGCTTGACCAAATCGAATAGATCCTCCACGAGCGCGGATAGCACGGCCACGTGGGTCTGCATCTCCCGCAGGTATCGCGTCCGCACGGGCCCCGTAACGATCTTGTCGTCAATTGCCTCTGCCAGAAGCCGTAGCGAGGCGATCGGCGTCCGCAGGTCGTGCGATACCGCGACGATCAACCGGCGCCGCGCCTCCTCCGCGGCGGTGCGTGCGTCGTGCTCGGCGGCGAGTCGCGCAAGCATCGCGTTGGCGGCGCGCACCAGCAGGTCGCCGGACACGGTTGCACCGACCACGGCGATCACCGCTGCCATCACGGACACGAGCAGGGCGTCGTGGTCGGAGATGAACATCAGGCCCGCCCCGGCCCAAACCGCAACCAGGATCGCCCCGACGGCGATCCACACCGCCGTCGCCAGCTGGTGGGTCAGCGACCAGCGACGCGCCGGTCGCCGAGCGACCAGCAACGCGATGCAGACAGCGAGCGCCGAGACGGCCGCCAGCACGGCCAGGGTTCCGAAGGCCGCGTGGGCGCCATCGCGGGCCCCGATGATCGCCGTTCCCGCCAACAGGACGAACGCCGCGATGACGACCCGGCGTCTCATCGCTTCCGAAAGCGGTAGCCCACCCCGCGCGCGGTCTCGATGTACCGGGGGTTGGCAGCGTCGGGCTCGAGCTTTGCCCGCAGCCGCCGGACGTGCACCGTGACCGTGCTCGTGTCCCCGAACACATCTGCATGCCACACCGATTCCATCAGCTGCTCACGGGTGAACACCCTTCCCGGGCTGTTCGCGAGGTGCCACAGCAACTCGAACTCCCGCGCGGTCAGCGCAACTTCGCGACCGTCTCGCTCGACCGTCCGCGCCACCGGATCGATCCGCAGCCCGCCCGAGACGATCGGCGGCGCGAGCTCATCGTCCGCGGAAGGGGTGGCACGGCGGAGCACCGCGTCCACGCGGGCCACGATCTCCGCCGGCGAGAACGGCTTCACGACGTAGTCGTCTGCGCCGCGACGCAGCCCGACGATCCGGTCGGACTCCTCGCCCCGGGCGGTCAGCAGGATCACGGGCGTGGCCGGGTGGGCGGGGTCCACTCCCTCCGACAAGCGGCGCATCACCTCGAGCCCGTCGAACCCTGGCAGCATCACGTCGAGCACGATTAGATCGGGCCTGCGGGACTGCGCCACGCTGACCGCCTCGGGTCCGGCGTAAGCGCTGCAGGTTCGATACCCGGCGCGCTCCAGGTAGCGCGAAACGACCTCGACGATCGTAGGCTCATCGTCAACCACCAGCACTGTGCGCTGCACGTCCGTGATCATCGCACCGAGCACGCTAGGCCCCGAAGATGACGATCCGAGAAACGCGTTAATCCACTTGCAAGGTGACGTGCCGACAATCGAGTCCAAATGCTCCTGTTGACGCTGTTCGCGCTGATCGCCGGTGCCGGCACCGCGATCACTCCGTGCGTGCTGCCGGTGCTCCCGGCACTGCTGTCGGCGAGCGCGCTCGGTGGAAGACGGCGGCCGCTGGGAATCGTGATCGGGCTGGCAACGACGTTCACAGTCGCGATCGTGGCCCTCGCCCAGCTGGTCAAGGGGGTTGGACTTGCAAGCGGAGCGGCCCGAACGGTGGCCGTGATCGTGCTGATCTGCTTCGGGCTGGTGATGCTCGTTCCCGGCGTGGCGGCGAGGGTCCAGGCCCCCCTTTCGAGGCTGGCGCGCTTCGGGCCGAAGACGCGCGGCAGTGGCTTCTGGTCAGGGCTGTCCGTCGGAGGCGCGCTCGGGTTCGTGTGCGCCCCGTGTGCGGGGCCGATCCTCGCCGCGGTCACCTCCGTGAGCGCCTCCACCGGCCCGACGGCCCGCGTGGTGCTCGTCGCAGTCGCCTTCTCCGTGGGGCTCGGGGGCGTGATGCTGCTGTGGGCCCTCGGCGGGCGAGCGGTGCTCGACCGCGCCCGGCGATCGCTTCGCGGCCACGTCGTCGAGCGGACACTGGGAATCGTGCTGCTCGCGACCGGCGTGCTGATGGCCTTCAACGTGGACGTCCGCTTCGAGGAGGCGCTGGCCAAGAGCAGCAGCCTGCCCGGGTTCCTGGTCGACCCGACGCGCGCGCTCGAGAATTCGGGCGCCGTCCAGAATCGGCTCGCATCGCTGCGCCCCTCCTCGCGGTTCGCGGCGCGCCAGAAGGCGGCAAAAGCCAGGCCCGTGGCGGACACGATCGGTGTATCGATCCCAGGCGTCAAGACGCCGTCGCTGGCCGTTCTCGGTACCGCGCCACCCTTCACCCAGACCGAGGACTGGTTCAACACCCCGGGCGGCAGGCCGCTGACGCTCGCCCAACTGCGAGGACACGTCGTGCTCGTCGACTTCTGGACGTACACATGCATCAACTGCATCCGCACGCTCCCGTTCCTGAAAGGCCTGTACGCCACCTACCACCGGTACGGTCTCGAGATCGTCGGGGTCGAGTCGCCCGAGTTCACCTTCGAGCAGGAGGCCTCGAACGTCGCGCAGGCCGTTCGCTCCGACGGGATCCACTACCCGGTGGTGCAGGACAACCAGCTCGGCACCTGGAACGCCTACCAGAACCAGTACTGGCCCGCCGAATACCTGATCGACGCTCGTGGACAAGTACGCCACACCCAGTTCGGCGAGGGCGACTACAAGCAGAGCGAGGCGGCGGTCCGGCAGCTGCTGTTCGAGGCCGGCGCCCAGCACCTGCCGGCGCCGATGACCGCCTCCGCGATCATGCCGTCGAACAACGTCGGTACTGCGGAGACCTACCTCGACCCGCAGCGGGCGCAGGGATTCGCACAGCCGCTCAAACCCGGGGTCCACTTCTATCCCGGCGTCAACAACATCCAGCTGAACGAGGTCGCGCTACACGGGATGTGGAAGTCCTCCTCGGAGTCGGTCGCCCCGGTGTCAAGCGGCGCGACGATCGAGCTCGGCTTCCAGGCCGCCAAGGTCTATCTGGTGATGACCTCCGCCGGCAACGCCCCACGCCCGGTCCGTGTGCTTCTGGACGGACACCCCCATTCGACCGTGACCGTCTCGGGCCAGCGGTTGTACACGCTCGTCTCGCTGCCGACCGACCAGCAGCACGCGCTGACCGTCGACCTTCCTCAGGGCGTCAGCGCGTACGACTTCACCTTCGGGTAAGCCGTCCCGAGCGTTTGGGGGGATAGCCCCACCCCCGCACGCCACCTTGCCCCAGTGACTGGGAGACGCCGCGGCGCGACGCTGCGGCCATGTCAAATCCACATCTCATTCCCCACCCCGACGGGACGCTGGCGCGCGTCGTTCGCTCCGTGTCCCAGGGGGCGGCGCGACGGCCACGGCTCACAATCGCCCTGTGGCTGCTGCTCGTCGTCGCGTGCGTCATGGCCGGCACAACTGTCGGCACCAAGCACCTCTCCAATTCTCAGTCCGGCGTCGGGGAGTCCGCCCGCGCCGACGCGATCATCGCCCGCGCCCAGTTGACCAGACCGGCCGAGGAAAGCATCATGCTCAGCTCCCCGAGCGCTCAGGCCACTGGCTCCGCGGTGGATGCCCTTGAGTCCAAGCTCCGCGCGGTTCCGCAGGCGGCCGCGGTTCACGGTCCGGAGACGACGCCGGCACTCGGCAAGGCCGGCGGGCGCCTCGCGCTCGTGCAGGTCACGCTCAGAGGAGATCCGGACAAGGCGGGCGATCACGTCCGCGGCGTGGAGCAGGCCGTGGCGGCGGTCCGAGCGGACCATCGTCTCGTGACCCTGCAGGAGGTCGGCGACGGCACCGTCGATAAGGCATTCAGCACCGCTGCCGGAACCGACCTGCAGCAGGCCGAGCTGTTTTCGCTACCGATCACGCTGTTGATCCTCGTGCTCGCCTTCGGCGCCCTGGTCGCCGCCTCAGTCCCATTGCTGCTCGGCATGACCTCGGTCGTGGCCGCGCTGGGCGCCGAGGGACTCGTCTCGCAGATCGTGCCGGTGACCGACTCGACCGCTTCGGTGATCCTGCTGATCGGCCTCGCCGTCGGGGTTGACTACTCGCTGTTCTACATCCGTCGCGAACGCGCGGAGCGCGCCGCGGGCAGGGGCGGTGAGGCGGCACTCGTGGCGACCTCGGCGACCGTCGGACGCGCGATCGTCGTCTCCGGCTTGACGGTCCTGATCGCCCTGGCCGGCCTGCTGTTCACCGGCTCGAAGGTGTTCACGTCGATCGGTCTGGCGACGATGGTGGTCGTGGCGATCGCGGTGCTCGGATCGCTCACGGTCCTCCCTGCGGTGCTGGCGAAGCTCGGCGATCGCATCGACCGCGGGCGGATTCCGCTGCTCGGTCGTCTCCTCTCGCGACCGGCCAACGGCACCGACGGGCTGTGGGCCCGCGTGGCGCGGGTCGTCACGAGCCGCCCCGTCCCATCGCTCGTTGTCGCGATCTGCCTGCTGGGCACGTTGGCGGTGCCCGTCCTGCAGATGCGCACCGCCGATCCGGACATCACCGACCTGCCGAAGGACTCGCCTGTCCGGATCGCGTACACGGCGGTCGACCACGCGTTTCCAGGCGCACCGCGGGTCACTGCACTCGTGCTCCGCGGGCACGGGCTCGGAAGCGCCGGCGAGCAGCGCCGACTCGCGCTGATCGGCCAGCGCGCAGAGCGGATCGCCGGCGGCCGGGGCCGAGTCGAGATCGATACGGCCCGGGATGGCCGAACGGCGGTCGTCCGCGTCCCGATGCCCGACCGCGGCCTCGACCAGGCCAAGCGAGTGGTCGAGCAGCTGCGGGCCACCGTGGCCCGCTCTGCCCACGCGCTCGTGACCGGGGACGCCGCAGGGAGTCTGGACTTCGCCAACCGGATGAAGACGGCAACCCCGCTCGTGATCGCCTTCGTCATGGGGCTTGCGTTCGTGCTGCTGCTCGCGGCGTTCCGTTCGGCGAAGCTCGCGCTGACTGTGATCGGGCTCAATCTCCTCTCGGTGGGCGCGGCCTACGGCGTGCTCGTGGCCGTGTTCCAGCACCACTGGGCTCAGGGCCTGCTGTCGTTCACGTCGAACGGCGCGATCGTCTCGTGGCTGCCGCTGTTTGCATTCGTCGTCCTGTTCGGACTGTCAATGGATTACACGGTGCTGGTGCTCGAGCGCGTCCGCGAGGCCCGACGCGCCGGTCTGCCCGCCCGCCAGGCGGCCGCGGAGGGAGTTGCCGCCACGGCCGGCGCGGTCACGAGCGCTGCGCTCGTGATGGTGTTCGTGTTCGCAGTTTTCGCCACGCTCGGACTGCTGGAGTTCAAGCAGCTGGGGGTGGGGCTGGCGGCCGCCGTCCTGATCGACGCCACGATCGTGCGGGGAATTGCGCTCCCGGCCGCGATCGCCCTGCTGGGCGACCGCGGCTGGGAGGTAGGCCACGCACGCTCGCGCTGGGATCATGCTGTGCGTGTCCCCGCGTTGGCGCACGAGACCGATGGTCGCTGAGCAGGCAGCTCCTGCCGAGGACGTGTCGCCGGCCACCGCCGGCGGCACGTCCGCGCTTGCGGTGTACCTGACGTTCGCGGCCGTGGTCGGGTTCGCGATGGCCTTGATCTGGGGACTGAGCGGTGGCGGCTACTTCTGGCCCCGCTGGCCGTGGTTCGGACTTGGCGTGCCGGCAGCGTTCTGGGCCGCGATCCGCCGCACACGGCGGATTCGCGACCGCCGCGAGCGGCGGTTCGCGACTCTGATCTCGATCGCCGCCGTCCTCAGCGCGATGATGATCCTGATCTGGTGGTTCGGCCATCCGCGCTACTTCTGGCCCGCGTGGCCGATCGGCGCTTACGCCGCTGTCGTCGCCCTGTACGCGATGTTCATCTACAGGCGTGTTCCCTGGCTGCGAGAGCGCCAGCTCACGGAGCGCGTGGAGGAGCTGACGCGCACCCGCCGCGGAGCGCTCGACGTACAGGCCGACGAGTTGCGCCGGATCGAGCGCGATCTGCATGATGGGGCGCAGGCTCGGCTCGTCGCCCTGAGCATGAAGCTCGGCCGCGCCGAGGAGCGCCTCGCCGAGGACCCGGAGATCGCCGAGCTCGTCCGCCAAGCTCGTGTGGATGCTGCGGGCGCAATCGCGGAGCTCCGCGATCTGGCCCGCGGGATCGCGCCGCCGATCCTGGCCGACCGCGGCCTTGCGGCGGCAGTCGACGCGCTGGCCCGTCGCTCGCCCATGCCGGTCGCCGTAGACGCCCACATCGAGCGCCGCCCCGCGCCTGTCGTCGAGACAGCCGCCTACTTCGTCGCCGCCGAGGCGTTGACCAACGTCGCAAAGCACGCCGGCGGCGCGCCGGCACGGGTGTCGCTCCGGCAGCTTGGCGGGGAGCTCGTGCTCGAGGTCTCAGACGATGGGCCCGGGGGCGCCCAGACGGAGGGGTCTGGATTGACCGGCCTGCGCCGGCGGGTCGAGGCCCTCGACGGGACGCTGAGCGTCACGAGCATCCCAGGCCGGGGAACCACGATCAGCGCCCAGCTGCCATGCGAGTCGTGATCACCGAGGACAACGCGCTGCTGCGCGAGGGGCTCATCGCGATGCTGCGGGAGCGCGACATCGAGGTGGTGGCGACGGCCGAGGACGGCCCCGGGCTCGTGCGGACGGTGAGCGGCCACAAGCCGGACCTCGCAATCGTCGACGTCCGGCTGCCGCCGACGTTCACCGACGAGGGAGTGCGAGCGGCGATCGAGGCTCGCACCCGGTACCCCAGCCTCGGGATCCTGATCCTCTCCCAGTACGTGGAGCCGGTCTACACGCAGGAGCTGCTCGCCACCGGCGAGGGCGGCGTCGGCTACCTGTTGAAGGAACGCGTGGGGGAGGTTCGCATGTTCATCGACGCCGTCGAGCGCGTTGCCGCAGGCGGCACCGCGCTCGATCGAGAGGTCGTCACCCAGCTGATGCGGACCCGCACGGGGCGGGCCGGCGACGGTCCGATCGAGGCTTTGACGCCACGCGAGCTCGAGGTGCTCGAGCTGATCGCCGAGGGACGCACGAACGCGGCGATCGCGCGCGCCTTGGTGATCACTCCTGGCGCGGTCGAGAAGCACATCTCGAACATCTTCGGCAAGCTCGGGCTACCCGCCAGCGACGACGACCACCGCCGCGTCCTCGCCGTGCTGGCGTTCCTGCAGGCCCGGTAGGAGGCCTAACGCCCGGGGCGGGCACCCGCGGTCACGCGCCTGCGGTCCAGGATCGCTGCGGCCCCGAGCAGGTCCTCGGGCGCGTTTACGTTGAACAGCAGCTCGGGTTCCTCGACCTCGAGCAGCCTCGGTCCGATTTCGGCGATCTGGTCCCGTAGCGGGCGATCCCCAGGTGATGCCGGCAGAAGCCGCAGCGCCTCGGGCTCGTAGCGACCCAGCAAGGGCTGCATCGAGCTTCCGGCACCAGCGACCACTGCCGGTGCGCCCCCCGAGTCCTCGACCGCCAGCCGCCGGATCAGCAACGGCGTCACAAACGGCAGATCCGCCGCGCACACGACCACCGGCCGCCCGCCGGCGAGGCCGAGCGATTGCATGATCCCGATCAGCGGGTGGTGCTGAGCTTGTGGCTCGATCCACACCGTCGCCCCCGGAAGCGCAGGCAGCTGAGTGTCTGCCTTCGCCAGCACCACCACATCGTCGAGCACCATGGTCATCGCCCGGAGCGGATAGGAGATCAGTGGCCTCCCTCCCAGCTCGACCATCGCCTTGGAGCCACCCATGCGCCGCCCACGGCCGCCCGCGAGGATCACTCCCACGGGTCGTTCGCGCCGGCCGGCGCTGGTGGGCTCGCGGTGCGGCAACCTCATGGGCGCGTACCCTACGTCGCCGGGCCGCCCGGATGGTGCTCGATTGCTCGTCTTCTAGACTCCTCGCTATGGAGGGCTCCACCGAGGTAAGGAGCTGGCTTCGCTGTTACCGGTGCTGGTCGCAGAACCTCGAGGTGCAAGTGCACTACGAGGGGATTCACAAGATCGATGCCGAGACCGGCGAGCGCGGCGAGGTCGTCGACGAAATGCAAGAGGCGGTGATCCAGTGCCTCGAGTGCATGCACGACCAGCCGCATCTGGGCTTCCACAACGGCCGCGTCGAGCCGATCGAGGATCGCTGGGAGCGGATGATCGCTGGCACACCCTGGGTCGCGTCCTGCACCGTGACTGTCGACGCCGAGGACGTAGAGTCCTGCTCAGGACCCGAGGCGGGCGATGCGCTGAGCTACGCGGCCTTCGGGGACCACGGCACGCGGGAGTTCTTCACCCACGTCCGCTTCCATAAGCACGACGAGGATCGGATCATCGTGCACCTGCTCGTGGAGCTGTACGCGCGCTCCGCCGAGGAGGCGACGGCGGTGCTCGAGGACGCCGCTCGGGGCGAGCTCGCGATCACGTCGCTCGCCGAGGAATCGCGGCCCCCGGCCTCCACCGGGAATGGACAGCACTAGAGGGGGCCGGCCGGATGCCGGCCCGTGGATACTGCCCGAGCACGCGGAGCGGTCTCCCGGATCCCAGTAGCGGAGCGTGCGAGGGCCCGAAGCCGGATGCGGTTACCCGCCTCGACGACGATCAGTGCCAGCGCGACGGGAACCGTCGCCGGGAGCTCTGAGAGCGTGAGGAACAGCAGGTCGAACAGCCCCGCGATCAGGAGCGTGAGCAGCGCGGCCCCCCGCTGGCGGCTCCGATCGGCGGCGAGCACGGCTCCGAGCAGGGCCGCGACAAACAGGTCGCCGTAGCCGAGCGAAACCGAGCCGAAGACCTCGCTTTGAAGTTGCGGCAGCCCGCCGGGCGGATGCGCCGCGATGAGCGTTGCGTTCGGGGCCTGGAGCAGGTCCGAGACGACCAGCCAGGTGTCGCCGCACGCCATCAGGATGATCCCCAGCTTCAACCAGCCCGGCGGGGTCACCGAAGACAACAGCACGCCGAGCGTGACGCAGCTGAGCGCGTCCAGGATCGCCCCCGCAGCCTCACCGGAGAGCGAATTGCGCGCCGCCCACGCGAGGGCGAACAGCGGCGCCACCGCCAGAGCGGCCCATGGTCGCGACCCGCGCATTAACCACCCGAGCGCCGCGGCGGCCAACGGCGGCACGGCAATCAGCGCCAGCCACGTCAACCCCGTCGCGGTGTCGTTCAGATAGCGGATCGCAAAGATGACAACGACGATCGAACCAAGCGGGACGAGCGCCCACAACGGACCCCGTAAGCGGGCCGCTATTCGGAGGCGCACCGCCGGCCGAGGCGCCACAACACACCCCGCTTGTAAGCAAAGGACGGCGGCGTCTGACGGAATGAACGGAAGCGCCACGCACTCAGCGTACGGAACGCGAAAGAGGTGACCGGGCAGTCCCGCCCGCCCGCGTCGAGTAAAGACGCGGGCGGGCGGGACTGACTGAGTCGCCTCAGCCGCCGAGCCGCGACTCGAGCGCCTCGAGCTGCCCGTGCAGCGCCGCGGGCAGGCGATCGCCGAACCGCGCCAGATGCTCTTTCATCTGCGGAAGCTGCTGCTTCCACTCCTCGGGATCGACCTCGAGTAGGTGTGCCATCGCCTCGGGCGTCACCTCTACGCCCTCTGTATCGATCCCACCCTCGCCAACCTTGGGAACCCGCCCGATCGAGGTCTCCTCGGCATCGGCGGTTCCCTCACAGCGCGCGAACACCCAGGCCAGCACGCGGGAATTCTCCCCGTAGCCCGGCCACAGGAACTTGCCGTCCTCGTCCTTGCGGAACCAGTTGACGTTGAAGATCCGTGGCAGCTGGGCGCCCTCGCGGCGGCCGATCTCGAGCCAGTGGCCGAAATAGTCGCCCATGTGGTAGCCGCAAAAGGGCAGCATCGCCATGGGGTCGAATCGGAGCTCCCCGACGGTGCCCGCCGCAGCTGCGGTCTTCTCGGAGGCCATTGTCGAGCCGAGGAACACGCCGTGCTCCCAGTCGTGGGCCTCGACGACCAGCGGCATCACCTGCGAGCGCCGGCCGCCGAACAGGATCGCCGAGATCGGCACGCCCTTGGGGTCCTCCCACTCCGGCGCGATCGAGGGACACTGGGAGGCCGGCGTCGTGAAGCGGGCGTTGGGGTGTGCCGCCGGTTTGTCGGACTCCGGCGTCCAGTCGTTGCCGTGCCAGTCGATCGCGTGGGCGGGCGGCTCGCCGGTCAGGCCCTCCCACCAAACATCGCCGTCGTCGGTCCTGGCACAATTGGTGAAGATCGAGTTTTTCTCGAGCGTGTCGATCGCGTTCGGGTTGGTCATCGCACCGGTGCCGGGCGCCACCCCGAAGAAGCCGGCCTCGGGGTTGACCGCGTATAGCTGACCATCCGAGCCGAACTTCATCCAGGCGATGTCGTCGCCGATCGTCTCGACCTTCCAGTCGGGCAGTGTGGGGATCATCATCGCCAGGTTCGTCTTGCCACAGGCGCTGGGGAACGCGCCGGCCACGTAGCGGACCTTGCCCTCCGGGGACGTCAGCTTGACGATCAGCATGTGCTCCGCCAGCCAGCCCTCGTCGCGGGCCATCACCGATGCGATCCGGAGCGCGAAGCACTTCTTGCCCAGCAGCGCATTACCGCCGTATCCGGAGCCGAACGACCAGATCTCGCGGGTCTCCGGGAAGTGGACGATGTACTTGTTGTCGGCGTTACAGGGCCAGGGAACGTCCTGCGCACCGGCAGCCAGCGGCGCCCCGACGGAATGCACGCAGGGGACGAAATCTCCGTCCTCACCGAGGACCTCGAGCGCGGGCTGGCCCATGCGGGTCATGATCCGCATCGAGGCGGCGACGTACGCCGAGTCCGTCAACTGAATGCCGATGTACGAGATCGGCGATCCGAGCGGGCCCATCGAGAATGGGACCACGTACATCGTGCGGCCGCGCATCGAGCCCTCGAACAGCTCGCGGAGGGTCGCGCGCATCTCAGCCGGATCACGCCAGTTGTTCGTCGGCCCGGCATCGGACTCGCGCTCCGAGCAGATGAACGTCCGGTCCTCCACGCGGGCCACGTCGGCGGGATCCGACAGGGCCAGGTAGGAGTTGGGTCGCTTGTCCTGGGAGAGCTTCTGAAAAGTCCCTGCATCTACCAGCGTTTGGGCCAGCTGGTCGTACTCCTCCGCCGAACCGTCGCACCAATGAACCTCATCGGGCTGCGTGAGGGCCGCTACCTCGTCCACCCAGGCCCGAAGGCGCTTGTGGTTGGTCGTGGCCTGATGCTCCGCTGCAGTGTGGGACATGTTTTCTCAATGACTCCTTAGAGCTAAAGGTGGCAAGTGAAGCCTACCCGCAGGCGGCGGCTGAGTCGCCGACGGGGTAAGCGGAAGGACGGGCCCGCTGCCCTACTCCACGTTCGATTCGGCGCCTGGAAGCGGGCCCCCGGGCTCCTTTCGCGGGACGAGCACGACCCGTTTGAACTCGGCCACCAGGGTGCCGTCCTGCTTGAAGGCACGCGTGTGGACTCTGACCGTGCCGCGATCCGGCTTCGAGCGCGACGGCTTCACTTCCAGTACTTCTGACTCGACGAACAACGTGTCGCCGTGGAACAGCGGCGCCGGATGGCTGAGCTCCTCGGTCGCGAGATTCGCGATCGCCTTCCCGCTCACGTCCGAGACGCTCATGCCGAGCGCCAGCGAGTAGACGAGCGGCCCGACAACCACGTTGCGGCCCTGCTGCGATTGCGACGCGTACACGTCGTTGATGTGCAGCGGATGGTGGTTCATCGTCAGCAGGCAGAACAGGTGGTCGTCGTACTCCGTGACGGTCTTCGCCGGCCAGTGCTTGTAAACGGCGCCGACCTCGAACTCCTCCAGGTAGCGGCCGTACGGGTGGGCTCCCGTCGCCTCCCGATCGGCCTGCTCGGTCTGCACTTCGCTCATCTTGGGACTCCTGAATTCGGTGTCATCCGTGCGTGCCAGGATGCCATGGTCGGCCCCGCCAGGTCGTTGTGCGGTCCCCCTCAAGGCCTCGCACGGTAGCTTTGTATGGCAACCGAATAGGAGAACTAGAGCTGTGCGAAACCCTCGCGACTTCGTAAAGCCGCTTGCGATCGGGGCGCCCGATCCGGTCCTCGAGATTCCGTTCAAACCGAGTCGGATGATCCATTTCCTGGACTTCTCCAACGAGAAGATGGTGGCCAAGGTCCCCGACATCGCCCCCACCGTCGACATCCTCCTGGGCAACCTCGAAGACGCCGTTCCCGTCGATCGCAAGGAGGCGGCGCGCGCCGGTCTGGTCAAGGTCGGGAAGGAGATCGAGCTGGGCGACACGCAGCTTTGGGCTCGGGTCAACAGCCTCGAGTCGCCGTGGGTAATCGACGACATCACCACGCTTGTCGCCGAGATCGGCGACAAGCTCGATGTCATGATGGTTCCGAAGGTCGAGGGGCCTTGGGACATTCACTACGTCGACCGCCTGCTGGCCCAGCTCGAGGCGAAGGCCGGCCTGGAGCGCCCGATCCTGGTCCACGCGATCCTCGAGACCGGCCTCGGCGTCGTCAACCTCGAGCAGATCGCAACCGCCAGCCCGCGCATGCAGGGCATGAGCTTCGGTCCCGCCGACCTGGCCGCGTCCAGGCGGATGAAGACCACGCGCGTGGGCGGCGGGCATCCCGGCTATCGCGTGATCGAGGATCCGAACCCGAACAACCCCGATGGTCCACGCGTCACCGCGCAACAGGATCCCTGGCACTACTCGATCGCCCGCATGGTCGATGCCTGCACCTCCGCCGGGATCCTCCCGTTCTACGGGCCGTATGGCGACATCAAGGACGTCCAAGGCTGCGAGACCCAGTTCCGAGCGGCGTTCCTGCTCGGGTGCGTGGGAGCGTGGTCGCTGCACCCCGTTCAGATCGACATCGCCAAGAAGGTGTTCTCGCCCGATCCTGACGAGGTGCTGTTCGCCAAGAAGGTGATCGAAGCGATCCCCGACGGCCGCGGCGTTCACATGATCGACGGCAAGATGCAGGACGACGCCACCTGGAAGCAGTGTCAGGTGATGGTGTCCCTCGCGAAGATGCTCGCCGACAAGGATCCCGAGCTGGCGGAGGCCTACGGCTTCGCGCCGGAGCCGGTGGCGTAGGTGCGGATCTCGGCCAAGGTGGACTACGCGGTGCGCGCCGCGGTCGAGCTGGCCGCGACACAGGGCGAGAAGCCGGTCAAGGCCGAGCGGATCGCCACGGCCCAGAACATCCCGCTCAACTTCCTCGAGAACATCCTCGGCGAGCTTCGGCACGCCGGCATCGTTCGCAGCCACCGAGGCGCGGACGGCGGCTTCAGGCTCGCCAAGCCACCCGAGGACATCAACGTCGCCGACATCATCCGGGCCGTCGAGGGTCCGCTGGCGAGCGTCCGGGGCGGGCCGCCGGAGGAGACGGAGTACGGCGGCGCGGCCGAGCTGCTGCCGCGAGTGTGGATCGCCGTCCGCGCGAACCTCCGCAAAGTGGTCGAGCATGTGACCGTTGCCGACATCGCAAGCGGCCACATCCCGGCCTCGATCGACAAGCTCGCCGAGGATCCCGAGGCTTGGGTTACGCGCTGACGCGCGCCGGCTGATCTCCGGCCGGCTGTGCGCCGGCCGGAGGGCGCACATACACGATGTCGCCGGCAGCGAGCTCCAGCTGCTCCGTCTCCCCTCTGGTCAGTTGCGCCCGTGCCTCGGTCCCGTCGCTAAGCCGCAGCTCGATCCGGACCTCGAACCCCAGGTGGACGACCCTCTCCACGCGCGCCTCGACTGCTCCAGGCCCCGGCACGGGTGACAGGGACAGATCGTGCGGGCGCACGAGTCGATCCTGCACCTTTGCCACCGGGCCGAGGAAACCCATCACGAAGTCGTTGGCGGGAGCGTCGTAGACCTCCTTGGGGGCGCCGACTTGCTCGATCCTGCCGGCGTGCATGACCGCGATCCGGTCGGAGACCTCCATCGCCTCCTCCTGATCGTGGGTGACCAGCACGGTCGTCACCCCCTGCTCGTCGTGGAGCCGCCGCAACCACAGCCGCAGCTCCGCCCGCACCGTGGCGTCGAGCGCTCCGAACGGCTCGTCGAGCAACAGGACCCTGGGCTCGATCGCGAGCGCGCGGGCCAGGGCCATCCGCTGCCGCTGCCCTCCGGAGAGCTGATCGGGTCGCTGCTCTGACCATTTCGTCAGCCCGACCAGAGCAAGCAGTTCATCGACCTTGGCCGTGATCTGGTCCGCGGGGCGTTTGCGGATTTTCAGCCCGAACGCGACGTTTCCTCGGACCGTCATGTGCGCGAACGCGGCGTAGTGCTGGAAAACGAAGCCGATCCCGCGATCCTGGGGCCGCGCCCCGGTGACGTCGCTGGCGTCGATCAGCACCTCGCCCGTATCCGGCGTCTCGAGCCCGGCGATGATCCTCAACAGCGTCGACTTGCCGGAACCGCTCGGGCCGAGCAGCGCGGTGAGCGAACCCTCCGGCACCTCGAGCGTGACGTCGTCGAGGGCAGCGAAGTCGCCGAACCGCTTCGACACGTTCTTGACATCGATCCTCATCGAGCTTCCTTTCTTCTCGGACCGAGCAGGGTCATGACCAGCAGCACCACCAGCGACATGACCGCGAGCTCCGCGCCCGCGGCGTAAGCGCTCGTCACCGCTCCACCCCCGACCTGTGAGTCGCGCTGCTGCACGAGCAGCGGCAGCGTCAGCGTCGAGCCGGAAACGTTGGATGAGACGACCGCCACCGCACCGATTTCCCCCAGCGCGCGAGCGGTCGTCAGGATCACTCCGTACGCCACGCCCCAACGGATCGACGGGAGCGTGACGCGCCAGAACGTCTGCCAGCCCGACGCGCCGAGCGTGGCCGCCGCCTGCTCCTGCTCATCGCCCACCTCCCGGAGCACGGGCGCCACCTCGCGCACGACGAACGGGAGCGACACGAACACCGTCGCGATTGCCATGCCCGCCGGCTCATAGATGATCCTGATGCCGTGGTTCAGAAACCAGCTGCCGAACCAGCCGCCCTTGCCGTAGACCAGGATCAGGGCCAGGCCGACGATCACCGGCGAGACCACGAACGGCAGGTCGATCAGAGAGTCGAGGATCGCGCGGCCGCGGGCCCGCGAGCGCACCAGAAGCAGCGCGCAGCCGACGCCGAAGATCGTGTTGAGCGGCACCGCGATCGCGGCCAGCGTCACCGACAGCCAGAACGCGCTGACCGCCGCGGGGGTCGTGACCCACCCCCAGGCAGAGCCGAGGCCGTGCTCAACCGTGCGGTAGAACACCATTCCCACCGGCAGCACGAGCAGGAGCGCCAGGTAGAGGAGCACGACCCCGCGCAGCGACAGCGTGGCTCTGCGGCTAAGCAGCAACGCGAGTCCCCAACCGTCGCAGGATTACGAGCACGATCAGCGCGACGACCATCAAGACGACCGACAGTGCCGCCGCGGACTGCGGCGCGCCGCTCTCGATGTCGGCGTAGATCACGATGCTCGCGATCTGCACCTTGCCCGCGATCAGGATCAGTGAGCCGAATTCCCCAACAGAGCGAGCGAATGACAGTGCGGCTCCGGAGAAGATCGCGGGCCTCAGGGCGGGCAGGATCACGCGCCGGAATGTCGTCGCGTTGGAGGCGCCGAGCGAGGCCGCCGCCTCCTCGACCTCGCGGTCGAGCTCGATCAGCACGGGTTGCACCGACCGCACGACGAACGGCAGCGTGACGAACAGCAGTGCGACCACGACCGCGCCGCGGGTGAACGCCAGATGCACGCCGAACGGGCTGTCCGGCCCGTAGAGCGCGATCAGCGTCAGCCCCGCGACGATCGTCGGCAGCGCGAATGGGAGGTCGATCAGCGCGTTGACGAACCGCTTGCCCGGAAACTCGTCGCGCACCAGCACCCACGCCACCAGGGTCCCCATCACGGCGGCAATTGCCGCCACCACCAGCGACGCCCCGAGCGTGATCAGCAGCGCCTTGACGGCAAGCGTGTTGCTGATCGAGGTCCACAGCGAACCGAGCCCGGACGAGACCGCCTTCTCCACCACGGCCGCCAGCGGGATCAGGACGATCAGGCTCAGGTACAGCGTGGCGACCCCGAGCCCCAGGCCGCCCCGCGCCGCCCCGCGCCGCGCGCTGAGGCGCGGCCCGGGACGCCTGGGGGGCGCCGCTCGCGCGGCGAGTGCGTCAGCTGGAGACAGTGGGGACCCCCGCTGCCTGCTCGATCTTGGTTATCGAACCGGATGTGCCGAAGAACTGCTTGTCGATCGACGTCCAACCGCCGAGCGAGTCGATCGTGAACTCCTCCGGCGGCGTCGGGTACTTGCCGGCGAACTGCTTCGCCACCGACGAGAGCACCGGCCGGTAACCCGACTTTGCCCAGATCTCCTGCGCGGGCGGGGTGAACAACCAGTTGACGAATGTCTTGGCCGCCGCCGGCGCCTTGCTGGTCACGGCCACCGGCGTCTGGATCAACAGCGTCTGCCTGGGGACGATGTACTGCACCGCGTCACCGGCCTTCACGGCCGAGATCGCGTCCGACTCGTAGTCGATCAGGACGTCGCCCTTGCCGCTGGTGAACGTCTGCAGTGCGGAGCTGGCGCTCGCCGGCTGCACGCTGACATTCTTGGTCAGGAGCGTCTTGACGTAGTCCAGCGCCTGAGCGGGGCTCTTGCCCTCCTTCAGCTCGGCGCCGTACCCCGCGAGGACGTTCCAGCGGGCGCTCCCCGAGGTCGCCGGGTTCGGCGTGATCACATCGACGCCGGGCTTGACGAGGTCGTCCCAGCCGGTGATGTGCTTGGGATTGCCCTTGCGAACGACGAGCGCCACGACCGAGTCGGAGGGCACGCCGCCGTCGGTCGCGTCCCAGTTACTCGAGACGATCCCGTCCTTCACCAGCCGCGTGACGTCCGGAGCGGTCGAGAACGCGACCACGTCCGCCGGCTGGCCCGAATCGACCGCCCGGCTCTGGGCGCCGGAGGGGCCGAAGGACTGGCTGAACGAGACGCCGCTGCCCTGGGCGCTCTGCTCGAAGGCTGCGGTCAGCTTGTCGTACGCCTTCTTGGGAGTCGAGTATGCGACCAGCGCCAGCTGCGTGCCGCCCTTGGCTGCCGGCGTCTTGCTCGCCGCGTTGCTCGACGTGTCAGATGACCCGCCGCAACCGGCGAGCGCGCCCGCTACCCCGAGGACCGAGACGGCTCCGAGCGCGATGGTTCGGAGCCGTGCGCGGCTCCCGGATCGAGTGCTCATCAAATCTCCTTGTCGAATATCGCCATGCCGGCCGTGCACTGCCCAGCGCCGGCCGGCTTTCCAGCTTACTTGATCCAGTTTATCGGATTTATGAGACTTGTGAAGATTCGGCTTGGCCCGTGCTCTTGTAGCCTCCCCCGCCGCCGATGCGCTTCTACGAGTACGAATCGCGGGCGATCGTCGCCAAGGCGGGGATCCCGATCACCAAGCAGGGATTTGCCAAGACCGCCGACGAGGCCCGGAGGGTCGCCGAGCAGATCGGCGGCCCGGTCGTGATCAAGTCGCAGGTCCTTTCGGGCGGCCGGATGAAGGCCGGCGGAGTGAAGTTCGCCGACACTCCCGAGGAGGCCGCCGAGCACGCGGAGCACATCCTCGATCTCGAGATCGGCGGACACATGCCCCGAGGAGTCCTCGTCGACGACCGCGCGGCGGTCAAGCACGAGTACTACGCGGGCGTCGTGTGGGATGGGATCCGCAAGCGACCCGTGATGCTGTTCTCGGACATGGGCGGGATCGACATCGAGGAGGTGGCGGAGAAGCATCCCGACCACGTCGCACGCGCCCATTTCTCGACGCTCAGGTCGTTCTCGGACTGGCAGGCCAAGCAGCTGATTGCCTCCCTCGGGGTCACCGGCTCGGCTTTGAACCGACTCACGCCGATCCTCGCCAGGCTGGCGCGCCTCTTCCTCCAGTACGACATGACGCTGGCCGAGATCAACCCGCTCGGAGAGCTCGAGGACGGGTCGTTCGTCGCGCTCGACGCGCATATGGACATGGAGAACGAAGCCCGGGGACGTCAGAAGGCGATCCTGCACGAGCTCGGGGTGGGCGACGAGGAGACCCGCCAGGCCCGCGAGCCGACTCCGTTCGAGCTGGCCGGCGAACAGGTCGACGCTCAGGACCACCGCGGCGTGGCCGGCAACGTGACCGAGTTCGACGGCAACCTCGGGCTCGTGATCGGGGCCGGCGGCGGGTCGCTGACGCTGTTCGACGCTGTCCGCGCACACGGCGGCAAGCCCGCCAACTACTGCGAGATCGGCGGCAACCCTTCCGTTCGCAAGGCGTGCGGACTCGCGAAGCTGGTGCTCCAGAAACCGGGCGTCGAGCGGATCGCGGTGATGATGTCGATCGTCTCCAACACCCGCGTCGACATCGTCGCCCGGGGTGTGATCAAGGCGTGCGTCGAGCTGGGGTTCGATCCGGGGGAGAAGATCGCGATCTTTCGGATTCCCGGCGCCTGGGAGGACGAGGGCTTCAAGATCCTCGAGCGCTACGGCGTGGAGTACGCGGATCGAAGCGTTTCGCTGCACGAGGCGGCCCGTCGGGCCGTGGAGAAGATCCAGGGAGCGGCCACGCCGGCATAGCCATGTCCATCCTGATCGACGCGGACACGACCTTCATCGTCCAGGGCATCACCGGCCGTGAGGCGGTCAACTTGACAAGAGAATGCCTCGACTACGGCGCCGGCGCAAAGATCGTCGGCGGCGTCACGCCGGGCCGACTCGGACGCGACGTCCACGGTGTGCCCGTGTTCGACACGGTCGGCCAGGCCGTCGAGCATCACGGCGGGCCGATCGACGGATCCGTCGTCACGGTCCCCCCCGCCTTCACCAAGGACGCGGTGTTCGAGGCGATCGAGAACGGGGTCAAGCTGGTCGTGATCGTGACCGAGCGGATCCCGCGCGGCGACGTGGCCCAGATGGTGGAGCTCGCGACCGAGCATGGCGCTCGGATCATCGGCCCCAACTGTCTCGGAATCATCGTGCCCGACGTGATCAAGATGGGCGGCATCGGCGGCCCCGCGCGCGACGCGGCCAAGTCCTACAGCCCCGGCCCAGTCGGAGTGATCAGTCGCTCTGGCGGCATGACCACGGAGATGTCCTCGACGCTGACGGCCGCTGGTCTCGGCCAGTCGACCGCGGTCTCGATCGGCGGCGACGCGATCATCGGCTCCACCTACGCCGAGCTGATGCCGCTGTTCGAGGCCGACGCACAGACCGAGGCAATCGTGATCTACACCGAGCCCGGTGGGCGGATGGAGGCCGAGCTGGCGCGCTGGGTCAAGGAGAACGACTCGCGCCTGCCGATCGTCGCGTTCATGGCGGGGCGGTTCATGGATGAGATGCCTGGCATGAGCTTCGGCCACGCAGGCACGATCGTCGAGGGCAAGGAGGACACCGCCTCGGAGAAGATCGCACGACTCGCCGAGGCCGGGATCGTCGTCGCCGAGGAGATCTCCGCGATCCCCGAGATCGTCAAGTCGCGGATGGGTGCCGCGGTATGAGCGAGGCCCTGTTCATCGACGTCGAGGTCTCCGAGGAGGTCGCCCGCGACCAGGAGCTGGCCAAGAAGCTCGAAGAGGTCTGCCCGGTGGACATCTTCAGGGCAGGCTCAGACGGAGTCGAGATCGTCGAGGACAACCTGGACGAGTGCGTGCTCTGCGAGCTGTGCATGAACGCCTCGCCACCCGGAGCCGTCAAGGTGATCAAACGCTACGACGGCGACGCGGTCCTGGGCGCCTGAGCCGCTGGGCGGTCCCCCGCGCTGAGCCGCTGGGCCGGTCCCCCCGCGCTGAGCCGCCGAGCCGGTCCCCCCGCGCTGAGCCGCTGGGCGGTCCCACCGCCCCCGCGAATCGCCCTTACGTTCCAAAGCTTCACACGACTCGCGAGCTTTGGAACGCTGCGGCGATTATCCGGCCGTGGCGTTCCAAAGCGCCGCGGCGCCTGAGCGCTTTGGAACGCTGCGGCGATCCCGGCACCGGCTCAGAGGGGAGCCGAGCGCGAGCATCCAGACCGGATGCGCCGGTACTTGTGATTGCGGGCAGGAGTCCAACCCTGCATGATGTGAAGGAGATCTCATGCAGATTGCCTTTCTGCTCTACGACCGCTTCACCGCGCTGGACATCATCGGGCCTTACGACGTGCTCAGCAACATGCCCGCCGCCGAGCCGGTGTTCGTGGCGGAGCGAGCAGGCGAGGTACGCAACGAGAGTGGGTCACTGGCGCTCGTGGCGGACCGGGCGCTCGAGGACGTGCCGGCCCCCGAGATCGTGGTGGTTCCGGGCGGATTCGGCACGCGCCTGCTGCTCGGGCACGAGCCGCTGCTGTCCTGGCTGAGAGCGGCGCACGAGGCGAGCACGTGGACGACATCCGTGTGCACCGGATCGCTGCTGCTGGCGGCGGCGGGCCTGTTGTCCGGGCTCCGAGCGACCACGCACTGGCTGGCACGTGACACGCTCGCCTCACTCGGCGCCGTTCCCGTCCCGGAACGCGTCGTTCAGCAAGGCAAGATCATCACCGCCGCGGGAGTCTCGTCGGGCATCGATATGGCGCTGCGGTTGGTCCAGCTGATCGACGGCGACGCGGCGGCGCAGGCGATCCAGCTCGGGATCGAGTACGACCCACAACCTCCGTTCGACTCGGGGTCGCCCGAGAAGGCGCCGCCTCAGATCGCCGAAGCCGTCAGCGCGCAGTTCGCGGCGCGCGAGGCCGAGCTCCGTGCGGGCTCGGCGGCTTCCTGACGCTCAGCCGTTGGTCCCATTCGTCAGATCATCCACGTTCTGGCCCTCGAGCCCGGCGGCGCTCGAGTAGTAGGCGATGCCCACGGCGTCGCCCGACCGGACACTGCCAAAGTCGGCCTCGTCGGCCAGCAGCTTCTCGGATGCACCGGTCGTCCAGTCCTTGATCACGACGGCGCCGGCGTTCACGGAGGTCACCGTGCCGGTCGTGTACATCACGTCCTCGTCGGCGTCCGTGGCTGTCAGGCTGTTGCCGCCGCCGGCCGCGTAGGCGACCAGGATCTGATCTCCCACGGTCAGGCCGTCCGTGGCCGGGTTGTCCGGGTCTCCCTGTCCGATCGTCAGCGCGCCCTGGCCCGGGACGTCCACGGTGAAGGTCGAGGAGCCCACGCTCTCGAGTCTGCCGACCACCAGGAGGCTCACACCATCCTGCTCGACGCATCCGAGCGAAGCCTGTCCGGTGATCGCGAGGCTGTCGAGCGCCAGGCCGTTCGCGGTCTGGTGATAGCTGACCGACACGGTCTCACAGGTGGACAAGGCGATGCTTCCGCTGCTGACTAGAGCGTCGATCGCATCCGCGGGCGCGTTCAGCGTTAGGCTCGCTGCACCCGCAGGCTGGACGACGACGTCGCTCGCATCGATCGCCGTCACGACCCCATCGGCGCGCTGAATGGCTGTGGTGGGCTGAGCCCCAAGGGTGCCGCCGGTGCCGACGCCGCCGCCGGATTCCTCGACGCAGACCGCACTTCCGTCCGTTGCCCGCAAGACGAGCCGGTAGGCACCCCGGGAGCGAACCTCCCTCACCCGGAGCCTCTCGCCTACGCGCAGCTGCGGCGTGGAAGAGCCACAGGCTCGCATCACCCTGCGGGCGCTGATGCTCAACAAGCCCCGATCGCTCAGCCTCAG
Source organism: uncultured Actinomycetes bacterium (assembly GCA_963822725.1). GTDB lineage: Bacteria > Actinomycetota > Thermoleophilia > Solirubrobacterales > Solirubrobacteraceae > Palsa-465. The sequence goes on from CAWGIR010000004.1 coordinate 1,054,118, forward strand.
GAGCAGACCCGAGCCGCCGTAGCTCACGACGGTGGCGGCGTACGCGAGCTGCCTGACCCGCTTCGCCGTCTGCGTCAAGACGCGTACCCGGCCGTGCGAGGCACTGAACCGAATGCCGGCTCCGACCGCCAGCCCCGGCGCCCGCGAGTACCGGTAGCCGTGGACGCCGTGAACGCTCAATACCTGCACGGTGCGGTACTGCCGATCGACGCTCAGGACCGCACCGGTCGCCGCCCGCGCGGAGGTTGCGCTGGCCGCCGCCGGCAGCGCGACGCTGATGACGAGCAGGGTCGACATACGAGCTCGAACGCCCATGCGAGGCGTTTCGGCCCCCGGCGCCCACGCCAGTAGCCCCGACGGCTAGACCGGACGCACGTCCAACGGAGGCATCGCGGCCGTGAGCGGGCGGTACAGACCCGCGTCGCGGTCAAGACACCACACCCGGCCCGCATCGCCGGGCGACGGGATTCCGGCCGCGCGCAGAGGTCCCGTGATCGGCCTGAACCAGGTGGTCACGGGGATCTCATCCACGACCTGGACGATCGCCGGACGCCCCATGGCCGGCAGCGGATCGAGCGCGGCACCGATGTCCGCGGCGGACAGCTCCTGACCGGCCCGCAAGGTGACGGCCGCCACCGTCAGCTCGTGCTCTGAACCGTTCGGACGAACGCCATAGGCGATCGCAAGATCGACTGCCGGCAGGTCACCGAGCGCGTCCCTGATCGGCCCGGTGAACGCGGGACCGTCCGCGGTGTGGATCACGTCGGCCACGCCGTCGACCCGCCAGTAGTCCCCATCCGCGTCACGACAGAACAGATCACCAATCTGAAGCCACGCGTCCTCGCGCCCGAACAACCCTCGCAGGGGCACCGTCGAGAGCGGCTCGTTGGGACGCACGCGCGCCAGCAGCATCCCGACCTCATCTGTGTCGCACTCCCTGGCAAAGCCATCCTCCCCCAGCAGGAGCTGGTCCGACTCAGCGTCGTAGGCCGCGATTCGAACGGCCGCCGAGCCCGGCAGGGGGCGGCCCATCGAACCCGGCTTGGCTCCGCTGAGGTTGACCAGGATCGCGCCGGCCTCGGTCGAGGCGTAGAACTCGAGTACCCGCGCGGGCGCGAAGCGGCGCTCCACTCGCCGCCATAGCCCGCGGGGCATCCCGGAGCCGATGAACAGCCGCACGGGATGGTGGCGCTCGCCCGGGTGCGGCGGCGCCTCCGCCAAGTCGTGCAGCAGCGTCCAGGTGTACGAGGTCACGGTCACTCCATAGCGCCGCACCTCCTCCCAGAACGTCGACGAGTCGAATACTGTCGCCATCGCCAGCCTGGCGCCGCCCGCGATCGCGCCGCCGATGCTCATCATCAGCCCCGACGGGTGATACAGCGGGGTGACGCTGTACAGGGTGTCCGCCCCCGATAGGGCCGCCGAGGACGCGGTGCCGAATGCGGACATGGCCCAGCGGCCATTGGTGATCCGGCTCATCCGGGTTCTCTCCCCCTCCCCGGTGAACAGGATGAACGCGAGGTCGCTCGCGCGTCCCGGGTCGGGGCGATACCACTTCGGCAGCGACACAGCGTCCGGGTCGATCTGCTCCATGTCCGTGGTTATCGGCACGCCCAGATCGCGCGGGCCGCCACCGCCCCCAAGCACGAACGTGTGCACGGCGCCGTGGCCGGCGGCGAGCGGGGCCCGCTCGGGATCGGCGATGATCCGTGTCACCTCGCCGAGCTCGGCTTCGCGGGCCACGTCTCCGTCAGGCCGCAGCAGCACCGACACCGCTCCGAGCCGGCTGAGCGCGACCGCCAGCGCCAGCGCACTGGGGCGGGTCCCCATCAGCACCCCGACGTGCTCGCCGCGCCGGACGCCGATCGCAATCAGACCGCGCACGACGTTGTCGATCCGCTCGTTGATCTCCCTCGCGTTGTACGCGCGGTCCTCGAACAGGAAGAAGATGTCCTCCGGCGCCCTCCGCCGGCGCTCGTCGACGAGCAGCCCAAGCGAGATCCTGGTGCCCGGCTGGATCTGCTCCAGCCGGGCGAGCCGCGGAAGCGCGCTTGCGGCCTCGCGGGAGAGCTCGCGCATGCTGCGCACCGTTCGCCGGGCGGTTCCGGCAACGGAGCGGGCGATCCCGGTGCCGACGCCGCCGGCGAGCTCGAGGCCGTAGCCGAGGCGACTACGGACTTGGGGCGCAAGCTCGACCGAGTTGTCGTCGGGCACCGCGGTTACCTCGGCCGGAAGCTCTCCCTCGCCCGAACGCCAGTGGACCCAGGCGGCCACGGTCGGCCAGGTGATCGTGTTCGACTTTGAGCCGACGACGAGCCCGAAGTGCCCCGCTCTGAGGGCCAGCTCGTACACGTCCGCGCGCGGAGCGGCCTGGCGGATCGCGCGAACCCCTGCCGCCGGCGCAATCTCGTCGACCGTTCCCACCACCGACAGGATCGGGCACTCGATGTCGGCCAATGTCACCAACCGGCCCTCGATCACGAACCCGCCCTCGAGCATCCGGTTGTGCGCGATGAACTGACGCAGAAACTCGGCCATCGCCGGCCCCGGCCACGCGACCCACCCCTCCGCCTCCAGGAACCGCCGCTGCCCTTCCCGTGGAAGCAGTGCTTCGCGATCGTGGAGCTGGAGCAGAAAATCGATCCGCGAGCGCAGCGACTTGACGGGATCGAGCAGGCGGAAGCCGGTGCGGCTTGCCCATGCCGGAAGTGCGACGCGACCCAGGTTGTCGGCGATTACCCCCGCTGCTCCTACCGCGAACTGCTCGGGGAGCCCGAACGGCATCGCCAAGCGCGTGTCGACGGGGCTACCGAAGGTGATCAGGGATGCGAGACCTCGGTCCCGGCGGTAGGCGGCCGTCTGGTAGCAGAACATGCCCCCCTGGGAGTAGCCGCCGAGATGCACGTCCCGGCCGGTTGCCTCCCGGACGCGATCGACGGCATCCGAGACCGCGAGCACGTGATCGGTGAGCGTCCGCTCCAGTCCCCCCTCCTCCCGCTCCGGTGCCCCGAAATCGACGACCCATGGGTCGATGCCGTGGTCGTGCAGCAGAGTCACCGCACTGGTCGCGGGCGACACGTCGTAGACCTCGGCAGCCAGCATCATCGGGGGAACGAGCACGACGGGCGGTCCCGCCGCTGACGGTGCGGTCCCGTCACCATCCTCGCTGTCCACGACTCGATCGGCGTAATAGCGGCGCAGGCGGTACACGCGCTGCTCACATACGACCTCGTAGGGCGAAGGCTGATCGTCGGTGGTCAGCCCCCCGAACCGCGCCACCTCGAGCGCGTTCTGCGCGGCCGCTCCCAGGCGCGCCGCGGGCCCGGTGATCGCTCTCGGCACCAGATCCATGGTCACATCTTCTCCGACGGGAAGCTCGCGCGCCAGATCGGTGGCTCGCATGCGGCCCGGAAGCCCCATCGCGCGGCCCATCGCCCCAGCCCGCGCTATTGTCCATGTGCCAACAAGGAGGCCCGCGATGACGATCGTCGATCTTGAAACCGTCAAGCTGAACGCCGACTCCGGAGTCGCGCGCATCGTGCTCAACCGGCCCGAGGCACTCAACGCCTGGACGCGTCAGCTGGGCGAGGACATGTTCCAGGCGCTCGGTCGCGCAGCCGAAGATCCCGAAGTGCGCGCGATCGTGATCACCGGCGAGGGTCGCGCATTCTCCTCGGGCGCTGACTTGAAGGCCGGCGGGGAGCTCGGTGCCGAAGGAAAGCCTGATGTGCTCACGCGCCTGCGCACCGTCTATAACCCGCTCATCCAGCGTGTTCGCACGCTCCCGAAGCCTGTGATCGCAGCGGTGAACGGTCCCGCCGTCGGGATCGGGTGCTCGCTCGCATTGGCGGCCGATCTGATCGTTGCCGCCGACTCTGCGTACTTCCTGCTCGCGTTCGTGAACATCGGGCTTGGACTTGACGGCGGCGCGTCGCTCACGCTCCCCGCGCGCGTCGGCCACGCGCGCGCGTTCGAGATCGCGTACCTCGGTGAGCGGATTCCGGCCTCGCAGGCGCTCGACTGGGGCCTCGTCAATCGCGTGGTGCCCGACGATGAGCTCGCGCAAGAGGTCGACGCGCTCGCCGCCCGGCTGGCCGCCGGTCCTCCCGGTTCATACGCGAACATCAAGCGGACGATCAACGATCGCGTCTACGACGGGTTCGAGGAGCTGCTGGATCTGGAGGCCGTCCTCCAGCAGGGGCGCGCCGAGTCGGCGGACTTCATGGAAGGCGTGCTCGCGTTCATGCAGAAGCGTCCGGCGAACTTCACCGGGAGCTGAGGCGTCCCAAACGCGCGCGGTAGGGTACGCGCGCCGCCATGAACCTGGCCACGATCCTGTCAGAAGCCAGCGAGCGTGAGCCGTCGCGCACGGCGATCAAGCTCGATGAGGCGAAGCTCAGCTACGCCCAGCTTGACGAGGCGAGTGCCCGGGTGGCGCGCCTGCTCGAGGATCGGGGGCTGGCCCGCGGCGACCGCGTCGGGATCATGCTGCCGAACGTCCCGTACTTCCCGATCGCGTATTACGGCGTGCTTCGTGCGGGCGGAGTAGTGGTACCGATGAACGTGTTGCTCAAGCGGCGCGAAGTGTGCTTCTACCTGAAGGATCCCGAGGCCAGGCTGCTGTTCGCCTGGGAGGGGTTCGCGGCTGACGCCGAGGCGGGCGCGCGCGAGGCCGACGCCGATTGCGTGATCGTCAAGCCGGGAGCGTTCGAGGAGGAGCTGGCCAGGCACGAGCCCAAGACCGAGGTCGCGGAAACCGGCGATGACGACACCGCGGTGATCCTGTACACGTCCGGAACCACGGGAACGCCCAAAGGGGCCGAGCTCACCCACGCGAACCTGCTCAAGAACTGCCGGGTCGCACGCTCGCTGTTCGACCTCGGCTCCGACACGGTGGTGCTCGGCGCGCTGCCGCTGTTTCACTCGTTCGGACAAACGTGCGGTCTGAACGCCACCGTCTCCGCGGGTGGAACGCTGACGCTGATCCCCCGCTTCGACCCGGAGAAGGCGCTCGAGATCATTCAGCGCGACCACGTCAACGTGTTCGAGGGCGTCCCGACGATGTACGGGGCGATCCTGCACCTCCCGGACCGGGAGCATTACGACACCTCCTCGCTGCAGTTCTGCGCCTCGGGCGGCGCCGCGATGCCCGTCGAATTGCTGCGCGGATTCCAGGATGCGTTCGGCTGCAAGGTGCTCGAGGGCTATGGCCTGTCCGAGACCTCGCCGGTCGCCTCCTTCAACCATCCCGACAAGGAGCAGAAGCCGGGCTCGATCGGCACACCGGTCGAGGGCGTCGAGATGCGGGTGGTCGACGAGGACGGCAAGGAGGTCCCGCAGGGCGACGTGGGCGAGATCGCGATCCGCGGGCACAACGTGATGAAGGGCTATTGGAACCGGGCGGACGCGACCGACGAGGTCATGCGCGACGGCTGGTTCCACACCGGCGACATGGCGACGGTCGATGAGGATGGGTATTTCTTCATCGTCGACCGCAAGAAGGACATGATCATCCGCGGCGGCTACAACGTCTATCCGCGCGAGATCGAAGAGGTCCTATACGAGCACCCGGCCGTTCGCGAGGCCGCGGTGCTGGGCGTCCCTCACGACCAGCTGGGCGAGGAGGTCGCCGCCGCCGTCGCCCTGAAGGACGACGCGGAGGCGACCGTCGAAGAGCTTCAGGAATACGTCAAGGGGCAGGTGGCCGCGTACAAGTACCCACGCCGGATCTGGTTCGTCGAGGATCTGCCCAAGGGACCGACCGGGAAGATCCTCAAACGCGAGATCGAACCGCCTGAATCGGCTTGAGCGCCGGCCTTCGAATTCGCGCCGCCGAGCGGGGCGACGTAGAGCTCGATCTTCTCGCTGGTCGTGGAGCTCGCGGAGTACGAGCGCGCAGCAGATCGCGTCGTGGGGTCGCAGGGGCTATTGGACGACGCGCTGTTCGGCGCCGACCCGGCCGCTGAGGCGTTGATTGCCGAGGTCGACGAGGACCCCGTCGGATTTGCGCTCTACTTCCGGACGTTCTCCACCTGGCTGTGTCGACCGGGGCTCTGGCTCGAGGATCTATATGTCTCACCACGATCGCGCCGCGGCGGCGTCGGCCGCGCGTTGCTGGCGCACGTAGCGAGGACTGCCCTGGAGCGGGGATACGGGCGCGTCGAGTGGTCCGCGCTCAACTGGAACACGCCCGCGTTGACGTTCTACGCGGCGCTTGGCGCCGAGCGCCTCGACGAATGGCAGGTGCATCGCCTCGAAGGCGGGGCGCTCGAAAGCGTCGCGACTGGCTCGCCTGATCCGGCCGCGTGACCTCGTCACACCCAATCCCCGCCGGAGCGGGCTGTCCTAGAACATAGGAGAGCCCCGCCAGAGCGGGGCTCTCCCTTAGCAGACCTGTAAGCCGGATTTTGTCCGGGGCCCGGCGAGGCCGGACCCGTGAGCAACCATCCATCTCTGCGGCCTACCCGGACCTTGGCGGGCCACCTCCAAACGGTCCTGCTTGGCCTAGCATCGGGTGGGGTTTGCCCAGCCGCCGCGTCACCGCGACGCTGGTGCGCTCTTACCGCACCATTTCACCCTTACCGGCCTGAAGCTCTGCAGCGGCTCCAGGCTTAGGCGGTGTCGTTTCTGTGGCACTTTCCCGCGGGTTTCCCCGGGTTGGCGTTACCAACCACCCAGCCCTGTGATGTCCGGACTTTCCTCGAAGGTCCATCACCTCCGCGGCTGCTCAGCCTGCATGGTTGAGGATAGCGGCGAATCGCCACCGCGCCTGGGCGTACCCGCCCGGTCAGGAAAGTCGCGAGCCGCAGCGCCCGCAACGTCCGGCGATCGGCTTGGCGTGGCCGCCGTATTCCGGCTCGAGCCGCGCCGAGCAGACGGGACATGCGGCATTTGCTTGGGCGGTGAGCCCCTCCCACACGCCGGCGATCAGCTCCTCCAGCGTGGGCTCACCGCCCAGCTCGTTGAACAGGGACAGCTTCTGGCTCCCCGAGGCCGTCGGCCTGAGAGCCACGGCGCCGGTCATGCGAGGTTCCTCATCAATCCGACGACCCTCCCGAGCACGCGCACGTCACGGCTGCGGATCGGCTCCATCGCCTCGTTCTCCGGCTGGAGGCGGACGTGATCATCCTCCTGGTAAAACCGCTTGACGGTCGCGTCCTCGCCCACGAGCGCGACCACGATCTCCCCATCCTGCGCGACCTCCTGCGAATGAACGACGACGAGGTCCCCGTCCAGAATCCCGACGTTCTTCATCGAGTCTCCACGGACGCGAAGCAGGTACTCGCCGGCATCGCCACCCGCGAATGACGGCGTTTGAACGTAGTCCTCGATGTTCTCCTCTGCCAGCACCGGCTGGCCTGCCGCAACCTGACCCACCACCGGCAGCCCCGGGTTGACGAAGCCGCGGACGCCGGCGGCTGCCCGGTCCAGGAGCTCGATCGCGCGCGGTTTCGTCGGATCGCGCCGGAGCAGCCCGATCTTCTCAAGGTTCGAAAGATGTGCGTGCACGGTCGACGACGAGGCGAGCCCCACGGCCTTACCGATGTCCCGCACCGTCGGCGGATAGCCATATTTCGCCGAGTAACGCTTGATGAAGTCGAAGATCTCCTGCTGGCGCTTTGTCAGATCCATCGATCAGCTCCTTGCTCGGTCTGGCTCCCAAAACGGCGTAGGTCGAACATGTGTTCGTCACTGTAGCGAGAGCCGAGGACGGACACAAGAAATCCCTGCGAGCGCCGCCCATCGGGCCTGACGGGGACCGCTCGACGCGGCGGCTGGGGCGCCTGATCCGCGCTCCGCGAGCCCCCTGATCGGGCGCGGCGCCAGGGCTATACTGGCGCCCCACGCGCCTGTGGCGGAATTGGTAGACGCGCAAGGTTGAGGGCCTTGTGGACTTTATGGTCCGTGGAGGTTCGAGTCCTCTCGGGCGCATGAAAAGCCCCCGCAAGCTTGCGGGGGTTCCGAGTGCGGAACGTATGGCGCACGTCGCGTCATTCCGAGCCGTGGCGCCGATCTGCCACGGCCGCGAACAGGACGCCGAAGGCCACGTTATCTGCAAGCTGGGGAATGAGCGGTAGCGCGCTGATCGCCGGGAACCTCCTCCCGATCAGGCCGACATTGACGGCACCAATCGCGAGTCCCGCCGCGGCACCCCAGACGACCGACCGGCGTCGAGGCAGCGTGCGCGCAAAGGCCTCCCCGACCGCAACCGAGATGCCGAGGTGGACGATCGCGCCGCGCATGAAGCCGGGCCGACCGGGCGGAACAAGCGTTCCGACGGCGCAAGTGGCGTTGTACACGTAGCGAACCGCGTACCGGGGGCTTCCCCCGCTGCGGAGCGCATAGAGAGTCGACGGCAAACCGCTGAACAGGGCCGCCACCGCGATCGCCTCGATGACTCGCTGGTGATCCCGCCCCACTCCGGGAACATATCGGCGCCACCCCGAGCAACACGCGAGTGGTTCGATCAGCCTACTGCCCGGACCTCTCCTCGAGCAGTCGCCGGAACCGTTCGGCGAACAGGTAGGCGTCGCCGGGCCAGCGCGCGGACAGGTAGTTACCGTCCTGCACGACAAAGGCGGCGCTGTCGTTCGTGGAAGTGCCCCGACGCTGGCTGCGCGGACCACGCCGGAACTGGCGCGGGTCGTGCAGGGCAGCTGTGACCTCGTCCTGGACGTACGCCGGGTAGGTGCGGTAGTAGCGCCCCAGCCTCCACGCAGTGAGGTAATAGGCGCCCCGTTCCATGTACTTCGGCAGGCAGGTGGTCCTCCGATCCGCAATCACACTTCGCCCCGTGTGCGGGTCGCGTGTGCGGGCCAACACGAGGACGCCGTGGCAAATCGCGCCCACCGGCCGATCCAGCCCCCAGAACTCAGCCACCTTGCCTTCGAGCACTGTCGAGGAGAGGTATTGGCGCATGCCAGGCGCGTGGCCGCCGGGGAGCAGCAGGCCGTCATAGTCGCTGGGTAGTAGGTCCGCCCATGCGAGCGGTTGCCGAAACGCGGTCGTCTCGACAAGTTGCCGGTAGAAGGCTTTCGGTTCTTCATAGGCTCCGAGTTGGCCGAAGATGACGCCGTCGAGAAGCCGCTTGTCCGCCTCGGGGGCAACGCCGCCGTGCTCAGTGGCGAACACGGTGTCGTGTCCGGCGTCCGCGAGGAGCCGCCACGGTACGGAGACCTCGGTCACATCGAAATCCTGGTCCGGAAGCGGGATCAGGACACGCACTGGCAAAGCCTCTCAGGCCACTGCTTCAGGCCGGGCTGAGTCCCACGCCCCGATCCCGCCGACCAGGTCCGCGACCCGCCTGAGCCCCGCTCGCCGCAGCATGCTCGCGGCTATCGCCGAGCGATATCCGCCGGCGCAGTAAACGACCAGGTCGCGGTCGGAGCGCAGCTCGCCCACGCTGTCTGCGAGTTGCGACAGAGGCAGGTTGACCGCTCCGTCGATGTGTGAGTCGTTCCACTCCGGAGCCGTCCGCACGTCGACCAGGAGCGGCGGCGCTGACGAGGAGAGCTGCTCGGCCAGCGAGCCGGCCGTGATGCGCTCCGTTCGCTCGATCAGCTCGGGCGCGTCGTCGAGCTGCTGCATCCCGCCCGAGAGGTAGCCGGCCACGTTGTCGAAGCCGATCCGTCCGAGCCGCGTGGCGGCTTCCACCTCCCGACCGGGCTCGGCGATCACGACGACGGGACAGTCGGCTTTGAGCAGCGTGCCGCACCAGGTCGCGAACGAGCCTCCAAGGCCTATGTTCAGGGCGCGGCCAAGGTGGGCGCCCTCGAATTCGGCCCCCTCGCGCGTGTCGACCAACTGGGCTCCCTGCTCGACGAGCGCGAGCACCTCCTCCAGGGCCAACGGGCGCAGCTCGCGCTCGAGCGCCTCGTCGAGAGTGGGATGCTCGCGGGCATTCAGGACCGCGTCGTAGGTGAAGTAGGCGGGCGTGTCCGGCTGATCGGTGGTGACCGTCTCGATGAACCGCTCGCGGCTCATCGGCTGCAGCGCATAGTTGTACTCGCGCTGGACTCCGATCGTGGAAACGGTGTCGGTCGATAGGTTCTTGCCGCACAGCGAGCCGGCTCCGTGCGCCGGATATACCAGCGTTTCGGGTGGGAGCGGTGCCAGCTTCTCGTGCAGCGAGTCGTACAGCATGCTGGCCAGCTGATCGGCGCTCCAGCCGAGCGAGGCCCGGAGGTCCGGGCGCCCGACGTCCCCGATGAACAGGGTGTCACCGGTCAAGACCGCATACGGGGCTTGGCCGCCGCGGTCGGGAGCCTGATCGCCGTGGTCGGGGTCGAAAACGAGGATCGAGATCGACTCGGGCGAGTGACCGGGCGTCTCGAGCACCTGGAGCCGCACCCCGCCCACCTGCACCGACGAGCCGTCCGCCATCGGCTTGAACTCGTATTCGGCCGACGCCTGCGCTCCCAGGTAGATCGTGGCGCCCTCTCGATCCCGGAGCTCCAGATGGCCCGCGATGAAGTCCGCGTGCAGATGGGTGAGGAACACGTGCTCGATGCGGCATCCGAGCTCGCGAGCGTCGAGCACGTACTGCTCGACGTCACGCTGTGGGTCGACGACGGCTGCCTGCCCACTCGCCTGATCCGCGATCAGATAGGACGCGTGGGCGAGACAGCCGAGGTAATACTGCTTGAGGATCACCCGGTCCCGGATCCCTAACGGTCGCGTTCGGCCGGCATCACTTGGATCCCGTCGGCTGCGGCACGATCCGCATCCAGGGACGCGGGGCCTCCCATTCGCCGAAGATCTCCTTGGCCTGGTCGTCGGACACAGAGCCGGCGATGATCACGTCATCACCGTCCTGCCACTGCGCCGGCGTCGCGACCTTGTGATTCGCAGTCAGCTGCAATGAGTCGATCACCCGCAGCACCTCGTCGAAGTTACGGCCGGTCGTCATCGGATAGACGAGAATCAGCTTGATCTTCTTGTCCGGTCCGATCACGAATACGTTCCGGACGGTCTGGTTGTCGGCGGGCGTCCGGTCTCCGGCGTCACCGGAGACATCCGCCGGCAGCATCTCGTACAGCTTCGAGACCTGGAACTCGCTGTCGCCGATGATCGGGTAGTTCGGAGCGGTCCCCTGGGTCTCCTCGATGTCCTTCGCCCACTCCTCGTGCCTGCCAGTCGGGTCGACCGACAGCCCGATGATCTTCACGCCGCGGCGCTCGAACTCAGGCTTGATCTGGGCCATGTAGCCGAGCTCCGTCGTGCACACCGGCGTGAAGTCCTTCGGATGTGAGAACAACACCGCCCACGAGTCGCCGATCCAGTCGTGGAACTTGATCGGCCCCTCAGTGGTGTTTGCCTCGAAATCGGGGGCCTCGGAGCCAATTGCCAGTGCCATCGTTATCTCCTTGTTTCGGTCGGATGCTTCCTAACAGCTTGACACGCTCAAACCCGATGCACCGCCGCCAGCAGCCCCGCGTAGGAGCGCACCAGCGCCGCCCGCTCCTCACCAATTAAAGGACTCTCGAGCCGGCAGCCCTCGGAGACCCAGCGATCCGAGTAGTCCATTGCCAGAGCGCGCTGCTCGGCAGCCACGCGCACCGCATCCGAAGAGACGTCGTACACGTATGCGTACAGCGCCGCGAGTGCGGCCGCCAAGCCAGCCCCGTCTCCGGCCTCCGAGTCATGCTGGTGCTCACGGTGCACTCGCCACCATTCGACTTCCAGACGCGCCGCCTCGGCCGGATCGAATCGCTCGCCGTGGCGCCGCGCCACGAGCCGGTAGAAGCGCTCCATCGCCCGCCGGGCGCCGTCCGGATCGTTGTCGGGGAAGGGCGCCCACAGCTGGTTGGCCCGCAATACCAGCCACGCTCCCCACAGGGTCGACCACCAGGACAGGCCGAACGTGCGGTGGGTCAGTGCAACCGCAGAGCGCAGGAACGCGAACCACTCCCGCCGGTAGTAGGCGACCCAGGCCGCGCACTCGAGCCGCCCGATCGCTCGGGGATCGAAATCCCGATGTGGTCCTACCGACGCCGTTGCCGCCGTTCGCGGCACGTCAGGCCCCCGGAGTCGCGCATCGAGTGTGAGACTACCGGCTGAGCCCGAACGCCCGCGTGGTCCCGAGCACGTGGCGCCCGGCGTCGAGCGCCTCGATCTTGAAGCGCGTGTACCCGGACCGCACGGGTAGGGCGGTCTCAAACCCACCCTTGGAATACCACGCCACCAGGGCCAGCGGACCGCTGGCTCCCCCGGCGAAGACCTTCCAGGAGGCGACCTGAGTGGCGCCATTCCAGCTCGCGTAGACGGTCGTCTTCCCGCCGCGAGACCGAGCCACCGCCGCCGGCGGGTAATAAGGCAGACCGACCCAGGCCGCGAGCCGCGCCCGGTAGCTGAGGTCGTGTCCCGGCAGGACCCCATCCAGCAGCTGCTGGCCGGAGGGGCCGTACTCGGTGAAGTACGGCGCCGACCCCCAGCCAACCAGCGAGTTGCCGCCCGGCAGCGGCTGGAGGCTGCCCATGTAGTCGGCATCGAAGCTGGAGCCATGGCTGAACTGGTTGACAAGCGCGGCCGTATGCGTGGCTTGGTTCAGCTTCAGCACCACCCCACGTGAGGGTGCCGTCGGCGAGACGTATGTGCCTCCTCCGGTGATCTGGCAGCAGTGGTCGTCGAACACGGTCACATACGAGGACCCGGGATGCAGCTGCACGTCGTGCTGCCACTCGAATTCCGCCCTGGGACCGAACTTGAAACTCGAGTGCCGGCCCCCGAGGGTCCACTCGATCTTGCCGGTCGCGATGTTGACCTTGTAGGCCGCCCAGGTGTTCCGCATTGAGACGATGAAGCTGCCATCGCCCAGGACGTCGATCGCGTTGACGTGGTAGGCGTCCCAGGGGAAGCCGTTGGTCGGAAGCGAGGCACGGCCGTCGCTCAGCGGGATGTGGTCGAGTGCGTCCCAGCTCCGGAGGAGGTTGCCGTTCCGAAGGTCGTACTCCTGGACGGCCGAGTCGATCAGCGCGCCGTTGTAGGCGCCGCCGTACTTCGAGAGGTCTCTGGGAAGGTTGCGATTGGCGGTCACCCATGCGTCGTGACCCCTGATCACGATCTCGTGAACGGTGAGCACCCAGCCGTTCTTGCCCCTCAGGGTGGCCACGGTCCGATAGTGCTTGTCGACGATCACGTACTGGCCGCTCTCGGTGGCGCCAGTGTTCGTGATCAAGCCCTGCCACCAGGCGAGCACCGGCTTGCCCCCGTATCTCTGGAGGCTCAGGTTGGAAGCCACCATCTGCGTCGGCACCGGCTTGAACCAGACCGGTTGGAGCCGGCTGTCGAGGATCAACGGTCCGCTCTGGCCGACAACCGGCGGGAAGTTCAGGTCGAAGAAGTTCCCGAGCAGGATGTACCCGGGCGAGAGCTTCGAGGTGGCGATCGGCTGGTCGGTGGCGACCTCCGGCGGGTGCAGTCCAGGCGCCGAGACATAGCTGTAGGAGCCCTTGGTCGTGTAGGCCCCGATGGGAGCGCCGTGGGAGCCCCCGACGGCGAAGTCGAGGCCGACGAACGCGGCAATGACGAGGCCCACCGCCGCGAGCATCTCCACCCGCCGTGCCTGGGAGGTCGGCCTCGGAAGCCAGGCGAACGTGGCCACCGCCGCCGCGGCGCACAGACCCGCCGCGATGTAGTAGCCAAGCCGGAAACCGTTGGTGAGTGCTTGCGGCACCGCCTGGCCGCTGCCGATCAGGTGGCTCGACTGCGAGGTTGCGAGCGTGATCAGGACGGCGAGCCCCAGTCCGCCGCCGACCTGACGCGAGGTGTTGACGAGTCCCGAGGCGAGGCCTTGCTGGCCCTGCTTGGCGCCCTGGGTGGCGGCGATCGTCGAGGGTACGATCGACAGCGCGATCCCCGCCGCCGTCAGGAGCCCTGGGACGATCACGTACACGACCGAGCTGCCGCTCGCGGCGACCTTCGTGAACAGCAGCAGACCGACGGTCATCATCGTCAGCCCGCCGCCGAGCACGGGTCGCACGCCGAAATGGCTCACGAGCTTGCCGGCGCTGCGCGCGACCACCATGATCACCAGCGCCATTGGCAGGAACGTCAAGCCGGCGTGCAGCGGCGAGAGACCGAGCACCTGCTGGAGGTACAACGAGCTCAAGAACCACATCGGGAACAGCGCGGCGCTGAACAGGACCACGATCGTGTTGGCGTCGCGAAGCGGCTTTGTCAGCTCCTTGAATGGCACCAGCGGTGCCTTCGCGATGCGCGCCTCGATCACGCAAAACGCGACCAGGAGCGCCAGCCCGCCGATGATGGGGCCGAGCGCATAGGCCGTGTGCCAGCCGCGGAGGCCCGCCTGCACGACCCCGTAGACCAGCACGATCTGGCCCCCGGTCAGCGTTACCGCGCCCGCGAGATCGAAGCGGGCTTCGGGCGCGCGGCGACGGTCCGCGACCACGATCCACGCGACCACCGCCGCGGCGATCGCGATCGGCGGGTTGATCAACAGGACCCAGCGCCAGCTCAGCTCCTGGGTGATCAGCCCTCCGAGGAATGTGCCGGCGGCGCCACCGAGCCCGTTCATCGCCGCCCACAGTCCGATCGCACGGTGAAGCTGCGGGCCCGGCTCAAACGACGAGGTGACGATGGCGAGCGAAGTCGCGGCCATGAACGCACAGCTGAACCCCTGGATTCCGCGCGCGATCACCAGCAGCTCGCGGGTCGGGGCCGCGCCGCCCGCCAGCGACGCCAGTCCAAACAGGCACAACGACGCAATGAATATCCGCCGCTGCCCGACTCGATCCGCCACGCGGCCGCCCAGCATGAGGAAGCCTGCGAACGCGATCGCGTAGGCGTCGATCACCCACTGAAGCTCGGCGGAGGAGAAATTGAGGCTGAACTGGATCGACGGGAGCGCGACGTTGACGATGCTCAGATCCAGGATCACCATGAACTGCGCGACGCAGCAGACGACGAGAATCCAGGTCTGCCGCGATCCCCAGCTGCGGCGAGTCCGCGCCCGGATTTGTTCGCCCGGGGCGCCGGGCTCGACCGTCGCGACGCCGCCCTGGGGCGCGTCGTCGACGGTCACGCTCTCGACCCGGACGGCCCCGTGGCCGTCCGCATCAGCGTGTTCTGAGTCCAGCTGATCGCGTTGGTGCATTGGCAGTAGTCCGGTTGAAGCCTCGGACCCCCCACTGGCTGTGCTCGCGCTCGCCGGACCCGAGGAAGGGTGGAGCCACCCGGAGGCGTTATGTTAATGCGAGCGCCTGTCGGAAGGCGCTTCCAGGGCAACTTCGGGGTCCCGCAGGTTTTGTACCCTGGAAGCCGATATCGACGACAAGGAGTTCGAGCTGTGAAACGAGTCCTGCTGCTGACGACCCTCGCTGCCGCGGTAGCGGCTGCCGGTTGTGGCGGCTCCTCTACGCATACGAGCTCCGCCACGACCACCACCGCCACGACGGCGGCCAAGCCCAAGCCGGCGGCCGTCCGCAAGAAGAAGCACACGGCTCACAAGGCGCACACCACGACGACCGCGGCCCCCGTCCAGACCGCCACGACACCCGCGACCACGCCGGCTGCTCCGGCGACGACGCCCGCCGCTCCGACGACGACGCCGAAATCCCCCACGCCCGCTCCGACACCCACGGCAACGACCCCCAAGACGAGCGGCGGCGGCAAGGGAAAGACGAAGACCACCCCGCAGGGGTACTGAGCATTCATCGCGTTGTCGTGGTTGGCGGGGGATTCGGCGGTCTCCAGGCCGTCGCGAAGCTCCACCGTGCGCCCGTCGAGGTGACATTGATCGACCGACGGAACTTCCATCTGTTCCAGCCGCTGACCTACCAGGTCGCGACTGGGGCGCTCTCGCCGGGGGAGATCGCATATCCCCTGCGAGCGATCTTCAAACGAGCCGAGAACGTGCGCGTGATGCTGGCCGAGGTCTCGGACATCGACCTCGACGAACACCAGGTCAGGCTCCGAGGAGTCTCGGGGGTCCCCGCTCCCCCCAGCGTCCCCTACGACACGCTGATCGTCTCCGGCGGGTCACACTATTCCTACTTCGGCCACGACGAGTGGCACGAGCTGGCCGGCGAGGTCAAATCGCTCGAGAGCGCCCTCACCGTGCGAGGCCGGATCCTGAGCGCGTTCGAGGGGGCCGAGGAGGAGTCCGACGCCGAGCAACGCGCCGCCAGGCTCACGTTCGTGGTCGTGGGAGGAGGCCCCACCGGCGTCGAGATGGCGGGGCAGATCGGCGAACTGGCGCGGGACACGCTGCGCCGCGACTTCCGCACGATCGATCCCCGCAACGGCCGGATCCTGCTGGTAGAGACGGCCGACCGGCTGTTGACGAGCTTTCCTCGGTCGCTTTCGGCGAAGGCCGCCCGCTCGCTCGAGCGAAAGGGGGTCACTCCCCTGCTCGGGCACACGGTCGTGGACATCGATCAGGCCGGCGTCACGGTCGATTCGGGTGAGGGAACGGAGCGCATCCCCACCCACACGGTCATCTGGGCCGCGGGTGTGAAGGCCGCGGCGCTCGCGCAACAGCTCGGAGAGAAGACGGGCGCGGAGCTCGACCGGGCCGGCCGCGTCGCAGTGGAGCCCGACCTGACGCTGCCCGGGCATCCCGAGGTGATCGCCCTCGGCGACATGGTGCGCGTGCGTCAGCAGGACGGGTCGGTAGTGACCCTCCCGGGGCTTGCCCCGGTGGCGATGCAACAGGGTCGTTACGCGGCCAAGGTCGTCCGGGCACGGCTGCGCGAGAGGCAACCGAAGCCCTTCCGCTATCGCGACAAGGGGAATCTGGCGACGATCGGACGGGCCTCCGCCGTGGCCGACGTCAAGGGGATCCATCTGAGCGGGTTCCTGGCGTGGATGACCTGGCTGGTCGTCCACCTCTGGTACCTGGTCGGGTTTCAGAACCGTCTGATCGTGTTCATCCGCTGGGGAATCAGCTTCGTCACCCGCGGGCGCGGCGCGCGGCTGATTACGGCCGGGGCTGCTGACGAACCCAGGACAGAATGGCGCGAGAGTGCCTGAGCACCGTCCCGTCGAGAAGCTTCATCGCCGGTAGCTGCGCGCCCCCGGTCGCTCATGCGGCTCGGGGCCTATCGCGGGCCCGGTATGCCTCGGAAGCCAAACGCCGCAGGCTCCCGGCCGGGCTGAACGAACCAGCACTCGCCGGTCATCTGCCCGGTGAACAGCGTCAGCACCGCGCCGGCGACGGTCTCGGCGGGGATGATCGCAAGGCCCTGCTCCCCGAGCATCTGCCGGATCGGATCGATAATCGCCGACTCGGCGAATCCCGGGCAGACCGCGTTGAAGCGAACCCGGTGCTCGGCCAGCGCGGGACCGAGCGAGCGGGCCAGCCCGACCACTGCATGCTTGTTGGCCGCATACAGAGGGTCGAACGGCACCCCGGTGAGACCCGCCAGCGACGCCGTTGCGACGATCGCGCCCCCGCCTCGCTGCATCAGCGCGGGCAGCGCCGCGTGCGTGCCGAACACGACTCCATCGAGGTTTATCGCCATCACGCGCCGGTAGCGGTCAGGGTCGAAGTCGTCCCCCACCCCGAATCCCGTCGCGACGCCGGCATTCAGGTGCACGAGGTCCACACCACCGAAGCGCTCGCGGGCCGCCGCGATCAGCGCGTGGTTGTCCTCGAGTCGCGAGACGTCGGCGACGAATGCCTCGCCGCCTACCTCGTCGGCCACCAGGCGCGCTGCCTGCTCGTCGACGTCGGCCACCATCACGCGGGCACCGGCCGCAGCCAGCGCCCGGCAGGTGGCGCTTCCCAGGCCCCCCGCCCCGCCGGTGACGACCGCGACCTTGTCTGCGAGCTCTGTCATCGGCGCGCGACTCTATCCCCACTCGACCACGGAGGCACCCCAGGTGAACCCGCCTCCGAACGCCGCGAGCAGCACGCGGTGCCCTGAGCGGAGGCGACCTTCCTCCAGGGCCACGGAGAGCGCGATCGGCAGTGTCGCGGTCGACGAGTTGGCAAATCTGCCCACGTAGTCGACCACGCGCTCCGGCTCGAGCCCGAGCCGAGCGCCGACGGCACGGATGATCCGCGAGTTGGCCTGGTGGTAGACGAACAGATCGATGTCCGCGAGCTCGTGGCCACTGGCCGCGAGCGCCTCCTCGGTCACTTCGCTGAGCGCTCGCACCGCCTCGCGGAACGTGTCCGGTCCCCGCATCGCGATCTGGCCGCCGCGGTCCAGGCGGATCAGCTCGGCTCCGGAGTGGTCCGAATGCAGGACAACCGGCCCGATCCTGCCGGTCGACCGCGACGAGGGCCCGAGGACCACGGCGCCGGCGCCATCGGCGAACAGGGGCGCGGTGTCCCGGTCGTTCAGATCCAGAAAACGAGACAGGAAGTCGGCTCCGACGACCAGCGCCGAGCGGGCGCGTCCGGATTCGATCTGGCCACTGGCCATCGCCACGCCGGCCAGCCAGCCCGTGCACGCGGCCCCCAGGTCGAACGCACCGGCCCCGGTCGCCCCGACCAGGCCGGCAACCAGCGGTGCCGCGTTTGGCGTGATCTCGTCGGCGCTCGATGTAGCAACCACGACGAGGTCAAGCTCTCGGGCCTCAATCTCGGCCTTGCGCAGCGCCTCGCGTCCCGCGCTCGCGGCGTACTCGCTCAGCCGCTCACCCTCCCTTGCCCACGGTCGCTCGAGCGCGCCGGTCCGTTTTGCGATCCATTCCTCATCGACGCCGATCCGCGGCGCGATCTCCGCGTTTGAGACCCGCCGCTCAGGGACCGCCATCGCGGCGGACAGAATCGCGGCTCCCGAGGAGTCCATGGACCTAGCCGGCGTCGATCGGGACAAGCGTCCGGCGGCGGAACCGCCACGCCCCGTCCACACGCACGTACTCGTCTTGGTATTCGCCGACGAGGTCGACGTACGTGCCGCTGCCGCCGGTCTTGGCCACGTGCAGGACAAGGCCGGCGGTTCCCGCCACAACGTCGGCCTCGACGGGCTCGAGCCGCAGGAGCGTCATCTGGTGCTGCGTGCGCCGAGCGTGTTTCTGTGCCCGATACTCAGCCCAATCCGCCAGGCCTTTCTGTCCAACGATTTCCCGCCCACGGATCTTCAGGACCGCATCGTCGGTGCAGAGCCCGGCGACGTCGTGCCAGCGGCGATGGTCGAGCAGCCACGCGTACTCGGTGACGAGCGCCTCGATCGCGAGGCGATCGGCGATCGCGAGATCGACCGGCATCCAGGGCGACTCTAGGGCATCTTCTTGATCACCTGGCCGCTTGTGGATATGACGTACCACAGTCCGCCGGTGATGTTCTTGGCCTGCCCGTTCGCGGTCCCCGGTCCCTGGTCCCCGATGTATCCGTACAGGGGCCAGCCCGCGTATGTCACGACCTTCCCGCCTCCCGGGTTTGGGTCCGAGCCCAACAGCGAGCCCTTCACTGCTCCCGCGGCAATCGCCTTCGCGCCTGAGAGCTTGACCGGCGGCCAGACCGACGCGCAGCTGGCCTTGCACGTGACCGCCTTTGCATTGTCCGGGGCGAAGACGTAGAGGGTCTTGCCCTGGGCGTCGACCAGCACGCGGCCGAGTCCGGCGATCGTGGCGCTCGAGATCTTGGTCCCGCCCGCTGCCGGGGACGCAGCGGTGCTCGGCGTGCTGGTGGCGGGAGCGGGGGTAGTCGCGCTGGTCTTCTTGCTACTCGAGCCACAGGCCGCTGCGAGCAGCGCCAGTACGGGTACGACAAGCAGCAGCAGACGTTGTCTGGTCACGGCGATCTCCCTTTTCGATTGCTCTGACCGGGACGTTATCCACGTAGTCACCGACCGATGGTGAAGACTGGATGTGTATCCGCGGTTACGGACGGGCCTTGGCAGGGCACCCTAATTAGGGTCCCCTAACGGAACCTGGTAGGGTGCCTTCTCTGATCTCCAACCGCCCAGATCGGATTTGAGAGCCAACACGAGTCCCCGGTCCACCGCCCAGCGCCAGCGCTCCGTCGCTTTCTACGTCTGGGTTCTGCTTATGCTCGCCGTTGCCGGCGGCGTCGTGATCATCAGCTGGCATGCCAAGGGGGGCACGTCTGATCCCGCGGCTCTCGCTCCGGGACAGCACATGAGCCGCGCCACAGCGGTGATCGATAGCGGGATCCTCGTGTTCAGGGAGGGTCTCGAGACGATTCTCGTGCTGGCCGCGATCACCGCCAGCTTCCTCGGCGCCAACCGCGAATATCGGCGGCCGGTGGCAGTCGGTGGGGGCGTCGCGCTGCTGGCCACCGTCGGCACGTGGTTTCTCGCGGTGTGGGTGATCGGCGCTTTCGGTGGCCACGGGCTTGCGGTCCAGGCGGCAACCGGAATTCCGGCGATCATCGTGCTGCTGGTCGTGATGAACTGGTTCTTCCATCGGGTCTACTGGACCGGATGGATCTCGCACCACAACAAGCGCAAGCGGAGGCTGCTCGCGGCCGGCTCATCGACCCTCCTGGGCCTGGGGCTGCTCGGCTTCACATCCGTGTACCGCGAGGGCTTCGAGATCGTCATCTTCCTGCAGAACCTGCGCGTGGCCTTCGGGGACAGCGTCGTGCTCGAGGGCGTGCTGCTGGGCGGGCTCTGTACGGCGGCCGTTGGGGTGCTCACCTTCGGGCTGCATCAGAAGCTCCCGTACAAGCGTCTGCTGATCATCACCGGCGTGATGTTGCTGGCGGTGCTGTTCGTGATGGTCGGCGAGGAGGTCAATGAGATGCAGCTCGCCGGCTGGATCGGCACGACCAACATTTCGTGGCTGCACTTCCCCGCGTGGGCCGGCACGTGGTTCTCTCTGTTCGCCAACGTGGAGACGATCGTCGCCCAGGTACTCGCGGTCACCGTCGTGGTCGGCTCCTACGTCGCGGCGCAGTACATCCGCGTTTGGCGACCGCGACGCCGCGGGAGGGAAAGCGCCCGGGTGGCCGTCCGGCCGCCAGAGGCCCCGCGTCCCGTGCGGCCCTCCGAAGGATTGCACGCTCCTCAGCTTGGATGAGGTTCCCGGGAGCGGCCGCACGACCGCTCGGCGCCGGCGTGCTGGTGGCGCTCGCCCTCGCGGGATGCGGCGGCGGCAAGCACCCCAATCATCGCGCTGCGGCGTCTGCAACGCCGCGCCCGAGCAGCTCCTACGCATGGCTCGTCCCCACCGCCGGGACGCCGCCGTCGGTCGCCGCGGAGAACCGTAACCGCGGGACGCGGGACTGGCGCCTGCCGGGTCCGACCGCCGACGTCGGCGGTCTCGCACACGGCTCGCTCAGTGCGTACGTCTCCCAGCAGGCGATCGTCCCGGGGCAAACCGAGCACCTGTACGTCAGCGCCCCCGGCGCGCGTTCGGTGCGGACCCGCATCTTTCGGATCGGCTGGTACGGCGGCCTCGGCGGGCGCGAGGTGCTCGTTTCAAAGCGGCTGCCCGCACTCACGCAGCCGCCCTGCGCGCACAGCTTCCGCAGCGGGCTGACGGTATGCCACTGGCGCTCCACGCTCAGCTTCGAGATTCCCCAAGCCCTCCCGAGCGGCGTCTATATCGCGCAGCTCTCCGCGTCGAGCGGTCAGACCGACTGCCTGTTCGTGGTCCGCTCGACGGCCCCGCAGCCACTGATCGCCCAGCTGCCTACTTCCACCTATGAGGCCTACAACGCCTGGGGAGGCGACAGCCTTTACCCCGGGGGCTCCGAGCACGTCGGCGTGACCGGGACGACGCAGGGGGTCGAGGTCTCCTACGACCGGCCGTACGACAGCGTCACCGGGGCGGGGCAGTTCTTCGCTCGCGACGTTGCGATGGTCTGGTTCCTCGAGCGCTACGGCTATCCGGTCTCCTACACGACGAGCGAATCCGTCGACGGCGACAGGGGACAGTTGCTCGGCCACCGCGCGGTGATCGACTTCGGCCACTCCGAGTACTGGTCCGAGCGTCAGCGCCGTGCCTTCGCCGCGGGGCTTCACGCCGGCGAGAGCCTCCTGTTCTTCGGCTCGGACACGCTCGCCTGGCGCGTCCGCTATCAGCAGAGCGATCAGGTGATCGCGGCCTACAAGGAGTACGCCCGCCGCGACCCGGACCACAGGGATCCGACCGGGATCTTCCCCGACCGCGGCGCAAGCCTCGCGGGTTCGGCCTATCTCGGCTGCATCACCCCCAGGTTCAACCGACCGGGCCCCCCCACCTACGACTACTACTCCTGGGCGCCCGCCCCCGACCTCAAACCGGCCTGGTTGTTCGCGGGAACGGGCATCACCGCATCAAGCCGGCTCGGCGGAATCGTGGGCTACGAGGTCGATCAGCGAACGCCCCGGACACCTGCGGGCACGCAGCTGGTGGGGGGCCGTGCCGTCCCGTGCATGAGCTCGGGGGCAGCCGAGCCCGGCGAGCCCGTTCCCGGTCGGGGCGAGAACCTGGCCGAGACGACGCTGTTCACCGCTCGATCCGGAGCGATCGTGTTCGATACCGGCACGCTTGGCTGGGAGCTGGGGCTCGAACCCGTCCCGAACGCCTCACCGGACGCGCCCCGGGCCCCCGATCCGCGCCTGGTCGCGATGACCCGCAACCTGCTCGATCACGTGCTCGCGCGACGGCGGGCCTAGCGCCCCGGCAGGTGGTAGATGAGCACCGTGCCGCTCAGCGCGCTGTCTCCCGAACTGCCGCCGACCGGCAGGATCACGCGTCCGCCGATGACGATCGGGCTCGACCAATGCCCGGCCGCCGCCGGCAGGGTCGCGACCGTGGCGCCGGTGGTCGGCCGCAGCACGCGCAGCGTCCCCCCCGCTCGTCGTAGACATAGAGCAGGCCGCCCGCGACCACCGGACTTGTACCGCTCGTGCCGTCCTCCCACACGCGATGCAGACGACCACCGCTCAAGAGGTATCCCGCCGTCCCCGAGTCGTCGGCGATGAAGACGTAGTGGCCAAACACGGCCGGCGCCGTCAGGACTTGGCCGCCACCCGGAGAGGGCAGGGTCTGAAGCTCGCCGCCCGTGCCGCCGACCCCCTGCTTCGGGAGATCGAGCAGCGCGAGCACGCCGCTCTTTCCACCCTGGACGGACAACCCGCCGGGCAGCAGCGCCGGCTCGGTCGAGCCCAGGTCGGTGTCGCCCGAGTTCAGCTGCACCTGATTGCGGGGCGTCCAGGTGTGAAGGACCCGGCTCGCGTCGGCGGTGAGCTCAATCACGCTGTCGCCCCAGTTGGTCGAGCCGTTGAACGGCCCGTTGCCGGTGGCGACGACGAGCCGGCGGTTGCCGGGCTCGACAATCGCACCCTCGCGTCCCCAGATCGCCGAGCCGCCGAACGTGGTGTCCGCCGGACACGACTTCGGGGGATCGAGCAAGCCGTGGCGATTCGAGCATTCGGCGTTCCAGACGTGCGCGACGTGACCGCTCACGCGGTCGAGCAGCGCGATGTGACCCTCGTATGTGGGCGCGTCGCCGATGTAGCCCCCGATCGCCGCGATCACGTACCGGCCTGAGATGTTCAGCCCGCCCTCGATCTTCTCGCGCCGGGCGTCGAACGTGATCCGCGTCGCCCACGCCTGTCGGCCGGTGGCGAGCGAGAGCTTATGGATCACGCCGTCGGGGCTGGCGGCATACACATAGCGGCGCCCCGGATCGGCGACTGGAGAGGCGGTCGTGATCTGGGGGCTTCCCTGATAGGAGCCGATGTCGCTCGGGACGTACTCCCACAGCCTTGCTCCCGTTCCGGGGTCGATGGCGATCGTGCGCCCGTAGGTGGTCGTGACGATCGCCACGTCGCGCACCCGCCCGCGGACGCGAATCGCGTGCAGCTGGATCGCCGAGGAGTCGGCGACGCCACCAATGGAGACCGCGCGGCGGGTCAGATGCGACGCGTTCGCGGCCGTGATCCCGGTCCGTGACGGGCCCACCCCCGACCGCTGGGGGTTGAAGTCAAATGTCGTCCAATCGCCGTCCGGATACGAGCGGACCGACCGCGGCCGTGCCTTGACGTCCGTCGAGCGGCTGGCGGGGGTCTGCTGGCTGGCGCCCGGGTGGTGGGCGGCGTGGGCCCCACACGCGGCGGCGGCCAGTGTCGCGCCCGCCACCAACGGAACTCGCGCCAGGCGCGAGCGGCTCAAGGGACGTGTACGCCGTGAAGCAGGTTTGAGACGCCGGAGCCGAGCTGTCCGACGCCCGACTGAACCTGGGAAACGGTCGAGCTGACCGCGCTCGTGACATGCGAGACGGTCGAGCGCGCGTTGCCGGGCAGAACGCGATCGACCGTCTGGCCCACGTTCTTCAGCGTGTTCGTCGCGAGCTGACCGACCGGCCCGGGGATCTTGCTCGTGATCGAGGTCCCCAGCGACACGACGCCGTCGATCAGGGTCGGAGGCGGCGAAGGCGGCCCCGCGGTCGGGGGCGCGGTCGGTGTGGGAGCCGGGGCGCTCGGCGTCGTGGGACTCGTGGGGTTGCCCGGCAGCGTCCCGTTGCCGCCTGAGCCGCCTGGACGGTGGTTGCCACCACCACCGGTGGTACGAATGGAGGTGGTGGGCAGAGACACCGACGCCACCAATCTCGGTGCGCGCGCAGCGGTTACGACGGCCAGCAGCGGCGCCGCCCTGGCACGAGCGCCGGTCGCGGCGACGGCGCTCGCGGATCGAGCACCGCTGGGGATCGCGGGCCCGGCAAGGGCCTGTCCCAGGCCGCCGAGGGATCCAAACCCGCCCGCCAAAGCAAGCAAGCCCATCGAGCCCAACACCGCTACCGGCACAAGCAGCGCCGCGCCGGAGGCTCCCGAGAGCTGTCGCGTCCATGCCCGCACCAGCGACATGCTCCGCATGGTAGCTCGCAAACACCGAGCCCAGTGCCGGTTATCGTAATTGCACCGTATGCAGCGCCTTTCAATCGCCCGCTCGCTGCGCCTCGCCCTGGTCGGGCTGACGATCGTCCTGGCGGCGGTGGCTGCGCTCGGCGTCTCGAGCCTGTACAGCTCAAGACAGCACTACGAGAACACGCTCACCCATACCTCCCAACTGGCCACGGCGGCCGCCAACCTGCCGGCGGCCTGGCTGGACGCCGGCTCTGGCTATGCCACCAGCACCGCCGCCGCGACGCAGCTCGCTGTCGGGGATCCGGCCAGCGTGCGGCTCGTCGCACGGGAGATCGCGGCGGAGAACGCTGCCCGGCGCCTCGTCACCAGAGGAAAGCTGATCGCCGCCAGCCGGCCGGGCGGTCCCCTCCAGCAGGCCCGGGCGCTTGCCGCGGAGATCCAAACACGCCAGCAGGTCCGGCAACAGACCGCGCGCAAGAAGGCCCGCTCGGACTCACGCCGCGCGCTGATCCTCGTAATCGCCGCGGGGTTGCTCGCGCTCGTCGGCGCGTTGGCGCTGATCGCCGCGCTCGTCAGTGCCATGCGGCGCCCACTTGACGAGCTGGTCGGCGCCACCCGCGACCTGGCGGCGGGGCAGCTCGACCGGCGGGTCGACGCCTCCGGGCCGCGGGAGCTACTCGAGCTGGGGTGGGCGTTCAACGCGATGGGCGAGGATCTGGCGGTCGCGCAGCAGCGCCTCGAGTCGGAGCGCGAGCGGCTCGCCACGACGATCGAGAGCCTCGGCGACGGGCTGATCGTGACCGAGCCGGACGCGGCGACGATCAGAGCGGTCAACCCCCGCGCGACGGAGTTGATCCCGGAGCTCGCTCCTGGTGGCCGCACCGATGAGGGCGCATTGCCGCCGCTCGAGTCGGCCCTGCGCGGCGAGACGATCGTCGAGCACGGCGGTCGCACGCTCGCGGTGGTCGCCTCGCAGCTTTCAAGCGGGTCGGACGGCGTCGTGTGGACGGTCCGGGATATGACCGAGCGGGCTCGGCTCGAGCGGGCGAAATCGGAGTTTGTGGCCACCGCATCCCACGAGCTGCGCAGCCCGCTCACCTCGATCAAGGGATTCGTGGAGCTCCTCGGCCGCTCGCCCGAGCACATGACCGAGCGCCAGCGCGAATTCGTCGACATCATCTTGCGCTCCACCGACAGGCTGGTCGACCTCGTCAACGACCTGCTCGACGTGGCCCGGATCGAGGCCGATCGGGTCGAGATCAACCGCCGGCCGATCGATGTCGGCGAGGCGGTGCGCGAAGTCGCCGAGCTGATGGGCCCCCGGATCGAGGAGAAGAACCAGCGCTTCGGGCTCTACGTGGCGCCCCTGCTCCCGATGGCGCTCGCCGACCCGGGCCGCGTGCGCCAGATCGCTGCCAACCTGCTCACGAACGCCCACCTGTACACACCCGAAGGGGGCAAGATCCATCTCGGGGTCGAGGCGGACCGGGCATGGGTTCAGATCGTGGTCGAGGATTCGGGCGTGGGGATGACCCCCGAGCAGTCCGAGCACGTGTTCGAACGTTTCTACCGGGCACGGGGCGGAGGCCAATCGGCGCCAGGCACGGGCCTCGGACTGTCGATCGTCAAGTCTCTCGTCGATCTGCACGGTGGTCAGATCGAGGTGGACTCGCAGCCCGGGCGAGGGACGATCTTCCGCGTCCGGCTCCCGGCGGCGCTGCCGCGCCCAGAGTCGCCGCGAGCACTCCAGGTGATTCGCGGCCGGCGCGTTCTGGTCGTCGACGACGAGCGCGAGATCGCCGAGCTGATCGCCGGTCAGCTCGCTCCGCTGGACATCGAGACCGAGATCGCGACCAGCGCCGAGGAAGCCCTGGCGGCCCTGCGCTCCTCGAGCTTCGACGCGATCACCCTCGACATCCTGATGCCCGGCATGGACGGATTCGGGATGCTCAGGGAGGTGCGTGCCGACCCGGCGCTGCGGGCGACGCCGATCGTGTTCGTGTCCGTGTTCTCCGGCCGCCAGGAGCTGGCCGGCGAGTGGGTGGTGGCGAAGCCGATCGACGCGGACGAGCTCCGCCAGGTCTTGGGCGCGGCAGTCGCCGCGGGCCGCTCGCGCGTGCTCGTCGTGGGGCGAGAGGAGCTGCGATCGACATTGGAGCCGGCGCTCGACGAGCTCGGGATCGAGCACGACTGGGAGGAGACCGGCGCCGCCGCCGCGCGCGTATGCACAGAGCGCCGGTTCGAGGTGGCGCTGGTGGACGTCGGGATTCGCAACCCGCGAGCCGCCCTGCAGGCGCTCGACCTGCGCGGCCGGCGGCTGCGCCGCGCCGTGATTCTGTTCTCCGACGGCGCCACCCCCGCCCCAGCCGGGATCTCGAAGCTGGGGATGGAGGTCGTGCCGGTGGAGCAGGCGGCCCTGGCGTTGATGGCGGCGTTGCGGGGCGAGGAGGAGGTGCGTGTGACCGCGCCACGGGGAGGAGAAGTGGCCACGTCGTCGGAGGGATAAGCTGCGGGTCGTGTCAGTGCGGACCGAGGCTGAGCTGGTGGAACAGATCGAGCGCCTGGAGGCGGAGCTTGCCCGCCGCGAGCGCGAAGCCAGCGACAAGGAGCGTCAGCTGGAACGCTACGCTGCGGACCTGCGGGAGACGTTCAAGGAGGAGCGCGCCCGACGCGAGGAGCTACGCCGCTCCTACATGGCGACCGTCCGGGCCCTCTCGAACGCCGTGGAAGCCCGGGACGCGTACACCAGCAAGCACGCCGAGCGCGTGGCGGCGTATGCGCTCGAGATCGGCAAGGCGCTCGGAATCACGCTGTCCGACAGCGAGGAGATCGAGTTCGGCTTTTTGCTGCATGACGTCGGCAAGGTGGCGATCGCGGACGCAATCCTTTACAAGCCCGGAGCGCTGACGGACAAGGAGCGCGCGCTGATGGAGCAGCATCCGTTGATCGGCGCGGAGATCCTGCAGGAGATCGAGTTCCTCGGTGACGCCGCGGCGGTGGTCCGCTCGCATCATGAGCGCTGGGATGGGACCGGCTATCCGGACGGCCTCTCCGGGGAGGAGATTCCGCTGGCGGCGCGGGTGTTCTCGGTAGCGGATGTTCTCGACGCCCTCACAACGGAGCGGCCGTACCGTCCAGCCTCCGCGCTGGGGGTCGCGCGGCGCATGATCACCGACGAGGCGGGCGGGCAATTCGATCCACAGGTGATCGAGGCCTTCAATTCCATTCCCGACGCGACCTTCGAGCGGATCGCCGCCGAGAGTCACTGATGGTGCGCGCGTGACTCGAGGAGTTCTGATCGTTGACGACGACCCGTTCGTGCGCAAGCTGATCGCCACGACACTCGAGGACGTGGCGGAGTTCGAGCTCCACGAGGCGGCGGACGGGGTCGAGGCGCTCGAAGTGGCGCGCCGCGAACTGCCCTCGCTGGTGTTCCTCGATGTCGACATGCCCCGTCTCGATGGAATCGATGCCTGCCGCCAGTTGCGGACCGAGGAACAGACCGCGTCGACGACGATCGTGATGCTGACCGCGGCGCACGGTGACAGCGTCGAGCGCCAGGCCGAGGAGGCTGGCGCCGACCTCTTCCTGACAAAGCCGTTCAGTCCACTCGATCTCTTGCGCCTGGTCGATCGGCTCGGAGAGCAGCCGGCGGAATCGTGACCAAGCGAGCTTGGACGGCGTTTGCCGCCATCTCGGTCATCTGGGGCATTCCCTACCTGCTGATCCGCGTCGCGGTGCGCCACGGGGTCACGCCGGTGTCGCTGGCCTGGGGCCGGGTGACGCTCGCGGCGATCCTGCTGTTGGCGCTCGCCTGGCGCGCCGGGACGCTCGGTTCCGTGAAGGGGCGCTGGAGGACGCTGCTCGCTTACGCCGTGGCCGAGATCTGTATTCCGTTCCCGATGATCGCCGCCGGCGAGACACGGGTCTCCTCCTCACTGGCGGCAATCTTGATCTCCTCGGTGCCGCTGATCGGCGCAGTGCTGGCGCTGCGCTTCGATCATTCCGAGCGTCCCACTCCGGTCCGGGCGGCGGGGCTGCTGCTGGGCTTCGGCGGGGTGATCGTGCTGATGGGACTCGACGTCGCCGGCAAAGGGGGCGAGCTTCTGGGCGCCGGCGCGATCCTGCTCGCCGCGGTGGGCTACGCGATCGGTCCGATGCTGATCAAGCTCCACATGGGAGGACTCGACCCGCGCGCCGCGATCGGCGGCAGCCTCGCGATCTCCTCCGTCCTCCTCGCCCCCGCCGTCGCCCTCGACCCGCCCCACGCAGTCCCCTCCGCGGGGGCAATCGCCTGCGTCGTCGCCCTCGGCGTTGTCTGCACCGCTGCCGCATTCGTGATCTTCACCGTCCTGATCAACGAAGCGGGCACCAGCCGCGCAACGGTCATCACCTACATCAACCCCGTGATCGCAGTGGGGCTGGGGGTGGCGCTGCTCGGAGAGCAGCCGGGCGCAGGCTCTGTGGCGGGCTTGCTACTGATCCTCGCCGGCTCCTGGCTCTCAACCGACGGCCGCCTCCCCCCTGGCGTGGCACGGATGTTCTCCGCTTGGAAGGGGGCGGGGATGGCCCCACGACGAGCGTCGCGTGAGGTGCGATCGCAGGCCACATAGCGCCTGCCCGCGTTCCGGTCGTCGGGGGGCCATCCCCGCCCCTTGCCCCTAGGAGATCTTGGCCAGAATCAGCGTGTTGATCACGAACGCCAGGGCGAAGACGAGCGTCCACCGATTGAGGTTGCGCTCCACCAGCGACCCGCCGCCGAATGGCCCCGCTCCGGTGCCCACTCCGAAGGCTCCGGAGAGGCCGGAGTCCTTCCCTGAGTGCATGAGGATCAGGAAGATCAGCATCACGCACAGGAACACCTGGAGGATGTCGAGCAGCGTGGTCATCGCTCGCGTGATGGTAGCCGCTCGCGCTCTGGCTCCGGCCCACCGTTGCGCCCTCGCGCTTCGTCGAGCGCCCTGAGGATCTCGATCGCCTCCGCCCGTAGAGAGCGATCGATCGCCTCGTAGTCCGCTTCGGACAGCTTGCCGGTGCGGAGGTCGAGCTCCGCGTCGCGGATCTCCCGGTACTTGGCATCCCGCGCCGCCTCGAGATCGGCGACCGCGTCGCCCTCCTCGGGCTGCGTTTCGGGCCGCCGCTCATCGATCAGCGCCAGCCACACGGGCCGGGTGACGAACAGCGCCACGACCGCAAGGATCGCCAGCACGATCAGGAACTCCATTCGCCCTAGTGAAGCGCGCTAAGCCGGCTCGCGCACCAGACGGCCGACGCGTGCGGCCGATCTGGCCCGGAGCCTGGCCAGGGCGGGCACCGGCCATAGCGCGATCAGCGCGCCCCCCGCGACGATCATCCCACCGATCCACAGCCACATGACGAGCGGCGAGACGATCAGCAGGAACGTGACGGGCCAGGGATGGGTGACGTAGCGCGCGGCCAGCTCGGCGATCGCCCGGTCGCGTGCCTGCCACAGCGGCGCGAGCGCGGCCGGCTGCTCGGCGGGAGGCAGCTTCACCACCCTCTGCATCGCCTGCATCTCCGCCTGGGTGAACAGCCGGTCTCCCTGCTTGATGAGCCCCTCGAGCGGCGTCAGCGGGGTGGGATTCACGACCGTCCAGATGTCGCGGCTCAGGCCCGACTTGAGGCCGATCTGGCTCTCGTCCGAGCCGTTGAAGAAGCGCCCAATCGGTCCCTGGGTCGGGTCCTGGGAGGGGTACAGGCCGTAGCTCGTGTGGAGCAACGCGACGCGGCTCTTGCCCTTGGAAACCGCCAGCTGCGCGCCCAATGAGATCTTCTCGGCGGTCGCCGTCACTGTCGGCCTCACGTACCGCACCGTGTAGCCGTCGATCCGCGCGCTCTGTCCCGGCCGCATCGTGGCGTAGCGCGAATGCTCGAACGAGGTCGAGGCCGCCACCCCGATCAGCGCCACGGCGACCCCGGCGTGGACGATGTAACCGCCATAGCGACGGCGGTTGCGCCGCACCAGCTGGGCGAGCGCGAGCGGCGGCGCCTCGTGCGACATCGCGCCCCGGGCGCGCACGCCGCGCGCGAACTCCTGCCCCACTGACGCGATCACGAACGCTCCGCAGGCGAACATCGCGATGGCGAACGCATGGCTGGTCGGTCCGATCGCGATCAGGACCAAGACGAGCGTCGACGATCGCCGCCACGAACGGGAACGCGAAGCTCCGCCGGAGATTCGCGAGCGTGACGCGCCGCCACGCGATGATCGGCCCAACGCCTGACAGCAACACGACGATCAGTGCCAGCGGAACCACGAACGGGCGGAACGCGGGCGGGCCGACGGAGACCTGCGTGCCGGTGATCGCCTCCGAGATCAGCGGGAAGAACGTCACCCAGAAGATCACGAGCGCCAGCGCGACGAGCACGAGATTCTGGAACAGGAAGACGGCCTCCCGGGACAACAGCGAGTCGAGCCGCGCCTCCGATCGCAGACGATCGCGGCGCCAGATCATGAGCCCCACCGAGCCAGTCAGCATGACGCCGATCAGGGCCACGAACGAGATGTTCAGCGTCGGGTCCGAGACGAACGCGTGGATCGAGGAGAGGATCCCCGAGCGCACCAGGAACGTCCCCACGATCGCCATCGTCCCGGTTCCCAGGATCAGCCCCATGTTCCAGCGCTTCAGCATCCCCCGCTTCTCCTGGATCATGATCGAGTGCAGGAACGCCGTCGCCAACAGCCACGGCATCAGCGCGGCGTTCTCGACCGGGTCCCAGGCCCAATACCCGCCCCACCCGAGCTCGGTGTAGGACCAGCGCGCGCCGAGCATGATTCCCACCCCTAGAAACAGCCAGGCGGCGAGCGCGAAGCGCCGCGTGACCTGGATCCACTCGGCGCCGGTGCGGCCCGTGATCAGCGCCCCGACCGCGAATGCGAACGGGATCGTCAGCATCGTGTACCCCGAATAGAGGAACGGCGGGTGGATCATCATCGTCGTGTGCCGCAGCAGCGGATCGAGGCCCGCTCCCTCCGTGGGCGGCCGCGCGGAGGTCGCGAACGGATTCGCGAAGAACACGCACAGTCCGGTGAAGAACGTGCAGAAGCCGAGCAGCACCGCGGTCGC
This sequence comes from uncultured Actinomycetes bacterium, assembly GCA_963822725.1. Taxonomy (GTDB): domain Bacteria; phylum Actinomycetota; class Thermoleophilia; order Solirubrobacterales; family Solirubrobacteraceae; genus Palsa-465. The sequence goes on from CAWGIR010000004.1 coordinate 1,085,937, forward strand.
ATACGGCGCTATCTCCCTCACCTTGCGCCTCGAGAGGAACAGCACCAGGCTCGACCACAACGACAGCAGCAGGATCCAGAGCAGCAGCGACCCTTGCTGGGTCGCCCAGACGGCCGCCACCTTGTAGATCGTCGGCGTACTCGTACTCGACCCGTTGGCGACGATGTTGAAGGCGAACTTGTCGTTCAGGAATGCCCACTCGAGGATCCCGAACGCGATCGCCATCAGGCCGAGGAGCGCGTACATCGCCCGCCGGCCCGACTCGACCCACTCGCGGCGTCCGGTGCGCCCGCCGTATATAGAGGCCCCGAGGCCGTACACCGAGGCGGTGAGCCCCATGATCAGAAGCGCGCGACCGATTACCGCCATCAATCCGCTCCGCTCTCCGCCTGATACTTCGACGGGCACTTCGTCGTGAGCGAGTTCTGCTGACCGATGAACTGAGGCCCCGACCCACGCTGCACCGTGACGAGGACGCCGCGACCCGCCGCAAACGGATCCGGGACGATCCCCGTGTACCGCACCGGCACCGAGAGACGGAGCTTCGGGTCCCGCACGCGGAAGAAAAGCACCTGGCTGGCGCGCCGGACCGACCCGTTGACGACCGTCCCGGCGAGGATGTACGAGCGACCAGGCTTGGCCGTTCGTAACAGCTGCGAGGCCGTCAGCTCGTCCCGTCCGGCGCTGAAGCTCGTGTAGATCAGCGCAGACGCGAGCAGCAGCGCGGCGGTCAGGGCGAGCGTGAGGCGGATGGCACGCTTGCGGCTCGGATCCATACCGGGGGCCCATTCTCCCATAAGGGCCCCTTCGGCACCCCGGAGCGCGGACCGGCCAGACGATGGGGATCGGCCGAGCTAACGACCTGTGGCCCAGCTGCCGATTAGCTTCACGTTAACTCCAAGGACAATCGCGGGATGGAGCGAAACCAATCGCCACCCAGGACCGTTCTGTTTCCATGAACGTGCAAGTTCGACTCAACCGACGCGAAACCACTCTCAGTCGCCGCCGGCGCCCCGGGCGCGATGCGCATCCGGCGCGCCGGCCGGCCAGCGACCGAGAGCCAGGTCCATCGCGCTCGCCAGGGGGGCCCCTCGCAGGACGCAGCCACGTACTCGTGCCCGTGTGGTTACGTGTTCAAGGCGCTCGTGTCCACGTCGGTGGACTGCCCCCACTGCGGCGGCGCGCAGGCCTGGTAACTCGGTAGCCACCGGCGACGCCTTCGCCCGCCGGGCTCCTCACCCCTGCCTGACCGCCTCCTTGGGCGTGCGTGGCTTGAGCTCGGCAAGCGACTCGTCGAGCCACCCGATCAGCTTCCACACATCTCGCATCTGCTCGCGGTCAGCCACGATTCCGAAGTCGAGATGGCCGCGGTAGCTCATGACGGTGATGTTGAGGCCCATGCCGTCGGTTATCACCGAGATCGGATAGTTGGCCTGGAGCTCCGCCCCCGCCATGTACAGCGGGAACTGGGGGCCCGGCACATTTGAGATCACGAGGTTCCATACCGGCCGGCGCGTCGCCGCGAGCGAGAACGTCACCTGCGAGGCGCGCGCGAAGACCGCCGGCGGGATGAACTGGGTGGCGTCCTGAAGCAGCTGCGCGGGTAATGCCTTGTGTCGTTCCTTGGCTGCCCGCATGGCCTCGTGCGTAAGGCGCAGGCGCTCCACCGGATCGCGCTCGTTGGTGAACAGCGGCACGCTCATCACTCCGATCCGGTTGCCGAACGTGCCGCGATGCTCCTCGCTGCGAACCGATACCGGGACTTGGGTGATCAGCGGGCTGCTCCGGCAGCTCATCGTGCTCGATCAGCCATCGCCGGACGGCACCGGCGCAGATCGCCATCACGACGTCATTCACGGTGTACCCGTGGGAGTTCTTGACCGCCTTGACGTCATCGAGGGACAGCTGCCCGAACGCGAACCTGCGGTGACCGGACACGCGGCCGTTGAAGGAGGTGCGCGGCGGCGTCAAATTCACGCGCTCGAGCACGCGTGACGGGCGCCGCCGCAGCGTCCGGATGATCTGTGCGCTCGTCCTCCCGAGCGTCTTGGCGCCGGGGAGCTCCCGGAGGATCGGCGTGTCCTCGAGGTTAGGCAGGGTCGAGGGGGTCGCGGTCAGGACCCGCTGCAGGTATCGCGGTGTCGCCAACAGCCCGCGGGCGAGCATCTCGAGGTCGCTCGGCTCGCGGTCCGGCGTGCCCTCCAGCGGCGGTGGCGCTTCGCGGCCCTCGGGGCTGAGATCGAGGAGCACGCCCATGATCTCCGCGCCGGACATGCCGTCGACCACGGCAGTGGTGAATCTTCGTCATCACCGCGACGTGACCGTCCTGGAGCCCGTGGATCAGATAGACCTCCCACAGCGGCCTAGAGCGATCCAACGGCCGCGAGAAGATCCGAGCGACCTGCTCGGCGAGCTTCGCGTCGGTGGGCGGCGGCGGCGAGCGCGAGCTCTCGGACATGGTATTCGAGATCGAAGTCCGGATCGTCGATCCAGTAGGGGTAATCGAGCCCCAGCGGCACCTGCTTGAGCCGCCAGCGGAACGGCGGCAACAGCGGCAGCCGCTCGGCGAGCAGGTTGTGGATGTCGGACAGCTCCAGCCGCTCGTTCGGCCTCGTGCTCGGGTCGAGCACGGCCAGGCCGCCGACATGGCCTGACTGGCGCGGTGTCTCCAGCGCCAGGAACTGCGCGTCAAGTCCGGTCAGTTGCCGCACGCTCTCCTCGCAGCCGAGTCTATCCGCGGGGAACGATCGGTGGTACCTCTTCGTCCCGCGGGGTAGCCACTCCTCGAGCCACGATCCGAAGGAGAAGCCGATGTCAGATGCATACCCCGTCGAAGACGTGAGCGGCCTACCCGGCAAGACCGTGTTCGACCACGAAGGCAGCAAGGTCGGCGAAGTCCGCGAGGTCTACACCCAGGACGGCGACCCAATGTGGATCACCGTCGAGTCATCCACCGGACTGTCGACCGGAAGGCTGGTGTTCATTCCCCTGGCACGGCTCAAGCAGGAGGACGACCAGATCCGCGTTCCGTACAGCGCCCAACACGTGAACGATTCACCCGAGATCGATGCCCAGGACGAGCTCTCAGCCGAGGACGATCAGAGCCTCCGCGTCTACTACAGCGTTGGCATCGGGGACGAGGAGCTCCGAACCGACAACGAGGACTCCTACGCCTCACGCGTGCCGGATGGCGACGGTCCGGTGACCAAGGAGTCTGCTGGCAGCTAGACGTTGGCCAGGCCGGGCGAGCAGTTCATCGATCCGTAACGAGCTGTTGTTCTACTGGTGCGCGACTCGCCGGTCCGTCGGAACGAGTCGTCCATAACCCTGCCGCTCCTGGACCGGTAGCTGGGCTGCCTGCAAACACCTGAAAACAGGAGACAAGCGAATGCTCTCTCTGCCACGCAAGTGGCTGCGCCCGGCGCTGCTCGGGTTCGCGGCCGCAGCCGCCGGGGCCACCGCCCCGGCCGCCCTCGCAGACGGCCATCACTCGGGAGTGGTCGGACACGTATACGTCAACGACAACACATCCGGAACCAACACCATCGGCGCCTTCGACCAACACGCCGACGGCACTCTTACTCCGGTGCCCGGCTCGCCGTTCACGGCAGGCGGTGCCGGCACCGGTTCCGGGCTGGCATCCCAGGGCGCGCTCCAGCTCTCGTCCGACGGCCGGTACCTGATCGCAGCCGACGCCGGGAGCGATCAGATCTCGGTGCTGCGCATCGAGCCTGACGGCACCCTGCGGCCGGTATCCCACGGCGTGGTCGCCTCGGGCGGTCAGGAACCGGTGAGTGTGGCGGTCTACGGCCGCCTGGTGTATGTCGCCAACGCCGGTTCGGCTGACAGCAACTTCACCGGGTTCCGCCTCAGCCGCGGTGGGCATCTGCACCCGCTGGCCGATTCGACCGTCGACCTGCCATCCGGATCCCAGCCGGGTGACGTGCTGTTCAACGGCGATGGCACGAAGCTGGCCGGAACGCTCGTCGGCACATCGCAGATCGACAGCTTCGTCGTCGGCGATCACGGACGGTTGACGGCCGCCCCGGGTTCGCCGTTCCCGGCGCAGGGACTCGGCCCATTCGGCAGCGAATTCCGCCCGACGGATCCGGATCAGCTGTTCGTCTCCAATGCCCACAACGTCGGTGACGGCACCGGCACTGTGTCGGCATTCCGCGATTCCGCCGACGGGACACTGCGGTCGATCGGATCCTCCCCGTTCGCGGACCTGCAGACCGCGCCTTGCTGGGTCGAGATCAGCCACGACGGCAGATTCCTGTTCACCGTCAACACGGCCTCCGGGAGCATCTCGAGCTACTCGATCGCCCGCGACGGAGTTCTGACCCTGCGCACGTCCACACCGGTCAAGGGGACATCCGGGACCGGCGCCGTGGACGCCCGACTCAGCCCGGACGGCCGCTGGCTGTTTCTGGTCGAGAGCAAGACCGGCGCGGTGGCCACGTTCGCGGTCAACGGCGCAAGCCTGACCGAAGTGTCCACCTCCCCGACCTCGCTGCCCAGCGGCGCAGCACCCGCGGGAATCGCCGTCAACTAGGCCGCATCGGACCTGCCGGGGGCCGCACGGCCCCCGGCAACCGTCGCACCCCGGCGCCTAGAATGGCCGGGTCGCGGACGTAGCTCAGTTGGTAGAGCGTCGGCTTCCCAAGCCGAAGGTCGCGGGTTCGAGACCCGTCGTCCGCTTTGCGAAAGGTCTGGAAACCCTGACTGACGTACTGGCTCGGGCACCACAACGCCCACACACCCCACTCGCGGGATCGGCCACGGGCCACGCATCAGCCGCGTTCTCAACGTCCGTGGGCGGGATGGTTAGGTAGTTAGGTTGCCTACGTGATCGCCAAGCGGATAGGCTCGCGCGGCTCACATAGCGACCGGGAGGACTTATACATGCGGACAAAGATCGTCGTCGTGTTGGTGCTCGTTGTTGCGGGCAGCATCGCGCTCACGGGTTGTGGCAGTAGCAAGAGCAGCAGCACGTCCACACCCAGCTCCGGCTCGGGCGGCGCCAGCACCTCGACGCCGAGCTCCAGCTCGGGCGGTACCAGCACGAACTCCGCTGCCGCCCAGGCGGCGAAGCGGGGATGCGAGGCCGGGATCCAGAACAACGCGGCAATCTCGGCAAGCAAGCGCAGCGAGCTCTCCGCGGAGTGTCAGAAGCTCGCCGATGCCGCTGCCTCGGGCAACAGGGCCAAGTTCAAGGCCGCATACTCCTCGTTCTGCGCGAAGTTGGCGGACGCCTTGCCGTCGGTGGCGCAGTCCGCAGCTCGGTCGGCTTGCGAGCAGGGCGCCAACGCGATCCAATAGCACCGGTTCCAAGGATTGGCGCGGTCAGTCGTTAGTTCCCACGCCCTGACCACCTCTCAGGGAGGGTCCGTCACCTGATTGATTGACCCTCCTTGGGAAGCGCCGCAGCGGTCAGCGAGCGGCCTCCGGCGGCACCCGAATCGCCCTCGGGGCGGGGCCTGACGCGTGCGTCACAGTCGCGAACCGGGCCATGTCGACCAGGACCCGGTAGTCCGCGCGTGTGACCGAGATGCCCGGAGGTAGACCCCAGTTCTCGGGCGCAATGCGCTGATCGCGCCAGTTGCGGGCGGGTATCGCTGCGTAGACGCCTGCGCCGACCGGAGCGTCCTGGTCGCCGTTGAGGTCCTGGCAGCTGAGCCCTTTGCCTGCCGGCTCGCAGACGACTAGCGACGGGGTGCCGGCTGTACGGGTGGCGCCGCCTCTAGTGTTGATGCGATGCGATTGAGGCAGGAACTGCGCAATATCGCGATCATCGCCCACGTCGATCACGGCAAGACGACCCTGGTCGACGCCATGCTGCGCCAGTCCGGGGTGTTCGCCGCGCACGAGGTGGTGTCCGAGCGCGTGATGGACTCAATGGATCAAGAGCGCGAGCGCGGCATCACGATCTTCGCCAAGAACGCTGCCGTCCGTTTCGGGGACACGAAGATCAACCTCGTGGATACGCCCGGGCACGCGGACTTCGGTGGCGAGGTGGAGCGTGGCCTGACGATGGTGGACGGTGTGCTGCTGCTCGTGGACGCCTCGGAGGGGCCGTTGCCGCAAACGCGCTTCGTGCTGCGCAAGGCGTTGGAGCTGAAATTGCCGGTGATCCTCGTGGTGAACAAGGTGGACCGCCCCGATGCTCGCACTGATGAGGTATTGAACGAGGTCTACGAGCTGTTTCTCGACCTCGACGCGGATGAGACGCAGATCGACTTCCCGATCGTGTACACGAACGCCAAGGCCGGCTGGGCGTCGTCCGAGGAGGGAACAGAGGGCGATGACCTGCGGCCGCTGTTCGAGCTGATCCTTGGGACCGTGCCGCCGCCCAGTTACGCCGAGGGCCACTCTTTGCAGGCGCTTGTGACCAACCTCGACGCATCGCCTTATGTCGGCCGACTGGCTCTGTGCCGCGTGCACGAGGGCGCGATCGAGCGGGGCCAGACGGTGGCGTGGTGCCGCCGCGACGGCTCGACGCAGCGGATGAAGATCACCGAGCTGTACGTGACCGAGGGCCTGACCCGCGTCGACGCCGACCAGGCGGGGCCCGGCGAGATCATCGCGGTGGCCGGCCTGCCCGAGGTGACGATCGGGGACACGATCGCGGATCCCGCAGATCCTCGGCCCTTGCCGCCCGTGAGCGTGGATGAGCCGGCGCTGGCGATGACGGTCGGCATCAATACCTCCCCCCTGGCCGGCAAGTCCGGTGACAAGCTCACGGCGCGCCTGCTGAGCAGCCGACTGGACCAGGAGCTAGTCGGCAACGTGTCGATTGGTGTTCATCCCACCGAGCGGCCCGACACTTGGGAGGTGCAGGGGCGGGGGGAGCTGCAGCTCGCCGTGCTCGTGGAGACGCTCCGCCGGGAGGGCTTCGAACTCACAGTGGGCAAGCCGCAGGTCTTAACCCGCGAAGTGGACGGCCGTGTGCACGAGCCCGTCGAGCGACTCGCGATCGACATCCCGGAGGATTTCCTTGGTGTGACGACGCAGCTGCTCGCATTGCGCAAGGGTCGTCTTGACGAGATGGTGAACCACGGCACCGGCTGGGTACGGCTCGAGTTTCTGGTCCCGGCACGCGGGCTGATTGGCTTCCGCACGGAGTTCATGACCGAAACCCGTGGCGCAGGCGTCCTCCACTCAGTGTTCGAGCGCTACGAGCCCTGGCACGGCGAGATCAAGACGCGCCCCACCGGCTCGCTCGTGGCCGACCGCCGCGGAACGACGTCACAGTTCGCGCTGCTCAAGCTGTCCGAGCGTGGGCGGCTGTTCGTGGGCCCGGGCGAGGAGGTCTACGAGGGCATGATCGTGGGTGAGAACTCGCGCTCGGAGGACCTGGACGTGAACGCCGTGCGCGAGAAGAAGCTCACCAACGTTCGCTCGTCCACGGCGGACGAGCTCGTACGCCTAGCGCCGCACCACCAGCTCTCGCTCGACCAGGCGCTCGAGTTCATCGTCGAGGACGAGTCGGTTGAGGTAACGCCCGACGCCGTGCGGCTGCGCAAGCTCGTGCTCGACGCGGGGACCCGCCAGAAGCTCGCGCGCGTAGCCAAGCGAGAGCAGGCGACGGCGATCTAACGAGCGAGCCTGAGCGTTCCCTGCACCTCGGGTCTTACAGCGCTATCGAGCTGAGCGCCTCGACCGCTCGCGCGTAATGGACTGGCTCGAGCCGGATGTGGGACTGCTGCGACATGGAGCGTGCCGCCACGCCGATCGCCTCAACGGGCGGAGCGAGATCGAGATCTGGCACGACTAGCAGCGGCTCCACGGCAATCCGCCACGGCCAGCGCGGGTGCTCCACTCGGTAGGCCTCGCCGATCGCTACCACCAGGCCGAAGACCCGTCGCCACACGCTTGCGTAGAGCACGAGCCGGTCATCCTCCTCCACGCGCGGGCGCCGCGGGAAGCCACCCTCCCGCAGAACACTCGTCCGGCCCTCCTCGATCCAGCGCGCGGGCAGCGGGCCGCGAGCGTGTCCAACCGCCTTCAGCCAGTGACCTTGCATCAGCGAATCGTCGCACCCTCTCCCGCCCTTATTCGTGTGGCGGCATCCGTTGTACACAAACAGCGGGCTTGCCGGGGATGAGATGCTCTGGCGTCCCGTGTCCGACCCCGTCTGCATCTATCGCGCACCCATGCGGGCGCGGGATCTGGACCTACCGGCAGGCACCGGCGCCGAGTATGGCCTTGCCGGCGGGGTGGTTGGTATCGGCTCGGGTCAGGGTGAGAAGGCGGCAAGAGCGCTTCACCGGTTTGCGGGGGTGCCCTGCGGCGTCTTTGTCTGGACCCGCGATCGCGCCGGGACCTATCACCTCGGACGAATCGCCGGTGCCGTGCGCGAGGACCGTTCGTCCGCCGCGCGCGCGGTGGGGATCGTGTACGTGCGGAACACCAGATGGCTGGCCCGTGCGTTCAAGGAATCAGACGTGCCGCCCGCGGTGGCGCAAACCTTCGCGCGCGGCGGGCGCAACTTCCAGCGAACGCACGACCGCGAGGCCGAGCGGATGACCGCGGAGCTGTGGAGTGCGACCCGTCTTCCGAGCCCATGACCCCGGCGCGATCACGACCATCACCCCCAGCGCGAGCATCAACCAACCCAATCAAGTCGTTCCGGAAGCGGCCCTGGACGATTCCGCGGAAAAGTTGTTACGACTTTCGAACATCGGACGCCTCATGTGAACGTTTCGATGTCCCTTCACCTCGCACTGTGCGAAGCGCAGGGACATCGTTCGCGTCCGCCTGGATCTCGGGAGCCGGTTCGAGGCCCGTCGTCCGCTTCATCCCGGCCTCAGCCGATCACGTGGCTCCAGGGCCGAGCGAGCGCAGCAACCCACTCTGGGACCGCGTCGGGGTCCTCGGGCGGTGCCGCGACCAGAACGAGCTCGCTGACGCCGATATCGCGCAGGACGCCGATGTCCTCGGGCTCACTGCGCTCGACGGCGACGGACAGGTGAAGCTCGCCAATGTCGCGCCCGTGTTCTTCACACAGCTCCTTCAGGATCGCCACCCGCTCGCGGACCTCCGCCACCCCGCCGAGATTGAACCCATACCAGCCATCCCCCAACCTGGCCACGCGCCGCAGCGCCGCATCGCTGTTCCCCCCGATCACGATCGGGATCTCCCGGTCGCGCACCGGCTTGGGATTGACCCGCACCCGCTGGAAGGACGCGAACTCGCCGTCGAATGACGCCAGGTCCTCGCGCCAGAGAGTGCGCATCGCCTGCAGATACTCGTCTGCGCGCCGGCCGCGTCGAGCGAACGGGATGCCCAGCGCATCGAATTCCTCGCGCGACCAGCCCACGCCGACACCGAGCGTCAGCCGCCCGCCGCAAAGCACGTCCAGGCTGGCCGCCTGCTTGGCGAGCAACACCGGGTTGTGCTCAGGCAACAACAGAACGCCGGTCGCAAGACGAATCCGCTGAGTCGCGGCGGCGGCAAAGCTCAGCGTCACGAGTGGATCCAGCCAGTCGGCGTCCGCCGGCACGGCAATCTGCCCATCCTGTGAGTACGGATACCGCGACTCGGGCCGGTCGACCATTACTACGTGCTCGCCCGCCCAACACGTCGCGAACCCGGACGCTTCCGCGGATGCTGCGACCGCATCGACCACGGCGCGGCGCGCGCCCGCCCCGATGCCTAGTGCGTGAAGCCCCAACCGCACTACCGGATCCTTGCACAGACCCATTCCCACGCGACCTGCCCGAGGACGGCCGAGCGCTACGCCGTCGCGTTGTTCTCGTCGCTGGCGCGGCGCTTCCCGGTTGGCCGAATGCGGCGGTAGAGCCAGAGGAACAGAGGGAATTCCACCCACTGCAGCGTGGCCCACGTAAGCGCCTTGCGGCGAGGGATGCCACGGGCCCGGGCGTCGCGAAACACCCAGCCGGTGGAGAACGCCGCGGCCGAAACCAGGACAACGACAATGATGGTTCCGATCACCGAGCTGCTGATCCTGACGATTTCCGTCCGAGGCCGAAGTAGGCGGCTGGTCCGATCACATTCTGTGTTGCGATGACGCGCCACACGAGCTTCGGACCGCGGATGCTCTGAGCCGGTCGGCGGTGAATGTCGCGCTCGGTGGCTGCGATCAAAAACGCCTCGATGGCGACCAGGACCCAGAGGAGGCGCTGCGCCAACGGTGGGAGCCCCCGATAGAAGCTGACCAACCCGGAGGCTCTACGTTCCATCGCGGCGCCTCACGCTGGCCGAGGCTCGCGTCCGCGTCCCGCCCGAGCCCGCATTCGCACAGGGCGCGAAGGCCGGCCGATGGAGGCCATGTCCGCAACCTCAGTCGCTATGTCCTCGAGGACGGAGGTTCGCAACGAATAGATGATGTTGCCGCCGCGGCGCTCAGAGCTGACCAGACTTGCCGCTTCCAGCACCCTCAGATGGCGTGACACCGATGGCCACGAGATCTCGAAGTGCCCGGCGAGCTCCCCCGCAGGCGTCTCGCCCTCGCGCAACAACCGCAGGATCTCGCGCCGCGTCGGATCGCCCAGCGCTCGGTACGCATTCGCAATCGACATCTCATTTCGTAATTTAGCATATGTGCTAAATAGCCAAGACGATCGGTGCGAGCCCTGCTCGTTACGATGCGCCTCCGTGCGAGGGGCAGGGACAGGGCTGCATCCCAAACCGGGGACGCACATGCGTCTGGCGCCGTTTGCGCTTGCGCTCGTGATCTCGGCCTGTGGTGGCGGCCACAAATCGCATCGGACGCCATCGGTACGTCATCAGACGAGCGTCGTTCGGGAGACCGGACCTCGGTACCGGAACGAGCCACCCAAGCCTGGAGATTGGACACGGTTCGACTACGACGCGCAGCGGAGCGGCACGGGCCCGGCCCACACCGAGATCACCGCGGCCAACGTGGGGCTCCTCCAGACGCGGGTGGTGCATCTCGACGGGCCGGCCGACTCATCGCCCATCGAGCTGCATGCGATCCCCGTGAACGGTCGCCGGCGCGACGTGGTCGTGGTCACGACCACCTATGGCCACACGATCGCGATCGATCCGGGCACCGGCGTGATCCTGTGGGAGTTCAAGCCTGCAGGAACCAGGCACCTCGAGGGCACCTACCAGGCCACGACCGCGTCGCCGGTGGCCGATCCCGATCGGCGCTACGTGTATTCGGCCAGCCCGGACGGCTTCATCCACAAGCTGCAGCTCGCGGACGGCCGCGAGGTCCGCTCCGGAGGTTGGCCGGCGCGCATCACTTTCGACCCCACCAAGGAGAAGATCGGCGGAGCTCTCAACCTGACCGGCCCGGATGTGATCGCGGTCACCGGCGGGTATGAGAGCGACACTCCGATCTATCAGGGCCAGGTGGTGATGCTCGATCGCAGCTCGGGACGCGTCGAGCGGGTTTTCAACACGCTGTGCGCAAACGTCCATGTCCTGATCGTGCCCCGGGCGTGTCACTCCAGTGGAGCCGCGATCTGGGCCCGCTCGGGAGCGGTCGTCGAACCGGACACGGGCCGTCTGCTGGTCGCCACTGGAAACGGCGCCTTCAATGGCTCGACCAGATGGGGCGACAGCGTGCTCGAGCTCTCCCCGGACGGCTCGCAGCTCCTGCATAACTGGACACCGGCCAACCAAGCCCAGATGAACCAGACGGACTTCGATCTCGGCGCCACGGCGCCGGCCGTCTTGCCAACGATCGACGGCCGGCGCCTTGCGGTGCAGGGTGGTAAGGACGGCATTCTGCGCCTGCTGGACCTCGGCCGGCTCGACGGCACCGCGGGCCCCGCGAGTGACCGCACTGGCGGTGAGCTCCAGAGCGTTCCGACGCTCGGCAAGGGGCTGATGTACGGCACCCCGGCGGTATGGCGGCATGGCGGGAAGGTCTACGTCGTCGCCGGCAACATCAACGGTCTCGTCGCCTACAAACTCAAGGGCGGCGCCAATCCTCGCCTCGTGCGGGTGTGGAGCGGCACGGGGAACTTCACCAGCCCGGTGGTCGCTGGAGGCCTGCTGTACGCGTTCAACACGCGGGCACGGCAGCTCGAGATCAGGCAGCCCACGACGGGCGCGCTCCTCCATACCATGCCCGCGGCGCTCGGCCACTGGAACACTCCGATAATCGTCGGGGGGCGCATCATGCTCCCGGTCGGCGACTACCAGCGCCTGCAGACCCACGGCGCCTTGTTCATCTACCACCTCCCTGGGCGGTGAGGCGTGCGGGGTATCGGCGCACGCCACCGCACGTACTTGATCGTCGTCTTCGCCAACGGGTAAGTTTCGCGCCTCATGGGGGCAAGCGGGCATTCCACGGACTCCATCCTGCGCAGCAGGCGCGCGCTGCGGAACGCAACCCTGCTCGCCACGGTAGTGGCAATCCTGGCCGCGCCCAGCGCACCCGCTGTGAGCGCCACCGGCACGCTCGACTGGGACACCTACGGCTTCAATTCGAGCCGGGAAGGCCTGAACCCGGACGAGCACACGATCAACACAACGAACGTCCATCAGCTCCACCAGGTGTGGTCGTTCAGGCTCGGGTCGGTGATCGACACGCAGCCGCTGTTCGCCTTCCATGTCCCCGTGCCGGACCCCAAGACCCACACCGTCCTGCCCAAGAACCTCGTCATCGCCGGCTCGGAGAACGGCAATCTGGCGGCGATCAACGCCACCACCGGAAAGCGGGTCTGGCTTCGCCGCCTCGGCCATGTGGGATACGGCAGCTGCGGAGATCTGCCTCACTCCGGCATCACCGACACCCCGGTAATCGACCGGGCCACGGACCGCCTCTACGTCGCCGGTGGCAGGGGCAGCCTTGACCAGCTCGACCTCGCGACCGGACGCACCATCCGGCACTGGACGGTCACGCGGCAGCCATATCTCAACCATGTCTGGGGTGCGCTCACGATGGTGCGCGGCAGGGTCTATGCCGAGACCGCGAGTGACTGTGACATGCGCCCCTACCGCGGCCAGGTGATGTCGATCAACAAGCGCACTGGGTCGGTCAGGCGCTGGTTTGACGCCCCGCCGACTGACGGGGGCGGCATCTGGGGCTGGGGCGGACTCTCCGTCGACCCGAAGAAGAACGCGCTCTACGCCGCCACGGGCAACTCATTTGCCCCGCCCAACGAGCACACGGGGTATGCCGAGCACGTCGTGCGGCTGTCGCTCGGGCTACGCGTGCAGGCTGGCAATTACCCGGGTCTGCATCCCGACACCGGCGACGCGGACTTCGGTTTCACCCCCGCGCTCTACCAGGCCCCGGGCTGCCCACCGCAGCTCGCCGCTGGCAACAAGTTCGGCAACTTCTTCGTCTACGATCGCGACCGCATCGACAGCGGACCCGTTCAGCGGATCCAGCTGGGCGGCTCTGGCTTTGGCAACATCGCGCTGCTTGGTGTCGCGCCGTATTCGCCCTCTCAGCGCCTTCTATACGTGGCCAACCCGCAGCGACGGGGTGGATACGGACCCGGAATCCTCGCGTTCGGCGTCACCGGCAACTGCCGTCTCGCACTGCGCTGGCAGGCCAATGACGGCGCCCCCCTCACCTCCCCCGCCACCATCGCAGACGGTGTCCTCTTCTACGGCACCGGCAGCAACGGCAGGGTGGTCGGGCTCGACGCAAGTAGCGGCAAACGCCTTTGGGTCAGCCCTGGGGTCGGCGGCGTGTTCAACGCTCCCTCGGTTGTAAACGGAGTTGTCTACGTCCCCTCCTGGGACGGCCGGGTGCACGCGTTCAAGCTCTGAGGAGTCGCGAGTACGTGCCTCCACACAGGGGTAGCGCACACGTATGGACCGTAAGCCCGAACCCCTAGCCGACGAGCTCGAGCGCACAGCCGACGCAATGGAGCGGCGCAGCGAGGAGCTCGAGAGCGAGATCGATGAAGCCCGCCAGGATTGGGATCGCAAGCGCCGCGATCCGAGCGTTCCGGGGGCGTCTCCTGTTCCGCATCGCGATCCGCCCGACGCCCCTTCGGGAGACGAGACACCCCCGGCAAAGCGCGATCCGGACGACGACGATCTATAGCTCAGGAGCTAAGTTGGCTCCATGACCGCCGGACCGCCGGCGATCGCGACCTCGCCGATCCGACCGTCGTCGGCGCGTCTGGGGGTTCGAAGCCACGCGGTGAGTCCGCCGAGCGCCGGAACCCAGATCGAGATGGCGTGGTACACAAGCACCGCAGCGACCGCCGCGGCGGGTGAGAATCCGTACAGGACCAGCGCACCAACGAGCCCCGAGTCGAGCACGGCGAGACCGGCCGGCATCGGGATCATCGATGCCAGGTACCCGATGAAGTAGGCCAGCGCCATCGCCAAGATGCCCAGCGGATGTCCCGTTGCCCGGCAGGCAGCCCACAGGGCTGCCATATCCAGACACAAGAAGCCGGCCGCTCCCAGGATCCGCCAGTGCGGATGGCGAACTGAGCCCCATGCGCTGTCGAGCGATGCGGTGATGGCCCGCGCGCTCTTGTGGACACGGGGGCCGTAGCGACGGCCCAGCAGCATGGCCGCGGACGCCGATCCGATCACGAATATCGAGACGAGGATCGGGATCCCGGAATGCTCGAGGTCATGCGGGCCGTCGCCGACGCCGAACAGGAGGAACGCGCCGGCCAGCGCATTGACGAAGAACCCGAACAGGGTCAGGAAGCACAGCAGCGCACCGCAGCGCTCGAACAGACGAACCGTGCCGCGCTGGTCACGCAGCAGCCATCCGGTGGTCGCCGCCGAGGAGAAGTTCCCGCCGGGCAGCACCGCCCCGGCGCCCATCGCGATCCACGCGACCCGTCGGCTGACGGTCCGGGAGGCCTCGGGGAAGAAGCGCCGGAAGATGACTATGTAGCTGAGACACGAGCCCAGCTCGAGCCCCACGGCGGCCGCCAGCCACAACCCGTTCATGTGACCGATCGTCTTGATCGCCTGCCCGGGCGGCGCCACCCGCACCAGCAGAACCACCCCCAACGCGGCCACGGCGATCGTGCCGAGCACGCGGGCTATCACCCGGGGCCGTCGCCACGGGCGAAACGCGGCCCCCACTCCGCTGTCCGCGCCGGTCATCTCAGAGCCATGTTCCCAGATCCGCGTAAGGGGTCGGTAAGACCGGTGCGGTGGTCCGCCGGCGCCGCCCGCTCGGAGGCTGGCTACACTGCCGCCACGATATGCGCCTACCGCTGCAAGGTCTCGCAATCGCGGTGGCGTTCGCGCTCGCTGGGCCGGCGGCGTCTGCGGGCAAGCCGCTAGCCGGTACCCCGGTGCCATCCGGATTCGCCGGGGTCAACCTCGACGGCCCGCCGTTGATCCCACAGGACAACGTCTCGCTGTCGCAGCAGTTCAGCCTGATGGCATCGAGCGGCGTGCAGTCGATTCGCACCACGTTCAACTGGGCGGTCGCCCAGCCCTACGAGAGCTGGACCGACGTTCCTGCGGACGAGCAGTACCTGTTCGTCAACGGCGCCGGCGGCGTGCCGACCAACTTCCTCGCCACGGATCCCGTCGTTGCGCTGGCCGCGGAGCACGGCATGACGCTCGTGCCCACCGTGATGTACACGACCGCATGGGACGAGGGGAAGCAGGTCGGGAACAGCCTGATCGCGCCCCGTTCCGACGGACCGTACGCCCAGTTCGTCACGACGCTCGTGGATCGCTACGGCCCGAACGGAAGCTTCTGGCAGGACAACCCGAGCATTCCGTACCGCCCAATCCGGGAGTGGGAGATCTGGAACGAGCCCTGGATCACCTACTACTGGCCCGTCCAGCCGTTTCAGTCCAGCTACATCAACCTGCTCCGCGTCGCACACGCCGCCATCAAACGTGCAGACCCCAGTGGCAAGGTCGTGCTCGGCGGCATGCCGAACGCATCTTGGGACGTGCTCAAATCGGTCTACCGGGTGCGGGGGGCGCGCGGGTTGTTCGATGTTGTCGACATCCACGCCTACACGAAGTACCCACCCGGCGTGATCAAGATCCTCGCGCTCGACCGAGCGGTGATGAAGCAGGCAGGCGACGGCCGCAAGCCGATCATCCTGGGTGAGTGGGGATGGACGTCCTCGCTGCACCAGGTCCGGCACGAGTTCGATTGGGAGACGACGCCGGCCGGCCAGGCGCGCAACCTGCGCGGACTCGTCTACTCGCTGGCGGCCAACCGCAAGCGCCTGGGACTGGCCGGCTTCTACTGGTACACGTGGATGGGGGACTCGTACCGGGCCGCCGGGCCCTGGGGCTACTCCGGCCTGCTCGGCTACCACGACGGGCGCGTGTGGCAGAAGCCCGCCCTCTCGGCCTTCGGTGGGGTGGCGCGGGCGATCGAGCACCGGCGCTGAGCTACAGACAGCCGCCCGTGCCGGCACGGGAGCGCTCGACCGCCAGCACGCCGCCCGCAAACGACGCCGCATCGGGGCTCCGGCCGGCGCCCGGAGCGCTGATCCCAAACCACTGGCCGCTGTCTGAAGGATTGCGCTGCGGCGAGAACCAGGTGTACAGGATCGCCGCCGCGATGCCGCACGTGCTCCTGCCAAGCTCGATCAGCGTCAGCTGCACGTAGCCGGGCCGCAGACGTTCGGGCAGGTAGTCGAGCGCGCCCGGAGGGCTCGTCGTCCAGCCGAACTCGGTCACGTACAGCGGCACCGCGTCGAGACCGAGCCCGTCGAGCGTCCGCCGCGCGGCGGCGACGCTCGCCAGGACCGCGGCGGGCGAGGACCCGTAGGGATGGATCGCCACCCCGTCGATTGAGCTTCGGAGCTGGGGAGCGACGCTCAGCAGCGCGGGCATGAACGTGGGGGCCGATTCCAGCCCGCCGACGAGAACGCGTGCGCCGGGGTCGACAGCGTGGATCGCCCCGAGCGCGGCTCCGTAGAGCCGGCCATAACCCGCGGGGTCGGGGCGGGGGAACCAGAACGCGCCTCCGTCCGGCTCGTTCCAGATCTCAAACGCGGTCACAGGCAGGTCGGCCAGCTCGGGGTGGGCGCGCCAGAACGAGCCTCCCGCCCCGTATCGCGCCGCGAGGGCCTGGGCGTAGGCCGCGTAGTCGGCGTCGGACCGTGGCGGTGAGTGATCCTGCCCGAGGATCGAGCGGGCCCAGCCGGCCGAGTAGTCGACGATCGGCAGCCACCTGAGATCGTGGGCGGCCAGCGCGGCTGCGATTCGGTCGTCAAAGCGCCAGTCGTAGCGGTGGACGCCGCCCACCGGCGGGACCGGCTCCGTCGCCTCCCAGAGCGCGTCGCTGCGGGCGATCGTCGCGCCGCTCGCGTGCAGGGCGGAGAGCTGTGAGCCGAGCTCGGCCGCGCTCACGCCGGGGGGGTTGAAGAGCAGGTTGACGTTCGCGCCGATCTGCATCGACGGCGGAGGGCCCGCCGGCAGGGGTCGCCCCACGGGCGGCTTCCCGGGGCCAGGCGCGAGCACGAGCACCAGGATCAGCACCGCACCGACAGCGACGGCAACCGCCGCGAGCAGGCCCGCAACCGCCCGCCTGTTCACGGCACCCGGCTGCTCGACCGAAGCGCCTGGAGCTGGCGGCGCTCTCGCTCCGCCTGGCGGCCGAGCGCCCGCTTGAGGAGCCGCCGCGAGGCGAACGTGGTGAATTGGGAGACCTGGTCGAGCTTGGCGCGGCGCGCCCCGAGGCGCTCGGTGACCACCTCACGCCTGGCGCGCGCCAATCGCTCGAACGGCTCACCGCCGAACGCCCGCGAGGTGGCATGCGCCCGGCTGTGGAGCACCCGGGCGTGCGGCCAGAACGACGTCTCGATGCCCTCGGCGGCGGCACGCAGGCCGAGGTCGAGGTCCTCGCCGTAGAGGAAGATCCGCTCATCGAAGGGTCCCAGCCGCAGGAGCGTCTCGGTCCTCGCCACGAGCGCGCACCCCACGGCCCAGCCGACGCGCCGGGGCCGGCGAGACCGCCACGGCGCCAGCGGCACGAGCGGGCCGGCCGCGAGAACGAGTGGGAGCAGGGACCGGGCCAGGTCGCCGGCCGAGGCCGGCAGCGGGTGGACGGTGTCCTGGCGGGAGCCATCCGGATAGAGAACGAGCGGCGCCAGCAGTCGCTCGGAAGCGCCGGGCCGCAGCGCCTCCTCGGCCAGCGCCAGCAGCGAGTCGTCGATCAGCTCGACATCGGGGTTCAGGAGCGCCGTGACATGCGCCTCCGACGCTGCCACCCCGCGGTTGGAGCTTACGCCGAAGCCCTCGTTGCGCTCTAGCTCGATCAGCTCGACCGTGATTCCGTCCCGCCGCTCCCGGGCCACCTCAGCACTGCGATCGTCAGACCCCGAGTCGACGACAACCACGTGGGCCCCGGAGAGATGGCGGGCCACGGAACCGAGCATCCGCTCGAGCTCGCGCTCGGAGTTGTGCGTGACGGTCACGATCGCCAGCCGCCCGTGCGCATGGGCGGGCCGCGAGCGACGGCTGCGGCCCAGCGGCAGCGTCTCCTCCGCAAACCGGGTCCGGGCGCGACGGACGTCGAAGTGCTCGCGCACGCGGAGCCTGCCGGCCTCTCCCATCGCCACGGCGCGGTCGCGGTCGGCCAGCACCTCGAGCACTGCCCGGGCCGCAGCGGCCGCGTCGCCCGGTGGATACAGCACGCCGCACGCGGGCGCGACGATCTCCCTGGGTCCGCCCGCATCGGGCGCCACCACGGGCCGCCCCGCGGCCAGCGATTCAACGAGCACGAGCCCGAATGGCTCTCGCGGCGCGCAATGGAGCAGGCAGCTGGCGCGGGCGAGCGCAGCGCGCAGGTCGGGAACCGCTCCGGCCAGCTCGACCGCTCCTTCCAGATCGGGCTCTGCCGCTCGGGCGCGCAGGCGCTCGGCGAGCGCCTCCCCCGAGCCGTCGAGCGGCGCGCCGACCACTCGCAGCCGCAGCTCGGGCCTCTGAACCCGTGCCCGGGCCACCGCCTCCAGGGCCACGTCCGGCCGCTTCCAGTCGACGAGCGCCCCCGCCACCAGGACTTCGGGCGGTTCCGGCGGCCTGAGGGGTAGTTCGCCGAACCAATCAGGGTCGACGGCGAGGTGAACGACCGCGAGCCGGTCGCCCAGGCGACCGCGGGGATCGAGGTCGGCCGCGATCGCGGCGGACGCGACGACCACGCGCGCCGCGGACAGCGCAGCGGCCCGCACCAACGCTCCGGTCGGCCCGCCGGGCAGGAAGTCCTGATGGAGGAACACGACCGGAACACGGCGGGTGATGCCCGCGAGCGTCAGCCCCAGCAGGGAACGCATCCCGGATGCGACCACCAGCTCGGGTTCGAGTGACTCGATGAGACGCCGCGCCTCGAGCCCGTGCCGGACGAGGGCGACCAGGGCCCGGAGGCGGTCGCGCGGTCCGCCACGCGCCCGCAGGGGGCGCTCACACAGGGGAAACACCGGGATTCCGAGCCGGGGCGCGGCGGCGGCAAGGGGACCCTCCGGGCACGCGATCACGCCGTCAACGGCGCTCGCAAACTCGACCAGCATCCGCTCGGCGCCACCCAGCGCGCCGGAATAGCTGATCAGCAGCGGCATCCCTGGCGGGGAGGTTACCGACGACTCCGCTGCCCAAAGCGCAATACTTACGGCTCGTGCCCGCCAAGCTGATCGCATGCCTGATCGCGCTCGCAGCGTTCGTCGCGCTCGCGCCCGCGAGCGCGCTGGCCACGGGTCCTTCGGCGGGCGATCAGCAATACACCGACCCGCTTGCGGGTCACGGCAGCGGCGGATCGCATTCAGGATCGAGCCATCACTCCACGACACCGGCGACGACGACGCCCGCGCCGGTGCCCGCCGCGTCCACACCGGCGACCACGACCGCGAGCACCCCGAGCACGGCTGCGACGAGCGCGAGCACCACATCCTCGGCCGGCACCAGCACGACCGCTGACCCGTCGGGTCACTCGCTGCCGAGGACGGGATATGACGATCTCGCCGCGGTGCTCCTCGGAGCCGTGTTGCTCGTCGCCGGCGCCTGTCTGCGGCGGGCCGTCCGCAGCACTTAGTGCCGCCCGCCGGGGTCGGCGCGGCGCCGGTCGCGATCGACGCGCGCGCAGCCATACGCACGGAAACCGGCGGGGTCGAGCGACTGGCCCGCGAGATGGCCGTGCGGCTTCCGGCGCTGAGACCAGACCGCTACGGCGTGCTCGCACCGCCCAGCGCTCTCGCCCACAAGGCCGGACATCTGTGGGAGCAGGCCGTGCTGCCCCTGCGCACTCGTCGCAGCGAGCTCACGTACTGCCCCGCCAATCTCGCCCCGGTTCTGGGGAAGCGAGCGGTGGTCGTGATCCATGATGCTGCGCCCTTGCGGATTCCCGGCGCTTTCTCGGCGACGTACGTCGCCTACCAGCGCCGGCTGCTCCCCCTGATCGCCCGGCGGGCACGACACGTGATCACGGTCTCGGAATTCTCGCGCTCGGAGCTCGTCGAGCTGCTGGGACTGCCTCCCGAGCGAACGACCGTGATCGCACCGGGGGCCGATGAGCGCTTCTCGCCGGACGCGGACCCGACCGCCGCCCTGCGCGAATACGGTCTGAGACAGCCGTACGCGCTGGCGGTGGGGACGCGGTCGGTGCGCAAGAACCTTGTCCGGCTCGAGGAAGCGGCGCGGGCCCTCCGCGCACGGGGGGTGGAGCTCGTGCTGGCGGGGTCTGGGCGAGGCTACCTGCGCCAGGAGGAGACGAGTTTGCGCAAGCTCGGGTATGTGGCCGAGGAACATCTGCCCGGCCTGTACGCAGGCGCCCGTGCGCTGGCGATGCCATCGCTGTACGAGGGCTTCGGCCTTCCCTGCCTGGAGGCGATGGCCAGCGCAGTGCCGGTCGTCGCCGCCCGACGGGGAGCGCTCCCGGAGCTGCTGGGCGAGGCGGGGATTCTCGTCGATGCCGCGCACGGCGACGAGTTCGCGGAAGCGCTGCTTGCCGCCGCCTGCGATGAGAGTCTCCGCGAGCGCCTGATTCCAGCAGGCAGACGGCGTGCCGCCGGCTACACCTGGAAACGAACGGCCGAGGCCACCGACAGGGCGATCGGTTTGTTGCTGGACGATCGGCAATAGACTGCAGCCTGTGACGGATCACACGCCACCGGGGAGAGACCCGCGCGTCGCGCTCGTCCACGATTTCCTGCTCGATCTTCGCGGTGCCGAGAGAGTCTTCCTCGAGCTCTGCGCGATGTGGCCGAAGGCCGACGTATACACGGCCGTCTACGACGAGGATGGGACCGAGGGCCGTTTCTCGGACCGCCGCGTGTTCACAACCTTCTTGCAGCGGGTTCGGCCCTCGGCCCGTACGTTTCGGGCCCTCCTGCCCTTCTATCCGGCGGCGATCGAATCACTCGATCTCTCTGGGTACGACCTCGTGCTCTCGAGCTCCTCGGCCTGGGCGCATGCCGTCAACTGCAACGGCCACACGCTCCATGTCAGCTACTGCCACAACCCATTTCGCTACGCCTGGAACGATCGCGAGCGGACGCTCCAGCGCTGGCACAATCCGCTGCTGCGCCGCGTCATGGAGGCGGGGTTCGATCGTTGGCGGCGGTGGGACTGGGAAGCCGCCCAGCGCACAAATCGTTACGTGGCGAACTCGCTCACGACCCAGCTTCGGATCAAGACGTACTTCGGGCGCGAGGCGCAGATCGTTTATCCCCCCGTGGAGACCGGCCGGTTCAAGCCAGGCCGGGCCGGCGAGTACTACGCGGTCGTCTCGGAATTGATGCCGCATAAGGAGATCGACATCGCGGTTGAGGCCTTCAACCGGCTGCGTCTGCCGCTGGTCGTGGTCGGCGATGGTCCAGCCGCCCGGTCGCTGCATCGTCAGGCCGGCCCGACGATCTCGTTCGCGGGGCGCGTCTCCGACGCGACCGTGGCCGAGATCGTGCGAGGAGCGCGGGCACTTGTGGTGACGGGGGTCGAGGAGTTCGGGATCGCGGCGGTCGAGAGCCAGGCGGCGGGACGCCCGGTGATCGCGCGGGCCGGCGGCGGGGCGCTCGAAACGGTAGTCGACGGAGTCACCGGCTGTTTCTGGTCGGGTGGGCCGGCCGAGCTGGCGAGTGCCGTGCTCCAGTTCAACGATGAGGCGGTCGAACCGCAGCGGTGCGTGGCCAACGCGGCACGGTTCGACGCCGAGCAGTTCAGGGCGGGCATCCGCGAGCAGGTGGCCCGGGCATCGGCCGCGGTGGCCATGAACGGGAATCGGAACGGCCACCTGACGTCTGAAGCGCCGGTCGAGGACCCGCAGCACTAGTCCGCGTGCGGCGCGGCCTGCACAACGTGGCCTGCGCGGCGCTGCTCGCCGGCCCCACGGTGCTCGCCTTCTTCACCGGCGGATACTTCGACGAGGCACGAGCATGGGCGGGGCTCGTGGCGTGGCTGCTGGTGTGCGCCGCGATCGTCACCAATCCCCGCGCGCTGCCGCGTTCGCGTCCCGCCTGGCTGGCGATCGGCGGACTGGCGGCGCTCGCTGCGTGGACGCTGGCCTCGATCGCGTGGGCGCCGGTCGCAGGCAGCGCGTACCACAGCGGACAGCTCGTGGTCCTGTATGTCGGGGCGCTGCTTGCGGCCGCAACGCTGCTGGTCGACCCGGACTGGCGGCGCAGGGGCGAGCCGGCGCTGGCCGCCGGGGCGCTGATCGTGATCGCCTATGGGGTTTCGGGGCGGCTACTGCCCGGGCTGCTTCATTTCTCGCGATCGATCAGCGCGCAGGGCCGTCTGGAGCAGCCGCTCACCTATTGGAACGCGATGGGCGAGCTGGCCGCGCTTGGATTCGTGCTGTGCGCCCGTCTCGCCGGGGACCTGGACCGCGCCCCGGTGCTGCGCGCGCTCGCCACCGCCGCCGCGGCCCCGCTGGGCATGGGCCTGTACCTCTCGTTCTCCCGTGGGGCGCTGTTCGCGTGCGCCTGCGGCCTGATCGCGCTGGTCGTCCTGGCGCCGCGCCGCGAGCAGCTGCGAGCGCTGATCGTCACGATCCTGGCAGGAGGCCTGGCCGCTGCAGCCTGCGCCTGGTTCAGCGGCGTCACCTCGCTCGCCGGCACGCTGTCGACACGCGAGCGCCAGGGAGCGATCGTCCTGGTCCTGCTCGTGGTGATCACGGCTGTGGCATTGGCAGCGCAATGGCGGCTTCAGCGGAGCGCCCCTCCCGGGCCGGTTGGCCTTCCCCGTCACTCGTCGTGGATCGCTCTCGCTTTGATTTCCGCGGGCCTGGGAGTGGCGATCGTGGCGGGGGCCAAGGAGCATTCCGGGGCACCGCTCAGCCCAGGCGCGTCGCGGCTGACCTCGTTTGAGAGCAACCGCTATGCCTACTGGCGAGTCGCATTCCGCGCCTTCTCGCAAGAGCCGCTTCATGGTGTGGGTGCTGGTGGATGGGCGGTCTACTGGCTTCGATACCGGCCGTTCACGGAGACGGCCCAAGACGCCCACTCGTTGCCGATCCAGACGCTCGCCGAGCTCGGAATCGTCGGCGAGGCGTTCCTGTTGACGTTCCTGGGCGCGGTTGCATTCGCGGCGCGGCGAGCGATGCGTGCCAGCCCGGCGATGGCCACCGGCCCGACCGCCGCGCTGGTCACCTACGCCATTCATGCCCCGTTGGATTGGGACTGGCAGATGCCTGCCGTGACCCTGCTCGCGTTCGGGCTGGCGGGGTTGTTGCTCGCATTATCCGAACACCCGCCTCCGGCCGGGCGCCGGGCCACGGCGAGAACCGCTGCTGCGGTCCCGGCATAGCGTGTCCGCGGGCCTGGCCGAAGCCGAAGCGCCGTCCCCGGCTCTCGCGCCGCCGCCCGGCAATCCTCGCTTTCCCCTGTTCGATGGCCTGCGCGGGATCGCGGTGCTCGGGATCCTTTCGTTCCACGTCTCCGAGTTCAGCGGTCAGCTTGGATCTGGGATCCCGGGACGGTTCTACGAGGTCGCGGGCGGTGAGGCGGTGCTGCTCTTCTTCGCGATCTCGGGATTCCTGCTCTACCGGCCGTATGTCGCTGCCCACGCCGGCGGCCGGAGCGGCCCGCCCGCCACCGTCTATGGCCGGCGGCGGGCGCTCAGGATCCTGCCCGCATATTGGACCGCGCTGACGCTGCTGGCGATCTTCCCGGGGATCGTGGGCGTGTTCTCCGGCGATTGGTGGCGTTACTACGGCTACTTGCAGCTCTACTCGGGCCGGACGATCGGCGGCGGCATCCCGGTCGCCTGGACGCTGTGCGTGGAGGTGAGCTACTACCTCGCGCTCCCCCTCTGGGCGGCCGGCATGCGGCACCTCGGAAGCCGCGTCCGGCTCGACCGAGGCTGGCTGCTCGTCGAGTTGTGCGGACTGGCGATCGTCGCGGTGGGCGGCGCCGTGGTCCAGCTCGCGACAGCGGACGGCAAGCTCGGCTATTTGGTCGGCGTGTCGCTGGCGGGGGAGTGCCTGTGGATTGCGATCGGGATGGCATTCGCGATCCTCAGCGTGGCCGTGGAGCGTGGCCAGGCGAGCCTCGGGGCCGCGGTACGGGCGATCGACGAGCACCCCGGTGCGTGCTGGGTCCTCGCCGCCGCGGCGCTCGCCGGGCTGATGGCACTGGTACCGCACGGCGGGCTGTTCGGACTGATCGCGACGACCCAGGTGCGGCAGTCCCTGCACGTGACCGCTGAGAAGATCGCGCTCGGCGTCGTGCTGGTGAGCATGCTGGTGGCCCCTGCCGTGTTCGGCGACGCGCGCCGGGGACTGCCGCGTCGACTGCTGCGGCTTGGGCCGATCGTATGGCTGGGGGTGATCTCCTACTCCTTCTATCTCTGGCATCTGACGATCGTGGAGCTGATCGCGACGCCCGGTCGCGGGCCCGCGTTCTCGTCGTCTGGGCTGAATCTGCTGGGCCACCTGCATGCCGCCCGCACGTTCGTGCTCTACCTGGCGAGCTTCATCGCCACGGCGGCGATCGCGTCGATCAGCTACCGATGGGTCGAGCTGCCCTTTCTGCGGCGCAAGTAGCTCACAACTCCTCGGCGATCCGCGGGGCTTCGCGGTTGAAGGCCCAGACCGAGACGACGATCAACACGAGCAGGATCCCGAGCGCCGCGATCAGCTTCCCCGGGCCACCCACGGCGGCGGTGCCCGGGTACGGGGCGCTCGAGGCCGGACCGATGATCCACCGATGCGCGAGCTCGAGGATTGGGGTCAGCGGGTTCAGTGCGATCAGACGAGCAATCGTGTGCGAGCGCGACTCGACGTTGTTGAACGAGTACAGCACGGGCGTTGCGTAGAAGAGCGCAGTCGCGAACACCGTCCAGATGATCGACAGGTCGCGGAAGCGCGGATACAGCGACGAGAGCAGCATCGCCAGTGGGAGCGTGATCACCCACAGCATCAGCAGGATCACCGGCAGCAACAGCCACGTCCACATCGGCGAGACGCCGAAGCCGAGGATGAAGACGAGCACCACGATCAGGTTCAAGAGCAGGTTGAAAAACGCCGTCAGCACGACCGCGGCGGGGATCGCCAAACGCGGGAACTGCGTCTTGCGCACCACTCCTTCCTGGCCGACGATCGAGCCAACTGCGGTGACCGTGGCCTCCTGGAAGAAACCGAACAGGACCATGTTGAGCAGCAGGAACACCGGATAGTGAGGGATCTGCGAGCCGAGCTTGAACACGTGCGTGAACACCTCGACCAGGACCGCGAACAGCAGCAATGGCCTCCCGACCGACCACAGATAGCCCAGGGCCGTCCCGAAGTAAGTGCGCTTGAAGTCATTGGAGGCGATCAGGAACGTCAGCTCCCAGAAGCGCTTCCAGCCACCGCCTAGCGCCGACGGCCCGCGCACGTCGCGGAGCTCGACCTCGGGCAGTGCGCTCAAGAGGCTCCTTCGATCGTCGCGCGAACCTGCAAATCCACGAATACCATCCCCGGCATCGGGTCGGCGCCTTTGACCAGGAAGTCGGTCAGCCGCACGTCGTGCATGACCATGTCGCCCTGGTTGCGGCTGCGCGAGATCGAGCCGACGATCGTGTAGCGCCCTGGCACGAGCGGATTGTCGATCGCTGCCGAGACCTTGACTCGCTGGCCGGCGCGCATCGGCATCTCCTTCCCGTCGTCACGCTCGAGCTTGCACCCGAAGCCTGAAACGGCCGCGTCATCGACGTTCAGGAGCTCGAATGAGAAGGCCGGCGCCGGCAGCTCGCGCGTGGCCTCCAGCAGCAAGTTGAACCGGAAGCCTTGCCCCTGAGCGACATCGTCCACCCGCCTGCCCTGGATGTCCTCGAGCCACGCGTCGAGCAGCCTCACCTCGCTCTCTATCCCCTCCGGGCGCTCCGGCGTGCCCGAGAAGTTGAGGCGGAAGTATCGGAGCGTCGCTTCTTCTGGGTCGCCGAGGTATTTCTGCTCGCCGTCGTGGATCAACATCGCCCGATCACAAAACGCCTGCACCGTCGCCATGTCATGCGTCACCAACACCACCGTCTTCCCCGCCTCCCGCTTAGCCCGAAAAACATCGGTGCACTTCTGAGCAAACGCCGCATCC
The DNA here is from genome assembly GCA_963822725.1 of uncultured Actinomycetes bacterium. GTDB lineage: Bacteria > Actinomycetota > Thermoleophilia > Solirubrobacterales > Solirubrobacteraceae > Palsa-465. Next base: position 1,112,345 of record CAWGIR010000004.1, read on the forward strand.
CCCACCGCCAACACCTCATCAACCAACATCACATCCGCATCCGCCTCAACCATCACCGCAAACGCCAACCGCACCAACATCCCCGAGCTGTAGTTCTTCAACTTCAAATCCACAAAATCCTCAAGCCCCGCGAACTCCAACACCGAATCAAGCCGACGCCGCGACCCACGCCGCCCCAACCCCATCATCACCCCATTCAGCTCAACATTCTCACGCGCCGTCAACTCCGGATTGAACCCCACCCCCAACTCAATAAACGGCGCCAACCGCCCCGCCATCCGAATCCGCCCCGAATCCGCCCGATAAATACTCGCCAACACCTTCAACAACGTCGACTTCCCCGACCCATTCCGCCCCACCACCCCAAAAAACTCCCCCCGACGCACATCAAACGACACCCCCCTGAGCGCCCACAACTCACGAAACTCCACCCGCCGCAACGGATGCACCACACGCTCCTTCAACGTGTCAACCCGGCGGACGGGAACCCTGAAGCGCTTGTGCAGGTCCCGAACGTCGATCACGACCGGCCCTGAGAGCACCGCTGCCCTGCGTGCGGCGCGATCGCGCGGGACTCCTTCCTCGTCGAGCCCGAACGCGGCCCGCTGCAATGAGTGCTGCAAATCGAGCATTCCGAGCGGGGATGCTAGTCCTCGATGCGGGCGCGCCAGCGACGCAGCCGTTTCTGAGAAAAGCTCTCCGGCGGCGGCACGCTGGCGTCCGACAGGGGCCCGCGCCGGTGTCGCCAGCGGCGCGCACGCAACATGATCAGCCGCTTCCACCCGATTCCCAGAACCAGCTCCACCTCCGTCCCGAGCGTCTCGGTGCGACCGAGCAGGAGGCGCAGCGGGCGGCATGCCAGCCACAGCAGAGCGGGCAGCGAGGAGTCACAGGCAACGAATCGCTCCAGCGCACGGCGCTTCTCCGGCGAAAGGCCCTCAGCACGGCGCGCCAGCACGACCTCCGCCTGCGCCTGCCGGGAGACATACCCGTAGAAGTACGCGGCGCGCCGGCGGGCCAGGCGACGTGCCGGCACCCGCGGAGTCGGGCCGCCGTGAGTGACGTCGCCAAAGACAGCACCCGGATGCTGGACGTAGTCGTACAGTGGCCGGTCGACGTACGCCACCCGCCCGGCCGCCAGCGCCATTACGGCCAGCCAGTGGTCGTGAAACTGAAAGCCGGGCGTGTCCGGGAACGGAAGCGCCAGCTCGAGTAGCTCACGGCGGAACAGCGTCGCGGCGCCGGTGATCGTGTTCGCCACGAGCATCGAGACGAGGTCGACGTGGTTGTTGCTGCGCCGTCGCCACATCGTCTCTCGCAGAACCCGCCCGTCGGCCTCTACCAGGCGCATGTCGGAGTACGCGAGCAGCGCGTCGCCGATCGCCGCGCGCAGGGTGGCGAGCTTGTCGGGATGCCAGCGATCGTCCTGGTCGCTGAGGGCGATCAGCTCCACGCCCTGGGGCACGAGCTCGAGTGCCCGCTCGAAGTTGCGGTACGGGCCCAGCCGCCGCGCCGAGCGAGCGATGGCGAACCGGCTGTCGTCTCCCACCACGTCGACGATCCGCTCGAACCGCTCGGGGGCAGAGCCGTCGTCGCTGATCAGGCAGATCCAGTTGTCGTCGCTTTGCGCTCGGAGCGAGCCGACCTGGGCGCGGAACAGCCCCTCGTCGGGCTCGAACGTTGCCATGCAGACGGCGATTGCGCCGGGCCGCTCGGCCACCTCAACGGACGCCGGCGCCTCCGCCGTCCCGAAGGCCATCGTTCCCAGCGAAGCCTCGCCCCACTCTCCGCTCCCGAGCGCGGCGCGGACGACGACCTCCGCACGGCCCGGTTGATCGCGGGCCGGTAGCGGAAGCGTGACCCAGAAGCCGCTGAAGAATCCGCTGGGTCCATGCTCGGCGGCCACGTCTGGGCGGGGCAGGCCGTGGGCGGCGGTCGGATGAACGTTGCCGTCGAATACCACCTCCAGTCGCTCGATCCGCTGACTGGCGTGAAAGCAGCTTCCGACGATGAACACGGCGGTCGAGGATCCGGTCGGCAGCGAGTCGGGCAGCGGCCGATCGAGCTGCAGCTGAAGGCTCAAGCGTGGGAGGGCGGGTCGAGCACGGCCTCGACGTCGGCATCGAGCAGGACATTTCCCGCTCCCGGCTCGGTCCCGTAGACGTAGAAGTCGAGCAGCCGGAGCATCTGGATCGCCATGCTCCCCTGCTCGCCGCTGCGTGAGATCCAGCACTGCGTGGAATAGCGCCCGGGACGCAGCGGGTTCTCGAGCTCTGCGACCACGCGGATCCGCTCCCCCTCCCGCACCTGCCGCGTCCCGTCCTCGAGACGGGCGCTGAAGGTGAACACCCAATGCCCGTCGACATTCACGCAGTGGAAGTTGAACACCGGGTCGGCCAATTCCTGTCGCGCGGTCGCGACGAAGATCAGGCCGAACCGCTTCTGCTGCTCGATGTTCTCGACCCGCTGGCCCGTTTCGTCCTCGAGCCACACGTCCTCGAGCCGCACGTTGACGTCGGGAACCCCGGCTGGCCAAGCGTCTGCGTGACGCTGGGTCGGAGCGCCGAAGTTGAGCCGGTAGTAGCGCAGGGCAGCTTCTTCTGGGTCGCCGAGGTATTTCTGCTCGCCGTCGTGGATCAACATCGCCCGATCACAAAACGCCTGCACCGTCGCCATGTCATGCGTCACCAACACCACCGTCTTCCCCGCCTCCCGCTTAGCCCGAAAAACATCGGTGCACTTCTGAGCAAACGCCGCATCCCCCACCGCCAACACCTCATCAACCAACATCACATCCGCATCCGCCTCAACCATCACCGCAAACGCCAACCGCACCAACATCCCCGAGCTGTAGTTCTTCAACTTCAAATCCACAAAATCCTCAAGCCCCGCGAACTCCAACACCGAATCAAGCCGACGCCGCGACCCACGCCGCCCCAACCCCATCATCACCCCATTCAGCTCAACATTCTCACGCGCCGTCAACTCCGGATTGAACCCCACCCCCAACTCAATAAACGGCGCCAACCGCCCCGCCATCCGAATCCGCCCCGAATCCGCCCGATAAATACTCGCCAACACCTTCAACAACGTCGACTTCCCCGACCCATTCCGCCCCACCACCCCAAAAAACTCCCCCCGACGCACATCAAACGACACCCCCCTGAGCGCCCACAACTCACGAAACTCCACCCGCCGCAACGGATGCACCACACGCTCCTTGAGCGTGTCAACCTTGTGATCCGGGATCCGGAAGATCTTCTCGAGATCGCGCACCTCGATCACGAGCGGTTCGCGGGCCAGGCGCGCTTTGCGTGCCGCGCTATCCGCCGCCACGGGCATCCTGGCCGGAGAGCGGATTGACCACGGCCTGAGAGTACAAGCCGCTCTACAGTGGCCGCATGTCGACGTACGTCGAGCCGGGCTGGATCGACCGCTTCGCCGAGCTGTGGGAAAAGCTCGGTCCGGAGACCAGGACCGCGATCATCGATCTGCTGCCTGAGGACTTCTCGTTCGACGGCAGGCGGGTAATGGACTTCGGGTGCGGCGCCGGGCGTACGCTCAAGCACTTTGCGCAGGAGGCGGAGCGGGCCGAGATCTGGGGCGTCGACGTCGACGCCGCGAGCATCGAGTTGCTGGGCGAAACGATCTGCCCGCCGTTCCAGGTGATGCGTTCCGGGTACATGCCGCCGCTCGAGCTTCAGAGCGGGAGCTTCGACCTGATCTGGTCGATCTCCGTGTTCACGCATTTAACCCAAAAAAATTCCCTGCCGTGGCTGCTGGAGCTCCATCGTCTGCTCAAGCCGGGAGGCCTGCTGATTGCCACGTACATGGGACGCTGGGTCTCAGAACTGCTCGCAGGAGAGCCCTGGGAGGAGGACCGGATCGGGATGAACGTCCTCCGGCACGACCACCCCGCCAGCGACGGCGCCCCGCTCGTCCTGATCTCGGACTGGTGGCTCCGCGAACACTGGGGCCGGGCATTCGAGGTGCTGCAGATCGCACCCCAGATCCACAACCAGAGCTGGGCGGTGCTCCGCAAGCGCGACGTGCGACTGAGCGTCCAGGAGCTGGAGCGGCCGGGCGACGATCCCCGCGAGCCCGTTGCGCTCCGGCACAACGTCGAACAGCTTCAACGGGAGCTGGAGGACGTCAGGCAACGCGCCGACGCCCGGATAGAGGAGGCGCTGCGCTGCGCACGCGAGGATGCCGCGGCCGAGCTGGAACGGATACGGCGCGGTTATGAGCAGTCGCTCAGCTGGACGCTGAGCCGCCCGGTTCGTGCCGCGGGGCGAGCGGTGCGGTCGGTGCGCGGGAAGCGCGCTTAGGCAGGCTCTTAGCCGATCCGCCGCCCGAGCACCGACCGTGAGGTCGAGGGCTCGTCCTCCTCGCCCTCCCGGCGTTCGCGCCGCAGCGCCCTGATCCGGCGCAGCGGCGCCGTCAGCCGCCAGCTGAGGCTCCCGGTCATCTCGGCGACGATCCGGTCGTGCTGCATCGCGCGCGCCCGCTGGCGCATCCGCGTGGACATGGCCACCGCTCGGGTGACGGCGGCCTCCGCCTCGGCCCGCCGCGCGCGGTGGCGCCAGTCGCCGCCGGCAAAGCCCACGCCCGGCATCCTCCCATCCCACTTCTCACACAGCGCAACGTGAGCCTCCGACCAGTGGCCGAGGTCGCTGGCCAGGTTGAGCGAGTGGTTGTGGATGACCTTGAAGTCGGCGGTGACGATTTTGCGTCCCGCCTCCCGGACCTGGAGGCACAGATCGAAGTCGTAGCCGTGGAGGGCCTGCCCCAGCGACTCATCGAAGCGGATGTTCTCAAGCACCCAGGGTGAGAGCACGAGCACGAACCCGTCGACGGAATCCACCTCGCCAAGCTGTGCGTACGGCGCCGCCTCGGCCTCGTGCCAGGTCACAGAGGGGAAGTCCCCGCCGCCGAACTCGGTGTAGCGGTGGATGAACGAGGCCCACCTGACCGAGCCCTCCCACCACGCGATGCTGCGCACGCCGAGCGACCCCACGCAGCCGACGAGTCCCACGTCGGGGTCTCGCAGCGCCGTCCTCAGCTTCTCGCAGAAGCGATCATCGACGATCTCTGCGTCCTGATGCAGCAGCACCAGCGCTTCGAGTCCCTCTCTCCCCGCCAGGCGGTCCATGATCGCGTTGTAGTTCGCGTAGATCGAACCGTCCGCGGGATGCGCGACCACGATCGAGTCGGGCTCTGCGGCACGCCGGATCCCGGGTTCCGCATACCGCTCGTAATCCTCTCCCGAGGTGACGGCGGAGCCGAACGCGATCACGCGGCGAGTGTACGCGCGGGTAACATCGCGCGCCGCTGTGATCGCCTTCGGCTGCTCCATCATCGCGCCGCACACCTACACGAGGTGGGCCAAGACCGGCATCGAGCGCGTGGCCGAGACCGACTCGGCCATCCTCGCCCGGGCCGCGGCGGGATCGGTGGCACGCAGCTACAACCTGATGTTCGACACGGCGGCGAAGCTGCCGGGCCTCGAGGCGCTGGTGCTCGTGCACGAGGACGCCGAGATCGTGGATCCCTCTTTCTGCGCCAAGCTCCGGGCGGCATTCTCGGATCCGGATGTGGGAGTGGTGGGGTGCGTCGGGGCGACCGGCGTCAACGACATCGCCTGGTGGGACGGAGCCGTGAGGTGGAGCTCCGCGAGCTATCACTACGACGAGTTCGACGGGGGCAAGCTCTCTGTCGAGCAGGACGCGGCGGGCGCTCCCGGGGAGGTTGACACCGTTTACGGGGTGATGCTCGCGATCTCACCGTGGGTGGTCGGCAACCTGCGCTTCGACGAGTCCTTGGGGATGCTGCACGGCTATGACTTCGACATCTGCAGAAAGGCGCGCCTGGCCGGAAGGAAGGTCGTGGCGGCCGATCTGGAGATCGCCCACCACCATTCGCTCGAGTTGGTCAAGGAGATCGAGATCTGGGTGGCGGCGCACATGCGCGCCGCGGAGCTGTGGGACGAGCGCGGGCCGGAGGATCCGGACGACCCGGCCTGGAAGCAGCGCGCACGCCGGGCGGAAGCGGCGGCAGCCGCCGCGCGTCTGCTCGCGGCCACCGAGCTGCTCCGCCTCGACGCGACCGCCAAGCAGTCCGCACATCAGCAGGAGGAGCTCGAGCGCACCAGGAGCTGGCGGCTGACCGCGGCGCTGCGTCGCGCAAACGCGCTCAGGCGCTCAGTCCTCGAGCGCCTTCAGGATCTCCTCCCGTGAGACCGCCACGTCCGCCGGCGCGATCCCGGCGCGCAACCTGATCCGAGACAACCGGTCCGCGAGCGAAAACGCGCTCGAGCGCAGCATCCGCCGCAGCAGCTCCTCCTGCCGGCGCAGGCGGTCGAGCGCGGCCGTGACCTCCGCCATCTGCTGGTGGACGGAGGCCAGGTGAAACGTGCGATTGGCCTCGAGTCGCTCCATGATCGGGTTGCGGTCGAGCGGAGCGAGCTGCCGCTCGAGCTCCTCCCCGTAAGGGGCCGCCTCGTGCCACACGACGCCGAGGCCGAAGAACGCCGGCAGGATCGCGAGCCTCAGGCCTGATTGCGAGCGGACGAAGTCCTCGACCGCGGTCAGCACACCGTTTCGCGGGCCGCCCTCCTTGCTGGCGGGGAACTTGTACGGCAGCCCCCCCTGTTGGGGTTCGTCCACGCCCGGGAACAGCCCGCCACCCTCCGCCGTGGGCTGACGAAACTCCTCGGGGATCAGCTCCGGGTCGAAGTAGTCATCGCGCCTGGCATGGGGCCATGCCACGTCGTGGAACATCAGAAACGGCAGTGGGCGCTCCTCCGCGCGCTCTTTGATCAGGCGCAGCTCCTCCGAGACCGTGTAGTAGTTGTGGTCTCCGTCGATCACGTATGCGTCGGCGATTGGCAGGTGCGCAAGCGCCTCATGGCTCGTCTCCTGGATCAGCTCGACGTCGGGACGCTGCCGCGCCAGCTCCACGAGCTCATCCTGGGGTGAGGGATCGACCGCCAGCACGCGAGCCTGCGAGGGCTCCGCCCAGCTCACGAGGAAGCTGGTGAGGTCGCCCGCGTATGCGCCGATCTCGACGACCGACCGCGGGCGGACGATGTCCAGGCACGCCGTGACCAGCTCGCCGTTGTTGATCAGGGATGCGCCCCACTGACCGGGATCGCTCGCGTATGCGCAAGCCGGATGCAGAGTCCAAGGAAGCTCGCCCCGCTCCAAGGCCCGCACCGCGACTTCGGTGCCTAGGTTCAGCCAAACCCTCTCCATGGAGCGGCGGAAGTCTAACGGCGCTAGCGTTGCCCGCGCTTGCAGGAGAGAGCGACCCTTGGTGACGGCTGAGAAGGAATCGATCGGCTCCTCGCCGGAGCGGGGCAGGAACGGCCTGTCTGCCCGGCTCGACGCACCGTTGCCGCATGAGCTCGAGATCGGCGGCGGCACCGCCCTGTTCGTCTGCGGCACCTGCTTTCACCGCGATCTGCTGGTACGCCGTCTCGCCTTCGTCGTCGACGGCCGCGAGCAGCCCGTCGACGCCCACGGAATGCCGCGCCTCGACGAGTTCCAGGCGCTGCACCCGGATCTCGACGTGTTCGCCCTTGACGGTCTCGAGTCAGATCCGCATTCCGAGCAGGACCCCAACTTCCACGGGTATCTGACCGGGTTCTGGGGGGTTGTGAGGATCGCCCCGCGTCCCGAGGGCCCATTCGAGCTCCAGCTCCGGGCAGAGCTCGAGGATGGGAGCAGCGTGACCGCGCCGCTCGCCACGCTGGCGGCGAGGGGACCGCTCGCCGACCCGCTTGCGGATCCTGCCGGCGCCGGCCCCGGCCCACTGGTGGCAATCTGCATGGCCACCTACAACCCGCCCCTCGATCTGCTCCGCCGCCAGGTCGAGTCGATCCGCTCGCAGACCCACAGCAACTGGATCTGCATCGTCAGCGACGACTGCTCGAGCCCAGCACGGTTCGCGGCGATCGAGCGTGAGCTGGCGGGCGATCCGCGCTTCGTCCTGACGCGCTCGGCCACGCGCCTCGGCTTCTACCGCAACTTCGAACGCGTGCTGTCGCTCGTGCCCGAACGGGCGGAGTTCGTGGCGCTCTGTGACCAGGACGACCGCTGGTACCCGGACAAGATCGCGGCCCTGCTCGGTGCGGTCCAGGGAGCTCAGCTCGCCTACAGCGACGTGCGCGTGATCGACGAGGACGGCCAGCGCATCTCCGACACCTACTGGACCAGGCGACGCAACAACTACCGCGACCTGCTCTCGGTGCTGGTCGCCAACTGCGTGACCGGCGCGGCGTCTCTGTTCCGGCGCGAGCTGCTCGACGTCGCCCTCCCCTTTCCCCCCTCCCAGTTCGGGTATTTCCACGACCACTGGCTTGCGCTGGTGGCGCTGTCGCTTGGGGACATCGCGTTCGTCGATCGCCCGTTGTACGACTATGTCCAGCACGGCGACGCAGTTCTCGGCCACGACGCCGCAAACAGGGTGGTCGCCTTCCGGGAGCGGTTGGGAAGGATCTACGGAAAGCCACGTGACCGCGTCCGGCTGTGGCGCTTTCACTACTTCGTCGACGCCTCCCGGCTCGTTCACCTGGGGACGATCCTCCAGATGCGCTGCCGGGATCGGATGGCTGCGCGGAAGCGCCGCTCACTGGGCCGTTTCCTTGCGACCGAGCAGTCACTCCTGTCGCTGCTCAACCTGTGGCGGCGGGGCTTGCGAGAGCTCGTGGGGACACCCGAGACGCTCGGCGGCGAATGGATGCTGGCCTACGCGTTCACGTGGCGTCGCCTCCTCCCCGCGACCGTCCGCGAGCGTCCCACGCGACGCCTCCGATTCGATGCCCTCCCCCCGCCCGACCTGTGGATCAATCCTGCCTCCCAGCCGGCCGAGAGCTCCGCGCGCGACGTCTCGCAGCTGACGGCGCCCCTGGTGCTGGCCTCCACGGCCGCGGCTCCCAAGCGGATCAACCTGCTGATTCACACCATCGACCCCCAGGACGTATCGGACTCCCTGCTCGCAGCCCTGAACCTCGCGCTGCGGCTCTCCGAGCACGGTATGCGCACCCGCATCGTGACGGTGGATCCCATGCGGCCGCTGCCGGGGAGCTGGAAGCGGACGGTCGAGCGGGACAGCGGGCTGCCTGGCGCGTTCGGACGCGTCGAGGTGGCGTTCGCGCGCGAGGCCCGGGATCTGGAAGTGAGCGCTGAGGACCGGTTCATCGCCACCACGCCGGCGTCCGCCGTGATTGCGCACAGCGCGGCTGAGGAGCTGGACGGTCACCCATTCCTGTACGTGATCGATCGCCATGAGCCGCTGGTCGCGCCGACCGGCTCCGAGGCCGCGCTCGCCGAGGAGTCCTACCGTCTCCCCCACTCGGCGCTGTTTTCGAGCGAGCCGCTTCGCGATCACTTCCGGCGCCGGGGACTCGGCGTTTACCGCGACGGAGCGGAGCAGGGGGACCGGCGCTCGCAGGCCTATCAGCCCGCGATCCCCGAGGTCGCGGCTGTGCCGCGCAGCCTTGGGCGGCGGCTCCTGTTCCTCGGCCGGCCCGAGGCGGGTGGCCGCGCGAACCTGTTCGAGCTCGGCGTGGCCGCGCTGCGCGAGGCACTCGCGGAGGGCGCGCTGGGCGACTGGGCGCTCGACTGCCTGGGCGTGCTCGACGGGCGAACCGCGTTGCGGCTGAGCGGCGGCGCCAAGTTCAGGCTGCTGCCGGCCGCGGAGGGCCAGTACGACCTGGCGCTGGCGCTCGACCTGACGCCGTCCCCAAGCCTCGAGGCGATCCGGATGGCCGCGTCCGGAGCCGTCGCGGTGACGAACACCTATGACACCAAGACCGTGGAGGTCCTCCGTGCGATCTCCGACAATCTCGTCCCCGCGGAGCCGACCGTCCGCGCAATCGCGCGGGCACTGACGGACGGGGCCGCACGCGCCGAGGATCTCGAGGCGCGAGCTCGCGGCGCCCAGGTCGCCTGGAGCCGCGACTGGAGCGAATCCTTCGACGCTCCCCTGCTCGACTGGATCGCAGCGCCGCTCGGCCCCTGATGCAGGCCGTCACGGTCGTGATCCCGAACTGGAACGGGCGGCGATGGCTGCCCGAGTGTCTGGGCGCGATCGCCGCTCAGGAGGTCCCGCCGGGACAGACGGTGGTGGTCGACAACGGCTCGAGCGACGAATCGCTTGAGTACCTGCGCTCCAAGCATCCCGAGGTCGAGGTGATATCGCTGTCCTCCAACACGGGCTTCGCCCACGCGGCGAATGTCGGCGTACGAGCGGCCCGCTGCCCAGTCGTCGCGCTCGTCAATACCGACGTCGTGCTTGCTCCCGACTGGATCGCCCGCATGACCGGGGCGCTTGGGGCCGATGAGGCAGCGGCGTCGGCCGCCTGCAAGATGCTCGAGCTGGGCGACCAGCGGCGCGTGTACGACGCCGGCGACGTGCTGCGACGCGACGGTGCCTGCGAGCAGCGAGGCCGGTTCGGGCCCGACGACGGCCGCTGGGATCAGCCCGGCGAGGTGTTCGGCGCCTGCGCCGGGGCGGCCCTCTACCGGCGCGAGGTGATGCTGAGTCTCGGCGGCTTCGACGAGCGCTACTTCGCCTACCTGGAGGACGTCGACCTGTCACTGCGCCTGAGGCTGGCCGGATGGAGCTGTCGCTATGAGCCCGCGGTCGCGCTGCACGCCGGACAGGGCTCCTCCGGTCGGCTCCCCGGAGGCCACCTGTACCTGGTCGAGCGCAACACGCTCCTGCTGATCGCCAAGTTCTTCCCGGCTCGGTGGCTGCCGCTGGTCCTCTACCGCCAGCTGGGATGGGCCTGGCACGCATTGCTGGAGCGCCGGCTGCTGTGGCAGCTGCGCGGGGCGTTCGCGGCGCTGCCACTGTTGCCGGCGGCGCTGTCCGAGCGCCGGCGCCTCCGTCGCGGCAACGCGGTGGCGATCGAGGAGGCGATCCCTTCGCGCCCGATCCGCGGACAGCGAGTCCCGGACCGCAGCCCGCCGATTAGCATGCGGCGATGAGCGCCGAGGTCAGGGCAATCGCCGCTGCCGGCCCCGGCCCGCAGCCGGAGACGCTGCGCCGCGCGTATCTGGAGCTGCTGAAGCTCTGCCTCTGCGACCTGACCGGTGCTGCAACGCGCGAGGTCAGATGGACCGAGGACAAGCGCTGGTTCAGCCGCGAGCTGACGGGCGATGCGCAGTTCGCCGGACGAACCGAGGGAAAGGACTTCCCGCTTGACGGTCTGACGATGGTCGGCCTACGCCGGCTGGACGCGCTCCAGGCCAGCGTTGAGGCCATCGTGCGTGATGACATCGACGGGGACCTGATCGAGGCCGGCGTGTGGCGCGGCGGCGCCTCGATCCTGACGCGGGCCACGCTCGACAGCCTCGGTGCGAGCGAGCGCGTTCTATGGCTTGCGGATTCCTTCGAGGGCTTCGCCCCGCCCGATCAGGCCGAGCTCGAGGCGGACCGCACCCTGGAGACCGACTTTAAGGGGGTCGACTACTTCGCCCCGGGGCTGGGGGCGGTGCAGAGCTACTTCGCGCGCTTCGGGCTCGACCGCGGCGTCAAGTTCGCACCGGGCTTCTTCGAGGATACGCTGCGGCATTTCCGGGGCAAGCGGTGGGCGTTGATCCGCGTCGACGCGGACACCTTCAAGGCGACCAAGCTCGCCCTCGAGGCGCTCTATCCCGGCCTGGCTCCGGGCGGATATGTCGTGCTCGACGACTACTTCCACCCCTGGCTCCCGCAATGTAGGCAGGCCGTCGACGAGTTTCGCGCCGAGCATGGCATCACCCAACCCGTCGAGCAGATCGACTGGAACGGCGGGCGGTGGCGCCGCGCAGACGAGACACTGCAGCCAGAGTCCTCTGAGCTCTCAGGGCTGGAGCGGATCGTCGCCTCGCCGACCGCCGAGGCCAAGCCGCCGCCCAGAATCCCCACGGACCGCGAGCTCCAGCTCGGCGACGAGCTCGCCGAAACGCGAGCGCGCATGTACGAGCTCGAATCTCAGCTCGAGCATCTGCGCCGCTTTCCGCTGGCCCGGATCAGATGCTGGGCAAGGCGCCGGCTCGGCTAGCGCCGCCTGGGAGGCTCCAGCCTCTGGATCTGCGTGACCGCCCGCAGATATAGCTGCGCGTTGTTGCTGGAGGCCTTCGCCAGCCACAGCCACGCCTCGATGTTGCGCGGCTCGGCACGAGTCACGCCGAGCAGGATCCGCCTGGCCGCCCCCAGCTCGCGTCGCTCGATATCGACCTCGGCGTGAACGATGTCGACTTCCCGGTCGGGGTTGAGCGTTCGCGCTCCGCTCAGCGAGGCGCTTGCCCGATTCGCCTGCGTCGCCGAGAGCGTGTTGCCCGCGGAGACGATCGCCTGGGCTGCGGCGAGGTCGTGGGCCTGATGAATTCCGAACCCGAACCAGGCACAGACGGCCAGCGCGAGCACGACGCATGCGGTCGCGGCGGCGCGCACCCTCAGGCTCCCCGCAGCGGTCGGTAGGTGATCAGCGAGAAGCTGACCAGCCCACGGTACTCGCGGCGTGAGACGAGCTCCAATCCGGCGGGATGAGGCACCGTCGTCTTGAGCAACACGGGCACAGCGTCATCGATCACGAGGTAAAGAGAGCCCCCGCGTGGCGGAGACGGCCAATGCCGCGGGGCACCCCTGATCAGCCAGTGGGGTTTGTGGAGCTGCACCGCGACCGCCTGATCGAGCGTCAGGTCCCAGCTGTACATGACGATCGGATCGCGGGGCGCCGCGATCCGATCGAGATACTGTGCCGCCGTGCGGTATGCGGGACGGGAATAGTGTGAGCTCACGGCGCGGACGCTCCCCAGCAGGAGGACGGCCAATGCCGCGATCAGCGCCAGCGCCCGCGGCCGGACGGGGATGGCAGCCAGCAGCGCCCCTAGCGTCAACGTGATCGCAGGAACCGACGCGTAAAGATTCCGGGCGTCCCAGATGTCGGTTCCCACCACGCTGTAGATCAGGACGCCGACCGGCGTGGCCAGCGCCAGCGCGAGGATCAGTGTCTGCGCCCCGAGCCACTCCTCAATCCGCAGCGGCCAGGCCCGGCGCAGGCGCCAGGCAGCCGACGCGATGCCAACCAGCACCGCCGCGCCGAACACCGCTCGGCCCAGGTGCGTGGGAATCGCCCGCAACGACGCATACGGATAGCCGGGAACCAGCCTGATCAGATCGATCGTGACGTTGTGCAGCGTGCGCGGCTCGAACAGCCCGTACACCCCAAGCGCCGTTCCGTGGACCTCGGGCAGCCACGGGGCGTATAGCGCCAGCGCCAGCACGGCGGCCCCCAGTGGTTGTCTGAGCCGGTCACGGCAGGCCCAGAGCGACCACGCTCCCTGCACGCCGAGCACGAACACGGCCGTGTAGTGGCTGTATGCCGCAGCCGCGGCCGCAACCGCGTACGCGACCCACCACCCCCACCTCCTCGTCCGAGTCGCGCGGACCAATGCGTAAGTCGAAAGCACGCAGAAGAAGGCAAGCGTTCCGTAGGGCCGGGCCTCGACTCCGTAGTACAGCGAGAACGGGCTGATCGCGAACAGAGCCGCCGCGATCGCGCCCCCCGGACGGCCCACGGTCTCCCGCCCCAGGAGGTAGATCACCGGGACCGTCGCCGTCCCCAGGATCAGGGAGGGCAGACGGATCCAGACGGTGGGGTCGCCGAGCTTCGCAGAGATCCAAGCCAGCACGAAGAACAGCGGCGGCGAGCTCTCAACGCCGCTCCGCACCGCGTGGACCACTCCCGTGAGGCTGTGACCGGCGATCTCGCGGTAGGCGAGGACCTCGTCCCCGAACAGGCTCTGGTGCAGCTGGGAGAGCCGCAGCGCGAACGCTGCGGCGGTCAGGAGCGCGACGACCAAGGCGAGCGGCTCAATACCGATGCTCGAGATCCCAGCGAGCCCCGCAGACCGTCTCCTCGCGGCGGTCGCGCTCATCGCGGCGAAGATATCGCGGGGCTACGGACCACGCCGCGCCGCCAGCCACAGATGCGCCTGCGGGGCCACCCAGAGGTTCGCGCCGACGAGCCTTGCCAGCTGCCACGCAAATCCCCGGCCGCGACCCTCGTAGGGGCGAGTCGGTTGAAAGAACCGACGCAGCTCCACGAATCCGGCCTCGCGGAGATCGCGGCGAAGCGTGCGGAGCCCGACCCCCCGTTCCATCCAGCCGACCTCCCGGCGGGTGGCCCAGGCGCCCGGAGAGAAGCGGTGAAGCCAGGACGGCTCGCTCACCAGCAGCCACCCGTCGGGCTTGATCCGCGCGGCTATCGACCTCAGGGCCGCTCGCTGACCGCGGGTGTGATGCAGCGCTTGGAACAGCAGCGCGCCGTCGACCGGATCCCCGTCCGGCAGCTTCTCCATGTCGGCGACCTCGAACTGCGCGGTGGAACCCCAGCGCTCCGCCCGCCGGCGCGCCAGCTCGATGTTCGCCGGCACCAGGTCGTAGCCCACTACCTCATAGCCGGCCTCGGCCAAGAACAGCGACGTCCAGCCCGAGCCGCAGCCGATGTCCAGCAGCCGGGCACCCTTCGCGATCGGAATCGTCTCCAGCATCGATTCGACCGTGGCCCACTCGACGAAGTGCAGCGGGCTCCAGCCGAACGGCTTCGAGGCCTCATGCGCCATGAAGTCAGGCGTCCGGGATGCGATCTCGGCGTGCTTGTGGGAATCGGTCATTGCTGCCATAGGGCGGTTCAGTGTAAATTCGGGCCGGCGGCCGGGGCACATCCCATCAAGGAGAGAGAGACATGAGGCTACGAGTGCTGTTGGTCGCGACGCTTGGCGCGGCCTTTTTGGTCGCGGCGCCAACCGCGTTGGCTGCGAAGAGGAGTACGCCGACGCGCTATTACCTCGCGCTTGGCGACTCGCTGTCGGTCGGCTACCAGCCGGGGCCGAGCGGCGTCGGGGCGGAGACGAACCGCGGCTACACCAACGACCTGTTCGCGCTCGAGTCCAAGCGGGTCAAGAAGCTGCGCCTGGTCGAGGTGGGATGCCCCGGCGACACGACCACGAGCCTGCTGACCGGCAGCGGCAACGCCGCCAGCGCCGGCAAGTTCCACTGCGACCGGAAGGGTGGCTCGCAGCTCAAGGCGGCGGTGGCGTTCCTCAAGGCCCATCACAAGGCGGGCGAGGTGCCCCTGATCACGATCGACATCGGCGCCAACGACATCGATTCCTGTGTGTCGGCTGGAAGCCTGACCGCGATCCTCGCGTGCGTCACGGCAGGTGAGAACTCGATCAAGCAGAACACGCCGAAGATCCTCAAGGCGCTGAAGGCCGCCGCGCCCAAGGGCACGAAATTCGTCGGGATGAACCTGTACGACCCCGTGCTGGGCGACTACTTCAGCGTCAACGCCAGCGATAAGACGCTGGCAACGGCCTCTGTTCCGTTGCTCCAGTCGATCAACGCCGACATCGCCTCGGCCGACACCATGTCCGGGTTCAAGACCGCCGATGTGGCCAATGCCTTCAAGAGCTATGACCAGTCGGCGACGGTCTCCTACGCGGGCCAGATGATTCCCGTGGACGTCGCCTACGTGTGCGCGTGGACGTGGGCCTGCACGACCCCGCCCGTCGGACCGAACATCCACGCCAACGACAACGGCTACCAGGTGATCGCCCGCACGTTCTACGCAACGGTGGGCGCGCTCAAGTAGCAACGGACGTCAGCGTCCGGGCATGCTCGCCGCGTTCATGGAAGAAGGGCACACCTATTGTGCCCTTCTTCCATCGGCCATCAGCCTCACGGATACACCCGCCGCTTGACGGCCCGCGCCACCGGCCTCGGTAGCCGCCCGAGCAGGCTGAGCGCGTGCGGCATCGCGCGCAACTGCAGGGGAGAATAGGCAGCCGGGATCACGACCTCGACCAGATGCGGCCCGGGCTCTGCGATCCCCCGCTCGAGCGCCTCGACGAGCTCCTCGCCCGTGTCCACCCGGTGCGCGGGAACGCCGAATCCCTCGGCCAAACGCACGAAGTCGATGTCCGGACGCGCGAGATCCAGTTGGGCCTCCGCCTTCGGGCCCGCGGCGCGGGCACCCACGCGCTGCAGCTCGAGGTTCAGGATCCCGTACGAGCGGTTGTTGAAGATCAGAACCGTGACGCCCAGATGCTCGCGCGCCATCGTCCACAGTGACTGAATCGTGTAGAGCGCCGAGCCGTCCGCCTCCAGTGCGAGCACCGGTCGGTCGGGACAGGCGATCGCAGCGCCCACCGCGACCGGGAGGCCCTGTCCGATGGCGCCGCCGGTCAGCGCGAGGAGGTCGTGTCGCGGGGACCCGGCGGTCTCGGACCGGAAGCGTGATGCCCGAGGTGTTGGACTCGTCCGAGACGATCGCGCCCTCGGGCAGCACCGCGCCGATCGCCTGGCAGACCTTCTCGGCCGTCAGCGGACCTGTGGGACGTGCGGGTCGCGAGGCCTCGGCAAGTTGCGGAGCCTCGTCGGCGTCGAGCGCCTGAGCGAGACCCTCGAGGCCGCCGACAGCGTCCTCGGTCGGCGCGGCCAGCTCGTGGACCTCGCAGCCGTCGGGTACGAGGTAGCTCTTCTTGCCGGGATACGCGAAGAACGACACCGGCGCCTTGGTGTCGAGAAGCACGAGGTGCTTGAGGCCGGCGAGCTGAACCGAGGCAAGCTCGGGCAGGTACGCCAGCCGGTCGAGCGCCGGCAGGCCAGCCCCGCGCTCGAGGCGGGTGGGGAATGTCTCGCACAGGAGCTTTGCGCCCGTCGCAGCCGCAACTCGGCCGGCAGCCAGGAGACCCCGCTCGCGCAGCGCCCCGCCGCCCAGCAGGATCGCGGACCGTCCGGCGGCGGCGCGCAGCACACCGGCAACCCGCTCGATGACTTCGCTCGAAGGCATCTGGGGCGACGCGAGCGCCGGCGGGAGTGACGGCTCCGCCCCCTCGCCCCAGGACACATCCGCGGGCAGAATCAGCGTCGCCACCTGGCCCGGGGGGCCGACCGCGGCTGCGATCGCCTCTGCTGCGTCCTGGCTAACGGCTCTGGGTCGCCGTCGAAGTCCGCACCCAGCTTGACACGTTTCGTGCCACGGTCTCGATGTCCGACTGCAGCTGCGCGTCGTACTGGGTGTGGTAGGTGGCATGGTCGCCGACGATGTTCACGACCGGCACCTTCCCCTTGCGCGCGTTGTGGAGGTTGGCCAGGCCGTTGCCGAGCCCGGGCCCCAGGTGCAGCAGGGTCGCCCCGGGCGCGTCGGTCATGCGGGCATAGCCGTCCGCGGCTCCGGTGGCGACGCCTTCGAACGCCGCCAGCACGGCCCGCATCTCGGGAACCGAGTCAAGCGCGGCCACGAAATGCATCTCGGAGGTACCGGGGTTGGTGAAGCACGCCCGCACCCCGGCGTCCACCAGCGTCCGGATCAGGGCCTGGGCGCCGTTCACGGGGTGAGGCTCTCGTCGACGAGCGACCCGGTTCCCCGGTACAGCACGGAGCGGTCGACGTCCGCCATCGACTGCCGCGCGGTCAGGCCGAGGGCCGTGTCGATGTCGGCCTTCATCACCCTGAGCACGTGCCGCACGCCTGCTTCGCCGCGTGCGGCGACCGCCCAGGCCCAGGGCCGCCCGATCAGCACCGCGCGGGCGCCGAGCGCCACCAGCTTGACCACGTCAAGTCCCGTTCGGACGCCGCCGTCGGCGAGCACCTCGACGCGGTCGCCGACCGCCTCGACCACGCCGGGAAGCGCACGTGCGCTGGAGGGAACGGCATCCAGCTGGCGCCCGCCGTGGTTGGAGACGATGATGCCGTCGACGCCTGCGTCCGCCGCACGCATTGCGTCCTCGGGGTCGAGGATCCCCTTGACCACGAGCCGACCCGGCCAGCAGCTCCGCACCCAGGCGATGTCGTCCCAGGTCACGCTGGGGTCGAACTGGCTGTCGACCCACTCCCGGAACTGCGCCGGCGAGCTCGCGCCGGGAACCGCGTTCTCAAGGTTCCCGAACGTGAGCGGCCTGCCGCCGATCCCGACATCCCGGATCCACTGTGGGTGGAGCGCGAGGTCCACGCCGCGCCGCAGCTTCGCCCACGTGGTCGGCGTCCCGACGACCGCGTTGCGGGTGTCCCGGTGGCGGGCTCCGACCACCGCCAGATCTACGGTCAGCACCAGGACGGGCGAGCCGACCGCCCGCGCGCGCTCCATCAGCTGCTCGGCGTAGCCGCGGTCGCGCATCACATACAGCTGAAACCATGGCGGCGTGGAGGTCGAGCGGGCCACTTCCTCGATGCTGCAGATCGACAGCGTTCCCTCGATGAACGGCACGCCCGCGGCCTCCGCCGCACGAGCCGCCTGGACCTCCGCCCGGCGCGCGAACATCCCACCCAATCCCACCGGCGCCAGAACCACCGGCAGGGCCAGCCTGTGACCGAGCAGCTCGACCGACGGATCGCGCACGCTGACGTCCCGCATCACCACCTGGCGGAGCATGCATCCGCTGCAGATCGCCGACGTTCGCGCGCATCGTCGCCTCGTCGTAGGCGCCGCCGTCGATGTAGTCGAACAGCTGACGGGGCAACCGCCGCCGCGCCAGCTCTCGGTAGTCGAGCGCGGTGGCCGGCGCGACGCCGAGGGGACGGTCTGGCGCGTAGCGCATCAGGCCGGATCCTATGTCAGGCCGGGGCTCGCCGCCGCCGGGCAGCCCTCCGAGTCAGTCCTCCTTGATTGGGGACGGCTGCTCGTCCTCGGGGATGCCAGGTATCGGCGGCTTCGGGAACGCGCCCTGGTCCATCGCCGGCGGCTTGGCGTCCCGCGTCTCGCGGGGCAGGTCGATGTCGTCGTCCTCGTCGACGTTGGACGGGGCGACGACTCGCTCCATCCCATAGTGCCGGCGCAGCAGATCGGCGTCCTCGTCGCCGATCTGCTCGCCGTCCGGGTCGATCTTCGGGGCGGCCCTGACGTGCTCGCGCTCGTACACGATCCGGACGCCGTCATCCTCGTCCTGCGCCTCGTGCAGTGGCACGAACGCCGAGCGGATTCCGAACGCGCCGAGCTTGATCCGGGCCCAGTTGGCGCGGTCCTCCCCGCCGTGCGTGAGCAGGGCATCGATCGTCCCCACCTTGTCGCCGTGGGGGTCCATCACCTTCCGCCCGAGAAGGTCCTGTGCCTCTGTCCTGGTCTCGGCCATCGCTCGCTCCTTTCCTCGGAGAGTGGCCTACCCGCTCCAGGCTCAGACAATCAGGCGAATCTCTACCCTTGGGCCCCCCGATGCGTCGGCTCATGGTCCCGGGATTGATCACCGCGGCGGCGGCAGCGCTGCTGGCGCTGCTCGCCTTCGGGATCGCCTCCCAGGGGCCCAGCACATCGCTCGATGCGCAGCTGGCCCGCGGGATCCAGCCACCCGCCCCTGAGGCTCACTCGCTGCTGCCGGGGCTCGGATCCGCCCGCAGCCTCACGCTCTCCGAGCTTCGCGGCCAGGTGGTGGTCGTCAACCTGTTCGCTTCCTGGTGCCCGCCGTGCCTCGCCGAGGCGCCGATCCTCGCGCGCGCCCAGCGCGAGCTGGCCAAGCGGCACGCCACCGTCCTCGGCGTCACCTACCGGGACACGACTTCGGACGCCCAGCAGTTCGTCCGCCAACAGCACATCGACTATCCCGTAGTGCGCGACGTCAGCGGCGCGTTCGCGCGCGCCTACGGCGCCAACGGGATCCCCGAGACGTTCGTGATCGACCGCCAAGGCCGCGTCGTCGCGCTCCAGCGTCAGCAGCTGGCGGGGAACTGGCTGCAGAGCACGCTGTCACGGCTGCTGGGCTCCTCGGCATGAGGCGTATCGCGGCCGTCGCGATTGTCGTCGCCGCACTCGCCGCGACAGGCGCTCCGGCAGCCGGCGCCGTGAAGCCGCGCGCCTCGCTGACGAACATCGAGAACGACGTGATGTGCGTCGTCTGCAACACGCCGCTGGCCGTATCGCAGTCGCCGCAGGCAGACGCGGAGCGGCAGTTCATCAGCGGCCTGATCGCCCAGGGCAAGACGAAGAAGCAGATCGAGAACGCGCTCGTCGCCCAGTACGGCTCCTCGGTTCTCGCCCTCCCCCCCGCCCACGGCTTCAACCTGACCGTATACGTCCTCCCCCCGCGATCGTGCTCCTGGGCGCCGCGGGGCTCGTGTGGGCGCTCCCCAGATGGCGACGCCGGACGCGTGCCGAGGCGGCGCAAGCCTCTCCGGCTCCATCGCTAGACCCTGTTGACGCGGAGCGCCTCGCGGACGACCTGGTCCGACACGACTCCTAAAGGGGTGCCGTATCGGTTCCGGAACGCATCGCGCGCAGCGCAGCTGCGTGACGGAACCGATAGGGCGCCCCTACATGCGATCAGGCGCGGAAACGCCCAGCAAATCCAGGGAGAGCGCGATCACGGTACGCGTCGCCGCCGACAACGCGATCCGGAACGACTCGACCTCCTCCGGCTCCGACCCCACCACCTTGCAGTCGCGGTAGAAGGCCGTGAAGACCTGAGCCAGCTCGAGCGCGTAGACCGCGATCCGGTGCGGCCCCCTGCGCTCAGCCGCTTCCGCGACCTCGTCCGGGAAGTCGACCAGCTTCTGCACCAGGGCGCGCTCTGAGGAATGCAGCTCAGCCCCGCCCCAGTCGCCGCCGTTCGCTCCTTCCAGCCGCCCGTCCGACACCCGACGCAGCATCGACGCGATCCGCGCATGCGCGTACTGGATGTAATAGACGGGGTTCTCGGCCGACTCCTGCTTGGCAAGCTCGACGTCGAGATCCACGCGTCCGGTCGTGGGAACGCTGGAGCATGAAGTACCGCGTCGCGTCAACGCCGATCTCGTCCAGCAGCTCGTCGAGCGTGACGAACGCACCCCGCCGTTTGGACATCGCCGCCCGCTCCGATCCCTCGACGAGATGCACGAACTGGATCAGCGGCGCTTCGAGCATGTCCGGATCGCCGCCGAGCGCGGCCATCGCCGCCTTGAGCTCGCGCACATATGCGTGGTGGTCGGCGCCGAGCGGCTGCAGGAGGCGCTCGAACCCGCGTCCGCGCTTGTTCGACAGATTAGCCCAGGTCCGCCGCCAAGTAGGTCGGCTCGCCGTTGGAGCGCAGCACGACGCGGTCCTTGTCGTCGCCGAACGTGGTCGTGCGCAGCCATGTGGCCCCGTCGGAGCGGTACAAATGTCCCTCCCGCTCGAGCAGCTCGAATGCCTGATCGATCTGGCTCGGCGAGCCCTCGTGCAGCGTCCGCTCGGAGAAGTACCGGTCGAAGCGCACGCCGTAGCGCGCGAGCGTGGCCTTGATCTGGCTAAGCAGCCGCTCGACCGCCTCGGCGGCCAGCGCCTCGACCGGCGCCTCGGCGGCATCGGGGACCTCCGCGGCCAGCGACCCGACGTATTCGCCCTGATAACCGCCCTCCGGCGGCTCGCCGCCGCGGGCCCGCGCCCTGACCGATTCGCCAAGCAGGCGTACCTGGTTGCCCGCGTCGTTGAAGTAATACTCGCGGGACACCTCATGTCCCAAGTGCTCGAGGATCCGCGCCAGGGCATCGCCGTAGGCAGCGTGACGGCCGCTGGCAGCGACAAGCGGAGCAGTGGGGTTGGCCGAGACGAACTCGAGCAGGACCCGCTCAACCGGGTCGGCCTGGCCGGCGCCGAAGCGCTCGCCGGCGTCGCGCACCGACGCGAGCGCATCCCGATGCCAGCCGTCTGACATGTACAGGTTCAGGAATCCCGGCCCGGCGACCTCGGTCCGCTCGAGCGCGTCCCCGAGCTGCTCCCCCAGCTCTCCAGCGAGGCGCTCCGCGATCCTCGGCGGCGCCTCGCCCAAAACCGGCGCGAGCAGCATCGCGGCATTGGTCGCGTAGTCGCCCTGGCCGGCGCGCTTCGGGCGCTCGAGCCTCGGCTGGACCGACAGCTCGCCCGCGGCGCCGCGCGCCGAGGCCGCCGCGGCGCGTACCGCGCCGCGTAGCTCCTCCAGGGGAGCGACGCTCACGTCGCCGCCGCGCTGCCGGCGGGCTGGAACGCGTCTTCGAGTCGCTCGAGTGCCTCGGGCGTCCCGAGCGCGACGAGCATGTCACCGACGTCGAGGACCGTCTGGGGCGAGGGCTGCGGCTCGAGCTGCCCGTCCTGACGCCGCAGCGCCACGATCACCGAGCGCCCGCGGACCTCGTCGATCGTCTTGCCCGCTCCGGCACATTCCTCGCAGACCTCGATCTCCTCCATGCGGTAATTCGCGACCTGGAAGGCCCCGCCCACCTGGGGGTGCAGGGCGACCCGCGCCATCTCGGCGCCGGATGTCTTGTATGGGGAGATGACGCGGTCGGCGCCGGCCCGCAGGAGCTTCTTTTCGGAGTCCTCGGCCGAGGCTCGGGCGATGATCATGATGTCGGAGCGAAGCTCGCGAGCGGTGAGCGTGATGAAGATGTTCTCGGCGTCCGAGTCGACGCAGGCGATCACCCCGGTGGCCCGCTCGATTCCTGCCTGTTGCAGCAGCTCATCGTCGGCCGGCGGGCCTTCCAGGTACCGGACCCCGTGCTGGCGCGCCGTCTCACGGTTGTCCGGGTTCTCGTCGATCACCACACAGGCCGCGCCCGCGCTCCGCAGGTCGCGGAAGACCTGACGGCCCACCCGGCCAAAGCCGCAGATGATGAAGTGGTCCTGGGAGGAGTCGATCATTCTCTGGATACGGCGCTCCTCGAGGAGCCCCGAGAGTTGGCCCGAGACGAAGAATTCGGCGACGGTCGCGAACCCGTAGAAGAGCGTACCGATGCCGAGCAGCTCGACTACGGCCTTCAGCACCCTCCCACCTCCGTCGCGTGGGTCGGGAATCGAGCCGACGGTGGTGATCGTGTCAAGCGTCCAATCGAGGCCGTATCCGAGCGACGTCCCCTCGATCAGCGCGTATCCCACGGTCCCGACCACCAGCAGCAGCACCAGCGCGGCCAGCAGAACCCCCAGCCGGCGCACGAACAGCTCGAGTTCTCGGCGGGCCCTGATTCGCTGCTGGACCAGCCGCCGGCGGTGGATCACCTCGGTGCGGTCGGCCATCAGTAGTGATACGGCTCCCCGGCCAGGATCTTGTGACCGCGGTACAGCTGCTCGAGCAGCACCACCCGGGCCAGCTGATGCGGAAGCGTGATCGCCCCCAGCGAGAAGCGGTGGTCCACCGCATCGAGCTCGAGCCCGTAGGGGCCGCCCACGAGGAAGCAGAGATCGCGTCCGCTCTGTCGCCGCTGCTCGAGGAACCGGCTGAAGGAGACCGAGTCCAGCATTTCCCCGTCCCGATGCAGCAGCGAAATGAATGCGCGCTCGGGCAACCGGCGCATGGCCTGCTCGTCTTCCCGGACCTCGACCAGCTCGAGCCGCACGTGTCTGGCGATCAGCTTCTGGTAGTGCTGGACGTCATCTGCAAACGGCGGGCGCAACCTCCCCACGGCAACGACGACGATCCGCACGCTGCGATACTAAACGCCATATGGAAGATCCAGACGCCCCCGAGCGCCACATCAACATCCACTTCTCCCCCGAGGACATGGGGGGCAAGTACGCCAACTTCGCCAACGTCAGCCACTCCGACTACGAGTTCACAATCACGTTCGCGCGCGTGGACCACGAGGTCGAGGAGGAGGAGATTCCCGGAGTCGTCGTATCTCGTATCAACCTCAGCCCGAAGTTCATGCGCGAGCTGATCGAGGCGATGCAGGACAACTACTCCAAGTGGCAGACCCGGGAGGGCATCAAGAATCTGCCCGAGTGGGGCGGGCGCGGCGAGGACGAAGAGGAGGACTAGGTCCGCGCGTAGCTGAGGGCGGCGCCGATGCGCTCCGTCGTCGGCGGATGCGTGGCCAGCAGCGAGGTGACCCATCGCGGCGGGTCGAGTTCCGCGACATTCTGGAGGGCGATCGCCCTCTCGAACGAGACGAACGCGTCCGGCGAGCCGGTCAGTTCAAGCGAGTACGCGTCCGCCCGGCGCTCGACCGCCCGCGAGAGCCGATTGCCGACCACGCCGACGGGGACCCCGACAAGCGCTGCCGCGAGCGCCAGCGCCGGCAGGGCCCCCGGCGGCTCTCGCCGATCCGAGAGCACCCAGCTGACGCGCTGGACGGCCAGCGCCGCCGCCGGCGCGACGATCGCCGCGTACAGGACGCTCCGTGGAACGTCGCGGTAACGGACATGAGCGAGCTCGTGCGCGACCACGACCCTGACCTGTTCGCGGTCATAGCGGTCGAGCAAGGTGTCGAACAACACGACGCGCTTGGTGGGGCCAAGTCCTGTGACGTACGCGTTCGCGGCTGTCGTCCGCCGGCTGGCATCGACCGAGTACACCTCTCCCACCTTGACGCCGGCCGCCGCGGCCAGCGCCAGGACGTCAGAGCGCGTGTCGCCGTCCTCGAGCGGCGTGTAGTCGTTGAAGATCGGATCGAGCAGAACAGGGGCAAGCGCGGAGAGCAGCGACCCGACCGCCACCGAGCCCCCTGCCGCAACCGCCCACCAGCCACGGGGATAGCGCCGCATCGCCGCTCCGATCGCGCCGGCGGCGCCGGCAGAGAGGACGGCCTCGATGCCTGTTGCCTTCGCCAGGTCGATCGCCCACCCGCGCCACGACTGCGTGACCAGGCCGACGGAGATCGCGCGCCGGCGAGCGATCGCCTGGAGTGGCAACGGCGGTACCGAGAGCGCGATCGTCAGCCCGGCCCCGGCCACGGCGCCGGAGCCGACCGGACGCGATCTCGAGCGGCCGAGCCACCGAGGTTCTCGACGCACAAGTGCCGCGAGGGCTCCCAGCTGGATTGCACTTCGTGCGATCGCGAGTGCGAGCTGCGGTCTCGCAAATGACGCGCCGCGCTCAATCTCCTCCGCGGAGAAATAGGATCGCAACTCCACCGGCGCCGATTTGGGCGCGCCCGGCCGCGGAGAGAGTAGCCGTACGCCCGCCTCGGCGGCACCGACCGCGAGCAGCAGCGATGCGAGCAGACCCACCGACAGCACTGTAGTGGCCCCGTCTAAGCGCAGCCAACCCTGATGCGCATCGCGGTCGTTTCCGACATCCACGGCAACCGGCAGGCCTTCGAAGCCGTGCTCGAGGAGATCGCCGCTTCGAGCTGCGAAGAGCTGTGGTGCCTGGGAGACCTGGTCGGTTACGGCGCCGACCCGGACGCGTGCGTCGAGCTCACGCGCAGCCACGCCGCGATCTGCCTGGCCGGTAACCACGACCTCGTGGTCTGCGAAGCATTGCCGCTCGAGGAGTTCTCCCGTGGGGCCGCGGTTGCCGCCCAGTGGACCCAGCGAACGATCGCTCCGGAGACCCGCGAATACCTGGAACGACTGGAGCCGTCCCAGCTCGACGAGGAGGTGGGGCTCTACCACGCCAGCCCGCGAGATCCCGTGTGGGAGTACGTGCTCTCGCCGCTCCAGGCCGAGATGTGCCTGGATGTCCAGGAGCATCGCGTGTGCCTGATCGGTCACTCTCACGTCGCGCTGGCGTTCTGGCGCGCGGCCGGTGAGCTGACCACCGGCCAGACGCGGGACGCTGACGAGGAGCTCGACATCTCGGAGGGCGAGTGGCTGATCAACCCCGGCAGCGTCGGCCAGCCCCGGGACGGAGATCCTCGCGCCGCCTGGCTGGAGCTCGACCTCGACGCCCGGCGAGCGATCTACCGCCGCACCGAGTACGACATCGCGGGCGCGGGCGCCGCGATTCGTGCAGCTCGCCTCCCGGCCTCCCTTGCGGAGCGGCTCGAGTACGGTCAGTAGCGTCCCACCTAACCTGAACGCAACGGGAGCAGCCTCTAAAGTCATGCCGCGGATGCGCCAGGGACTCCGCGCACTGGCTGCCGGCGGGCTGGGGCTCGCCGTTTCGCTGCTCGCTGCCTGTGGCAGCAGTTCCGGCCTGCTCTCGTCCAGCGACGCCGGCACCCTCTCGAGCCAGATCCGGGTGGTATCGGCCGACGCCAACTCGGGTAACTGCGCGCAGGTGCCGCGCGACCTGAGCTCCCTCGCACAGGCGTTCGACAACCTGCCGAGCTCGCTGAACGCCTCGCTGCGGGACAACCTGCAACAGGGAGTCGAGAAGGTCAGAGCTCTGGCACTCGTGAAGTGCCCCTCGGCGACCAGCACGCCCACCACTACGACAACGACTACATCCACGACGTCCACGACGCCGTCTCCGACCACGACTACGTCCACGACGTCGACGCACACCACCACCACCCCCACGACGACGACTGCAACATCGCCCGCCAACACGGGTACTACTAGCACCGGTCCCGGCAGCGGGGGGCAGGATTCGGCAGTCAGGGGGGCAATGGCGGGAGTAACGGCAATGGAAACGGGAACGGCAACGGACACATCAAACATGGCGGCTAGCACGACTACGATCGCCGGTCGGTACCGGCTAGAGGGGCGCCTTGGCGTAGGCGGCATGTCGACCGTGCATCTGGCGTTCGATCAGCGGCTCGAGCGGTCCGTGGCCATCAAGCTCCTCGCGGAGCACCTCGCTGACGACCCCACGTTCGTTTCGCGCTTCCGTCGCGAGGCCCTGGCCGCTGCCCGTCTCGTGCACCCGAATATCGTTCAGGTGTTCGACTTCGGCTTCGACGAGGCCCAGCACCAGCACTTCATCGTTATGGAGCATGTGCCGGGGTATTCGTGCGCGGAGCTGCTGCGCGACCGCGGCCACCTTGACGTCGACCAGGCGGTCGAGATCGTCGGCCAGGCATGCCGGGGGCTCGAATACGCCCACCGCAACGGCGTCGTGCACCGCGACGTCAAGCCGGGCAATCTGCTCGTCTCAGACGCCGACGTCGTCAAGCTGGCCGACTTCGGAATCGCCCGTGCCGTCGATCAATCGAGCATCACCCAGGTCGGCTCGGTGCTCGGCACGGCCGCCTACCTGGCGCCCGAGCAGGCTCGGGGAGAGGAGGCCGGACCGAGGGCCGACATCTATTCGCTGGGTGTCGTCACCTACCAGCTCCTTTCAGGCCGGCTTCCGTACGAGGCCAGCTCGCTCTCCGAGCTGGCCCTCAAGCAGCAGCGGGAGCTCCCCGCCCCGCTGCACGACCTGAACCCACAGGTGCCGTATGAGCTGGGTGAGGCGGTGTCGATGGCGCTGGCGCTGGATCTCCAGGAGCGCCCCGCGGACGCGCTCGCGTTCGCCGAGGCGTTGCGTCACGGTATGCACGGAATCGAGCCGGCCAGGTCCGATGCCCGAACCACGGCGTTGGAGAACGACACCGCGGCCACACGTGCGCTGCGCGATGCGGACACCGCGTCCACGCGCGTGGCGCGTCAGGAGCGGCCGGTCCGCAGGCCTCGCGCTGTCCGTGAGGTGGCCCCCCCTCCCTCCGAGCCGGCCCGCGAAGCTCGTCGAACCACCGCCGAGGCGGCTCCTTCCCCGCCCCGCGGACGGGCCGGACGTGCATTCCGGCGACTGCTCGCGGTGGCGGCGCTGCTGCTGGTGTTCGTCGCCGCCGTGGCCGTCGCGGTCGTGATCGCCACGAGCACCAGCTCGTCCGCCGTACACCTACGCAACATCGTCGGCAACGACTTCAACAGCGTTGTCAAGCAGGTGGAGCAGCTGATCAACTCCAACACCAAGTAGTGATGGTTCCAGGCGGCATCTACGCCGCCTGGAACCATTAGGCCCCTAGCCCATAAGGATGCATACGCGGTCCCGACGCGCCGGTTCTGTTTGCCCCGGAAATCCAGCCTGTCGAGACGGTTTGGTCATGCGCTGCATCGTGAGTCGAACGCTACGCCCTCGGATGCGGTGAATCTTGCGACATTCGTCACATCGGGCTTGCGAGAATCCGGGTCGTGAGCACGGGACCGGCACCATTTATGAAGCGGCTGACCGAGGACGACGCGAACGCGCTGCTCGCGCTGATCCGACCGAAGTCCCTCCCTCGCGGATCGCTGCTGATGCGCGAGGGGTCCGCCGGTGAGGACG
Source organism: uncultured Actinomycetes bacterium (assembly GCA_963822725.1). GTDB lineage: Bacteria > Actinomycetota > Thermoleophilia > Solirubrobacterales > Solirubrobacteraceae > Palsa-465. The sequence goes on from CAWGIR010000004.1 coordinate 1,140,235, forward strand.
TGATGATCGTGCTCGCCGGCCGCGTGAAGGTGATCGCAACGGGCGCCGAGCAGCGCGAGGTCGCGCTGGCCCTGCGGGGGCCCGGAGAGCTGATCGGGGAGATGTCGGCACTCGGCCATGCGCGCCGGACCGCCACGGCGGTCGCCGCCGACGATGTCGAGGTCGGAGTGATCTCCGGAGAGCAGTTCCAGGATTTCCTCCGCGCTCACCCCGACGCGGCGGTCGTCCTGATCCGAAGCCTCGTCCGGCGACTGAGCGAGGCGACACGAGCCCTCGTCGATCTGGCCACGCAGGACAGCGTCGGGCGGGTCGCCCGGCGGCTGATCGAGCTGGCCGCCGACCACGGCTCGCCGGCCACGCTTTCGCCGCCGATCGAGCTCGCGCTGACTCAGGACGAGCTCGCCGCCTGGACCGGCACAACGCGCGAGACGGTCTCACGAGCCCTTCGGCTCATGCGTCAGCTCGGGTGGGTGGCGACCGGCCACCGGACGATCACCGTCCTCGATCCGGACAGCCTGCGCGAGCGCGGCGGCGAGCGGGCGGCTTAGCCTGCCCGCAGCGTCCGCGTCGTCTCCGAGAGCGTCCCCTCACCGATCGCGCTGCGCAGATCGGCCATCAGCTTCGCCACGAACGTCAGGTTGTGCAACGTCAGCAGACGGATCGCAGTCAGCTCGCCCGCTCGCAGCAGGTAGTGGAGATAGGCCCGTGAATAGCCGCGCGTGCAGGCGGCGCAAGCGCATCCGTCGAGGATCGTCTCCCCGCTGCGGGCGAACCGGCCCTTGAACAGGTCAAGGCGCCATCGATTCGACGGATCGGGAACCAGGGCGACTCCGTGGCGCGCCAGGCGGGTCGGCATCGCGCAATCAAACGTGTCGATTCCCTGCTCCACACCCACGATCAGATCGTCGACCTCCCCGATCCCCAACAGGTGCCGAGGACGATCCGGCGCCAGGCGCTCGAGCTCGCCCGTCACCCACGAGACGACCTCGTGCATCTGCGCCTTGTCCTGCCCGAGCGAGCCGCCGATCGCCACCCCTCGACAGCCGCTGGCGGCGACGGTCGCCGCCGACTCCAGCCGCAGGTCGTGCTCGACTCCGCCTTGGACGATTCCGTACACGACCTGGCCATCCGGACCGTGCTCGGCGTGCCAGCGAAGGCATCGCTCCAGCCAGCGATGGGTGCGCTCCGTTGAGCGGGCCGTGTACGCGCGCGTGACGTGAAAGGGCGTGCACTCGTCGAATACAAGCGCGATGTCCGATCCGAGCGCGGCCTGGACGGCCATCGAGTCCTCGGGCCCGAGGAACCGCTCCTTGCCGTCCACATAGGAGCGGAACCGGACCCCGTCCTCGTCGATCGAGAGGATCTTCCCCTCTCCCTCCGCCCGCCGGCCGCGGCCCTTGATCTCATCGGCCACACCGCCGTGGCCCATCGAGAACACCTGAAAGCCACCGGAGTCCGTGATGATCGGCCCGGTCCACCGCATCATCTCGTGAAGCCCCCCTAACTCGGCCACAACCTCCGGCCCTGGCGCCAGCATCAGATGAAACGTGTTGCCGAGAATCAGCTCATACCCAAGAGCAGCCACCTCCCCCGCTTCCAACCCCTTCACGGCGCCCCGCGTGGCCAGGGGAACGAACGCCGGGGTGTGAACGACGCCGTGCGCCAAATGCATTTTTCCCGAGCGAGCAAGCGTCTGGGGGTCACGCGCGAGGACCTCGAACACACACGAGACGTTATTAGCGCACGGACGCGCAGGAACCCGCGGCCCACGTCGAAGCATCGCGTGAAGCGCGTCCGCCGCCCGGGCTCAACCGACCCAACGCGCGCTTCGACGGGGGCGGGGGTTCCTGCGCGGCGGGGGAGCCTAAGCGGTCTCTGAGCCTTCGATCGTCTTCGGCCCCGACGCCTGGCCCCCGACGCTGATCGCGACCTTGCGCGGCTTGCGCTCCTCCGGCCTCGGGATCCGCACCTCGAGCACACCCTTGTCGAAGCTGGCCTTGATACCACCGGCGTCGACCCCCTCCGGCAGCGTCAGGGAGCGTGAGAACGCGCCCGACGCCCGCTCGACTCGGTAATAGCCCTCCTTGCGCTCCTCATGCTCGCTCTTGCGCTCGCCCGAGATCGTGAGGACGTTGTCCTCGAGCTCGACGTTGACGTCCTCCTCGGATAGGCCGGGCAGATCGGCCCGCAGGATGAAGTCGTCCTCGGTCTCGACGAGATCCATCGCCGGAATCCAGCGACGCAGGGTGGTCGCGCCGCCGTTGTGAGGCGGCGTATCGAAAACAGTGTTGAAGAGCCTGTTCATCTCGGTCTGAAGCGTGTTCAACTCACGTACCGGCTCCCAGCGAATCAGTGCCATATCAACCTCCTTTGGGAAAGTGGAAACTAGTACGTGGCGAAGTATAAAATCTAAGTCGATAGCTGTCAAATCTCGTGGCCATCGAGGAGTCGCCCCCAGTACTCCGCGAGCCGCATCAAGTCCGCCTGGCTGAAATGCGTCAGAAAGTCCTCCCTGACGGCCTCGACGTAAGCCGGACTGACCTGCTGCAGCCGCCCCAGACCCTGCTTGGTCAGGACCGCGAACGATCCTCGGGCATCGTCTTGACAGGGAGTCCGCTCGATCAACCCCTCCTTCACCAGCCGGTCGATGAGCCGGCTGAGACCACTTCGCGAGAGCGAGACCGCGTCGGCGAGCTCGCTCATCCTCATGCGGCGCCCGTCGGACTCTGAGAGTTGGGCCAGGACCTCGAACGAGCTCAGCTGAAGGCCGTGCGCGCGCTCCAGCTGGGCGTCGAGCTCCTTCCACAGCAGCGCGTGAGCGCGCACGAAGCCCCGCCAGGCGTCCCGCTCGGCGCCGTTCAAGCTGCCGTGGTCCACTTGCATCGACACCGTGCCTGCCCGACCGCTCAGATTACATCAACCGGTGGCACATGGCCCGAGGAGTGCAAGCTGCACAACTTCGGGCTGCCAGCGAATGGCATTCGTGCACCTCGAGCGAGCTGCACAGGGCCGGCGGGTCAGGCTATCAGCGAGTGTCCCGTCATCTCCGCCGGCTGCTCGAACCCGAGGATGCGGAGGATCGTGGGGGCGACGTCGGCCAGTACCCCCCCTTCTCCCAGCGACACCCCCGGCACGGTCACGATCAGCGGGACCGGGTTGAGCGAGTGCGCCGTGTTCGGGCTGCCATCGGGCTCCAGCATGTTGTCGGCGTTCCCGTGGTCGGCGGTGATCAGGCACGCCCCACCTGACGCGTGAACCGCGGCCACCACCTCCCCGAGGCACCGATCGACGGTCTCGACCGCCTTCACGGCCGCCCCGATCACGCCGGTGTGCCCCACCATGTCGGCGTTGGCGAAATTTATGATCCCGAACGTCGGGGAGTCGGACCCCCAGCCGTCGACGAATGCTTCCGCGGCCTCGGGGGCGCTCATCTGCGGCTTGTGGTCGTACGTGGGCACGTCGCGAGGAGATGGGACGAGCTCTCGCCGCTCGCCGGACTGCGGCTCCTCCTCCCCGCCCCCGAAGAAGTACGTCACGTGCGGATACTTTTCGGTCTCGGCCACGTGCAGCTGTCGCACACCGCGAGCGGCGAGCACCGCCGGCAGCGTCGTCGCCGGCCGCTTTGGGGGGAAGGCGATGGGGTACGGCCACCCTTCCTCGTACTCGGTCATGGTCACGTAACGCTCCACCACGGGCGCCCCTCGTCGATCGATCTCCTCGAAGCCCGGCTCGGCGAGCGCGCGGGTGATCTCGCGCATCCGGTCGGGACGGAAGTTGAACGCGATCACGCTGTCCGACGGCCTGACCACCGCGTCGGAGTCACCCACGAGCACCGGCTTGATGAACTCGTCGGTCTGCTCGCGCTCATAGGCCTCCCGAGCCGCGGCCTCGCCGGAGGGGGCCCGGTGCTCGGCCCTACCGTGCACGAGCAGGTCATAGGCGAGCTGGACCCGGTCCCAGCGGCGGTCGCGATCCATCGCGTAATAGCGCCCGACCACCGAGCCGATCCGCCCGGCGCCGGCCTCACCCATGACCCCCTCGATCTCCGCCAGGTACCCGGCGCCGGATGTCGGCAGCGTGTCGCGACCGTCAGTGAATGCGTGCAGGATCAGATCCGGGACTCCGAGCGAGGCGCCGAGCCGGATCAGCGCCTCGAGGTGCCCGAGGCTGGAGTGCACGCCACCGCGTGAAACAAGCCCGATCAGATGCACGCGCTCCGAGCCCGCCAGCGCCTCACGCAACACATCGTTCTCGCCCAGCGCGCCACCTTCCACCGCCAGGTCGATTCGCATCAGATCCTGCATCACGACCGCTCCCGCTCCAAGGTTCAGGTGCCCGACCTCGGAGTTGCCCATCTGTCCCTCGGGCAGGCCGACCGCGCGACCGGAGGTGGCCAGCGTGGTGCGTGGGTACCGCGACCAGAGCTCATCGAACACCGGCGTATCCGCCAGCGATACCGCGTTGCCGGGTCCCGGCGGCGCCAGCCCCCAGCCATCGAGGACGATCAGCGCGGCTGAATCCGCGGGCAGGCCGGTGGGGCCGTCGGCGAGCTGCGCCATCAGGCCGAGGCGACGATCGCGGCCAGCGACTCCGGATCGAGGCTCGCTCCGCCGACCAGCGCCCCATCCACGTCGGGGAGCGCAAGCAGCTCGGCGGCGTTGTCCGGCTTGACGCTTCCTCCGTACAAGATCCGCGTGAGCTCCGCCTGCTCCCGCGAGCGATCGGCGACCAGCGCTCGGACGAACGCGATCGCCTCCTGTGCCTGGTCCGGGGTCGCGACCTTGCCGGTCCCGATCGCCCAGATCGGCTCGTACGCGATCACCACCTGCCCTAGCTGCTCGGCTTCCAGGCGCTGCAGATCCTCCTGAACCTGGTGTCGAAGCTTGCGCTCCGTGTCGCCGCGCTCACGCTCCTCCTCGGTCTCCCCTACGCACAGGATCGGAAGCAGCCCCGCCTCGAGCGCCGCCGGGACCTTCAGCTGCAGAGCCTTGTCGGTCTCCGCGAAATACTCGCGCCGCTCGGAATGGCCGAGGACGACACCCTGGACCCCCGCCTCGACGAGCATCGGCGCCGAGACCTCGCCGGTGTACGCGCCCTCGGGCTCCTGATGCATGTTCTGCGCGTACACGGCGACCCGGGACCCGCGCGTGGAGTCGACGACCGCCGCGAGAGCCAGGTAGGGAGCGCACACGGCCACGTCGACTCCCTCGGCGGTCGAGACCCGCGGAAGCAGCGCCGCGATGAACTCCTCCGCCTGGGCAACCGTCTTGTGCATCTTCCAATTGGCGGCGATCAGAGGAGTTCTCATGCCAGTGCCTCTACCCCGGGAAGCTTCCTGCCCTCGATCAGCTCGAGCGCCGCGCCTCCGCCCGTCGAGAGGTGCGTGACGCGGTCGGCCAGCCCGAAGCGCTGTAGCGCGGCTGCCGAGTCTCCACCGCCCACGACCGTCGTCCCGGAGGCGTTCGCGACCGCCTCACCGATCGCCCTGGTGCCGGCGGCGAATGGCTCGAGCTCGAACGCGCCCATCGGACCGTTCCAGAACACGGTGCCGGCGGCCGCGATCAGCTCCATGTAGCGCTCGGAGGTACGGGGTCCGATGTCGAGTCCCATCCACCCATCCGGCACCTCGACCCCGTCGAGCTCCTGCATCTTGGCCTCGGCAGCGAAGCGATCCGCGATCACCAGGTCCACCGGCAGCTCGAGGCTCGCCCTGGAGCCCCCCGCCGCTGCCATCAGTTTCCCCGACAGCTCCACGTCGGCGTCCTCGCACAGCGACGATCCGATGCTGTGGCCCTGCGCTGCCAGGAACGGAAAGCACATCGCACCGCCGATCAGAATCGTGTCCGCGACCTCCAGGAAGCGCTCGATCGCCCCGAGCTTGTCGGACACCTTCGCTCCACCGAGCACGGCCACCAGCGGGCGCTCGGGATCCTCGAGGAGACCGGACAGGACGCTCACCTCGCGCTCCAAAAGCAGCCCGGCGGCTCGTTCGGAGACCAGGCGCGCGACTCCGTCGGTCGAGCTGTGGGCCCGGTGAGCGGCGCCGAAGGCGTCGTCCACGTACACATCGGCGAGCTCAGCCAGACCGGCCGCCAGCTGACGGTCATTCTGTGTCTCGCCCGGCTCGAAGCGGACGTTCTCCAACACGAGCATCTGGCCTTCGGACAAGTTGTCCGCAAACGCGCGCACCTCGTCGCCAACGACCCCGCCCGTGAACGTGACGTCGGCGCCGCTCAGCTCCGCAAGCCGGTCTGCGACGGGACGCATCGACAGCTCCGGCTCGCGATCCTTCGGCCGGCCGAGATGGGAGACGAGCACCAGCCTGCCGCCCCGATCCCGGAGCTGCTCCAGGGTCGGCAGCGCGGCGCGGATCCGGGTGTCGTCGGCGACGGTCCGCCCCTCGAGCGGGACGTTGAAGTCGACCCGCACAAGCACGCGCTTTCCGCGGATGTCGCCGAGGTCCCGTAGCGTTCTCACCGCGACGTCCGGTCGCTTTAGAGAATCCTCTGCACGAGGTCGACGATCCGGTTCGAGTAGCCCCACTCGTTGTCGTACCACGAGATCACCTTCACCATCGTGCCATCCATCACCGCCGTCAGCTGCGAGTCGAGGATCGATGAGGCGGGGTTTTTGATGATGTCGGTCGAGACGATCGGGTCCTCGGTGTACTCGAGCAGTCCCTGAAGCGGCCCGCTCCCCGCGGCCTCTTTCAGCGCGCCGTTGATCTCATCGACGGTCGTCTCCCGCCCGGCCTCCACCGTCAGGTCGACGACGCTTCCGGTGGGGACGGGCGCTCGAATCGCCATCCCGTGCAGCTTGCCGTTCAGCTCCGGGATCACGAGCCCGATCGCCTTCGCTGCGCCAGTCGAAGCAGGAATCAGGTTGACGGCCGCCGCCCGAGCGCGACGCAGATCCCCGTGGGGCATGTCCTGCAGGCGCTGGTCGGCCGTGTAGGCGTGGATCGTGGTCATCAGCCCGTGCTTGACGCCGACCGCCTCGTGGATGACCTTCGCCACCGGCGCGAGGCAGTTGGTCGTGCACGATGCGTTCGAGATCACGTGGTGCTGCTCGCGGTCGTAGGCCTGATCGAAGTTGACCCCGAGCGCCACGGTCACGTCGGGATCGGTCGCAGGAGCGGAGATGACGACCTTCCTCGCGCCCGCATCGAGGTGCTTGGCGGCATTCTCGCGGTCGGTGAAGAGTCCCGTCGACTCGATCACCACCTCTGCGCCGAGGTCGCCCCACGGCAGCGAACCCGGGTCCCGCTCGGCCAGCACGCGGATCTCGTTGCCATCGACTCGCAGGCCCGTGTCCGTGGCCTCGACCTTCCCTGGGAACGGTCCGTAGTTCGAGTCGTATCGCAGCAGATGGGCGATCGTCTTGGGATCGACGAGGTCGTTGACCGCCAGCCACTCGATCTCCGCCCCGCGCTCGTAGGCGGCGCGAAACACGTTGCGGCCGATCCGTCCGAAGCCGTTGATCCCGACCCGTACCGACATGCGAATGAGTCTCCTTCCGTATGCGGCAAAAGAAACGCCGACCGGTCTTCGAGACCCCCGTCGGCGGTTTGAAGGCTACCTAAAGCTCGGCCGGGCGGCGCTCAGCGGCTCGGCCGGGCGGCGCTCAGCGGCGGCTCACGACCTCCACGCGCAGCCCGTCCGGATCGCACAGGTAGGCGGCGTAACAGCCCTTCCCGTACTGGGGCCGCGGGCCGGGAGCGCCGTCGTCGGTCCCCCCGTTTGCGACCCCCGCTCGGTGGGCGGCATCGACCGCCGCCTTTCCGTTGGCGTGCAGCGCGACATGGCCGTAGCCCGGCGCGGGTGCGCGGCCCCGCACGACGACCCAGACCAGCGGGAAATCGGTGCCGTACGCGACGGCGTGCTCGGACTCGAGCAGCCGCCGGGCGCCCAGCGCAAAGAACACGGCGTCGTAGAAACGTGTCGAGCGGGTCAGATCGGCCACTTCGAAGCCGATGTGATCGATCATCCCCTCACACCGGGCGTTCGACGTCGCGATGCACGATCTCGATCAGGTACTCCTCGGACGACCCGTACCGGGCAGCGAGGTCGAGCGCGATCGTGACCGAGCGGTGCCGGCCGCCGGTGCAGCCGATCGCAACCACCAGGTGTGCCTTGCCCTCGGCCAGGTATTGCGGCAGCAGGTAGTCGAGCATCCCGAAGAGATGCTCGTAGAACTGATCGAGCGCGCCATCGCGATTGATGAAGTCCCTGATCACGGGATCGCTCCCGGTCAGGGGCCGGAGGTCCTCCTCGTAGTGCGGGTTGGGCAGGAACCGGACGTCGAGCATCAGATCGGCGTCCCGGACCGGCCCGTATTTGAACCCGAAGCTCTCGAACGTGATCGCCAGCCGGCCACGATGCGTAGGCAGCATGTCGTCGGCCAGCTTCCGTCTGAGCATCGCGGCCGTGAGACCGGTCGTGTCGATCACCACGTCGGCTCGCGCTCGCAACGGCACGAGCAGCACGCGCTCCCGCGCGATTCCCTCCGCGACGCTGCCGCTGGGCGTCAGCGGATGGCGCCGGCGCGTCTCCTTGTACCGCGTCAGGAGCGCCTGCTCGTCGGCCTCGAGGAACAGAACCCGGTGGGTGACCCCGCTCGCCCGTAGGTCGTCCAGCATCGCGTCGAGTCCGGCGAAGTAGCTCCCGCCGCGAACATCGGAGACGACCGCTGCCCGCGCGACCTTCGACCCCTCGTGCTTGAACAGCTCCACGAGCGACTGGATCATCTCCGAGGGCAGGTTGTCGACGCAGAAGTAGCCTTCGTCCTCGAACGCGGCCATCGCGGTTGACTTTCCGGCACCCGAAAACCCGGTGATGATCACCAGGTCTGTGAGAGCGGATACGGCCTGCTCTGACTCACGTTCGGCTGCCTGCGATGGCTCCATCTTCCACAGCTTGACGTTAGCGGCGGACGAGCGCCAGCCGGAAACCTGTGCGACCATCCCGCCGTGGGCATCAAGGGGCGCGGGATCAGGGGTCTGCCGGCGCTTGGCGTGGCCACCCTGATGGCGCTCGGCCCGGCCACGCTCGGTGCGAGCGCGATCGGCGGCCCGGCGTCGAGCGCCCAGGCCTACTCGGCGCAACCGCTTTCGGTCTCCGTCGGCACGACCCCGATCAGCCCTGCGATCAGACCGGGGTTCGTGGGGCTCTCGATCGAGTTCTGGGCGCTCCGCTCCTACACCGGAGGCAACCCCAGGGCGATCAACCGAGTCCTCGTCCAGCTGATCCGGAACCTCGCGCCGAGACAGGCTCCGGTGCTCCGGATCGGTGGCGACAGCACGGACGCGACCTGGTGGCCGACGTCCGGCGTCAAGCCTCCCCCGGCGGTCAACTACGGCCTGACCGACGGATGGATGCGGACCACACGCGCTCTGGCCGCGGCACTGGGCGCGCGCCTGATCCTGGGGGTGAACCTGGAAGCGAACGATCCCAAGATCGCCTCAGAGGAGGCCGGCCAATTCCTGCGCCGGATCGGCAGGCGCCAGATCGAGGCGCTCGAGATCGGCAACGAGCCTGATCTGTACAACGCCTATCCCTGGTACGCGCTGCCTGGCGGCCAGATCGTCTTCGGCCGTTCGCCGAGCTATGGCCTGCAGTCGCTGATCGGCCAGTTCTCCCGCTGGCGCGCCGTGCTCCCGACCCTGCCGATCGCCGGACCTGCCCTCGCCACGTTGCCGTGGATGAACGACCTGGGTCAGTTCCTTTCGGCGGAGGCCCGGGTCAGGCTCGCCACCGTGCACCGTTATCCGCTCAGCTCGTGCGAAGGGAACCGAGGCGCCGCCGACTACCCGACGATCGGCCACCTGCTGAGCGCTGAGGCCACAACCGCCCTCGCGGCGCCGGTGGCGCGATACGTAGGGGTGGCGAACGCGCACGGCGCTCAGCTGCGGGTCGATGAGATGAACTCGGTCTCGTGCCGTGGCAGGCGCGGGGTGTCCAACACGTTCGCGTCTGCGCTGTGGGGCCTCGACACGCTGTTCGAGTTCGCGCGTGCGGGCGTCGTCGGCGTGAACGTCCACACGCTGCCGGGCGCCGCCTACGAGCTGTTCACGTTCGGCAACCGACGTCACCACTTCACGGCCTTCGTTCACCCCGAGTACTACGGGCTCCAGCTGTTCGCGCGGGCGGCGCCGCCCGGCTCGCGCCTTGTCTCGGTGACCGGGGGAACGGGCGCGGTGAAGGCCTGGGCGACCCGTGGCCCGCATGGCACCGTGCGAGTCGTGCTGATCAATCTGGACCGCCGCGCGGGCCGCCTCGTATACGTCCGCGTGCCGCGATCGGGAGGCTTCGCCAGGGTCGAGCTGCTACGGGCACACGGCGTCGGCTCGACCGGGGGGGTCACGCTCGCGGGGCAGACCTACGGCGACCGCACGGACACGGGCAGACTGAAGGGCGCCCCGCGGATCGCACGGTTACTGCCCCTGGGCTACGGGAACGTGTACGCGGTCGGGGTGCCCGCGGCCAGCGCCGCGATGCTGACGCGATAGTAGGCATCGAAAATCCAGGCGCTCGAGCCTACATATGGATATGAGCGGCCAATATGACCACAAATATCCCTATCGCCTCGAGCGGGAGATCGCCGCGCGCCACGCTGGCCGCAAAGCAGCGCCGCGCTCCGAGACCTCACACGCCGGTTCGGTGTAGCTCCCTGTAGAGCTCGCGGGCCACCTTCCCCGGCACCCCGGGGACCGCCTCCAACTCCTCCCTGGACGCGGCCACGACCGCATCCGGAGATCCGAAGTGCGCCAGCAGCGCACGCTTGCGCGCCGGACCGACGCCGGGCAGCTCGTCCAGGATCGACGAGGTCATCGCCCGGTCACGGCGCGTTCGGTGATGCGCGATCGCGAACCTGTGGGCCTCGTCACGGACACGCTGTAACAGCTGCAGCTCGGGCGTGTCATGCGCAAGGCGCAGCGGCGCGGGCTGATCGGGAATGAACACCTCTTCGATCCGCTTCGCCAAGGACACCACGACGACGCCTCGCTCGGTGAAGCCCTGCAACGCGCGCAGCCCGGCCGACAGCTGACCCTTACCACCGTCGATCACGACGAGATTCGGGAGGGTCGCGAACGAAGGGTCGTAGTCCTTGTCGTGGGGGGACACGTCGCGCTGGCGCTCCCAGCGCACGAATCGCCGCGAGAGCACCTCCTCCATGGCGGCGAAGTCGTCGGGGACCCCCACGGCCGCCCCGCCGTTAGCCCCGCCCTCGCCGTGCACCTTGAATCGCCGGTAATCCGACTTCTTGGGCGCACCTCCTTCGAACACCACCATCGAGGCGACCGTGTTGGTCCCCATCAGCGTCGAGATGTCAAAACACTCGATGCGAAGCGGGATCGTGTCGAGCCCGAGCGCGTGCTGGAGCCCGTCGAGCGCCTCCACGCGCTGTTGTCGCCGGCGCTCGGATCGAAGCTTCTCCTGATCGAGCGCCAGCCGCGCGTTGCGCTCCGCCAGGTCGAGGATGCGCCGTTTGTCCCCACGTTCGGCAGCGCGGATCTCAACGGGACCCCCACGGCGCTCGGCCAGTGCCTCGCCCAGCGCGGGCGCAGAGCCGAGCTCGCGCTGTACGACAAGGAGCGGCGGCACCGCCATCGCGTTCGCGTAGTACTGCAGCACGAACGCCTCGGTGACTTCGGCGATATCGCCGCCCGCTTCGTTATCGAGGTAAAAGCTCTGACGGTCGGAGAGAACGCCGTCCCGCACCTGGAAGACCTGCGCATTCGCCTCGCCATCGCTGACCGCGACAGCGATCGCGTCCAGGGTGCCCGTGGCCTCGTTGGCCACCCGCTGTCGCTCGAGCAGCGAGCGCACAGCACGCAGGCGGTTGCGCTCGCGTGCCGCATCCTCGAAGCGCTGCGCCTCGGAGGCCTCTTGCATCGAACGCTCGAGCGCGCGTTCGATCTCCCGATAGCGGCCTGACAAGAATGCGATCACGCTGTCGATCCCGCGGCGGTAATCCGCTTTGGAGACGTATCCCACGCACGGCGCCTCGCACCGCTTGATGTAGTAGTCGAGACACGGCGAGCCGCTGCGACGGCCCGGCTCCCGTCCCTCGCAGGAGCGGAACATGAACACCTTGCCGAGCACCTCGAGCGTGGCCCGCACCCGCTTGGCGTTCGAGTACGGCCCGAAGTACGCGCGGTCGCGGCGATGCCGCTCCCGCGTGAAATAGACGCGCGGGAAATCCTCGTCCAGCGAGATCGCGATGTAGGGGTAGGACTTGTCGTCCCGCAGACGGATGTTGAACCGCGGCTTGTACTGCTTGATGAAGTTCTGCTCGGCCAGCAGCGCCTCGGCTTCCGTGTGCACCACCAGTGCCTCGATGTGGTCGATCAGATCGACGAGCCCTTGCCCGCCGCGCGTCGAAGGGTTGGAGAAATGGGACGCAACGCGCTTGCGGATCGACTTGGCCTTGCCCACGTAGATCACCTTTCCGCGGCCGTCGCGGAACAGGTACACGCCGGGCGAATCGGGCAGCTCTCGGCGCTTGTCGGCAGGGGTTATCGACACCCCTCCGAGGATAGGGCGGCTCAGTCAGCGGTGAACGACACCGCCAGCCCCGCGAGCGCGAGCACCAGCGCGATGATCGCGAGCGTCTCCCCCACGCCGGCCGTGGCGCCCGGCGATGCGTAGTGCGGCACGCTGTAGGCGGCGCGGAAGATGTTCGCCCCATTCGTCGGCGGCGAGGACAGCGCGTGGAGCACGAATCCGAGTGCGACGGCCGCCGCGCCCGCCACCACGATCCGGATCCATCGCGTGCCCGCCACCGCCGCCGCAACGAGGCCCGCACACAGCAGGGCCAGCAGGACGTCGGCCGCCGAGTAGACCTGCCAGGCGGTCGGGTCGTGCGGAACGCCGCGGAGCAGATCGGAGGTCCCGAACTCGAGCAGGAACGCCGGCGAGAACTGATGGCTCCAGGTCAGGAACAGCGAGACGAACAGCAATAGGGCGCCGATGACGATCAGCCAATCGGCAACGACCTCCTTGCTTTCCCTCGTCACGGGCGGGCAGTCTAGGCGCGGCGGGCCAGCTCATGACGGGCGGCGCAGCGACCCCGGTCGGCCACGTCGCGTGAGCACACGTGGCCGGACGGGGACGCGCGCCGCCCCCTTCGTCAGCCCTGTGTCGCCGCCGCCTCGATGTCTCCCGTGATCTTCTCCTCGGGCTGGACGAACAGAAACGCGCCGGCCGCCACGACGGCTCCGACCAGATCCGCGAGCAGATAGATCCAGTAGTGGGCCCATTTGAACAGGCCGGTGACGCTCGCGCCGAGCGCGATCGCGGGATTGAACGCCGCACCCGAGACGCCGCCGACGGCGAACGCGCCGACGATCACGATTCCGCCGATCGCGAGGCCGTAGAACGAGTTGCCCTCGGTCCCCCGCGCCGTCGCCACATTGAGGACCGTGTAGACCAGCGCGAATGTGAACAGGAACTCCACGACCAGCATCTTGCCGGTGCTTGCGACCGCGGCGTGCGGCTCGTGGCCGCCGATCGCCCGCACGAGCAGTCCTGACAGCGCCGCCGCGACCAGCTGCGTGATCACGTACGCGACCCACTCAGGCGGGGTCATCTTGCCGCGGATCAACACACCCGTGCTGACTGCCGGGTTGTAGTGCCCGCCCGAGATGTGGCCACCAGCGAACACCATCACCATCAGCACGAACCCGATCGCGAGCGGAGCGAGCACGCCCGCGCCGATCGGCGCCTTCTCGGTCACCATCCCGACCGTGAAGACAAACATGAACATCCCGATGAACTCAACGACTAGCTTTCGGTTCAGCTCCAACGCTGCTCCTTTCCTGGACCCAGGGCTCAGCGTCAGCGTTCGTGCGCGAGCGCCGTTTCCCTACGCGTGGGAGCGCGGTTGCGTCAGTACTTGCGCGCGGACCAGATGACCGCGAACACGGCGTATGCGGCGCCGATCAGCAGCAGCAGCCAGGCGAGCTTGCCGGTAGTGCTCGCGAACAATCGATTTGTGGCGGTGAGCGTCACCACGACCACGCCGGCGGCGGCGTACAGGATCCCCCGCCGCCCATCCCCAAACGAGTACAGGGCGATCCGGTTCTCCCGGTAGGAGACGTACGCGAACCAGCCGAGCACGCCGAGGAACACGAGCGATACCGCCTGGAGCGCGAACGTCCCGCCGCTACCGCCGCCTGGGATCAGCACGATCAGGGCAGCAATCGCGAGCACGATCACGATGTTGCGGATCGTCGTGGCCATCGCGGTAAAGGTTAGACCGGGGCGCCGCGGAGTTCGGGCACCACCGGCGGGTTGGCAATCGCCACCGGGAAGCGGACCTCCACCGCCAGCCCGCCTTCGCTCCGCGGAACTGCGCTGAGGCGAGCGCCGTGCGCATCGGCGATCGCCTCCACGATCGACAGTCCGAGACCCAGTCCACGCTGGCCCACCGGCTCCGAGGGTACGGCGCGGTCTCCGTTCAGGCGCCGGAACGGCTCCAGCAGCTCGGTGACCCGCTCTGGCTGGATCACCGGACCCGTGTTGAGCACCTCGATCGTCGGCAGGCCGCCCCGCATCCCGGTCCAGGCGCTGACCCAGCCGCCTTCCCGGTTGTACTTGAGCGCGTTCTCGAGCAGGTTCGCGACCAGCCGCTCGAGCAGGCGCGGATCGCCGGTCGTCTCCGCTTCCGCGAATGAGCACTCCAGCGCGATCCCGTTCGACTCGGTTCCCTGGATCAGCTCTGCGGCGATCTCCCCCAGGTCGACGTCCTCGCGCGAGTCGAGCCCGCGCTGGCTCCGCGCGAGCGTGAGCAGGGCCTCGATCAACCGCTCTTGCTGCTCTCCCGCTGCGAGTACCCGCTGGCACGTGTCTCTGAACGACTCGATCGAGGCGTCGGGGTCCGCGAGCGCCACCTCGACCAGCGTCCGCTCGAGCGTGATCGGCGTCCGCAGCTCGTGCGAGGCGTTGGATACGAACCGGCGCTGGGACTCGAACGCCGTCTCGAGCCGTCCGAGCAGCTCGTCGAATGTGTCCCCCAGCTCCTTGAGCTCGTCGTCGGGGCCGTTGAGCGCGAGCCGCTCGTGGAGATTGCGCTCGGAGATGCCCCGGGCGCGCGCACTCATCGTCCGGACCGGGCGCAATGCCCGGCCCGCGATCAGCCACCCGAGCCCGATCGAGAGGACCGCCATGATCCCCAGGGCAATCCCCGATTTTGTCAGCAGCGAGTCGAGCTCCGCCGACCGCTGGACCTGGAGCGCCTTTCTTGCCTTGGCGGTGATCTGCCGCACCTGCTTGGCGGACGCCTTGCTGAAGGTCGCGTTGACCTTGCCCGTGTAATCCTGGATCTGGACCGCGAGCCCGTTCGGGGTCGTGCGGTCCAGGAACACATGGGTTCCGGGCTTGACGACGGTTCCCGACTGGAAGGACGGCGGCGGAATCCGAAGCTTCGCCGCTCCCTTGCTCGAGACGACGAACTGCCGGGTCTGCGAGACATCGCCGATGCCGTGGGCGACCAGCGCGTACGTGATCCCCAGGAGAACCACCCCCGCAAGCAGGAACAAGCCTCCGTAGAGCATCGTCAGGCGCAGCCGCAGCGTCCAGCGCGGCCGCCAGCGTGCCGCCCGGTGGCGACGCGAAAGCGCCCCGTGGCGACGAGAGCGTATGGATCTAGATCTTGTAACCCGCACCTGGCACCGTCTCGATCATCTGCGGCTCGCCGAGCTTTCGCCGGAGCCTGCTGATTGTCACCTTGACCACGTTGGAGAACGGGTCGGCAGCCTCGTCCCAAGCGCGATGGAGCAGCTCCTCCGCCGACAGGGGCGCGCCGCCGGCGGTGAGCAACAGCTCGAGGACGGCGAACTCCTTGACGCTGAGCTGAAGCGGCCGGCCGCCCCGGTCGGCGATCCGCCGCGCGGGATCGAGCCGTAGGTCACCGCTGCGCATCACCGGCGGCAGCGCGGGCTGCGAGCGTCTTCCAAGCGCCCGGATGCGAGCAACCAACTCGGCGAACGCGAACGGCTTCGGCAGATAGTCGTCGGCGCCGAGCCTCAGCCCGGCCACCCGGTCCTCGATCGTTCCGGAAGCGGTGAGCATCAAGACGCGTGGCCTCCCGCCCTGCTCGGCGAGCCGTGCGCAGATCTCATCGCCGTGAACCCCCGGAAGGTCACGATCAAGCACGATCACGTCGTAGCTGTTGACCGCGGTGCGCCGGAGCGCCGAGTCCCCGTCGAAGACCGTGTCGACCGCGATTCCCTCACGCCGAAGGCCGGTCGCCACGGTCTCGGCAAGCTCCCGGTGATCCTCAACAACCAGCACTCGCATTCGCCTCTGTCTCCACAGTGTGCCGGGTGAGCATCGCGGGCGCGCGGTTACCGTGCGGTTACGGCGCCTGTTCCCGCCCTGTAACCGCCGTTCGCGTACCACTATGGGCATGCATCGCTACGCCATCATCACGACAGTCGCCGCAGGACTGGCGCTCGCGGGGTGCGGCTCCTCCGCGTCCAGCAGCGCCTCCAGCCCCTCCAAGCAGTCAAGCGGAGTGGCATTCGCCAATTGCATCCGCGCCCACGGGGTCCCTAACTTCCCGGATCCCTCCAGCACCGGCGGCGGCGGACTTCAGATCCAGGACTCGGCTCGCAGCGGCTCCGGCGCCAGCACCAAAGTCAACGGCGTGTCGGTCAACGGTCCCGCCTTCCAGGCCGCGATGCAGGCCTGCCAATCGAAGCTTCCGCGCGGCGGTCACCCACCGCCCGGAGGCATCAACGCGGTCCGCCAGAAGGCGCTGAAGTTCGCCGAGTGCATGCGGTCCCGCGGCGTGTCGAACTTCCCCGACCCACATGTCTCGAGCATGCCGGGAGGCGGCGTAGGCGTCCGGATCGGGGGACCGGGCGGCGGCCTGAACCCCAGCTCGCCCGCGTTCAGGTCCGCCCAGCAGGCGTGTGGCTCGATTATCGGGAAGGCGCGCCGCTCCGTAGCGTCCCGAGCCCGGACATATTCGGCCCAGCCCCCCACATAGCTGCGAAGCGTCCCGTCCTCGACCGCCACCGTGCGCGTACCGACGGCGTCCAGGAGGGCCCGATCGTGTGAAACGAGCAGGATCGAGCCCATGAAATTCGATCAAGCGCCTGCTCGAGCGCCTCCCGGCTCTCGAGGTCGAGGTGGTTGGTCGGCTCGTCGAGGACCAGCACGTTCGCTCCCGAGCTGACGAGAATCGCCAGCGAAAGGCGCCGTCGCTCGCCGCCCGAGAGCTCCTCGAGCGGCTTGTCCGCGTCTTCGCCGGAGAACAGGAACTGGCCGAGCAGCGCACGTGCCTTCCCCGGGGTGAGGCCCGTGGCGCGCTGTATGGCCTCGAGAACAGTCCGTGCAGTCCCTGCCGAGAGCTCGTCACCGTGCTGAGACAGAAACCCGAGCTTCACGTTGTGCCCGGTCCGGAGCTTCCCGTCCGATAGCTCACGGCGCCGCGCCAGCGTCTCGATCAGCGTCGTCTTGCCGGCGCCGTTCGGCCCCACCAGTGAGACGTGTTCACCCCGTTCGATCCACATCGAGGCATCGCCCAGCAGCAGCTTGTCGCCGGCCTCGATCCACCCGTTCTCGAGCTCGAACACCACGCGTCCCGACCGCTCGGGCGGCTTGAAGGCGAACTGGAGCGTGCGGCCGTCGGCCGGATCCGCGGCGAGTCGCTCGATCTTCGCCAACTGCTTCACACGTGACTGCGCCTGCCGTGCCCGCGTCCCAGCCCGAAACCGGTCGACGAATCGCTCCAGGCGCGCGATCTCCGCCTGCTGGCGCTCGATCGCGCGACCGAGGGCCAGCTCCCGAGCGGCCTTCTCCTTGCGCCACACGTGCCAGCGCCCGGGAAAGAACCGGCCCCGTCCGCCTGCGAGCTCCAGCACCGATGTGCCGACCGCCTCCAGGAACCAGCGGTCGTGCGCCACCAGCACGATCGCCGCATCGAGCGCCTGGAGCGTCTGCTCGAGCCACTCGAGCGAAGCGACATCGAGGTGGTTGGTCGGCTCGTCGAGCAGCAGCAGATCGGGATCGCCGGTCAGCGCCCGCGCCAGCGACGCCCGCGTCAGCTCGCCGCCGGAAAAGGTCCCAAGCGAGCGCTCGAGCTCCGCGGCGTCGCGGAAACCGAGCCCGCGCAGCGTCTGCAAGGCCCGATCGCGCCAGGCATAGCCGCCGGCGTGCTCGAGCCGAGCCTGGGCGTCGGCGTATCGGCGCAGCGTCCCGTCGTCGTGGGACCCGGCCGCCATCTCGTGCTCGAGCGCCGAAAGCCGCTGCTCGATCGCGACCAGCTCCGTGAGCCCCGGAGAGCACGTAGTCGCGCAGCGTGATTCCCCGCTCGCGCGGGGGTCGCTGGTCGTGCAGCGCGACCTTGACGTCCTTGGCCAGCACCAGCTCGCCCACGTCGATCGAGGCCTGGCCGGCGAGCATCCGCAGCAGCGTCGTCTTCCCGCGCCGTTGCGCCCGGACAGCGTCATCCGATCACGCCGCTCGAGCGTGAACGAGACGCCGCGGAAGAGCGGCTCGCCGGCAATGTCCTTGCCGAGGTCTGAGGCGATAACGACTGCCATCGCTGTCCATGGTAGGTAGGGTCCCCGTGGTGCAAGCGCCGCCCTTGGCCACCCGGAGCCCCCCATCGACCTCCCGCCGGCGCGGACGCTGGTCGCCCCGGGCCGCGGCGAGCTGTTCCTGCGCGACACCGGCGGCGACGGACCGGTCGTGATGCTGCTGCACGGATGGATCGCGAGCGCCGATCTCAACTGGTGGGCCGCCTACAACGACCTCCAGCGGGCCGGCTACCGCGTGCTGGCGATCGATCACCGTGGGCACGGCCGCGGAATGCGCCCGACGCGAGCCTTTCCGGCTCGCCGACTGCGCGGGGGACGCGGCGGCGGCGCTGCGCGAGCTCGGGGTGGCGCCGGCGATCGTCGTCGGATACTCGATGGGCGGCGCCATCGGCCAACTGGTGGCGCGCGACCATCCCGACGTAGTCGCCGGCCTCGTGCTCAGCGGCACCGCGCAGCACTGGCAGGATCCGCAGACGCGGCGCTACTGGCGGCTCATGGGCATGTTCGGCCTGACGCTGTCCGTCGCCCCGGTGCGTACCTGGCGCTGGGGCTTCGGCGCGTGGGCCTCCCCGAGTCAGAGCAGACGGCGTGGCTGCTGGCGGAGTTGACGAGGCATTCGGCGCAGGCCATAGCCGAGGCGGGCCGCGAGCTCGGCCGGTTCGACTCTCGTCCCTGGCTCGGATCCCTCCCGATGCCGACCGCCGTGGTCCTGACCTCGAACGATGACGCGGTTCCCCCACGCAAGCAGCGCGAGCTTGCGGACGCGCTCGAGCGCGCAGATCTTCGACGCACCGATCAGCCACCTGGAGATCACGACCCGCCCGGACGTGTACAACCCGGTCCTGCTGGAAGCTTTGGCCTCCGTCAGGAAAGCCGAGCGGGTCGCGGCTTGAGGTACGCTTTCGGCCGATGCGGCGCGCCAACCTAATCGCGGCGTTCACGGCCTTTACGGTGATCCTGCTGATCGCGGCGCCGACGGCGCTTGCCAACTCCGGGCAGGGCTGGTTCGGCGAGACCGACGACAAGTCGGTCACCAACGCGATGTTCCTCACGATCGCCTTCTTCCCGGTGCTGATCACAATTCTCGCGTTGATCCAGTGGCGTCTCGACAAGCGCAAGCACGCCCGCATGGACGCGAAGAAGCGCCGCGCCGCGAGCGCCGACTGGCGCGGCGGCTGGTAGCGTCGCGCCCGCGATGGCCTATTTCGTAACCGGCGCAACAGGCTTCATCGGCCGGCATCTGGTCGAGCGCTTGTTGTCCCGCGAGGGCGACATCTACGTGCTCGTGCGGCAGGGCTCGACCGACAAGCTCGAGGCCCTGATCGAGCGGTGGGGCGAGGAGGCGCGCGATCGCGTCAAGCCGGTGGTGGGCGATCTCGCCGAGCCGCATCTGGGGGTGGACCCCAGCGGGTTCGAGGGCAAGGTCGATCACTTCTTCCATCTCGCGGCGATCTACGACATGACCGCGGACGAGGAACGGAACAGGATCGCGAACGTCGAGGGCACGCGCCACGCGGTCGAGCTCGCAAACGTGATCACCGCCGGGTGCTTCCATCACGTCTCTTCCGTCGCCGCCGCGGGCCAGTTCAAAGGCCTGTTCCGGGAGGACATGTTCGACGAGGGCCAGAAGCTCGAGAGCCCCTATCACCGCACCAAGTTCGAGTCCGAGAAGATTGCCCGGGACCAGACGAAGGTTCCCTGGCGTGTGTACCGGCCAGCAATCGTCGTCGGGAATTCGCAGACCGGCGAGATGGACAAGATCGACGGGCCGTACTACTTCTTCACCGCGATCAAGCTCGCCCGCCACTACCTCCCGGGGTGGTTCCCGCTGGCCGGACCGGAGTTCGGCTACACGAACATCGTGCCGGTCGACTATGTCGCCGCAGCGCTGGACCACATCGCCCATCAACCCGGGCTGGATGGCCAGGCGTTCCACCTCTGCAATCCCAAGCGCCAGCGCTCGGGGGACGTGATCAACGCGTTCGCACGCGCGGCACACGCACCGCAGCTGACCGTCAGGGTCGACACCCGGATTCTTCAGGCGCTCCCCAAGGGCACGTTCTCGATGCTGATGCAGCTGCCCGCAGCGCGCGGCGTGCGCAAAGCGATCCTGGCCGACTTCGGGATCCCGGAGGAGGTGCTTCCGTACGTCGGACTCACCGCCGAGTTCGACACCCGGGATGCGGAGCGCGCGCTGGAGGGAACCGGGATCTCAGTCCCGCCGCTTGACAGCTACGCCAACACGCTGTGGGACTACTGGGAGCGCAACCTCGACCCGGACCTGTTCAAGGACCGGAGCTTCGAGGGCGCGGTCAACGGAAAGACGGTTTTGATCACCGGCGCTTCCAGTGGAATCGGCAAAGCCGCGGCTTTCAAGATCGCCAAGGCAGGCGGCATCCCCATTCTCGTCGCGCGCTCGGCCGACAAGCTCGAGCAGGCCAAGCAGGAGATCGAGGACCTGGGCGGCACCGCCTACTACTACACCGGGGACCTGTCTGACGCCGACTCGATTGATGACCTAATCAACCGGGTGCTCGCCGACCACCCGGCCGTCGACGTGCTGGTCAACAACGCCGGACGGTCGATCCGCCGTTCGATCGCGCTGTGCTACGACCGCTTCCACGACTTCGAGCGCACGGTCAAGATCAACTACCTGGGCTCGATCAAGCTCACGATGGGCCTGCTCCCGCACATGCGCGAGCGCAAGTCGGGCCACGTGATCAACGTCTCCTCGATCGGCGTGCAGACGAGCCCGCCGCGCTTTTCGGCCTACGTCGCGTCGAAGGCCGCTCTGGACGCCTGGACCAGGGTCGTGGGCTCAGAGACGATCGGCGACAACGTCCACTTCACCACGATCCACATGCCGCTGGTTCGCACGCCGATGATCGCGCCGACGAAGATCTACGACAGCTTCCCGACGATCTCCCCGGACGAAGCCGCCGATCTCATCTGCGAGGCGATCCGCGCCAAGCCGAAGCACGTCGGGACGCGGCTGGGTACCTTCGGCGAGGTCGCCTACTCGCTGTTCCCGAAGGCCGTCGACCAGATCCTCTCGACCGCGTACAAGGTGTTCCCGGACTCGGCGGCGGCGAAAGGCCAGCAGGACCCGACAGAGCATGCTTCGACCGAGCAGGTGGCCCTGGCGCATCTGATGCGCGGGGTGCACTGGTAGCGGGCGTAGCCCACGCGGGCTGCGCCCCCTAAGCCGGACTCAGGATGACGACCGGGATCTCGCGGTCGGTCCGCTCCTGGTAGACGGCGTAGTCGGGGAACATCTCCACGAGCCTCGGCCACAGCTGCGCCTTCTCCTCCGGCGACGCCTGCCGGGCGACGACGGAGCGCTTTTCGGAGCCGACCTGCACGCTCGTCTTGGGGTTGGCTATCAGGTTGAAAAACCAGGCGGGCATCGCCTCCGAGCCTCCGCGGGACCCGACGACCACGAGGTCGCCGCCGTCCTCGAGGTACAGCAGCGGCGTGGTCCGGGCCTTGCCCGACTTGCGGCCGACATGGTCGAGCAGCAGCACCGGCGCGCCGCTGAACTTGCTTCCAAGCCGTCCACCGGTGCGGCGGTAGATCCAGGTGTTGAGCCCGATCATGCCCTTGACGACCCTGAAGCCGAGGGTGCCGGGCTCCGGGATGGGGGGTGAGGCGGACATCGCGGCGCGGAGAATAACGCCACGCCGGTGGGGGTATATGAGCACCATGGCAACAATCAACGATCCCGAGGTCCGCGACCTCCTCGAGAAGCCCAACTACGCCGTCGTCTCGACCCTCAACGAAGACGGCTCGATCCTGGACACCGTGGTGTGGGTCGACGCGGAGAACGGCAGCGTGGCGATCAACAGCGCGATCGGCCGCAGGTGGCCCGCCAACCTGCAGCGCGATCCCCGCGCGACCGTGCTGATCCAGGAATCGGGTAACCCCTATAACTACGTCGAGATCCGCGGCAAGGCGGAGGCGACCACCGAAGGCGCCGACGAGCACATCAACCGCCTGTCGAAGAAGTTCATCGACCAGGACGAGTACCCGTACCGCCAGCCGGGCGAGCAGCGGATCAAGTTCCTGATCACCCCGGACCACGTCCGCCACCAGAAGCAGGGCTGACCGCGTAGCGCTCTGGGCCGCAGGGCTAGAGCCTGAAGACGGGCAGCAGCCGCTGCTCGTGCTCGGCATCGATCCGGGCGATCACCTCGATGTGCTGCTCGAGCCCGGAGCCCCGGAGCTTGGTCGCCAGCAGCTCGTCGACCTGGAAGATCCCGGCGCTGTTTGACATCGCGATCTCCACCCGCACCGCGCGATCGCGGCCGGGGGTGATCTTCACCTCCTCGATCGCGTATGCAGAGAGCGAGTGGATGTTCTGGTGGCCCGACTCGAACGGTACCCGCGAGCGACCGCGCGCCATGTCGAGCGCGTCGGCGACCCGAACGATCCCCGCCTCAATCGTGAACGGCGCGCCCTTGCGGCGGTGGCCGATGATCGCGTGCATCGCCTCTGAGGCGATGATCGTGCGCTCCGGCTCCTCGTAGACGCCGTCCAGCAGACTCGCCGAGCTTGTCCGCCGTCAGGAACAGGCTGAAGCGCTCGTGGTCGTCGCGATGGATCGACATCCCGATGCAATGCAGCAGGCAGCCGGCCGCGATCACGACCTCGGCGTCGTGCTCGGAGAGCCCGTAGTCCGCGACCACGCTTGGGGTCACGCCGCGCCTGAACAAGAGCCGGGCGAGCCGCAGCGCGATGTTCAGCACGATCTGGATGTGGACCCAGGAGTGGTCCGACATGCCGAGCCTCCGGGTCGAGTTCACTGCGGACACCAGCCACCACGCTTTGATCTGTTCGTCCTGGTTGACGGCCGCGAGCAGGCGCTCGAGCCGGCGGTTCCCGCGTGTGGGAACGCGGATGCGCATCTCCTCGATCGCGTCGCCGGGGACGAGCGGCGGCTCGCTCACGCCTCGGCCTCCAACAGAAGCCCCTCGCGAATACCCCCGCACCCGATCTGGAGCGACTCGCCGAACAGCTCCGAGGCCGCCTGGAGGATCAGGAGGCCGGCGGGGAGCAGCCGAACGCGTTCGGAGTCGAGCGCGAATCGCGCCGCGATCGCAGCCGAGCGCGCGCTTGCAAGCAGCTCGAGCGTGCGCTCGAAGACGCCGTCGTCAAGCCGATCACCGGCGAGGCGCCGGAGCGACGCGGCGCTCCCGCCCACGGCGACGGCGGCCTGGGGGCGCGGAGGCATGATTCCGTCGAGTACCAACGAGACCCGCTCGCGGGCGAGTCCGAGCTCATCCGCTGAGGGGGGGTCGGAGCGCAGAAACTCATCGGCCAGGTCACCCGATCCGACGGCGAACGAGGTGCTCCAGGTGACCGCGTCCGGTGCTCGCCCGACGACGAGCTCTGACGATCCGCCGCCCACATCGACGACGCCGATGACGCCCGTCGGCGCCGGCTCGAGTGTCCGCGACGCGCCGACGAACGCGAGCCGGGCCTCCTGCTCGCTTGTGAGGATCCTCACCTCCAGGCCGCAGGCCACCCTCACCGCATCCGCCAGCTGTGCCCCGTTCATGGCCCGGCGAATGGCCGCAGTCGCAACGGCTTGCACGTCCTGGGCTCCGAGCTCCCGGGCTGTCCGCAGCTGGGCGGCGACTACCGTCGCCACCTCCTCGATCTTCGCCGGCCCGATCTCGCCGCCGGGGTGCAGGCCGCGCGAGACGCGGGTGAACACGCGCTCCTGATGCAGTTCGTTCAGGGCTCCGGCCTGGCAGTCCGCGACGAGGAGCCGCGTCGTGTTCGACCCGATATCGATGCAGGCGCGGCGCATTGGCCGGGGCTACGCTACCTGACCGCGGCCCATCCCCTTCGGGGCGACTGGTCGGAGCGCGATCGCCGCCAGAGGCATGATCGCGAGCGCGCCGACGCCCGCGACGGCGAGCGCGGTGCGCGGCGAGGAAAGCGCCGTGATCGCTCCGCCGAGCAGGATCCCGGCTCCCGGTACCGCCTGGTTGAGGGACTCGGACAGGCTCATCATCATCCCCATCCAGCGCCGTTCGGCCACCTCCTGAAGTGCGGTGCGCGCGGCGGTCAGCTCCAGCCCATTCCCGACCCCGCCAAAGGCCGACCCGACGATCGCAACCGCCAACGTGGGCGCGGTGGCCATCACCAGGTATCCGACCCCAACCGCCCCAGCGCTCACGACAATCAGGGCTCGCATCGGCCTTCCGCGCCAGCGGGCGAACACCACGCTACCCGCAACCGCCCCGCCACCCCATCCGGATAGGAGCACGCCGTACCCGCCTGCCCCCGCGTGGAGCGTGTGCTGTGCCAGCACCACAGTCACCGGGATCGACACCGTGAAGAACACGAGGCCCGCGGCCTGAACCGCGAACAGGTTGCGTATCGGAACGCTTCTCGCCGCCTGACCAAGCGCCGCGCGGAGTCTTCCGGCGGAGGGCGTGGGCTCGCCAGGGGCGGCGGGCAGCGTCGCGGTCGCCAGGACCACCGCGATCGCGGCGAACACCGCGCAGTTGGCGAGCAGGGCGGCCACGGTGCCGCCCGCCGCGACAATTGCGCCGCCGATCGCAGGACCTGCCATCAGGCAGACCGAGAAGCTCCCGTTCGTGACGGCGTTGCCTTCACGCAGCAGCCCGGCCGGCGTCAGCACGGTTACGGTCGATGCTCGCGCCAGCGCCCGCGCGCAGACCGCCAACAGTCCGTCGAAGAACACGAGCACGAGCACCGGGGCCAGCGAGAATCGGTGCGCCAGCCATGCCAGCACCCCGAACAGGACGGCTTCGAGCGAGTACAGCCAGACCAATACGGATCGCGATTGACGCTGGTCGAGTCGGGCGACGACGGCCGGAGAAATGAGCGCCGGCGCGAACTGTGAAGAGAGAAAGAAGCCCATCGTCCCGGTCGCGCTGCCTGTGCGCCGGTACACGAGCACCGCCAGCGCGAGCGTGCCGAACGACCACGCGAGCTCATTCAGCGTGTACGCGGTCAGCAGGCGCCGGTACGCGGGCAGATGGAAGACCCGCCTCACGCACGTAGTGCATCATCTTTTGGATGACCGCAGCGATCGTGGTCACAAACCTGCAGAAGACCTACGGAGATTTCGAGGCGATCCGAGGGATCGACTTCGAGGTTCAGCGCGGCGAGGTGTTCGGGCTCCTGGGCCCGAACGGCGCCGGCAAGACAACCGCGGTCGAGATCCTCGAGGGGTACCGCGAGCGCTCGGCCGGCGAGGTCAGCGTGCTTGGGTTCGATCCCGGCAAACGCCCCCGGGCACTGCGCGAGCGGATGGGGATCGTGCTCCAGAGCACGGGTCTGTACAGCCACATCCGGGTCCGTGAAGCGCTCGCGCACTTCGCCGGGATGTACCCCCATCCCCGCGACGTGGACGAGGTGATCAGGCTGACGGGGCTGGAGGGTAAGGAACGCTCGGTCACCCGCACGCTTTCGGGCGGGCAGCTGCGGCGGCTCGACCTCGCGCTGGCGCTGATCGGAGATCCGGAGCTGATCTTCCTCGACGAGCCCACCACGGGCTTCGACCCGGCCGCCCGCCGCACGGCGTGGGACACGATCAGATCGCTCAAACGGCTCGGCAAGACGGTCCTCCTGACGACCCACTATCTCGACGAGGCACAGGCGCTTGCGGACCGGGTGGCGATCATCAAGGACGGCCGGATCATGGTCGAGGGCGCCCCGCGCGAGCTGGGCTCCGACGGCGGGCCGGCACCGTACCGGGTCGCCTTCCGCAACGGCGACGGAAGCGTGACTGAGCGGGAGACCGACGACCCGACGGTGCTGCTGCACGAACTCACGAGTGCGGCGCTCGAACGCGGTGAGCGCCTCGAGGGGTTGACCGTCACCCGCCCGACGCTCGAGGACGTTTATCTCGAGCTGACCGGGGCAGAGCAGGAGCCGGAGGATGACTGAGGTCGTGGCGCTGGCCTGGCGGCAGTATCGGCTCGAGCGCCGCTTGTTCTGGCGTAACCCCAGCGCGGCGTTCTTCAACTTCCTGCTGCCGCTGCTGTTCCTGGCCTTCTTCGGCGCGATCTTCGCCGGTAAGCAGCACGATCTGAACGTGATCGTGCCCGGAATCGCCGGGATGAGCGTGATGTCGACGACCTTCACCGCGCTTGCCTACAACATGACGTTCCTTCGCGAGCGCGGCGTGCTGAAACGCATTCGGGGAACGCCGATGCCGGGCATCTCCTATCTCCTCGGGATCGCGGGCAACGCGATCACGAACACGGCCCTTCAGATCGCGATCATCACCGTCGCGGGCAGGGTGTTCTTCGGCACGGGGTGGCCGCGGGACTGGCTGGAGCTGGTCGTGTTCGTGGCGGCCGGCGTCCTGTGCTTCGCCTCGCTTGGGGTCGCGTTCTCCCACGCGATTCCCAACTTCGAGTCCACGCCGGCGTACGTCAACGCCGTGTTCCTGCCGGTGATCTTCGTCTCTGGGGTGTTCTTCGACTCTGCCCACACGCCCGGCTTCATGAAGGGGATCGCGGAGGCGCTGCCCCTCTATCACGTGATCGCGGGCCTCTCGGGCGCGATGGTCAAAGGCACGTCACTTGCCACCAACATCAGCGCCCTGGGCGTGATCGCCGCCTGGGCGGTGCTGGGGATCGCGCTCGCGGTGCGCGGCTTCAGCTGGGAGCAGCGCCGCAGCTAACCGGTTCCCAACCCGCGCCATAAGAGGCATTTAGGTTGGCGCGGTTATGCTGCCGCCCGACGGCCGAGGGAGTCAACGAAGAAAGGGGAGTCACTCTATGAAGCGACTCGCACTGCTGTTCGGAGCGGTTGCCGTGGTGCTGGCCGTAGCGGCCAGCGCACTAGCCGCCACCAACCTCGCGGGCAAGTACAAGGAAGTGATCAAGAACGACTCAGCTTTGGGCGGCGCCCTGAACGGGACCTGGGTGCTGAAGCTGACGAAGTCCGACAAATACAGCGCGAGCTTGAACGGGAAGCTGACCGACAAGGGCAAGGCCACGATCAGCGGCAATAAGATCACGTTCAAGGACACCGGCGGGCCGGGCAAGTGCCCCGCGCCCGGCAAGTACAAGTTCAAGCTGACCGGCGCGAAGCTCAAGCTGACCGCGATCAGCGACTCTACCGCCGCCTGCGTCGGCCGCAAGGACGTCCTGACGCATGGCGCGCTGACCAAGTCCTGACGAACCCCTGAACGCACGGACCACGGCACACGCGGTCCCCCGTGGACCTACGGCGCCGCTGGCACCACCGCCAGCGGCGCCCGGTCCGCCGCCAGCGAATCGGTGTCGAACCGCGGCTGATCGAGCCGCTCGACATCCGCGATCAGCGACACGAACTCGTCTTCGGTCTCGAGGAAGCCGATGCGCGGGGTGCGGTAGTGCATCGGGACGATCAAGCGAGCACCGAGGCGCCCGGCGATCTCCTTCGCAGCCGCCGCGCCAATCGTCGGGCCACCCCCCACGGGGATGAACAGGACATCGACGTTCCCGATCGCGCTCGCCTGCTCTTCCCGCAGCGAGGCCTGGCCGAAGTCACCGAAATGAGCGACGCGAACCCCGCCGAAGTCGAACACGAAGATCGTGTTCGGACCGCGCTCGGTCCCGGCCGCGGGATCGTGCTCGGAGGCCACCGCCAGGACCTCGCCGATCGGAGATTCGAGCCGCCCCGCGGTCGAGCGCAGCACGGTCGGCGAGCCGCTGATGAGCTCCACGGCGTTGTGGTCGCGGTGCTCGTGGGTGACGAGCACCAAATCGGCCTCCACGCCCTCGATCACCGGGTAGTCGAACTGGATCCCACGGGCGGCGGTAAGTCCCGACATGTCTCCGAACGGGTCGATGAACACGGCCTTGCCGTCCGCCTCGAGCCGGAAGGCCGACTGTCCGTACCACTCAACCTGCATGCTGTTCCTCCGCTCTGGTCGTTCTCAGGTGCATCGACGAGACCTGGCCGCGCGGGACGGCCTCATCGACGTGGTGATACTGCCCGCCGCGCAGCAACGAGGCTGCCGCGGCCAGCAGGCAGGCGACGATCGCGAACACGAACGTCTCGTGCAGCCCGTCCCGGAACGGTCCCGTGATCAGATGCGGAAAGAATGCCCGCCCGGTGATCAGCGCATGCTGGGCAGCGGGAAGGACCTGCAGCGCATGCGTCCCGACGAGGTGCTGGATCGGGTTGTACCCGAGGAACGCGGCGAACAGGATCGACACCGGCGGAAGGTGGGCCGCATGCTCGGCTGCCGCCCGCGCGACGCCGTGAGCCTCGAGCCCGCTGCTCATCGCGCTCGGCAGCGTCGAGGACAGGCCGGCCACCATCAGCGTGAAGAACACGCCGATCGAGACGACCTGGGCTGAGTTCTGGAAGGTCTGATTCATGCCTCCCCCGGCGCCGCGGTCGGCGCGAGGGAGGCTGTTCATCACACCGGCCCTGTTCGGCGACGCGAACATTCCCATCGAGATTCCGTTCAGCGCCAGCACCACTGCGAACACCGGATAGGAGAAGTTGATCGGCAGCAGCATCAGCGCCAGGAAGCTGAGCGCCACGCCGATCATGCCGCCGCTGGCGAACGGCCGCGCCCCGAAGCGGTCCGATAGGTAGCCCGAGGTCGGCCCGGCGATCAACATCCCGACGGTCAGCGGCAGCATGTAGATGCCGGCCCACAAGGGAGTCTGGTTGAAGTCGAACCCGTGTTGGGGCAGCCAGATCCCCTGAAGCCAGATGATCAGCATGAACATCAGTCCGCCACGGGCGACGGCCGACAGGAAGGTCGACAGCGTCCCGAACGAGAACGCTCGGATCCGGAACAGAGGTAGGCGGAACATCGGGTCGGCCACGCGCCGCTCGACGGCCACGAACACGACCAGGAACGCCACGCCCGTTCCGAGCAACAACAGCACTCGCGGACTCATCCAGCCGGTGGCGTGAGAACCGTACGGGCGAATCCCGTAGGTCACGGCGACCATCAGGCAGATCAGCCCGATTGCGAACGTGACGTTTCCCCACCAGTCGATCGTGCTCCGCCGTGGCGTATTCAGCTCCTCCAGCTTCAGGTATGCCCACACCGTCCCGAACAGGCCCACGGGCACCGAGATCAGGAACACCATCCGCCAGCTGATCGGCGCCAGCAGACCGCCGAGCACGAGGCCGACGAACATCCCGCTGACCCCGACGATGTTGTTGATCCCGAGCGCCATCCCGCGCTGGTTCTCCGGGAACGCATCCGTGATGATCGCCGCGGCGTTGGCCATCAGGCAGGCGCCGCCGACCCCCTGGACGATGCGGAACACGATCAGGTAGTCGGCGCCGGCCTTGCCGGTGAGCCAGTCCACCGTCAGGAACAGCGACGCGACCGTGTAGACGACGAAGCCGAGGTTGTAGATCCGCACGCGGCCGAACATGTCGCCCAGCCGGCCCAGGCTGACGATCAACACGCTGCCGACGATCATGTAGCCGAGGATCATCCACAGTAGGTAGAAGCTGTTCGCCGGGACCAGCGGATCGAGCTTGATGCCCCGGAAGATGGCTGGCATCGCGATGATCGTGATCGACAGATCGAGCGTGGCGAGCAGGACCGCCAGCGTGCAGTTCGACAGCGCGAGCCACTTGTAGCTGTCGCTCTTCCCCGTGCCGTTCACTGGGATAAATTATACAGGTAACCTGCGCAGTTTGCCTGTATAGTTCAGCCATGCCGACGAAAACCGATCCTGCCTTGATAGCGAGCGAGCTACGCGGCGTCCTGGGCGCGCTGATTCGACGCCTTCGAGCCCAGCACGGTTTCCCCCTCAGCCAGGGCGCGGTTCTCGGCCGACTCGACCGGATTGGGCCCCAGAGCGTCTCCGACCTTGCCGCGGCCGAGCGGGTGCGTCCGCAGTCGATGGCCCAGACGGTCTCAGACCTCGAGGCCGAGGCGCTCGTCGAGCGCCGGCCGGACCCCGACGACGGCCGCCGCGCGCTCGTCGAGCTGACGGAAAAAGGCGTGGAGACCCTCCACGCGGACCGCCGGCGGCGGGACGGATGGCTGGCCCAGGCCATCGACCAGGACCTGAGCGCGGAGGAGCAGGGCGTCCTGACCGAGGCTGTGGAGCTCCTACGCAGGCTCGCCGAGCACTGACCGACGCCGCCCGTCCGTCATGCTTTGGGCGTGTCGGCCCGCTCCCAGTCCTGGCACGGAAGCAACAGCTTCCATCACAGCGCCTTTGCACCCGAGCGTCTGCGTGAGCAGCGCTCGGGCACGGTGTCGATCTGCCTCCCGGCCCGCAACGAGCAGCGGACGATCGGCGCGATCCTCGCGCAGCTCACGCCGCTGCGGGAGCGCGGTGTGGTCGACCAGATCGTCGTCGTCGACGGCTCGACCGACGGCACTGCAGAGATCGCTCGCGGCTGGGGCGCGGAGGTTCACGCCCAGGATTCGCTGATGCCCGAGCTGGGACCGGTGCTGGGCAAGGGCGACGCGATGTGGCGCGGGCTGTCGGTCCTGGACGGCGAGTTCGTCTGCTACCTCGACGCCGATTCCGAGCGGTTCGGCGCCCATTACGCCTGTGGCCTGCTCGGGCCGTTGCTGTGCGACCCGCGGATCTCGTTCGTCAAGGGGTTCTACCGCCGCCCGTTCCGGATCGGCGCGATGACGCTGGACGACGAGGGAGGACGCGTGACCGAGCTGACGGCCCGACCGCTGCTGAAGGCCTTCTATCCCGATCTGGCCGGCGTCGAGCAGCCGCTCGCGGGCGAAATCGCCGCCCGCCGCGAGCTGCTCGAGCGCCTCCCGTTCGTAACCGGCTACGGCGTAGACATCGCGCTGCTGATAGACGGCTACCGGGAAGCCGGGCTCGATGCAATCGCCCAGGTCGACCTCGAGATCCGCCAGAACGCGCACCAGCCGTTGCGCGAGCTCGGCGGCATGGCCTCGGCGGTTCTGGAGGCGGTCACCACGCGATTGGAACGCGAGGGTCGCCTCCACGGTCCCGTCGAGCGCGTCGTTGAACGACCGCCGCTCGCGCACCGGCGCGCCGCGGCGTAATCGCCCGCAACGGGCGAATGCGGGAGGGTGGATGGATTAGTGGCCATATGCTCCACTCAGACGTCCACCCTCACCGTCGCCGGCGAATCAGAGCCAGCGCAAGCAACAGCCCCACGACGATCGCCCCGAGCCCGACCGGATTGGTCCGCGCCCGATTCCACAGCACTGACGCGACCAGCGAGTTGGCCTGGAGGGGTTCGACGTCGGCCGGGGGCGGCGGCCCGGGCCCCGGCGCTTTTTCAGCCTCCGCCCGCGGCGCGGGCCCCGGCGCTCCCTCAGCCTCCGGCCCCGGCGCGGGCCTCGGCGCTTCCTCAGCCTCCGGCCCCGGCGCGGGCCCCGGCGCTTCCTCAGCCTCCGGCCCCGCCCCGTCGGCACCGTCCTCGGCCAACGACGCCTGTAGCCGCTGGGCAAACTCCTTCAACAGCCGCTCCGAGATGTCCTCGATCATCCCCCCACGTCCGAACCTGGCCAGCCTGCCCGTGATGCGGTAGTCGGTCACGACCTCGACCCGCGACCCGCTCTCGCCGGCGGGCGCGACGGTCGAGACGATCGTTGCCCGCGCGCCGCCCTGCCCTCGACGATCCGTTCCGTTCGCCTGGATCGTGGCGGTCCGGGCATCCTCATCGACGTGCTCCAACTTGAGCTTGCCGGAGTAGGAAGCGGTCGTCGGGCCGATCTTGACGGAAAAGGTCCCGTCGTAGCTGCCGTCGTCGTTCGTCCCCGTGATGGCCGCCCCCGGAAGGCACGGCGCCACCTGCTCCACGTCCAGCAGCGTCTTCCAGACGCGCTCGACCGGAGCCTTCACCTCAAAGGACTGCTCTAGCTTCATCGCGAATCGCCTCCAAATCGTCGGGTGTGTCGACGTCGCGCCCGGAGCAGAGCCTCCCGCATTCGATCGCGGGCTGATCGCCGAGTAGCTCGCGGGCCCCGTGGTCGCCGCTGAGCGTGTCCACCTTGCGCAGCTGCGTGGGGCCGAGCACGACCGGATGGCCGGGGCGGCCGTCGTAGGTTGCGCGCGTGCCGGGGGCGGCATCCAGGAATCGTCTGATCGCCTCGCTGCTCACCAACGGCTGGTCGCCGAGCGTCACGATCACTCGCTCGGCGCCGTGGAGCTCCCGGACCCCGCACCGCAAGGACGCCGCCATCCCGTCCCGCCACTCCTCGCATATGACCGGCTCCGCGTGGAGGAAGTCGACCCGCGCGAGGATCCCGGCGGCGTGGGCACCGAGCACGACCACCACCTGCTCGAGCTCGGGGACAGCGCACTGGGCCCTGATCGCGTGCTCCAGGACCGGGCGGCCCTCGAGATCTGCGAGCAGCTTCGGCTCCTCGCCAAAGCGAACGCCACCGCCGGCGGCCAAGATCAGGCCGCCCTTGATCATCTACGCGGTGACCTCGTGGATGCGGCCGCTGGCGTTCGCAAGGCGGCCACCTTCGTGCCCGTGCCGCGCTGCGACGAGCTCGGCAAGAATCGAAAGCGCGGTCTCCTCTCCGCTCACGGCGCCGAGATCGAGCCCGAGGGGGGCCGAGAGCCGATCGATCTCCTCCTCGCTCAGTCCCGCAGCGAGCAGCCGTTCGCGCCTCGCGGCCTGCGCCCGACGCGACCCCATGGCGCCCACGAATCGCGCCGGGGACCGCAAGGCGATCTGAAGCGCCGCGTCGTCGAGCTTCGGGTCGTGGGTGAGCACCACGATCGAGGTGGCGCGGTCGATGCCGCCCAGGCGCGCGAACGCCTGCTCCGGCCAGGCCGCGATCACCTCCTCGGCCTCTGGGAACCGCTCCGGGGTCGCAAACCGCGCCCGCGGATCGACCACGTACGGCCGCCAGGCCGCTGCGCGGGCGAGCCGACTCAGCGATGCGGCGATGTCCACTGCGCCGAAAATCACAAGCCGCGGCGGCGGAGCCGTCACGTCGAAGAACATTGGACCCTGGCGCTCCGAGCGCTCGGCCCAGAGCAGCTCGCCGCCGATCCGGGCCGCTTCGTCGTCGAGCTCGGGAGCGCCGAGCGACCCCGAGCGCACCCCGTCGGCTTCGATCAGCAGCTTCGCCCCAGGGCGTGCGCCCTCCAGCAGCGTGACCTCCACCGCGCGGCCCCCGTTTCGCGCCACCTCCTCAAAGCGCCCGGGGTCGTAGGCCTGGATCCACACGTCTATTTCGCCGCCGCAGGGAAGGCCGACATCCCACGCCTCGGCGTCAGCGATGCCGAAATGCACGAGCTGCGGACCCTGGCCATGGATCACGCCGTCCGCGATCTCGACGACTGCTCCCTCGACGCAGCCTCCGGACACCGCCCCGGCAATTTCCCCTTTCTCGTTCACCGCCATCTTGGCCCCCGGTGGGCGTGGCGCCGAGCGCTTCACGTCGATGACGGTGGCAAGTGCGAGGCGGTCGCCCCGGGCCCTCCACGCCGAGATCTCTTTCAGAACATCCCTCATAGCTCCTCCAGAATTACAGCAAGCTGCTCGAGCGACGCCAGCGAATTGCCCGGCAACAGCCAGTCGGTGTGCGGAACCGCCGCCTGCATCCCACGGGTCAGCGGCTCGTATCTCGGGTCGGCTGCAAGCGGATTGAGCCACACGAGCCGGTGCGCGCTGCGGCGCAACCGGGCCATTTCCGCAGCCAGCAGCTCGGGATCGCCACGGTCCCATCCGTCCGAGAGGATCACGACCACTGCGCCGCGTCCGATCCGCCGGCCGTGCTCCCGGTTGAGCTGCCCGAGGGCCGCGCCGATCCGCGTGCCGCCCGCGAAATCCACGACCGCCGCGGCAGCGCGCTCCAGCGCCAGATCGTGGTCGCGTCCCTCGAGCTCGTGCGTGATCCGGGTCAGCCGCGTACCGAACGCGAACGCCTCCACTCGTCTGCGCGCGGCCACGCACGCGTGCAGGTACTGAAGCAACATCCGCCCGTAGGGCGCCATCGACCCAGAGACGTCGCACACCAGGACGACCGGACGCTGCGTGACGGTCTTCGTTCGCCAGCGCCGCTCGATCGGTTCTCCACCAGTCCGGAGCGAGGCGCGCACCACGCGACGCAGGTCGGGAGCATGACCTCGCCTCCGTGCCGGCCTGGTCCGCCGCGAGGAGCGCGTGGGGCCGCGGCGGGCGAGACGGGCGATCATCTCCCGCGCCAGCGCCATCTCCGTCTCGCTGTACTGCGCGAAGTCCTTGCTCCGCAGCAGCTCGGTCTCGCTCCAAGCGGCCGGGACGGGCGTCGGCTCCTCGCTGCCCCGCCCTGACCCCGTGCCGGGGGCCGCGGCGCGGGGTAACGCCGCGCGCTCGATCTCCCCGAGCTCCCGCAGCGGGTCTTCGGTGGGCACCGCAGCTCCGAACACCGTCTCGAATGCCAGCTCGAAGCGCTCCAGGTCGCGCCTGTCCGAGCACAGAGCGACGCGCAGCGCGAGTCGAGACTCCTCGCGCGAACAGCAGTCGACGGCGGCCAGCGCCCGATGCGCGCTGAGCAGCTCTCCGACGCCGACACGGGCGCCCTGCGCCCGCAGAACCGCCGTCAGACTCGCCAGCCGCTCGGTCACAGGCTCAGACACCTTCGAGCACCCCTCGCTGCCGCACCCGCGTCACGTCCTCGTGAACCTTGAGCGCCGCGCCGAGCGTCGCGTCCAGGTCGGCGTCCGCGCCCAGCGCCAGCAGCGCCTGGGCCCAGACGAGCGTCTCGCCCACGCCGGGAAGCTTGTACAGGTCGCGCTGCTCGCGCAACCTGCCGATGGCCCGCACCACCCGGGCCGCGATCGACTCGCTCACGCCCGGGATCCGGGCGTGGACGATCGCACGTTCTCGCTCGGCGCTCGGGTAGTCGATCCAGTGGTAGAGGCAGCGGCGTTTGAGCGCGTCGTGCAGCTCACGCGTGCGGTTCGACGTGAGGACCACGATCGGTCGTTCCCGCGCCGCGATCGTGCCGATCTCCGGGACCGAGACCGCAAAATCCGAGAGCAGCTCGAGCAGGAAGGCCTCGAACTCGTCGTCGGCGCGGTCGATCTCGTCGATCAACAGGACCGCCTGGCGCTCGGATTCGAGTGCCTCCAGCAACGGGCGCCGGAGCAGGAAACGCCGCGAGAAGAGCTCGCCTTCGTCGATCCCCCCCTCGGCTGCTCTGAGCGCCAACAGCTGGCGGGGGTAGTCCCAGTCGTACAGAGCGTGGTGCAGGTCGATCCCCTCGTGGCATTGCAGGCGGATCAGCTGCGCGCCGGTGCCGGCGGCCAGCGCACGAGCTACCTCGGTCTTGCCCACGCCCGCCTCCCCCTCCAGCAGCAGCGGCTGCTCGAGCGTGACCGCGAGGTAGACGGCCAAGGCGAGCGGCCGGTCGGCGAGGTAGTCCTGGCTGGCGAGGGATGCCTGCGCCGCCTCGACCGACCCGATGTTCGCGAAGGTCACGTGAGGCCCGCCGCCTCCTCGAGCGCTCTGCGACACAGCACCCGGGCCAGGTGCCGCTTGTAGTCCGCACTGGCGTTCAGATCCGCTGGCGGATCGGTCCCCTCCGCCGCCTGCTCGGCGGCCTTGGCGATCGCCTCGCGGTTCAGCGGCTGGCCGCGAAGCGCCTCCTCGACCGCGCGCGCCCGGAGCGGCACCGAGCCCATGTTCGTGAGGCCGACCCGGACGTCTTCGCAGATATCGCCGGTCTGCTTGACGAGCGCCGAGACCGCGACCATCGCCCAGTCCTCGCTGCGCCGGTTGAACTTCTCATAGCCGAATCCGAACCCGTCGAGCGTGGGCGCCCGGACCTCGGTCAGCACCTCGTCCTGGCCCAGCCCCGTCTGCAGGTAGTCCTGGAACAGCTCGGACGCGGCGAGCGTGCGCTGTCCATTCGGCCCCTGAGCGGTGACCTCGCCCTCCGCGATCAGCAGCACCGCGGGTAGATCCGAGGCGGGGTCGCCATGGGCGAGCGAGCCGCCGATCGTCCCGCGGTTGCGGACCTGCGGATCCGCAATCGTGCCGGCCGCCCGCGCGAGCAGCCCGAGCTCGGGAGAGTGCTCGAGCTCGGTGTGCGGGACCATCGCCCCGATCCTCCAGGTGCCGTTCTCGCGCTGGACGCCGTGGAGGCCCGGCACGCGACGCAGGTCGACCAGCAACGCCGGCGCGGCGAGCCGCAGCTTCATCAGCGGCAGCAGCGAATGACCGCCTGCCAGCAGCTTGGCCTCGTCGCCGTTCTCGTGGAGCATCCTGATCGCTTCCTCCAGCGATTCCGGCGCCTCGTAGTCGAACTCGGCGGGGATCATGCGGCACCTCCTCCGTTGCTCGCCGCTCCGTTCCCGGATGCGTGCTGGATCGCCTCCCACACGCGCATCGGACTCAGCGGCATGTTCATGTACGAGACGCCCAGCGGCCGCAACGCGTCGATGACCGCGTTCGTGACCGCCGCCGACGCCGCGATCGTCCCCGCCTCGCCGACGCCCTTGGCGCCGAGGGAATTGACCGGCGAGGGAGTCTCGGTGCGATCGAGCTCAAAGCTCGGCAGCTCCGCCGCGGTGGGCAGGGCATAGTCCACGAACGTCCCGGTCTGGAGCTGTCCGTCCTCGTCGTAGGCGACCCGCTCGTACAGGGCCTGACCGATGGCGTGCACGATGCCGCCGTGGACCTGCCCGTCGATCAGCAGCGGATTGATCGCCTTGCCGCAGTCGTCGACGGCGACATACCGGACCACCTTCACCTTGCCGGTCTCAGCGTCGACGTCCACGATGCAGGCGTGGGCTCCGAACGGGAACACGAAGTTCTCGGGGTCGTAGAACGTCGTGTCCTCGAGGCCCGGCTCCATCCCGTCGGGCACCAGGTTCAGATACACGTCTCCGGCGACCTCCGCCAGCGTCATCCCCTTCTCGGGCGACCCCTTCACCGAGAACTTGCCCTCCTGGATCTCGATGTCCTCCGGCGCGGCCTCGAGCTTGTGCGCCACGACCGCCTTGCACTTCTCGGCAATCTTGGTCGCGCAGCGGGCGATCGCTTCCCCCCGACCGCCAGCGATCGAGAGCCGTACGTGTTGCGACCCTCCGGGCCCGTTCCGGTATCGCCGTGGATCACTTCGACCACCGCTGGATCGACGCCGAGCCTGTCCGCCGCGATCTGGGCGAAGGCGGTCTCGTGTCCCTGACCGTGCCCGGAGCTGCCGGTGTACACGGTGACAGCCCCCGTGTTGTGGACCCGGACCATCGCGGACTCCCAGCCGCCCGCCTGCACCCCGACTCCGCCGGGACCGGTGATCCGCGACGGCGCGAGCCCGCAGATCTCGGTGTAGGTCGAGAGCCCGATCCCGCGGTAGACGCCCTTCGAGCGCAGCTCTTCCTGCTCGCGCCGGAAGGCACCCATATCGACATGCTCGAGCAGGCGCGTGAGCGTCTTGTCGTAATCGCCCGAGTCATAGACGACGCCGGTGGCCACCGATGCCGGGAAGTCCTCCGAAGGGATGAAGTTCTTCCGGCGCACCTCCACCGGGTCCATGCCCAGCTCGGCCGCCACCTGCTCGATCGAGACCTCGACCATGTGCGTCGCCTCGGGGCGGCCGGCGCCGCGGATCGCGTCCGTAGGGCACTTGTTCGTGAACACCCCGACGATGTCGGTCTGGACGGCGGGGATCTTGTAGCAACCCCCCATCACGAATGCGCCCAGCGACGGGATCAGCGGCGTCAGCAGCATGTTGTACGCGCCGAAGTCCGCGATGATCTCGACGTGGAAGGCGGTGATCGTGCCGTCCCGCTTGGCGCCCATCCGCGTCCGCGCGATCTGGTCGCGGCCCTGGTGAGCAACGGCCATGTTCTCGGTACGCGTCTCGATCCACTTGACCGGCCGCTCCAGCTTGCGCGAGCACCAGCAGGCCAGAACCTCCTCGCCGTAGACCTGGAGCTTTGAGCCGAAGCCCCCGCCCACGTCGGGGGCGATCACGCGCACCCGCTCCTCGCTGATGCCGAGCAGGATCGAGAGGAACAGCCTGACGAAGTGGGGCACCTGCGTCGAGGTCCACAGTGTCAGGGAGTCCGCTCGGTAGTCGGCGATCACGCCCCGGGCCTCGATCGGCGCTCCGGCCGTGCGGTGATTGACGACCCGGCGCTCGACCACGACGTCGGCGTCGGTGAAGCCCTGCTCCAGATCGCCACCGGACAGCGACCAGCGGTGGACCTCGTTGGTCCCGAGCTGCTCGTGCACGAACGGACCGCCTTCGAGCGCCTTCTCCGGGTCGGTCACTACGGGGAGCGGCTCATATTCGACGATCACGTCCTCGGCCGCGTCGATGACGGCATACCGATCATCGCCCAGCACCACCGCCACGGGGTCGCCCACGTGGTTGACGGTTTCCCGGGCCAGCGGCCAGTGCTCGGGGTTGTTGAGCTCCACGCCCGGGGGCACCCAGGCGCAGGGCAGCGGACCCCCCAGGTCGCTCATGTCCGCGCCGGTGAACACGGCGTGGACGCCCTCCCGCTCGCGTGCCGCGGATGCGTCGATCGAGACGACCCGCGCATGCGCCTCGGGAGAGCGGACGAGCGCCGCCCACAGCATCCCCGGGAGCGCGATGTCGTCGATGTAGCGCCCTTGCCCGGTGATCATCCGGGGGTCTTCCTTGCGGCGCAGCGCCTGGCCCACGTGCAGCTGTGTCGCCGGCGCCTGCCGCTGCTTGGCGGTCTCGGACGCGATCCCGGTCACTTCACCTGCCGCACCGCCGCTGGCTTCGCTCATGCCGTCACCTCCGGCTGCTCGGAAATCGTCGCGCCTTTCGTCTTCGCGGCATCCAGGACCGCCCGCACGATGTTGTGGTAGCCCGTGCAGCGGCACAGGTTGCCCTCGAGCGCGTGCCGGACCTCCTCCTCGGTTGGGCTCGGATTCTCAGCCAGCAGCGCGGCCGCCGCCATGATCATGCCCGGTGTGCAGTAGCCGCATTGCAGTCCGTGGTCGTTCCAGAATGCCTCCTGCACGGGGTGCAGCTCTCCGTCCGATGCGAGCCCTTCGATCGTCGTCACCTCGGCGCCGTCGGCCTGGACGGCGAGCACGGTGCAGGACTTGACCGCGCGGCCGTCGAGGTGGACGGTGCAGGCGCCGCAGTTCGATGTGTCGCACCCGACGTGAGTGCCGGTGAGTCCGACGTGGTCGCGTAGCGCGTGCACGAGCAACAGCCGTGGCTCCACCTCGAGGTGGTGCTCGACGCCATTGACGTGGAGGCGCACAGAGACGGGTGTGCTCATGTCCTCTCCTCCGGAGTTCGTGGAGCTAGCGGCAACGTACTCCTCGGAGCGCCCGATGTCGAGGGGCTGTTTCCCACGGAGTGCCGACGGGTATAGTTGACTCGTCAACCGCACGGAAAGGGGAACTGCATGAAGATCGGACGTCTGCTCCTGCGCCTGGTTACGGGCGGACTTTTCATCGGCCACGGCACGCAGAAGCTGTTCGGCTGGTTCGGCGGCCACGGCCTCGACGCAACCGCCGACATGTTTGACCATCTCGGCGCCCGTCCCGGCAGGCACAACGCGATCCTGGCGGGCGCGGCCGAGGCCGGCGGCGGAGCGCTCCTGGTCCTGGGCGCCGGTGTCCCGTTCGCCGCCTCTGCGATCACCGCCACGATGCTGACCGCAATCAACCGCGTACATCTGAAGAACGGCCCCTGGGTCACCAACCAGGGCTACGAATACAACCTGGTGTTGATCGCCGCCGTGCTCGCGCTGGCCGAGGTGGGTCCCGGCCCCCTGTCGGTCGACGGCGAGCGTCGTCACGGCCCCGGATGGGCTGTGTTCGCGCTGACCACCGGTGCGATCGGCGCCGCCGCGGCCCACGCCTACTCGGCTGGGCAGCCCGCGCCGAGCCCAGAGGCGCCGCAACAGCCCGAGCAGGGGTCCGACGGCAGCGGAGAGACAAGCGAGGCCGCGTCGGTGACTGCCTGAGCCAAGCCCAAGCGCCGTCTGAGCCGGCGTTTACGATCCTTTTACATGCGCTCCGGTAGCAATGGGCGGCGTCGATGATTGCGCGAGCATTTCACGCCGGCAGTGTCTGACGCCGTCGCCCGTCAACAGCTGACCAGAAGGGAGCTGATGGTCGGTGCGGGTGCCGCGGCCGCGCTGGGCGCGGCCGGGCTTGCCGGCGCCGAGCTTCTGCCCCGGGCCCGCAGGATGCGGCGGATCGCTTCCTATCCGGTGAAGCCGACCGGCCCCGTTCGCGCCTTCCGCTCGCGCCCAGACCTCAAGCCGCCCACGGTGGCCACGAACGCCAGGGAGTTGACCGCCCTCGGAAGGCATGGAACCCCGCGCGGCTATCTGTTCCTCGGACCCGGCCCGGTCTCCCTCAGCGGTTCTGACGAGTACGGGCCGCTGATCGTCAATCGCCACGGCGACCCGGTGTGGTTCAGGCCGCTCGCGACCGGCCTCCAGGTCGCCAACTTCTCCGCTTTCACCTACCGAGGCGAGCCGGCCCTGGTCTGGTGGGAGGGGAAGCTGCACACGTCGGGATACGGACAGGGTGAGGCCGTGATCGTGGATCGCAGCTATCGGGAGCTGGCACGCGTGAGGGCCGCCGGCGGTCGCGTGATGGACCTGCACGGACTCTGGCTTACGCCCGAGGGGACGGCGCTGTTCACCTGTTACCCGGAGCTCGTTACGGCAGATCTGCGGTCCGTCGGCGGTCCCCGTCACGGCCAAGCATATGAGTCGACGATCCAGGAGGTCGACGTGGCCACGGGGCGGCTCGTGTTCGAGTGGAAAAGTCTCCAGCACGTGCCGGTCAGCGACTCCCACGAGCCGCTCCGGGAGCACTACGACTACCTGCACATCAACTCGATCGCTCCCGCTGACGATGGAAATCTGCTCGTGTCGGGACGCCACACCTGGGCCCTCTACAAGCTCGACCGCCGTACGGGCCAGGTGATCTGGACGCTGGGCGGGAAGGGGAGCCAGTTCCGAATGGGCCCCGGCGCCCAGTTCGCCTGGCAGCACGACGCGCGCCAGTTCTCAGCCGGCGCGCTGACCCTGTTCGACAACGGCACCAACGGCCCGATCGAAACCGAGCGTGCCTCCCGCGGGCTCGTGTTGGAGGTGGACGAGGCTCGCAGCGCCGTCACCGTCGGGCGGGCCTACACGGGCCCGAAGCCGATGCTTGCATCGGCCATGGGTTCCCTCCAGACGCTGGACTCCGGCGAGGTGATCGTCTGCTTCGGAACCGCTTCGCATACCAGCGAGTTCGACAAGGACGGTCGGCTCCTGCTCGATGCGGCCCTGCCAGCGGGCATCTACTCCTACCGCGGTTCGTGGGGTCCGTGGGAAAGCGCAGCCCACCATCGTCCGGCAATCGCCGCTGCGAGCGGGAGCCGCAGCCGGGAGAAGCTGCTGTACGCAAGCTGGAACGGCGCGACCGCGGCGCGGTACTGGCGGGTGGACGCCGGGCCCAGTCACGACAGCCTGAGCCCACTGGGGATCGCCAAGCACCGTGGCTTCGAGACCGTGATCCCCCTCGATCGCGACGCCCGGTTTGCTTCGGTCGCGGCGCTCGACGCCCGCGGCCGGACGCTGCAGAGCAGCGCGACAATCCGGCTCTGACCGCCGGACGGCGGCGTCAGCCGTTCGCCGCCAGCACTTGGTAGATCGACGCCCACCCCGTCTCGAAGCCCTGCCTTGCCGCACGGAGATACAACCGCCAGATCCGGGCCCGCTCGATGCCGGCGATCCGCACGGCTTCCTCGTACCGCTCCTCATAGCGCGTGATCCAGTGCCTCAACGTCTCGGCGTAGTCGTCGGCAAGTCCCTCCACGTGCCTTGTCACCAGCCCGGCTCGCTCCAGCGCGAGCTCGATCCGTGACAGCGGCAGCGGGACCCCGTCCGGGAACACGAACCGCTCCGAGAAGGGGCCCTCGTCGGGAGTGTCAAGGTCCTTGAGCTTGGCGATCCCGTGGTTGAGCAGCCTGCCCCCAGGCCTCAGCAGACTCGCAAGCTTCCGGGCGTACTCGTCGATTCGCTCCTCCCCCACGTGCTCGA
This sequence comes from uncultured Actinomycetes bacterium, assembly GCA_963822725.1. GTDB lineage: Bacteria > Actinomycetota > Thermoleophilia > Solirubrobacterales > Solirubrobacteraceae > Palsa-465. The sequence goes on from CAWGIR010000004.1 coordinate 1,182,733, forward strand.
CCATCCCGATGCTCGAGATGGCGTCAAACGGCCCCGCGCTGAGCTCGCGATAGTCGGCCACCCGGATCTCGACGAGGTCTCCGACGCCGGCGGCCCGGGCCCGCTCGCGCCCCAGCTCGGCTTGGGGTTCGGACAGCGTGATGCCCAGCACGTTCACGCCGTGGCGCGAGGCGGCGTGGATCGCGAAGCTGCCCCAGCCGCATCCGACATCCAGCACCCGCTCACCGGCCTGAAGGCCGAGCTTTGTGGACACCAGCTCGAGCTTGGCCTCCTGCGCCTCCTCGAGCGTTCGTGCTCCACGCGAGAAGCACGCGCAGCTGTAGGTCATCGAACGGTCCAGGAACAGCGCGAAGAACTCGTTGCCCGCGTCGTAGTGATGGCGGACTGCCCGGCGGTCGCGGGCGATCGTGTGTCGCTCGCCCCGGAGCCTGAGCTCGGCCCGCGGAGCCCGGGGCGGGACTACGACCCCACAAGCCCGTACGAGCCCCGCCCCCAGCCGTAGCCACCGCCCAGGGGTCAGCGACGGCGGACGCCACGCGTCGACTACCCGCAGAGCCCCATCGAGGTCGTCGACGTCCACCATGCCGGAGACGTAGGCCCGGCCCAGTCCGAGCTCACCCGGCGCCCGCAGCACGTGGGCCAGTGCACGTGGGCTCTTGATCTGGAACGCCGGTGCCCCGGCCTCGGTCGCGTCGAGGAGGGTGTCATCCCAGAAGCGCAGCGCGAACGGGCGCTCCGGGAAGGCTGCCGCCAGCTCGCGTCGGAGTGGTTCGGTTCGGCCGAACGCCACTGCCAGGGCCCCGAGACGCTAGGCGCGTCCGGGGACGACCGCCCTGCGCTCGAGCCGCGCGGGATCGACGCGGACGACATCCCAGGCCAGACCCAGCATCTCGAGGATCCGGATCACGCCGGCCGACGGATCGATCTGCCAGCGGCGCAGCCCGTGCCGGTAGGAGGTCGGAAACGCGTGATGGTTGTTGTGCCAGGCCTCGCCCCAAGTCGGGATCGCGAGCCACGGCAGGTTGCGGGACTCATCGCCGGTGTCGTAGTCCTGGTAACCGAAGAAGTGGCACAGCGAGTTGATGCTGAACGTGGCGTGGTGGACGAGGAAGATTCTCGCGGCGCCGCCCCAGAGCAGCGCGGTCAGACCACCGAATACTGAGCCCGTGACAGCGACACCGAGCCCGAACGCGACCGCCAGACCCGCGATCACCCATACCAGGAAGGTGCGGTCGATGAAGCGAATCACCGGATCATTGACGAGGTCCTTTGCGTACCGGCGCTCGTCGGCGACCTCCATGTCCGTGAACACCCACCCGAGGTGGGCGTGGGCGAGGCCACGCAGCGCGCCCGTGAACCCGGTGCCGTGATCGACATGGGGGCTGTGCGGATCCCCGTGCTCGTCGGAGAACTGGTGGTGCTTTCGATGCGTGGCGACCCAGTCGATCACCGGACCCTCCGCCGCAGCCGAGCCAAGCACGGCGAATGCCGCGCGCAGCGGCCGGCTGCACTTGAAGCTCCGGTGCGTGAACAGCCGGTGGAACCCGACCGTGACCCCGGTCCCGACAGCCACGTACATCAGCGCCAGGATCAGCAGGTCCTTCCACTCGAGCAGATTGCCGGTCCAGCCGAACGCCATGCCAACAGCGAGCATGATCGGAGGCGCAGCGGTCACAACCCCGCTCCCGAGCCGATCGAGCAGCGGCATGGACACTGGGCGCACGAGCGCCTGAGCATTCTCAGTGGTCTCCATGGCTCTGTCCTGGTCTGCTTTGGCCTTCCCCGGCTGCGTCCACCAGGTGAAGGCGATCATAACGGCTCCGGGGACGCGTAACGGCTCCGGGAGCGCGAAGCCGCTGCTCGCGCGTCAGGAGCTGCCGATCGTCACGCCGATAACGACGACGATCGCACCGCCCAGCGTCACGGTCACGAGCGAGGAGGACAAGGGGACCTTCAGGAATCGGTGCCGGACGATGGCGATTGCTGACAGCTCGCCGGCGACCACAGCGCCCGCGACGATCAACGCCGTGTGGACGTTGTGGATGATGAACGGCAGCGAGTGGAACACCCCGCCGACCGCCGTGGCTGCACCGGTGATTGCACCCCGGGCCACGGCGGAGCCGCGGCCGGTCTGCTCGCCCGTGTCGGAGAGGGCCTCGGAGAAGCCCATGCTCACCCCGGCCCCGAGCGCGGTCGCGATCCCGACCACGAGCGCGGTGTGAGAGCTGCTCGATACGGCCGCGGCGAAGATCGGCGCGAGCGTCGAGACCGTTCCGTCGATCATCCCGACCAGACCAGGCTGAACGACGCGCAGGACGAATCCGTCCTCGTCGTAACCGGTCAGTTGGGCGATTGCCCGCGTCAGTCTCGTGTGCCGCTGTGGCTGTGTCGCCGACCCTACGCTCATCTCCATTCACTATAGCAAGTGACTTAGAATAAGGTACACCTAAAGCGAGCTATCATCTTGTAAATGGTCGGATCTGAAATAGACGAGCGACTGATCGAGAAACTGCGCCAGCGCCATCTCCGGGTCACTTCGCAGCGCATCGTGATCCATCGCGCGCTCTGTGCCCACCCGCAGCACCTGACCGCAGAGCAGATCCTTGACTCGGTGTCGGCCTCCCTCCCGGGGACCTCGTTGCCGACCGTGTACGCGACCCTCGAGCTGCTCGAGGAGCTGGGGCTGGTGCGCCGATTTGGCACGGGCAATGGCGCCGTGCTGTTCGACTCCCGGATCGAGCCGCATGCACACATGGTGTGTCGGCGCTGCCGCACCACCGCCGACCTCGACGCGTCCGCGTCCGAGCAGGCGCTCGAGCGAGCGCGTCAGACTGGCTTCGTCCCCGAGCACGCGCAGCTGGTCGTTTGGGGCCTCTGCGAGCGGTGCGCTGCCGCAACCGACGATTGAGCTTTACGCTTCCCCTGTGAACGACCTGCCCCAGGTCCGAGAGCTGCTGGCGCGTCGCACGGGCGAGGAACTGGCGCTCAACGACCGCTACCTCAACCCGCAGATGGGTCGCATCCTGAGGACGTTGGGCCTGGACAGAACATGGGTCAGCGGCGATCGCGCGTACCTGATCGATTCCGAGGGGGAGCGCTACCTCGATCTGATCTCCGGATACGGAGTCTTCGCCCTGGGCCGCAACCACCCGGACGTGATCGGAGCAGTCCAGGACGTCCTCCGCGCGGGCACCGCGAACCTCCCGCAGCTAGGGGTCACGCTGCTCTCGGGGGTCCTGGCCGAGCAGTTGCTGGCCCGCGCCCCTGACAGCGTTGGCGCGATGGTGCCCGCCAATACCGGCACCGAGACGGTCGAGGCTGCGATCAAGATCGCCAGGGCGGCTACCGGGCGGCCCCGCATCCTGTACATGGACCACGGCTTTCATGGGCTCACCCTGGGCGCCCTGTCGGTCAACGGCAACGAGGAATTCCGTGCCGGCTTCGGGCCGCTCCTGCCCGGCTGCGATCGCGTCCCGTTCGGCGACACGGCCGCGTTGCAGTCCGAGCTCGCCCGCCAAGACGTGGCCGCGTTGCTGATGGAGCCGGTTCAGGGCAAGGGGGTTCACATCCCCCCTGACGGATACCTGATCGAGGCACAGCGGCTGTGTCGCGCGGCCGGAACATTGTTCGTGTGCGACGAGGTGCAGACCGGCGTCGGGCGCACGGGCCGGTTCCTCGCGCTCGAGCATTGGAACCTCGAGCCAGACATGATCTGTCTCTCAAAGGCGCTATCCGGAGGGCTCGTCCCGGTCGGCGCGGTGCTCGTCTCACGGCCCGCGTTCGACCGTGTGTTCGACGGGATGGAGCGCGCCGTCCGCCACGGCTCGACCTTCGGCGGCAACGACCTTGCGGCCGCCGTGGCGCTTGCCACGCTCCGGGTGCTCGACCGCGATGACGTCGTGGCCCATGCGGACCGCATGGGCTCGCTGCTGCTGGAGCTGACCACTCCGCTGGTCGAGCGCTACGAAGTCGTTAAGGAAGTACGCGGTCTGGGACTGATGTGGGCAATCGAGCTGGGACCACCCGCGGGCGTTGCCGGGAGATCGCTGTGGAGCGCCGTGGAACGGGCCCAGCCGGGACTGTTCGCTCAGCTGATCACCGTGCCGCTGTTCCACGAGCACCGCATCCTCTGCCAGGTGGCCGGCCACCGGATGAACGTGATCAAGGCGCTGCCGTCACTCCTGATCGACGAGGCCGAGATCCATCGCTTCGCCGACGCGCTCGACGACGTGATTGCCTCGGCGGAGCGCATGCCGCGTGCGATGGCTCGCTTCGGCGTGAGGATGGCGCGCGGCACGGCCCGTGCCCGCCGTCCGCGGCCCGTACGGATCTAGCGGCGCTCAACCCCAGGAGCCGTCGTTGTGACAGCCGCCCTTGCCCGCGGGGCTACACGTGTGGTGAAGGAACCCGGTGCTGTCGAGAATCAGCCCGAACGTGGTATGCGGGCTCGAGACCGAGTCGATCGTCAGGGTATAGCCGTCCGGATCGCTGGTCCCGCAAGCATCGATCGCCAAGCTGCTGGCCTGGTGGAGCATCGGCGCGATCGCCGCCAGATCGTTCACGCTCGCGGTGCAGTAGGTGCCGTTGTCGACCCGATAGATCTCGATTGCCCTGTACGCCGTCGCCAGCGTGGTCATCGCGGCGGCGTCGCGGCCCTTGTTCTGCTGGTCCAGAAACGAAGGGATCGCCACCGCTGCAAGGATCCCGATGATCAAAATCACCAGCAGCAGCTCCACCAAGGTGAAGCCGTTCTGCTCGGTCCTCAGTTTGTGCATGCTCGAGCCTCTTCGTCGCCGTCCAAGACGTCGAGAGCAGCCGTTCGATTGGCCGCATCCCGCCCGGACCGTCACGGATCGGATCGGCCTTTGGGCCTCGCTGCCCAGCCCGTGTTCGCCCATGCTGGACGGATGATGGACGGATATCCGACCGAGCCGCTCCCCTGCGCATCCGGCGTGCCGTAGGGTTCGGTGAGCGTCTCGGCGGAAGGAGACCCAGGCTATGGACCCAGACCACGCTCGAGAACTTCTGGCCCGCGAACGCGAGGCGGTGCAGAACGGCCTCGCGAGCCTCGGTCGCGACAGCCCGCTCGAGTCATCTGATCGGGTGGAGCCAGGTGATGTCGACTCGGAGGATCTGTACCAGGATGAGTTCGACGAAGGACGCCGCGAAGAGCTCGAGACGGAGCTCGCCGCGATCGAACGTGCCGAAGAGCGGCTGGCGAACGGCACCTACGGCATATCGGTGGAAAGTGGGGAACCGATTCCCGATGCCCGGCTCGAGGCACTCCCCACCGCGGAGCGAACCGCCGAGGAGGACGAGCGCTACCGGCACAGTCCGGGCTAGGCCGTTCGGGACGACGGGGTCCCGGTGGCGATGCGGGAATCGCCGAGTACGCTCGTCTTCATGCCGGCTCCCATCCGTGATCCCTACGTTGTCCTGGGCGTCGCTCCCCAAGCCTCGGATGAACAGCTCCGCGCCGCGTACCGGAAGCTGGTTCAGCTCAATCATCCGGACCACAATCCGGGCGACCAGGACGCCGCTCGCCGCTTCGAGGAGATTCAGGACGCATACGCGCGCGCCCGGCTGCTTCGCGCGAGCAGCCCACAGGGACCGCCGCCGCCTGCCGAAGACGCCGCGGTGGAAGAGCGGCTGGCGACGCTCGAGCGCGAGCTCCGAAATGCCCAGGCGATACGGGACCAAGCCTCGCGCGCAGCGAGAGAGGCCTCGAGGACGACAGAGGCTCCGAAGCGTGCCACCGATGAGGAGCTCGGCTACATCAGCACCGATGACAGCTTCGGCAAGATCCTTGCCGACGCTCGCTCGGAGCTCTCGGGCTGGTTGGACGGGGCGGGCGAGCAGCCGGTCAGCCGCCGGGTGGCGGATCTGCTCGACGAACTCGCCGACAAACTGAAGGGCGAGGACGGCTCGAGCGGGTAGGTCTTCACGGCGGCCACTAAGCCGGCGCCCGCTGAAACTGCTGCCCGAGCGCGTCCCGTAATGCCGCCATGTCCCGCGGCCCTGCGGAACCCAGGAGATCCTGCATCAGCCGGAGCGCCCAGAACGTTGCCTCGGCCGCCTTGCCCTCCAGCGGAAGCGGTCCCTGGAGATTGCCCACGAGCGCCTCCTCGATGAAGTCCGCCGCCGCCAAGGCGCCGTCGGTCCAGTTCCGATTCCCGCTCAGACTGGCCGCACGCTCCACGTCTTCGGGGAGCGTGCCCTTGGCGTAGTTCCTGAGGTTCTGAGCAAGGAGGACGGCTTGATCGTCGGGCAGCGTGTACTCCATACCGCCGTACTCCACGACAACCATCCGAGCAGGGTAGGCGGCGAACCGGACGCCACTTTGTCGGCGGTCAGGCGTGTGGTCGTAAGACCAATTGCCGCTTTCCCGCGGGGTCATTCGTGCCTAACCTCAGAGGTACATGTCGAGTGAGCGTGTCCGAGTTTTCCTCGTCACCGGCGAGGACGTGATCCGATTCGAGCTGGAGGGCCGTCAAGCGTCGTCCCCAGCTGGCCTCCTGACCGGCGTCGGGGCACGGTGCCTCGCGGTCGATCCCCGGGATCCGAGCCGGGTCTACGTCGGGACGTTCGATCAGGGCATGTATGTGAGCGACGACGCCGGTGACTCCTGGCGTGAGGAGCATCAGGGCCTCTCCGATCTGCGGGTGATGTCTGTCGCCGTCTCTTCCTCGCACCGGGAGGCGGGGGTGTCGGTGGTCTACGCCGGAACCGAACCGAGCAACCTGTATCGCTCGGAGGACGGCGGGCGCAGCTGGCAGCGGCTGCCGGCCCTGCGCCAGCTTCCGAGTGAACCGAGCTGGTCGTTCCCGCCCCGTCCCTGGACCCATCACGTGCGGACGATCGCGCTTCACCCAACCGATCCCCACGGGATCGCGGTCGGAATCGAGCTTGGCGGGGTGATGCGCTCGTTCGACGCGGGCGCGACCTGGGCCGATCACAACCCAGAGGCCCACAGCGACGCCCACCAGCTGTTGACGCACCCCCTGGCGCCGGACCGGCTGTACGAGGCCGCCGGACAGGGGGTTGCGCGCTCCGAAGACCGCGGCGAGAGCTGGTCGCGCTACGAGGGCGCGTTCGACCGCCACTACGCGTGGGCGCAGGCGATCGACCCGGGCGATCCGGATCTCTGGTACGTGGCGGTCAGCAGCTCCCCGTTCGCCGCGCACGCCGGCGGCGACGGCGAGGCGCGACTGTGGCGCTCGCGAGGCGATGGCTGGACCGCGATCGATACCTGGGAGGACGCCCCTGAGTTGCGAAGGATGCCCTACGCGTTGGGTGGCCTGCCCGGCCGTCGCGGTGCGCTGCTGGTCGGACTTCGCGGCGGGACATTTCTACGTACCGACGACGCCGGTGACAGCTGGACGCGGCTACCGGTTGAGCTGCCGGACGTGATCGATTTCGCGGTCGCGCCAGGGCTCTGAGGCCCGCGGGTCACCTCTTCAGGCCGGCTCCGGTTCAAGCTCCCGGGCGCGCCTGCTTACGCCGGCCGCGGCATACGCCTCGGGTGCGTCGAGCGTCTCCGCTTTAAGCAGTGCCCGGGTGAGGCTCTCCAGCTGATCGCGGTGATCGCTCAGTAGCTTTGTGACGACCTCGTGTGCGTCGTCGACGATGCGACGGACTTCTTCGTCGACGAGCCACTGCATCTGAGGTGACGCCTCCGCCGCGCCTGGGAGCAGCGGTCCACTGCCATCTCGTGGCAGCACGGCGACCGGGCCGATCTTGTCGCTCATTCCCCACCGGCCAATCATCTGACGCGCGATCTCGGTGAGGTTCTCGATGTCCGACTCGGCACCGGTGGTGATCCTTCCGTACACCACCTCTTCAGCCGTCCGGCCGCCGAGCGCAACCCTGATCTTGGCGTCGAGTTCCTCGCGGGAGTACGAGACACGATCCGAGTCCGGCGTCGACAGCGTCACGCCGAGCGCCATTCCACGAGGAATGATCGACACCTTGCGGACCGGGTCGGCCTCGGGCGTGAGCATCCCGACGAGGGCGTGGCCGGATTCGTGGTACGCGGTTCGCTCGCGGTCCTCCGGGTTGAGCAGAATCCCCCGCGGCGCTCCCAGCAGGATCTTCTCGAGCGAGTCGGTGAAGTCGCCCATCTGCACCTTGTCATGGCTGCGACGCGCGGCCAGGAGAGCCGCCTCGTTTGTCAGGTTGGCGAGGTCCGCGCCCACCATCCCGGGAGTCGAGGAGGCGATCGCCTCGAGCTCCACGTCATCGGCCAACGGCATCGACCGAGTGTGGACCTCGAGAATCTTCTGGCGCCCGGCCCTATCCGGCGGCTGGACGGCCACGCGGCGATCGAAACGGCCAGGTCGCAACAGCGCCGGGTCGAGGATCTCCGGCCGGTTGGTCGCCCCGAGCACGATCACCGCTTCGTTGCTCTCGAATCCGTCCATCTCGGTCAGGATCTGATCGAGCGTCTGCTCGCGCTCGTCGTTGGCTCCGGTGATGCCCGCCGAACCCTGCCGGGAGCGCCCGATCGCGTCGAGCTCGTCGATGAAGATGATTGCCGGCGCGGCCTCCTTGCCCTTCGCGAACAGGTCGCGGACTCGGGCGGCTCCCACCCCCACGATCGCCTCGATGAACTCAGAAGCCGCGATCGAGAAGAAGGCGGCGTGGGCCTCTCCGGCCACGGCCCTGGCCAACAGAGTCTTGCCGGTGCCCGGCGGGCCGAACAGCAGCACGCCGTGCGGCATCCGGCCGCCCAACTGGACGTAGCGATCCGGCGTTTGCAGGAAGTCGACGATCTCGGTCAGCTCAGCCTTGGCCTCGTCAATCCCGGCCACGTCGTCGAACGTGACCCGGATCCGCTCCGGATCGACTCGGCGCGCCTGCGACCGCCCAAAGTTGCCGAGCCCACCCAGACCACCGGCACCACCTGCGGCTCGGCGGGCCAGTAGCACGAACAGCCCCACGATCAACAGCGTGGGACCGAAGCCGAGCAGAATCTCTTCCCATACGGGCGTACCCGGGTTGGGGTTCTGTGCGTTGACCTGGACGGAGTGCTCCTGCAGCAGCGCCGTCAGCTGGTTGTTGTTCCAAAACGCCGGGACCTGCGTCGAGAAAAGCGTCGTCGGCGAAGCCTTGGCGTCTGTGGACGGGTAGCGGACCTTGGTCGTGAAGGTGCCGTTGATCGTCTCCGCCTTCGAGGAGATCGACTTGACTTGATCCGCTTTCACTTCGCCCAGGAAGAACGGCGAAAACGGGATCTTCACCCGCGGTTGCCCAGATGGCTGGGCAACCAGCACCGAGATCCAATTGACAGCGAGCAGCACCAGGACGAAGATCCAAAACCCCCGCAGTCGATGCGGCGGCGGAGGCTTATGTTCTTCCGGCAGCCCCCTCCCATCGGGGGCGGGAGCGACCCGCCAGCCCCGCTTGTCCTGTGGCATCGGCGCCGGTGGAACGGCCTTGTCGGCAGGCGCGTCGCGTTCCCGTCCCGGCCCTTGTTCGGTCACAGGTTCAGCTTCGCAGATGTCGCCGCGTCGTCAATCCCAGAGAAGCTTCAACCACACCCGTGCCGGCAAGCCATGGGGATTGCGTGGTGTGGACGATGGCGCTTAACAGCCCCGGCCGATCAGCGCTTCCGCGGCCCGAAGACGGACACGTACCCGCCTTCCGATGTCACATAGACCTTGCCGTTGACGACCGCCGGAGCCGCAAGCACCGGTCGCTTGATGGCGCGCCCGGAGGTCCAAAGCACGTGGCCCGTATGCGCGTCCAACGCGACCGCGCGGCTGCCGACGCCATCGCCGAAGAAGACGACACCGTCGGCCACCGTCGGGGTCGAGTCGTTGCCCGCCGGTCCGTAACTCGCAGACCACTCGAACGAGAGCTGGCAGCTCCCGGTCACCTGGAAGGCGACGATGCCGTGTCGGTACTGGCCGTGGTCGAGAGGGTTGCTCACGAAGACTGTCGACGTCGTCGGCCAATAGGCCGGAACGCCGATCAGGCCGGTCTGGCCGAAGCCCGACCCTCCGAGCTGAAGACGCTGCACCGGCCCGCTCGAGATCTGGTCGCGGTCGTACACAAAGAACGGCCCGTACTTGTTGCCGACCGCGAGCTGCGGCGGACAGCCCGGCCGCTGGAACAGGAGCGGGGTCGCCCCGAAATCGGCATCGCCCCCCGTCAGACCTGGGTAGTTGGCGCTGACGACGCTGAGGCCATGGGTCAGCCGGACGATGTGCTCGCCATAGCCCGAGTGCTGGCTGGAGCCCTGCGAGTTGCTCAGGGCGGCGAAAATGGAGCCGCCCGGATCGGCGGACACCCCACCGTAGCCCCAGCTCCCACCTCCGTCTGGGGATGGGAACCAGGTGGCGACGCGCTGGCCGTCACGCACCCGGATCGCAGCGACAAACCCGTGCCACGGGCTGGTGTCGCAGTTCCCGGCGAACGGCACATAGAGCGTCCCGCCCGACAGCATCAAAGCGCCGTAATCGGTGTTGTGCTGCGGATCCGTGGTCAAGGTCCAGCGCCGCTTGGTCCTGCCGGTGGCAAGGTCGAGCTCAAACAGCTTGCCGTTGCCTCCCATCGTGTAGATGCTGTGCCGGGCTCGGTCGATTACGGGCGTACCGGTGATGCCGAAATTGTTGTTCGGGAGATCACCGCAGAAGGAGACGTGTTGGTATCGGAGGCTTCGGCTCCAGACAACGCGTCCGGTGTCCGCGTTCATCGCGGCGATCCGGCCGCGCTCGGTCGCCGCGAACACCAGATCCACCACTCGCCGCGGATGCTTGAGGACAACGCGGCTCGCCACAACAGGCTGGGTGAGGATTGGTGCGCCGAGCCCGGTGGACCAGACCAGACGCATCGACCTCACCGCCGACGGACCGAGCCCGGTCTCCAGGCGGTTGAACCCGGTGCGCTGGTTGTTGAACGCATACGTGTCCCAGTCCATCGACCGGGCCGCGCCGAGCGCAGGCGCAGGCGCAGACAGGGCCACGATGCAGACGACGATCCCCAGAAGACCTCCCGCGTGACGGCGCACGGCGCGGAACACTATCGAGCGTCCGGAGCGGTTTGGGCGTTCGAATTCTTGGCAGAGGTGGAAGAGTTCCCGCATACGGCGGGTGCTGCGAATGCGAACACTTCCCACAAGGAACCGGGTGAGGCGCCGGCGCATCGGCGTGCTCGTCCTTGGCGTCGTCCTGGCCGCGGGGGCCGTGGCAGGGGGAATGGCCGTGGCCAACCACCGCACGTTTTCCGCACAGCGGGGCCGGGTCCGCCTGCCCGCGGTCCTCCCGGCGCTCGCGTCAATACCTCCACCGCTCGAGCACCTGTCGCGCGTTGACATCTATTCGCACACGCGGGCGGGCATGCTCGCACCCGCTGCCAGGCACGCCCGCTTCCTGTTGTACGCGCCCGACTCAGAGGGAAAGGGCGTGTATGTGATCGATCCCCGCAGGTACCGGGTCGTTCGCTATATCGCAACCGGTGCTGTCGTTCAGCACGTGGTGCCGGCCTGGGATCTGCGGACTCTGTACGCGACCAACGACATCGGAAACAGCCTCACCCCGATCGACCCCTACACGGGTCGGCGAGCCGGCCCGAATATCCCGGTGCCCGACCCTTACAACCTCTACTTCACGCCGAACGGCCGACACGCGATCGTGGTCGAGGAGACCAGGAACACCCTCTCCTTCCGCAATCCGCATACGTTCGCGCTGCAGAAGAACCTGGGGGTGCGCTGCTCCGGGATCGATCACATGGATTTCTCGGCTGACGGCACACTCGCTTTCGGCAGCTGCGAGTTCTCGGGTCAGCTGGTCCGCGTCAATCTGCGGACCGAGAAGGTCACCGGCTATCTCCACGTCGGCGGCAGCCCCCAGGACGTCAAGTTGTCGCCCGACGGGCGAACGTTCTATGTGGCCAACCGCTTCCTGCCGGCTCGCCGGTCCAGCGGGGTGCAGCTGATCGACGCCCAGACCTTCCGGCCGATCGGTTTCATCCCCACGGCCTTGGACGCACACGGTCTGTATGTGTCTCGGAACACTCGTGAGCTTTACGTCACGAACCGCGCCGGCGAGGCGATCACAGTGATCGACTTCGCCACCGGGCGGGTCGCGGCCGTCTGGCACGTCCAGGGCACCCCGGACATGGGCAACGTCTCCCCCGACGGAAGGACGCTGTGGGTCTCGAGCCGCTACACATCCGCGGTGCTCGCCATCTCGACGCGCACGGGCCGGCTGATCGCGTCGATCCCGGCCGGAGTCTCGCCCCATGGGTTGTGCGTCTGGCCGCAGCCAGGCCGGTATTCAACCGGCCATACCGGCGTCATGCGCTAGGCGCGGCCAGGACGCCAACCGAGACTCGCCGCCTACGCTGCGGCGGCGGTGTCGTTGCCGGGGTTGACCCATTGGTCCACCCAGTTGCCCGTGATCTGCCGCGTGGCGGCGTTGATGCGGTTCCAGGCGTTGATCGCGGCGATCGTGATCACGAGCGCCGCGAGCTGAGGCTCGTCGTAATGCCGGGCCGCCTCATCCCAGACCGCGTCCGAGACTGCGTCGCCGCGGTCGGCCAACCGCGTCGTAGCCTCGGTGAGGGCAAGCGCGGCGCGCTCGGCGTCGCTGAAGTACGGGGCCTCCCGCCACGTGGCGAGCGTGAACAGCCGCTCGTCCGGTTCACCCGCGGCCCTGAGTGCCCGCGAGTGCATGTCGGCGCACACGGAGCAGCCGTTGATCTGGCTGGCGCGCAGCTCGACGAGCTGAACCGTGGTCTCGGGAAGGCCGGTGCGCTTCACGCCGGCGCTCAGCTTCTGAAGCGCCGGCAGCACGCCTGGGATCGTAAGCGCGGGGCTGTCAATGCGGGCTTGCATGAGTTGATCCTCCAAGGGTTCGGAGTTTGCCGTTCACCCTTACGACGAACGAGCACTCCGCGAGGGGACAGGCCCGATGCGGCCCCTTCAGTGCGCGCCGACAAGCTGCGCCACTGAACTGCGTTCAGCGTCAGGGAGCTCGAGTCCGAGCTCGGCGGCAATTGAGGCTGCGAGCTGATTGATCTCGAGCGCCGGGAGCTGCGTTTCCGGGCGTAGACCTGGCCTTCGCACGAGCGCCAGCCCACCGGGTCGATGGTCACCGGTGCGCCAGTGCGTGTACGGGCCGTGCAGGAGGCCGAACCGCGGCGACCATACGGTCTCGATTGGATGTTCGTGATTCCACTCGAGGAACAGGTCCGGCAGTGCATCCAGCGACTCGCGCTCGTAGTAGGCATCGGATCTCTGCACGTGATCGATCACCGACGTGCCGGTGTCGACGTTGACGAGCGCCAGCAGATCGGATTCCAGGCGCCGGTAGAGCTCGTCCAGCTCGCGACCTGGGTTCACCCGGCCGGCCGCCTCGCGTCCCGAGAGGTTGATCCGCACGCCTCCCACGACGAAATTGTTCGGGCTCAGGAAGAAGGCCTGCGCACGGCGCTGCTCGTCGGTGTCGTAGTCGTGGGGAGGCGGTAGATCACGCCGCCGGGCGCGTGTACGCAGCGCAGCGGCGAGGGGCTTTCTAACGACGTCGCGCCACCGACGCGGGATCAGCATCCACGCTCGTCCCAGCGCACGACCCTCTGGCGAGCGCTCGGGCGCCGAGCGATAGGCGGCATCGAGGAGACGCAGGATCTCCGGAAGCAGGTGGGTACCGTCGTAGTGCGGGCCCATCCCGTGGCTCAACAGCACGATGACGGTGGCCTCGGGGTCGATCTGCTCGAGGTGATCCGCCAGCGCCGCGTCCATCTTCTCGTACACCTGCGCGAGAGGATCTCCGAGGTGCGACCGCACGCTCGCGTCATGGCGGGGATGCGAGGCGTCGTGCAGGTGCCAGGACTGGTGGCCGACGCTATGAGGTTCCCCGAACACGCTCAGGAACAGATCCCACGGTCCGTCCGCGAGGATGCTCGCCGACAGCCGACGTTTGGCGTCGGCGCCCGCTAGAAGCGCTGCCAAGAGCGCCTTCTCCTCCTCGCCCGTGCGCAAAGGACCCTCACGGAACATGTAGTCGTCCGGCGCCCACTCGCGGACGGAGAACGGGTCTGTGCTCAACAGCGGATGCAGGCCGAAGCGATCGACGACCTGCTGGGTCAGTTCGGGCGGGTGGGTTCGAAAGCCGAAATGGCGATCGTGGCAACCCCACTCGGAAATCTGGACACCGTTCAACGCCGCGCCGGCCCGAGAATGCGGCACGTCGAGTACCGCGACGCGTTTGCCCGCGTCGCTGAGTGTCTCCCAAAACGGCACGCCGCGGATCGCGTCTGCGGTCGTGAGCCGCCGCTCATAGCCGCCGGGGACGATCTCCTCCCAACAGTGGAAGCCCGTCTGTACGGCCGAGCGTGCCGTGAAGAACGTCGACCAGAGGCTGCCGACGAACAGTCCGGGAGGGTTGCGAATCGGAAGCCTGGCAGCTGACCCGAACAGCTCCCGGAACGCCGGTAGCCGCCCGTCGTTGGCCATCCTCTCGGTCAACGCAGGATCCATCGCGTCGAACCCGAGCATGACGACGCTCTTCTGACGCTCGCTCATCGCCCCACAGGCTGCGCGCGGCCTCTCACCGTCGCATGATCGGCGCTGTAGGTGGGACCGCCGGACAGGCGGTCCGGCGCATCGGTCGTGTAGTAGCAGGCGATCACCGGCAGGGCCAGTGGATCGCGCTCGGCGGTCAAGCGGAGCAACAAGTCCCAATCGCCCATCTCGCAGAGGCTCTCGTCAAACCGAGCCTCGCGCAGCCCACTTCGGTGTGCGATCGCCCCGATGTCGGCCAGGTTCGAGTTGCGCAGCGCCTCCCGATTCCACGGCTGAAAGAACGTCCGCGGTAGGTGGCCGGAAGACTCTCGGTTCACGCGGAGCACGTCGTCGACGACGAATGCTCCGTACAGAACATCGATCTCTGGATATGTGTCGAACGCCCACACCACCGCGGACAGCCACTCCGGATCCATCACGTTGTCGTCGTCGAGATAGGCGATGAGGTCGCCGTTCGCCACGTCCAGGGCTGCATTGCGCGCCGCACAAACGCCCCCATGGTCGATCCGCATCCAGTGGACACGTTGATCGCCGATCGCGTCGACAACCGTTTTGGAGTCGGCCTCACCGCCATCGTCGACGATCAGAAGCTCCCATCGCGGATAGTGCTGTCGCAGAACCGAATCGATGGCTCGGGCCAGGCGATCGGCGCGGTTGTAGGTCGGGAGCACAACCGACACAAGGGGGCCGGCCTGGATGCTCGTGTGCCGGATGTAGCGGCCAACGGCGTCTATGGCGACAACGTCCTGAAGCGACGCCAGGCGAGCCTCGAGCTCGTGCTGAGCGCGCTGGAGGCGACCGCCTAGCGCAGCCTCGGCCTCGTCTATCCGCTTGGCGACGCCGGCTAGCTCGGATCGCAACTCCCGGATGTCTGACCGAGTCGCGCCCCCGGCCCGATGCACCACACGCCCAAGCACCCGCCGCGCCGCGGCCGCCACCGATCGAAAAGCACCCACTGGGCGGCAGCATATAACCGGCGCGCGAGCCGTCGTCGGCGGACCATCGTTGGCCCGACGGCCGAGACCCGCCCGCGCGAGGGCATCAGCATCTGATGTCTGGCAGTCTCGCCGGTGGCCGGTGTAAGGGCCGCAATGCCAATCCCCGCTGCGGAGTGAGCTCGTGGAGTCGAAGGACGTGAACGCTGAGACCTGGGTGGTTGTGGCGGGGCGTCCCGAGCCGGTGCCGGGCGCGCCCCTCAATACCCCCGTGGTCGCCGCCTCAACCTACGTGTTGGGCTCAGAGCGGATCTACAGCCGGAACGAGGCGACCGACGGATGGGAAGCGTTCGAAGCGATGCTGGCAGGGCTGGAGGGAGGACACGCCGTTGCGTTCTCATCGGGAATGGCGGCCTGCGCGGCGGTGCTCGGGCAGCTTCCCACCGGTGCCCACCTGGTTCTGGTGGATGACTGTTACCAGGGTGTGGCGGGCATCGCGGAGCAAGGCGCGCGCGCTCACGAGTGGCGGGTCGAGCGACTGCCGGCGACCGACCCGCTGTGGTTGCAACGGGCCTCTGAGGCAGACCTGTTATGGATCGAATCGCCGTCGAACCCGCTGCTCGAGGTCGCTGACCTTGCGGCGATTTGTGCCGCGCCTCGCCGCCCTGGTACCCGCGTGGTGGTCGACAACACCTTTGCCACGCCGCTGCTGCAACGCCCTCTCGAGCTCGGCGCCGACATCGTCGTGCACTCGGCCACGAAGCTAATCGGCGGGCACTCGGATCTTCTCCTCGGCGCAGCCGTCACCGCCGACCTGGGCGAGCTCGCACTGCTGCGAGACGCCCGGGGGCGGAACGGAGCCACGCCCGGGATGCTCGAGTGCTTCCTCGCGCTGCGCGGAGCTCGTACCCTGGCGCTGCGGCTCCGACAGGCCCAGAGCTCCGCCCAGCAGCTCGCGGCGCGTCTGGACGGCCACGCCGCCGTCGTCCGGGTGCGGTATCCGGGCTGCGGCACGATCGTCAGCTTCGAGCTCGGGGACGCCGCAGCCGCCGACTCTGCCTGTCGCGCGACTCGCATCATCCGCCACGCGACGAGCCTCGGAGGCATAGAGACATCGATGGAACGCCGCAGCGCACACCCCGGCCAGGAGCACATACCTGCCGGCCTGATTCGGCTCAGCGTCGGATGTGAACACCTCGAAGACCTGTGGAGCGATCTCGGAGCGGCGCTCACCGCCGCCCAGGCCCGTTCTCCCGGGCGGGCCTCGAGGCTCCGGCTCGACCGTGAGTAATGCGGTAGAGCAGATGGCCGGACGGCTGCTGTCGGTCAACGTCGGCCTTCCGCGGGGGCTCGAATGGGAGGGCAAGACTGTCCGGACGGCGATCTGGAAGGACCCGGTCGACGGCCCGCGGCTGGTCCGGCGCATGAACATCGACGGTGACGACCAGGCTGACCGAATCGCGCACGGTGGCGAGCATCGCGCAGTGTTCGTCTACCAGATCGGCTCCTACCGCTACTGGGAGCGCGAGCTCGGACGCCATGACTTCAGCTACGGCCAGTTCGGCGAGAACTTCACCGTCGACGGGCTCGCCGACGACGAGGTGTGCGTCGGCGATCGCTACCGCATCGGGGAAGCGTTATTCGAGGTCACTCAACCCCGCGTCACCTGCTACCGCGTCGGCATCCGCATGAACAACCCAGCGATGCCCACGCTGCTGGTGTCGCACCACCGCCCAGGGTTCTACTTCCGCGTTCTGAAGGAAGGGGTCGTGCGGGCCGGCGACGAGATCAAAAAGGTCGCCGATGGGCCCGAGCAGCTGACGGTCGCGGACATCGACGCCCTGTTATATCTCCCCAACAAGTCGCACGCACTGCTCGAACGAGCACTGCGGGTGCCGGCCCTGAGCGAAGGCTGGCGGGGAAGTTTCCGGGAGCTCCTCGCCAAAGCCGACCGCGACGCGCCGACGGCGCCCGCGTGGCCCGGGTTCCAGCCACTGCGCATCGCCGAGATCCGTCACGAGAGCTCGACGATCAGCTCGTTCCTGCTCGTGCCGGCTGGGAAGACGGCGACGACGCCTGTCGCGGAGCCCGGCCAATACCTCACCTTGCGCGTGAGACCGAGCACTGATGGGCCGCAGCTGGTGCGCAGCTACTCGCTGTCGGATGTCGCCGACGAGCGCGGTTACCGGATCAGCGTCAAGCGCGAGGGCGCGGGCAGCCGCTACCTGCACGAACGAGTCAAGGTCGGCGACGTCCTGGACGTCGCCGCTCCGCGCGGGAGCTTCGTGCTCCGCGAGGGAACGCGTCCCGTCGTGCTGATCAGCGGCGGGGTCGGGGCCACACCGGTCCTCGCGATGCTGCACGCGTTGGCGCGCGAGCACAGCACGCGTACGGTGTGGTGGCTCCACGGCGCCCGCAGTCACGACCAGCAGGCGTTCCGGGCCGAGGTCGACCAGCTCCTGGCGGCACTGCCGGGAAGTCACCGGCTCGTGGCCTACAGCCAGCCCACCGGCGCGGACGCGCCCGGCGCCGACCACGACCTCTCTGGGCATCTCGATCTGGCGGTTCTCAAACAGGCGGGGATCCCAACGGACGCTGACTATTACCTATGCGGACCCGATGGCTTCATGCGCGGGATCGGTGCCGCACTCGCCGCCCACGGCGTAGCTGCAGACCGGATCGCAACCGAGGTCTTTGGCGCAGTCGCCACCCACGCCTCCGGCATCATCAAGGTCGGCGAGCGCGCACCACACGCTCCCACCGGTCCGCCGGGCAGCGGACCGATTGTGACCTTCTCGCGCAGCAGCCTCGCCGTAGCATGGGACGACCGCTACCCGAGCTTGCTCGACTTCGCCGAAGCCTGCGACGTACCGGTCGGGTTCGGTTGCCGCAACGGAACGTGCCACAACTGCGAAAGCGGCCTACTAGCCGGCGAGGTCACCTACCACATCGAGCCGCTGGAACCGCCTCCCGAGGGCCGAGTTCTTGTCTGCAGCACTCGCCCAAGCTCCGAACTCACGCTCGACCTCTGACAGTGATGCCCAACCGCGTTAGCAGACGCGCGCGCGAGTAGCCGACGGACAAGATCGCTCGCGGCCGCGTCCTTAGAGGAGTAGGCTGACATTACCTGGCCCTGCGGCCAACAATCCCGGCCCCGAAGCGGTGGTACGCCGAAGCGCGACCGACGCGCCGTGGCAACCCACTCCGAGGCGAACGGGATCGACCGCGGGGCCAGCACTCGAGGGTCGATGAACCGCTCACGTCGTCGGCTGGGCGGAGGCCAGGAGCGCGAGCTTCTCCCGCCGCGGCAGGCGCTTGATGCGCGCCTCCTCTCGGCGGGCGGCTGTGCGGTCGGCCATCGGGATCGCAAGCTCGAGCTCGATCGGTAGCCGACTCGCGGTGTAGCGGCTCGCGGCACCGGAACGGTGACGCGCAAGCCTGCGCTCGAGATCGACCGTCCAACCGGTGTAGAGCGACCCGTCACGGCACCGCAGCAGATACACCCAAGCCTCGGACATCGTCCTTCAGGTTCGGCGTGGCTGGGATACGCCCTGCGCTTGTCATGATCTCAACCGCCGAGCGCGGCGCAGGGATCCGGCCGGTGCCGGCCTGCCCACGGCCTCCCACGTCTCGGGGCGGGTCACGTGATCAAGACGGTGGACGCCAGCCTCTGGCCAGGGTCGTCTGGCCCACTTCGATCACGTAGCCGTCAGGGTCACGGATGTAGCAGCGCAGCTCGGTCGGGTGCTCCGTCGGCGGCGTCAGGAATTGGGCGCCCCGCCCGCTCCACTCGGTGTACACCGCCTGAATGTCCGCAACCCGGATGTTGAGGAAGCTGCTCACCCGATCTGGGTCGGGTGGCGTCTCGAGTGTGACGGTCGGCTTGTCCTCGGTCGGACCTCCGCCGACGTTGATGATGATCCAGGTGTTGGCTAGCGCCACGTACGTCACCTCGTCATCCCCTTCCGCTGAGACGACGGTGCGGCCGCCAAGTACGTCGGTGTAGAAACGACGGGAACGCTCGACGTCATCTGAAACGATGAAATGGGCGACGACCATCTCCTGGTCGGTCCGGCTCATGCTGACCTCCGTTGTTGGGATTCATTTCCATGGTCGCGCCCTGCACCGCACATCGCGCCTGTGCATGTCCCTGGTCCGGCGCGTCAGGGGTGCTTTCACTTCAGCGTTAGCTTGCGCGTGGCGACGATGTGCTGGCTGCCGTTCTGTGTCAGCGAGATGGTGAGCCTGACGCGCCGCTTGCCGAACCGCTGGAGCCCGCGCCGCCCGGTCGCGTTCAGCTTCAGCGCGACGGTCATGGTGCGGCCGACCGGGATCCTGATCGTCTTGGTGCCCAGCAGCAGCTTCGGCCGCGTGACGCTGCGGACCTTCTCGGTGATCGCGCAATCCCCCAACGCCCCCTCACAGGTGACCCGGTCCGTGATGCTCGCGCCACGGCTCCTCGGACGGGCAGTGAGCCTGGCGCTGAGATTCACGGGGGAGGTGGGCACCACTGCCCCCCGGCCGCCCATGGGCCCGACTGTCCCTACGGCGTCGCAGCTCGTCGCGCTCCCACACGCCACCGCGTCGAGCGCCCTGGTACCCGGGACGGCGATCGGGGCGCCCACGACGCCGCCCGTGATCGGCACCACCACGCCATGGGAGTTAACCCTCCACCCGACGGCCTCGCAGCTGGTCGCGCTCGGACACGCCACCCCGTAGAGCTCCGTGTTCCCTCCCGGGCCGACCATCCGGATGCCGGGGACGGCGATCGGGGTGCCCGGGGTGCCGCGCGTGATCGGCACTACCACCTTGCCTCCGACGGCCACGCAGCTGTTCGCGCTCTGACACGCCACCCCGTCGAGCTCGCTGCTCCCCGGGGCGATGACCGGGGCGCCCGGGACGCCGCCCGTGATCGTCACCACCACGCCGTTGGATGCGTTGGACCCCACGGCCACGCAGGTGGTCGCGCTCTGACACGTCACGCCGTCGAGCACGCTGGTCCCCGGGACGACAATCGGCGTGCCCGGGACGCCATTCGAGATCGGCAGCACTACCCCGCCCGAGGAGCCAGACCCGACGGCCATGCAGCTGGTCGCGCTTTGACACGCCACCCCCTGGAGCTGGCTGCTCCCCGGGACGACGATCGGAGTACCCGGCACGCCATTTGTGATCGGCACCACCACCACGCCCGAGGAGCCAGACCCGACGGCCATGCAGCTGGTCGCGCTCTGACACCCCACCCCGTTGAGCGCGTCGCTCCCGCGGACGGGGCCAGGAACGCCATTTGTGACCGTGACGACCGCGCCGCTGTTGGAGACGGAGGGGCTGGACGCGACGGCCACGCAGGAGGTCGCGCTCGGACACGCCACCCCGTTGAGCTCGCCGCTCCCCGGGACAGCGATCGGAGAGCCGATCGTGTCCGCCACCGCCGCAGTCCCAAGCAGCGCTGGCACACACGCCAACGCGGACGCCAATAGGCCCACCCGACGCGCCAACCGGCCAACCGTCTGCCCCCCCATCACAGATCGACCGTACCACCGGCCGCCCTTGCCGGTCAAACCCGTGCGACGCGCCAACGCGCAGAACGGCGTTGGCCACCAAAGCGAGTAGCCATCGGTTCTTGGGCGGCGAGCCGGTCAGGTTCCAGGCGCGGACGCCGGGGGGTGGAGGTACCGGGCGATGTCGTACGGGTACACGGCGAGCGTGATCGGTCCGATGTGGACCTCGCGTTGTGGTCTTGGAAGGCCCGCCGGGAGCCGGTCGTGGAGGTCGATGTCGTAGGGCGCGAGCAGCAGGAAGCTCGCTGTGTGGTGGCGTGGTCTGTACCACGACTGGACCCTGGTTTGGTACATCGGCTCGATTGGTCCGCCGTAGTCGGTAATCGGGTACACATGCAGCGACGCGTGGATGGCCCAGTCGAGGTTCGCGGCGTCCCAGTAACCGGCATAACCGACGCCGAGGTGATGCGACCCGGCGTACCGGGCGATCGGCGTCGCTTCCGACGTCGAGGTGCCGTCGTAGATCACGGCTCGCACTGCGCTGACGCGCAGCGCCAGGATGCTCGCGAGGATGAACACACAGGCGGCCGTCCCGGACATCCAGGACGCACGACGACTGTCGATCGCGAGCGGCGCCGTGGCCGCCATGGCCGGAATGACGACGAGCAGGTACCGGTCGGTCGGTGCGCGTGCGACCGTCGTCAGCACGTAGGCTGCCGCCGTGCACGTCAGCGAGGCGGCCCAGTACAGCACGTAAAGATCGCCCGAGCGTCCGCGGCCCGCTGGCGCTCGGCGGACGATGCTGCTGCCCGCCTGCCAGTAGAGGGCGAGGATGCCGGCGATGGTCACGACTGCAGCGCCGGCGACGAGCGCGGTCGGGATGCGTCTGTGGCGGGACACGCTGAGTCCGTTGCCGATCCGCAGCAGACCCTGCACGAGCCACTTGGCATGGACCAAAACGTGCCTGGTCAAATGCACTGTGGGGGTGGTCGTGATGAACCCGAACGAGCGCATGACGTGAGACGTGGTCAGCGCCACGACCAGTGACCCAACGCTCACCCCGACTACGGCCGCCAGACCGCGACTGTCGCGGCTCCTCGCCCAGTGGAGCGCCCCGGCGACCAGGAACGGCACCAGCCCGGTCACCGCCAGCAGCTCATCCGATGCCAGGAACGTGCCGACGGACAGGCTCATCGCGACGCCAGTCGCAGCGAGCTGGTTGGCCGTGCGTGCCCGAGCCGAGCTCCAGATCAAATACGACCCCAGCAGCGCCGTCCCGGGGATGGTGGTGTTGTGCTGAAAGGCGGCGGTGAAGTTGAAAAGCGCGATTGGGCTCGCGGCGACGAACAGGCCAACGGCAAGCATGCCGCGCACGGGATCGGTCAACCTGGCAACGGTCACGCCGATCAGGAGTGCGGCGGCCAGCGCCAGCAGCGCGGGGGAGATCTCCCAGAGCACGCGATGGAAGCCGAGTCCGTGAGACAGGAGGCCGTACCACAGCGGCGCCCAGCTTCCCTGGGTGCTCATCACCACGTGCCCTGTGTGCCCACGGGCGATGGCGTCGGTGAGGACGTACGCGGAGGCAACGTCGCTGTCGCCGTTCTCCCACATGAGCAGCCGCGGGAACCGGACTACCAGCAGCACCAGGTAGCTCACGGCCAACACGCACGGCGCGAGCAGGGCGCGTTGGTCGGGACGCGACCTGAGGAAGCGACCAGGGGCGAGGTGCCGCGGCAGCGGGCCCGGGCTGCGTGCTGGCTTCCGGCGCTTGCCAGCTGGCGGCAGCGGTTCGCCCACGCCACGTTTCTAGGCAGCGGCACCTAACGCGGGAGTAACGGTGTTATCTGGTCGTTATGTCCGCCGTGCAGGCTCCGTCCCCACTACTGCTGTCAGCCGATCGTGCGGGCGGGCTCTCCTGATGCACCGGGGGAGATACGCTCGCACGGTGAACCGATGCTGACTCAGGTGGCCGACGGTGTCTGGGTCCGGCAGAGTGAGTGGGTCTGGACCAATTCCATCGTGGTGCGCGGGGAGGATGGGCTGATCCTGGTCGATCCCGGCATCCACGGTTCCGAGCTGAACGAGCTCGCGGATGACCTGGACCGGCTCGGCATTCCGGTGGTCGCCGGGTTCTCCACCCATCCCCACTGGGACCACCTGCTCTGGCATGCCCGGTTCGGCGACGTGCCGCGCTACGCCACCGCTGCCGGCGCCCAAGCTGCCGGTGAAGACCGAGAGCGGGCGCAGGCGATGGCGGCGGAGAGCGCGTCGGGCATTCCTCTCGAGCTGATCGCGCTCGTCACCTCGCTTCCCGCGGGCGGACACGTGCCGGGCGAGATCATCGAGCACCAGGCGCACGCCGTCGGCCACGCGGCGGTCCTCCTCGCGGATCGTGGCGTGCTGCTCGCCGGCGACATGCTCTCCGATGTCCTGATCCCTCTCCTCGACGCTGGCCGTCCCGATCAGGTGGGCGCCTATGAGACGGCACTCGACCGGCTGGGAGAGGCCGCCAGGCACGTCGATGTCCTGGTCCCCGGCCACGGCGCCGTGGCCGAAGGTCCCGCGGTGGCGGCCCGCGTCGCCGCCGATCGCGCCTACATCGATGCGCTGCGGCGAGGACAGGATCCGGTCGACGCGCGTCTGGGGCCGGGTGCGGAGTGGCTCTTGGGCCCCCACCAGTCGAACTTGGAGCAGGCGGCGGGGGCGGGACGATCGTCCGATGTCCGTTGACTTCGAGCAGCCAAGTTGGGAGGCGGCGAAATATCCTGGTCGCCACGTCGCTCCCGTGGGCGCTCAGGCGGGGGCCCGGGAGCTCGCTGCCAATGTTTACGAGCTCGATCCGGGCGCCGTCGGCTCGCCGTTGCACGCCCACCACGCCAACGAGGAGCTACTGCTCGTCCTCTCCGGGACGCCCACCCTGCGCAGTCCGGAAGGGACACAGCTCCTGTCGGCCGGCGCGGTGATCGCGTTCCCCCGGGGCGATGCAGGTGCCCATAGCTTGGTCAACCGCTCCGACGCACCCGTTCGCTACCTCGTTGTCTCCACGACCAATCGCCCCGACGTCGTCGAGTACCCCGATACGGGCGCGACGCTCGTCGTCCTCGCCGAGCAGCGCTTGGCCTATCCGCAAGGGGTCGACGCGCATCAAACGCACGTCGTCACTGAAGCGATGCGGGCGGCGGCCGACCGAGACGCGTGACGCGGCCGAGGGTGCAGCAACGACCTAAGCAGGAGGGGGGGCCTCACCGTCGCCGGCAGCCGGCTGCTGTGCCTCTGCCTTGTCGGCCGTGCCGGTGTCGCCGGCAGGGAGCGCGGACTGCGGAGCGCCCGACTGGACCTCCGCCTTGATGCGGGCGAGCTCGTCGTCGACCGCGCTCGTGGCGCCGAGCTGGTCGAGCTGGCGGTCGACGTCGTCCTGGGCGGGGCCGAGCGCTGTCAGATCCTCGAACGTTCCCGCCGCCTGAAGCTCATCGACGGCCTGCGCGCGAGCCTTCATCGTCTCGGTCTTGTCGAGGGCGCGCTGCGTCGCCATGCCGACATCCGCCATCGAGTCGCCGACTCCCGTGGCCGCCTCGGAAACCTGCACCTGCGCCTCGGCAGCCGAGTACTGGGCCTTGATGACTTCCTTCTTTGAGCGGAACTGCTCGGTCTTCACCTCGAGCTGCTTCTCGGACTCGATCAGCTTCCCCTGCTCCGACTCGAGCTGTGCGATCTGCTGGTCGAGCGCGCCAGCCTCCTGAACGGCCAGCTGCTTGCGCTCCAGCGCTGCGCGAGCAAGATCCTCACGTCCCGCGGATATCGCCTGGTGGGCTTGGGCATCGAGCTTGGCGCCCTGTTCACCGAGCTGCTGCCGCTGGAGCGCCAGCCGCTTCTTGGCGGTGACGATGTCGGCGATCCCCTTCTTGACGTTCTGGAGGTTCTCGACCTGGCGCTCATACGCATAGTCGAGCGTCTCGCTCGGGTTCTCGGCACGGTCAAGCTGCTTTGACATCTTCGACTTGACCACAGTCGAAAGCCGTCCCTTCAGTCCAGGCATCGAAACCTCCTAGCGGCTTCGTAATGGGCGTGGCTCACTCATCTGAGCGTACTCCGGCTCACCGGCCGGCTTCCACACCGACCTGCGCAGGTAGTAGTTCCGGACCCGCGGCGGGGGCGAGCGCGCAGTCTCAACGCGAGTCGAACGCCGCAACGCAGGACGGATGCGCGATCAACGATGACCACCAGTCTGGGGACGAGCAAGTGGACGATTCCGCCGAACACGGGCAGCTGCACTGGCGACTCGTCGATCGCGCCGGCCCGTGCGCCCGGCGCCGCGGCGGACGGTCGGGATTCGCCGCGGCGGGCACGCATGAGCTTGCGCGGATGCTTTTGTCCGTTTTGAGCAGCGCTGGATGCCAAGCTTGCTGCTCCTGAGATGGCTCCTCAACATCGTTATCGGCAACGGCATCGTCGGCGACCTCGCGACTCGTTTCCGTTGGAGGCGAGCGCGCGGGCGCTGTTGGAAAGCAGGTGTCCGGTCGGCGCTAGCGCTCGTCTGCGGGTTCGTCGGCGCTGTCCGCTACACCCTGCTTGTGCCCGATGAGGTTGCCCAACTCCTGGTCACCGAGGCCGCGCTCGGCAAGCTCGGGGGCAGAAGCATCTCTGCTGAGGAAGCCGAGCAGCTACCGCGCAATTCGCATCTCATGGTGCGCAATCCGAATGCGTCGGACCCAGACACGCGGCGGCTACTGATCGGCAAGACCGACGGCGGACGGACAGTAACGCTGGTCGTCGAACAGACCGTCGAGCCGACTACGTGGCTGATCGTGACTGGCTGGGAGTCCACCACTGTCGAGCGTAAGCTTCTTCAGAGTTGAGTCATGAGCGAATCACCCTGGACAGACCCCGATCCACAGCCTGGCGACTTCGACGCCGACCTGGCGACGATCGATCCTCGCTTCGTTGAGGCGCATCGCGGCAATCCGCAGGCGAAGGTCCGGATCGTCATCAGCATCGAAGGCGAGGACGCCGAACGACTGCAACGTATCTCCGCCGCCCGCGGTGAGAAGCCGACCGACGTGATCGCCGAACTACTCCGGGACGCCGACAGACCAGCGGCGTAAGGCCTCGATGGCACATCCCAAACGCAAGGGACCGAAGAGCACACGAGCCGGGTGCCTCTTGTGCAAGCCACACAAGCACCAAGCCGATCGTCGTCGCGATCGCACGCGCCGGAACCGTGACTGGCGCGAGCGCGAGACGGCGGCGAACTTCACCGGACGCGGACGCTCGCTTCTCTGACGGGCGCCCCCTCTCTAGCGCACTCGCGGTTCGCGACGAACGCGGCAGAACGACGACGAGGGAGTCGCCGAGCTGCGCTACGAATGCGGAGCAGACGAGACAATGCTCCGCAAGGCTGCGACGACTGATGGTGATGATGGTCCCGAGCGCAGAACGAGCGTCTTGCGAACGCCGTCGACGGTGAACCGAAACACGGAACTCCAGGCGTGCAAGGTCACCGCGTAATGGACGCCGTCGGCGCCGTAGCAGAATTCCAGATGTCCGCCGACCTCTCCCCCGCTCGGGTAGCCAGGCGCGAGTACCAGCTGTCCGTGTTTACCCGACCAGGTGACATCGCCCAGCGAAAGCGCGTGCGTGCGGGTTTGGCCGATTAGCCTGTCGGTGAGCTCGCGCGCAGAGCCCTCCTGAGGCCACGCGCACGGCGAAGAGTCTTGCGCCGCTGTGATGTCGACGTGCACGAACCACGGGGGCCCCGGCGGCTCGGTCCACTCCACGGTCTTTGCCGAAGGTACGCCCGGTGGTGTACCGCCGCCCGCGATGTAGCTCCACTCCGCGTCCCGGCAGCGTTTGCTCGTGCGGGAGACACTCCTGTTGTTATCAGTGCACTCCGCACCCACATCGCCCCGCCGCGGCGGTGCGTTTGACTTCGGAACGAGGGTCGGGCATGCGGGACGCATCACTCCAATCTCTTGACACAGCGCCAGCGCCCCCGCCGGAGTGGTCGCCATCGCTGCAGGCGACCGGGTCCGGCGAACATAGGTTCTGGATCCGCCGCACGCCATCGCGACTAGCCCGACTGCTGCGACCGAAGCGACAATCCCAAGGCGAGAACACATCGCCGGGTGCTCAGCTCGACACCATGATCGAAGACTACGGCCAACGGGGTCTCACCCCGCGCTCAGTGGCACGCATGCTTTCGTTTCGGCACGAACCAACGAGTGCCATGCGACGGAGTGGGGTCTACACGACCCGACCTCGCCGCGAAGCCAGAGCGCAGCCGGGGCCTGTTCTACGTTCTGAGAAAGCACTACGCACGTCGCCGAGAGCGATTCCGTCTGCTGTGGACGGGCTCTCGCAACGCAGGTGTATCTTCGAGGCATGCGCTGCGTCCGGTATGCAATCGTTGCGCTCGCCTTTGCTGTCCCGATCGGGTTCCTCGGTGCGTGGGCGTTCAATCCGGGTAGCGGGGCGGTTCTACACAGCTATCCGCTCTGGCAGATCTTCGGAGGCATTGCGGAGATCGGCATGCCGCTCCTGCTGCTGCTCATCATTTTCGGCGCGGTCCTGAGCGTGCTGCAAAGCCGCCGTTCGCCGGGCGCGCTCTAACAGCTCATCGACCGGCGGCGTGTCCGTGCGGTCGCCCTAAAAAGAAGCACCACACGTGCGGCGGAAGTTGCGCCACCCCAAACCGAACACGGAGCGCTGCTATGGGCTAGACCCAGCATCGCGGCGGGCACTCGCTTTTCACCGCAGTCGCCCTCGGTCTCGGCGCGCCTGGTTTGCGACGCACGCAAGCGCGGCGCCGCGCAGGACTCCCGCTCGCCCGCGGCGATCCGGCAGCGCTTCGACCTACGAGTCGGTGACTCGGGGCTTCTCCGTTTCGTCCTGAGCGATCACGTCGTCTAGGCCGTGCGCGGCTTCCAAGTCGCCTGCCGAAGCGGCAACGAGCAGCTCGCAGCTCAGCGGCGGGTTCGGTGACGGCGCCGGTTGTCACGATCCGGCAAGGCGCTGGCTGGCCACCCGCTGCGCCAGCCTTCGTTTTCCCACCGAGCACGTGCCAGCGCGCGCCAGCGCCGCGTCCCGTAGGTCGAGGTGGGAGCGCTAGGCGCGCGCCACGTGGAGCGCAGACCAGCCGCTCCCGGGGTCCCCGCGTGTCACGGCGGTGGGGTCGAGGCGACGCTCGCCCTCGATCCGGGCAACTTCACCCGGCACGACGGCGGCGGGCAACTCGGAGTCAGCGAGTGACGGATCCTTGTGCGTCATTAGCGACCCGGCTCCGCACGCCCGACGCTGCAACCCCGGCGCGCCAAATCGGAGGTCCAGTCGGTACTCAGTCCTCCTCGTAGACCGCTGCTGAGGAACTCCTGTCTAGAGGCTGCGCGGTGATCTATCCTGCCGGTTTCCAGGGCGTTTGAAGAAGCGGCCGACGACCGTGCCGCAGGTGTGTTTGCATGCGCGGAGGTGACTGATCTCGATGCTGATGAGCGCGTTGGGTCGGGCCGTGCGCTAGGTGGAGGAGACGCGTGAGCAGCATCCCGGTCCCCGACGAGCGGACCCACTTCTCGTCCCGGCGGCGGAGCGATGCCGATGGGCCGGCTTGGCCGGTGTTGAGCCAGCAGGCCGTGGAGCTGCTGCGGTCGGTCGGTGAGGTGCTGCATCCCGAGACCGGTGAGCTGTTGTGGGACGCCGGTGACCCCTACGACCTATACCTCGTTCTCGCTGGCGGCGTGCTTCTCGTCGATCGCCGGGATGACCGGGTGGTCTTCGTGATCGAGGAAGGGGACTTCGTCGGCGAGTTGGGCATGTTGATGGGCCAGCGGGCGTTTCTCCCGGGCGTGGCCATGGAGGAGACCGTGTTGCTTCGGGTGCGGGTGGAGGAGCTGCGCCGACTCGTGGAGATCTCGGGGGAGCTGAGCGATGTCCTGCTCTCCGCGTTTGACGCCCGGCGGCGCATGTTGAAGAGCATGGGGCAGGGCGGTCTCGTGCTGGCCGGGGACGACGACCGCGACCTCCACCGGCTGCAGGAGTTCGCCGAGCGCAACCAGCTTCCCTACCGGACAGTGCTGCGTTCGGACGCGTCGGCTTGGTCGGAGCTCGCGAAGAGCACTGCGCTGCCTGAGGTGGGCACCGTTGTGGTGACGGGAGAGCGGCGGGTTATGGCCGCACCAACGACGCGCGACTTGGCGACCGCGCTTGGGATCGACCTGTGGGGTCTGGCCGACAACTCTCGATGTGACCTGCTCGTAGTGGGCGCCGGACCCGCGGGTCTGGCGGCCGCTGTGTATGGGGCGTCGGAGGGGCTGGACGTGGTCGTCGTCGAGGACGTCGCCGTCGGGGGTCAGGCTGGCAGCTCTTCGCGGATCGAGAACTATCTGGGCTTCCCCCGCGGCATTTCCGGGGCTGAGCTGGCGCGATCCGCGATGCTGCAAGCTGTCAAGTTCGGGACGAGGCTGGTGTCGCCCCGCTCGGTGACGGGGCTATCGCCGGTGTCCGCAGGCTTCCGCGTCCGGCTCGATGACGAGCACGACATCGTGGCTTGCGCCGTCGTCATCGCTAGCGGCGTCCGGTATCGGCGCCTGGACGTGCCTGGCCTAGCCGAGCTTGAGGGACGTGGCGTCTATTACGCCGCGAGTGACCTCGAGGCCAAGGTGGTGTCGGGCGAGAACGCCGTCGTGGTGGGCGGCGCCAACTCAGCAGGCCAAGCCGCGCTGTTCCTGGCCCGCCACGCTGCACAGGTCCACGTCCTGATCCGCCGCGATGACCTCCGCGAGACGATGTCGAACTACCTGGCTCAGCGCCTCATGTACCACGAACGGGTCAGCGTTCATCCTCGCTCGCAGCTGTCATGCGTCCACGGCACGAGTCGGCTGAGCGCGCTGACTTGGCGGGACCATGTCCTCTCGCGGGACGTCCGGCTCGATGCAGCCGGTCTCTTCCTGATGATCGGCGCAGACCCCTGCACAACCTGGCTGCATCAGGTGGGGGTCGAGCTCGACGCCAAAGGATTCGCTGTCACACGCGACGCGTTCATGACGTCCGTGCCCGGAGTCTTCGCCGTCGGCGACGTGCGCGCCGGGTCGATCAAGCGTGTGGCGTCGGCCGTCGGCGAGGGGTCCGTGGTGATCTCCGCCGTCCACTCCTACCTCGACGGCACCAAGATGTCCTGAACCGCTACATCGAGTCGCCGGTCGCCGGCAGAGCCGGTGGCGAGACGTACGAGCGGCCCAGCGGTCCGGTCGTTTGGGCTATCGCGCTGTGGATTCGACCCCGCAGCGCCTCGCGGTAGCGACGCGCGCCCCGCAATTCCTCATCGCGATGCGCGCCCCGCGAGCGCCGTGCCAGCGAGGGCTTCTGCGAGCGGCAGATCCCCGCGATCCGCGCCAAGCAGCGCTCAGCGCATGGCCGTTTGAATGACAGCCGCGGACTGATTGCTGATGGGCGCGGTGAGGTCTGAGACGCCCGTGAGAATCTGGGTGTGGGTTCACCGCAGACGCTGAGCGAAGCCGAACCGCGAACGGTCGCTGTGTGGGCGGTTGACTGCGCGGAGCGAGTGCTCGGACAACCGGCGCCGTCACCGGACCCGGCGCAGAGCTGCGTGCTGCTCGTTGCCGCTTTGCCAGGCGACTTGGAAGCCGCGCACGGCCTAGACGACGCGATCGCTCAGGACGAAACGCAGAACTGCTGCCGCGGGCTCTCGCGAACCGGCAAGGCAGAAGCGCCCGTCGCGGCCGCCACGGCATATCTCAGCGTCGGCGACATTCTTGGCGTGGGCTCGGCCGACGCTCGCTTTTCTCTCTCGAACCGCTCTCGAGCGGACGCTCGCTTTGCGACGGGACCACGCGCTCGGTGGGTTGTGCGCTACTGGACGGGAGGCGCAGTCTCCGCCCGCGCACCGCACCTGCCCTTCTTGCTCGACGGGTCTGGCGTGTCTGCCTGACCGGCAGCACCGACTCTTCCCGCATCGCAGCGGCCCGTCACGTCGGGCTGCCGTTCGAGCCCCCCGGCGGGTACGTCGCGGGGGGCCTGACGCCGTTACCGCGCTGTTATTAGCCCGTCGCTACAAACAAACCCCGTGCCCCGCCTCGTCCCCGTGGTCCTGCTCCTCCTGGTCGGATCCGCGCTGGCGCTCGCCGCCTGCGGCTCCTCGACCACGATCACGGCCGCTGGGAGTACGAGTACGAGCACGCAGGCCCTCGCGTACATGGACTGCATGCGTAGCCATGGCGTGCCGAACTTGCCGGACCCGGGACCTGAGGGTGACATCCAGCTCAGTCCAAGCTCCGGGATCAACACGTCCTCGCCGGCGTTCAAGGCCGCACAGACCAAGTGCGCAAAGCTGCTGCCGGCTGGGAGCTCCGGCGGGCTCGGGGCCCCGTCGGCGCAGGACATCGAACAGATGCTGGCGCTATCGAAGTGCATGCGCGCCCACGGCGTCAGCGGCTTCCCGGACCCGACACTTGGGCCCCCGCCGCCGGACCCGCGGGAGTTCTCGATCGCGATCGGCCGCGGCGGTGTGAGCCTGCTCGTGCCGAAGACGATCGACGTCAGCTCGCCCGCGTTCAAGCATGCCGCGACCACCTGTCGGTTCGGAGCGGCGCTTCCCATGGGCCAGCGGACGCCTGCCCCTTAGGAGCCACGGTTCATCGTCGCCCACGGGCAACTCCCTCAGGGCGCGTCAGCCGACAGCGCCCTCAGCCACGACGGAGACCTGCTCTGCCACGGTCACGGGTGTTCTACACCCGTGCCGGCCAGCCTCTCCCTTGCGCGGATAGCGCGACGCTCGCTCTTCGCGTCACAAACCACCGTCACCGGACGCCCGCTATGCGACGTCAGCGCTCGCGACTAACCCTCGCGAGGTTTGCAGAGGTGATTTCCGTTGGCCGATGGGGGTCGCTTGGGCCCTTCTTCGCGCGTGCCACCGATTGCAGTGGCAACTGGGCCAGATTTGCCATTGGGGCCTCCGTCGCGGATCGCAATCCTACGTGCGAGAGTGGCCTATGGCTTCGTGTCACCTGATCAGAAATCGGCGCCTTGCGATTTGTGCTTTCCGTACGATCACGGCCGTGAGGTGGCTTCCGGTGGGGCTGGTCGTCGTCGCGTTGGCGCCGGCGGCGGCCTGGGGCGCACCAGGTGTTACCAACGCATCGGGCGGCAGCGGAGTGACGCAGACCGAGCAGTCGATCGCGGTCGATCCGGCCAACTCGAGCAACGTGCTGATCGGGGCGATCACACAGGGGATCGCTGGCGGCGGGCTGGTGCCGGGAATCGTCTCCGTCTCGCATGACGGCGGGCTGTCGTGGAAGCTGGTGACGATCATTCCGTTGGGTTGCGGGGATCAGAACGTGGCGTTCGATCGTCACGGGACCGCCTACTACGAGTGCGACGGGGCGCCTGGCGGGGTCGAGGTCGCGCGTTCGTCCGACGCCGGTGATCACTGGTCGGCTCCGGTCGCGGCGCTCACGTCGAGCGACAACATGGGCGACTCCATCGACCGTCCGTGGCTGGTCGTTGACAACACCCGCGGGCCCCGGGACGGGACGCTGTACCTGGGGTGGGAGTCGTTCTTCACAAACCTCAACGGATGGGTGCTCGAGCGCTCTTCGACCGACGGCGGCCAGACATGGGGTCCGGTGCACCGCGTAGACGATCCGAACGTGCCGGCGATGCAGGATCCGCGCCAGTACCCGGTCGTCGGCGCCGACGGCACCCTGTACATCGTCTATGCGCAGGGCGCCGACAAGCTGCTGCTTCCGCAGACGACGCCAATCTCGCTGGTGGTCGCCCGCTCCCACGACGGCGGAGCCAGCTTCGAGCGCATGGTCGCCGCCACCGGGATCGAGCGCACGTCCGCTCCCGAGGAGGAGACCGAGACGATCAGCTCGCTCGCCGCCGACCCGAGCCGGGCACGTGCCGGACATCTCGCGCTGGCGTGGGCTGATCAGCGCAGCGGCGAGTCGCGAATTCTGGTTGCCGCGAGCGTCGACGGCGGCGTCCACTGGACGGCCCCGGTTGACGTCGCCGACGACCCGCCAGGGCACGGCAACCAGCACGACCATCCCCAGGTCGCCTTTCTGCCCGATGGGAGGGTGGCGGTCGTCTGGCGCGACCGGCGCTGCTGCGGCGGGGCGTTCCTGGCCAATTATCAGCTCTTCGCCCGCGCGCTGACGATCGGCCCGTCGGGCTCGATCACGCCGGGCACGACCGTCCAGGTCACCGACGCCCCCGAGCAACCCAACCTGGTGCCGCTGCTCGATGAGTACCTCGGGGCGACCGCCGGCCCGGAAGGGCTGTCGGTTGCGTGGAACGAGCCTTGGGGAGGAGTTGCCGGCAGCACTTACAGGCGGCTGCCGCTGTCAGCGTTCGGTCCATCGCCGGTCAGTCCGCGGGGGGTGTGCAGACGGGTGGTGAGGGTCGCCGTGCCAAAGCTCGGCGAGCATCCTGATCTCGACGGCGACGCAGACGACCACTGGCGAGCTGCGGCGGTTCTCGTCCGCGTTGCCGGCCGACGTGTCGAGGCGTTTCATCCCCGGTCACGCCGGCTGCCGCGCTTCGTCCGTGTCGAGCTCCGTGGCCGCGGCACTCTGACGGTGATCGTGGAAGTCAAGGTCAGCCGTGCTCACCAGGTCCGGACTGTGCGCGTCCGGCGCCGCTACCGCGCTTGCGTATGACGGGCCCACGCTTTGCCGAGATGGGCGGGATCGGGGCAGCACGCCCCAGCCGCCGGCGTCGGGTGCTTGCGCTCGCGCTCGGCGCGCTGGCCTGGTTGGTGTCGGTCACTCCAGCAGGCGCCTCGCCGTACGCGCCCGTCAATCAGCCAGGTCCGCCGCTCGACGTCCCAGTCGCAAAGCTGCAGTCAGCAATCGTCTGCAGCTCGCTCGTCGGGCAGTCCGGCAACGAACCCGTCCTGCTGGTGCCTGGGACCGGCGCGACCTTTCAGATCCAGTGGCAGTGGAACTTCGCAGTCGCGCTCTCGGACCTGGGGATCCCGTGGTGCGGCGTCAGCCCGCCGGAGGATCAGACGGGCGACATCCAGATCGCCGCCGAATACGACGTCTACGCGATCCGTTACCTCTATCACCGCTCCGGGGGTCGGAGGATCGCGATTGTCGGACACTCCCAAGGCGGCATGCAACCGCGGTGGGCGCTGCGGTTCTGGCCCGACACCCGCGCGATGGTCGCCGACGACGTAGGGATCGCTCCCGACAACCAGGGCGGCTCCGGCGGGAATGCGCTGTGCCCCCCGAACACCTACTGCGAGCTCACGCTTCACCAGCAGGACACGGGCTCGAGCTTCATCACCGCGCTCAACTCGCGCCAGCAGATGTTTCCCGGCATCGACTACACCGTCATCTACAGCACGATGGATGAGATCGTGTTCCCGCAGGACACGCCCTTGTATGGGCCGGGCAGCTACGCGCGGATCGCGCTCCAAGACGTGTGCCCCGGACACCTCGCCGACCACTTCCTCGACGGCACGATCGATCCAGTCTCGTGGGGGTTGACACTCGATGCGATAACCCAGCCTGGCCCCGCCAGCCGCGTGCGGATCCCGAGCACCGTCTGCTCGGAGCTGGTGATGCCCGGGCTCGCCGCCACGTGGCCGCTCCAGTTCGCGCAGGCAGCGGCGAGCTTCCTCGCCGCCCGGGCCAGCGCCCAGGACTCGTACAACGAGCCACCACTGAAGTGCTACGTCTACGCCGCGTGCACTGGTGCCGCCGCTCCCACCCTGACGATGTTCGTCAGCACCTCGCCCCGCCGGATCCGCGCACGCCACCGCGCCCGAATTCACATCCTCGTCAGAACCGACGAAGGCGGCGTCCTCGTACCCGTGCCAGGCGCCACGATCACTCTCGGCCGCAAGCGCCGCACAACCGGCGCCGGCGGTGACGTCACCATCACCACGACACCCAAGCGTCCCGGGCACTACCGCGTGACCGCGAACCGGGCCGGCACCAACCCGGCACGCACGACAATCACCGCACACCGATAAACACCCTCACCGGCGCCAAGCGCTTTCCACGACGCGACCGTCGCGATCGGACCTCTGAAACCCCGGTGCGCAGATGCTCGACTGGCGCCCAGATGGCGCGTCGGACTTGAGCTTTTCCTTCGCCAGCCACGAGCGACCGCGCGACTGCGTTGCGACGCGAGGAGGCGCCACGACGCGCCGGCGCCTCCTCATGCTGCGGTCGCGAGCAGCCGACGCTGCCTCAGAGCGAGGAGAGACCGTTTGTTGCGGGGATCATCGGCGCGGGGCGTCGGTGGACGGTGCGGATGATCTCGGTCTTGGTCGATTCCACGCAGGTAGACCGACGTGATCCCGAGATCGGCATGTCCGAGCTGCCGCTGGATGACGACGAGCGGCACGCCCTCCCGTGACATCTCGACCGCGTGCGCGTGCCTGAGTTGATGCGGGGAAAACCTTCGGCGCACTCCCGCATCGACCGCGGCGTGGTGTAGCTGGACGCGGATGCCGGCTGGCGAGCAAGGCCGACCGCGAGTCGGTCCGCGCAACACACAGAACAGCGCGCCGATTGGCAGCTCTGAACGGATCGTCAGCCACGGGGCGAGGTGGTCCCAGCCCCACCGGTCCATTCCAACCTCACGTCGCTTGCCGTCTTTGCCGTGCCTGACAAGCACCGACCCACGGTCGGGATCGAGATCGCTTTCAGTGAGAGCGAGCGCTTCGCTAATCCGCAGGCCGGCACGCCAGAGCACGACAATCAGGCCTCGAAGTCGGAGACCATCGGCTGTGTCGCCGGCGGCGCGCATGACCGCGATGATCTCCTCGACCGGCGGCGGATCAGCCGGATACTCCAGGCCCTTATTCCGCGGTGGGCGCCCTCGGTGGTAGCCGGGCAGTGTCGCGGGCGAGCGACGACGCCCTGCGCAATCGAGCAACGGTACGGACTGCATGACGACCTCCTTGAGAGGGTGAGAAACGGCACCCATCGTCTCGCTGCCAACCGTTCGTCCGTCCAGGCCCGTACCGTCGGGACGGATGCCGAAGAAGTACCGCGAGGTCCGCTCCATACTCCTCGAAGCTGGCTGGACGGTAGTCAGGCAACGTGGCTCGCACGAGGTGTGGGCGCATCCCGATCGGCCTGCACGGATCGTCGTCGCCGGGAAAGACAGCGACACGGTCCCCGCGGGGACCCTCGGTAGCATCCGACGAGCAAGCGGACTGGACGACCTTCGTTGAGCGAATACATAGTCATCTACGAGCAGGCCGAAGACGGCGGCTGGGGTGCCTACATCCCAGACATGCCCGGCGTCGTCGCACTCGGAGGTACCCGCGAGGAAGTCACCCGCCGGATCGAGGAAGCCCTCGCGGCCTACGTCGCGGACGTTCGAGAGCGTGGAATGACACTACCTGCGCCGCACCACTCCACCGGCACCATCGCCGCGTAGCCGCACCCGCACCACGGTCCGGGGCGCGCTCCTTTCGGTGCCCCACATCCCTACGCCGACGCTCGCTTTCGGCGTTGGTCACCGGTCAAGCGGACGCTCGCTTAGCGACGAACTCATCTGGCTTGAGATTGGCGAATTGCGAGACGGACGTCGTCTACGGTGCCGAGACCTGCGTCCGTCTCTCCGCATGTACGCGGAGCCAGGGCGGTCGTCGGGACTCCCTGTGTCCGGTAGGGGCGGTCAGCCGGACGGTTCGATGGTGTCTGCTTTGGTGGCCGAGCAGAAGAGCGCCGAGCGTACGGCGCGTTTGCGTGATTCGGCGATCTCGTGTACGACTTCTTGGTGGCATCCGCAAGCGCCATGCAGCCACTGCTGGAGCCGAGCCATCCGGGGCCCGATCGGCGGACGGCGGTGGGGGCCTCCCGCTCTAAACGCTGGTGAACGGTGAGCCCGCGAAGAAGATGTACCAGACTTCGAGCGCGGCGAAGGCGCCGACGACACTGAGCACTGCGATTGCCTCGACTGGGTTGGTCTGATGGCGGGCTGGCGCGGGTGTGGCTCGCTCGGCTCGCATGCTGAGCTCCCATGGCCGCGGCTGGCGGATGGGCGGTGGGCGCCCGGTTACGTGGTCGTAGCGCGCGCTCAATCGCGTTAGCGCGATGACCCCGAGCGCCGCGAGCGCTGCGAGCGACACGAGCGCGGTCACGATCCCGATCCAGCTCAGGACGTTGTCATGGGCGGCGCGAGATCCGATCCACAGGGCGAGCAGTGGAAACCCGGTGCAGACATTGATGCTGACCAGCAGTCCGGCCGCGCCGAGCGCGATCCGCTCGATTAGCGCGAGCGGGCCCCGCAGGGGCGCGGTGATCGTGTCCGTGCTTCTGTGCGACGAGAGAGCTCGGAGAGGGGGCGCGCTTGTTTTGATGGGTGGCCTCGTGGGCTTATCGGGGGGCGTTGAGGGCTGGGTGGGTTGCGAGGAGTGTCTGGGTGAATACGTAGTCGGTCGCGCCGAATGCGATTAGCGACAAGACGACGGCTTGGTTTACGGCGCGGCCGACTCCTTGGGCTCCGCCGGAGGTGGTGAGGCCCATGTAGCAGCAGATGATCGCGATCAGGCCGCCGTAGATCGTCGATTTGATGAACATCGCCTGGAACTCGACCGTCGTCGCCTGGGCGAAGAAGTCGGAGAAGAAGGGTCCGACTTGGGCTCCGTTGGAGACGGTTACGAGCACTCCGCCGAGCGTGCCGAACAGCAGCGCGTAGATCGTGAACAGCGGCGTGAGCAGCATCAGCGACAGGAATCGGGGCACGACGAGGCTTTTGACCGGATCGACCCCGAGGACCATCAGTGCGTCTAGTTCTTCTCGGATCTTGCGGGCGCCGAGGTCGGCGGTCATCGCGGTTCCGGCTACTCCGGCCATGACCACGGCGCAGATCAGCGGAGCGAGCTCGCGCATCACGAGAATCACGAACAGCGAGCCCAGGCGATCCATCGCGC
The DNA here is from genome assembly GCA_963822725.1 of uncultured Actinomycetes bacterium. Classification (GTDB taxonomy): domain Bacteria; phylum Actinomycetota; class Thermoleophilia; order Solirubrobacterales; family Solirubrobacteraceae; genus Palsa-465. The sequence goes on from CAWGIR010000004.1 coordinate 1,220,602, forward strand.
CGACGAGCTTCAGGAAGTCGCCGACCTCGATCCCTGCGGGGCCGTAGGTGAACGCCAACGAGGCGATGATCATCGGAAACCATCCGAGCCGGAGCGCGAACAGGAACTGATCGACGAGTTCGGGGCCGTAGTTGTACGGGGGGAGGATCGCGGCCACGATCGTGCGGCGAAGGAGCAGCATCATCGCGCCGACCGTCTCGATGAAGCCGCGAACTGGTTCGTATCCCGCGCGGAGGAACGCCGCCATCTCAGCTGCTCTCGTGCGGGTCCGGCAGCATCGCGAGCATCATCTGGACCCAGGCCCGCACGAGTGCCTCGTCGCCGACTGCGAGCTGAACGCCGAGCACGTCTCCCAGCAGCCGGGTCGAGAGCAGTGAGCCGAGTCCGAGTGCGGCGATTGCCCGCGCCTCATCCTCGGTGCGTTGACCTTCGGAGTGCTCGCGGATCCAGCCGGCAAACCCGGTGAGGCTCGACCCGATCAGTTGCTCCACGGCGTCGGCTAGGAGCTGTGGCCGGTTGCGCGCCTCCGAGGCGAGGATCCGCAGCAGCTCGGATTCGCTTTCGAGTTCCGCCAGCACGTACCGGGCGGTGACCGTCAGCTCAGCGGCTGGATCGTCAAGCGGCGAGAGCACGCGGCGGATCTCGCGGAGGGCGTCAAGCCGCCCGAGCTGCCGACGGATGCCGGTTGCAAGGATCTCCTCCTTGCTTCGGAAATGGTGATAGACGCCGCCTGCACCCGGAGTGAGACCTGCGGCGGCTTCGATCCTGGTGATCGTGGTACCGCGGAACCCGTGCTCGCCGAACAGGCGCATCGCTTGCTCGACGATTCGGTCACGGGTCGCGGTCGGCATCGGGGCGTACTAAGTGTACACTTAGTAAAGGGCAGAGTAGCCTTGGCGCAGTTATGTCGGGCTCTGCTGGGTCGAGCGGCTTTGGAATTGACCGTGACCGCGTCCGTCGCGCCGGACCGGTCGCGGCGGTGACAGCGCGGACGGCGGCCGAGGTGGCTCTGCGGTCCGTACGGCGCGGGATCAGCGGCAACGATCAGCAAGACCTGCACGCCCGCGCTGCCGAGCGATACGCAGAGCTGTTCGGCCGCTCGAAGGGACTCTTGATGAAGGTAGGTCAGCTGGTGTCGTTCGTTTCGATGGCGCCATTCATCCCCAGAGACGTGCTTCCGATCTACCGGGCGGCGCTGGCACGTCTCCGCGACGACGCGCCGCCGATGGCACCGGAACTCGCACGCGACGTGCTCGAGCGCGAGCTCGGTGTCAGCACGGAGGAAGCGTTCGCGGAATTCGAGTGGAAGCCGCTCGCGGCCGCGTCGATTGGCCAGGTCCACGCCGCTCGCCTGCACGACGGAGCAGCCGTCGCCGTCAAGGTCCAATACCCCGGCGTCGCGGATGCGATCCACTCGGACCTCGAGAACACGGAACTGATCGCAACCTTCCTGGGCCTGATTCGCGGTCTGATGCCAGGACGACCTCGCTGGGACCTGCGCGCCTACACCCAGGAGATCGCAGACCGCGTGCTCGAAGAGCTCGACTATCGCCGCGAGGCAACCAACCAACGCCGGTTCGCGTCGATTTACGACGAGCATCCATTCATCCACGTGCCCGCAGTGATCGACGCGCTGTCGACCGAGCGTGTGCTGACCCAACAGCTCGTCCACGGCTACGACTGGGCACAGGCGCTCCGCGCCGACCGATCGCTCCGGGACCGCTGGGCCGAAGCGATCTACCGCTACTCGCTCGGGCCGCTCTACCGGTTCGGGCTATTCAACGCCGACCCGCACCCCGGCAACTACATATTCCACGATGACGGAACGATCAGCTGCCTGGACTTCGGCTGCATCAAACAACTGCCGCGCGAGCAGGTGGGAATGCTCCGAGCGATCGTACTGTCCGCGCTCGCACACGACCCGGCAGCGAGCTGGAGATCAAACGTCGAAGCCGGCCTGATCGCCGCCACCGACCCCGTCGACCCGGACGAGATACACCACTTCTGGCGAAGCCGACTCGAGTACCTCCGCGCGCGACAGCCCTACACCATCACCCCCGCTTACGCCGCCTCATACATCGAGCGGTCCTACTCCCCGGTCGGCCCATGCGCCAACGTCGCCCGGCACCTCAATGCCCCCCGCGAGTACGGAATGCTGACAAGGACAGACGTCGGACTCTTGTCAGTCCTCGGGGAACTCCACGCCACCACCAACTGGCGCTCGATCTGGCATGAGCTGACCGATAACCGACCCCCGGCCACCCCAATGGGAAAGCTCGAACAGAACCACTTCGCGACTCGGTCCCCAACTCCCACGCCGAGCACGCAAATCTCCACTTAGCGACCGACCACAGGCCAGCGCTCTGACCGCCCTCCTCCCCATCCAGGACGTCCGACGACGCTAACCGAGGCGGAACGTGTACCGGCCAGACCAGCGCTGCGCCCATATGGGCCGACAGTAGCGTCTCGGTCGACTCACAGAAACGTGCCGCAGTGCTCGCCGCTCTTCAGCGCGGCCACCAAAGCGGTCACCATCGAGCCCTCCGACCGCTGCTGGTTCAGCATGAGGCGGCAGTCTCTCGACCGCAATCAAAGGCCTGGATCCGAGAGATCGAACGAGTCGCGGCAGCCCTGCATCGCTCGTGGCAGAGGTGTCTCGGCGCCGGACGAGCAGCGCCCCGAATGGCGCGGACAGCGGGGCGCTCGCTTTCATGAAGCTGTGGCCGCGGATCTGACACCCGCTTTGCGACGAACTCATCTGTCTCGAGATTGGCGAGGAGGAGGTCCGTCGCGACGCGCGGCTCGAGACCCGCATTCGCGCTCGCCCGAGCATCCCGGGCGGGCACAGCTTCGTGACGATGTCTTTCCGAGAGCGGCCGCGCGGGCGCTCTCGGCGCTAGCTCCAACCCAGGATGAATCGTCCGCGAGCGAGAGGAGGCTATTCGGGGTTGCCTTGACCGAGCAGGCGAGCCTTCGCCTCGGCGAACTCCGCCTCGCTCAGTGTTCCGGCAGCACGGAGGTCAGCAAGTCGTGCGAGATCGGCAACCAGACCTGTGGGCTCGGATGCGGGAGCATCAGCGTGGGCGTCGGTGCTCTTGAACCACGCATCGCTCACGTCCTTGGGAACCATCACCCGGCGCCTGCCGTCGTAGAGCGGGTCGAACTCCTTCGCGAGCCGATCCTTGTCAAGCTCACAGCGGTCTGGATGGTCAGGGTCATACTGGACGTAGGTCCAGCGGCCCGGCTGTAGATGGTTGCCGTCGTTCCCCCACACCGACATCTGGGAGTCGAACTCCGGTTCCCCATTCACGGGAGCGACCCGGAGATGGAACGTCGTGTGTAGCGACGAGCTTTGGCCAATCCCATCCTGGCGAATGCTGGCCCCGCCAATGTCATGATGGGTGGTCAACTGCGCTCGGGCGCTGACCGAGCGCTTTGGGGACGAGCGCAGGAATCCCACCCCCCCGACCTTACCGCACCCGAATGTGATGATGGAGGGTCTGGTCCGGTGGCGGCGATGCTTCGCCCGAAGGTGCTGGCCCCTTCCTGTGATTGCGACCACGGGCCCGGCTCCAAAACCGCCACGCTGCATCTTGCCGCGACGCCGTGGGCCACCAAGAGATGACCGCAGTGGACGTGGAGGGTCACGTCGATATCACACGAACACAGCCCTGCTCCGCTAGGGGCAGAAGTGTCTCGCAGCCGATGAACAAGGTCCCGGTTTGCGCGGGCGGCGGGGCTACGGATCCCCAGGCAGGGTGTTGGAAGTCGATCCGACCGACAGTCTCATGCGATGCTGCTAGCAACGAGCCGATAGGAGAGGAACAAGCCCGACCGTGATCCAAGTGAGCACCCCGACCCTGGAACTGAATAACGGCATCCAGATGCCCGCCCTCGGCTTGGGCGTCTTCCAGACACCCCCGGACGAGACCCGAGATGCCGTCCGCGCCGCGCTCGACGCGGGCTACCGGCACATCGACACGGCGGCCGCGTACGGTAATGAGCGCGAGGTCGGCGAAGCGATCCACAGCTCGGACGTGGATCGCTCCGACGTGTTCGTGGAGACGAAGGTCTGGATCAGCGACTACGGCTACGACGAGACGCTGCACGCGTTCGAGAAGAGCGCCGCGAAGCTCGGCGTGGTCCAGATTGACCTGCTCATCCTGCACCAGGCGCTCCCGTCCGCGTTCGATCGGACGTTGGAGGCCTACCGGGCCCTCGAAACACTCCTGGCCCAGGACAAGGTCCGCGCGATCGGGGTCAGCAACTTCATGGTCGATCATCTCACGGCACTGCTCGATCGTGCCCAGATCGTGCCGGCGGTGAACCAGATCGAGTGCCACCCGTACTTCCAACAGCGCACGGTGCAAGACCTCGATGCCACGCACAGCATCCTCACGCAGGCCTGGTCACCGATCGGCGGGATCACCTTCTACCGCGACGGCAACCACACCAGCACGCTCAAGGACCCGATCATCACCGACATCGCCGAGCGTCACGGCAAATCGCCCGCGCAGGTGATGCTGCGCTGGGGCGTGCAACAGGGACGCTCGGTGATCCCGAAGTCGACCAAACCAGGCCGCATCGCGGAGAACGTCGCCGTGTTCGACTTCGAACTCTCCAACGAGGACATGGCCGCAATCACCAGGCTGGACACCGGCCGCCGCGGCGGCCCCGAACCCGACGAGATCACCCTCGAGGCGTTCGGCCGGGAGATCCCAGAAGCCTGAGAGCTGCTGATCGCGATCGCGAACCGCCCTCGCGGCGCGGCTGTTCAGGCGCGTAGCCGTCAGATGTCGCGGCGCTCACCACGGTGACCGGACCTGCTCTGCCCAGCGCAGGTGTGTCTCGGCGACGCCGAGATCGGCCCCCGTATGCGCGGAACTCGGGACGCTGCTTTGCTCGTCGCAGGGCCGACAGCGGGACTTCTGGTTTGCGACGTAGGCGATCGTTCGGTGCCCTGACGGCCGGGACCCTCGAGCCGCCAGGGCCGTAGGATCCGGGTGGTGCGGAGGCGCTCATCACCGGCCCGAGCCACGCGACGACGGGTGGTGATTGTCCCGCTCGTGGTCGTTACCGCAGTTGTCTGCGCTCCCGACCTGGTTGCCGCCACGACCAGGCGGTGGGTGGTGAAACCTGACGTTGGGATCTCGCCGGTCGTACTCGGTGAGTCGGAGGGCGACGTGTCCAAGCAGTTGGGAATCGCCATCGTGCCGCCGGGCACCGGCTACGTGATCTACTCGACGCACGGCGCAGACCTCGAAGTCGCCTACACCGGCACTCGGCTCAGCCAAGGGCGGGTCGCCGTGGTTGCGAGCAATGCCCGAACCATGACCCTCTACGGGAAACGGCTTACGGTTGGCCGCAAGGCGCTGATGCCCTTGCTGCGCAGGCACGCCTGGCGGCTTCTGCGCTGCAACGGGAGAACCTCCGCCGCGGCTCACTCGTCGCGTTCCGGGCTGACCCTGATCGAGTGGCCCGAGGGCGGAGTGTCCGTGACCGTCAGGCGAAGCTCCCCGTTCTCCAGTCCCTGTAGCTGGCCCCTGCCATAGCCGCGTGCGGTCCCTCGTGGGCACGGCCGGTGCTCGGCCGACCCATCGCCAACTCTCCCGATGTCGGAAAGCGGCCGGTGAACGTGTTGTGGGTCGCTGACATCACCTACCTTCGTACTGGCGAGGGCTGGCTGTACCTGGCCGCGGGCCAGGACACCTACTCGCGGCAGATCGTAGGCTGGGCGATGGCCACCCACATGCGCTCAAGCCTGGTCGTCGACGCGCTCAAGATGGCACTCGCTCGCCGGCGGCCGGACCCCGGGCCGATCCACCACTCCGACCAGGGCTCGCAATACGTCAGCCTGGCGTTCGGCCGCGCGGCCCGCGACGCTGGGATCGCGGTCTCGATGGGCTCCCGCGGCGACGCGTACGACAACGCCGTCGCCGAGACGTTCTTCGCGACCCTCAAGAAGGAGCTCGTCAACCGCCACAGCTGGCCGTCGCGGCCCGAGCTGAAGTCCGCCGTGTTCGCGTACATCAAGGCGTTCTACAACCGCCAACGCCGCCACTCCACGCTCGGGATGCTGTCCCCCGTCGCATACGAACTACGACTCTCGCCGCTGCCAGGTTGAGATCAATCGCTGGAACAACAACAATCAACAGACAAACCCGGCGTCACGCAAACCGGGGCACGTCCAGTCGCACCGCAGAGCAGGTCTCCCTTTACCATCCATTCGCTCCGCACTGCGCGACTGATCGGGCGCTGCCGCTTCAAACCTCAGTAGCTCAACGCGAAGGTGACCTTTGAGCCCTTCGTCTTCGGGAACTTCCCGGTGACGCTGATCTTCTCCGAGCCGTGCTTCGCGTTGGAGATGGTTCCCGTCGAACTCTGGAACTTGACGGGGGTCGGCGGGACACAGGGTGGACAGCCGCTGAACCGGACGATTACGTGGAGCTTGGCCTTGCCCCTCACCTTGCCAACCTTCAGGTTGGTTGTGCCGTCCTCGAGGCAAGTATTGCCGGCGCAGCCGACCGCGGCGGTGTAAACGACCATCGTGCCCACCGTCTTCTTTCCTTCGCGCACGGAGTAGAGCGTTACCGTGCTGACCCCCTTTCCGGTGCTCGTCGTGATGTCCTTCTTCGTCTGCCCTGTGACAACCGCGGTCAGCTTCAAGTGCTTGCCGCTCGCAATCGCAGCCGGAGCCGCCAGCAGCGCCGCGACGATGATCACTGTTCCGAGTCGTTTCATCATTGGCTCACCACCATCTCAAGGGTCGACGACTGACATTGACGGCGCGAGTCTGACGGTCCCATGAGCTCCTGAGAAGTGGGCCAACACGCTCTTTCTCTGAGGGTTTGCCCCACCACCGAGCAGGGCGATTCACACGGGCGGTCGCGCTCAGCTTTGAGGCGAGGACAGGAAGACGAGCGCCGCTTTGACGCGGCGATGAACGTTCGGTTCGTTCTCCAGGCGGAGCTTTCCGAAGATGCCTGCGATGTGTTTCTCGACCGAGCGCGGGGTCGTGCCTATGGCGGCGGCGATGCCCGCGTTGCTCTTCCCCTGTGCCAGGTGAGCGAGCACGCGTCGCTCGGTTGGCGTGAGCGGCTCGAGCGCCGAGCGAGCGGCTGCGTCGCGCGCGCTCATGAGCTGGTCGACGACCTTCGGGTCGATGACCGATCCTCCGCCGGCTACCTCGTGAATTGCGTGGACGAGCTGGGCTATGTCTGACAGCCGCTCCTTGAGAAGATAGGCGCGTCCGGCTGCGCCGTCGTCCAGCAGAGCAACGGCGTATTCGGGCTCGGCGTGCTGGCTTAGGACCACGACGCCGATGCGCGGATGTTCCTCGCGTAGCTGCGACGCGATGCGAAGTCCTTCGTCGGTTCCTGAGGGAGGCATGCGGATGTCGGTCACGAGCACGTCGGGCTCGTGCTCGTCGACGGCCTCCGCGACGCTGTCGAGGTCGTGGGCGACCGCCACCAGCTCGATCGTCTCCTCCTCGCGCAAAAGCTGGGTGATCCCCTCACGGACGAGGTAGTCATCCTCGCCGAGGACGACACGGAGGGTTTCGATTTTGGCAGCTCGGGTCGCAGGGGATGACATGCTCAGAGCGGCAGCTCGATCACGATCGTCGTCCCGCTTCCCTCCGCCGATTGGATCTCAAGGCGACCGCCAAGGGCATCGGCGCGGTCGGCGATGTTCGTGAGGCCGGATCCAGCCGGTCTTCGTGCCGGGTCGAAGCCGTGACCATCGTCCTCGACCTCGAGCCGCAGGACGTCTCCGATGTGGTCAAGGCGAACCTCGGCCCGGCTGGCGGCAGCGTGTCGGCAGACGTTCTGGAGTGCCTCCAGCGTGCAGAAGTAAGCGGCAGCTTCGACCTCTCGAGAGCATCGTCCTTCAAGGCTGCTGTTGATACTGACCGGCACCGGAACCCTGCGGACATGCGAGCGCAGCGCTGCCTCCAGGCCACGGTCTGCGAGCAACGGTGGGTAGATGCCGCGCGACGTGGCGCGGATGTCGTCAAGGGCGGCATCGAGATCGGAGCGCAGCTGCTCAAGCGCGCCTTCCGCCTCCCGGTCTGGCTGCTGAAAGTGCGACCCCAGTTGTCCAAGCTTCATGTTGAGCGCGATTAGCCGCTGCTGCGCCCCGTCGTGCAGATCGCGCTCTAGCCGTCGCCGCGCCTCGTCCTGTGCGCGCACAAGCCGCTGGCGTGACGCGACCAGCTCCTCCAAACGCCGCTGAAGATCCGTGGCGAGCTTGGCGTTATGCAGGACCAATCCCGCCTGGCTCGCGAGGTGACCGAGCAGGCGCAACTCGGTCTCGCTCGCCGTCTCCCCGGCGCGTTTGGTCACACCGACCGCGCCGAGCAGCACGCCCTGGTGGCGGACCGGAGCGATCGCGCGAGGTCCGTGCAGGACACCAGCGTCCATCATCGTGGCCTGAAGCGGCTCAGGCACCTCCACGTCGGCCGGCCACGACGCCAGCGGGGCCAGCAGGCCGTTCTGTGCACGCAGCCACACGTCAGCACGCTCGGCCGCCGTCGCCTGGACCAGCACCTGAGCCGCTTCGATGAGAACCCGATCGACGTCGTAACTCCCCGCAAGCCGATCCGCAAGATGCGTGACCGCCTCGTACGGAGTAGCGCGCCGCCCGTACACGATCCTGTCCGCCATCCGGTGCGCCCGCGCCCGCAGCGGCTGGAACGCCGCTGCGGCAAGCACCGTGGCGACCAGCGAGACCCCCAGGCTGCGGCTGCCGTGGTGCACGAGCAGGCTCAAGACGGCAACGATCGAAAGGTAGACCGCGGAGACCATGAGCGCGAGCGCGCCGTACGCGATCGACCTGCTGAGAACGACGTTCAGGTCGTACAGGTGAAAGCGCAGGATGCCCACGCCAACGGTGATCGGCAGCGCCGCGAGTGCAACCGCCAGGTAGGCGGCCGGGAGCGCATTGACGAGTGAGCTCGTGGGATTGCTCGTGTAGTTGGTGACCACCACCGGCACGATCCCGGTTGCGACCACAACAGCGCCGAACAGGAACCACCGCAGTTGCTGCTGCGTCTCCCCGTCGGCGCGCCGGAACTTGACGACGAGCAACGCGAGCGCAGTCGCTAAACCGGTCAGAACCAGCACCCCCCAAACGCCGTACCACCACGCCAGAGCCCGATGCGGGTTGTCGATCTCAGCGAGGTCCCCGGTCGAGCCGTTGATCGTGACCTGCCCGTGGGCCAGGTCGCCGAGAGCGTGGGCGTAGAAATAGGCCGAAACGCCCACCGCGAGCAGCGCGTACAGCCCCAATCCCGTCCGCGCATGCCGGGCAGGGACCCTGCCGTTTGGGAACAGCGCAACCACCGGGGCGACCGACAGCAGGAGTGGTATCCACAGCAGGTTCGACAGCACCCCGAGCCATCCCATAACCCGCGAACCCACGTGGTTGCGGTAATGGACGATCGACAGCAGCAACCCATCGGTCTGCAGCAGGACGACAGCCGCAAAGCCCACCAGGATCCATCCCGCGGGATGACGCGGCCGGCGCTCCAGAACGAGCAGCCCAACCGCAGCGGCCACAGCGCAGTCGAACGGGAACGCGCCCGGCAGCCCCAGGGCAGAGCGGTCGTGGACGCTCAACGCGAGTGCGACATACACCCCGATCAGTGCCACGACCGGCACAATCGGGAGCGCCGTCCTTACGGCCCGAGACCGAGTTGCGATCGCTGCTGTGGAGCTGCTCTGCACGCTGCAACCGTAGCTCGCTCCACGGCCTAAATCATCCGGCACTAACCGTGCTCAGCTCAGCCGGATCGACGAGGTGTTGCTCGACTCGCGGGGTGCGCTGGCGCAGCAGGCCGATCGCGATGATCACCGTCACAATCGATGTAGCAATCACCGGCGCATAGCTGACCGGCGAACTCATGCCACCGTCGATCGAGCTGAGCCCCACCGAGCCGCCCGCGACCGAGAGCCCCGCCAGCAGCAGCGACAGGTACCCGACCCAGGCGCTCGCCACGATCCCACGCAGCGCCGCTGCGGCCACCGCGACCAGGAAGACCGCCACGAGGAAGCCGTAGGCGCCTGGCATCACGATCCCGTTCTCAAGCGTGTAGAGCACCGACACAACCGAGCCGGTCCCGATGCCTTGGCGCGCGGTGAACGACAGCGCCACCTCGAGGATCCCGTCCCAAGCCAGAAACACGACCATCCCGCTTGCGCCCAGCGCAGCAATCACACCCAACGGCGAGCGGCGATCGCGATCAAACAGATCCCACACGAAGGTTCCCGCAAACCACGACAACAACGCCGCCGTCAACACCACGAGAATGCCCACCAGCCGCAGCCCCGACTGATGGCGAGCGACATAGCTCGCGATCGCCGACGCCGAAGCCGACGACTTCGGAGACGACCCCAAAATCGGAAAGGTCGCCAGCCCAACAACCACCCCAGCAATCCCCACCAGGCCTCCGGCCCTCATCCAGCGGTCACCCATCATCATCAAAAACCTCCTCGAGCGTCGAATTAGCCCCGCGAGTCTCACGCACCAATGACGTCCTGAGAAGTGGGCCAACACGCTCTTGTCTGAGGGTTTGCCCCACCTGCAGACGGGAGCTTTGCGTCAAGTTCGCGCCGCTAACGTGCGAAGTCGTCCAGCATCTTCAACGCCGTCTCCACGCCCTGATCGAGAAGCCGATCGGAGAGGTCGCGGTCGGTCAGTGCCCTGGCGAGCTGCAGGGTGCCGACCATCAGCCCGAAGACCGTGAGCGCGTCCGTCCGAGCGGCCTCGATGTCGGTCGGGTCCAGGCGCGAGGCGATCTCGTCGATCTCGTCCATCAGTACGTCGGTGAAGACTTGCCTGGTGGCGGCGGGGCGGCGGGCGATCTCGTCGAGCAGCGCAGCCGACGGGCAGCCGTCGGCGCACTGGTCGCGGTGTTGCGGAGACAGATAGGAGCGGACGAACGCCTCGAGTCCCGTCCGATCTGCGGGTTGGGCGTCGAGGCTTTGGCGTTGGGCGCGCAGCTGGTCGGCGAGGACGTTCGCCACAAGATCCTCCTTGGAGGCGAAGTGCGCGTAGAAGGCGCCGTTGGTCAGGCCGGCGTCGGACATCAAGGTCGCCACCCCGGCGCCGTCGATGCCGTCCTGCTTGAAGCGCCGCCCGGCCGCTTCGAGGATGCGCTGTCTCGTGGCCTGCTTCTGGTCCTTGCCGTATCGCATCGCGAACCTCTCTCGTCGAACTGGTCTCGATCTGCCGTGGGCCCTGCCGCGCGAGTGACTGACCCCACACAACTCGCCATAGCATTATAGCCGTACTATGATATTATGAGCGTCATTCAAATCAAGGCAAGGAGCGAATCATGGAAGCCGAGACAGACCGAGTAGCGCTGGTGACGGGGGCATCGTCAGGGATCGGGGCGGCCGCCGCAGAAGCCCTCGCCGGCGCTGGGTTCACGGTGTACGGGACAAGCCGCCGGGCCACTGCGGGCGAGCAGCGCGGACAAGTCGTGTTCCTGCCGCTCGACGTCACCGACGATGCGTCGGTAGCCGACGCGGTACGCGAGGTGCTCGACCGCTCCGGCCGGATCGACGTGCTCGTCAACAACGCCGGTCTCGGTGTCGCCGGCGCTGCCGAGGAGAGCTCCGTAGAGCAGGCACACGCGCTGTTTGAGACCAACCTCTTCGGCTCGATCCGCATGATGCGCGCCGTACTGCCGCACATGCGGGAGCAGCGCAGCGGAAGGATCATCAACGTCAGCTCGATTGTCGGTCTCATTCCCGTCCCATACATGGCGTTGTACGCGTCGAGCAAGCACGCTCTCGAGGGCTACTCCGAGTCGGTCGACCACGAGCTGCGCGAACACGGAATCCGCGTCCTGCTGGTCGAGCCCGGGTTCACCAAGACCTCGTTCGACGCGAATCTCGCGGCCGCCGACACACCGCTTCCGCTCTACGCCCAACAACGCAAGATCGTCGACGCCGGGCTTGCCGACGCCCTGAAGGCAGGCGACGAGCCATCGATCGTCAGCCACGCCATCGTCGCCGCCGCCACCGACGAACGCCCCAAGCTCAGATACCCCGCCGGTAAGACCGCCCGCCGCGTAAGCAAGGCGCGCCGCTACGCGCCCACCACCGTCTTCGACAAACAGATCCGCAAGCTCAACCAACTACCAGCCTGACCGGGACCAAGCCTGCGCGAAGTTCTCTCGGAGCGCGAACCTATCCGCCTGGGAACGCCGAGATGGAACCGGTTCAGCGCCGGGAGCTATCCCAAGCGGCGTGCGCCGCGGAGGTCCTGACCGTCCAGCGGGCTGGTCGCGTCCGGCTGCTACCGGTAGATGAGCGCGTGTGCTCGGATGTCGACTGCTATGCAGAACCGAGCTCCGCCGCACGACACGTCACTGAGCGCCTCGCCGGGGCGGTCAATTCGCTGTTTCGGTGACCACGTGGTCCCGTTCCACCTGGTCGCGAACCCGCTGCCGTCGACGGCCATGCACGCCGTCCTCGATCGACACGACACGGCATCGAATCCGGCAAGCAGGTTTGCGTCGAACCGGTGCGGCCGCGACCAACCGCCCCCCGACCAGGTGAATGCCTCCCCGAAGTCGTCGAGGGCCGCACAGAAGCGGCGACCCGAGCAGGAAATCGCGCTCGCCACATTGGGCTCCGAGCCTCCCCGCGGGTTGGACGTACGTAGAGACCCGGCGGGAACCCAGCTTCCGCCTGAAAGGCGGTACGCGCTGCTGCCGATGTCGATTGCCATGCAAAAGCCGACTGACGGGCACGAAATCACCTGCGGCTGACTCGCGCCCGGTATCCGTTGAGGGTGAGACCAGCTCACGCCGTCGTAGAAGAGCGCATCGCCGGCGATATCCACCGCGCCGCAGAACGTTCTTGTCCTGCACGAGAGCTCCAACAGCCCGGCCGTGGTTACCAACCTCGGCGCCGACCAGCGCGTGCCGTTGTAGGTGAACACGTCGCCGGCCCCGTCGCCGGCGACGCAAAACTTAGTTGAGGCACAGGAAACGGTGACCAGCCCGTCGTTGATACCCCGGTGCCGGTCAACCGTCCGAGGTCGCCCCCATGCGCCAGACCTGTACGCGACGGCTTGCCCACCGCCAACCGCCACGCAGAACCTCCGGCTCACACACGAAACCGCTCGCAGCAGCTTGACCCCCGTGACGTTTGACGGCTTTGACCAATGGGCCGCCACCGAGGCAGGCATCGTCGCCGTTGCAACACGCCCGCTGGTCCCGGTCGTCGCGCCCCACGCCTGAGGCGCGCCGCACACAAACAGCACCGCCGCCCCGGCAATCGCACCGCACGCTCGTGTGCGCGCAACATCAACCATTTTCGACCTAACTGTCATCACCGTTGCCATCTGAAACGCAATCCAGCGGCACAAGTTTCTCCCGCGGCGTAATTTGGAGTTCGTGCTGGCCACTGTCGCTGAATGCGAGACCAACCAGACAGAGTGGAACCGGGCGGTCGCTGTCGCGGGCGGTGGATCGGCCTGGCGCGATGGCGGTCTCGAATGGTCTTGGCGGGCGCACGACGGCCAGTTGATGCTCAACTTCCCGCGCGCGATCGAGGAGCCGGCAGCGAGGCGTGGTGTCGACTTTGCGCATGAGCACAATGCTCGGATTGTGGGTGCATGGCTGTCGCAAGACACCGAAGCTACGGCGCTTGTGACGCTCGGATTCGAACGCGGCTGGGAGCCGTGGTGGATGGCTGCGCCGCTCGAAGCGATACCGAACCCGGACGACCCGCGCGTCTCGTTGTCCACCGATGTACCGGAGTACGGCCCGGAGGGACAACAACTGCTATCGCTTGCACGGGGCGAGCGGCCGCCTGCCTGGCATGCGGCAGCGCGTATCGACGGGCGCTTCGCTGGACGTGCGTGGAGCATCGTCAGCGGCGACACAGCAGGTGTCTACGACATGGAGGTCTGGCCGCAGTTCAAACGGTCCGGGCTCGGCCGGGCGCTTCTGCGAACCGTATGCGATGCGGCGCGGGAGGCAGGCGCGACCCGTGCCGTTCTCAACGCAACTCCAGAAGGCGAGCGCCTGTACGCCGGCGAGGGGTTTGTCCACGTAGGTCGAGGCATCACGTACTGGCACCACCTCACGGCAGCCTGACTGGAGCCTCCGGGTTGCCCACCGGCTCGCCCGAAAGGCCGAGTGCTCACCACCGCGCCGTCACGACCATCGACGCCCTCGCCTAATAGACGAACCGCCCCCCGGTGCGGAGGGCGGTTCGAATTCTTTGCAGAGGTGGAGACGGCGGGAATCGAACCCGCGTCCGCAGTCGCGTAAAGGATGGCTTCTACGAGCGTAGCCGGCGATCTGATCTCGCTCTCGACTAGCCTCACCGGCCGGGTTGTCGAGAGCCAGCTCCCTGAGTGTCCTCGGATCGGAGGGAGCAAATCCTCACCGAGCGAGCCTGCTGGTTGATCCCGTTCCACCACCGCAGGCGAGTGGCGGGCGAGACGACTTCAGTTACCGACTAAGCAGCCGCGTAACCGAGATCGAAACTGTGCGAGTCCGCACTTATTGATTTCCGGGTGATTTACGAGGCCGCCCGGAACCTCGGCTCGCAACCACCCCCACGAACCGACCACGTCGAAGCCGATCGTCCCCGGGGGTTTATGTGTGCACCACCCATTCTAGAGGTCGCGGAATCGAAGAACCCCATAAGGCTTTGCGGAACCGCGCAAACCCGATGTCAGAATCAAGACCAGAGATGGAGCAGTGGTTCCCCCCAGCCCGACTCCCGGGACGCCCGCCGCAGCCGGAGACGGCACAGTCGCCCCTGGGCGAACCGCCCTGGTTCACTCCACCCGAGCAGGACTCGCCCAAGCAGCAATCGTTTTTCAAGCGCAAGCTGGCGCCGATCCTTGCGGCCATCGCCGCCTTCCTGGCGAAGTTCAAGACGGTCCTGCTTCTGCTGCCGAAGCTGAAGCTGTTCACGACCGCGGGCACGATGCTTGTCTCGATCGCGGCCTACAGCTTCGTGTTCGGATGGACGTTCGCAGTCGGATTCGTCGCGCTGCTGTTGGTCCACGAGATGGGCCATGTGATCCAGCTGCGTCGCGAAGGCATCAAGGCCAGCGCTCCGATGTTCGTCCCCTTCCTCGGAGCGGTGATCAGCGCACGCTCGCTGGGCGACAACGCACTCGCCGAGGCCCGCATCGGCCTCGCCGGCCCGATCCTCGGCAGCATCGGCTCCGCCGTCTGCATCGTGATCTGGCACGCGACCGGCGCCGACATCTGGCGCGCACTGGCGTTCACGGGGTTCTTCCTGAACCTGTTCAACCTCCTCCCCGTCGTCCCCCTCGACGGAGGCCGCGCGATGGCCGCGATGGCACCCTGGATGTGGTTCGCGGGCCTGGCCGCGATGATCCCCCTGGCCCTGATCTTCCCCAACCCGATCATCCTGATCATCGTCCTCTTCGCAGCGCTGGAGACCACCAAGCGCTGGCGCCAACGCAAGCAGGGCGGCGCCCAACAACAGGCTTATTACAAGGTGCGGGCGATTGACCGGGCGCTCGTGGCCGCCGTCTATTTGAGTCTCATCGCCCTGCTGGTGGTGGGAATGAACGCCACGCACCTCCGGGCCACGTTCGGGTAAAGAGACGCCGAGCGGAGGGGGACGATGGCCATCGTCCCCCTTAACGCGACGCTTCTCTTAGCTCCCTCTGGATCTCGCGCTGGCCCTCGCGTCGGCGAATCGTCTCCCGCTTGTCGTAAATGTCCTTCCCCCTAGCCAACGCAATCTCGACTTTCGCCCTCGGCCCCGAGAAGTAGACGCGCGTTGGGACCAGAGTCAACCCGCGCTCAGCCGTCCGGCCGATCAGTCGCTCGATCTCCGAACGGTGCAACAGGAGCTTGCGCGGCCGCTCGGGGTCGTGGTTCGCGCGCGAGGCAGGGCCGTATGGCGCGATGTACATGCCCAGCAGCCACACCTCGCCGTCGCGCACGACGCCGTAGGCATCCTTCAGCTGGACGTTTCCTTCTCGCAGCGACTTGACCTCGGTGCCGGTGAGGATGATCCCGGCCTCGAAGCGCTCGAGCAGGTTGAAGCGAAACGACGCCTGACGGTTCGTCGCCACGTCTCCTGGGGCTGCCTTGCGTTTTCGTGCTTTGGCCATCGGGAGGTCATTCGTCCGACTCGGGGTAGAGATCAACCCTACCCCGCGCCGCATCGATGCGGCCAACCCTGACCCGCACCGGATCGCCCAGCCGGACCGCATGGCCCGTCCGTGACCCGATCAGAGCGGTCTCGAGCTCATTCAGCTCCCACCAGTCGCCGGGCATCCGTCGCACCGGCAGCATTCCCTCGAAAGCGAGCGAGGGGCCAAACGACACGAACGCGCCAGATCTGTGAAGCCCCACGATCTCGCCGTCGAACACTGTCTCCCACCCGCGCTCGAACAGCTCGCGTTCGAGCAGAAAGCAAAGCGCCACGTCGTCCGCATCGCGTTCGATCGTCATCGCCTCGCGCTCGCGCGCGGACGTGGCCGGGCCGGCCGCCGTGACGAACGACGCCTCCGGCGCGAAGCCCTCGCCGGCGACGAAGGACAGCAGCGCGCGATGACAGACCAGGTCCGGGTAGCGGCGGATCGGCGAGGTGAAGTGGCAATAGCGGGGCGACTGTAGGCCGGCATGACCCAGGTTGCGATGGTCGTAGTAGGCCTGCTTGAGCGAACGCAGCACCAGCGTCTGGAAGGCCCGCCCGCCGCGACCCGTCCGCGCCACCCAGTCGGATACGAGCTTCGACGCTGCGCCCACGACCTCGGCCGCCTGTTGCGGGGTGAGGTGCCCTTTCGGCACGGGCGGGGTGGGCACATCGAGGGAAGCGAGCTGGTCGACCAGCCTCCGCACCGCCGGCGCATCCGGCCGCTCGTGCACGCGATACAGAGCCGGCACGCGATGCTCCTCCAGCGCTCCCGCGACCTGTTCGTTGGCAGCGATCATCAACTGCTCGATCAGCCGGTGGGACTCCGTTTGCGCCACCGGCTCCACGCCGGCGATGTTGCCCTCCTCGTCGAAGCTGAAGTCGGGCTCGTCGGCCGAGTCGATCGCCAGCGAACCGCGTGCCGCGCGCGTCTCTCCGAGCGACCCGGCGGCCGCGCGCGCCGCGGCGAGCGGCTCTCCCCAGGGTTCTGAGGCCGGCTCCGCGCCCTGGAAGATCCGGTCGACCTGGCCGTACTCGAGCCGGGCGTCCGAGCGGATCACCGAGCGGTAGAAGGCCGCCCGCGCAGCCTGGCCGCGGGCCACGGAGAACTCAACGGTGACCGTCAGCCGGTCCTGCCCGGGCACGAGCGAACAGGCTTGGTTCGACAGCTCCTGCGGCAACATCGGCTCGACGGTGCCCGGGACGTACACGCTGCAGCCGCGCCGGTAGGCCTCGCGATCGAGCAGCGAGCGCGGGCGAACGTACGCCGACACGTCCGCGATGTGGACCCATACTCGCCATGCGCCATCACCTTCCGCGGCAGCCGAGATCGCGTCATCGAAGTCGCGCGCGCTCGCTGGATCGATCGTGAACGTCGGCAACTCGCGCAGATCTCGGCGGCCGGTCAGATCGGCGTCCTCCTCGGAGACCATCCGAGCCTCGCGCTCGAGCGCCGGATCGAACGAGCGCTCGAGCCCTCGGTCGATCATCAGGGCCTCGATCACGTCGCGAGCGATGTCTCCTCGCCCGAGCCGGCGGGCGACCTTCGCGCGGCCACCGCCGCGCCCGTCGCGTCTCCGCACCGCCTGGAGTACGACCAGGTCGCCGACGGCGACCCGATTGTCACGGCTCACGGCGGTCCGCGGACCTCGCTCGAAGAACGGCTCGGCGACAAGAAATTTTCCGCGCCGCTCGATCACCGCGACGCGCGGCCCCCGCCCGCCGCCTGTGGCGGTCACCTGACTTGTCCGGCGACCGTCCGCTCGGCGGTCACGAGCGCAGCGTCCACGCGCGCCCGCGGATTCGAGGCGGCGTACACATTGGGAGTGATTCCCGCGCCCTCCTTCACACCGCCTCCGCCGAGATTGCGCCCGTTGGGCGTGAAGTACTCCCCGACCGTGATGTCGAGCGCACCGCCGTTGGGAAGAGCCTGGATCTCCTGGAAGACACCCTTGCCATACGTGTGCGTTCCGACGACGAGCGCACGGTGACGATCCTGGAGCGCGCCGGTAACGATCTCCGCGGCCGATGCCGTATCCCGGTCGACCAGCACGACCACCGGGATCGATCCGGAGATCGCCCCTCCTTTGGCCAGATATACCTGTCGGGGCTGCGAGCGGCCGGCAGTTGAGACGATCGTGCCGTCAGGGACGAAGATGCTCGCGACGTTCACGGCCTCGTCCAGCAGGCCGCCGCCGTTCTCGCGCAAGTCGAGGATCAGCGCCCGAGCACCCTTGTGGAGCACCTTCTCCACCTGCGTGCGGACCTCCTGGCCTGCGCCGTCGGTGAAGCTGGTCAGCTGTACATCCCCGATCTTGATGCCGCGGTATGCGAGGAGCTTTCAGCTCGTGACGGGGACCGCGATGTTCTCGCGAGTGATCGAGACCGACCGCCGTTGCCCTCCCCGCATGACCGTGAGGCTGACGTTCGTTCCCGCCGGCCCCCGGATGAGGCTCGAGTCGAAGTCGGCCGAACGGTTCGCAAGCGACGTCCTGCCGACCTCGACGATCACGTCTCCACGCGAGAGCCCGGCTTTCGACGCCGGCGATCCGGGAAACACGTCGACGACGCGCAGGCCGTTCGGATCGGGCAGGACATCCACGCCGATGCCGCTCAGATGCGGATTCGACTGATTGAGGAACGTCTTGTAATCGGTTGGGCTGAAGTAGTGGGAGTAGGGGTCGTTGAGGCTGGCGATCGCCGCGGCGATCCCCTTGTTCTCGACCTTGGCCACGTTGACGGGGCGGTAGTACTCGCGCCCCAGCATGTTGAGCACGTCCTGCATCAGCTGGCCGTTCTGGTCATCGGTGAACGTGCCGCGAAGCCCTGACGGGATCCACCCGGCGTGACCGCCCAGCCACACTCCTCCCACCAGGATCACAAGCCCGATCACGAGCAGGCTCGCGCCTTGGCGCAGCGGTGAGCGCCTGCTCCGGCTGTAGCTCGGGATCATCACCAGTCAGGGTAGCCAGCGGGCGCGGCCTCGGGCCCGGCTCGCTCGGCCCTCAGACCCTGAGGAAGCGGCGCAGCGAGACCCCGGATCCAATTGCCGAGACGGCCACGCCGGCACCCACCAGGATGGCCAGCAGCGCCGGGAAGGCGATCGTACGGATTCCACCGACCAGCGCCCAGCCGGAGAACAGCGGGTCGAGCAGGGCCACCTTGGCTATCGCCAGCACGACGATCGCGATCACGGCGCCCACGGCGCCAACGAGTACGCCCTCGATCACGAACGGCCAGCGGATGAACCAGTCCGTCGCCCCGACGAGCTTCATGACCTCCACCTCGCGGCGTCTGGCAAACAGCGAAAGGCGGATCGTGTTGGCGATCAGCAGGATCGAGGCGATCGTGAGCAGCACGGCGAACGCCAGTCCGCCCCATTTGACCGCCGAGGTGAGCTCGAGCGCCTTCTTCGTGTAGGCCTTCTTGTTCGACACGCTCTGGATCGCCGGATCAAACGGGCCGCCTCCCCCGTTGCGGGTGAGCTCGGAGTGGATCGTGAGCACGTCCGACGCGTTGTCGGGGGTCACGTGGAAGGTGTCCGGGAGCGGGTCGTAGCCGAGCACCGCGTACGCGGCGGGGTTCTGCGCCTTCTGCTGCGCGTAGGCCTGCTGCTTGGAGACGAACTGGACCGACTTGACGTGCGGGAGCGCCTTGATCTCGTGCTCGACCCGCGCGTCGTCGGCCCTCGTCGCGTTCGTCTTCATGAAGACATCGACAATCAGGCGGCTGCGGACGTTGTTGGCCGCGTCGTTGGTGACCTCGACCGCCGGAATGAACACTCCGACGACCAGCATCGTCACCAGCACGGTCGCGAGCGCGGCGAAGCTCGGCGCCGCGTTGCGGCGCATCGCGCGCAGTGCCTCGCGCAGGAAGAACCCGAGTCGCACCGTCTCAGACTCCCGGCGGTCGACCGGCGGGGGCGCGCATCCGCTGCGCGAATTCCCGCGTTGTCTCGTCGCGGGCGTAAAGCCCGGTGGCCTCGTCGCGGATGATCCGGCCGTGCGAGAGCTCGAGCACGCGGCGGCGCATCTTGTCGACCATCGCCTGATCGTGGGTGGCCACGAGGATCGTGGTGCCGGTCCGGTTGATCCGGTAGAGCAGGCGCATGATGTCGATGCTGGTCTCCGGATCGAGGTTGCCGGTGGGCTCGTCTGCCAGCAGCAGCGGCGGGTGGTTCACGAACGCGCGGGCAATCGAAACGCGCTGCTGCTCCCCGCCGGAGAGCTGGTCGGGGTAGTTGTGAAGCTTGGTCGAGAGGCCGGTCAGGCGGAGGATGTCAGGGACCTTCTCGCGGATCTGCCGGCGGCTTCCGCCCGTGACCTGAAGCGCGTAGGCGACGTTGTCGTACACGGTGCGGCTCGGCAGCAGCTTGAAGTCCTGGAACACGACGCCGATGTTGCGCCGGTAGAACGGAACCCGTTTGCGCATGATCGCGGCCAGGTCGTGGCTTGCGACGCGGATCGTGCCTTCGGTCGGATCGGTCTCCTTGATCAGCAGCCGCATCACGGTCGACTTGCCGGAGCCGGTCGCGCCGACGAGGAACACGAAGTCGCCCCGGTCGACCGAGAACGTCGCTCGATCGAGGCCGATGTCGCCGCCCTCGTAGTGCTTGGAGACGCCACGGAACTCGATCACGGGCGGCCCACCGGGCGCCTCGGGACGTCCGTCTCGCGCTGCCGGGGGAGGGTCCCGCCGCCTGTCCCGACTCCGCGCACGGTCTGGCGCCGCTGCTGGGCCCGTTGCTCGGGTCTTGAGGTAGCCATCGAGTGCGGGCCAGACTAGCGAGCCGGGCTCGCCGACGTCCTCCCGAAGGCCCAAAAACCTCCGTTTGCAACCCGGCTTGCAGCCCGCTCGCTACCGTTTCCGCAGTCGATGTCCGCGATCACGTCCAACATCCTCGAGAACGGCCTGCCGCTGTACCGGATCCCGGTCGAGGGGACGCGTCGGTCACGATCCTGGTCGCCTTCGATGCCGGTGCCCGCTCCGAGCGGCCCGAGGAGAACGGGATGGCGCACTTCCTCGAGCATCTGGTCTTCAAGGGCGGCGAGAAGTACCCCACCTACAGGGACGTGAACGAGGCGGCCGAGCGCATCGGCGCCGTGCTGAACGCCTACACCAGCCATGACCTCGTCGCGTTCCACATCACCGCCCGCGCCGAGCAGGCGCCGGCGGCCGTCGATCTGCTGACCGATTTCGTCGGCCGCGCTCGGATCGATGCCGAGGAGCTCGATCGCGAGCGCGGCGTCGTCGTGCAGGAGATCGCGCGCGCCAACGACCAGCCGGCGGTGATCGCCGAGCACCTGATCGATCGAAGCCGCATTCGGTGATCATCCCCTCGGCCGACCGGTGCTGGGCACGGTCGAGCACATCCGCGATCGAGTTCACGCGCGAGGGAATCGTCGGCTTTCGCTCGCGCCGCTGGGCGCCCTCAAGAGGCGCCGCGTTCGCGGTCGGCAACCTCGACAAGCTCTCAGACAACGGGAGCTTGGAGGAGCTGTTCGGCCGCTTCACCGTCCCAGCCCGAGCCGGACGCCTACGACCCCGCGCCGCCGGCCGAGCCGCGCGTGCTCGTGCACGAGCGCGACTCCAACCAGTCGCACCTGCGGATGTCCTACCGCCCGCGAGGCCGACGTCTCCGACCCGCGTCAGCGCGCCGCGCTCGGTATCTACTCCACACTGCTGGGGGGCTCGATGGGATCGCGGCTGTTCGACGAGATCCGCGAGCAGCGCGGGCTCGCCTACTCGGTCCACTCGATCGCCCACGCCTACGCCGACACGCCGGTGCTCCAGCTCTCCGCCGGCCTCGAGTCGAGCAAGTGCGTCGGAGGCGTATGCGCGGATGCGCGAGATCGTGACCGAGCTGCGCGAGCAGGGTCCGACGGAGGCCGAGGTGGAGCGGGCGCGGGCGTTTGCCGCGGGCGCGCGGGCGATCGCGTTCGAGAACACGGGCGCGGTCGCTCGCTACGCCGCTCAGCAGGTGATCCTGCTATGGCGAGGAGCCTGACCCGAGACGCGACGATCGCGCTGATCGACGAGGTCACCTTCGACGAGGTGGCCGAGACGCGCGAAGCGGATTCCGGCCGAGCTGTCGGTGGCCTGCGTCGGCCCGCACACGGTAGAGGAGCTTCAGTCCGCTTAGCTGCCGGGACGGCGCTCGGCGGTGCTGGCCGCGGCGTTGCTGGCCGCGTGCGGCGGCGGCGCCGGCGTGCGCGTGCCCGCGGGCGATTGCTAGGCCCAGCGCGCCTGCCGCGGTCACCCGCGCCGGCACGCCGTCGGCCCCGCACCCCGGCCCGCTGCCGCCGGGACGCCGGCGCTCAGGGCGGCGCTCTCGCGGGCGTTCGACCAGGTCGGGTCCGAGCTCGGGCGCCGCCGTCTACGACCTGACCGACCACGTCTCGCTGTTCTCGCTGCGCGCCGGGGTCGGGCGGCCGCCCGGCGTCGGTCGAGAAGCTGTACACGACCGTCGCGGTGCTCGACAAGCTCGGTCCCGGACGCGACGCTTCAGACGACCGTGCTCGGTACGGGCCACCTCGGCGCGCGACGGCGTGTGGCACGGCGATCTGTACCTCCGCGGCGGGGGCGATCCGACGTTCGGCGACGGCGACCTTCAACCGGATCTGGGAGGACGGAAAGGGCCCGACCGCCGCCGAGCTGGTCGCGCAGCTGCAGCGGGCCGGGATCAGGCGCGTGACCGGCCACGTGATCGGCGACGGCTCGTTGTTCGATCCCCGCACCGGACCGCCTTCGAGCCGACTTTCAGCCGGACATCCCGGATCTCGGCGGCCAGCTCGGCGCGCTGACCTACGACCACGGCGCGACCGGCGAAGCTCACGCCGCCCACGTTCGCCGCCAGCCAGTTGGCGCGGACGATGCGCGCATCGGGGATCACCGCCCGGATGACCAAGCTGGCCGGCTCGGCACCGGCCGGGGCGTCGCGACGCTGGCCACCGTGACCTCGCCGCCGATGTCGGTGCTGCTGCGGCTGATGGACGTGCCCTCGGATGATTTCTTCGCCGAGATGCTCACCAAGCAGCTCGGCGTCCGCTTCGGCACGGGCGGCAGCACCGCGGCCGGCGCCCAGGTGATCTCAAGCGTCGCTCGACACGCTACGGCATCCATCCGCGGATCGTCGACGGCTCCGGGCTGTCCCGCTCTGACCGCTCCTCCCCGCGGGCAGGTCGTCGAGCTGCTCGACGCGATCAACGGCACCCCGATCGGCACGCGAGCTGACGCCGCACTTCCGACCGTGGGCGTCAACGGAACGGTTCGCACGATCGCGTTGCACACCGCGGCGCAGGGCCGCTGCATCGCCAAGACCGGAACGCTCGACAACGTCACCAACCTCGCCGGCTACTGCCACAGCGCGGCCCGCAAGCTGCTGGCGTTCGCCCTGTTCATCGACGGGCCGAGCAACTGGCGCGGCGCTCCAGCTGATCAACCAAATGGTTGCCGCGATCGCCCGGCTTTGAGAGACAATCGCCTCCGTGGACGTCGCGTCGACTGATCAACCGCCGGGAGCTGCGCCGCTACATCGAGCCGCATCGAGCGATCGCTGGGAGATCGAGACCGCTCTGCTCGGCGGCGCTCGCGTCGCCGACGAGCGCGGCGCGCTGCCGCAGCGCGAGCGGGGCCCGGAGTTCGTCGTGATCCTCGTCTCATCCGCCTACGACGGGATGCCGTGGCTGGAGCGCGTCTACCAGGCCGGCTCGCTGTGGGACGCGCTCGAGATGGGCGCCCCCGCCGATGTCCACTGCTACACGCCGGCCGAGTTCGAGCGCAAGCGGGTCTCGCTCCGCGCGGTCCGCAGAT
Source organism: uncultured Actinomycetes bacterium (assembly GCA_963822725.1). GTDB lineage: Bacteria > Actinomycetota > Thermoleophilia > Solirubrobacterales > Solirubrobacteraceae > Palsa-465. The sequence continues at coordinate 1,244,565 of CAWGIR010000004.1, forward strand.
GCGGTCGAGCAGGGCTACGACCTGCTCGACCTGCCCGTCAGCTGATCGCGACCATCCGCTCGATCGGGACGCGGGCGCGCTCGGCGATCTCCGGCGGGACCTTGACCTCGTGCACGCCGTCGCGCAGCGAGTCGCGCAGCTTCGGCAGCGTGATCATCTTCATGTAGCGGCAGTGCGCCGCCTCATTGGCGGCGATGAACTCGGTGTCGGGCGCGGCCTGCCGCAGCCCGTGGAGCATCCCGGTCTCGGTCGCCACGATCGCGGTGCCACCGTGATGCTCGCGCGCATAACCCAGCATCCCGCCGGTCGAGAGCATGTGCACGCCGTCGCGGGTCAGACGTCTCCCGCCGCGACGTACTCCATCACGCTGGTCGAGCAGCCGCACTCGGGATGGATCAGGAAGTCGGCGCTTCCGGGTGCGCGTCGCGGACGGCGGTGATGTCGTCGGGCTTGATCCCGGCGTGCACGTGGCACTCGCCGTCCCAGACGTGCATGCGGCGGCCGGTCATCTTCTCGACGTAGGCGCCGAGGAACATGTCCGGTCCGAACAGGATCTCGGCGTCCTCGCCGTGCTCGGAGTAGATGTGCTCGACCACCTTGACGGCGTTCGCCGACGTGCAGCAGTAGTCGGTCAGCGCCTTGACCTCGGCGGTCGTGTTGACGTACATGACCACGATCGCGCCCGGGTGCGCGCGCCTTCCAGTCGCGTGAGCTGCTCGGCGGTGATCGAGTCCGCCAGCGAGCAGCCGGCGTCGAGGTCGGGGATCAGCACGCGCTTGTCAGGGCACAGGACCGACGCGGTCTCTGCCATGAAGTGCACGCCGCAGAAGACGATCGTCTCGGCATCCGATCTGGCGGCCTGCTGGGAGAGGCCGAGCGAGTCGCCGACGTAATCGGCGACGTCCTGGATCTCGGGGAGCTGGTAGTTGTGGGCGAGGACCACGGCGTCGCGCTGCTCCTTGAGCGCGCGCACCTCGTCCTTGAGCGCGGGGATGTTGTCGAGCATCAGCGGTGCGTCAGTCGCACCGAGCATCGGAAGGTTCATGATGGAAGCGGTTCGAGGATGAGGGAGAGATCTAAGTGCCGGCGCGCTATGGGTCAGCGCGCCGACTGAGACGAAGTCTACGCCGGTGGTTGCGATCTCCCGGAGCGTGTCGAGCGTGACCCCCCCACTGGCCTCGAGCTCGGCCCGTCCGGCCACATGATGCGACCGCGTCTCGCAGCTGCGCCACGGACATGTTGTCGAGCAGGATCTGCGGCGCGCCGGCGTCGAGCGCCTCATCGACCTCCTCGAGCGTCCGGCACTCGACCTCGAGCGGGACTGCCGGCGCGTCGGCGCGAGCCTTGCGCACCGCCTCCCCCACGCCGCCTGCGATCGCCGCGTGGTTCTCCTTGATCAGGATCGCGTCGTACAGGCCGGCGCGGTGGTTGGTGCCGCCGCCGGCCGCGACGGCCGCCTTCTCGAGCGCCCGCAGCCCGGGGGTCGTCTTGCGGGTGTCGAGGATCCGCGTGCCGGTGCCCTCGACCGCCTGGACGCAGCGCGCCGTCAGCGTCGCGACGCCGGACAGCCGCTGGAGGAAGTTCAGCGCCGTGCGCTCGCCGGTCAGGATCGCCCGCGCGGAGCCCTCGAGCTCGAGCACCGGCCCGCCTCGCGCCATTCGCCCTCGGCGGCCAGGCGCTCGATCTCGATGTCCGGGTCGAGCTGGCGGAAGGTCTCCTCGGCCAGCGTCGAGGCCGAACACCACGCCCGGGCGCCTTCTGCGTGATCAGCGCCCGGGCGCGCGCTTCGGCCGGCACCGTCGCGGCGGTCGTCACGTCGCCGTCGCCGACGTCCTCGGACAGGGCCCGAGCGACCACGTCGGCGAAGGCCACGGGAAGTTGAATGGCGTCAGACGACATCAACTTCCCGAACCCGCGACAGCCGCACGGGCCTCCGCCAGCACCCAGCACGGTCGCAAAGCTCGGCATCGGCCGCGCCGTGAAGTCGCGCACCCGCCGCGTTCAGCTCGCGGAGGTAGTCGACGACCTCGGCGTGATCCGTTCGCCCGGCAACAGCGCCGGAACCCCTGGCGGATAGCCGGCGATCGCCTCGCAGGAGATCCTGCCGATGGCCTCATCGACCGGGACGCTCTCGCCCCTGCCGAGGAAAGCCTCGCGCGGCGTGGCCGCCGTTTCGCTGTCTCGCCCCCACCGGGGCGCTTGCGATTTCATCCTGCCGACCAGGGCGGGACATCCGCCGGACGGTCTCTGAGAGATCGTGGGCCAGCCGCTCGAGCGGCTCGACCGCCTGTCCCAGTCCGAGCACGAACACAACCGTGGCGTGCGTCGCCAGCTCGGTGTACGTGTCGTAGGAGCCTCGCAGCGCAGCGGCGATCTCGTATCCCGTACAGCCCGTCCCGCGGACGTCCACGACCAGCCGCAGCGGATCCCATCCGGCCACGCCCGGCCGCCCGACGAGCTCATCGCCGACCACGGTCAGTCCCGGCACCGACGCGATCGCCTCCCGCGTGCGTGCGCCCGCCGCCAGTGTCCGCTCGAGCAGCGCGTCACCGTGAACCGCCAGCTGCCGGCGCGCCGCGTCGAGCGAGGCGAACAGCAGCGAGCTCGGGCTGGTCGAGCGGACCAGCCTGACGGTCCGCGCCACGGCGTCCGGGTCGACCAGGCTTCCGTCGGCGACGTGAAGCATCGCGGATTGGGTCAGGCTGCCCACGATCTTGTGGGTGGAGGCGAGCACCGCGTCCGCGCCGAGCCGGAGCGGCGACTCGGGGAGGTCGGGGTGAAACCCGAAGTGGGCCCCCCAGGCATTGTCGACCACCAGCGCCACGCCGGCGGCATGGGCGACCTCGGCGCAGGCACCGACGTCCGCAGCCATCCCGTAGTAGGTCGGAGAGACGACGAACGCGGCGCGCGCGTCGGGCGCCGCCTCGAGCCCCCGCTCGAGCGCCTCGGGCGTGACTCCGAGCGCCATCCCCAGCTCGGCGTGGTACTCGGGCGCAACGTACAACGGCAGGCCACCGCTCAGGACCAGCCCATCGATGATGCTCGCATGGGAGTTTCGCTGGATCAGGACGCGCTCCCCCGGAGGCGCGAGCGCGAGGCACAGCGCGTGGTTGCCCTGTGTCGCCCCGTTTGTCAGAAACCATGTGCGACCGGCGCCGTAGGCCTCCGCTGCGAGCCGCTCGGCCCGCTCATACGGCGTCGGCGACGGGCCGATGTCGATCCCCTCGATGTCCAGAGGCACATCGAGCAGCAGCGCCCGTTCGCCGAGCGCCTCGCGCAGTCCGGGATCGGCTCCCTCGCCGCCCTTGTGACCGGGGATGTGAAATCGGGTCGAGCCCCGGAAGCCATAGGCGGTAACCGCGTCCAGGTAGGGCGCCGTCGGCTGCTCGGGCGGGTGCCTCATCGCGCCTTGGTCCCATTGCCCGCCGGCCGCGCGCCGTCGCGCGCCGACTGCAGCAGATAGGCCCGGACGAACCCGTCGAGGTCACCATCCAGCACTCGATTGGCATCGCCCATCTCGAAGTCCGTGCGGTGATCCTTGACCATCGTGTAGGGGTGAAGCACGTAGGAGCGGATCTGCGAGCCGAAGTTGACGTCCTGCGCCTCCCCCTTCTCGCGCGCGATCTCCTCGCGCCGCTTACGCTCCTCGAGCTCGAGCAGCTTGGAGCGCAGCATCGTCATGGCCTCGGCCTTGTTGGAGGACTGGGAGCGCTCGTTCTGGCACTGCACGACGATTCCGGTCGGCTTGTGCGTGATCCGCACCGCGGAGTCCGTCTTGTTGACGTGCTGGCCGCCGGCGCCGCTGGCCCGGTAGGTATCGATCTGGAGATCGTCATCGTCGATCTCCACCTCGTCGATCTGCTGCACCACGGGCGAGACCTCCACTCCGGCAAAGCTGGTGTGCCGGCGGTGGGCGGCGTCGAACGGCGACAGCCGCACCAGCCGGTGCACGCCCTTCTCGCCGCTGAACAGGCCGTAGGCATTCTCGCCCTTTGACCAAGAACGTGGCGGACTTGACCCCCGCCTCCTCGCCCGGTGAGACCTCGAGCAGCTCCACATCGAAGCCGCGCTTCTCGGCCCATCGCATCTCCATCCGCAGCACCATCTCGGCCCAGTCCTGCGCATCGGTGCCGCCGGTGCCCGCGTTCACCGACACGAGCGCGTCGCCGGTGTCGTAGGGGCCGGCGAACAGCCGCTGCTCCTCGAGCTCGTCAAGGCGCGCCTGGATCGAGCGGATCTGCTCCTCGAGCTCGCCGGCCAGCTCGGGATCCTCTTCGGCCAGCTCCCCCAGCGGCTCGAGGTCCTCGGCGTCACGTTCGAGCTCCCGGTACTCCGCCAGCCGGCGACTGGCCCGGGCGTGCTCAGCTGAGACCTTCGATGCACGCTCCTGGTCGTCCCAGAAGCCCGGTTCGCCCATCTCCTGCTCGAGCGCGTCGACGCGCTTGTTCAGCCCATCCGGGTCAAAGATAGTCCGCCAGCAGCTTGAGCTGCTCGCGGATCGCCGCGAGACGCTGGGAGAGCGGCTCGGAAGGGGCGGTAGGCATCGACCGTGAGGCTAGCAGCGGGATCGGGGCCTGCGGCCGGCTGGCCCCCCGCCCGCCACGCCCCGTGCCGGAGACCGCCCCCGACTGCGGCGACCAACGCGCTCGGGCCCGCCCGAGCCTGCCGGCGGTAACCCGGCTTCGCCCGCGCCTGCAATCGCCCTAGCGTTCCAAAGCGCACGCGAGTCCCGGAGCTTTGGAACGCCACGGTCGCTATTTCGCCCTAACGTTCCCAATCGCCGCCGCCGGTAGACGCTTTGGAACACCAGGGCGATTTGCGGATTCCACGGCCCACCGCCCCAGCCCGGCGACCCAGGCAGCCCCGCCCACCGCCCCAGCCCGGCGACCCGCCCACAACCCCAGCCCGGCGACCCGGCCCCGTCTCGGCCTCTCTACTGCTTGCCCTCCGCGAGCTGGGCCCGCAGGACCTTCTTGTCGAACTTGCCGACCGAGGTCTTCGGCACTTCGGCGATGAACTCCACCCGCTCCGGGATCCACCACTTGGCAACCCGGTCCCGGAGAAACGAGCGCACGCCCTCGGCGTCGAGCTCGCAATCGGGACGCGGCACGACGCAAGCGCATGGGCGCTCGTCCCAGCGCTCGTCCGGGACGGCCACCACCGCCGCCTCGATCACGTCGGGATGCGCCATGATCACGTTCTCGAGCTCGACCGAGCTGATCCACTCGCCCCCGGACTTGACCAGGTCCTTGGTGCGGTCGACGAGCTTGATCATCGCGTCATCTTCGATCTCGGCCACGTCACCCGTCCGCAGCCAGCCGTCATCGGTGAACTTCTCCGCCCCGGCCTCATCGTTGTAGTAGGCCGACGCGATTGTGGGCCCGCGGACCTGGAGCTCTCCCCCGGCCTGCTCGTCGACGCGGAACTCGACCAGCGGCATCACTCGTCCCTGAAGCGCGCGGACGGCGTAGGCCGCGTCTCCGGTTGGGCCGTGCGGCGGGACGCGACAGACCGATGCCATCGGGCTGGTCTCCGTCATTCCCCAGGCCTGGATGATGGGCACTCCGAAGCGCTCGTCATACAGCCGGATCAGGCTCTCGGGGACGGCCGAGCCACCGCAGATCAGCCGCTCGAGCGAAGAGAGATCGGGTGAGGGCTCGAGTTGGGCGATGCCTTGCCAGATCGTGGGAACCGCCCCCGCGAACGTGACTCGCTCGGAAGCGATCAAACCGGCGAGCGAGGCCGGATCCATGCGCGGGCCGGGGAGTACCAGCTTGCTCCCCGCCATCGCGGCCGCGTACGGCAACCCCCAGGCGTTGGCGTGGAACATGGGCACGATCGGCAGTGCCGCGTCCCGCTCGCGCAGGCCCGGTGCATCGGCCTGGTTCGTCAGCAGCGTGTGCAGCACCGTCGAGCGGTGGGAGTAGACGACGCCCTTCGGCCGGCCGGTCGTGCCGCTCGTGTAACACATGGCCGCCGCGGCGTTCTCGTCGACGTCCGGGAACTCGAAGCCGGGGTCGCCGGAGGAGATCAGCTCCTCGTACTGAAGCGAGCCGGGACGCGAACCCTCCGCGTCGGGCATCAGCACCTCATGCTCCACCCCCTCGAAGCGCGGCATCACCTCGGCCAGTGAAGCGTCGAGAAAGATGATCCGATCCTCGGCGTGAGCCACTATGTAGCGCAGGTCGTCCTCGAACAAGCGGATGTTGAGCGTGTGCAGCACGGCGCCCATCGAGGGGACCGCGAGGTACAGCTCGAGGTGCCGCCGCGAGTTCCAGCCAAACGTCGCGACGCGGTCCCCCGGGCGGATACCAAGCTCCCGCAGCGAGCCGGCCAGGCGGCGGGCCCGCTCCGCGACCTCGCCGTAGCTCGAGCGCTCGATGTGCCCCGCGGTCACGCTCACCACCTCGCGCCGCCCGAACAGCTGCTCGGCTCGCTCGGTGATCGAGCGCACCAGCAGCGGCGTGCGCATCATCAGTCCCTCGAAGGTGGTGCTCGACGCCTCCTGCAGGCTCATCTCGGCCGAAAGCCTACGCCGCTACGCCCCATGACGAGTTCCTCCGCGGGACCTCCAGTCCCGCGGTCCTGACACCGTCGGGCGGCCTCCGGCCGCCGTGGTGACGGAGCGCGAGCGAAGCGAGGCGGCTACGCCCCATGACACTTCTTGTACTTCTTCCCGGAGCCGCACCAGCACGGGTCGTTACGCCCGATCTGCTGGCTCTCGTCCACGCGCCGCTGCTCGACGTGGACGGGCTCCTCAGCAACCTCCGCGCCGGCACTTCCGGCCGCAGCGGCCATCGCCATCGCGCCCTGGGCATGGCCTCCGCCCGAATAGCTCACGTGTCCTGCACCGGTCGACGAGCTCGCGGCGCTGGGCCGCTGCGGCACGGGCGAAGGCGCGGCGCCGTCGCCGTTCTGGCCCTCCACCACGACCTCGACGTGGAAGATCATCTGGGCGAAGTCGCTCCAGATGTTGTTCATCAGATCGCCGAACAGGCTGAACGCCTCGTTCTTGTACGCGACCAGCGGCTCCTCCTGCGCGGCGGCCCGGAGACCGATGCCCTGCTGGAGGTAATCGAGGTCGTAGAGGTGCTCGCGCCAGCGCTGGTCGATGATCTCGAGCAGCAGGTAGCGCTCGAGGTCGCGCATCAGCTGCTCACCGAGCTCCTCCTCCCGGCGCTCGTACATCGCAAGCGCGTGCTCCTGCAGCTGGGCGGTCAGCTCGTCGCGCTCGACGCGGTTGGCGTCGACCTCGAGCTCCGCCATGCCAGGCGCAAACACTTCGCCCATTCGCCGCAGCAACCCCTGCACGTCCCAGTCCTCGACGTAGTCGCCCGCGGTGTACTCCCCGACGAGACGCTCGATCAGATCGGCGATCTGAGATCGGGCCGGGTCGCCCATGTCACGGCCCTCGAGCACGTCGTCGCGATAGCGGTAGACCACCTCGCGCTGCTGGTTGGCGACATCGTCGTACTCGAGCGTGTGCTTGCGCTGCAGGAAGTGCTGCTCCTCGACCTTCTTCTGCGCCTTCTCGATCTGCTTGGAGAGCATCTTGGCCTCGATCGGCTCCTCGTTGCCCTCCTCGTCGGTCGTGCCGAGACGGTCGAGGATCTTGTAGATCCGCTCGCCGGCGAACAGCCGTACCAAGTCGTCCTGCGCTGAGAGGAAGAACCTCGATTCCCCGGGATCGCCCTGGCGGCCGGACCGCCCGCGTAGCTGGTTGTCGATCCGCCGCGACTCGTGGCGCTCGGTGCCGAGGATGAACAGGCCGCCGGCGTCGATCACCTGCTCCCGCGCCTCCTCGACGCGCTCGAGGATCGCAGGCAGCACCTTCTCGTAGTGGGCCTCGTAGTCTGGGTCGCCGGGCTTCAGGCCAAGCTTTGCCACCTCCAGCCGGGCCAAATGCTCCTCGTTGCCGCCGAGCTTGATGTCGACGCCGCGGCCCGCCATGTTGGTGGCGATCGTGACGGCGCCCGGTGCTCCGGCTTCGGCAATCGTCTCGCCCTCGCGCTCGGCGTGCTCGGGCTTTGCGTTCAGGACGCTGTGCTTGATCCCCATCTTCGCCAGCTGACCTGAGAGAAGCTCTGAAACCTCGACCGAGATCGTCCCTACCAACACCGGCTGGCCGGCCTTGTGCCTGGTCTCGATCTCCTTCGTCACCGAGGTCCACTTGCCGTCCTTGGTCTTGTAGACCTGGTCGTTGTAGTCGTTGCGGACCATCGGTCTGTTCGTGGGGATCTCGACGACCGGAAGCTCATAAATCTTCATGAACTCGACCGCCTCGGTCAGGGCGGTGCCGGTCATGCCCGCGAGCTTGTCGTACATCCGGAAGTAGTTCTGGAGCGTGATCGTGGCGAGCGTCTGGTTCTCCTCCTGGACCCGCACGCGCTCCTTGGCCTCGATCGCCTGATGAAGCCCCTCCGACCAGCGGCGGCCTTCGAGGATCCGGCCCGTGAACTCGTCGATGATCTTCACCTCGCCGTCGATCACCTCGTAGTCGACGCCCCGCTTGTACAGCGACTCGGCCTTCAGCGCCTGGATGAGATGGTTGACGAGGTGGCCGTGCTCGGCTCGGTACAGGTGGTCGATGCTCAGGAAACGCTCGGCCTTGGCCACGCCCTGCTCGGTGACCGAGATGGTCTTGTGCTTCTCGTCCATCTCATAGTCGAAGTCGGCGACGAACGACTTGCGCTCCTGGGGCATCAACCCGTCGGGCGTCTTGCCAAGCTCCATCTGCGGGGCCAACCGGGAGAACTGCTGGTAGAGGTCGGCCGCCTGCTCGGGCGCGCCCGAGATGATCAACGGCGTCCGCGCCTCGTCGATCAGGATGTTGTCGACCTCGTCGACGATTGCGAACGTGTGGTACGGAGACTGACCCTCCTCGGGCTTCGGCCGGCCTCCGTGCTGGACCTTCTCCTCCAGCGACTTGGCCATGTTGTCGCGGAGGTAGTCGAAGCCGTACTCCGAGTTGGTGCCGTACGTGACGTCCGCGGCGTAGGCGGCGCGCTTCTCCTCGTAGGGCTGCATGTTCTGCAGCACGCCGACGGTCACTCCGAGCACGTCGTAGATCGGCTTCATCCACTCGGCGTCGCGGCGCGCGAGGTAATCGTTGACGGTGACGAGGTGCACGCCCCGACCGCCGAGGGAGTTCAGCACGACCGCCAGGGTCGCCGTGAGCGTCTTGCCCTCGCCGGTCTTCATCTCGGCGATCGCCCCGTCGTGGAGAACCATCCCGCCGATCAGCTGGACGTCGAAGTGGCGCATGCCGAGCGAGCGCTTGCCGGCCTCGCGCACGAGCGCGAAGCACTCGTACATCAAGTCGTCGAGGCTCTCGCCGTTGCGGGCCCGCTCGCGCAGTTCGTCGGCCGCCTCACGGAGCTCCGCATCCGAGTTGAGCTCGAACTCCTCTTCGTAGCCGTTGATCTGCCCGACACGCCGCTCGTAGTCTTTGAACTTCTTCGCCTCGCCCATGCGAAGCGCGCGGTCCAGGAAGGACATGCGCTCAGCGTAGCAATGGCGCCAGCCGCGCTGACACGTCCAAATCCCCGATCGCATATGTTTCCGACAAGGGGTAATTCCGACCGGGCGCAACGGCAGCTCGGCGGGCACCAAAGGACGATCCACAAGGGAGGTATCAGCATGTCAAGGCCATCACGGGCGGCTCTTGTCGGGGTCGCAGCGACGGTCGCAGCCGCCACGGGCGGTGCCCTCGCCGGCCCGGCGGCGTTCGGGCTCGCGGCAACCCATGGGGCGAGTGCCGCCGCGAAGCAAAAGGCCAAGTGCGGCGAGACTTGTCAGGACGAGAAGCTGTTCAAGCGGATGGCGAAGAGCGCGCATGTCGCTTTCGCGTCGAAGGCGGGGAGCGCGAACAGCGCAATCACCGCCACCACCGCATCAACCGCAAACACGGCCATCAGCGCCAACACGGCCACGAACGCCGACAGCGCCAAGACAGCCACGACAGCCGGATCAGCGACGACGGCCGCTTCGGCAACGACCGCGGCCACTGCCACGACCGCAAACACGGCCGACAACGCGAACAAGGTGGGCGGCCAGACCGTCAAGCCGTTCAAGCTCACGGTCGCCAACAACACCGCCATGCAGACGGTTGATCTCGGCGAGCTTGCCCTCACGGCTGACTGCATAAACAACGTCCCCAACGCGGAGCTGGCGACAACCGGCAGTATCACCGGCACGCTGGCAATCGAAAACATCGACCAGGGCTCAGGAACATTTGGCCGCGCCGACACAGGCTTCGCCAGCTCCTCCCACGACAGCCTCGACAACTTCGCCCTCTCAGCAACGGGCGGGGCGGGCACAGCTGAGGCGACGCTCAGTGACCAGACGAGCGAGACGCTCGAGTACGGGTACGCGCAAGCGGCTGGCGTCTGCACATTCTGGGGCCGCGCGATCTACGGCTGATCACCACGGTGGGCGCGCGTCGACCCGCCGCGCGCCCCCGGTCGTCGCTGGCGGCTAAGCCGCGGGAGACACCCCTCCGGGCACCTGGGGTGCGGCCGCGGCCCTCGATTCACGCCGCTTGCGGCGCTTGTCACGGTGGCGCTTGACCTGCCTGGAGATCTCGTCGCTGACGAGGTTGATCGAGTGGAGGATGTCCGGCGATCGGTTGCAGGCCCGCAGCGTCACCCCTTTGAGGTGGAGCGTCGCCTCGGCGACCTGGGAGTCAGCTATCGCTGGGTTGCGCTCCTCGAAGAGCTCTAACTCCAGCTCGGCCAGCTCCGACACCTGCCTGGAGACTTTGCGAAAGCGCTTGCTCACGTGCTCCCGCAAATCATCGGATACCGGGAGGTTGCGCCCCTTTACCTCGATGCGCATCGGCCGACCTCCTTGCTTTCAAGGATAGGTGCTTGTGCGTAGAAGATTAATGGGGCGCGGCCCGTTTGTCACGCCTTTCGGCGTCGCTACCGTGCCAGCAGCGCAGCGCCGATCGCACCGCCCAGGTCACCGAGCGAGGCGACGTGCACATCCGGCGGGTTGGCGTCGTTGAACACGTGCGGCATCATCGCCTTGGAGATGCGGTCCGCCATCGGCTGACCGAAGCGCACGCCCAGGCCGCCGCCGATCACGATCGCCTCGACGTCGAGCAGGTTCTGGGCCGACGCGATTCCCGTCCCGAGCGCCGCGACCGCCTCGTCGATCAATTCCTCGGCCAGCTTGTCGCCCTTGTCGAGCGCGTGCGCCCAGACCGCGCTCGTCAGCCGCGTGCGTCCACGCTCCTCCATCAGCTTGAACAGCTTGGTTTTCTCCCCCTTTTCGACGCGCTTGCGAGCGCGGGCTTCCATCGCGGCACGACCGGCGTATGCCTCCATGCAGCCCCGCCGGCCGCAGGGGCAGTGGGCTCCGTCCTGTTTGACGACCACGTGCCCGATCTCGCCTGCCCCGCCCCGGCCGAGCCACGGCTTGCCGCCGAGGATCAGGCCACCGCCCACCCCCGTGCCCCAGAACACGCCCAGCAGCGACTTGTAGGGCTTGCCGGCGCCGAGCTTGAACTCGGCGTCGGTCGCGACCTGGACGTCGTTCCCGACCCTGACCGTTGTGCCCAGGGCTTCTTTGAGCGTCGCGGCGAGCTCGAACTTGCCCTCCCAGTCGGGCAGGTTGCGCGCGGTGGAGACCGCCCCCGTCTCGGGATCGACCACCCCGGGCGACCCGACGCCAACCCCCTTCAGCGCCGCGGGCCGGATCCCGGCCTGCGCCGCTGCCTCCCCGACCGCGGTGATCAGCTCGGCGGCCACCGCGGATGGCCCGCCCGTCTGCGGCGTCGGATGGCGTGACGAGCCCAGGACCTTGTTGCGGGCGTCGACGATCACGGCCTCGATCTTGGTGCCGCCGAGATCGATTCCGCCGCGGGCTGTCTTGGCCGCGGTAGGAGTCGCCGTCGCCATTGGCGGAATCCTACGCCCAGGACTCGCGGTAGTCGGCCTGTTCCGGGGTGGGCTGGTCGATCTCGACCCCGAGCGCCGCCAGCTTCAGCCGTCCGACCTCCCGATCGATCGCGGCCGGCACCGGGTGGACCGCAGCCTTCAGGTCACCGCCGCCTCGGACGAGTTCCTCCGCGCACAGGGCTTGGAGGGCGAACGACACGTCCATCACCGCCGAAGGATGGCCCTCCCCGGCCGCCAGATTGACCACCCGCCCGGCGGCGAGCAGGTTCAGCCGGCGGCCGTCGGCGAGCTCGTACTGCTGGATCAGAGGACGAACGTGCCGCGCACCGCCGGGGGCCAGGGAGTCGAGCTCCTCGAGATCGATCTCGACGTCGAAGTGACCCGCGTTCGCGAGCAGGGCCCCGTCCTTCATCCGCTCGAAGTGCTCGGCTCCGAGCACGCGCCGCGAGCCGGTGACGGTGACGAACACGTCGCCGCGCTCGGCCGCCGCCAGCGCCGGCATCACCTCATACCCGGCCATTCGGGCCTCGAGCGCCCGCAGCGGATCGACCTCGCACACCACCACGGCGGCGCCTGCGCCCCGCGCCCGCTCGGCGATCCCCTGGCCGGCCCACCCGTATCCGATCACGACGACGGTGTGGCCCGCCAGGAGCACGTGGCTGGCACGCACGATTCCATCGAGAGCTGACTGGCCGGTGCCGTGGCGGTCGTTCAGAGCCCGTTCGGTGCGGGCCTCGTTGACGGCCAGCACCGGGCAGGCGAGCTCGCCCTGTTGCTCCAGCCGCCGGAGCCTAACGAGCCCGGTTGCGGTCTCCTCCACGCCGCCAACCAGGCCCTCGAGCACCGAACCGCCCTGCGCGTGTGCCGTCATCAGCAGGTCAGCCCCATCGTCGAGCGTCACCCGGGGGCCGGAGTCGAGCAGCGCGCGCACGTGCGACGCGTACGTCTCGGCGTCCTCACCGTGGATCGCCCGGACCTCGACGTCGTGCTCCCGGACCAGCGCGGCCGCGACGTCATCCTGAACCGAGAGCGGGTTGGCCGAGCACAACGCGACCCGCGCGCCGCCGCCGATCAGCGTGCGGATCAGGTTCGCCGTCTCCGCCGTGACGTGCAGGCAGGCGGCAACCTTGACGCCGGCCAGGGGCTGCTCGGCCTCGAATCGCTCGCGGATTCGGGCCAGGACGGGCATCTGCTGGTCGGCCCACTCGATCCGCTCCTGGCCCTCAGCGGCCAGGCTCAGATCCGCTACGTCGTGGGGAGGAACCGGAGCGCGTGCCACGGGGTCCGCCCCACAGGCGCTAATACCGATAGTGGTCGGGCTTGTACGGCCCCTCGAGCGGAACCCCCAGGTAGGCGGCCTGTCCGGGCGTCATTTCTGAGAGCCGCGCCCCGAGCGCGGCCAGATGCAGCCGCGCGACCTTCTCGTCGAGATGCTTGGGGAGCGTGTAAACGCGCTTCTCGTAGATATCGGGGTGCCCGAACAGCTCGATCTGGGCGATCACCTGGTTGGTGAAAGAGTTCGACATGACGAAGCTCGGGTGACCGGTCGCGTTGCCCAGGTTCAGCAGCCTGCCCTCCGAGAGAACGAGGATCGAGTGTCCGTCCTCGAACACCCACTCGTCGACCTGGGGCTTGATGTTGATCTTCTTGACGCCCGGCAGCTGCTGAAGGCCGGCCATGTCGATCTCGTTGTCGAAGTGGCCGATGTTGCCGACGATCGCCTGGTGCTTCATCCGCGACATGTGCTCCGCTGTGATCACGTCCCGGTTGCCGGTGGCGGTGATGAAGATGTCGCCCGTGTCGATGACGTCTTCGAGCGTCAGCACCTGATAGCCGTCCATCGCGGCCTGCAGCGCGCAGATCGGATCGATCTCGGTCACCACAACGCGCGCCCGCTGGCCGCGCAGCGACTCCGCGCAGCCCTTGCCCACGTCGCCGTAACCGCAGACGACGGCGAGCTTGCCGCCGATCAGCACATCCGTTGCGCGGTTGATCCCGTCGATCAGCGAGTGCCGGCAGCCGTACTTGTTGTCGAACTTCGACTTGGTGACGGAGTCGTTGACGTTGATCGCCGGGAACAGCAGCGTTCCCTGCTCGGCGAACTGATACAGGCGGTGAACGCCCGTGGTGGTCTCTTCGGTTACGCCCTTGATCCCCGCCGCGATCTTCGTCCACCGCTGCGGGTCCTCCGCCAGCGAGCGCTGTAGCGCGCCGAGGACGATCGCGAACTCCTCGGATTCGGCCGATGCCGGATCGGGCACCGCGCCCTCGCGCTCGAACTCCGCACCCTTGTGCACGAGCAGCGTCGCGTCGCCGCCGTCATCCAGGATCATGTTCGGGGCCTCGTAATCGGGCCCACCCGGCCAGGACAGGGCCTGCTCGGTGCACCACCAGTACTCCTCGAGCGTCTCGCCCTTCCAGGCGTAGACGGCCACGCCGCGCGGATCGTCGACCGTTCCGTCGGGTCCCACGACGACGGCCGCGGCCGCGTGATCTTGGGTCGAGAAGATGTTGCACGACGCCCAGCGCACCTCGGCGCCCAGCGCCACCAGCGTCTCGATCAGGACCGCGGTCTGAACGGTCATGTGAAGCGAGCCCATGATCCGAGCGCCCTTCAGCGGCTGGCTCTCGGCGTACTCGCGACGAGTCGCCATCAATCCCGGCATCTCGTGCTCGGCGAGCCGGATCTCCTTGCGGCCGAACTCGGCCTGGTCCAGGTCGGCGACCTTGAAATCGATCTTGGCGGCAGCGGTCGTGCTCATTCGTCCTCCGGTGTCGTGATCTCTGGGGCTACGCGGCCGCCAGCAGCTTTTCGTGCTTGTCCTGTTCGAAGCGCAGCCAGTCGTCGGCGCTCACATGCTCGGGACGGCGAGGCTTGGACTCGAGCCATGTCTGGGCGGCCTCACGCAACCCAGCGTCGCTGCGCAGGCGCTCGGCGAACGCGACGTCGGAGAGTCCGACGTCGAACCGCTGGAGCAACTCCCTGAGCGTGCGGAGGCGCTGCAGCTCCCCGGGCCCGTAGAGACGGTACCCCGAGGCGGACCTCGCGGCAGTGACCAATCCCGTCCGCTCGATGTATCGGAGCATTCGGGGCGACCAGCCGGTGGTCTCGGCTGCCTCGTGGATCGTCAGCGCTTCCATCGAGCACAAACATTACCACGACAGTGTCAAGGTTTGGCTATACGACACTCGTCCACGAAAAGCGCATTACCCCGCCCTGCAACGTAGGATGTGCTCGGGGGGAATTCCGGTCAACCAGAGCACAGCGGGCCAGGTCGGTCCACAATTACGTCCAATGCTCATCGCACGATGCAGGTCGAGTCTGGTAGTTGGCGTCCTCGTGCTGTTCGGGGTCCAGTCACTGCCGAAGCGACCACAGCACCATCCCCACCGCACAGCCAGGCATGCGCTGGTCGCCGCCGGCCATCCGAGCGTGGGTGAACGCGGTGTTGCGGCCCACGAGCGGCGTGCTGCCACGCGGCATTCGCGCGCCAGGCACCACGGCGTCCGCTCCCACGCCCGCCGCGGCCGCCATCACCGCCACGCCTTGGCGGCGCGCCGTCATCGTCACCACGCCCGCCGAGGCGCAGCCAGCCGGCGCCGCCACAAGCTTCGTTCGGCAGCCAAGACCACCACCTCGGCCTCGACGAGCGCTGCCGCGACCCCGGCCGCGTCGAGCAGCGCGGCCTCCGGGGCGACGCCGACCCTCCCCAACGGAAGCCCCACCGATCCGCTCGGCGGACCGCCCAGCCTCCTGACCCCGGTGACCGGACTCCCGGCCACGCCCAGCCAAGCGAACGGCGCTCAATGCCGTTCCGCGACCGGGAACGGCGCGCCCGGTCTGCTCACGCCGCCCACCACTGCGCCCGGTCTGCTGACGCCTCCGTGCAACATCGCCCCGGGCGCGGTGACGCCCGGTACCGTCACCCCGGCCACCGGGACGCCGAGCCTCCTCAACCCCGTCGCCACCAGCGGTTCCCAGACCCCGCTGACGACCACGCCCAGCACTCCCTCCACTCCCACCACGACGACCCCCGCGACGTCCACCCCGGCCACGCTTCCGACAGGCGTCCTCTCGCTCTCCGTCCCGGCGGCCACGGGCACGGGCGGTGGCCGTACCGGGCTGAGCGTCAATCCATTCGCCGGTGCCACGCCAGGCACCGCAACCCGTGGAACGGCCGGCGCGACCCGGGCCGCCCTTGGGACCGCGATCGCCCCCTCGGTGACGCGGTCGGCGACCGCTCGCGCCGGGCGAGCGGCCGGACGCTCCACCGCAGGCAAGAGCAAGAGCTCTGTTCCGGCATACGTCCCGCCCTCCGTCGGCCCCGGGGCGATACTTCGCTTTGTGCGCGTGATTCCCGCCGGGATCTGGATCGCGCTCGCCGCTGCGATCGCGCTGGCGGCGGCCGGCGCCGGGGCCACTTTGCTGAGCGGCCGCCGCGCCCGCCGGCAGGCTGAACAGTTCGAGGCGGTGAGCGCCCAGGCGCTCACAGATCCCCTGACCGGGGTGCTCAACCGCCGCGGCTTCCTTGACGCCGCCGAGCGCGAGTTGGCGAGAGCCCGGCGCTACCGGCGACCGTTTGTGCTCGCCTATGTCGACGTCCGCGGACTGAAAGCCGTCAATGACAGCGAGGGCCACCTCGCGGGAGACGAGCTCCTGCGGCAGGCGGCCGGCCTCCTGCGCGAGTCCGCCCGTGCCGACGACGTCGTCGGACGCATCGGCGGAGATGAGCTGGGACTGCTGCTGGCCGAGCAGTCGATGGGTGGCGCCGCCGCGGTCGCCGACCGAATCCGCGGCGAGCTGCCCGCGCGGCGCGAGGCGCTGGGGCTCCGCACGCCCTGGGATCTGACGATCGGCACCGCCTCCTACCCGAGGGACGGCCGCACGGTCGAGGAGCTCCTGGCGACAGCCGACCGCCGGCTCTACGAGCAGCGCGGAATCGCGCTGCGCTAGCGGCCCCCTGGGGGGCCGCCGATCCCCCGGTCGTCCTCAACCCCTGGCGAGCTCGCCCTTGAGCCGTTCCAGCAGCACGACCGGTGACGGATCGACCTCCCGCAGCACCGCCAGGTACAGCGAGACCAAGTCCCCAAGGAGCACAAGCGACACCAGTCGCTCGGTCCGCGTCTCGCCGCGGCTATCGACCCGATAGGTGGCGGCCGCGTGGGCCCCGATCAGGCCTCGCGTCAACTCGATCCGCTGCCGGATGCGGGGGTGCAGGTCGGAGTCGTCCAGGAACACGGCGCTGAAGCGGCCAAGCCTGTCAGCACCGCTCCAGCCCTCGATCTCGTTGTGATCGAGCTCCGGAAGCTCGCCGGCAAAACACGGCGTCTTGGCGTTCTCGTTGATCTGCGTCTTCCACCGGTAGGCGACCGGTGCGGTCAGCCCCGCGCCCGCGACCTGAACGATCGTGCCGTGGAGCCCGTGTGCAAGCGTCTTCGGCAGGCAGTCATCTGCCCCATCTGGTCCCCACTGGGTCGCCAGCCGCTCGGCGTGCGCCGCCGCCACATCGATCTCGGCGTGGAGCCGCTCTCCCGCGCCGCATAGTCCGGCTACCTCGAGCGCGATCACGAGTGAGTAGGCGACCGCGGCGCGGGGCTGAAACCCACCCGGCAGCGGGATCACCGGCACGCCGTCGGCGCGCGCGGCCTCGGCGAGCCTTCCGCCCGTGGTCGCGGCGATGCGGCGCGCCCCGAGTGCGCCTGCGGCCTCGTAGGCGGCGAGCGTCTCCTCGGTGTTGCCCGAGTAGCTCGCGCACAGGACGGTCGTGTCCGGGGTGGTCCACGCCGGCAGGGCGTATCCGCGCGCGAGCACGATCGGGCGCGAAGCGCGATCCCCGAGCGCCGCTCTGGCCAGCGAGCCGCCGATCGCGGAGCCGCCCATCCCGGCGACGATCAGGCCCCCGGGATCGTCGTGCGGCTGCAGGTTTGAGGACTCCACGCGCCACAGGGCATCGCGGAGATGATCCGGCAGGCCGAGGATGTCCTCCAGCTGCCCCGCCGAGTCGATCGCTGCGACCGCCTCGCGGTTGAGGGCCTTCTGCTCGCTGGTGGCGGTCACGACGGGATCGCTTCAGGCAACACCACGCCGGGGAAGATACGCGCCCCGGGCTCGAGGACGTTGCCCGACCCTACGACCGCGCCCTCGCCGAGCACGACATCGTCCTCGACCAGACAGCCCTCTCCGATCCTCGCGCCCGGCCCGACGATCGCCGAGCGGACCGTGCTCCCAGCCCCCACCGAGGACCCCTCGAGCAGCACCGAGCGCTCCACCAGGGCCCGCTCGCCCACGCGTACCCCCGGACCGAGCACCGCCAGAGCGCCGACGGTCGCCTCGCGTGCGACCTCGCAGTCGGCCTGGATCAACGCCGGGCCGATCACGCTGCCCTCGACGGCGCAACCGTCCTCGACGAGTACGGAGGATGCCTGCCGCACCCGCGCGCCCAGCTCGGTCCGCACATCTCCGGCGAGGATGTCGAAGGTTCCCTGGAGGTAGCGATCCGGGGTGCCGATGTCCAGCCAGTAGCCGGCCGCGGCGTACCCGAACAGACCGTGCCCGACCAGCTGCGGGAACACGTCGCGCTCGATCGAGGCGTTCGTGCCGGCAGGAGCCATCCGATCGAGCACCTCGCGCTCCAGGATGTACGCACCGGCGTTGATCAGGTTCGTCCCCGCCTGACCGCGCTTCGGCTTCTCGATGAACTGCTCGACGGCGTGGCCTGACCCACAGCGGACCACCCCGTAGGCCGACGGATCCCCGACCGGTACGAGCGCCAGCGTGGCTCGGGCCCCGGTTTGCTCGTGTTGGGCGAGCTGGGCACCGAGGTCGATATCCGTCAGGACGTCGCCATTCAGCATCAAGAACCGGTCCTCGAGCAGCTCTTCGGCGTACTTGAGCGCGCCTCCCGTCCCGAGAGGTTCCGGCTCCTCGACGTAGCGCACGCGCACGCGCAGCGCGCTTCCGTCGCCGATCACGTTCCGGACTCCCTCGGCCATGAAGCCACACGCCAGGACCACGTCGTCGACGCCATGACCGCGAAGCCACTCGATCATGTAGGCGATGAACGGCCGATCGCCGAGTGGCACGACGGGCTTCGGGATCGTCGAGGTGAGCGGCCGCAGCCGGGTCCCCTCGCCCCCGGCAAGGATCAGGGCCTGCATTAGCGCACCCCAATTACCCAACGGCGCACTAGCGACCGATTCCCTCATACGTGAGGCCCGCGCCCTTGACCGCCTCCGGATCGACGAAGTTGCGGCCGTCGATCACGGTCCGGCCCTGCATCCGTTCGGCGACCTGGCGCCAGTCAAGATCGGCGAACTCGGGCCACTCGGTGACGAGGATGCAGGCGTCGGCGTCCTCCACGGCATCCATGGCCGAATCCGCGAAGTCCACGCCGCTGATCAGCTTGCGCGCCTCGCCCTCGGCGACCGGGTCGTACGCGCGCACGTGTGCCCCGTCAGCCAGGAGCCGCGCCGACAGCACCAGCGACGACGCCTCTCGCATGTCGTCGGTGTTCGCCTTGAAGGCGAGCCCCAGCAGCGCGATCCGCTTGCCGACGAGCGACCCGAGGTGCTTCTGCAGCTTTGCGATAACGCGCCGCTTCTGAAGCTCGTTGACCTCGATCACCGCGGTCAGGAGCTGGAAGTGGTAGCCGGAGTTGCCGGCGAGCTGCTTGAGGGCCGAGACATCTTTCGGAAAGCACGATCCGCCGTATCCCACGCCCGGCTTCAAGAAGTGTGGTCCGATCCTCCGATCGAGCCCCATCCCGCGAGCGACCTCGGTTACGTCGGCCCCGACTTCCTCGCAGACGTTGGCGATCTCGTTGATGAAACTGATCTTCGTGGCCAGGAAAGCGTTGGCGGCCAGCTTGATCATCTCCGCGCTCGGTATGTCCGTGCGAACGAGCGATGCACCCAGCGGCGCATACAAATCCACCACCGCGTCCCCGGCCCAGTCGCCTTCGTCGCCGATCACCACTCGGTCCGGTTTGAGGAAGTCTTCGAGCGCCGCACCTTCCTTGAGGAACTCCGGACAAGACACATAGGCGAAGCCGTTCTTTCCCTGTGAGGCGAACTCTCGCTTGATCGCCGCACCGGTCCCCACCGGGACCGTCGACTTCATCACCATCGCGTGGCCGCCGGAGGCGGGCATCGCGTCCACCACTGCTCGTACCGCCGACAGGTCGGCATCACCCGAGTACGTGGGAGGCGTTCCCACCGCCACGAACAACAGCCGCGCGTGCTCGAGCGCTGGGGCGAGCTCGGTCGAGAAATGGAGGCGCTCCCGGTTACGCGCCACGCACTCCGGGAGACCAGGTTCGTAGATCGGTATCCGGTTCTCCTCGAGCGTCGCGATCTTGTCCGCATCGATGTCGACGCACCAGACATCGCTGCCGAGCTCCGCAAGGCCGGCCGCCGTTACGAGCCCCACGTACCCCGTGCCGATCACCCCGATCGGTTCGCGCTCACTGCTCATGGACGCGGGAGGCTAGCGAGTAAGCGATCCCGCGATCGCGATCATCTGCTGGTTCGTCAGTGTGTCCGTGAGCGTGTTCGAGACCCAGTAAACGCCATGCGGGGTCCGCCACGCGACCACCGAGACCTTGCCGCCATTGGCGTAAACCAGCAACTGCTTGCCGTTCACCGACCGCGTGAATGAGGGACTGACTAGGAGCGGGGGCTTGCGCCAGGTTGTGCCCTGGATGCCGTAGTACTCACCGAGTGCCGGGTTGAGGGCCAGCGTCATCCGATAAGAGGAGTACGGCTTCCCGTGCTCGTCATGGATCCAGTACTTGCGGGGGTAGGCGTGCGGACTGGGGATCTCCGTGTAGCAGTTGTCGGCGAGACTCGAGCAGTACTCCGAGCCGGCCGCGATCACGCGCGGGAAGTAGACCGGCATACCGGCATTCCCTAGGGCCGCCGCCTGGGCCTTGCCGTCCGTGACGTCCCCCGTCAGGTTCGAGGTACCCCGGTGGCTCCCGTGATGCCCGCCGCCCACAGCGACGTGTGCGGGGACGCCGGCGACGGGCTGGCTCGTCGTCGGCGTCATCAGCTGTTCGAAGGCGTGCTGCGCGGCGCTGGGGTCGGCGGTGACGTAGCACGCGCTCTGAGTGACGCCCCCACCGGCGAGCGTCGTGCCGCCCACGGTGGCCGGGGCCGGTGCACCGCATGGCAGGAGGATCGCGGGGAACTGAACCTGCTTGATCGTGTGGCCGTCCATGAACGCGACCAGGTTGAAGAGGTTGATGAGCCCGTCAGTGTGGTGCAGGTCCGAGTCGGTCTGCGTGTGCTGACCGAAGATCTTCACCAGCGTGTCGCGGTTCTCGATCAGCTGCGTCTGCCCGTATTGGTCCTTGGCCCAGCGGACGAAGTCCTGCTGCCGGGCGTTGCGGACGATGTCAGAGTCCGTGTGGCGGAAGCGAACGAACGCCAGCGCCGGGGTCCCACAAAGCTTCTGGTACCCCGGCTGGATGTTGATGCTCGAGTAGTCGGTCAGCGCCGTGTTGTTGTAGTAGCGGTGGTCGACGTCCGTGTACACGCATCCGATCGCGTCGACGAGGTCCTGGAAGCCGCCGAAGTTGATGTCGATGATGTGATTGACGACCAGGCCCGGGAACACGTTCTGGCGGATCGTCTTGATCAGCAGGTTCGGGCCGCCGAACGAGTACGCAGCGTTCAGCTTCGCCGTTCCCACTCCCGGGATCTCGACCCGTAGGTCGCGCGGGACCGAGAGGACGTTGATCGTCTTGGAGTTCGGATCGAGCCTGATCAGCATCATCGTGTCCGTGTTCGCCGACTTCCATGAGGTATGGGCGCGGTGATCGGAGCCGATGACCAGGATCGTCTGCGGATCGCCCGGGCTGGGGACGGTGACGTTGGCGTGCTTGAGCGGCGGGGTGGCGGAGATGTAGGTGGCGAGCTGCTTGAACTGGAGCAGGCCGGCCACCGCCGTCGTGCCCGCCGTGAACGCGATCACGATCAGCGCTCCCAACGCAAACCGGAGCAGTGCCCCGCCGCGAGAGCGCGGGATCAGGCTCACGCCAGGCCTCCCTCGATCGCCCTGAGCCCTCCCGGCTGGGCGGGGTCCGATTCGCCTTCCTCGAGCCAGATCGGCAGGCAGCGAACGAAGTCGCTCAGCGCGCGCCGGTAGCGAGCCAGCGAGGCGAGCGACACCCATTCCTCTGGTCCGTGGTGCCCGGCACCGGCCGGACCGAACTCGACTGCTGGGATCCCGGCCTCGATGAACGACGCAGCGTCCGACGCGCCGTCGCGGCCGACGCTCATCGTCTCGGTGTCGGGTGCCGCGCGCGTCACGGCGTCGCGCAGCGCGCGCACGTATGTGTTCGTGCGGGACACCGTCACCGGGGGATAAATGAACGTCCGCGCAATTTCGATCCCCGCGAGCGACCGGATCTGCTCCAGGATCGCTCCGGGATCCTGGCCTGGCAGATACCGAACATCGACCGCCATTGTGCACTCGTCCGGCACCATGTTGAGCGCCTTCCCACCCTCGATCCGCCCGAGGTTGATCGACGGCGCATCGAACAGCTCCGAGGACTCGCGGGTGAACGGAAGCGATTCGATCGCCCTGAAGGTGTCGATCGCCCTCAGCACGGCGTTGTCGCCGAGCCAGGGCGTCGACGAATGCGCGGCCCGTCCCTGAACCACGATCCGCATCGCCAGCACTCCCTTGGCGGCCACGCCGATGTGCATATCGGTCGGCTCGCCGGTGACCGCAAAATCAGCGTCGACGAGACCGCGTTTGACGATCGCCTCCGTCGAGCGCTCGTCGAGCTCCTCCGATTCCTCGTCCGGCACGCAGACCATGCGCACGCGAGCCCGCTCATGCCCCTCCAGATCCTTCAGCGCGCACATCATGGCCGCGAGCGCGCCCTTCATGTCATAGGCACCGCGCCCGATGAGCCGATCGCCCTCGATGCGGGGCTCGAACTGCTCAGGACGTCCGGGGACGACGTCGAGATGCCCGTGGAAGATGATGGTAGGTGCATCGCCCTCGGCCTTGCCGACATCGGCCACCAGCACGGGCAGCCCATTGTGCTCATGCTCACGCACTTTGATGTCGCGTGATTCGAGCCAACCCTTGACGAATCCTGCGGCCGCGACCAATTCCTCGGGTCGCGAGGTGTCGTAGGAGAGGAGCCGTTCGGCGAGTAAGCGCTCGTCGTTCATCTGCTTTTCACAAGCTTACGGGGGTGGAATCACCCATAAAGAAGCGCCTTCGCCGTCCGTCTGAACGCGTCGCGTGGAGCGCAGACGCGTTCAGACGGACGGTGAGGGTCCTCCCTTACTGCGAGGCGATGCGGAGGAAGGTTTCGCAGCGATTCCGGTCTCTGAGCGCCACTCGCCGCCGCTCGGTGTCGTCGCCGGCCTGCTCGAGCTCGCGCTCGGCCTGCTGCAAGCGCTCCCGTAGCTGACCGGCGTCCAGCTCCGATGGTGCGTATGCCTCCTCGACGAGCACCAGCACCCTCCCCGCGGCGACCTGCATGTAACCCTCGGCCTGGGCGAAGCGCGCGCACTCGGACTCCGTCTTGTAGAGCCGCAGCTCCGTGGGATCCAGCATCGCAAGCACCGGCTCGTGGTTGGCGAGGATGCCGATCGAGCCCACCGAGGTCTTGGTCGAGACCATCTCGACCTCGTCGCTGAACACCTCGCCGTCGGGGGTGAGGACTTCGACTGGGAACTTGGTGTGGGCCATCTATTCCTCTGAGGAGCCCTCGCCCTCGAGACGAGGAGCCCTCGCCCTCAGACGAAGCGCCCTCGCCCTCGGAAGAGCCCTCGGCCTTCGAATCCTCGTCGCCCGATTCGTCGCCGCCGAAATCGGCGACCACCTGGTCGATCGTCCCCTTCATGAAGAAGGCCCGCTCGGGAATGTCGTCGTGCTTGCCGTCGAGGATCTCCTTGAACCCGCGGATCGAGTCCTCCACCTTCACGTACACCCCGGGGGTGCCGGTGAACTGCTCCGCGACAAAGAACGGCTGCGAGAGGAAGCGCTCGATCTTGCGGGCGCGCGCCACCGTCACCTTGTCCTCGTCGGAGAGCTCGTCGATTCCGAGGATCGCGATGATGTCCTGGAGCTCCTTGTAGCGCTGGAGCACCTGCTTGACCTCGTTGGCCACGCGGAAGTGCTCCTCGCCGAGGATCTCCTCCTTGAGGATGGTGGAGGTCGAGTCGAGCGGGTCGACGGCCGGATAGATCCCTTTCTCCGAGATCGAGCGGGAAAGCGTCGTGGTCGCGTTGAGGTGCGCGAAAGCCGAGGCCGGAGCAGGGTCCGTGAGGTCGTCCGCGGGCACGTAAATGGCCTGGATCGAGGTCACCGATCCGTTCCGGGTGGAGGTGATCCGCTCCTGGAGCTCGCCCATCTCGGACTCGAGCGTGGGCTGGTAGCCGACCTGGGAAGGCATCCGGCCGAGCAGCGCGGAGACCTCGGAGCCGGCCTGCACAAAGCGGAAGATGTTGTCGATGAACAGGAGCACGTCCTGGCCCTCGTGGTCGCGGAAGTACTCCGCCATCGTCAGGCCCGAGAGCGCGACGCGCATGCGCGCGCCGGGGGGCTCGTTCATCTGCCCGAAGACGAGCATCGTCTTGTCGAGCACGCCGGATTCCTTCATCTCGAGCCACAGGTCGTTGCCCTCACGAGAGCGCTCGCCGACGCCGCAGAACGCCGACAGACCGCCGTGCTCCTGGGCGAGGTTGTGGATCAGCTCCTGGATGATCACGGTCTTGCCAACGCCGGCGCCACCGAACAGGCCCACCTTCCCACCGCGGGCGTACGGCGCGAGAAGGTCGATCACTTTGATGCCGGTCTCGAACATCTCCGCGGTCGGGATCAGCGCCTCGACCGTGGGGGCCTCGCGGTGGATCGGCCAGCGCTCGGTGTCGTCTGGGAGCGGGTCGCCGAGATCGATCGGGTCGCCGAGCAGGTTGAAGATCCGCCCCAGCGTCGCCTCGTCCAACGGGTACGGTGATCGGCGCGCCGGTGTCGATCACCTCGGTGCCTCGGGCGAGGCCGTCGGTCGTGTCGAGCGCGACGGCCCGCACCCGGTCGTCGCCGAGGTGCTGCTGCACCTCGCAGACGAGGTAATCCTCCTCGCCGGCGGCGATGTCGATGTCCTCTTCGGCCTTCGCTGCCTCGGGCCGCTTGACCCTGATCGCGTGGTTGATCTCCGGCAGCTTGTCGGGGAACACCGCCTCGATCACGACGCCCTGGATCTCCTCGATCCGGCCGACGTTTTCGGTGCGCTCGCCGCCTTCTGCCGGGGTTTGTTCAGTGATTGCCATAACAGCTCCTCAGTCTAAGGGGGGATCTCCGCGGGACGTCCAGCCTCTCTAACCAAGGCCCTCGGCGCCGGCGACGACTTCCATGATCTCCTGCGTGATCTCGGCCTGCCGCGCGCGGTTCATCTCGAGCGTCAGGTCCTCGATCAGCGTCCCCGCGTTCTCGGAGGCGTTGCGCATCGCGGTCATGCGCGCCCCATGCTCGGATGCGGTCGACTCCAGCAGCGCCCGGTAGATCGAAATCTCGACGTAGTCGGGGACGAGCCGCTTGAGGATCTCCTCCGGATCGGGCTCGTACTCGACGAGCGCGCGGCTGCGCTCAGGCTCGTCCTCCGAGGCTTCATCCTCGGACTCCTCCATCACCGTCGCCTGCTGCAGTGGCAGCAGCGTCTCGCGTCGGACGACCTGGGAGATCGGCGAGATGTAGCCGTTGTAGAACACCTCGACCTGATCGACGTCGCCGTCGACGTAAGCCGCCATCAGCCGCTCGGCGATCCCGCGCGCATCGGCGTACGAGGGCCGGTCGGAGAACCCGATGAAGCTCTGCGCCGGCTCTAGCCCGCGGAAGGTCAGCGACGACGAGGGACGCCGTCCGGAGGCGTAATAGAGGACCTTCTTGCCCGTCCGACCCGTGGCTTGCGCCCGGCGGACACGCCGGCGCGGACGATGTTCGAGTTGAATGCTCCCGCCAGCCCCCGGTCGCCGGCGATCAGCAGCAGGCCGACCGCGTCAACTGATTCGAGTGCTCGGACAGGATCGGCAGCCGCGGCACGTTGCCCGCAGCCTCGGCGGCCTCGCGCGTCATGCGGCGGATGGCGGACGCGTACGGTCGCAGCGCCTCGATTCGCTGCTCGGCGCGCCGCAGCCGCGCGGCGGCAACCATCTCCATCGCCCGCGTGATCTTCTGAATGTTCTTGACCGCGCCGATCCGGTTGCGAACGTCGCGCTGGGAGAGTGGCATGCCTCATGGGCTGCCCCGGGCCGCTAGGCCGGAACGGCCTCTTCCTCCTTCTCCTCGGTCTGCTCGCCCTCGCTTCCGTCGGTCGACGATCGCGCGCTGGGACGCGGCTCGTCGCCGCCTTCCTCGATCGGATGGCCCTCCTCGTCGAGGTCGAAGCCGAAGTCCTCGGCGTACGGTCTCGACGGCCTTGTCGAGCTTGTTCTGCGTCTCGTCGCTCCAGTCACCGCCGGCGATCGTCTTCAGCAGCTCAGGCTCGTTGCCGCGCACGGACTCGGTCAGCCCGGCCAGGAAGCGGTCGACCTTCTCGACCACGATCCGGTCCAGGTAGCCGTTGGTGGCCGCGTAGATCTGGACGACCTGGTCCTCGACCGGCATCGGGTGACGCTCGGCCTGGTTGAGCGTCGTCACGAGCCGCTCGCCGCGGGCGAGCGTCTTCTGGGTCTCGGGGTCGAGCTCGGAGCCGAACTGCGAGAAGGCCTCGAGCTCGCGGTACTGGGAGAGCTCGAGCTTCAGCGTTCCGGCCACCTTGCGCATCGGCGTGATCTGGGCGTTGCCGCCCACGCGCGAGACGGAGATGCCGACGTTGATCGCCGGCCGCACGCCCGAGTAGAACAGCTTCGGCTCGAGGAAGATCTGCCCGTCGGTGATCGAGATCACGTTCGTGGGGATGTAGGCGGAGACGTCGCCTGCCTGGGTCTCGATCACCGGCAGCGCCGTCAGCGATCCGGCCTCGAGGTCGTCATTGAGCTTCACCGCCCGCTCGAGCAGGCGCGAGTGCAGGTAGAAGACGTCGCCCGGGGTAGGCCTCGCGGCCCGGCGGGCGGCGCAGCAGCAGCGACATCTGCCGGTAGGCGTACGCGTGCTTGGTCAGATCGTCGTAGATCGCAAGCGCCGCCTTCCCGTTGTAGAGGAAGTACTCGCCCATCGCGCAGCCCGCGTACGGCGCCAGGAACTTGATCGGCGCCGACTCGTCGGCGGCCGCCATCACGATGATCGTGTTCTCGAGCGCACCGGCGTCCTCGAGCGTCTTCGCCAGCGCCACGACGGTGGACTTGCGCTGTCCGATCGCCACGTAGACGCAGACCAGGTCGCGGTCCTGGTTGTTGATGATCGTGTCGATCGCGATCGCGGTCTTCCCGGTCTGCCGGTCGCCGATGATCAGCTCGCGCTGGCCGCGGCCGATCGGGATCATCGAGTCGATCGCCTTCAGGCCCGTGAGCATCGGCTCCGTCACCGGCTGGCGCTGGACGACGCCCGGCGCCTTGTGCTCGGCCGGACGAGTCTCGTCTGTGTCGATCGGCCCCTTGCCGTCCAGCGGGTTGCCGAGCGGGTCGACGATCCGTCCGAGCAGTCCCTCGCCGACCGGGATCTCGAGCAGCCGCTTGGTGCGCCTGACGGTGTCGCCCTCGGAGATCTTCTCCCACTCGCCGAACATCACCGCGCCGACGTTGTCCGACTCCAGGTTCAGCGCCAGCCCGGTGACGTCGTGCGGGAAGTCGAGCATCTCGAACGACATGCAGTTCTCGAGCCCGTGGATGCGGCAGATCCCATCGGCCACCGAGAGCACCGTTCCCACTTCCGTGAGATCGGCGCTCGAGGTGTCGAGGCCTTCGATCCGGCTCTTGAGAATTGAGGTGATCTCGTCTGGCTTGATCTGCATCTGAAGGGCTCCTTGGAAGCGCGGTCAGCCCAGCTTAGGCCTGCGCGACTTGCTTGCGAAGTTGGTTCAGGCGATTCTTGATCGATGCATCGAGCACGAAGTTGCCGACGCGCAAGCACGATCCCGCCCAGGATGCCGGGATCTACGTGTGCTCGATAGCTCTACGTTCTGCCCGGTCTGCCGGCGAATCTGCTCCCCAATGCTAGAGACGGTTTCCTCATCCAGCTCGACGGCGCGGTGACCTCGACCGGCAGCAGCTTGTTGGCCTCGTCCCAGAGCTCCTCGTAGCGAGCTCGGATCCGGAAGATCACGGGCATCCGATGGCGCTCGACGAGCGTCTCGAGGAAGCTCATGAATATCGCGTCAGCGCCCTCGAGACCGCCCGCTTCAGCGCCTGCTTCTTCTCCTCGGTGGAGAAATAGGGCGAGAAGAAGAACACGGCCATGTCCCGGTTCTCCTCAGCGCCTCGGCGAACTGGCCCGAGCTGCTCGCGGATCACGTCGAGGATGTCGCGCTCCTCGGCGACCTCGAACAGCGAACGGGCATAGACCTGGGCGATCTCCTCCACTAGTTCTGTCCTCCGCCGCCGAGAGCGGTGAAGTCGAGCTCGCCGATGGCCTCATCGACCAGCCGCCGCTGATCATCGGGGTGAGCGTCTTGCGCGTGACCTTCTCCGTCGCCATCACGGTCAGGTCGGCGACCTCGCGGCGAATCTCGTCGATCGCCCGCCGGGTCTCCGCCTCGATCTCCCTGCGCGTCTGCTCCATCATCTGCTCGCGCCGCTCCTGCGCCTGCTCGGTCGCCTCGCGCTCGTGCACCTCGGCGGTCGTGCCGGGCTCGGTGGACGATCTCCTCCGCCTGCTGGCGGGCCTCCGCCAGCCGCTCGCGGTACTCGCCGAGCAGATCGGTCCGCCTCTCGCCTGGTGCGCTCGGCGGTCTCGATCGAGTCCTCGATCGCCTTCTGGCGGCGGTCGAGCGCCTCGGAGATGCGCGGGAACGCCAGCCTCCAGAGGATCACCATCGACAGGACGAACAGCACCAGCGTCCAGACCATCAGCCCGACGTTGGGCGAGATCAGGAACGAGCCGCTTGAAGCTGTGGTGACCATCTATTTGAGGACGTAGGAGAGCAGGCCGGCGACCAGCCCGTAGAAGAAGCAGGCCTCGGTGAGGGCGAACCCGAGCCACTGGATGCTCGTGATCTCATCGCGCATCTCGGGCTGGCGCGTGACCGCCTCGATCACCTTGCCGAAGATGATCCCGATCCCGACGCCGGCGCCGACCGCGCCAAGGCCGCCCCCGACTCCGATTCCGAATCCAGCCGAGAGGCCGGACGAGGCTGCAAACGAGACTATGTGTGTAAGCACTTGAACTCAGCTCCTTGATCGCTAGTGGTGGGTGACGGCGCCGCCGATGTAGATGGCGGCCAGCGTCGCGAAGATGAAGGCCTGAAGGGTGGCGATCAGCCCCAACTCGAACATGTAGACGAGGATCCCGAACGGCAGCAGCGCCCAGCCCAGGAACGACAGTCCGAGGATCACCGCCAGGCCGCCGGCCATGAACAGGATGATCATGTGCCCGGCGAGGATGTTGGCGAACAACCGGACGGTCAGCGAGATCAGCCGCATGAATGTCGAGATCACCTCGAGCGGGAAGATCAGCAGCAGCATCGGTCCGCTCACGCCGGCCGGAACGAGGCTCTTGATGTAGCCGATCGGCCCCTGGGCGCGGATGCCCTCGGCGTTGAACACGACGAACACGATCAGCGCGAGGATCAGCGGGACGGAGATGTTCGCCGTCGCCGCGTAAAGCGCGAACGACGGAATGTGGGCACCGAACAAATTGAACTTCTCCTGGCTGTTCGTCGGCAGCGGCAGATAGCCGATGAGGTTCGACCACCACAGGAACAGGAACAGCGCGCCGAGGAACGGGAACCACTTGGCCGCAAGCGAGTCGGGCATGTTGCCGCGGGCGATGTTGTCGCGCATCAGCGAGTAGAGGACCTCGACCGCGGTCTGGACGCGATTCGGGCGCGCCTGCATCCGGCGCGAGATCCACACCATCGTCAATGGTGGTGAGGATCGCGGCCAGCAGCAGATAGACGACGGCGCGGTTGATGCTGAAGACGCCGAGGTGGATCCAGTTGATGAGCTTGAACTCGTTCTGGATCTGGAAGTGTTGTTCTTGTGGCCGAAGCCCAGAGCGGCGACCAAGATGATCGTCCCGGCGAGCCATACCCCGGCCAGCGACCACAGCACCTTCCTGGTGTTGGTCATTTCGCCCTCCGTGGCCGGCTGATCGCCGAGACCGCGAGCCCCACCGTGAAGGCGACGACGACGACTACCAGCGCGGCGAGGCCGGCGTCGCGGCCGCCGTCCGAGCGGGCGAGAACCACCGCCAGCGCCAGCAGGAACAGGCGCCCCATCATGTAGCCCATCCGCAGCGTGATCTGAGCGCGCGCGTCCTGAGCGCTGTCCGCCCCCCGCTCGACGGCGATCCCGACCGCACGCAATGCCGAGCCAGGCACCTGCGCCTACGCCGTAACCGAGCGCCGGAACGCCGATCAGGATCATGATCGGCGCGGCGACCACGAGCAACACGACGTCGAAGTAGCGAAACGCGGCGGGCATCGGAGCCTCAGAGGTGGCGGAAGCGGTCAGCGACAACGGCGATCCCCACGAAGAACCCGACCAGGAACCCGGCCACGAGCAGCGGCACGAGCGCACCGACGCAGGGCGCCGATTCCAGCCCCGACCCCGGCGCACATGAGATTCGCGGCCGAGCAACAGCGCTCCGGCGCCGGCGGCATCCCGCCCTGTCACTGGACGGCGATCGGTCATGGTGCGAGTTCGCTAGGGACATTTGGGCAGGCGACGCGGGTACCCTACCTGCGCGCGATTCTCCGCGGCGAGTTGAGGCTGAGGAGTGTAACTGGCGGCATACGCCGGGATTCCGGCGGGCGCCGCGGCAGCGAAGTCCGGGTGGCGAGACCCGCCAGGACGGCCTTCGCGGCCAGCCACATTTTCACATACAGACTGTATGGATGTCAAGCGGAGGCGCGGCCGTCCGACGCCCCGGGCCGCGCCAGCGACGGCTTCCACAGCTGTCCCTCGGCCCACAGCGCCGCCACGCTCACACGCGGCAAGCCGAACGCCCCCTGGTAGACCAGGTAGCGCGGCTCCCACCGGGGAAAGAACTTGGCGTTGAAGCGGTAGAGGCTCTCGATCTGGAACCAGCGGTTGCCGAGCGAGACCAGCTTGCCCAGCGCCCGCTCCGAGCGCTTCTCCGGGCTGTGCAGCCACTTCGCGAACGCGGCGAAGTTCAGCGACAGCTCGGCGATCCCGCGTTCGCGGAGCAGCTCGGTGGCCTGGGCGACCATGAACTCCATCAACCCGTTGGGCGTGCTGGGGTCTCGCCGCATGAACGACAGCGACGCAGCCGCGCGTCCGTAACAGGGCACGAAGTGAAGGACGCCCCGGATCACATCCTCGCGGTCCCGGGCCAGCAGCACGAGCGTGTCCTCGTGTTGGTCACCCCGCAGCGTGTCGAGCGCCATCGAGAAGCCGCGCTCCGGCGCGCCCTGGCGTCCGAGCTCGAGCACGCGCTCGACCTCTCGGAGCGTCTCCTCGGCGAGTCCGCCCAGCTCGTGCACCTCCGCTGAATAGCCGGCCTTGCTCAGACGAGTGACCGACTGTCGCACCTTCCGGATCGGCCGGCCCTCGAGCGAGAATCGATCGAGGTCGATGATCGCCTCGTCTCCCAGGTACAGCGTGCGCAGTCCAAGGTCCTCATACAACGGGCAGAGCCCTTCGCTCGCGCCGACCGCGCCGAGCTTGAGCCCGCGCACCGCGGTGAACGCCTCGAGCTCGGCCAGCAGACCCGGGAACGACCGCTCGTCCCCCACCGGGTCACCGGAGCACAGCAGCACCCCGTTCTCGATCCTGTAGCCGACGAACGCGCGCTCGTCCGCGGAGAAGAGGTAATGCTTGTCGGAGCGCAGCTTGAAGTGGGACAACGTGTCCCGCCCGTGCGCCCGCACCAGATCGGCGGCCGCGGCGCGTGCGGACGGGCTGGGGAGGCCTCGCGGCGCGGCGAGTGGCCGGAAGACCACGTACGCAGCCATGAGCAGCGTCACGACGGCGGTCAGCTGGATCGCGTCAGGTTGGGACGCCCATGCGGCCAGGACGGCCACGGCAAGACCGCCCAGCATCAGCAGCGGCGCGCGCCACAGAGCCGAGCGCAGGGTGATCGGCTCGTGACGTACGGTGAACCCGCGGCGACCGAGGAGCAACAGGGCTGCTGCGCCCCAGGTGACTGCTGCCTCCTCGAAATCGAGGCCCTTCAGAAGGTCGAATGCTCCCAGCGCGAGCATCAGCAAGGTCGCTGCCTGCCAGGCCCGCCGCCGTCGCTTGGCCAGATAGGGCGCCACCAGGAGCAGGGCCGCCCCGGCCGGCAGTGCCAGGGCGTGGAACATCCGCATCGCCTGGACCGGTTCGTAGGACAGCAGCAGGTGTCCACGCCAGCGGATGGTGGGGGTCAACGCCGAAGCGACGTTGATCGCGCCGACGAGCGCCGCGCCCAGCGCCGCAAGCCGCGGCAGCGCACGAGTTGTCCATTGCGTGGAAAAGATCATCGGATGCTGCCCCCAGGGCCCCGCGGCCCAAAGCCCAAATACCGCTGCGGCGGTGGATGGTTACGCCTTGATCGGCGCATATCCTCTTTTCATGCCCCTGTACGAGTTCGAGTGCCCGGCCTGCGGTGAGCGCTTCGAGGAGCTGGTGGCGGGAGCCGAGGGGCCCGTCCTGTCCCGCGTGCGGTGCCGCGGAGCCTCGAGCGGGTCTTCTCCCCGATCTCGAAGCCCGCCCAAGATTGGCCTTCGCGGGGGCGAGGCGCGCCGGTCGAATGCGGTCAGGCGGGCTCGCGAGGAGCAAAAGCGCGAGCAGCGCGCCCTGCGGCGCGACCGTCGGTCGGACGGCTGATCCCGCCTTTCGGAAGCCAAACCGTCAGCAGCAGCGCGAGCGCCGGCAGTGCCGCGACGGTCTCCAGGACCGCCCGGTAACCGTGCGCGTCGGCCAGGATCCCGAGTAGCGGCGCCCCAACTCCGCCGAGACCGATCGAAAGGCCGATCGTCACGCCTGCGGAGACGCCCAGTCGGCCCGGCAGGAGCTCCTGGCCCATCACGATCGTGACCGCGAACGTCGCGATCGTGACCGCTCCTGTCAGAGCCACGAACAGGATCCCGAGGAGCCTGCCCGAGAGCAGGAGCCCGACCATCAGGGGTGGGATCGAGAGCATCGACCCGGCCAGCACGGCGCGACGGCCGAAGCGGTCCGCGAGCGGGCCGCCGACCAGGGTCCCGACCGCGCCGCCGAACAGCATCGCGGCGAGCGCGACCTCACCCAGCGTCTTGCTCGCGTGGAGCACGTGGATGTAGTAGAGGCTGATGAACGTCACCAGCCCGAAGTAGATGAACGACCGCACGGCGATCACGCAAGCCAGGACCGTGAACGGCCCCCACGCCTCACGCTCGCTGGTCCGCTGCACGCGGCCGCCGGCGACATCCGATCGAAAGCCCTTGAGCCGCGGGACCTCATGTGCCAGCACCGCCGCCATCAGCCACGTCGGCACGAGCACGAGCAGCGTGCCATGCAGGCCGAGCACGAGCAGCGCCGGCGTCATCAGCACGGGGCCGAGCGCGAACCCGACGTTCCCTCCCACCGAGAACAAGCTCATCCCGCTCGCCCGCCGCGCGCCTGAGACGTAGTTGGCAAAACGCGAGCCCTCGGGATGGAACGCGGCGACGCCGACCCCGCTCAGCAGCACCGAGGCGAATATCAGGCCATAGCTCGGCGCCACGCCCGCGAGCGCGATCCCCAGACCGCCGAGTCCCGGTCCGAGCGGCATCAGCCATGGCAGCGACAGGCGATCGGAGAGGTGACCGAACACCGGTTGGATCACCGAGCTCGAGATCGTCGCCGCCAGTACCAGCGACGCCGCCGCGGCATTGCTCAGGTGATCGTGAGAGATGAGAAATGGCAGCAGCGCGGGAACCGATCCCTGGGCGACGTCGGTGAACAGGTGGCCGGCCGACAGCGTGGCCATCGCGCGGCGGTCGACACCGGTGGCGCTCACCTGTCCGCGAGCTCCCGGAACTTGCGGCGCACCTCCCGCCGTTTCTCCACCAGCTCGGCCTCCAGCTTCTCGAGCTCGACCCGGCGGCTGCGAACCAGCTCGAGCTGCGTCGCGATGTGGCCGAGGCTCTGCTCCAGGATCCGGCGCCGTTCCTCGGGACGGTCCGCGAGCTTGAACGCCTGGCGAAGCTCGGCGCGTGCGGTTTCGGCCTCGAGCAACTTGGAGAGCTCCTCGAGCGAGAGGCCGAGCAGGTCACGGAGCTTCACGATCTCCCTCACCCGTGTCGACATCCCTCTCCGCGTACAGCCGATGCTTGCCCTGCTCGCGTTCGGCACCCGGCAGCAGGCCGATCTCCTCGTAATAGCGAATCGTCCGCGGTGTGGTTCCCGTGAGCTCGGCCAGCTCGCCGATCCGAAGCTTGTTCTGGACGGCGCTCATGACGCCGCGGGAGCCTCCGAGAGCTGCTGCGCCGCCGCGCCCTGTGAGGGCCTGGCCGCGGCCACGAACGCGCCCACCACCGACACCGCGGCGAGCACCCAGAGGGCGGTGTGCATGTTGCCGATGAACGGCTGCAGCTGGGCGGTCGAGATGTGCTTCGCGAGCCCGGAGAAGACCTTGAACAGGACCGTGGTCGGCACCGCGGAGGTCACGATCGCGAGCACGAACGCGATCGAGATGACGGCGCCGGTGTTCTGGACCAACACGCGGGCGCCCGCCGCGATCCCGCGCCGGTGCGGCTTGACCACGCCCATCATCGCGGCCGTGTTGGGGCTGTTGAACATGCCCGACCCGATCCCGACGATGAACATGTAGCCGCCGCTGGCCCAGTAGGTGGTGTTCCGCTCCAGCGTCGTCATCAGGGCCAGCCCGACCGCGGTCACGAGCATCCCGAGCACCGCCAGCTCGCGCGAGCCGCGGCGGTCGGCCCAGATGCCGGCGAGTGGCGAGGAGATCAGCATCCCCACCGCGAGCGGGGCCAGCTTG
The DNA here is from genome assembly GCA_963822725.1 of uncultured Actinomycetes bacterium. GTDB lineage: Bacteria > Actinomycetota > Thermoleophilia > Solirubrobacterales > Solirubrobacteraceae > Palsa-465. Next base: position 1,279,497 of record CAWGIR010000004.1, read on the forward strand.
ACGCCCGCGAGGATCGGCGAGTTGCCCTGCACGCCCTGGAAGTAGAAGACAAACACGAACATCAGCGCGAAGCGCGCCAGACCATTGATGAAGGCGGCGGCCGAGGCGGCCGAGAACAGACGGTTGCGGAAGATGCTCAGGTCGAGCATGGGCGCACGTACGCGGCGCTCGATCAGCACGAACAGCGGCAGCAGCACCGCTGCCGCGACCAGCCCGCCGACTACTAGGGGATTGCCCCAGCCCTGGATCCCGCCCTTTGAGATCCCGTAGACCAGTCCGGTGAGGCCGATCAGAAACGTGATCGTCCCGGCCCAGTCGAAAGAGTGGTCCTCCTCCGAGCCGACCAGCTCGTGCAGCACCATCGCGGCCCAAAGGCTCCCCGCGATCCCGAACGGCAGGTTGAACCAGAAGACCCAGTGCCACGAGATATCCACCAGGGCCCCGCCGAGGACGGGACCGATCACCAGCCCCACCGCGGCCACCATCGTGTTGGTGCCCATGGCGAGCCCGAGCTGCTCGCGCGGGAACGCGTCGGTCACGATCGCGGCCGAGTTGGCGAACAGGAACGAGCCGCCGATGCCCTGAAGGATCCGCCACAGGATCAGCTGCGTGCCGTTCGCTGCGAATCCCGCGCCCAGCGACGCAAGCGCGAACACCAGGAAGCCCGCGACGTACGCCTTCTTTCTCCCGAACTGATCCGAGAGACGACCGGCGCTCAGGACGAGCACGGTCGAGGCGATCATGTAGGTCAGGATCACCCACACCAGCTCGAGCAGGCTCGTGTGGAGGCTCCGCTCCAGATCGGGTAGCGCGATGATCAGCGTGCCCGAGTTGATCGTTGCCAGCAGCATCCCGAGGCTCGTGCAGGAGAGCGCCCACCACTTGTACGAGTCGTGCTCGCGGCTGACGCCGATCCGTCTGGCGGGCTTGTCAAGGGCCTGAACTGACATCTTACGTAAACGTCAGAATAGCAGAGCCTGCTGTGGCAGCCGCCGCTTGGGGCCGCCTACGCTTCGAACGCGGCCACCGTGGCCAGGATCACGAATGCCGCCATCAGCGCGGCGCCTTCGAACACCGTCGCCTCGCCGTCACCGGTGATCTGCCACACGATCACGGCGGTGCCGAACAGCGCCCCTATGTACACGGGGGCCAGCGCAAAGGTGAGCGTCGTCGAGGTCAGCAGCGAGACGAGCACGAGGACGGGATAGAGGAACGCCGCGATCTGCGAGACGGAGTTCTTGACCACCGAGATCGCGAGCTCCGATCGGCCCCGCGCCGCGAGCGCGATTCCCGCCACGTTCTCGACCGCATTGCCCGCAATCGCCACGATCACGAGCCCCGCGAACGCCTTCGAGATGTGGAGCTGCTTGATCGTCGGCGTCAGGGAGTGGACGAACCAGTCCGAAACGAAGGCCGAGCCTGTTCCGGCGATTGCAAGCAGAGCCAAGGCGGTGACCGCGGCCAGGCGTGGCTTGGTCCCTGGCTCCGCCTCGGGGGCGCCCCCGCCGCGCAGATACTGCAGCAGCCAGGTCCCGTAGACCGCCAGGATCGCGACCGCCCCGACGATCGAGATCGTTTTCGTGTGGTGGCTGGCTGGATCGTGCGCCGAATCGGTGAGTCCGATCAACACGATGATGAACGTCGCGACGAGCAGCAACGTCGCGGTGTCGTTCGGCAACCGAGGGTTGAATCGCATCACGCCATCGCGCGAGCGCCTAGCCCCGGCCACGATCACGAGCCCCAGCACGAGCAGTGCGTTGACCAATATGGAACCGAGGATCGCGGTCTCGGCGACGATGCGCTGCCCGGCGTTCAGCGCGAAGATCACCACGAAGAACTCCGGCAGGTTCCCCACCGTTGACTGCAGGACACCGGTCGTGGCCGAGCCCAGGCGCTCCCCCAGCTGCTCGGTCGCAAACGACACGATCCAGGCCGCACCGGCGAGCGCGATCGTGGCGAACACGAACGCGACCACGTGCGAGAAGCCGCCGGCATACCGCGCCACGCCCGCAAGCGCCGTCGCGGCCCCAACCAGGCCAAGCAGTACGCGCTCGGTTCGGTTCACCCGACGCGCTCGAACTCGCCTGTCTCGATGTCCCGCTGGACCTGGACGTCGATCTCGTGCTCGCTCGTCTCCGGATCCATGCGCCGGAGCTCACGGGAACGCCGGCCCTTGAACTTGAAGATCTCGAGCACGTACACGAGGTAAATGCTGGCGGCGAGCGCGATCAGAAGGACGGCGCCCATCAGCACCGACCATCCGAACCGGTAGTGGCCGTGATGATCCGAATACGGGATGAAGCGCGTGGCGATCGCCACCCCGGCGAGCATCACCGTCCAGCCGTAGAGGTAGGCGACCGTCCTGCGCTGGCTGAAGCCGATCCGGGCCATCCGGTGGTGGAAGTGGTTCGCGTCCGCTGACCACGGCTTGCGCCGGTACTTGAGGCGCTTTGCCACCACGAAGCCGGTGTCCAGGAATGGGACCGCGAGGATGAACAGGGGCACGATCAATGCGACCACCGTGCCTGTCTTCAGCGAGCCAACGATCGCGACCACACCGAGCAGGAAACCGAGCAGGTTCGCCCCCGAGTCGCCCATGAACACCCACGCCGGATGGAAGTTCCAGAACAGGAACCCGAGCGCCGCCCCCGCTGTCAGGGCCGCGAGGATCCCGGCATCGGCGCTGTGCAGATCGAACGCGATGATCGAGAACGCCACCCCGTCGATGGTGCATAGCCCCGCAGCCAGCCCGTCGACGCCGTCGGAGAAGTTGACCACGTTCATCATCCCGACGAGCCAGATCACAGAGATCGCCCCACCCTCGTGCGGGAACTGCAGCGTGCCGGCGAACGGAAGCGTGATGTCCGTGACCTTGACGCCCCCTTCCACCACGATCAGCGCGGCGGCAATTTGGCCGATCAGCTTCACGAGCGGCTGGAGATCGAGCGCATCGTCGAGCGCGCCTACAAACGCGATCACGCATGCCCCGACGACGATCGTCCAGGTGTGCACCGTCCCGCCGGCGCCGCGAAGCGTGCCGACGGCGTGCGGCAGGTGGATCGTCGGATGCACCCAGATCGCGGCGGCTGCAAGCACCCCGACCAGGATCGCCAGACCCCCCAACTGAGGGGTCTCGGCCTGCGCCAGCCCCCGGTCACTGGGTCTCGCGACAGCCCCGATTCGCCGCGCCAGCCGGGCGGCGAGCGGCGTCAGCAGGGTCGCGACAGCCATCGCGACGAGGAATGCGAACACGGCGTCCCAGTACCGCATGGCGTGGACGTAGCATGCCAGCAGGCGGGGATCGCTTCTATGCCGCCCGGGCGATCAGCACCTGGGCAAGGCCCGCGATCACCACGAGGGGCTCGTACTTGAGCTGATATCCGGTGATCCGGATCACCCTGATTCCGAGCGCCGCGAGTGCCTGGTCCTTGCGGCGATCGCGCTCGAATGCCCGGCGCTTGGAGTGAAACGGGTAGCTGTCGAGCTCGACGGCTACCTTGTGCTGAGGCCAGTAGAAGTCCAGTTCGAAGCCGTGCGCGACCTGGTTTGTGAGCGGCTGCGGCAAGCCCGCTTGACGCAGCAGCGCGCGGAGCTTCCGCTCTCCGCCTGAGCGGGTCAGGACCGGGCCGCCGTCGCGCTCGAACAGGGCGCGGACGGCCGCCGCGCCCGGATGGTTGGCCGGCATCCGGGCAAGCGTCTGCTGCAGCTCGCGCTCACTGACGCGTCGCGTCGAAAGTCCTTGCGCGATCGCCTCCTCGAGCTCGTCTATCGACGCCCCTGCGGCAAAGTCGATAACCGTCCGCGCCGGACAGGTCACACGCAGGCCGTACCGCGTCCGGACGTCGCGGCGCTCGAGGGCCTGGACGCGGTGGATGCGGACGCCCTGGCGTGGCCGCACCCGTCGCGCGACCGTGACGTCGATCAGCTGCGTGCGGCGCTGGGTCATCTCCCAGACGACGGCCGCGCTTCTGAAGCTGAGAACGGCACCGGGGCCTATCGACAGCAGCGCTGCCGCTTCCCGGCACCAGGATATGAGCTCGGGGTTACCTGCTACGTACACGTACGGGCAGACCCACACGAGCTCCCCGCGCGCCACCCGGGTCTTGATCTTCGACGGCGTCAGACCAGCCCGAACCAGCTGCGACGACGTGAAGCATCCGTGCAGCCCCCTCTCGCCACCCCTCCCGAGCATCGCCCTAGCGTTCCAAAGCGTCCGCGGCCCGCGGCGCTTTGGAACGCGGGGGCCGAATAATCGCCCTAGCGTTCCAAAGCCAACGGCGCGGGGATCGTTTTGGAACGCCAGGGCGATCGCGGCGGGGGCGGGCGGGCGGCATCGCCGAAAGCATCCCGCCAGATGCCCCACCGCGCTCGAGATTTCACAGACTTGGCACAAATCGGGCGCCCGGCCGGCCCCGCGGCCCCTCGCCCACGCGAGCGCCCCGCAAGCCCCCCCCGCGCGCCCCCCCGCGCCCCCCGCAAGCCCGCGCCCCCGCGACGCCCCGGCCCGCCCACGCCCGCGGGCCCCCGCGCCCCCTAAACCGCGGCCGCCGCCCCCAGCCCCGCGTACAGCGGATACCGCTCGGCCAGCGTCGCCGCCCGCTCGGCGAGCGAGCTGCGGACGGCGTCGTACCACTCCGGCTGCAACGCCTGCGCGAGGATCCTCCCCACCTCGACGAAATCCTCTGCCTGGAAACCGCGGGTCGCCAATGCGGGCGTCCCGATCCGCAGGCCGCTCGAGACGGCCGGCGGCCGCGGGTCGAACGGCACCGCGTTGCGGTTGACCGTGATCCCGATCGAGGCCAGCCGGTCCTCGGCCTGCTGTCCGTCAAGCGTTGATTCCCGGAGGTCGCAGAGCACCAGATGGACGTCCGTGCCACCGGTGAGAACGTTCACGCCGGCGCCCGCGCTCAGCAGCTCCGAGGCGACGGCCTGGGCGCCTGCCACGGTGCGCTCCTGACGTTCGCGGAAGGCGTCGGAGGCGGCGATTCGCAAAGCGACCGCCTTGCCGGCGATCACATGCTCGAGCGGCCCGCCCTGCTGGCCGGGGAACACCGCCGAGTTGATCTTCTTCGCGTACTCCTCCTTGCACAGGATCATCCCGCCGCGGCCGCCGCCGATCGTCTTGTGGGTCGTGGTCGTGACCACGTCGGCGTATGGCACCGGGTTGGGGTGAAGGCCGACCGCCACGAGCCCGGCGAAGTGGGCCATGTCGACGACCAGATACGCCCCGACGTCGTCCGCGATCGCGCGGAAGCGCTCGAAGTCCAAGACCCGCGAGTACGCTGACCAGCCGGCGAGGATCACCTTTGGCCGGTGTTGATGAGCCAGTTGCTCGACCTCGTCCATGTCGATCACGCTCGTCTCGGCATCGACGTGATAGGCGACCACGTGGTACAGGCGCCCGGAGAAGTTGATCTTCATCCCGTGCGTCAAATGGCCGCCGTGCGCCAGCTCGAGCCCCAGCAGAACGTCGCCGGGCTCCATCAGCGCGTGGTATGCCGCCGCGTTTGCCTGGGCGCCCGAATGCGGCTGGACGTTCGCGTGCTCGGCCCCGAACAGCTCACAGGCCCGGTCGATCGCCAGCTGCTCGGCGACATCGACGTGCTCGCAGCCGCCGTAGTAGCGCCTGCCCGCGTACCCCTCGGCGTACTTGTTCGTGAGCACCGAGCCCTGGCACTCGAGGATCGACACCGGCGCGAAGTTCTCCGAGGCGATCATCTCAAGCGTCCGCTGTTGACGCTCGAGCTCGAGGGCCAGGATGTCGGCGATCTCGGGATCGACCTCCGCCACCGGGCGGTTGAAGTAGTCGGGCGGCAACTCGACGCTCATCACGAACGACGATACACACCCTCGGCGACGATAACCGCGAGGTCACGGCGCCGCCAGATCACGTCGGTATCGAATCCGGCCGCGCCCAGCCACGCGAGCTGCTCATCGACCCCGCTCGGGCGGTCGAACCCCGGCGTCAGCGAGATAACCGCGTCGCTGGGATCGACGGGGACCACGACGTCCGCGAGAACGAACCGGCCACCCGGACTCAAGACTTCGCGCACGCGCCTGAACAGCTCAGCCTTGGCCGAATCGAACAGGTGATGCACGGCCAGGACCGACGCGACGAGGTCAAAGGGGCCCGGCGGCAGCGGGTCCTCGAGCCGCCCGACGTGTAGCTCCACTCGGTCCGCAGGCAACGCCGAGCGCGCGCGGGAGAGCATCGACGCGCTCGCATCCACTCCCACCAGCGTCGCGGCGGGATGCCGAGCGAGCAACCGGCTGGTGGTCTCGCCGGTTCCGACGCCCAACTCGAGGATTCGCTGCGCGGCGCCGTCTCCGCTTGCGAGCGCCACCTGATCCTGCAGCTCATCGAAGTCCGAGATGTCGTCCCTGATTTCGCTGGGGTACGTCGAGGGGTCGAAGTGAAACTGGCCCCCCAACGCGAAAGCCAGCTGCTCCTCTCCCACCGCGCCCGAGCGGACCACGGACCAGGATCCGCTCTCCTCATACGCGCGCAAATCGACCACGGTCGACGGCGTCCCCGGCAGCTCCCCGCCGTCGATCACCAGATCCGCCGCGGCACGAATCAGCTCCGGGACATCAGACAGTGTCCGGGGGTCCGGGCCGCCGGCACGATTCGCACTCGACTGGAGCACCGGTATCCGAACCACCCCTTCGATCACACGAACGCCCAAGCTGCTCGGGTCATCGCTGCAGGCCAGCGGAAATCGCTGCGAGGGGTTCGGCAACAACACGCTCACACCCCCTGGCATCAGCGCCGCCAGCGCCTCGCGCGTGCGCGGACCGAGCTCTGGCAGCGACCCGAACGCGGTCTCCAGGTCGAAGAACATCACCGCGCACGGCTTCTGCCGATCGCGGCGTTTGAGCAGGTAGAGCCGTTCCACCGCAAACGAATCCCGCGGATCGCACGCGATCCCGTACACAGTGTCGGCCGGAAAGACCACCAGCCCCCCCGCGCCGACGGTCCGCTCGAACTCCTCGACTCGGGTCACCGGCGCCCGACGACCACCCGCTCGATCCCACCCAGATCGCGCTCCGTCTCGACACGTCCAAATCCCGTGCTCCGGAGCAGCTCGCCGATTGGGCGAGCCTGATCGATGCCGACCTCCAGTGCCACAAGCGGGACGCCATCGAGCCGCGCGACGAGTCGGCGGATCGCATCCAGCCCGTCGGGCCCAGCGAACAGCGCCGAGCCGGGCTCAAACGACGTGATCTCCGGCGCGAGGCCCGCCGCCGTGTCCGAGGGGACATAGGGGAGGTTCGCGAGCACCGCGTCGTAGGAACCGTCGTCGAGCAGGTCAGCCTCCACGAACCGCACCTCCAGCCCGAGCCGGGCCGCGTTCAAGCGAGCGACGGACAACGCATCCGCGGAGACATCGATTCCGCTCACAATTAGATCTGGCCGTTCGTCCTTCAGCGCCAGCGCGACCGCCCCACTCCCGGTGCCGACGTCCGCGACCCGCGAACCGGCCGGCAGGCCGACGGCCACCTCCACCAGCAGCTCGGTTTCCGGGCGCGGGATCAGCACGCGACGGTCGACCGCCAGCGAAATCCGGCGAAAGGCCTTGGAGCCCGTGATGTAGGCGATGGGCTCGCGGGTGGCCCGCCGCGCCAGCAGCTCCTCGAACGCCTGCGGCACCGGCAGGTCGTCGATCAGCAGCCTCGAGCGGTCGACGCCCAGTGCATGAGCAAGGAGCAGCTCGGCATCGAGGCGCGGCGTATCACATCCGGCCTCTGCCAGCCTCGAGGCCCCCTGGCGGACCGCCTCCGAGACCGTCACGACCTCAGGCAACCGTTTGCTCCTCGAGCCTCCGCCGCTTCTCGTCGTCCTGGAGCGCTGCCGTGAGCTCGTCGAGCCCGCCCATCAGGAGCTGGTCGAGGTTGTGCAGCCGCATCCCGATCCGGTGGTCGGTCACCCGCTTGTCCGGGAAGTTGTATGTACGGATCTTCTCCGCCCGCTCGCCGGTCCCGACCTGCGCGGCTCGCGAGGCGTCGATCGATGCCTGCTGCTCGGCGAGGGCCCGCTCGTACAGCCGGGCGCGCAGTACCCGCATCGCCCGCTCCCGGTTCTGGAGCTGTGACTTCTCATCCTGCATGGAGACGACGATCCCTGTCGGCTTGTGCGTTATCCGCACGGCAGAGTCGGTGGTGTTCACCGACTGCCCGCCGGGCCCGGACGAGCGGTACACGTCGACCTGCAGGTCCCCGGGATCGATCTCCACCTCGACGTCATCTGCCTCGGGCAACACGGCCACGGTTGCGGTCGAGGTATGGATCCGTCCCTGCGACTCCGTCTCGGGAACGCGCTGCACCCGATGCGTCCCGCCCTCGAACTTGAACACCGAATACGCACCGTCGCCTTTGATCGCAAACGTGTAGTTGCCTTCCCCGGTCGACAGCGGCTCGACCTTGAAGCCCCGCCGCTCGGCGTAGCGCGTCAACATCCGGTGGAGGTCCCCGGCCCACAGGGCGGCTTCATCTCCGCCGGCGCCGGGGCGGATCTCGACGATCACGTTCTTGTCATCGTTCGGATCGCGCTCGACCATCGCCAGGCGAATCTCCTCCTCGAGTTCCCCCATCCGCTCCCGCGCCGATTCCAGCAGCGCGCGCAGCTCGGGATCGTCGCCATCCTCTGCCAGCAGCTCCCGGGCTCCCTCGAGATCCCCCGATGCGCGTCGGTACTCGGCGGCCAGCCGAGCGGCTGGCTCGAGCTCGCGATACGCCCTGCCGGCAGCGGTGAATCGCTCGCGATCCGCGATCACGACCGGGTCGGAGAGCTCGCGTTCGAGCTCGCCGAAGCGCGCCTCTATCTGCCCGACCAGGTCGTCGATCATCGCGAGAGCGAGTGTAGTTACGAACGCGCGGGCCCCTGGCCGCGGGCGCTGACGAGAAACGGCGACATGGTGCTCGCCGAGGGGTCCGCGACCGCGAAATCGTTCTCGTCCTGGCGAAGGAGGCGCGCACGCGACTCGGCGTAGACGTTTGCCAGTCCCGCCGCCTCGAACAGCCGAACGAGTCGTGTTCTGAGCTCGAGGTCCGCACCCGCGGCGCTCATGAACTTCTCAAGTGCTCATGCCGCCAGTGGCTCGCGAGCGGGCTGCGGTACGAGGGAGTATTCGGCCGCGTCAAGCACCTTGGCGCGCTGCTCGTACTCGCGCATGTACCCGGGCCAGTTGGTGACGACGCGGCCGCGCTCGTCGCGGTACCAGGAGTTGCACTGCGTCCACGCAGTTCCGGCGAACCGGGACTGCACTTCGCGATCGGATGCGGCCTCGACCTCGGGACGCACCTCAATCGCCGCGGCCCCGCGATCGCGGACGAGCGACAGCGCCTGGCGGATGTACGAGGCCTGCGCCTCCTCGTAGGCGATGATCGACCCGCCGGACGTATTCGTGTTCGGCCCGTACATCAAGAACAGCGAGGGGAACCCGGGAACGGCGATCCCGAGGTGCGCGTGCGGACCCTCGGCCCACGCCTCGCGCAGCGATCGTCCGCCCGCACCGACCACCTCCATCGGGAACATGAACTCCGTGGTGCGAAAGCCGGTGCCGTAGATGATGCAGTCCACCTCGTGCGTCGCGCCGTCGGCGGTGACGATGCCCGGCTCGGACAGCCGGGCGATCGGCTCGGCGACGAGTTCGACGTTGGGCCGCTGCAGCGTGGGCAGGAACCAGGAGCTGAACAGGATCCGCTTGCACCCGAACGTGTAATCCGGCCAGACCTTTCTGCGCACCTCCGGGTCGCGCAGCTGCCAGCGCATGAACAGCGTTGATCGCAGCCACCCGACCTTGCCCAGCGTCCGCGGGTGGCGGATCATCATCGTCAGTGACTCGGCGTACTGGTAAAGCCCCGTGCGCCGGAGCGCCTCGATCCCCGGGGTGTGCATGAAGATCCACTTCAGCCACGACGGGTAGGCGTGGTTCTTGCGCGGGAAGAACCAGTTGCCGGTCCGCTGGAACACGTACAGCTTCTGCACTCGCTTGGCTATCTCCGGGACGAACTGGACCGCGCTCGCGCCCGTGCCGATCACCGCGACGCGCTTGCCGCCCAGCTCATAGTCGTGGTCCCAGCGGGCCGAGTGGAAGCTGTGACCGCCGAACGCCCCCTCCAGCCGCGGGAATGCGGGCTGATGCAACTGGCCGGTCGCGATGATCACCGCGTCGGCCTCCCAGCTTCGGCCATCCGCGCTCTCCACGGTCCACCGGCATGACGCTTCGTCCCACGCGCAGGAGCTGACCTCGGTGTTCGGCACGACCAGCCGGTCGACTCCGTGGTCCCGCGCGACGCCCTCCAGATATTCCAGGATCTCCTCCTGAGGAGAGCACAGCCGCGACCAGTCGGCGCGCTGGGCAAAGCTGAACGAGTAGAGATGGGAAGGCACGTCGCAGGCGCACCCCGGGTAGGTGTTATCGCGCCACGTCCCTCCCAGCGCCGGACCGCGCTCGAGAATCGTGACGTCGTCGAAGCCGTGGCGGCGCAACTCGATCGCTGCGGCCACCCCGCCAAACCCCGCCCCGACGATCACGACGCTGGACACGCCGCTACAGACTACGCGACTACCTCGACTCCTACCAGGTCAGATGCGGCCCCGGGCTCCTCCACGTCGAGCACGGCTTGCAGCGACGCAATCGAGACCGCGAGCTGGTCCAGATCGGGCTCCCGCGTGGTCAACCGCTGCAGCTGCAACCCGGGGTACATCACGGCCTGCACCCAACGCCGACGCCGGTTGCGCCCTGCCCACTTGATCAGCTCGAACGAGAGGCCTGCGATCAGCGGAATGCCGACGATCCTGGTGAGCAGCAGCAGATACCAGGCGGGCATCCCGATCGGCGCGAACACGACGATCGCGACCAGCATCACCACGAGCAGGAAGCTCGTGCCGCAGCGCGGATGAAGCCGCGAGTACAGCTTGGCCCGCTCCGGCGTCAGCTCGTCGTCTGCCTCGAAGCAGGAGATCACCTTGTGCTCTGCGCCGTGGTACTCGAACACGCGGCGTAGATCCGGGATTCGGGAAAGCAGGACGAGATAGCCGATGAAGATCGCGGTCCGCACCAACCCCTCGAGGGCCCAGAACAGGACCGAGGAATGGCCGAGCTGATCGCGTGCCAGGCTCGCTAGGCCTACGGGAACGACGAAGAACAGCCCGACCGCGAATGCCACGGCGACTGCCACGGTGGCGGCCCAGGTCCCGCCTGACACTTCGGGCCCCTCCTCGGGCAACTGCGCGTTGGCGGAGATGCTCAGGGCGCGCATTCCGATGCCGAGCGACTCGACCAGGGCCACCACGCCCCGGATCACGGGGAGGCGGAAGATCCGACGCCGCCTCGACCAGGCGACGAGCGGGAATGAGCGGACGTCGAGCGGCCCCAGCACTCCCGTCCTCGGACTCGGGCTTGCGCACGGCCACCGCCCACGTGGAGACGCCGCGCATCATCACGCCCTCGAGCACGGCTTGCCCGCCGACCGGGGCGTCGCGAGAAGCGGTCAGGGCCGGGCGCTCCCCGCCGCTCTCGCCCACGTGAGGCTCCTAGTCTCCCGCGGCGGTGCGGGCCGTGCGCCGGCCCTTCGCCGCCCGGCGCTGGAAACGCTCGACGCGGCCACCGGTGTCGACGAGCTTCTGGCGCCCCGTGTAGAACGGATGGCACGCCGAGCAGATCTCCACGTGGATCTCCGGCTTCGTCGAGCGGGTGGTGAACTCGTTGCCGCACGTGCAGCGCACGTGCGCCTCTACATACTCAGGATGGATCTCGGTTTTCATCTCTTGACCCAGTTTAGCTGGGCGCTGCCGGAGCCTCTGCCCGCCGCGGGCAGGTCGCGACCAGCGAGTTGTTCGCAGGGTTGAGATCGCTGACCACGATGGCCGGGTCGACGGTGATCGTCGGCGCGGTCGCGGTCGTGCAGGCCGGACCGATGAACGTCTCGCGTGCGCGCGGAATGCGGATCGAGTCTCGAGATCGTCGCGGTCTGGGTGTCACCGCCGCCCCCCGGCGCAAACTGGACGTCGAATGACTTCGCCGCGGTCAAGCCCTGCGTTTGCGATCAGCGCGACGTATTGGTTCTCGGCCGCGTCGCCCGGGATCCGGTTCACGTTGATCGACTGAACGACCAGATCCGGACGCATGTCGGGCTGCCAGCAGGTCGCGCTCCACCGGGTGGCGGTGGTGAGTGTCTTGTGATTGGAGCCGAGCCAGCGGAAGGAGACCTTGAATCGGTAGTTCGCCGGCACCACGATGCGGTTGACCGGATGGCGGACGATCCAGACGTCCTTGGGGTTCCGGCCCAGCGTGCTCGGATTGCGGTGAGATCCAGGTCCCCAGATCGCCACCGCCCACAGGGGCGAGCTGCCCGCCCGCGTCGCTTAGCAGCTGGAAGCGCATCCGCAGCCTCGCGGTCCCGGAGACCGGACGCATCACAGCCGTCACCGAGACAACGCGCTTCGAGGCCTGGAGCGCGCGATGACACGTGAACGCCTGTAGGTACGCGCGGGTCGCCGTCCGCGGCGGCGCCGACCCGAACGCGAGCTGGGTCGTGACCGCCGATCCCGCGAGGATCGCGATCGCGCTAGCTGAGAGCCCATCGTCGCATGCCTCATAAACAACGCGGACGCGCAGAAGTTGCCCAATGTGCCCGTCCTACGTGAGCGTGTACAGCGGCCCGTCGCCGCCTTCGGGCGGGGTCAGCCGACCCCCCTTGGCCGTGATCGCTCCGCACTGCACGCAGTTGGTGTAGTTGACGATCACGTCGACCGGCCCGTCGTCGGGCGCGTCCTCAGGGATCTCGTACACGCCCGCCGGGCACATCCACCGCCAGGTTTCCGCGATCTCCCGCGGCACGTGCTTCTCGACGCGGATGTGGTTGGGCGCGTCGTCCCGCGTCGCGTTGCCGGAGATGTAGACGGAGGAGAGCTTGTCGAACGTGTACTTGCCGTCCGGCTTCGGGTACCGCTTGGCGGTATCGCCGACGAACATCGGCTCGGCGTCGTCACGGTGCCAGGCCTGGCGTCCCGGCGGCACTTTGCCCTTCGACATGATCGACGGCCCGGCCAGCAGGCTGCCGAGCACGAAGCCCTTCTGGAACGCCTGCCGGGTGTTGCGCACCTGGTAGAGCTCCTTGCCGATCGTGGAGTTCTCCACCGCCTGTTCGTAGGGCTCGAGCGAGGCGCCTTCCTTGAGCGACTTGTAGATCGCCTCGGCGGCCAGGATTCCGGACTTGATGCAGTGGTGGACGCCCTTGAGCGCCGCCGTGTCGACCATGCCACCGGCATCGCCCACGAGCAGGGCGCCTGGCATCGGTCAGCTTCGGCATCGACCAATAGCCGCCACCGGGGAGCGCCTTCGCGCCCCAGCCGAGCCGCTCGCCGCCATCGAGGATCTCCTTCACCAGCGGATGCGTCTTGAAGGCCTGCAGGAGGTCGTGCGCCGAGGTGGTCGCGTCGCGGTAGTTGAGGTCGACGACGAACCCGATCGAGACCAGATCGTCGCCGGTCTTCTCGTCCTTCATCGGGTAGATCCAGGTCCCGCCGAGCTGCCCGTACTTGGGGGACACCTTGAGCGGCCAGGGCTGGGTGAACGTGTGGATCACGCGGTCAAGCGGCTTCTTTACCTTCCACACCTCCTTGACCCCGAGCTCCCACACCTGCGGCTCGCGGCCCTCGGCCAGGCCGAACTCCTTGATCGCGGCGCCGGTGAGGTGGCCCCAGCAGCCCTCGGCCAGCACCGTGACCTGGGCCTTGATGTCGGTCCCGGGCTCGAAGTTGCCAAGCGGCTCGCCGTCCTTGCCGCGTCCCTTGTCGCCGGAGCGCACGCCGAGCGACGCGACCGTCCTCGACGATCAGCTGCGAGGCAGAGGTCTCGGTGAGCACGTACGCACCGCCCTCCTCGGCCTTGGCCTGCTGAAAGCGAGCCAGCGCGGCCACGGAGACGACCTCGTTGCCGTGGTTCTTGAAGTTCGGCACCGCCGGAATCGGGACGCGGAGCTTCGTCTTGGGGCCGGTGAGCATGTACACCGACTCCTTGGTCGACCTCGCCGAACGCGAAGTGCTCCTTGCGCCAGTCTTCGCGGGACATCTCCGGGAACAGCTCCTGGAGCGGTCCGGGGCGCATCACCGCGCCGGACAGGCTGTGTCCGCCGCAGGTCTTGGCCTTCTCGATGATCGCGACCGGAACCTCCCCCAGCTTCTCCATCAGCTCGGGGTCGTCGCCCAGCAGCTGCAGCAGCCGGTTGGCGGTCGCCAGCCCCGCGGTCCCTCCGCCGACGATCGCCACGCCGACCTCGATCCGCTCATCCTCGGAGTCGAGCTCTGGCTTGATGAACTCGTGGACCGGATCGACCGGCGGTGGGTACTCGCTCGGCGCGGCGTGCGGCCCCCGGCCGTTGTGCGAAGCCATCGCCGATCAGCCCTTCTTGGCCTTGATCGCGTCGGTCAGCTTGGGCAGGATCTTGTTCAGATCGCCGACGATTCCCAGGTCGGAGAACTCGAAGATCGGCGCGTTCGCGTCCTTGTTGATCGCGACGATGTTCTCCGAGGACTGCATCCCGACCTTGTGCTGGATCGCGCCCGAGATCCCGGCGGCGAGGTACAGCTTCGGGGACGACTGTCTTGCCGGTCTGGCCGATCTGGGCGGCGTACGGATACCAGCCGGCGTCGACTACCGCGCGGGTCGCCGCGACGGCGGCGTTGCCGCCGAACGCGGCACGCCAGCTCCTCGGCGAGCTTGAAGCCCTCGGCCTTGCCGAGACCGCGGCCGCCGGCCACGAGGATGTCGGCGCCCTCGATGTCGACGTCAGCGCCGCGCTGCTCGCCGCGCTGGACCATCTTGGCCTTGTTCGACCAATCGGAGTACTCGACGTCGACGTCGACCACCTCGGCCGAGCCACCATCGCGCGTCGACGACCTCGAACGCGTTGATGCGGCCGATGATGATGCCCAGATCGCCCCTGTAGCGGGAGACGGAGATCTTCGAGTCCTGGAGGATCGGGCGCTCCGCGACGAGCTTGCCGTCCTCAGCGCGAACCGCGGTGACCTCCATCGTCACACCGGCCTGCTTGCGCGCCGCGAGGCCCGCGCCGATCTCGAACCCGAGCAGGCCGCCGCCGAACAGCGCGTAGGCGTGCCCGTTGCTCGTCGATCACCTTGGCCATCGCGTCGATCACCGGCTGGGCGAGGCCCTCTTCGCCCCGGGCGCGGAACACCTTGGTGGCGCCGTAGGCGCCCAGCGACTGACACAGCTCGTCGTTCAGGTCGTCGCCGCCGACGACCACCGCGTGGCATTCGCCGCCGATCTCCTTGGCGCGCGGCGCCGGCGCCCCTCGGACACGCGCGCCGAGCGAGTTCTTGTTGAACGCGCCCTCGTAATGAGAGGACGTACGTAAGGACGTCTGGGCCATCTAGATCAGCTTCCTTTCGTCAAGCCAGGCGACGATCTTCTCGACCGTCTCGTCTGTGTCCTCGTCCTCGATGATCTGGCCGGCTTCCTTGGCCGGGCGGATCGTGGAAATCGCCGCACTGAACGCGCGAGCCCGTCCTCGCCGACGAGCGAGGAGTCGATGCCGACGTCGCCGGACGCGACGGTCTCGAGCGGCTTCTTCTTCGCGCCCATGATCGCCTTCAGCGACGGGTAGCGCGGCTCGTTGATCGCGTCGCCGACCGAGATCACCGCGGGCAGCTCCACCTGCACGGTGTCGTAGCCGTACTCGGCCTGGCGCTCGCAGCGCAGACCGCCCTCGGAAACGTCCATCTTGATCACCTGGGTCAGCGACGGCATCTGCAGATGGTCGGCGACCACCGCGCCGATCGTGTAGCACTCGCCGTCGTCGGACTGCTGGCCCAGCAGCACGAGATCGGGCTGCTCGGACTCGAGCGCCTTCGAGAGCGCGTAGCCGGTCGCCGCGACGTCGGAGCCCGCAAGCGCGTCGTCGGTCAGCTGCACGGAGCGGTCGGCGCCGAGCGAGACGGCCTTGTGCAGCGCGCGGACGGCGGACTCGGGGCCCATCGTGACCGCGACGATCTCGTCGACCTGGACCGACCCGCCCTCGCGGATCTGCATCGCCGCCTCGATCGCATGGGTGTCATACGGGTTGAGGTTCTTCTCCCCAGAACGGTCCATCCGCCCCGTCGAGGGATCGATTCGCTTCTCGACGGCGGCGTCCGGCACCTCTTTGACCAGGACGCAAATCTTCAACTTGAAAGCCTCCTAATGCTTGAACGACTCAATAGTACCCAGATCGTTGACTGACGAGTCAATCAGCCAGTCCGTGCGGCGCGGCGCTGCCCGCGACTGCGCGGCCCCGACCTCGCCGGCCCCGGCGCGTCCGCTACGCCCGCACGGCCCCCCGGATGAAGTCGACGATCTCCTGCGTGTGCGCGCCGGGGCCGAACACCTCGGCCACCCCCAGCTCCTTGAGCTGCGGGATGTCGTCGGCGGAATCGTGCCGCCGACCGTGATCAGCACGTCCTCGATGCCCTGCTCCTCGAGCAGCTCCACGACCCGCGGGACGAGCGTCATGTGCGCGCCCGAGAGGATCGAGAGGCCCGACCGCGTCGGCGTCTTCCTGGATCACCGTCTCGACGATCTGCTCCGGGCGTCTGGTGCAGGCCGGTGTAGATCACCTCCATGCCCGGCGTCGCGCAACGCGCGGGCGATGATCTTGGCGCCGCGGTCGTGGCCGTCGAGGCCCGGGCTTCGCGACGACGACGCGGATCTTCTTGTCGGTGGAGGTGGCCATCGGGGGCGGCGGATTGTATTGACGCGGGCGCTGCTCCGAGCGCCGCGTGATCAGAACGCCGGCGCTTCGCTGTAGCTGCCGAACACGGCCTGCATCGCGGCGGTCATCTCGCCCTCGGTCGCCTCGGCGCGCGCGGCGTCGAGCAGATACGGCATCAGGTTCTCGTCCGGGTCGCCCGCGGCGCCGCTCGAGCCGCTCGAGCGCCTCCTCGCGCGGTCGGAGTCGCGGCGCTCGCGGACCGCCTGCACGCGCTCGATCTGCTCGGTCTCGAGCTTGGGGTCGATCCGCAGGATGCGGGATCTCCTCGCCGTGGTTGCCCTCGGTGTAGGAGTTGACGCCGACCAGCTTGCGCACGCCCGACTCGACCTCGCGCTGGTAGCGGAACGCGGCGTCGGCGATCTCTCGCTGCGGGAAGCCGCGCTTGACCGCCTCGACCATCCCCCCGAGCTCGTCGATCTTCGGAAGTACTCGTACGCCTGCTCCTCCATCCGGTCGGTCAGCGCCTCGACGAAGTACGAGCCGCCGAGCGGGTCGATCGTGTTCGCCACGCCGGTCTCCTCGGCGATGATCTGCTGCGTCCGCAGCGCGACCCGGACCGCCTCCTCGGTCGGCAGCGCCAGCGCCTCGTCGAAGCTGTTGGTGTGAAGCGACTGGGTGCCGCCCAGCACCCCGGCCAGCGCCTCGATCGCGGTGCGCACGATGTTGTTCAGCGGCTGCTGCGCGGTCAGCGACACGCCGGCCGTCTGGGTGTGGAAGCGCATCAGCAGCGAGCGCTCGTCACGGGCGCCGAACGTGTCGCGCAGCTCCCGCGCCCAGATCCGCCGCGCCGCGCGGTACTTCGCGATCTCCTCGAAGAAGTCGATGTGGGCGTTGAAGAAGAAGGACAGCCGCGGCGCGAAGTCGTCGACATCGAGGCCCCGCGCGACCGCGTGCTCCACATACGTAAGCCCGTCCTTGAGCGTGAACGCCAGCTCCTGTGCCGCCGTCGAGCCGGCCTCGCGGATGTGGTAGCCGCTGATCGAGATCGGATGCCAGCGCGGCATGTGCTCCGAGCACCACTCGACCATGTCGGTCACGAGCCGCATCGCCGGGTCGACCGGGAAGCACCACTCCTTCTGCGCGATGTACTCCTTGAGGATGTCCGTCTGGATCGTGCCGGACAGCTGCTCGGACGGGATCCCGCGTCGCTCGGCGGCAACGACGTAGAACGCGAGCATGATCGCCGCCGGAGCGTTGATCGTCATCGACACGCTGACCTGATCGAGCGGGATCCCGGAGAACAGCGTCTCCATGTCCGTCGAGCGTGTCGATCGCGACGCCCTCGCGCCCGACCTCCCCGAGCGAGCGGGGATGGTCGGAGTCGTGGCCCATCAGCGAGGGCATGTCGAACGCCGTGGAGAGCCCGGTCTGCCCGTGGTCGAGCAGATAGCGGAAGCGCTCGTTGGTCTCCGCCGCGGTCCCGAAGCCGGCGAACTGGCGCATCGTCCACAGCCGTCCCCGGTACATCGAGCCGTACACGCCGCGCGTATACGGGAACTCGCCGGGGAGCCCGATCGCTCGTCTGGATCCGGCAGGTCCGCCTCCGTGTACAGCGGCCTGATCGGCTCTCCGGAGATCGTCGAGAACGGCGCGTCGCGCTCCGGCGCGCGCGAGAACGTCTCGCGCTCCCAGCGTTCTGCGTCGGTCAGCCGCGGGCGCGTGGCCATGAGCGAAGTCTACGGCCGTCAACCTGCGACCTTCCGCGCCGTAGCGGGCGCCGCGCCGAAGACGCGCGGCCGTCATCCGCCGCGCCCGCCGCGCGGCGATCGGCCGCGGTCCCGCATCCGCGCCCGCGATGCTGCGGCGCCCGCCACGCCGCGAGCGACAGCCTTCAGCCGCCGTCCGAGCCGATCGAAGCGCAGGATCTCCCAGCCCTCCGCGCGCGCCACGCGGCGCAGCTCGGCGTCCGGATTGACCACCACCGGATGTCCGACGAGCCGCAGCATCGGCAGATCGGACTCCGAGTCCGAGTACGCGTAGGAGCTGACTCAGATCGATCCCCTCGCGCGCGGCGAGCTGCTAGATCGCCTCGGCCTTTCCGGCGCCGTAGATGAACAGGCCCGTGGGCTCGCCGGTGAAGACGCCGTTCTTCACTTCGGAGAACTCCGACCCGATCCCGCCGTCGAGCGACAGGACCCGGGCCAGCACCGCGGCGAGCTCCTGGGAGGCCGCGGTCGCGATGTACACGCGCCGCCCCGCGTCCTGGTGCTCGTACGCGAGCGACAGCACCTGGGGGTAGATGCGCGGCAGGATCCGGGCCAGCACATCGGGCCCCAGCCGCTCCATGTCCCGCACCCGCGTGCCCGCCAGCGAGGCGGAGATCCGGTCGCGCAGCGCGTGGGTGTCCTCGTCGGTCGAGCCGCGCAGGCGGAAGCGCACGTTTGCCCATGCGTCGGTGACCAGCTGCCGCCGCGACAGCAGCCCCGCCTTGTACGCCGCGCGACCGAACTGGAAGGCCGAGGAGCCCTCCATCAGCGTGCGGTCGAGATCGAAGAAGGCGGCCGCGCGCTGCGGGGCACCGGCGCCCGTCGCCGGCGCGGGGCCCTCCCCGGCGCTCAGTGCCCGTTCACCTCGACGATCACGCGCGTCGCCCTGTCCCCCGCCCGAGCAGATCGCGGCGCACCCGAGCCCGCCGCCGCGCCGGCGCAGCTCTAGCACCAGCGAACCGAGGATGCGGGCCCCTGAGGCCCCGATCGGGTGACCGAGCGCCACGGCGCCGCCGTTGACGTTGACCTTGTCCTCGTCGATGCCGAGCATCCGGATCGAGTTGAGCGTCACGGATGCGAACGCCTCGTTGATCTCCCACAGGTCGACGTCCTCGACCTTGATGCCCGCCTTTTCGAGCGCCTTCTTGGCGGCGTTGGCCGGAGTGCGAGCCAGATAGGCGAAGTCGTCCGCAACCTGCGCATGGGTCACGATCGTCGCCAGCGCCTGACGTCCGTTGGCCTTGGCCCACTCGTCGCTGGCGAGCACCAGCGCTCCGGCGCCGTCGTTGACGCCAGGAGAATTGCCGGCGGTGTGGGAGCCGTCCTTCCCGGTCAGCCCGGGAAGCCCCGCCAGCTTCTCGAGCGAGGTGTCACGCCGCGGACCCTCGTCGACTTGCACGACCGTGTCCCCCTTCCTGCCCTTCACCGTCACCGGGACGATCTCCTCGGGCAGACGGCCCTCGTCGGTCGCCTTGAGCGCCAGCTCGTGGGAGCGCAGCGCCCAGCGGTCCATGTCCGGGCGGGTCATCTCGAGCTCATCGCCGACCTCCGTCGCCTCGGCGAACATCTGCTTGCCGGAGAACGGGTTCGTGAGCCCGTCGTGGACCATCACGTCGAGCGCCTTGGCGTCCCCCATCCGGAATCCGAACCGGGCCTCCTTGAGCATGTACGGCGCCTTCGACATGGACTCCATCCCGCCGCCGATCCCGACCTCCAGATCGCCCGCGCGGATCGCGTTGTCGAGCAGGCAGGAGGCACGGATCCCCGAGGCACAGACCTTGTTGATCGTCTCCGATGAGACCTCCTTCGGAATCCCGGCCTTGATCTGGGCTTGACGTGAGGGAATCTGGCCCTGGCCGGCCTGGAGCACCTGCCCCATCACCACGTGCTGCACCTGCTCGGGCGCCACCTCCGCGCGCTCGAGCGCCGCGCTGATCGCGGTCCCCCCAAGCTCGGTCGCATCGACACTCGAGAGTCCGCCTCCCAGCTTGCCGATCGGCGTTCGGGCGGCGGACAGGATCACGGTCTTCGGCATCAAGTTCTCCAATTTCGCTGACGAGCTGCCTGAGCAATCCTAATGCCCCGACCGCGTGGCCTATCTGTAAGCGGGCTCACCGGGCGCTACACCCGGATCACGCGAATCAGCTGGCGCATCAGGCCGATCCGCCCCTCAACCCGGACTCGTCCGACCGCGACCAGCCCCAGGGCAGCGCGGCCGCGGGGGTTGATCGGGTTCGGCAGCCCCCCGAGCAGCGGCGTGACCATCAGGCTGATCAGATCCGGGAGCGTTCCCTCCACGCGGAGGTCTGGCGCAACCGCCGGTCCGTCCTCCACGAGCACGAGACGCTCACCGAAGACGATCCGCACAGGCGGAAAGTCCTCTTCGAAGTCGAGCTGGATCTCGGCGTGGATGCCGTTCGCCAGCGCGGGTCGGCGCCGCACACCGCGTTCGGCGATCGCCAGCAGCGCGGGGGCCAGTCCTCCCTCCTGGAGCGCACCCAGCCGCACCTGCGGTGGCCGGGCGCCCCCGCGGCGGTCCTTCGCCGGCTGCGAGCGGCCCGACTCGACGATGTCGAGCTCCGCCGTCGGAGCGGCGAGGATCGCGGGATCGGGCTGCCTGCGGGGGGGTCTGGCGGATCGGCGCCCACGTGCAGGAGAGTACGGGTCGGGCGCCCCGATTAAAGTGACGCCCGACCACATGCCGCGTCTGCTCGCGATCCCAGCCGTTCTCAGTCTCCTCGTGGCGAGCTCGAGCCCAGCGCTCGCCGCCTTCTCGCTCCGTGGCACCGCCCGTCTTCAGGGGACATTCGCGATGTCGGGGCGCGTCACGGTCGCCATCCACGTGGGGGGCGAACGACGCGGCCAGCGGGTTTCGCGGAGGTGGACGTTCGCACCGTTCTGCGCGGCGGGTCAGTGCGCGAGGATCACGTTGACCCGCTCCCGCGCGGGCGGCACCGACACCCTGGTTCTCCACCGTCAATCGCCCGGCCACTACCGGGGCACCGGGCGCTTCTATGCCCCCCTCAACTGCGCCGGAACGCTTCATCCGCGCGGAGAGTCGGTCCCCTTCACGATCACCGTGCGGATCACGAGGGCGACGCGGTCGAGCTCGGGGCCCGTCGCGACCTCGATCGCAGCGACGTACAAGAACCGCAGCCGCACCAACCTGACCCCGTGCGTGAGGCTTCCGAGCCACGACGCGGCCATCTACGCGGGCGCGCTCGTCACGACAGCGGCCCGCCCGGCCGCAGCGCTCACGTCCCGATCGCCTGCGGGAAGCTGAAGTAGTGGTGCGGGTCGACCCGCTTCTGCACCTTGACCAGGCGTGAGTAGTTAGACCCGTAGTACGCCTTGCGCCAGCTCTTCAGTTGGGGGTCGATGTAGTTCTGGTACGCCATCCCCGAGACGTGACCACGCATGCCGGCGTACGTGCTCTGAAGCCACGCGCCGCCACCGCCGTAGCTCAGATACTGGATGCACGCCTGCTCGTTGCGGTGAACGAACGCGGTCGCGCCCGGCGCAATCCGGTTGATGGCACCACCGTATGAGTCGAGCAGGATCGCGCCCGACCCCGGTTGGCCCTGACGGCGCTCGATCGCCGAGACCAGGATCCCCCGCGCCGTGGCTGAGAGCGGTCCCGTCAGGTAGTCGGACTTGGCCTGGAAGCTCGCCCGCTCGAGCATCCCGCCCGGCCTCGTGCCGACCGTGTGGCAGCTTTGGACGGAGCGACCGAGGCAGCCGGCCCAGCGGGTCATCAGCCCGAAGTAGCTCTGATCGCCGCTGCTCAGACGCGCTCCCGGGACCGACATCAGCGACCCGAGCAGACCGGGCAGGTCGCTCGCGGGGCCCAGGTACTGGCCCGCGGCGAGCACCTCCGGACCGCTCTGGAGATGGAACACGGATGTCAGCCGGTCCTTGGCGCGTGGCGCCGAGGCCAGCCACGCCTCCAGGGCCGCGCTGGCGGACGACCACGGCCAGTTGACGACGAACCAGGAAGCCGAGCCCGGGATCGCGTGAACGCGGAACGTGAGGTGGGTGACGACGCCGAAGTTCCCTCCCCCGCCGCCGCGCAGCGCCCACAGCAGCTCGGGGTCGTTCTTGGCGCCGACGTTTCGTATCTTGCCGTCCGCCGTGACGATCTGAGCGGCCACGATGTTGTCCGAAGCCAGTCCGAATGCTCTCCCCGCCAGCCCCATGCCGCCCCCGAGCGCATGGCCGCCGACGCCCACCGACGGGCACGAGCCGGCCGGTATCGTCACGCCGGCCGAGTTGAGGGCCCCGTAGACGTCGATCAGCGCCGCGCCCACGCCGATCGTCGCGGTCCCGGCTCTGCGGTTCAGCACCACGCGCCGGAGGTTGCGCATGTCAAGCACGACCCCGTTCGAGAGCGTCGAGTAACCGGCGTAGCTATGGCCGCCCGACCTGACCCTCAGCCTCGTATTGTGGGCCACGAGGTAGCGGACGGCGTCGAGAACATCGGTCGCGTCCAACGGGCGCGCGACCGCCTGCGGCAGCACCGAGTCATAGCGCTCGTTGTAAACGTGGGCAACGGCGGCGAATCCTTTCGACCCTCGCGTGAAGACCGGACCGCGGATCGCCCCGGCGAGTCCTGGCTGCGGCTTTCGTGCCGTCGCCCTTGCCACCGCGCCGATCGCCGAGCCCGACCCACCGCATCCAGCGAGCGCCATTCCCGCCACCCCAGCTCCCGCCAGGAAGGCCCGCCGGTCGATCGGCTTCGTTGACGGTGGGGTGGCCATCTGTCTCTACACGCGCCGGTCGATCCGCAGTGATTTCAGCACGTGGTTGGTGTGGGCGAGCGCTCTGCGCCGCTCCCCGGCGATCACCACATACAGGCAGAACGGACGCCCTGATGCGGTGAAGAAGTGCTGCATCCCGGCTTGCCCCGGGCGGACATGAGCGAGGCGCCGCGAGCTGAACGCCGTGGGGTCCAACGGCACCGGCAGCCGACGCCGCTCGAACAGCCCCACACCCGGTTCGAGACCCGCTCCCGGGAGGTACTCGGCCAGCGCGATGAACACTCCCTGGGCGGGCATCGAACCCGTGCTCTTGTCGCCAAATTCCCCCTCCCCCGCGATCGCCACCGGAAAGCTGCCGGCGTGCAGACACGCGATCCCCCCGGGCCGTCCGAAAACCCGGCCGCTCCAACCGTGCGGCAGCTCCACGCGAATCCCGTGCGCCTCGAGGATCACAGCGCGGCCCCGACGAGGGCCCCGGCGGAAATCACGGCCAGCACCGCGACCCCGACGCGAGCTACCTGCACGCGTACGCGGTCGAGCCGGGCGTGCAGCGCGATCAGCTGCTCGGGGCTGCGGACGCCGGCACCGGCCAGCAGGCTGATACCGCGTACGAGGCCGAAGCAGCCCATCACGACGGCTCCCCTACCCGGCTCCGCCACCAGCATCGCGGCGATCAGCGCAAGATAGGTGGCGGCGCTCGACACGACCGTCGTCACTCCTAGACCGAGCTGGGCGCCGTATCCGAGTCCGTAGACCCAGCCGCGGAACCGCTCGAGCCAGCGCTCGTCGACCTGGCGGCCTGGACCGGGGGCGGTGAGCGACCTCGCGTCCAGTCCGAACGCCACGAGCGCCGCCACCGCGAGCACCGCGAGGCGCCCGTGAATCGAGACGCCGCCGCCGAGCAGGAGACTCCCGAGGGCGCCCGCGGCGGCTCCCGCAAGCGCCCCCGCCACCACGGCTCCGATCACGAACGCGCTCACGGTGATGCTCCAAGTGCTGTGCCGGCCCCGCTCGCCGAGCGGGGTGATGCTCGCGAGCATCGACTCTCCTCAGGGCGACCAGGTCGCCCTGAGCGCCCCGAGGACGGCCGCGGCGAGACCCAGCAGCAGCAGCAGCTCAGTCACGGGACGGGTAGAGGCTCGGATGGTCAGGCCCGACGCCCGCCGCCGCGAGCCGCTCGTCGATCCGCTGGGCTCGTGCCGTCCCGGAGGCCGGCCGCTCCTCCGCGGCGGCATCCTGGATCGCGTCGCTGACGAGCGAGGCGAGCCCCTTCCAGCTGGTCGCCGCGCCCTCACCGCGAACCGTGCCGTCCACAAGCACGAAGTAGGGCGCGCCCGGGACCTCGTAGTCGTCCCACGCGACTGACGACATCACAACCGGCACGCCGTCCGGGGCCAGCTCGCGCAGGCGGGCGGGACTCTCCTGTTCCTGGCCGCGGCAGACGACCAGGGTCTGGACCGCCGGCAGTCGCCGCTCACCCAGCTGCTCCCAGAAACCTGCGCAGATCGAGCATCCGGTCGAGAGGAAGGCGAGCAGCGTCGGGACGCCGTCCGCTCCGGCGAAATCGAGGCGCATTGCGTCTCCGTCCAGCGTGGTCCCCGCGATCGCCGCGGCCTCGGTCCCCGGCGCCCGCTTGCCGCGGGGCGGCTCGGGTAGCGGACCGTTAGCCGGGCCGAGCCTGCGAAGGATCTCCGCGTGGCTGCGCAACAGTCCCGCGACGAGCACCACAAGCAGCACGAGCAGCAGCGTCTCGACTGACACGAGCACCGTCATCGGCCTGCCCTCCGAACCTCGCGGCGCACCAGGCGCACTAGGCCCCGCCTCCACCCTTGGCGCCGGTGGCCAGTCCCTGCAGGCAGCCCGCCTCGTGTGCGCACACGCTGTTGTCGATCATCAGGGTGCCGTTGCACCCCCAGCCGCCGACCGACGCCGGGTTCTCGCAGATCACGAGCCTGCACACGACGTCCGAGACGCCGCCGATCTGCGTGTTGCACTGGCCGTAGCGGAAGAAGTTGCAAGCGACCCGGCGCTGGTTGCAGTCGTTGTTCGCGCAGCGGCATCCGCCGGCGTACGGCACGCTCGGGAGGTTGTTGCAGTCCAGGTAGTAGCGGACGCCCTCCTGCGAGCACGTGCCGCCGCCGGTGTAGTCGGTGCATTTCCACCAGCCCGCCACGTAGGTGCCCTCCGGGCACCGGTTGTTGCCGTGCTGGACCTCGCAGCAGAACTCGGTGTAGCCGTCTGTGCACAGGCTCCCCGGCGGGCAGCTGCCCGGGGAGATCACGCCCCAGGCAGTCCCGGGCCGGATCAGGTAGCGAATCGGTGCCACGGCGAACGCGGACCCGGCGAGCGCGGCCCGAGACAGCGCGCTGCGCCGAGAGACCCGCCGCTCCAGCAGCGAGCCGATCGAAAGCGCGATGCGTTCGCTCAGCCCCTTCACTTCGCGCCTGGAGTCCAGGCTGACCACGCGTGGGGCAGCTCGGTGTAGACGACCACTGCGGCATACGCGGCACCCGTGATGCCGAGCACCGCCACGATCGCGCCCGGCATGGCGCGCTCCAACAGCCAGGTGACGTGGTGAGCGGGCCAGATCGCCGCGCAGAGTCCGGTCAGCGACAGGCATGCGCTCAACGCCGACTGGGCGGCGGAGGCGGGTGCCTCGCGCTCGCCGAAGCAGCCGCAGGACTCGCGCCGCCGGGCGAGCAGGTACGAGATCGCGCCGAACCCCGCGTACACGCAGGCGAGCAGCGCTGCCGCCACCCGTCCGGCGGCGAGCAGGCACCAGAGACCGAGACCTAGCTCAAAAAAGGCGAATAGCCGCACGAGCGACGCCGAGGCCGGTCCACCCAGCACCGCGAGCGCGCGCACCGCGCCTGCCGGCGCACGGAGCTTCGCAACCCCCGCGATGCACAACACGATCGCGGCGAGGTCAAGCGGGGGCGTCAGCGCGGCGGGCATCTCAATCGCCCTCGCGGCCCTGGAGGATCTGCACCGCCGCGCTCGCCGGGTCGATTTCGCGCGAGACGACCCGGTCGAGCAGCTCCTTGACGTCGGGGTCCTCGCGCACCGACGCCTCCAGCTGACGCCGGAGCCGGAAGGTGGCGATCGCCAGGACCTCGTTCATCAGATTGCGCCGCCGCCGCTCGGACAACGTCCCCTCCGCCTCGATGAACTCCCGATGCTCCGCGAGCTTCTCCAGCAGCTCCTGGGCTCCCTCGCCCCGCACCGCCTCGGTCCTGACGATCGGCACCTCCCAGCCTTCGCGAGGACCTAACGCCAGCACGCCCTTGATCTCGCGCACCATCGTGTCGGTGAGGGGATGGTCCGCCTTGTTGACCACGATCACGTCGGGAATCTCCATCACGCCGGCTTTCAGCGCCTGAATGGAATCACCTGAGCCGGGCATCAGCACCAGCACCACGGTGTCGGCATGGTCGATGATGTCGACTTCGGCCTGACCGACGCCCACCGTCTCGAGCAGGATCACGTCGCGTCCGGAGGCATCCATCAGCAGTGCGCTCTGGAGAGCCGCTTCGCTCAAGCCGCCCAGGGCTCCTCGATTGGCCATCGAACGTATGAACACGCCAGGATCGAGGAAGTGATCGGAGAGCCTGATCCGATCGCCCAGCAGCGCGCCCTGCGTGAACGGCGAGGACGGGTCGATCGAGAGCACCCCGACGGTCCGCTCGCGGTCGCGCTCCAGCCTCGTCAGGGCGCCGAGCAGCGTCGACTTGCCCACCCCGGGAGGACCGGTGAAGCCGACGATCGCGGCCTGACCCGTGTGGGGGTACACCTCGCGCACCAGCGCCCAGCCCTCGGGATCGTCGTCCTCGACGAGCGAGATCGCTCGGGCCAGCGCACGCTTGTCTCCGCTCATCAGCCTTTCGGCGAGCGATGTGTCCGTGTTCGGCATCTGCGTCGGCATCATGCCAAGGGGGGCGGTGGTCGCGTCCGCTCGAATGCTCCGATATTTGCGGGGGAACCACTACGATCCCGCCGTGGTAACGCGGACGGTTCCCAGACGCGCGGCGCCACCACCGACCGCGCGAAAGCCGCCCGCTCCACTTCGGGGCGGTCCGCTGAGGTTTCTGCGCTTCGCTCGGGAGCGGGGCATGCTCCGGCCGAGCTACCTACCGCTGGTCGCCCGTTGGTTGTGGCTGAAGCTCCGCTGGCGCGGCCGGCTCCGCACCGATGGACTCTGCTTCGTGTGCCCTGGGGTCAAGTTCGAGATCGGTCGCCGGGCGACGCTGACGCTCGGTCGGTGGTCGTGGATTGGGCAGGGCTGCAAGGTCCGAGTGCACGAGGGACAGGTCTCGATCGGGGCCAAGACCGTCCTCGGCCAGGAGTGCACGATCTCCGCCTTTCAGCACATCTCGATCGGCCGCGAGTGCATCGTCGCCGACCGGGCGATGATGATCGACTTCGACCACGGCGTGGTCGAAGCCGAGCGGCCGATCCGCGAGCAGGGGATCTACAAGCGTGACGTCCGGATCGGGCACAACGCCTGGATCGGGTACGGAGCCTGCATCCTCCGCGGGGTGACGGTCGGCGATAACTGCGTGGTCGGCACGAACTCGGTCGTCACCAAGGATGTGCCGGACAACGCCGTGGTCGCGGGTCTGCCGGCCCGCGTGATCCGGATGCGAGACGCGCCGAAGACATTCCGGTGGGAGGACTGAAGGCGCGGAGGAGCCTTACCCCGGCCACGCCACCAGATCCGGCGCGAGGTGCCTGAGCGCCGGCTCGAGCCGTCCACCGGCGAGGGCGCGCTCGAACGCTTCGAGGTGGCCCGTGAAGCGCTGGCGCGGATAGTCGCCGGCCTGTCGTCCGTAGGCGAGAAACGCCCAGTCGGAGGACTGCAATGCGAGCAGTTCCCGGACGGCGCGCTCACCCGGCGGCGTGTCACGAGCCACCAGGCTGAGCTCGGCGGCGCGGGCGGCTACCGCCATCTCCGCGACAGGCGGCCCGCTCCATGTCCGTAGATCGCCTCCCTCCCCCCAACTGCTGACGGGCAACTCCGTGGCCGCACGCTGAGGTTCGTGTCGCCCGAGCGCGTCGTCGAGCGTCGTCAAGGGGAGACCCTGCCGCGAGGCT
This sequence comes from uncultured Actinomycetes bacterium, assembly GCA_963822725.1. GTDB lineage: Bacteria > Actinomycetota > Thermoleophilia > Solirubrobacterales > Solirubrobacteraceae > Palsa-465. The sequence continues at coordinate 1,307,827 of CAWGIR010000004.1, forward strand.
TCATCGAGCACCGCCTCCAGCCAGCGAACGCCCTCGTACCACCAGTGCCCGAGCAGTTCGGTGTCAAGCGCGCACACGCATACGCCTCCGTCGCGAACACGCTCTCGCACCTTGGCGACGAAATCCGCCGCGTGCTGCCGGGCAAGCGCGCGGGCCGCTCCGAACTCGTAGGGACCTCCGTGGTTGGCCCACGGACGGTGGTCGTGGCGTGTCAATCGGTGCGAGTCCCGATAGTCCCCGGCGGCGGGGTACCCCTGAGGGCTCCACACGAGCGCCATCGTGTGGCGATCGACCGGCCACAGCACGAGACCGGCATCGGTCTCGAGCGGTCGCAGATGCCTGCGATCCCCCAGCCCTAACAGCCCGGTCAGCTCCACGCACGCGTGGTGCACCCCGGCCTCCTCGAGCAAGGGATCGAGCCACGGGGCGTATCCGCACTCCGGCAGCCAGAAGCCCCCTCCCCAGCTCCCGAACCGCCGCCTGTGCGATGCGATCCCGGTCTGGACCTGGACCGTGATCCCCGCGCCGGTGGCGAGCAGCGGCAGCACCGGGTGCGTGGCGGCGGAGGTCCAACTCGCGTGCGCGCCGAGGTCTTCGAGCAGATCGGTCGCTTGAAGCCGCCCCGCAGCCTCCGCGTACTCCGCCGCCGATCGCTCCAGCTCAGCGACGAGTGGCGGGTGGTCGCTGAGCTCCTCGATGTCCAAGCGGTGCGACTCGCGCCGGACCTCGGACAGAAACTCCACGCCGCGAGCGATCGCTCCCGGCGCCTCGAGCTGATCGCACAGGACGGGAGTCAGCGACAGCGTGATCGGCGCCGGGTGGGCGGGGTCCGAATAAGTCGAGCAGCGGCAGGTAGCACGTGGCGATCGCCTCCCACAGCCACTCCTCGCCGAACGGCCACGTCCCGAACCCCTCGGGGTTTCGCAAGAACGCGTCGTAATCCGGCGGGGGCCAGGGCGCGCCGCCCTCCACATACGGCATGTGGGTGTGCAGGACGATCGCCAGCTCGCCGGGCCGCTTCATTGAGTCCGAGGCTGTTCGTCCTGCAGGGCTGCCGCTGGCGGCCCGAGGCGGAAGGCAGCCGGCTCACCGAGATCCACGCAGGCACGAACGATGTCCCTCCACTTCGCACAGTGCGAGGTGGAGAGACATCGTTCAGGTCGGCTGTCCGAAAAATGCTCTGATCGAACACGCACAGACGGGGCTGCGTGGCCGATGCGGCCTCGGCCGTGGATCAGGGTTGTCCCCAACTAACGATCAACCACCGGTCTCGCAAGCGGCGAAGGTTGACACTCCAGAACGTGTCCGGGTTGCCCTCGCTCGGCGAGTACGACTCGTGGAAGATGCATTTGACGCTGACACTGGCGCGGCTTCGCGTTGCAGGGAGGTTCCTGCAACGGAGATGTGTGAACGTCGACCAGGTCGAAGGCGGCCAATTCCCTGCCTCCCACGTATCTCTCCCCGCTGGCGCGAGGTAGGAGATGACCTTGCGTTCGTTTTTCGCGTTGATGGCCCTGAACCGCCGACCGTCGTCTGTAGCGGCGTGGTCTGGGAACGCGCTTGGGCTGCCTGGCCGTTCAAGCCCGCCAGCATCACAGCGGAGGCCGCGGCCGTCCCGACCACAAGGCGGCGGATCATGCGCGGCGACGTTGACAAGCACCGGGCCAGCGTAATCGACCAAGGGACGTGCGTCATTACACGCAACGGCACGCTCGTGCCCTGCTTCCCTCTGATCGAGAACCAACGTCCCGAACCCCTCGACGTACGGCATGTGGGTGTGAAGGACGATCGCCAGCTCGCCGCGGCGGTTCATCGGCGGCAGGCTATTGAGTGGCTTCTCGCGAACGGTGTTGAATCGGTTCGGACAGGTCGAACCAGATCAAAAGTTCGGCCTTGCCTGCGTGTGTAGGCTCACGACCATCAACACAACGGGGCGCTCTCAACAGAGTCACTCGGATTGGAAGGGGTACGAGATGCATCGTTTGCGTGTGCGCAAACCCAGCCCGGCGATGGTCGTCGCCGTGCTCGCACTGGTCGCTGCTCTCGGCGGGACGTCATACGCCGCGTTCGGCCCATTCAAGGGTGACAAGATCATCAAGAAGGGCTCGCTTTCGGGTAACCGCCTGAAGAACAAGACACTCACCGGCACTCAGATCAATCTCAAGAAGCTCGGAAAGGTCCCGAGCGCGGCCAGCGCAGACACTGCGGGGTCGGCCGCAAACGCGACCAACGCCACAAACGCGACCAACGCGACCAACGCCACAAACGCGACCAACGCCACAAACGCGACCAACGCCACGAATGCCGCGAACGCGAACGCGGTCGGGGGCAAACAGGTCAAGCAGTTCTTCGTGATCCAACCCGGCAGCACTTCAAGCGCAACCTTGCTTGCGGTTGACGGGGTCACGATCAAGGGGTCGTGTTCGGCGGGCGTCGACCCGCATCTCACGATCGAGAACGACAGCGGTCAGGCCGGGATGCTCGGAGGCTTGTCGTCGACGAACGGCACCGTGGCCACGACGGACTTCAACTCATCCCCGGTCGACGTGGCAAATGCCGTTAATGGCGGCGGAGACGTCACGGCGGAACTGGCCAACGGGACCGTCGTCTCCGTGCAGTATGCGGATACCGGGTCGTTCAGCTCCGCGTCCGAGTGCGTCCTCAGCGGGAGCGTCACGGCCAGCTGACGCCGAACCGGAGCCCAGCGCGGACGCCAGTCCGCGCTGAGCCGAACCAGCGGGGCCCCGAACTTTGGCCGATCCGTCTTACCCCCTGGAAACGAAGAGCCAAAGTTCGGGCATCTACACCCGGCAGACGGCTACGAAGTCCAGGGCCCGATCGAGCCCGCGTGGCCGCAGCACAAAATCGCTCGATGCGATCGACGGCGTGAAGCGGTCGTAGAACGCCTTTGTCACGCCCAGCCGCCGGTGGATCGCGTCCCAGCCGAGCCGCAGCGCCACCGCGTGCGCCCGCAGCTTGCGGGCGTGGAACAGCCCCAGCAGCTCGACGGACCCGAACACCGACTCGGCCAGCTCCCGGAACTCCTGATGGCGGTACTCGCGCAGGTGCCAGGGGTTGTCGGATCGCTCCGCGCCGGAGGGCGCGAGCGTGAGCACGTTCGGAGTCGAGACGTAGACCGTCCCGCCGGGCGCCAGCAGCCGGCGGAAGTGGTCGAGTGCCGCCGCCGGATCGAGCAGGTGCTCGATCGTCTGGAGCAACACGACGGCGTCAAACGCGCGCCGCTCTCCGTAGATCTCGACCACGCCGCGATCGAACCGGAGGTTCTCGCGTACGTACCGCAGCCGCGCGTGCTCGAACGCCTCGGGGTTCCCATCCACACCGACGACCGAGGCGGCCGAGCGTGCCAGCACCTCCGCCCCGTACCCCTCGCCGCACGCCATGTCGATCACCCGGAGCCCGGTGACCCGCGCGGCGATCCACTCGTACACGGCAAGATGCCGTCGATACCAGTAGTTCTCGGCCGGAACGTCTGGCAGCGTGCGCTCGCCGGTCAGCTCGAGCGGCGGCACACCAGCGGGCTGGTTCTGCTGAACGTGGACGTTCATTGGCGCCGTGCGACAGGGTAGAGTCAGGCCGGCAATGGATGCGCTCCGCACCGCGGATGAGATTCGCGATGTCAACACGCGCTACCACGACGTGGCCGCGCAGAGCTACGACTCGAAGTGGGGGATCGACTTCGGGCCAGTGGGTCAGTCTCAGGTGGTCGGCAAGCTCCGCAAGCTGCTTGGCGACGAGCTCGACCGAGGCTACGAGCGCTCCCTTGAAATCGGAGCCGGGACGGGCTACTTCAGCCTCAACCTGATCCAAGCGGGAGTCGTCGGCGAGGCCACCTGCACCGATATATCCCCGGGCATGGTCGCGACCCTGGCCGACAACGCCGAGCGGCTTGGCCTCGAGGTGAAGGCAGCCCGGGCCGACGCCGAATCGCTGCCGTTCGCAGGCGAGAGCTTTGACCTGGTGCTGGGACACGCCGTTCTTCACCACCTGCCGGATCTCCGCCGGGCGTTCGCGGAGTTCCATCGCGTGCTGCGCCCAGGGGGACGGATCGCCTTCGCCGGCGAGCCGTCGCGAGTCGGCGACCGGCTGGCGTCGGTCCCCAAACGCGGTGCGAACGCGCTCGCGCCGGCGTGGAGAGCTCTGCTGGGCGTCTCGCCCGCCCGCCACGGCGCCGGAGACGAACCAGGGACGACGGACCATGCGCTCGAGAGCGTGGTCGACATCCACGCGTTCTCGCCCGATGACCTCGGCCGGTATGCGCGTCAGGCGAAGTTCGACGACGTCACGGTGCGGGGCGAGGAGCTCGTGGCGAACTGGTTCGGCTGGTTCAACCGCGCCCTGGAGGCGAGCGCCGACCCGGCCGGCGTGCCGATGCTGTGGCGACGGTACGCGTACAACGGCTACCTCTTCCTGCAACGGCTCGACGAGCAGGTGCTCGAGTCCCGTCTCCCGGCGGCGATCTTCTACAACCTGCTGCTGAGCGCGCGCAAGGCATAACCGCCGGCCCCGCCGACGCGGGTAATAGACTCAAGGCAAGATGCCTGACAGCGAGTTCCCTCTGTTCCCGCTCGGGATCGTCGCGCTTCCGGGAGAGCTGATCCCGCTCCACATCTTCGAGCAGCGCTACAAGACGATGATGAACGAGTGCCTCGAGCAGGAGCGGGAGTTCGGGATCGTGTGGCTGTCAGACGACGGGCTGCGTCAGGTCGGCTGCGCAGCCAACATCGAGCGGGTGCTGGAGCGGATGGAGGACGGGAGCATGAACATCCTGGTTCGCGGCACGCGCCCGTTTCGCGTCCTCGAGCGCCAGTCGCACCTTCCATTTCCCGCGGGCGTGATCGAGTTCGTCGAGGACCGCAGCGAAGGAATGGACGCGACCGTCCTGGACAGCGCACGCGAGGCGTATGCCGAGCTCGTCAAGCGGGCGACCGACCGCGATCCCGACGAGCAGGAGCTGGCGGAGATGGGCGCGTACGCGATGGCCGCGACCGTCGACTTCGGCCTCGACGCAAAGCAGGGCCTCCTGGACCTGCGCTCGGAGAACGCACGCCTCCGCTTGGTCACGCGTTTATTCAAGGCTGCGATGAAGCGGCTCGACCTGGTGGACAAGGCACAAGAGCGAGCACAGTCGAACGGCAAGGTCCGCTTCGGGGCCTGAAGGGGACGACCCCGCTACGCGTTGTAGACGACCATCGCGGCTCCGAACAGGACGCAGTAGGCGGCGAACGGGTTCAGGTTCCCGCGGCGGAAGTAGCGCGTCAGGAAGTGGACGGTGAACACCGCCACGACCGCCGCGACGGCGGCGGCGAGCACCGCGTAGCCCCGGATCCCGGCGCCGTTGGGACCCGTCAGGTCGCTCAGCTTGAACACGCCCGCGGCCAGGATGATGGGGGTCGCGAGCAGGAAGCCGAACCGTGCGGCGTCCGCATTGTCGAGGCCCCGCAGCAGTCCGCCGGCCATGCACATTCCGTCACGGCTGATGCCCGCGATCAGCCCCGCCGACTGCGCGAAGCCGATGCCGACCGCCTCCGGATATTCCAGGGTCTCGAGCTTGCGCCCGCCCTCGGGGTTCTCCCCTTCGCTGCGCGCCAGCTCCCGAACCTCCGCCCGCCGGCGCAGCCGCTCGGCCCCGAACAGGATGAAGCCGTTGACGACCAAGAAGACCGCGGCGACCTCGGGCTTCGCCGTCGCTGTCCGAGCGACGTGCTCGAGCAGGACTCCGAGGATTCCGGTCGGGATGCAAGCGATCAGGATCAGCCACGCGAGCCGCTCGGTGGAGGTCTCGATTCGCCGCTTGACAAGCGTCCTCAACCCCGCCCTGATGATCGCGATCCAATCCCGCCAGAAGTAGATCAGGAGGCCGATCGCACTGCCGACGTGGAGCATCACGATGAACGCCAGCCACGCATTCTCGCTCGAGCTTGACTGGTACTTGACCAGGTCCGTCCACCCGAACAGCTTCGGGAACAGGACGGTGTGGCCCAGGCTCGAGATCGGGAACAGCTCCGAAACTCCCTGCAGCGCACCGAGCACGATCGCCCGGAACGCATCGAAGCCATGTGTGAGCGCAAGTGCGAGCACGAGCGCGGCAGGCTACCCGACCGGCTAACGAGAGCCTAAGTGGTCGGCGACCACCAAGGGTCATCCGTTCAGCCCGCATGGCCCCTGCGCCGCCTGGACCGCAAACAGCTCCGCCTGGGCAAGCTCCGAATGCCTTCGCGCAGCCGTGTCCGGGAACGAGATCGTCCCGTGCTGGAGCTTGATCGAGTACGTAGCGACGCTGTTCGCCCCGGGCAGGATCCGCAACCCTCGCTTGGCGTCGTTGTCGAGCATCGTCGCCAGGTCTCGCGCTTGCAGCAGGAGCTTGTCGGGCAAAGGCTTGGCGGCGCCGCCGTTGCAGCGAATGGTGCCGCCATCGTTGACCAGCAGCTTGAGCCGGCCGCCGCTTCCCGTGCGGGTGAGCGCAAACAGATCGGGGGATTGCACGTCGAAGCATCCGGCTAGGACGGAGCTGACGCAGGCGAGCAGGAGCGCGAGGCGGACCCTGGACACGGCAGGGAAGGCTACGCTCGGCACGGTGGCTTCGAGGTTCACCCCCTCGCATCGCGGTGGCGCCGGTTCGCCGATGGTGTGCCTGCACGGCTTCACCGACACGTGGCGTACCTGGGAGCTGGTGCTGCCGGCCCTCGAGCGTGAGCATGACGTGCTCGCTCCCGCGCTGGCGGGACACGCCGGCGGCCCATCCCTGGATGGCGACGCGAGCGACCACGCGCTTGCGGACGCCGCCGAGCGGGCAATGGACGACGCCGGCTTCGACACGGCGCACCTGGTCGGCAATTCGTTAGGCGGTTACCTCGCGCTTCAGCTCGCCGCGCGCGGGCGCGCCCGGTCGGTCGTCGCGCTGAACCCGGCCGGAGGGTGGGCTGTGGGCGACCCACTCCAGGCGCAGATCTTTGACTACTTCCGCACGGCGCAGGAGCTGCTCAAGGCAGCCATCCCTCACGCACACCAGATCGTGTCGACCGAAGCAGGCAGACGGCGCGCGACGATGTTCACCACCGAGCGCTTTGAACACATCCCGGCCGAACTGCTCGCACACCAGATCGTCGGCGCCGGCAGCTGCGAGGCCCCGGCGTTGATGGCCCATGGGGCCCGTCCGGACTCCTGGACGCTCGACGCGGAGCGGATCACCTGCCCGGTCCGCATCGTATGGGGGACGGCCGACAGGATCCTCCCCTGGCCCTCGGGCGCCGCCCGTTACCGGCGCGAATGGCTACCGACGGCCGATTGGGTCGAGCTCGAGGGCGTCGGGCACTGTCCGCAACTCGATGTCCCGCTCGAGACCGCGCAGCTGATCCTCGGATTTACGCGGGCCTGACGGGCCCTGGTGACGAGGCCCTAACGCATGCCGTGCATCGACTGCATCGCGTGCATCGCGCCATGGCTGCCAGGGACGACCAGCCCTGGTACATCGTTCGCCGCCGCCACGACGGAGATCGCCAGTGCCAGGAGCAGGGCCGCCGTTCCCAACCTGGACAAGCGCCGCCACGGAAGCAGCTTCTCGACCGCGATCAGCGCTCCCACGAACGCCGTCCAGGTGAGGCTCATGACCCCCAGTGCGAACAGGGCAGCCATCAGCGCCCAGCAGCAGCCGACACACCACGCTGCATGCTTGCAGCCCATCTGAAGCGCCCCCGCGCGCCCGTCCCGCCAGGTGCCGAGGAGGAAGCCCAGCGGGCTCCTGCATTGCGCCAGGCAGACGTCCTTCAGGGGCGTGAGCTCGTACACCGCCGCGAGCGCGAGCACGCCGCCCGCGAACCAGCGTCCGCCCTGGTGCCAGGCCAGATCTCCGCCGAACGCGGTGCTGCCGAGCCTGAACAGTCCATAGGCGATCAGACCCGCTCCTCCCCAGACCATCAGGTAGCCGGCGGAGAACAACAGCGAGCGGTCCACGACGTGCCGGCGCGTCATCCGCGCATACAGCGCCACAGTCGGCGCCAGCGACGGCAGCATCATCGCGGCCATCATCACCACCCACACCCCCAGGAACCAGCCCAGCGCGCCGAGATCGGTCCCGGGGCCGGCATCCATCCCCGCCATTCGATCCGCCGTCGACCACCAGGCCACGCCCGCCAGCGCGAGCAGCAGCGAAACCAGCGCTAGCTGCGACCGCGCGGCGCCGAACGCCTGGCCGAGCTCGGCACGCTCTTCATGCTGGTGGACGGTCCGACGGGTTCCCGCCGCGGCCAGCGTCAGGCCGCCCACGAGAATTGGGATGTCGAGAACGCCGCCTTGGCGTCGTACTGGATCCCGAACGCGTCGATCTTCGACCGGATCGCGTGAGAGACATTGAGTTCGGAGCCCGCCGGATGGAAGATGCCGCTGAGCCTCGCGGGCTCCCCGCTCTCGACGCCGAACGGGACCACGTCCTCGATCTCGAAATCGACCGCGTCCCCGATCCGGACCGAATGGCGCAGGCCGTCCTCACTCACTTCGATCGGCGCCCGCTCGACTCCGAGGTTCTCGCCGATCAGCGGCCCGAGGGCCTCCATCGGCCCGCCCAGCGACCCGGAGAACACGGCGCCGAGCTTCTCGGCCTGCTCGTCGGACGCCGCCGCGTCGATGAACACGCCGAGCCGCCAGTTGCCCTCGCTCATCACCTTGGGGGAGTCGGCCACGGCCGCGACGGTGAGGCCGCTGACGTCGGTGCCGTCGACTTCGCCCTCCTTGACATGGAAGACGAGCGTCACCCGGCAGCGGTCATGGGTGGCGCCGAAAGCCAACGATGCCGTACACGGACACACGACATCGCACGAACACGTCTCGAAATATGACCCCGCAAGCTTCCACGCCATCTCCAGCCTCCTTATCGGACCTCGGCGCGATTATCTCCCTCGCCTCCGGTCCCGTCAACCGTCCGGACCGTCCGGATCGCCCCGCTCGCCGGGCCCCCCTCAACCGCGCGGATCGCCCGGACCGCCGACCACGATCGCCGCGCCGCCCCGCCGCGGGTCCCCTCCCCCGGACAGGGTGCCTGCCCGATCCCGGGCCACCGCCTGGACGCCACCAAAGAAGAGGTTGCGGGCCCGGAAGCGGCTGATCGCCCGGCCGGCCGACTCGATCGCGGTCGTATCGATTCCCGGCTCCGCGTACACGACGCCGTCCTCGAAGTGGACGCGCGGGGCCTCGACCGCGTCAGAGGCAGGCATTCCCTCGTCGGTCACGCGGATGATCGTCTCGAGGATCGCCGAGCGAATCCTGTTGGAGCCCGCGCTTCCGAGCACCAGCTCGGGCTCCGAATCGCGCACCACGATCGTCGGCGCCATCATGCTCGGCAGCCTGCGCCCCGGAGGATGGCGGTGAAAGCCGAGCGGATTGAGGTCCTGCTCGCCGAGCATGTTGTTCAGGTGCACCCCCGTACCCGGCACGACGACCCCTGAGCAGGACCCGTTTGAGCACGTGACGGAGCAGGCTCCGCCGAGGCCATCCATGACGGCGATGTGGGTGGTCGATCCGAGCGGTCCGCCGGCCCCCAGGAAGCGGGCCACATATTCCGGGTCGTCGAGTCCCGCGAGGAACTCGGGCGTCCGCGCCGCCTGAGTCTCCTCCATCACTTCAACGATCCGCTCCACTCCGGGCGGCTCGGCGTCGTGATCCAGGGCGGCCAGCGCGTGCGCGATCAGGATCCCGCCGGCGGAGGGAGGCGGATTGGTGAGCACCACGCGACCCCGGTACGGCACCCGGACCGGGGCGCGATCGACGACCTCATAGGCCCGTAGGTCCTCCGCGGTCAGCGTGCCGCCACGCTGGGATACCCACGCCACGATCGAGGCAGCGATGTCGCCGCTGTAGAAGGGCTCGGCGCCCTCGGCCGCCAGTCGCTCGAGCGCCTCGGCGAGCTCCGGCTGGCGAACGGTGTCCCCGCTGCGCGGCACATGGCCCTCCCCCGCAAACAGGGCCGCGGCCTCCGGCGTGGAGGTGACGATGTCGCCGAGGATCTCGAACACGTACGCCTGCTCGGGGTTCAGCTCCACGCCGTCCCGCGCAAGCTTGGCGGCGGGTCGCGCGAGCTCTTCGAGCGGCACCTGCCCGAATCGGCGGGCCGCCTCGCAGACTCCGGCTGGGACGCCGAACGACCCAACCGACGCCGCCCCGATGTTGAACACCTGAATCGCGTCACCGAACGACACGCTGATCGGGATCAGCTCGGCTCGCTCCGTGGGGCCTGCCCCCCGCCCCGGTGCCTCGACGAAGAAGTCGAGCAGCGTCGGGTCCTCGCCGGGGGCCGCCACGAGCATGTAGCCGCCGGCTCCGAGCCCGGTCAGCAGCGGCTCGCACGCGAACGAGGTCAGCATCGCTCCGAGCGCCGCGTCCACGGCGTTGCCGCCGTCCCGCAGGACGTCGGCACCTGCCCGCGCGGTCAGGGGATGGCCGGCGGCGATGACCCCGAGCTGGGCGCTCACCGCACCCTTGCCCGGTCTAGCGCCTGGGGATGAATTCCGGGACGTCGAGATCGCCGCGCGCCGGACGCTCGCGCACCCTGCTCACGCGCGGCTCGCCGCGCGGCTCGCGCAGGAGAGCCCGATCCTCGGTGGCGTGTCCGTTGCGGACTCCCAGCCGGCTCTCGTCCTGCTGTCTGGTGCGACGCTCGCCGTATCCGGTGGCGACCACCGTCACCCAGACCTGGTCCTCGAGCTTGTCGTCGATCATCGCGCCGAAGATGATGTTGGCATCCGGGTGCGCCGCTTCGGCGACCGCCTTCGCGCACTCGTTCACCTCCCAGAGCGAGAGGTCCGGCCCGCCGGTGATCGAGAGCAGGATCGAATGCGCGCCGTCCATGCTCGTCTCGAGCAGCGGCGAGGCGACCGCCTGCTCGGCGGCGTCCAGCGACCGGCGCTCTCCCGTGCCCATCCCGATACCGAGCAGCGCGGGACCGGCGCCGGACATGATCGTCCGCACGTCGGCGAAGTCGAGGTTGATCAGGCCCGGAAGGGTGACCAGGTCGGAGATGCCCTGGACGCCCTGTCGCAGCACGTCATCGGCGACGCGGAAGGCATCGACCATCGAAGTGTTCTTGTCAAGCACCGACAGCAGCCGGTTGTTCGGCACGACGATCAAGGTGTCGACCTCGGCGGCCAGCGCTGCGATCCCAGCCTCCGCCTGGTCGCGGCGGCGCGTCCCCTCGAACTGGAATGGGCGGGTCACGATCCCGACCGTCAGCGCGCCGAGCTCACGGGCGATCTCGGCCACGATCGGCGCTGCGCCCGTGCCGGTGCCGCCGCCGGCCCCCGCGGCGATGAACACCATGTCCGAGCCGCGGAGCATCGCCTTGATCCGGTCGTATTCCTGCCTCGCAGCCTCGCGGCCGAGCTCCGGGTCCGACCCGGACCCGAGCCCGCGGGTGACGCTGCCGCCGATGTGCAGGGTGTCGTGCGCAGCACAGGTCTGCAGCGACTGCAGGTCGGTGTTGACGGCCAGGAACTCCACGCCCTCGATCTCGGCCTCGACCATCCTGTTGACCGCGTTGACGCCGGCACCGCCGACGCCGACCACGCGCAACACCGGCTGGCCGGTGGGCTGGACGGGCACCTCTGCGAACGCGGCCGCCGAACGCTCGGGCCGCGCGAACACGTCGCGTTCCTCGGGCTGGGCCGGGGGGCGCCCACTGGGGCGATCGAGCACGTTCTCCGGGATGTCGGCCGAGAAGGCGTGGCGCAGCCGCTCCTGAGGCGAGGGCACGTGCACCGGCTCCGGAGGCTCCGCGACCGGCGGCGCCGCGGGCTCCGCGGGCGGCTCGGGGGCAGGAGCCTCATCGGCCAGGGGCAGCGAGCGCTGCTCCTCTCCCTCCTGAGCGGGCTGGTCCTCTGCGGTCTTGCGGAACAGGGCCGCGAGCGGACCCTCGCGCATGCTCGCGCGCTTACCGTTTGGCATTTGAGAGGACCTCCTTCGCGAGCTGCCTGTAGGCATGGGCGGCCAGACCGTCCGGATCGTATTTCAGCACCGACATGCCCTTTACCGGTGCCTCCGCGAAACGTATCGTCTTACGGATCCGGGATGCAAAAACCCGGTCGCCGAAGTTCTCCTCCAGCAGCTCGATCGCCTCCTTGGCGTGGAGCGTCCGGGTGTCGACGAGCGTCGGCAGGATCCCCTCGATGTCGACGTCCGGGTTGAGGTTCTCGCGGATCATCGAGAGCGTGTTCTGAAGCTGGATCAGGCCGCGCATCGACAGATATTCGCACTGCACGGGGACGATCACCTTGTCCGCCGCCGTAAGCGCGTTGATCGTCAGCAGGCCGAGGCTCGGGGGCGTGTCGATGAAGACGAAGTCGTAGTCGGACTCGATCTCCTTGATCGCCTTCTCCAGCGAACGCTCGCGGCCGATCATCGTCGACATCGCGATCTCCGCGCCGGCCAGGTCGATCGAGGCGCAGGCGATGTCCACCTCGCGGTGCTCGATCACATCCTTGATCGGAACGTGATGGACGAGCACGTCGTACATCGAGCGCTCGAGCGTGTCCGGGTCGATCCCCTGGGACATGGTCAGATTGCCCTGTGGATCCATGTCGATGCACAGGACGCGGTGGCCCTCCTCCGCGAAGGCCACGGCTAGGTTCAGGGTGGTCGTCGTCTTGGCGACGCCGCCCTTCTGGTTCGCGAAGACGATGACCTTGCAGGTGGCGCTCACGGATGACTCCCGGCGTCGAGGAACTCCATACGCGCCTCTATTCGCACGCGCGAGGGGAATTCCTCCGCATTCAACGGCTTAATACAGTTAGCCGCCGTGCAAGGGCTACTCGAGCATCGCCTGATCTTCGTCACCGGCAAGGGCGGGGTCGGCAAGTCGACGGTGGCGATCGCGCTCGGGCTCGTGGCTGCGAGGCGAGGGCTGCGCACGATCGTCGCCGAGCTTCAGAGCCAGGAGCGGGTGCAGGCCGCGTTCGACCACCACGGTGAGCACTTCAAGGAAGTCGAGCTCGTCCCCGGGCTGTTCACGATCTCGATCGACCCCCAGCACGCGATGGAGGAGTACCTCCGCGTCAAGACTGGCCCGCTCGGACCCGCGCTCGGCTCGAGCAGGCTGTTTCACGCATTCGCGATGGCCACGCCGGGGATGCGCGAGCTGCTCAGCATCGGCAAGGTGTGGGAGCTGGCGCAGCTGGAGCGCAGAACTCGCGGCGCGGCGCCGTACGACCTGGTCGTCGTGGACGCGCCTGCCACCGGGCACGGCGTCGGCATCCTGCGCACGCCGCGGACGTTTGCCGACATCGCCAGGGTCGGCCCGATCGCGCACCAGGGACGGACGATCGCCGACACGATCGCCGATCGCAGCTTCACCGCCGTGGTGGCCGTGTCCACGCCGGAGGAGATGCCCGTGAACGAGACGCTTTCGCTGCGCGAGGCGCTCCAGCGTGACCAGCTGGGACTGGATGCCGTGATCGTCAACTCCGTCTATCCATCGCGGTTCGCCGAGGGGGACGTCGAGCGACTGGAACAGGCCCTCGGTGACCGACCCTCGCAGCCGACACGCGGGGCGCTGCGGGCCGCTCTCTCCGAGCACGCACGCGGCGAGACCCAGCGTGGGCAGCTGGCGCGACTGTCCGATGGCCTCAACATGAACGGCCGCGTCGTGCAGCTCCCGTTCGTATTCGCCGACGAGTTGGGCCAGCGGGAGCTCGACCTGCTGGCCGACGCTCTCGAGGCCTCGCTGTGAGCGTGGCAGAGGTGCTGGAGGGCAGGCGCGTATGCGTTTGCGCGGGCTCGGGCGGGGTCGGAAAGACGACAACCTCGGCGGCGATCGCACTCGGAATGGCCTCGCGCGGCGCCAAGGTGGCCGTCGTCACGATCGACCCGGCCAAGCGGCTGGCGAACGCGCTGGGGCTCGAGCAGCTGCACAACGAACCGCATCGCGTCGACCCCGGTCGGCTCGCCGCCGGCGGAGTGGAGCTCCAGGGCGAGTTGTGGGCGATGATGCTCGACCCCAAGCGGACCTTCGACGAGTTGATCGAGCGGATTGCGCCCGACGCAAACCGGGCCGCCGAGATCAAGGCCAACCGCGTCTACCGCGAGCTCTCAACCGCCGTTTCCGGGTCACAGGAGTTCACCGCGATCGCAAAGCTGTACGACCTGGACCGCGAGGGAGAATTCGACCTGCTCGTGCTGGACACGCCTCCATCGCGCAACGCACTCGATTTCCTGGACGCTCCGGGGCGGCTCACGTCATTTCTCGAGGGTCGGACGCTGAAGGCGTTCATGGGCTCGACGGGATTCGGGATGCGCGTCCTCGGCCGTGGCGTGGCGCCGCTGCTGGCGGCGCTCCGCCGGGTGACGGGGGTTGACCTGTTGAGCGATCTCTCTACGTTCTTCGGTCTGCTCGGTGGCATGACCGAGGACTTCAGCCGCCGCGCCGCCCAGGTCGAGCAGATGCTCAAGGATCCGAGCACGGCGTTCGTGCTCATCACCTCGGCGCAGCGCGAGCCGATCGACGAGGCGATCTGGTTCCGGCGTACGCTCGAGCGGGGCGGGTTGCCGTTCGCGGGCGTGATCGTCAACCGGGTTCACCACGACATGCTCGGCGACTCCGAGCCCGATCACCTTGACGCCGCCCTGCGCGAGGCGATCGGTCCCGAGCTGGCCGCGACGGTGGCGCAGAACTTCCACGACTACCACGTCCTCGCCCGGCGGGACGAGCACAACATCGCCCGGCTGCGCTCGGAGCTCGCCGGTGAGCCGCTGCTGCTGATTCCCCAGCTGGACGACGACGTGCACGACTTCGAGGGGCTTGCCCGGGTGCAGCGTTACCTGTTCGCCTCAGAGGCCGAGCGGGAGCGGCTGATCGCCGAGGTGGTGGCGTGAACGCGGAGCGCTCCGGGATCGCGCCACGGCTCCCAGGTGAGCAGCGCCGATTCCCACTGCTCCGCCGCGACGGCCTCGTCCCCACGCCGTAGCGTCAGCTCTCCCGCGTGCAGCAGCTCCCATACCGCCTGCTCGGCTAGCGCCAGGGACTGGCTCGCCCGTCGGCCCGGAAGACGGTGCTCTGCCAGCGCGACCACCGCTGACAGGGCGATCGGCTCGGTGCGCACGGCCGCGAGCAGCTCCTGTTTCAGCCCGGGGAGAGCCCCCTCCGCGCTCGCGTCCCGCACGCTCCCGCGCGCGGCCTCCAGCCGCGTGGCGGTCACGTCCTCGCCGTCGCGTGTGACCAGTGACCACCCCCGCCCCATCCCGCGGTCCTCGGGCGCAACCGCCGGGCCCTCGTAGATCGTCAACCGGGTCTTCTCAGCGGCCCACCGGCGGTCGTCCAGCTCGACCGACGCGCCTCGCGCGAACGGCAGCAGGATTCGTTCATCCAGCTCGTGCGAACTCAGGTTGAACGCCCGCGCGACATGCGGGAACCGGCGCAGCTCTACGTGGAACACGCGCCGTAGCTTCGCATCCCAAGCGGCCCCGGATCACGACGAGGCCAGGCTCGCGATCTGGTCAGGTGGCAGCGCTGCGGGCCTGCGCGAACGTCACGAGCCTGTGTCTGTCCTCGTCCCAGAGCTTGAGCCGCACGGTCTGCATCGCCTGCCACAGCGACAGCACCGGGACCTGCTGGAAGACCGGGTTCTCGTCGTGGGCGCGCTGAAGGTTGTAGTTGGGAATCCGCGCGTTCAGATGATGGATGTGGTGCAGGCCGATGTTCCCGGTGAAGAACTGCAGCAGCTTCGGGAGCTTGAGGTAGGAGCTGCCCTGGAGCGCGGCGTCGCTGTAGCTCCAGTCGCCGGGGCTCTGCCAATAGGCGTCCTCGAACTGGTGCTGGACGTAGAACAGCCAGATGCCGACGGAGCCGGCGAGCATCGCAGAGGGAGCCCACACGAGCAGAAAAGCCTGCCAGCCGATTAGCCAGCACAGGCCGACGACGATCGCGACCAGCACGAGATCGGTCCAGATCACGCTGTGCCGCAGCCGCGGGCGCTGCGAGCGGGTCGGGATCCGCGGCCCCACCATCATCGCGATCACCGGTCCCAGCCCGAACATGAACAGGGGGTTTCGGATCACGCGGTAAGCAAGGCGGCCGCGCCACGTTCGCGTCCCGTATTCGGCGACGGTCAGCGTCAGGATGTCGCCGACGCCCCGCCGCTCGAGGTCCCCGGAGGTCGCATGGTGAATCGCGTGGTCGTGGCGCCACCGGCTGAACGGGGACAAGACGAACAACCCCAGAATGCTGCCCAGCCAACCGTTGGCCTTCTTCGAGGGCAGCAGCGAACCATGGGCGCAGTCGTGAAATACGACGAACGTGCGCACGAGGAATCCGGCGCATGGGACGGCAAGCGCAAGCGCCAGGAGATCCGATTCGCCCAGCGCCAGGTAGATGAGGACCGATAGCGCCAGGTACGGCAGGACCGACGTGGCGACGTCGAACAAGCTGCGTCCCAGGCGGGGACGGGCGTAGGCCGCAAGGTCATTGGGCCCGGGTGGACGGGTCGATGGAGAGGACATTGGCTGCTCCAATGCAGAAGATCGCTGTTCCTGGTACGCCGTCCCCGTATGCCGTCCTTCGACGGCCACGGGCACGTTTTACCCTTCGAGGCCCGCCCCGCCACACGATTTTTGGCCGACGGGACACGCCCCCCACCACTCACCGTACCCGATCAGGCCTAAACCGGGCGTAAGAAGTCTGCAGACGGCGCTAGACTGCGATTCAAGTCGAGCAGTCGCTCGGCCGTACTGGTGTTACCGCGTCACCGTAGTCGTTGCCTTGCAGCGTCCTCCGTGTTCGCAGTGCACATATCCCGGAGGGAAGCAACATGGCAACAGGAACCGTCAAATGGTTCAGTGACGACAAGGGCTTCGGCTTCATCACGCCCGATGACTCGGGCAAGGACCTTTTCGTCCATCACAGCGCAATCCAGGGCGACGGCTTCAGGTCGCTGGCCGAGGGCGCGAAGGTGAGCTACGACGCCGAGCAGGGACCCAAGGGTCCGGCGGCGGCGAACGTGCAGGTGATCTAAGCCGGCATGGCCTCACGCGGCAAGAGGAAGACAACCGCGGCGAAGCTCAACCGCGAAGCGAGGCTTCGCGAGCGCCGGATTGAAAAGCGGGCCCGCAAGGAAGCTCGAAAGCAGCCGCCTAGGAGTCCAGAGCTCGAAGCAGCACCACGCACTCCGGATTGACCCCGAGGCGCATACCCGTCTCGGCGTCGACCATCCACGCCAGCTCCATGATCGACCCGCGAGCCGCGTCGAGGATCATTCGCTCGATGTCCTTGGCGTCCCCTTCGACGCGGTAGCGGTCGCCGCCGACGACCGTGATCTCGGTGGTGGATGGCATGGAGTGCTCGACGGCAACGCTACAGGCAACCGGGCTCGATGTCGCTTCGTGCCCGGTGCCGTCGAATTTCCGCCTGAGCGAGTGCTACGGTGAATGGCGGTGGCACCGGCTAAGAGCGCCCGTGACCGGGCGGAGGAGAAGCGTCAGGCCAAGCTCGAGCATGTTCGCGAGCAGGTCGAGAGTGGTGCGCTCGTGATCCGTCAGATGACGGACGAGGAGCGCCGACAGTACCCCCCTCGGTCGGAGTCGCCGAGAAAAGGCCGCGGCCGCTCCCAGTCGCGCTAGACCTCCGCCGCGACAGCCTCGTCTAGCAGGTCGTCCGCAACCGCTCGCACGTCGATGTCGAGGTGGCCGCAGACCACGTCGCGGAGCAGCGCCCGCAGGTTCTCGGACAGCTCGTCGACGAGCGCGTCGACGGGGTGGGCGGGGTCGGTCTCCGCGGGCGCGAGCCCCGCGATCACGGCCCGCTCGAGCGAGATCGCATGGGCAACTCGCTCCGCTAGCTCTACCCGCTCATCCGGCCTGGCACAGATGGCGGACAGACGCTGGGCAAGCCGGCCGCTCTGCGGACCTTCGGGCTCGAGCAGGGCGCGTAGGGCGAGCAGGTAGTCGGTCAAGGCCTCGAACGGCGCTAGTCGCTCGCACCCCATCTCGAATCGTGCCAACGCCCAGCTGAGCTCACCGCTCGAAGGGGCGCGCTTGGAGATCAGGTTGAAGAACCCCCGCAGCTCGTCCTCCTGAGCCGCCGGGATCGTCGTGCTCAGGCGCGGGCGACCGCCGCCGCCGAGCGGAACCGTCCGCCAGGGCCCGCTGTCCGAACGCGTCCAGGCAATCGGCCCAAGCGCATAGCCGCCACGCTCGAACAGCCTGAGCGCGGTCAGAATCCGCCGAAAGCGGCTCCTGGCGACCGCCACCGGCGGCCGGACCGCGCGCTCCTGCACGATCGACAGAACCGCGAGCACATGAGGCTCCTCGCTCTCCCCCCAGACGGCGTCCGGCGGGGCATCGCGCACCGTTTCTCCCGATACCAACGACAACCCGTCACCGAGCGCCAGCTCGCTCGTCTCAGGATCGAGCGCCACCCCGAGCACCGGCGCGATCACGGTGCTGAGGCATCGCCCCTCGTACAGCGTCCGCTCCAGTTCGGCGTAGGCGGTCTCGAACCGGCGCGCATCGAACCCGAACTGGCTGCGCTCTTCGAACACCGCGGACAGAAACAGGCCAAGCGCCGCGTCGGCTCGCTCGCGGGGCTCGCTGGCGATCCGTCGCTCGCCCCGCAGCTCGAGGTATGCGGATACCCCCTCGACCTCGGCGAGTGCTCGTGCCGCGGGGGCGTATGTCGGTAAGGCCGTCAGCATGCCCAGCTGGTCGTGGATGAATTCGTCGACCAGCGGCCGGTAGCAGTACAGGCGGGCGCGCCCGCCACGCTCTTCGGTCAGCTCGAACGGAACTTCGGCGCCGCCCGCGGTCACGGCGGCCAGCTGGCCGGCCGCATCGGTGGTGAAGCCTTCGAGCGTCGCGTGCAGAGTGCTGTTGCGCACGTCCGCGGTTTCGCGCTCAGTCCGGGCGGTCCTGCCCGGTGGGCGCTAGGTTGCAGAACGCTCGAGCTCTGCGAGGTGCGCGACATTGTCAACGTCGTCGCGCTCGGAGCTCGGCCGGCCCGCGAACCAAGCATCGAGGATCTCCTCCAGAGCCGCCGCGGAGACGAGCCTCAGGCTGAGCGCCAGCACGTTGGCGTCGTTCCATTTGCGGGCGCCTTCCGCCGTCTGCGCGTCCGCACACAATGCGGCGCGTACCCCCGGAACCTTGTTGGCCGCCATCGACGCGCCGGTTCCCGTCCAGCAGGCGACAACGGCCTGGTCGGCTCGGCCCTCGGCCACGTCCCGAGCGGCGATCTCACTCGCCCAGGCCCAGTCGGGCCGCTCCCCATCGGCGTACGCGCCGTGCAGAATCGGCTCGTGACCGCGGCGGCGAAGCTCCTCGGGCAGTGCCTCCGCGACGCCTGTCAGCTCGTCGGCCGCGACCGCGATTCGCAACGGCTCGCTCAGACGGCGGCGATCGCCGGCTCGCGCTGGTCGGAGACCTCGGCCTCCTCCTCGCCGCACAGCCACTCGCGGCCGTAGGTACGCATGTCCTCGATCAGCGGCGCGAGCGCGCGCCCCTTCTCGGTCAGCGCGTATTCCACGCGAGGCGGAACTTCCGGGAAGGTCTGCCGCTCCACGATCCCCTCCTCCTCCAGCGCGCGCAGGCGCAGCGAGAGCGTGCGCGGGCTGATGCCCTGCAGCGAGCGCTCGAGCTCGCAGAACCGCGACCGGCCCTCTGCCAGGTCACGGATCACCAGCAGGGTCCACTTGCCGCATACGATCTCAGCCGTACGGCATACCGGGCAAGTGTCATTCGTCGCCATCTCCACGGATTGTAGCGAAGGCTTTACGAACTGAAGTAATGGGAGCGCCGGGTCGCCGGCCCCTTGTTATGCCGGTACGCCCGGCGGTGGTGAGGAGACGGGCGGTCCGGCCGGGCCCACCGGCACCGGCGGGGGTGGCGGCGAGCCGGACGCCTTCAACGTCACGGGCCCAGCCGAAGCTCCATTCGATTCGATCATGTCGTCCATCGAGGTCGACGTCCGTCCCTCGGAGGCGACCAGCAGCTTGAAGTCGTGCGGGCTCGTGGCCGCGCGAAGGGCATCCTCCATCGAGATCCGCCCGGCCTGGTGGTGATGCAGCAGGGCCTGATCGAAGGTCTGCATCCCGTAGTACTCGCCCTCGGTGATCACCTCGCGCAACCGGCCAGTTTCCTCGGGGTCGAGGATCATGTCCCGCGCCCGCCCCGTCATCCGGAGGATCTCGCACACCGCCACGCGTCCCTCTCCGTCGGCGGTTCGAACCAGGCGCTGCGACACGACGCCCTTGAGCGTCCCGGCGAGCATCGCGCGGGCCTGGCTCTGCTCGTGCAGCGGGAAGAAGTCGATGATCCGGTTGACGCTCTCGGGAGCGTCGAGGGTATGGACCGTGGAGAGCACGAGGTGACCGGTCTCGGCCGCTGAGAGCGCCGTCCGGACCGTCTCCTCGTCGCGCATCTCGCCGATCAGGATCACATCGGGGTCCTGGCGCAGGACGCGCCGCATCGCGCGCTTGAACGATTCGGTGTCCATCCCCACTTCGCGCTGGTTGATGATCGAGTTGCGATCCGCGTGCAGGTACTCGATCGGATCCTCGACGGTGACGATGTGTCGGGCCTTGCTTTCGTTGATCTGGTCGATCATCGCGGCCAGCGTCGTCGACTTCCCGGACCCGGTCGTCCCGGTCAACAGGATCAGGCCGCGTTCCTCGTCGGCGAGCGTCGAGATCACGGGCGGTAGCCCGAGCTCATCGACGGTCCTGACGGAGTAGGGGATCACACGGGCTGCGATCGAGATCAGGCCGCGCTGGCGAAAGGCGTTGACGCGGAAGCGCGAGAGCCCCTCGACCGCATAGGCGAAGTCGACCTCATGGTCCCGATCGAACTCCGCGAGCTTGTCGCGATGCTCGATCAGCATCTCCTGCAACGCATGCTCGGTGTCATGCGGCTCGAGCGGCTCATAGGCCTCGATCGGGCCGAGCTTGCCGTGAACTCGCGCAATCGGCCGCGAGAAAGCCTTCAGATGAAGATCCGAGCCCTCATTGCGAACGACATAGCGCAGCGCTTCAACGAAGTCGAACATCTGTGGCGCTTCATCGGCATCTGCTACGCCGGTCTTGAGACGCTCTGGACACGCGTGAGCCATCCACGTCCGCGCGTCTTCTTACGCGACGCGCGTCCGTGGATGGCCCACGCGCGTCTTAGCTGGCAGCCGGCTAAGCGACGTCGCGAAGCTTTTGAGCCTCAGCCAGCGACTGAAGCTTCTTCAAAGACTGGTTCTCGATCTGCCGGATCCGTTCCCGCGTGACGTTGAACGTCCGGCCCACCTCATCGAGCGTCCGCGGATGCTCGCCGCCGAGGCCGTAGCGAAGCTCCAAAACCCGCCGCTCGCGATAGCTCAGGTTCTCGAGCGCCTCGCGCAGCGCCTCCTTGGTGAGGATTTCGGCGGCCCGCTCGTAGGGCGACTCGGCCCGCTCGTCGGCGATGAACTGCCCGAACTCGGACTCCTCCTCGTCGCCGACCGGCTTCTCGAGCGACACGGGGGCTTGGGCCGAGCGCTTGATCGACTCCACTTCCTCGGGCTCGATCCCGGTGACCTCCGCGATCTCCTCCGCCGTCGGCTCGCGGCCGAGCTCGGTCACGAGCTTGCGCTCGGCGCGGCCGATCTTGTTGAGCTTCTCCACGACATGGACGGGGATCCGGATCGTGCGCGCCTTGTCGGCAAGCGCACGGGCAATTGCCTGACGGATCCACCACGTCGCGTAGGTGGAGAACTTGAAGCCCTTGCGGTAGTCGAACTTCTCCGCCGCGCGCACGAGCCCCAGCGTCCCCTCCTGGATCAGATCGAGGAACGGCAGGCCCTGGTTGCGGTAGTTCTTGGCAATCGAGACGACGAGACGGAGATTGGACTCGACCATCTTCTGCTTCGCGTCGAGGTCACCCCGCTCGATCCGCTTTGCCAGATCGACCTCCTCCTGGGCGGTCAGCAGCCGCACTTTGCCGATGTCCTTCAAGAACAGCTGCAGGGAGTCGGTCGTCATGTCCGGCTTGAGGTCGAGCGTCGTCTTCGGCTTGCGACGCCCGCGCTTGTCCGGCGCGCGCTCCACGTCCGCGGCCGCAATGGCCGGGTCGAGCTCCTCGACGAGCTCAATCTCCGCCCGCTCGAGGAACCCGTGCAGCTCCTCTACGTCTGCTTCATCGAGGTCAAGCTCCGCAACCGCACCGGCGATCTCGGCGTACGTGAGCACGCCGAGCTGCTGGCCACGATTCATCAGTCCCTTGATCTCTTCGAGTTCCTGCAGTTCAGCTACTGACATCTGCTCTCTAGTCTCCGTCGCCTAGCACCAACGGCCTGGCCTCGACGATGCTCGATTGGTAGCGAACGCGCCATCTTGAGGGCGCACGCCCGCAACTCAAGCACATGCGGGTCAGTATAGGTGCTTCATTTTTTGAAGTCAAAGGAGCGCGATCAGAATCCGGCCCTTCGCCGGACCCGCGCTCGACCTCTCGCCGCACTTTGCGGCACTTCAATTACGTAGAACGAGGCAACTTGTTTCAAGTTGCGTCGATCGATTTAGGCGCAAATTCGATTCTCGTTACGAATGGCGGGCGTGACGGCGCCGGTGTCGCCTGTGGGGCAACCGCCAGCGGACCGCCTGTTGCGCGATCATGTCGGCGATGAGCGAGGAACCGCCCTCGGAGATCCTCGGGTCGCTGCCGAAGACCAGGCCGCATCGCCGCAGCGCCAAGCGAAGCCCGGCCAAGGCCCGTACGGCGCCCACCGCAGCACAAAGTCCCCGGGCCGGGGGCCGCAAGCCCGCCCCGCGCTCCGGTCCCGTAGCCGGGGGCCGCAAGCCCGCCCCGCGCTCCCGCCGGCCCCAAGCCGAGTCGATCCGCCAACCGAAGCAACCGGCCGGGAGCCCGCCCGCGCCGCGAACGCGCCGCCCCGCCCCCGTTTCCGGGACCGAGCTCGTCGGGACGATCGTTCAGGCCGCGGCCGAGCTGGCCGAGATCGGGCTGTCGGTCAGCGCAAGAACGCTGCGGAACGCGGTATCTCGGCTGCCCCACCCGTAGCGGGCTGCCACAGCGCTCCCGCCAACCGTCCACAAAGTTCCTTATACTGCCGCGCTTCCAGCCGAGCGATTGCGCGTCCGCGCGCGATCGGCGGGGGAACCACTTGCGGCCCGCGTGGCCGCAGGGGCGAATCGGTCCCGCCCCGGACCGTAGCGCCGAACAGGCGCGAGCCCGACAGCTAACCCCGTAGGCAGCCCCGAAATCGACTGAAAGGCTTTGTGGGTCGTTCAGCCAAGCTCCGTGTCCTCGCCCCGCTGCTCCTCAGCGCGATCGTCGCTCCCGCGACCGCGCTCGCGGCCTCCGGCGGCGCAGGGCTGCCACCGGGCACGACCGGCCAGCCAGGCAGCACCGCGGCGGCCGGAGTCGGGACCAAGACCGTGAGCGGCAATGGCATCACGTTCTCCACCCGGAGCGCGGCGCTGATGCGCGGCGGCCTCTGGTTCACGGGCAGCGTCGCTTCCTCCGCCGCCGGCCAGTCGCTCATGATCGAGCGGCAAGCCGGCACGAGCTGGGTGACGATCGCTACGGCGAAGACGGGATCCGGTGGATCGTTCGCCACCCTGTGGAGGGTCAACCAGGGAGGCACCCTCTCGATCCGCGTCGCCTCCTCCAGCGGCTCGGCCGCGTCGCCCGCGATCACGGTGGCCGTCTATCGGGCGTCGCTCGCAACGGAATACGGTCCAGGCTTCTACGGCCGGCGGACCGCATGCGGGACCGTGCTGCGGCGACGCACGGTCGGCGTGGCCAACCGCAGCCTTCCGTGCGGCGCCCCCGTCTCGATCTTCTATCGCGGCAGGACGATCGTCGTCCCCGTGATCGACCGGGGGCCATATGCCAACCACGCCAATTGGGATCTCACGATGGCGACGGGGCGCGCCCTCGGGATCTACGGAACGACCACGATCGGCGCACTGCCGGCGAGCAGCTAGCCGCTTCTAACCGGACTCGTTCTCGGCCGGGGGCTCGCCGCCGTTGTCCCCGGGCAGTACATCCACGCCGCTGGCCTCCGCGGCAAAGCGCGACTCCTCGGCGGCCTCGAGCAGGCTGTCAACGTCACGGCCGTCCTCTCCGAGGACGCCCACCCCGATCGAGACGTTCAGCGGCGCCCCCCGCCATGGCTCTGCCTCGCGGACTGCCTGACCGAGCCTCGTCGCGAGCGCATGGGCAGCCGATCTCCCGGTCTCCCGCGCAATCACCCACGCGCGCGTGTCGCTCTCCGACGCGATGATGTCCGGGCGGCGAACGGCGTCCCGCACGGCTTGGGCGAAGCGCCCGAGCGTGGCGCCGGCCACGGCTGGCGGCTCGATATCTACAACCCGGTGGCCATCCTCCAGCTCCACCAGCAGCAGCGACAACGATGCGCCCGAGCGCTCCGAACGGCGGATCTCCTCCTCCAGGGCACCGATCCAGAGCGCCTCGTCCTCTCGCCGGGGTACAGGTGGCGCCGGCTCCGGAACGGCGACGATCTGGGGCTCGCCTGCCGGCCCCGGGGGCGGCCCGGGCTCCGATGCGAGCGGCTCCGGTTCGGGCGTACCCCCGGGCCCGGGCGGCGTTGCCGGCTCCGCGCTGCGTGAAGCACGCTCCGGCACGCTGGACAGCGCTCTTCGTTCGGCCGCGGCTCCACCGAGGCGCCGCAACGCCGCACCGCGAACCGCCTCGATCACCAGCGCCAACCGCTGCGCGAGCTCGGAGACCTGCTCTGGTTCGGGGTCGTACAGCTCGTGGTGTAGTGCGCTCCAGACCACACCGTGCAGGGCGTCAATCGCGGCCGAGGCGGCAGCAGGCCCGACCACGCCCGCCAGATCGCCGGTCCGCGCCACGAGCGGCTCGAGGGCACCGCCCGGCTCCAGCCGCCGCAGGTCGGTATCGCTGGCAAGCGCTCGAATGACCGCGTCGCATACCCGCGGCCCGTCGCGCACCACGTCAGCCAGGAGAATCTCAGATGCGGCCTCGAGCGGCATTCGCTCGAGCAGCGCCACGAGCCAGCCCTTTGTCAGCGGCTCGACGCGGGCCAGCAGCTCGTCGACCGGGGCATCCCCCACCGGCCTTGCCCTGCGCCGTCGTGGCACCCCTTGCTCCATAGGAATCTCTTCTATCACGCTCGGCGGCGGCGGGCCGCGGACAAGCGCACGCCACAATCTCCTCGATGAGCGCCCAGCTGATCTCCATCGAGGCGGCTCGCCGGCGCGTCCTGGGGGCCACCCGTCCCCTTCCCGAGGAGACCGCCCCGGTCGGCGAAGCGCTTGGACGCACCTTGTCCCGGGCCGTGATCGCGACGGGTGACGTGCCCCCGTTCGCCTGCTCGGCCATGGATGGGTACGCGGTCAAGGCCGGCCCCGCCTCGCGGCGTCTTTCGCTGGTGGGAGAGTCTCGCGCCGGCACCCCGGCCGACCGCGCCCTGCAGGACGGAGAGACGATCCGGATCTCGACCGGGGCGGCCGTGCCCGCCGGCGCCGAGGCCGTGATCCGTCAGGAGGACGTCGAAGAAGATGGCGATCGGATCCTCACCAAGGTCGAGACACCCGCCGGCAGGAACGTTCGCGCGGCGGGCGAGGACCTGCGGGGCGCCACGACGGTGCTCGAAGCGGGTCTGACGCTCGGCGTCGCCGAGCTGGGAATGGCCGTCGCCGCCGGTGTCGCCACCGTCACCGTGGCACGCCGGCCCCGCGTGGCGGTGCTCTCCACGGGAGACGAGCTGCGCGCGCCGGGAGAGCCGCTCGGCCCCGGGGAGATCCACAACTCCAACGCGGTGATGCTGGCAGCGCTGGCAACGCGCTTCGGGGCGGAGCCCCTCGAACCCCGTCGTCTTCCCGACCGGCTCAAGGACACCCAGGCCGGCCTTGGGAGCGCGCTCGAGCATGCCGACGTGGTCGTCGTCTCCGGGGGCGTGTCCGTTGGGCCTCACGACCACGTCAAGCCGGCCCTTGCGGCCCTCGGTGTCCACGAGCGGTTCTGGGGAGTGGCGCTTGCACCGGGGAAGCCGACCTGGTTCGGCGAGCGGGATGGGAAGCTGGTGTTCGGACTCCCGGGCAATCCGGTGTCGGCCGTGGTGACCTTCGTGCTGTTCGTCCGGCCGGCACTGGCCGCGCTCCAGGGCAGCGCGCGGCCGCTGGCGGAATCGCCGAGGGCGACCCTCGGGGTCCCGGTAAGGCGCAACCGGACACGAGCGCAGGCGATCCGCGTCCGCCTCGAGGAGCGCGACGGTGCCATCACGGCAATCCCGACGGGTCCCCAGGGCTCCCATCTCGTGAGCTCGCTTCTGGGCGCGGATGCGCTGGCGTTCATTCCGCCGGGCGATGGCGAGCTCCCGCCGGGGACATCCGTCGCACTCGAGCCGCTCCCCGGGTAAGAACGCGGAGCAATAATCTCCCACCGGTGACCGCCCCGATCGTCATCGTGCTGCTGCTGCTCGGTGGGGCCGCGACCGCGCTGCGACGCCGGCGGCAGCGCCTGCCCGCGCAGGCGCTGATCGTCTCGCCGCGGAGATCTACGGTGACCGCACATGACGGAGCCATCCGCTCCGTCCAGACGGCGGAGCTCTCGATGTCTCGCCAGCGACTCGAACTGCTGTGGATCCCCGCCAACCTCGAGAATCTCGCCCGGACCTACTGGCGGTTCCTGAACCGCGTGACGCTGGGCCTGATCCGCGTCGTCTACAGCGAGAACTCGCGCTCGGTCGTGTTCCTGGCAAGGCCGTTCACGTTGCTGCGCTTCGGCGCCCCCGACTACCAGATCGAAGGCGATCGCGGAAACGTACGCTGGCGGATCAAGGACGGCCTGCTGGTTGCCCGCGCCGGCCGGGGATGCGGCTTCCTGGCCCTCGATGTCCATCGTGAGGACTCTGATGACGCGGACCCGGCGAAGCTCCGGATCGAGGTGGAGGTCGCGAACTTCTACCCGGCGATCGCTGCCGGCTTCAGCATGCCCGTGTACATGGCCACGCAGTCGTTCGTCCACGTCCTCGTCACACATGCGTTTCTGCGCTCGCTGGCGACGCTCGATCTCGCGGAGTCGAAGGTCAAACGGCTGGCGCCCGAGCCGGAGTCGGCGGCCGGCAACGGCGCGCAGCCCAAGACCCCGGTTTAGGGGCTCTCAGCGCTCAGCCGTAGCGCACGCCGCTCAGCGTGCGGAGCTTGCCGCGGTCGTGGCGGGCCGAGACCCGCCGCACGGTGCCGGAGCGAGAGCGCATGACCAACGATTCCGTGGTCGCGCCACGATCGCCCTGATAGCGGACGCCCTGAAGGACGTCGCCGTCGGTGACCCCCGTCGCCGAGAAGAACACGTCCTCTCCGGACACGAGCGCATCGCAGTCGAGCACGCGGTCGAGCCGTACCCCTGATCGACCGCCGCCTGGCGCTCGTCGTCGTTGCGAGGCCACAGCCGCCCGATCAGCTGGCCGCCGATGCACTTGATTGCCGCCGCAGAGATGACGCCCTCGGGGGTGCCCCCAATCCCCCATAGCAGGTCCACTGACGCGTTTTCCGACACCGCCAGCAGCGCCGCCGAGACATCGCCGTCCATGATCAGCCGAACCCGCGCACCCGCATCGCGCACCTCGCGCATCGCCTGGTGGTGGCGCTCGCGGTCCAGCATCACCACCATCACGTCGCGGATGTCCACCTGCTTGCGTTCGGCGATCAGCCCGAGCGTCTCCCGCAGCGGCCGATCGAGGTCGAGCAGGTCGGCGATCTCAGGACCGCCTGCGATCTTCTCCATGTACACGCACGGACCGGGATCGAACATCGTTCCTCGCTCGGCGAGCGCGATCACCGCGATCGCGCTCGGCATCCCGAGAGCCGTCAGCCGCGTGCCCTCCAGGGGGTCGACGGCCACATCGACTTCAGGCAGGCTGCCGTCGCCGATCTGCTCGCCGTTGTAAAGCATCGGCGCCTCATCCTTCTCGCCTTCGCCGATCACGACCACGCCGTCCATCGAGACCGAATCGAGGACCGCTCGCATCGCATCCACGGCGGCCTGATCGGCGCCCTCCTTGTCGCCGCGGCCGACCATCCGCGCCGCGGCCAGCGCCGCGGCCTCGGTCACGCGCACGAGCTCGAGGGCCAGATTTCGATCCGGCCGGACGCTGCCTTCCGATCCCGTCAAAGCACGCCCGGAGGCTTGCGTCTAGCGGCGCTCTCACGCGAGCGCCAGATCGAGCCTGCGAGGATCAGGAGCCCACCGAGGAGGGCAACCCACCAGCCGTAATTGATGCTGATCTCTCCGGGCGGCGATCCCGGCTTGTCGATCAGCCCGCGGAAGATCGTGAACGTGAGCGCGGCCAGGGCGGTTACCGCGGTCAGCTCACCGCGGGGCCAGGACAGAGCGTGGCCCCTGGCGATGATCCAGGCGAGGATCAGGGGCGCGATCGCCACCAGGAGCAACAGGTACCGGAGGATCGTGAGGGAGTTCCAGCCGCTGCAGGACGTGTGCGGACCGATGCAGCTGTTGAGCTTCGCGTTCGCGTTTCCGAGCGAGTACCAGGACAGGAAGATCGAGATCGCGAGCAGCACACCGCCGACCGTGGCGATGATCTCTCCCCGGTCGAGCTGCTTGACGTCGATCGCGGCGCTGGTTTCCGAGGTCGTGGATGCCATCTCCTTAACCGGAGCGTATCCGCTATAAGCCGGCAGCCGCAAGCTCCGGCCGTGCCGCGCCGGATCTCTCCGCCGCCTCGTACACGGCGTCCGCCACGGCGTCGTGGACGCGCTGATCGAGCGCGTCGGGCACGAGCTCGTCCTCGGCGGCAAGCTCCGCGATCGCACGGGCGGCCGCGAGCTTCATCTTCACGTCGATCCGTCTCGCCCCCGCCCTCAGTGCGCCCCGGAAGATTCCCGGGTACCCGAGCACGTTGTTGACGCTCCGTCCGTCACCGGCGAACGCCGCGCCGGCGGCTTCCGCGTCCTCGGGGGCGATCTCTGGATCGGGGTTCGACAGGGCCAGGATCACTTGTCCCTCGCGCACCATCGAGGGCTCGATCAATCCGGGCCTGCCGGTGGTCGCGACGACCACGTCGGCTGCTCGCAGCACCTCCTCCATCGAGGCGATCTCGATCCCCTTTTCGCGTGCCCTGGCATGTGAGGCCTTCTGTGGGTCGAAAGCAACCACTCGCTCCACGCCCCCGTCGATCATCAGCGACGCGATCCCGAACCCGGCGGCGCCAAGGCCAAGCTGACCCACCGTGGCCGCCCGGAGCTCGATGCCCGCATGACGGCAGGCCACGATCGCCGCCGCCACCGACACGACAGCGGTGCCGTGGACGTCGTCGTGCATCACCGGCTGCGGCAACGCCTCGATCAACCGGCGCTCGATCTCAAAGCATTCCGGGGCGGAGATGTCCTCCAGGTGGATGCCGCCGAACGTGGGCGCGATCCGGACTACCGTCTCGATGAACTCCTCCGTGTCCTCCGTGTCGAGCAGGATCGGCATCGCCGAGATTCCGGCGAACTGGCGGTAGAAGACCGCCTTTCCCTCCATCACCGGCATCGAGGCAACCGGTCCGATGTTCCCGAGGCCCAACACCCGCGTCCCGTTCGTGCAGATCGCGACGCTGCGCCCGATCATCGTGTAGCGGCCCGCGAGCTGGGGCTCCTCGGCGATCGCCAGGCATACGCGTGCCACGCCCGGCGTGTACACGTCGCGCATCTCCTGCACCGTGTGCACGGGGCGAATGGCGTCGATCTCGAGCTTGCCGCCTTCGTGTCGGATCAGTGCCCGGTCCTGCGCCCACAGCACCCGCGTCCCGGGGAGCCCGCCGATCAGGTCCTCGATCCGGTCGGCCTGCTCGATGTCGCGGACCTCGACCGTGATCTCGCGGATCGAGCTTTCCCGGCCGACGGAGATCGTCACCACGTCGCCGATCAGCCCGCTGCCCTCAGCGATCGCTCCCATCACCTTCGCGAGTTGCCCGGAGCGGTGCGGGATCTGCACGCGGTAGGTGCAGTCGAGCATGGCGCGACTCTAAGGGTCGCGAGCGCGTTGCGCTAGGTTCGGCCTCACGATGCGGTTCACCCGCCTGTTACCCGAGCCCGGGACGATCGAGCTGGAAACGATCCGCGAACAGCTCGAGCTTCCCGCCCACGATGACAGGCCCTACACGATCGCCAACTTCGTCTCGACCCTCGACGGCCGCGCCGCGCTCCACGGCCGCTCGGCACCGCTCTCAAGCCCTGGAGACCGGGCCATGTTCCACGCGCTGCGGGAGTGCGTGGACGCGATCACCGCGGGCACGGCCACGCTTCGCACCGAGCGCTACGGTCGGATGGTCCGCGACCCCGAGGCGCGTCAGCGGCGCGTCGCGCGCGGTCTCGCGCCCGAGCCGCTCGCGTGCGTGGTCACACGCAGCGGCGAGTTGCCGCTCGCAATCCCTCTGTTCGCCGATGAGGATGCCGGGCCGCTCGTGGTGTTCACATCAGCCGCCGAAACCGCCTCTCCCCGCGGAGACACGATCCACATTGATCCCACCGAGCTCACGATGCTGACCGTGCTGCGACGGCTCCATTCCGATTACGGGATCCGATCGCTGCTGTGCGAGGGCGGCCCGACGCTGTTCGCGTCGCTGCTGGACGAGGGCCTCGTGGACGAGCTTTTTCTCACGCTCGCGCCCAAGCTTGCGGGGGGCGGCACGGCGCCGACGATCGCGACCGGCGGTGAGCTCGCCGACCCCGCGGCGCTCAGCCTGAGCTGGCTGCTGGAGTGCGACGGAGCCCTTTTCCTGCGCGGGGCCGTTTCGGCAAACCCGGTGTGAGGCACAATGGAGCGGATGCGCGTCCACAGCCCGCACCCTGCCCTAGACGCGCTCCAGGAGGCGCGCGAGCGCACGCTCGCGCTCGTGGCCTCCGTCTCCGACGACGACCTGATCAAGGTCCACTCAGCTCTGATGAGCCCGCTCGTCTGGGATCTCGGGCACATCGCAGCGTTCGAGGATCTGTGGCTGGTGCACCGCGTCGGCGGTGAGCCGATGCTCCGCGCCGACCTCGGCGACACGTACGACGCGTTCGAGACGCCCCGCGCCCATCGCGGCCAGCTCGAGTTCCTGGGCCCGGACGAGGCGCGCCAGTACCTGGACGATGTACGTGCCAGGACCGTCGAGCTCGCGCAGGAGAAGGGGATCGGCGATGGGTTCCTGCACGAGCTGATCCTGCGCCACGAGCAACAGCATGGCGAGACGATGCTGCAGACGATTCAGCTCGCCCGGTTGGACGGCTATGAGATCCAAGCCGGCTTCCCGCAGCCACATCCGGCCACCAACGGCGCCGGTCCTGCTCTCACCGGCCTCGGGCTGGTGGAGGTGCCCGGCGGGGAGTGCACGATCGGAGCTCCACCGACCGGCTTTGCGTATGACAACGAGCGCCCGCGGCACCAGACCGATGTCCGCGGTTTCTTGATCGGGAGCTCGCCGATCGCGAACGCGAGCTACCTGACATTCGTCGAGGGGGGCGGCTACGAGCGCCGCGAATGGTGGTCCGAGGAGGGCTGGGCCTGGAAGGAGCAGTACGACATCACGAGGCCTGGAGCGTGGACGGCGGACCTGCGCGCCGAATGGCGCCTTGGGAAGCTCGAGCCGCTTCACCCGTCCAGGCCCGTTGTCCACATCTCCTGGTTCGAGGCCGACGCCTTCGCTCGCGCTCACGGCGCTCGGCTCCCCACCGAAGCCGAGTGGGAGAAGGCGGCGACCTGGGACCAGGACCTGGGCGTGGCGCGTGCGTTTCCCTGGGGGAATGATCCACCCACCCCCGGAGTCCATGCGAACGTGGACCAGGTCGACCGCGGGCCGGCACCGGCCGAAGCTCACCCGGCGGGTGCTTCTCCCTACGGCTGCCTCGGAATGATCGGCGACGTCTGGGAGTGGACCGCGTCGGCGTTCAGCGGATACCCCGGGTTTGTCGCTCATCCCTACAGGGAGTACTCCGAGGTCTTCTTCGGGCCCGACTACCGGGTCCTGCGCGGGGGCTCGTGGGCCACCCGCGCACGCGTGGCTACGCCCACGTTCCGCAACTGGGACTTCCCACAGCGCCGCCAGATTTTTTCGGGCCTCCGGATCGCGAGGGATCTCCCCCGATGAGCCCGATCGACTCAGACCCGATCACGATCGAGTCTCATCTCGAGGAGGCGGACGAGCGCTGCCTGGCCAACGACGTCCTCGACGGCTTGACGCGGCCCTTCAAGGAGTTGCCGCCAAAGCACTTCTACGACTCGCGCGGCTCGGAGCTGTTCGAGCAGATCTGTGAGCTGCCGGAGTACTACCCCACGCGGACCGAGACCGCGATCCTCACTGCTTGCGCCGATCGGATCGTCGAGCAGACCGGGGCCGTCACCCTCGTCGAGCTCGGCTCGGGCGCCGCCGAGAAGGCGCGGATCCTGCTCGACGCGATGGAGCGCGCGGGCATCCTGCGACGCTACGTCCCACTCGACGTGTCCGAGCGCGTCATCGAGCAATCCGCCCAGCAGCTGACCGATGAGTACGACGGCCTCGAGGTACATGGGCTGGTGGGCGACTTCGAGCGTCACCTGGAGTACGTCCCGGATTCGGACGGTGACCCGAGGCTGGTCGCGCTGCTCGGGGGGACGATCGGAAACTTCCCGCCCGGCACGCGTCGCACGCTCCTGCGCAAGATCGCGACCCTGCTGGGTCCGGAGGACCGGCTCCTGCTCGGCACCGATCTGGTCAAGGAGCCTGACGTGCTCGAGGCGGCCTACGACGACCCGGCGGGGGTGACCGCCGCCTTCAACCTCAACGTCCTGCACGTCATCAATCGCGAGCTCGGCGCGAACTTCCCCACCGGGCAGTTCGAGCACGTCGCGTTCTTCGATCGCAAGCACGAGTGGATCGAGATGCGGCTACGGGCGCGGGAGGCGTGCTCCGTTGAGATCGAGGACCTGGGCATGAGCGTCGAGTTCGCCGCCGGCGAGGAGCTTCGGACCGAGATCAGCGCGAAGTTCACCCGCCCCCGCCTGGAGGCGGACTTCGCAGCCGCCGGACTCGTGCTCGAGGACTGGTTCACCGACGGGGACGAGCTGTTCGCGCTGTCGCTCGCGGCGCGCTCCGTGTCCCCCCAGTAGGGTTCGCCCGCGATGCAGATCAACGGCAGCGGCGCCCTCGTCGCCGGCGGCGCCTCGGGTCTGGGAGAGGCGACGGTCCGCAGGCTCCACGCGGACGGAGCACACGTGCTGATCGCCGATCTGAACGAGGAGCGCGGTACAGCGCTGGCCGCCGAATTGGGCGAGCGCGTCCGGTTTGCCACGGTCGATGTCACCGACGCCGACGCCGTGGAGGCCGCGGTCGCTCAGGCCGCCTCGCAGCCGGGAGGCCTGCGGATCTCTGTCTGCTGCGCGGGGATCGGGTGGGCGCAGCGGGTTGCCTCCAGACACGGTCCCCACCCGCTCGAGCCGTTCGAGACGGTGATCAGGGTCAACCTGATCGGAACGTTCAACGTGCTCCGGTTCGCCGCCGCCGCGATGCTCGGGGGCGAGCCGAGCCCGGATGGCGAACGGGGGGTGTGCGTGAACACCGCATCGATCGCCGCCTTCGACGGCCAGATCGGGCAGATCTCCTACTCGGCGTCCAAGGGCGGGATCGTCGGCATGACGCTCCCCGCGGCTCGCGACCTGGCCAACGTGGGGGTCCGCGTGTGCACGATCGCCCCGGGGACGTTCGACACGCCCCTGCTCGGGGCACTCCCGGACGAGACACGCCAAGCGCTGGCAGCGGCGATTCCGTTCCCGAGCCGGCTCGGCCGCCCGGACGAGTTCGCGGCCCTCGTCGCCCACATCGCGGAGAACGAGATGCTCAATGGAGAGGTCATCAGGCTCGACGGCGCGCTGCGGATGCCGCCGCGGTGACCGAGGAGCTATCGCCGGCGGACCGATCGTCGCTCGCGGCCGAGCGGGGATCGATCAACATGGCTGTCGGCGGCTTGCTGGTGTTCGAAGCCCAGCCGCCGCTGACACGCGCGATGGTGGTCGACCGCATCCGCGAGCGCGTGCACCTCGTGCCGCGGCTCAGGCAGCGGCTCGAGGAGCCGCCGCTCGGAATCGCAAATCCGGTCTGGACCGACGACACGGGTTTTGACCTCGACTGGCACGTCCGCCAGGCAAGCCTCCCGGACGAGGGCTCCGACGCCGAGCTCGGCGTGCTGATCGGTCGTGAGTTCTCCCACCGGCTCGACCGCTCACGGCCGCTCTGGGAGGCGACGCTGATCGAGGGTCTCGAGGGTGGTCGCCAGGGACTGCTGATGAAGGTGCACCACGCGCTCGTAGACGGCATGGCCGCCCTCGGCATGGCGGCGCTGGTACTCGACCCGACGGAGGACCCCCTCGTGATCCCTCCCCCGCAGGAAGAGTGGTCGCCCCGCAGGTACGACCTCCGCCAGCACGTCACGCGGCTGGCCACCAAGCCGCTCCAGCGCGCGCCCAAGCTGATGGTTGAAGGGATGCTCCGGGCGCTGGACCCTGACCCTCGTCGAGCAGCCACGGACTTCCGGCGCGCCACGGAAGTGGCGCTCGAGCTCGCGCGCACCCGGCCGCAGGCGCCGATGACCCCGCTGAACCTGCAAATTTCGCCCAACCGCCGATACGCGATCGCGCACGTCGACCTCCAGCTGGTCAAGCAGGTGGGGCGCAGCGCCGGCGGCACGGTCAACGATGTCGTGCTGGCCACCGTGGCCGGGATGCTCGGCCGCTACCTGGCCGCGGCGGGCCAGGAGCTGGCAGCGCGCCCACCGGTTGCGTTGGTCCCGGTCAACGTCCGCGAGGATGCCGACGCGGGAGAGCTCGGCAACCGGATCTCGACCGTGTTCGTGGATCTGCCCGTACAGGAACGCGAGCTGCCACTCAGGGTTCGTGCGATTTCGGAGCAGACGCGCGAGCTGAAGGCATCGGCGGCGGTCCAGGCCGGCTCGTTGATGGTCGGCGCCTCCGGCTGGGCTCCTCCCTGGTGTCGGGGATCCTCGCCCGGGCGATGGGGCAGGTGCGGGCATTCAATCTGGTCGTCTCGAACATCCCCGGCCCACAGCAGCCGTTCTACCTGCGCGGTGTGCGGATGGCCGAGGTGTATCCGGTCGTCCCCCTGAACCCCTCCAACCAGGGCCTCTCGGTGGGGGTCGTCTCCTACGACGGACGCGTGTTCTTCGGGCTGCTCGGCGACCGCGATCTCGACCCCCCGTTGCCGATCGCGGCGGCGGGCCTGATCGCGGCGCTGCAGGAGCTTGAGACGAGGTAGCGGCAGCGCGGCGGCGCCGCAGCGCGTCAGTTCAGCCGCTCGACCAGCATCGCCTGCCCCATCCCCCCCGCGACGCACATCGACTCGATCCCGTAGGTCCCGTCGGTCTTCTCGAGGCCGTTCAGCAGTGTGGTCATGATCCGCGCGCCGGTCATCCCGAACGGGTGGCCGAGCGCGATCGCGCCGCCGAACGGGTTGAGCTTGTCGTCCGGAATTCCCAGCTCCTCCTTGCAGGGCACGATCTGGGCGGCGAACGCCTCGTTGATCTCGACGATGTCAACGTCGTCGATCTTGAACCCTGTCTGCTCCAGCAGCGCCTGGATCGCGGGGATCGGGCCCAGGCCCATGATCTCGGGCCGGATCGCCGCCACGGTCGAGCCGATGATCCTTGCCTTCGGCTTCAGGCCGAGTTGTGACGCCTTCTCCGCCGACATCACCAGGACGGCGGCCGCGCCGTCGTTGAGCGGGCAGGCGTTCCCGGCGGTGACGGTGCCGTTCTCCCGGAAGGCGGGCTTCAGCTGCGCCAGCACCTCCATCGTGGTGCCCGGTCGGGGTCCGTCATCCTTGTTGACGACGGTCTCGGGGACGTCGATCTCGTTGCCCTCCTTGTCGACGTCCTTGTGCGCGGGCACGGTTACCGGGACAATCTCATCGGCGAAGTGCCCGGATTCACGGGCGTCGACAGCGCGGTTCTGCGAGACGACCGCCCACTCGTCCTGCTGCTCCCGGGTCACGTGGCAGCGCTCGGCGACGTTCTCCGCGGTCAGGCCCATCGGGATGTAGACGTCGTAAAGCGAGCCGTCCGACCCGTTCAGCTTCGGATGCTTGGCCTCGTCCATCATTCCCGCGCCCAGGCCCGCCCGCGAGACGGCCTCCACCCCGGCCGCGATGTACTGGTCCCCCTCCCCCGCGGTGATCGCGTGAAACGCCATTCTCAGGGTCTGCAGCGAGGAGGCGCAGAAGCGGTTGACCGTGCAGGCCGGCACGTGGTGGTCGATGCCTGCCAGGAGCGAGGCGTTCCGGCCGACGTTGTACCCCTGCTCCCCGATCGAGGAGGCCGCCCCCATCATCACGTCGGTGGTCTCGGCGAAGTTGACCCCGGGGTTGCGCTCCTGGAGCGCCTTGAGCGGGATCGCCGCCAGGTCGTCGGCGCGAACGGACTTCAGCGACCCCTTCATCGCGCGGCCGATCGGGGTGCGGATGGCGTCGACGATCACGGCTTCTGGCATGGCGGTTTCGGTCCTCCTGGAGGGGTTGGGGCTTCAGATCCTATGGGGGTGCCGATCCCGCCGCCGCCCCCCTCTGGATCGCCTTATCGTTCCGAAGCGGCCAGCGCCACCGGAGCTTTGGCACGCCAGGGCGATTATTTGGCCCTGACGTACCAAAGCGCGGCATGCGTTCGATGCTTTGGAACGGTAGGGCGATCGCAGGGCACCGCCGATCGCCCCCCGGAGCGATTACGAGATCAGCGTGATCGAGAACCGGCCGTGGACCGTCCTCGGCAGGTCGGGGCCCTTGACGTAGACGCTCTCCGTCAGCCCGGAGTGGAGCAGGGAGATGATGTGCCCCGTTCCGTGGGTCGCGGGCCCCGGATGGTCGAAGGAACCCGTAGCTTCGAAGTTGAGGCTCATCTCGGAGTAGCCCTTTACCGCCCCAACCTTGATGTGGCCGATGAGGCTGTACGGGATGGAGTGGGTCAGCCCGCCGCACTGCTTGGCGGTGAAGCTGCCGACCTTCCGGTTTCCCTGGGACAACTCGATATTCGGGCATCCGATGGGACCCCCATTTCCGAGGTGCTTGAACCCGGTCACCTCGCCGCTCAGCTTGATCCGCTTCGCCGACGCCGTGGCCACCGCGACGGACCCAAAGCACGCCACGACGACACCGATCAGCACCAGCGGCCGCGCCCACCGCAGCCACGAACTACTTCCCAAACTGCTCATGCCCCGACTCCTTTCACTGCCCCGTGTTTCCCGCCGCACATCATCCCACCCCCCGGCCACCCGGTCAACCGCCCGCTACAGCCCCAGCCCCCGTACGCCTGTCTCCCCCCACCCAAGGTGGTGAGCGAGTTCGTGGCGCACGGTGCGGGTGACCTGCGCCCGCAGCAGGTCCGGGTCCTGGCCGAAGTCCCTGAGCAGCGTGTCGCGGAAGATCACGATGCGGTCGTGGAAGAAGTCGCGCGCCGCCGTGTCCCCCTCGTAGAGCCCGTACGCCCGCCGCCGCCTTCCACCGTCTGAGACCACGATGGCCACGTGCTCCAGCGCCGCGTGGAACTCGAGCGGAAGCTCGTCGAGGGCAGAGCGCACCAGCGCTCTGAAGTCCTCCTCGTTGTAGGGATCGAACCCGGGATCGTCTTCGTCTTCGACCCACTCATCCGCCATCGAGCCTTCCGCGGCCAGCGCCTCGGCCCGTTCGACGAGCGCGTCGAAGTCCTCCTCCGACTCGGGATCGCGCCACCCGGCGAGGCGAAGCATCACCAGGAGAGCCGCGCCGCCGATCACCACGGCGCCCGCGCCGAACACCGCCAGTCCTTGCAGCAGCCGCACCGGAACCGAGTCGCTGAAGCCGGCCCCGAGGCTCACGACCCCGAGCCCGACGGTCAGCGCCGCCAGCGCACAGAACACGATCCGGCGCGCCGTGGGGGGCGAGCCGGAGTTAGTGCCGCCCGTGCCCGCCATCGTCCTACTGCAGCGTGCGGGCGATCACGACCCGCTGGATCTCGTTTGTGCCCTCGTAGATCTGGGTGATCTTGGCGTCGCGCAGCATTCGCTCCACCGGGTAGTCCTTCACGTAGCCGTATCCGCCGAGGACCTGAATCGCTTCGATCGTGACCTTCATCGCGACGTCCGAGCAGAACAGCTTCGCCATCGCCGAGTACTTGCCGATGTCCCGCTCGCCGCGGTCGATCTTCGCACAGGCCTGGTACAGCAGCTCTCGCGCCGCGGCGCACTGCGTCTCCATGTCGGCCAGCTTGAACTGGATCGCCTGGAAGGAGTTGATGGGCCTGCCGAACTGCTGTCGCTCGCGCGCGTATGAGGCCGCGTAGTCGGTGGCTCCCTGGGCGATCCCAAGCGCCTGCGCAGCGACCCCCAGCCGGGAGCGATCGAGCGTCGCCATCGCAACCTTGAAGCCCTCGTTGACCTCCCCGACGACGTTCGAGTCGGGAACGCGCACGCCGTCGAAGATCGGCTGTCCGGTGGGCGATCCGCGGATCCCGAGCTTGTGCTCGAGCTTTCCGACGCTGAACCCCGGGCGATCGGCCTCGACCACGAACGCGGTGATCCCGCGGGCATGGCCAGCGTTCGGGTCGGTGACGGCAAACACGACGTAGAAGTCGGCGATTCCCAGGTTGGTGATCCAGTTCTTGGTGCCGTCGATGACCCACTCACCGTCCTCGCGCACCGCCCGGGTGAGCATCCCGCCCGGGTCCGAGCCTGCATCAGGCTCCGAGAGCGCAAACGCCGGCGACCATTCGCCACTGGCGCAGCGCGGGAGGAACTTGTCTTTGAGCTCCTCCGAGCCGAACAGGTTGATCGGCAGGGTCCCCAGCTCGTGAACCATCAGGATCAGCGCCGTCGACGCACAGGCCTTGGCGAGCTCCTCGATCGCGATGTTCAGCATCAGCGCGCCGGTCCCCGTGCCGCCGTGCTCGGTGTCGAACGGGAGCCCCAGCACATCGTGCTCGGACAGCAGACGACGAAGATCCCAGGGGTACTCCGCTTTGTCGTCGATCTCCGCCGCCCGCGGAGCCACCCGCTCCCGCGCTATTCGACGGATCGTGTCACGAAAATCGACGTAGTCCTGGGGAATCGTGTACAGATCGGCGAGCGCGGACATCCACTACGGATGCTAGTGCAGCCGGGCGGAGCGGCTGCCCGCCTACTCAGTAGCCGACTGGATGGCGGACTACGAAACCGCTGGTGCCCGAGATGTTCCGGGGGGACCACCGGTCGTGCCCGTTGGCCGAGCTCTGCGCCGCGGTGTCGAACCAAAGGCCGGCGATGCGCATGTACGTGTGACCGGCGTTGGCGTAGATCGTGAGCCACGGGCCGGCACCGGCCGCGCCGTAGGACTCGAGCTCGCTGGAGTCCTCCGTCACGGCGAGCAGACCTGCCCCGTGAAGGGCGTAGCTGACGGAGCCCGAGCAGTCATAGCCGGTGTCGATCCACCGTCCGTGACCGCCGCCGTAGATGTAGGGCTTGAACGCAATCTGGTTGGCGGCTGCGATCACCTGCTGAACTACCGCGGGCGCACCGGCCGGAGCGGTCACGGTCCCGTCGGGATTCAGCCGAGCCTTGCCGCCCGGCGGGACGCTTGCCTCGACGGCCTGGACCGCGGACTGCAGCGTGTTCCAAGCCATCTTCTGGAAGACCCCATTGGGCCACAGACCGTGGGCTCGCTTGAAGGCGTTGACGTTCTTCTTGGTGGTCGTGCCGAAGATCCCACTGACCGGGGTCTTGTAGCCGGCGAACGTCAGATCCTCCTGGAGCAGGCTGACCCAGCGGCCCCTCGAGCCCAGCTTGAGAGTCGGGCCGACCGAAGTCGCGCTCGTGGATGTTGCGGGCTGGCCGGCCCCGACGCCACCGCTGATCCCGCCGGCAGCGAACGCCGACGAGGCGAGCGCAAGCGCAGCGAGCAGCGCAGCAAGGATCGCGAACCGCGTAGAACGACAGAAACCAACGAGCAACGTCTGGACCCTTCTCTTTCGTGTGCCTACGGGGTTAGCTGTCGGACTCGCGCTGAAAGAGCTCGCGCTACGCAACAAACGTTGCGATTCGCCCCTGGGAGCTTTTGGTGGCTCCCCTGGGTCCCCCGCTCTTCCGGCTCCGGGGCGGCCGGAAGATTCGGCTGGGTCAATATGTTGGCGCGGCAGCGTATCGGACGTGCAAGATGGATGTCGCGCGGTCTTATGACGCCCGGCCGTGAACCCCCGTGTTTGCACGAGAATCGCCCGCCACGCCCGCTAGCCTCAGGGAAAGTGGAGGCCGATTACACCCCCAGGCAGGTCGCCGAGCTATTGGAAGCCGGGGACATCCAGCTCGTGGACGTGCGAGCGCCCCACGAGTACGAGGCCGGCAGAATCGCCGGCGCCGATCACATCGAGCTGGCGGAGCTTTCCTCCCGCGCGGACGAGCTCGACCGCGACCGGCCGGTCGTGTTCTACTGCCGCAGCGGGAGCCGGTCGGGGATGGCCACGGAGGCGTTTCGGGGCGCAGGCTACGACGCGCACAACATGGCCGGCGGCCTGCTCGAGTGGCACGCCGACGGGCTGCCGATCGAGCCCAGCGACGGCCGCGTGGCGGAATCCTGACCGAGCCTTACGGCTTCCATTTGATCGAGCACCCGATCGGCTCCGTCTCGGCCGGTGAGGGCTCCTCTCCCGCGAGCACGGCGTCAAGCGCCCGGCGCAGCCAGGCCGCGCCCTCGGACGGGTCGTCGTAGTTCGAGTCGGGCGCGCCGCGGTAGCAGAGCCGCCGCTCGGAGTCGAGCACGAAGACGTCGGGGGTCGTCCTGGCCCCGTACCCAGCCGCGACGTCCTGCGTCTCGTCCCGGAGATAGGGCATCGGCCAGGCCTCCGACGCCACACGCCGCTTCATCGCCTCGTAGGAGTCGCGGGGGTAACGATCGGAGTCGTTGGCGTTGATCGCCAGAACGCGCACACCGCTCTCGGCGTAATCTCGCGCGACCTGCGCGATCCGGTCGTGCCAGGCGAGCGCGTACGGGCAGTGATTGCAGGTGAAAACAACGACCGTGGCGAGAGCGTCGCCGGGTGAATGGATGTCGCCGTTCGTGTCCGGCAGCTCGAACGTCGGCACCTCTTCGCCGATTCGGAGCGTCTCGGTCTGCTGTGGGCTCATCGGTTCACCTCCTCGCGTGCGAGCGCGCGGCGAAGCGCCGCTCGCACGACATCGGGATCTGGGGTCGGAGAAATCCTGCCGTCGGCCATGCGGTAGACGCGGCATGCCAGGCCGATGGGCTCGTCGGGCTCGGGCGGTTCGACATCCTCGCCGTCGATCAGAATCGTCGGCGAGCCGGCGAATCCAGCTGCCGCGGCGTCCTCGTCGGTGCGGATCTCCGTCTGTGTGATCGCAGTCGCCGCGAGCCCAAGCTCATCAAGCACGGCGCGGAGCTCCCGACGCGCCCGCTCCGTCGACGGGCAGCCGTCCCACCACCTGAGCTCCACCTCCGGACCTGGCATCCCTTTCCAGGGTAGCCACACGCCCTCGCGCCCCCGCCCGGAAGCGCCCTCGGCGCGGCAGCGACCCAGCGCCCGCCGGCCGAGCACGGCAACCCCGACGAGGTCGCCCTCCGGCCTAGGGCGACCTCGTCATTACTCGAGGGGCAACGGGTCGAGCGGACGGGACTCGTCCCAGTCCCCCCTGTTCCTCCGGGGCGTTGGAAGCGCTTGGAGCTACCGCGCAGTTATACGTCCGACGTCTCACGCTATCGAAGGTTGGCCGGTTGCGCCACCGGAGGTTGGTTGGTAACAACCGCCCCCGACCGCACGCGGTCCCGCCCCGCACCGCACGCAGCCGGGGAAAGTGCCGAAGATCTGGGCTCGCGAGACGGCGATCAGGCGATCGTCCACGTATCGCCCGCCACCAGCAACCCGGCCAGCTCGTCCTCGGAGGCCGCCGTCGTCTGGCTCGTGGCGCGCCCGTACACCGGGCGCTGAACGTCGCGGAATACGCCGATCGGCGTCGGACCCGTCGGATCGTCGGCCAGTCGGGCGAGC
Organism: uncultured Actinomycetes bacterium; assembly: GCA_963822725.1. Classification (GTDB taxonomy): domain Bacteria; phylum Actinomycetota; class Thermoleophilia; order Solirubrobacterales; family Solirubrobacteraceae; genus Palsa-465. The sequence continues at coordinate 1,349,802 of CAWGIR010000004.1, forward strand.
GAGTAGGCGAGCCCTGCGTCCTTGCTCGCGGGATCGTGGACGATCAGGCCGTCCTCGCCGGCCGCCGCCACATCGACGATCTTCAGGGAGCCGTCGCCTGCCAGCGCGACTCCACGCTCCCCCTCGGCCCCGAACCGGACCCTCTCGCCCGCCTCGAGCCGGATCTGGTTGGTGTCCTTGACGTCCTTCTCGGTCAGGGCTGCGAACGCGCCGTCGTTGAACACCGGGCAGTTCTGGTAGATCTCGACGAGGGCCGCTCCCTGGTGCTGGGCTGCGGCCCGCAGGACCGCTGTCAAATGATGGCGGTCGCGATCGATCGTCCGCGCGACGAAGCTCGCCTCCGCCCCGAGCGCGAGCGCGATCGGGTTGAACGGATGGTCGGACACGCCGAAGGGGGTGGACTTGGTGATCTTCCCGAGCTCGGACGTGGGCGATGCCTGCCCCTTCGTCAGCCCGTAGATCTGGTTGTTGAACAGCAGGATCTTGATCGGCACGTTGCGGCGCAGCGCATGGATCAGGTGATTGCCACCGATCGAGAGCGCGTCGCCGTCGCCCGTGACCACCCAGATCGAAAGATCGTCCCTGGTCGAGGCCAGACCGGTTGCCAGCGCCGGCGCGCGCCCGTGGATGCCGTGCATGCCGTAGGTGTCCATGTAGTACGCGAAGCGCCCGGCGCAGCCGATTCCGGTGATGAACACGGTCTTCTCCGGCGGGATTCCGAGCTCCGGCATGAACTGCTGCACCGCGGAGAGCACCGCGTAGTCGCCGCAGCCCGGGCACCAGCGGGTCTCCTGGTCTGACTGGAAGTCGGCCTTGGTAATCGCCTCGGGGGCGCCACCGTTGCCGTTCTTCGTCACCGTGCTCATCGTCCCGCTCCGTTCCCACCCGAGGTCCGGGTGACGATCTCGCGCTCAATCTCCGCGGCGAACAGCGGCTGGCCCTGGACCTTGCAGAACGACTCGACGTCAACCAGATACCTGGCTCGCAGCACGGTCGCCAGCTGGCCCGTGTTCATCTCCGGGACGACCACGCGGTCAAAGGAACGCAGCACGTCGCCGGTGTTGGACGGCAGTGGATTGAGGTGGCGCAGGTGCGCGCAGGCGACCGCGTGCCCCGCTTCCCGGGCCCGGCGGGCGCCGGCGCGGATCGCGCCCTCGCTCGAGCCCCACCCGAGGACCAGCACGGTCGCGCCGGGATCGGAGTCGACCTCGAGCTGGGGGAGCTCGTCGGCGATCCCGGCCACCTTCTGTTCGCGCAGCTTCGTCATCCGCTCGTGATTTGAGGCGTCGTAGGAGATGTTGCCGGTGATGTCGGCCTTCTCCAGGCCGCCGATGCGGTGCTGGAGGCCCTTGGTCCCCGGTAGCGCCCAGGGCCGCGCGAGACGCTCATCGCGCGCGTACGGCTGGAACTCCTCACCCTCCGTCACCTCCGCGAACGCCGGGTCGATCCCGGGAAGGTCCTCGACCGACGGAATCCGCCACGGCTCCGAGGAGGAGGCCAGGAAGGTGTCCGAGAGCAGGATCACCGGCGTCCGGTAGCGAATCGCGATCCGGACGGCCTCGAACGCCGCGTCGAAGCATCCGCCCGGAGTGCTCGGCGCGATCACGGGCAGCGGCGACTCCCCGTGGCGGCCGTGCAGCGCCATCAGCAGATCCGACTGCTCGGTCTTGGTCGGCATTCCCGTCGACGGCCCCGCGCGCTGGACGTCGACCACGACCATCGGCAGCTCGAGCGCCACGGCCAGGCCGATCGTCTCGGCCTTCAGGTCCATCCCGGGGCCGCTGGTGGCGGTCACGCCGATCCGGCCGCCGAACGAGGCGCCGAGCGCCATGCCCGCGGCCGCGATCTCGTCCTCGGCCTGAATCGTCGAGACCCCGAACGCTTCCTGGCGCGAGAGCTCGTGGAGGAGCTCGGAGGCCGGTGTGATCGGGTAGCTCGCCAGCAGGAGTGGCAGCCCGCTGCGGACGCTCGCGGCGACCAGGCCGAGCGACAGGGCCTGGCTGCCGTTGACGTTCCTGTATGTCCCGGGCGGCACGTCAGTCGCCCGCGCCACGCGGTACTGGACATCGAGCAGCTCGGTGGTCTCGCCGAACGACCAACCGGCCTTGAACGCCGCCAGGTTGGCCTGCGCCACCGCCGGCTTGGAGGAGAACTTCTGCTCGATCCAGCGCTCGGTGACCTCCGTCGGGCGGCCGTACAGCCACGAGAGCACGCCGAGCGCAAACAGGTTCTTCGCGCGGCCGGCGTCACGCGTCGAGGCACCCTCGATCGCCTCCACCGCGCGCGTCGTGAGCGTCGTCATCGGGATGCGGTGGACGCGGTACGCGCTCAGCGACCCGTCCTCGAGCGGATTCTCCTCGTAGCCCGCCTTCTCCAGGTTGCGTTTGGAGAATGAGTCCTCGTTGGCGATGATCGTCGCGCCGCCCTCGAGCTCGGGCAGGTTGGCCTTCAGAGCTGCCGGGTTCATCGCCACGAGCACGTTCGGCGTGTCCCCGGGTGTGAGGATGTCGCGCGAGGCGAAATGGATCTGGAACGCCGAGACGCCGGCCAGCGTGCCCGCCGGCGCCCGGATCTCCGCCGGGAAGTTGGGCAGCGTCGCGAGGTCGTTGCCGAACACGGCAGTCGCGTCGGTGAAACGCGTACCGGCGAGCTGCATGCCGTCGCCGGAGTCTCCGGCGAAGCGCACAACCACCCGCTCGCGATCTTCGACTGCTTTGGTCACGACGTGCCTCACTTACGGATTGTAGGTGGGGCCTCCGATGGCCCCCAAAACCCTGACCTGTTCTTAACGAGCGTCAGCGCGGATCGTCGCGGTCTACGTTCCAGTGTCGGACCACGTCGGCGCGCTCACCCGGGACCCGGGGCCACTCCGATACCGCGAAGCGGGCGATCGCGCGCTGACCGCCGTCCTGGTCGCCGTAGAGCACATCGATCAGCACCCGCCGGCGGTGCTCGGCGGCGTCCCGGAGCGGCGCATACTGGGGATCGTCCCGGTCGCGGATCGCCCCCTGCCAGAAGCCGGTCTCCCCGGCCGGGATGTAGAGGTGGCGGCTCTGCGGGCGGAACTCTTCGAGGCTCGGAAGCTCGGAGCCCGTCAGGTCCCGGATCTCCGCGCGCCATGCGTGGAGCACTGCCATGCCGGCGCCCCCGTTTCGCAGGGCCATCGCCATGTACACGTTGCCGTCATCGACCGTGATCGCGCCGCCGTGGCCCGACACCTCGAGCACGACGTCATCCCCGAAGCGCACCCGCTCGAGCGGGTCGTCCTCGCGAGATGGGACCAGGATCGGCCGCTGCCCGGCGAGCAGCGCCTGTTCGGCGAGGCGCGCCGAGCGGTTCGCCGACCTCACAGAGCTGAACGTCGCGACCGCGAGCACGAGCGTCCCGCCCGCGGTCGCCAGCGAGGAGATCGTGACCCAGTCAGCCATCAGTCAGCTTTGGGGGTCGGCACATGTGCCGACCCCCCGGCGGCGCATGCGCCGCCGGCCGGCCGGAACATGTTCCGGCCGGGCTAGATCTTGTTGACGTTGATCGCCTTCGGGCCCTTCGGGCCGGCCTCCTCCTCATAGGAGACCTTGGCACCCTCGGGGAGCGAGCGGTAACCGTCGGCGTTGATGCTGGTGTGATGGACGAACAGATCGCGGCTGCCCTCATCGGGCGTGATGAAGCCGAAGCCCTTCTCGTCGCTGAACCACTTGACCGTTCCGGTTGGCATGTTTCTCTGAGTCCTCCTGCGGACCTTTAGTGCTGCTACGCGGAGGACTGAAGAACAAACCCCGGCGCCGGCACCTTCTCTTGTCGCCGCCCACAATCCGGACGGCCTTGCGGCGCAGAAGCTAGCACGATGCCCGGTCTTGGAGCGGTGGAGTGAGCCCACGAGTTCACGGCGCGCCAGCAACTACCCTGACGCCGGATGATGTGGCTTGTCGATGGCATGAACGTGATCGGAACGCGCCCGGACGCGTGGTGGAAAGACCGCGACGCGGCCATGCTGCGCCTCGTGGACCTGCTCGAGCGCTGGGCGGCGGTCGACGGCGATGACGTCACCGTCGTGTTCGAGCGCCCGCCCCGGCCCCCGATCCGCTCCACCGTGATCGAGGTGGCGCACGCACCGCGGCCCAAACGGGACGCGGCCGACGACGAGATCATCCGGCGTCTCGAGCGCCACCCGAATCCGAGCCTCGTCCGCGTGGTGACATCGGATCGCTGGCTGGCCGATCGGGCGTCGGCCATCGGGGCCGGCGTCGTCGGTGCCGAGACGTTCCGCGCGCAGATCGAGACCTAGGTCACCTCCCGCGGTCGCCGGGGGCGGCCGCTGAGAAGCTCAGGACCTGCTGGATCCCGCTCGGGCGATTCGTGTATCGCATCGTGTAGGGCAGCAGGCCCGGCACGAACGTGATCCGCTCTGGAACCGCGCTAACCCGCCAAGCGGACGGGTTCGGGCCCTGAGCGGCGGCCAGCTTGCGGCCGGCGCGATCGAGCGCTGCCCAGAGCAGCCTGCGGCAGCGCTTGAGGCTCCCCCGGCCGCAGTAGCGCACCGCGAACCTGCCCCGTACGCGCTCCCCGAGAATTGTGCGCAGGTCCTTGTCCATGTAGATGTGCCAGCCGGTGTACTGACCGGCGGGCGGCTGGTCGAACCGGGAGTCGAACGTCGAGAGCTCGGCCGAGAGCTTCGGCCCGAGCACGCTTGACGCCCACGCGTCGGCGAGCAGCGGCCAGGCGGTGTCCATGATCGCCGCACCCGGGTCGGTGATGTTGCCCAGACCGTCCCCGTCGGTCCGGTCCAGGCGACTGCCGCCCTGGCGGCGCCACGCGTCGAGCAGCGCCAGCAACTTCTTGTCGCGTGCGTTGGGAGCCCGTCCAGTGCGCAGCAGCTTCGCCAGCACCGGCTCGAGCGTCATCTCCCGCACGTCCTGGGTCGCGGCCTTGTTCATCGCCGCGACGACCCGGGCCGGCGTGAGATGGCGTCCGTGGCCGAGGTTGTGCAGGAGCAGGTCGACGCGCTGCACAGAGCCCAGCGCCCAGCGGTCGTCAGCCGCCTCGTAGCCCGCCTCGGAGCGGTTGTTCCAATTGACGATCTCCCCACTCGGTGGGTCGACCCCCTGGGGATGTTCGCTCGCCGGCACGAACCCGCGCCACTCCTCCCCGCCGCGCCCATCGATCGGCAGCGCCTGATCCACGTTGGCCGGCCGGATTGGAACCAGACCGCTCGTGAACATGCCGATGTCGCGGTTGTCGACATACAGCGAGTTGAACGTCTGCGGGGTCTGCGCCGCGGCGCGGAAGAACTGATGCACGTTGTGGACGAGTCCGTGCGCGAGGTCGTGGTAGAAGAGCAGGTCGAGCACGTCCTTGCCGTAGCTCGAGCGCTTCCGCGACAGCGCCACGAGACGTCCGCGCACGCGGGCGTATCCGATCACCGGACCGTGCACGGTTCGGTAGAAGGTGAGCTCGCGCGAGCTCGATGAGCCCGGATCGAGCGTGCCTGCATCGAAGTACTGCATCGACCGGCAACGGCCCTTGAACAGGTAGCGGTGCGCGCTGTGACCGCACAGCGTCTCGACGTAGGTGTCGATCTGGTCGAGTCCCGCAGAGGTAAGCGACCAACCCGAGTCCTGGCTGCGGCCGATGAAGATGTACCCGGGGAAGGGCGCCGCGCTGGCGCCGACCTGGTGGATGCCCGGACCCTCGAGGTCCATCTCGAGCGTCAGGCCCGGGTAGTAGTAGCCAATCTGGGGGCCCGCGACCATGATCGGATGGTGGGTGGCCGAACGCCAGCCGGCGACGAGCAGCGCGTTGCTCGCCTGCCCACGAGATTCGCGCTGAACGGCCAGCGACCGGACGGCGTCAGATGACAGGCTGCCGGGGTCGAGGATCACGTTGCCGCTGATGCTCTTCGGCCGGGCCTGAAAGCGGACCCGACCGGGCAGCGAGGTGGGGGTCTCGGGATCGTAGGGCTCGCGCAGATCGTTGAAGACCTGAAGGCCCTTCTTGCGCCCGAGCCGGCGCACGAGGCCGCCCAGGAACTCGGAGCGCTCCGCCTCGTCGCCCCCGCCCTCGCCCACGAACTGGTCCTTGAGGGCGTTGAGCGCGTAGATGTCGGTGCGGGTGAACGGCGGCGCGGTCGAGCCATGCGCGGCCATGTATGCGTTGATCCCCTGCAGGTAGACGTCGATGTCGTGGAGGACCGCTCGTCCCTTGGCGCCGTGAGCGAGCAGCTGGTTCGTCTGCTTTGAGACCTCAGCGTCGGCCTGGGCGGTCGGCTTGAAGCTGTGAAGGCCCGAGATCAGGCTGAGCGCACTGACGCCGGGCACGTCGAGCGCAGCCACGAGGGAGTCATAGCGCGCCTCTCCGAGCAACAGGCCGCGATCCTCGGCCTCGATCCACCCTGCCCCCCAGGTGACGTCATCACGCGTGGTCCCGTAGATGTGAGGCACGTGGAAGCTGTCGCGGAGGATCGTGACACCCGGACGCGGCACCGCTTCGGGGAGCAGCGAGCCCGGCACTGCCGACCCGAGCTTCTCCGACTTGAAGTCGGCCTGCAGCGAGCCAGAGGTGACATTGCCGAACAGCGGCGTGAGTGCGTTGTACATGACGGCCTGCTGATCGGCCTGCGCCGGTGGGGGCACCGAGCCGTACTGGCCCGAGGGGATGATGTCGCGGGCGATGATCGAGAAGTCGCGAGCCGTGGTCGGCACCGCCGCGCGCGCGGCAGTGGCGGGCACGATCAGGACAGCCAGCAGCGCGACCGAGCGCAGAATCGTTCTTGGGCGCAACACCCTCTTCTCCCTTCCCTCGACGTTCCCCTCCGCCCCGGAACCCTACACCTCGCCGGCGGGCGGGCCGCCGGAGCGCGTTCCGGGCCCTGCGACAATCTGAAGATGGCCGACCAGCCATCTTCTCGCTCAGCTCCGCCGAGGGGTACGCCCACTCGGGGCAGGACGAGCTCGCCGCCTCCCACCCCACCGGGGTGGAAGGTCACGCCGGCGCCGGACGGGCGCGGCGGGCGCCAGCCCAAGCAGCCGCCGCGAGGACCCAACCCGCGTTGGGTGGTCGTGATCCTGGTGCTGGCCCTGCTGGGGCTGAACCTGTGGATCTCATCGCAGGCGCTGTCCCCCACGCCGCGCGTTTCGATCCCCTACTACCCGACGTTCAACAACGAGGTGAACGTCGGCAACGTCAGTCAGATCTCATCGACCGGCAACTCGATCCAGGGCACGTTCAAGCACGCCGTCAAGTACCCGCCCAGCAGCAAGTCGGCCCAGCCGACGACGCTGTTCAAGACCCAGATCCCCTCCTTCGCCAACGGCACCGACCTGCAGAAGCAGCTGGAGCACAAGGCAGTGACGATCAACGCCCACCCACTCTCGGGCGGGCCGTCGTTCATCGAGAGCCTGCTGTTCGGATTCGGCCCGACGCTGCTGTTCGTGCTGATCTTCATCCTGATCATGCGCCGCGCGGCAGGCGGGGGCGGAGCGGGCGGGCTGATGTCGTTCGGGCGCTCCCGCGCGCGGCGGGTCGAGGCGTCGGAGCAGCAGGTGACGTTCGCCGACGTCGCGGGGATCGACGAAGCCAAGGAGGAGCTGACGGAGATCGTCGACTTCCTGCGCAACCCCGACAAGTACCTCCGGCTGGGCGGCCGGATTCCGCGCGGCGTGCTGCTGTCCGGAGCTCCGGGAACCGGCAAGACGCTGCTTGCTCGCGCGGTCGCCGGCGAGGCGGGCGTGCCCTTCTTCCAGATGTCGGCCTCGGAGTTCGTCGAGATGATCGTGGGCGTCGGCGCATCTCGGGTCCGCGACCTGTTCGCACAGGCCAAGCAGGCCGCTCCGGCGATCATCTTCATCGACGAGCTCGACGCGATCGGGCGCTCCCGCGCTGCCGGTGGCGCGAACATCTCCGGGGGCCACGACGAGCGCGAGCAGACGCTCAACCAGATCCTCACGGAGATGGACGGCTTCGACCCACGCACCGGTGTGATCGTGCTGGGCGCGACCAACCGGCCCGAGATCCTCGACCCGGCGCTGCTGCGCCCGGGACGGTTCGACCGGCGGGTCTCGGTGCAGCCACCAGACCGGGCCGGCCGCGAGGCGATCCTCAAGGTTCACACGCGCTCCGTCCCGCTCGCTTCCGAGGTCGACCTCGGGGCGCTGGCCTCCTCGACCCCGGGCATGGTCGGCGCGGACCTTGCCAACGTCGTCAACGAGGCGGCGCTGCTGGCGGCGCGCCGAAACCACGAGAAGGTCTCAAACCAGGACTTCACCGACGCGCTCGAGCGGATCGTGCTCGGCGCCGAGCGCAAGGTGATGCTCTCGGAGGAGGATCGCCGTCGCACCGCCTACCACGAGGCCGGGCACGCCATCGTCGGCATGCTCACCGCGGGCGCCGACCCCGTCCGCAAGGTGTCGATCATCCCGCGCGGCCAGGCGCTGGGGGTCACGTTCTCAGCCCCGGACGCCGACCGCTTCAACTTCGACGAGCGCCACCTGCTCGCTCAGATCAAGGTCGCGCTCGGCGGCCGCAGCGCGGAGGAGATCGTGTTCGGGGATCTGACGACCGGCGCCGAGTCGGATATCCAGCAGCTGACCCGGATCGCGCGGCACATGGTGGGACGCTGGGGGATGAGCCGGGCAATCGGTCCGATCACGGTGATCCCGATGGACGGGATGAGCCCGTTCCTTCCGGGCGCCTCAGAGACCTCCGAGGCCACCCAGCGCCTTGTCGACGAGGAGGTCAGGCGCATCGTGGAGAGCGCACACAAGGAGGTCACGGAGCTGCTGCGCGGCCACCGCGAGCAGCTCGACACACTCGTGGCGCAGCTGCTCGCCCACGAGACGCTCGACGAGGCTGACGCCTACGCCGCCGCCGGCCTCCCCCGCAACGCCACTCCCGCACAACAACCGACCGTGGCCCAGCCTGCTTCTTAGGGCAGGCCGATCGCGCCGCCCCCGAGGAGCTAGGGGCGGCGCGACTACCTACCGGGGCTAGCTGGACTTGTTGGAGCGCAGGTCCTTGCGCAGCCTCAACCCGAGGCCGGTTCCCGCGAGCGCAAGCCCGATGAGCACCACCTCGAGGATGTTCTCCCCAGTGAACGGCAGGCTCGAGGATGCCTTGGTCGATGTGACCTCGCCCGACTCCGGCAGGTTGGCGCAGTCGCCGTCGCCGTCGGGGTCGTCGCCGTTGACGCAGGCCTCGCGCTGGCCGTTCGGTCCGATCCCGCAATCGTGATCGGCATCGGTGCACTCCTTCTCGCCCGACGGGGTCGAGCCCTTGCCGGACCCGTTGCCGTTGCCCGAGCCGTTGCCGTTCCCGTGGCCATGGCCATTCCCGGTGCCGGTGCCGGTGCCGGTGTTCGTCGAGGACGCAGGAGCGACCGCGTGCGACTCAGACGCGGCAGTCGTGACCTTGGCCAATGAGCTCGTCGTGTTGGGCAGGCCGATCACCGTCAAGGCCTCGCGCACGCCCGAGGGCAGCGCAGCCTGGGTGGTGTCGTCCGCGTTGCAGACGATGTTGACCAAAGCCGCCAAGGCGGGCAGCCCTGGCGTGTTGGGCGTCCCGTTCGCGCAGCCCGCGGCCGGCAGCGGGAGACCCGTGCCACCGAGGTTCACCACGTTCGAGCTCGCCGTTTGAGTCGGTGTCTGCCCGGCGCAGGCCGTCGAGCCTTCGCTCGAGCTCGCGGCGTTTGCCAGGTCAGCGCCGCTGATCCCGACATCCGCAACGTTGCTGTCGCCGCCCGCCTTCTGGCAGGTGCCCGTCGTCTGAATGAACGAATCGGAGGAGGCGACACTGGCGCTCAGCCCCAGGATCTGCTTGGAGCTCAGCCCGACCGTCTTGAAGTGGGTGGTCGCCCCACTGGAGGTCGCGCTGGTGTCCGCCATCAACAGCGTCCCGCAGATGAGCCCACTCGAGCTGCTGCAAATCCCGTCGAGGGCACTCTGGAGTGCCTGCAGCGGGCCTGAGTTGGATTGACCCTGGGTCGCGTTGACGCCGAGCAGCTCGTTGCCGAACAGGGCAGCGATCGTCGTATGGGAGTCGTAGGTCCCGTCCGAGTTCTGCTCGCTGCGGCCACGGCCGAGCACGACGGCCTCGCCGGGACTGCCTCCGTTGGCGTAGCTGTACGGGACGTTCGAGCTCTCGCCGAGCCCGACCGCTGAAACCGTCCCCTGCCCGTGCGGGTTGGTCCCGTACATCGGCGGGGTGTACCCCGTCGTGCTGTCGGCAGGCGTGGCGGCAGGCTTGGCCGCCGGCGCGCTGCGTGCGACTGGCGCGCTGGGCCTGGCCGCCGTTCCGGAGCGGGACGACGGCGCGAGCACATGCTGCACCGTGGTTTGGAGCGTCGTGGTGACGCCGTTGACAAGGCCGCCCAGGGCGCCGGTCAGCGACGTGCTGTCCCCGAGGCTCGTGAGCGGCAACGCGAGCAGCAGCGCGAACGCCGACACCAGCGACACAACGGCAGTCGCCAGCGGACGACGCCGCAGGCGTTTGCGATCGGATGATTTGGGCATCTAGGCCCCTCCCCTGTCTGGTCGTGCCGCCCCTGGATCGAGCGGCGGTTCACTCCCCGGATCGGGGTGATTGTACGAGCAAACAGTGCCCCTCAGGTACACCTTCTGACGGTGCATCGCGATTTTGCACAAGTTTTCTGACCAGCTTCGACCGCAAGCGACCAGGGCGGGTGTCTCCTCCGCGAACGACGTTGAGCTAGTCGTGCAGCTGCGTCATCCGCGCGAGCGCCTCATGGCACTCGACCACGCGTCGCTTCACCGGATCGTTGTCGGAGCGGTCGTAGACGAGGTCCCAAGTCCGGTCGGCGACCTCGCGGGCGTTCTCCGGGGTGGCGAGCTCCCATAACCGATCCACGAGCCGGAGCTCGAACGTCTCGAGCTGATCGGCCGGATCGCCCGGCTCGAGTCGCGGCAGCGGCTCGCCCGTCGCCTCCTTCCACATGGAGGTGGCGACCAGGAGCCGGTTGCGCAGGGTGATGGAGTCCATCGCGCCATCATCCTAGTGGCCTGCTCGAGAGCGCTGGGACCGCTAGGCGCCCGCGGGAAGCTTCTGCTCGAGGCTCTCGAGCGGGGCGAACAGGTCTCCCTCCCGCGCCACTCGCTCCAACACTGCGTCGGTGTCGAACGTCAGCAGGTCTGGATCCCGCTCGGCGCGGCACCGGGCCACCTCGTCCCAGCTCACCGGCGCCGATACGAGCGGGCGGTCGCGGGCCCGCACCGAGTACACGGTCACCGTCGTCTTATGGGCATCGTTCTGGCTCCAGTCGACGAGCACCTTGCCCGAGCGGAGCTGCTTCGTCATACGCGATACGACGAGTTCCGGGAGCCGCTGCTCGAGCAGCTCGGCCACCCGCCTCGCGAACGGCTTCGTCTCTGAGTAGGTCACATCCGCGTTGAGCGGCACATACACCTGCATCCCCTTTGAGCCCGATGTCTTGACATAGCTCTCCAGTTTGAGCTGGCTGAACAGGCCGTGCAGCACCTGCGCCACCTCGCAGCACTCGATGATGCCCGCCGGCGCACCGGGGTCGAGATCGAACACGAGCATCGTCGGCCGCTCGGGCTCACGGGCCAGTGCGAGTGAGGTGTGAAGCTCGATGTCGGCCAGATTCGCGAGCCATACCAGCGTCGCGCGATCCTGGGCCAAGGTGTAGTTGACGTCGCCGATGCGGCGGGTCTCGATCCAGTCAGGCCGATGCGAGGGCGACTGCTTCTCGTAGAAGTACTGCTCCTCCACGCCGTTCGGGTAGCGCTTCAGCGTCAGCGCGCGGTCGCGCAGATGCGGCAGGACCGCCGGCGCTACGCGCGTGTAATAGGACACGAGGTCGCCCTTTGTGAACCCGGTCCGCGGGAACAGGACCTTGTCCCAGTTCGAGAGCTTGACCTCGCGCCCATCGACCGTGACCATCAGCGCGCCGCCGGGGAGCCGCTCCACCTTCTCGAACAGCGCGTCGGGGTCGCCCGGAGCGGCGGCCGGCGCCGGGGGCGCGGCACGCTCGAGGCGGACCTCCGGCGCCGCCTTGTCGTCCCGCAACCCCTTGAACGACGGCGCCCGCATGACGCCCTCCGCAGTCCATTCGCGGAACTCGATCTCGGCCACCAGGCGGGGCTCGGCGAACTGAGCGTTCCGCGGCAGCTTCGGCGCCACGTCGAACGGGCTCCGATCCCGCCGAAGCGGCTTTAGACGTTTGCCCAGGTCAACCAGGGTCGCTTCCGTGAAGCCAGTGCCCACGCGCCCGGCGTACACGAACCGATCGTCGCGGAAGCGGCCCATCAGAAGCGCCCCGATCCGCTCGGCCCGGCGTCCCTCTCCGGGGAGCCAGCCGCCGATCACCAGTTCCTGCCGCAGCGTGTGCTTGATCTTCAGCCAGTTGCCGCTTCGCCGCCCGGGCTCGTACGGGCAGCCGAGCCGCTTGGCGATCAGGCCTTCGAGTCCCTGTTTCTCGGTGGCCTCGAGCAGGCGAGCGCCCTCGCCCCGATGGGCGGCGGGAACGCGCCACGCCGCTCCGCCCAGCTCCAGCTGCTCGAGCCGCTCGCGCCGCTGCTCGTATGGGGCTTCCATCAACGAGCGACCGTCGAGGTACAGCAGGTCGAAGATCGCGTAGACGACCGGAGTCGAGGCGGCGAGCCTGCGGACCGCCGCGGACGAGGTCACGTGCATCCGCCGCTGCAGACGTTCGAAGCTGGGCTTTCCCCCTTCGTCGAACGCGACCAGCTCGCCGTCGAGCACGGCCTCGTGCATCCCGAGGTTTCGCAGCAGCCCGCGGACTTCGGGGTATGAGTCCGTGATCTCCCTGAGGTTGCGGCTCTCGAGGCGCAACCTCCCGGGCTTTACGTATGCGACCGCCCGGACCCCGTCCCACTTGACCTCATAGGACCAGTCCCCTTCGTTGTTGGGGATCTCGGTGGCCGGCTTTGCCAGCATCGGGACGATCCGCTCCGGCATCGGTTGGCGCTCGGAGTCCACCGGCGGGTCCATCCGGTGGATCATCCAATCGTTCTCCTTGCCGGGATCGCGCCCGATCGGGAACAGCCCGTAGCGCCCCTTCAGGCGCTCGCCGTGAAACGTGACCTCGACCTTGTCGTCGGTCCACTTGTGGGTCTCGAACGTTCCCCGGTCCCAGACCTGCATCGTTCCGGCGCCGTACTCGCCCTTCGGAATTTCGCCTTCGAACTCGAGGTACTCGAGCGGGTGATCCTCGGTGTGGACCGCGAGCCGGTTCTCGCTGGGGTCCGGCGGGATCCCGTTCGGGACCGCCCACGAGGCCAGGACTCCCTCGTGTTCGAGCCGGAGGTCCCAGTGCAGCCGCGTCGCGTGGTGTTCCTGTACGACGAACCGGCACGACTTCTCCGCGGCCGCGTCCGAGCCCCCGGACGGCTCCGGCGTGGCGTCAAACCGGCGCTTGCGCTTGTAGGTCTTCAGCCTCTCGTCAGCCACCCAGGCACCGTTCCGTGTACGCATTCGCGAATGCCCTGGTCGGATCGAGACGTTGCCGCACCGCGAGGAAGTCGGCGAACCGCGGGTAGCGCTCGGACAGCACCGAGCGCTCGAGCATGTGGCGCTTGCCCCAGTGCGGCCGGCCGCCGTACTCCCCCATGATCGCCTCCACTGTCTCGAAATACGGCCGCCATTCCATGCCTCGATACTGGTGGACGGCCACGTAGAAAGTCTCACGCGCGTACGCGGGGCTGAGCAGCGCGTCGTCTCCCGCCGCGACCCGGCACTCGATCGGGAACGCGACCGGATAGCGGTGGGAGGAGATCCAATCGAGTACGCGCCTGACGGCGGTCGGCCCGCTGGCCCGGGGGAGCGCGTATTCCATCTCGGTAAAGCGGATCCCTCGCTCTGAGGAGAAGATCCGGAAGCTGTGGTCGATGTAGTCCCCCTCCGCCAGGAGCACCGCGGAGAGCCGTGTCAACCGCGGGATCAGCGCGTGGCGGCGGCTCGTCAGGCGCAGCAGCCAGTCGCCGATCGTGTTCTGAAGGAGCCGCTCGTTGATCATCACGTCGAGTCGCGACCGCGGGCGCAGTGGCTCTGTTGTCCGGTTCCGGCGGATCGTGAGTGCCTTCTCCGTATACGGGAAGACGAAGAACTCGAAGTGATCGTTCTCCGCGGCCAGCTCATCCACCCGGCCGAGCACATCGTCCAGCGGACGCGGCTCGTCGACACGATGAAGCGCAAACGCAGGCACCGTCTGGAGCGTGACGGCCGCGATCGCGCCGAGCGCGCCGATCCCGACCCGCGCGGCCAGCAGCCCGTCCGGATCGGAGTCGGGCGTCAGCTCGACGGTGTCACCCGGACCGGTCACCAGTTCGAGTGCCCGCACCTGCGCGGAGATGTTCTGGAGCCGGGCGCCGGTGCCGTGGGTGGCCGTGGAGATCGCGCCCGAGATCGTCTGCTTGTCGATGTCGCCCAGGTTCGGCATCGCCAGTCCCAGTCGATGCAGCTGGAGACTCAGCTCGCTGACCGAGATCCCGCCCTCCACGCGAACGAGCCCGGTGGCCGTGTCCGCGTCGAGCACGCGATTCATCGAGCCCAGGTCGATGAGCGTCCCGTCGGTTAGGGCCGCCTCGCTGAACGAGTGCCCGCTTCCTCGAACCTTGACCCGCCGACCGAGGGCCGCCGCGTCAACGAGGACCTGGACGAGCTCGTCGCGCGCGCGTGGCCGCGCGATCGAAGCGGGCCGGCAGACCTGATCGCCGGTCCAGTTGCACCACTCAGGCATGGCTCATCTCCGGCGCCGGCGCCGCCATTTGACGGCCCAGGGGCGGCACGAGCCCGAGCTCGTGCCGGCCGGCGTCACGGTCACGCTGACGCTCGCGGCGCCGGGACAGGCGCCGACCTCCAGCACGGAAGCCCCCGGGCGGGACATGACCGCACCCCCGCTCACCCGGGCCGCGTAGCCGCTGCCGTACACGAGCCTTGGGACGGCGACCTCGCTGACCGCGAAGCCGGGGAACGATCCACCGCCGGCGCGCGCGGTCGTATATCGGAACGTGAACGTGCTGGAGGAGCGGTCGAACCCCCACGCCACCGGCGTACCTGCGATCACCTCTGGGTAGGGCTCGACCAGTGCCCGCAGCGTTCCCGTGACCAGATTCGAGCCGCTCGGGGGCTTGGCCGGATCGACCACGATCGCCTGCTTGTTCCCCGGGCCGGTGGTGGTCGGGTCCCGGCAGCCGCAGTACGCCCACTCGAGCCACGGCACCATGTCGCTGTCGCCGCGGGCGACCATCTGCTCGAGGTAGGGCACGTCGTCGGTCGCGCCGAACTCCGTCTCGATCAGCGCCGCGGCGCTGCTCGTCGCTCGGGCGATCGCGTTCGAGAACACCAGGTTGTCGAACACGTCGCAGCCGACGTCCGATCCGGTGTTGGGTTCGGTCAGGCAGTAGTCGTGGAACGCGAACCCGGTCCTGGGATCGGAGATCGATCCCAGGTCGGTCGAGCTGCCCTCGTTGAAGAGCACGTTCGGCTCGTAGAAGATCAGCGTCCGGGGATCGACGGCGCGGATCGCGTGAACGACGCGCTGGTAGAAGCCTGTGAGCTCGCCGTCGAATCCGGGGCAGCCGGTGGGAACGGCGCATGGCTCCCATGCCGTGCCGGGGAACGGCTCGTTGAACACCTCGTAGCCGAGCACGTTCTCATCGCCTCCGAACAATCCGGCGACCGCCGCCCACGCACCGGCGAAGCGGTCCTGAAGGCCGACGCCGCCGGGCCCGGGGGCGTTCTGCCAGAAGGCGTCAAGCGCGTGCTCGAGGGCGGGGTTTGCGAGGTAATTGACGGGGAAGCCGAGCGCGGGGTTCGGAAGCCCGCCCGACTGAATCGCCCACGCAGGCGCCCCCTCGCCCTGGAACTGCTCGTTCAGCATGTCCTGGTGGAAGTCCAGCAGCGACACGATCCCGTACCGCCCCAGGGTGTCCACGGTGCGCTTGATCTGCCGGATGTACGCGTCGTCGTACACGCCCGGCTGCGGCTCGACTGCGGCCCAGATCACTCCGACCCGGACGGCGGCGAATCCAATCGAGCGCAGGAACGCGGCGTCATCGGCACCGAACCCTGAGGCCGCCGGATAGTAGGGCGGCAGCTTGTAGACCATGTTCGTCCCGTGCAGTACCACGATGCGTCCCTGCGCGTCCGTGATCCAGCGGCCACTGTGGCCGAGCGGCAGCGCCGGGGACCCCGCCGCCGCGGCGGGGAACGCGGCCGCCAGGACGAGAGATGCCCCCGCGAGCCGCCCTCTTACGCGCATCAGGCCCACGACCACCCCTCCTAAGCGCATGAACCACTTCCTCCCTGCTGTTCGCGAACCTGAGTCATGTTAGTTTTTTCCCGTGGGGAGGGACCTCTACGAGGAGCGGGAGCGCGTCGCGGGAGCGGCGCGGCGGCTCTCCTCGGCGGGCCTCGTGATCGGAACAGCCGGCAACGTATCCGAGCGTGCTGGAGATCTGGTGGCGGTCACCGCGACCGGGGCGGCCTTTGAGAACCTGCAGGCGACCGACGTGACGGTCGTTGACCTCGAGGGCTCGCCGGTCGCCGGTGGCCTCCAGCCGACCTCCGAGCTTCAGCTGCATCTCGGGGTATATCGCCGCCACGACGCCGGCGCCGTCGTCCACACGCACGCGCCGATGGCCACCGCGCTGTCCTGCGTGCTCGAAGAGCTCCCGTGCGTCCATTACCAGATGCTCGCGCTGGGCGGCTCGGTTCGCGTCGCTCCGTACCGCACCTTCGGCACCGCGGAGCTGGCGGACGTGACCCTCGATGCGCTCGAGGGCAGAACCGCCGCCCTGATGTCGAACCACGGTGCGATCACATATGGCTCGGACCTGGAGCAGGCGATCGACACCTCGGTGCTGCTCGAATGGGCCTGCACCGTGTATTGGCGGGCATCCCTGGTCGGCACACCACGGACGCTCGACTCAGAGCAACAGGCCGCGTTCGTGGCGGCGATCGTCGAGCGCGGCTACGGCACCACCCGGCCCCACTGACAGCCACTCTTCACCAACTTTTACGCGCACACGCCATCATTTCGGCATGGCCCGTGTGCTGGTGGTGGATGACGAGCCCGCCGTAAGGCGGGCGCTCGAGCGTGCGCTCCGGCTCGAAAGCTATGACGTCGAGCTCGCCGCCGACGGCGAGCAGGCGCTCGATGCGCTAGTCACCGCCCCCGTCGACGCCGTGATCCTCGACGTCCTCATGCCCCGCCTCGACGGGCTCGAGGTGTGCAAGCGGATGCGCCAGGGCGGCGACAAGACGCCTGTGCTGATGCTGACCGCCCGCGACGCGATCGACGACCGCGTCGCCGGCTTGGACGTGGGCGCCGACGATTACCTGGTCAAGCCGTTCGCGCTCAGAGAGCTGCAGGCGCGCCTTCGGGCTCTGCTGCGACGAACCGGCGACGGCGCCAGCGGCGAGGTGCTTCGTTACGCGGACCTCGTGCTCGACCCGGTCGCGCACGAGGTGCATCGCGGCGAGCGGCTGATCGAGCTCTCGAAGACGGAGTTTTCGCTGCTCGAGCTGTTCATGCAGCACCCACGGCAGGTGCTGACCCGCTCGACGATCTTCGAGCACGTATGGGGATACGACTTCGGCCCCACCTCGAATGCGCTCGGCGTGTACATGGGCTATCTGAGGCGCAAGACCGAAGCGGGCGGTGAGCCGCGCCTGCTGCACACGGTTCGCGGGGTCGGCTACGTGCTGCGGGACTGAATGCCCCTGAGACGGAGAGTGGGGATGGCGGCCGGAGTCGCCGTCGCAGTAGCGGTCCTGATCGCATCGGTGGTCGCGTACCTGGTGGTGCGGGGGCAGCTTGTGGGCCAGGTTGACAACGCGCTCAACAACCAGGCCGCGATGGTGGTCAACCAGGGGTTCACGGCACTGCTCCACGACCGCGGCCCGACCCCGCTGTCGCCAGGCGCCGGTGGTCCGCCTCAGTACTGGCAGCTCGTCGACCGATCCGGCTCACTCCGAACGAACAACGGTCTGAACCTGCCGATCGACGGCGCCACCCGCGCCGCCGCCAGCGGCCAATCAGACGCGAACTTCTTCGACGACGCCAGCGTCCAGGGAAGCCACGTCCGCATCCTGACGCTCCCCGTGCAGGGCGGGGGCGCCCTCCAGCTCGCCGACTCGCTCGTCGGCACCGACCACACCCTCTCCCACTTCCGGCTGGTCCTGCTGCTTGTCTTCATCGGCGGGATCGCGCTCGCCGCCGCCGTCGGGCGAGTGGCCGCCCGCCGCGTCCTGAAGCCGCTGGGCGAGGTGGCCCAGACCGCGACGTACATCTCCGAGACGGACGATCTCACGGCCCGGCTCAAGGTCCACGCCGACGACGAGGTTGGCGAGCTCGCCACACGCTTCAACGCCATGCTCGACCGGCTCGAGAGCTCCCGCGTGGCCCTCGATGACTCGGTCCGCGCCCAGCGCCAGCTGGTCGCCGACGCCTCGCACGAGCTGCGGACCCCGGTCACCAGCCTGCGGACCAATATCGAGGTCCTGCTGGCCGGAGGCGAGCTGAGCGAGGAGGAGCGACGGCGGCTGCTGACCGACGTCGTCGAACAGAGCGAGGAGCTGAGCACGCTCGTCTCGGACCTGATCGATCTGGCGCGCGGGGACGAACCCGTTGATCAGGTAGACGAGGTGAGGCTCGACCGGGTGGTGGAGGACTGCATCGCGCGGGCGAGGCGGAACGCGCCCGGTCTGGAGTTCGTGGCACGCGTCAACCCGGTCCTCGCCGAGGGCGTAGGGGAGCGGTTAGAGCGCGCTGTCAACAACCTGCTCGACAACGCTGCCCGCCACTCTCCGGAGCACGGCACGGTCGAGGTCGACGTCGACGCCGAGGGAGTTCGCGTCCGCGATCACGGCCCCGGCATCGACGAGGCTGACCTGCCGCACGTGTTCGACCGCTTCTTCCGCGGCGCGAACGTGCGCGGCCAGCAGGGCTCAGGCCTCGGCCTCGCGATCGTGCGCCAGGTGACCGAGCAGCACGGCGGAACGGTCATGGCGGCGAATGCCGCTGACGGCGGCGCCGTATTCACGATGAAGCTCCCGGTGACCCCAGCCGAGGAGGCGGCTACCGCCGAGCCACACGTCGCTGGCGCGCGACCAAGAACACCCGCCTGAACGTGTAGAAAAGACCCGCGAACACCAGCACCACCACCAACATGAGCAGCTGCCGGGTGGTGCGGGACCCGACGATCGCGATCACCGTGATGCCCACGCCGACGGCCGGAATCCCCGCGAGCAGCGTCGTGTGCGATCGGAACCCGGAGAAGTGCTCGCGCACGGTGAATTCGAGCACGCCGAGCGCAATCACCGCCGCCCCGACGTACAGCGCCGGCTGCACGCCGTCGTGGGACAAGAGCTGGACCGCGCCTACCACGAACGCGATCAGCCCGATGAAGATCGCCATCTCCGACACCGGCCAGCCGAACGGGCTGGCAGGTCGCTCGCCCACGGTCCCGAGCATCCGCTGCCCCGACCGCCGGTCGCGCTCGCTGACGGCCGTGCGCTCGGAGCGCTGCTGGCGGCGCTCGGAGCGGACGGCGCGCGGCCCAGCAGCGGGACGCCCCCGTCCACGTCGTTTGCGCTTCGCCTTTTGGGTAGCCACGACGAAAGCGAGGATATCCCCACTCCTCACTCCGCACCTCACCCGGCATTAGAGTTGCGCCCATGAGTGCCGCGCAGAAGCCGCTGGAGTTGATCCTGGCTCGCAATCTGCTCTCGAGCATCTCGACTCCAGCCTTCCTCGTGGGTGACGACGGCGTGCTGCTGTTCTACAACGACGCCGCGGGTGCGCTGGTGGGACGGCGGTTTGAGGAGACGGGCACGATGAGCGCCGAGGAATGGACGACGCAGTTCGGGCCGTTCGGCGACGATGACAAGCCGATGCCGTATGACGAAGTCCCGATGACGCATGCCCTGCGCCGCGGTCGTCCGTCTCATGGAAAATTCCGCATCTGTGTGGCGAGTGGAACGCATCAGGACATCGCCGCGAGTGCGATACCGATCGTCGGACCTGGCGGCTCGAGCGGTGCGATTGTGATTTTCTGGCCATTGGACGAGGACCAGCAGGAGGAGACCGGATGAAGGTCAAGATCTGGGGAGCGCGTGGCTCGGTTCCCGCGCCCGGGCCGGAGACGATGCGCTACGGCGGCAACACGTCGTGCGTTGAGGTGACGCTCTCGGACGACAGCACCCTGATCCTGGACGCCGGCACGGGCATCCGCAACCTCGGGCTGGCGCTGGCACGAGTGGAGCGGCCGATCCACATCCTCCTGACCCATCTGCATCTCGATCACATCCAGGGGCTCATGTTCTTCGCGCCTGCGTTCCGGCCGGAGTCCGAGATCGTGGTCTGGGGCCCGGCGGCTCCCGACGCCTCACTGCAGGAGCGCGTCGGGCGGTACATCTCGGCGCCGCTGGCGCCCGTCGAGGTGCGAGAGCTCCCATCGCTGATGTCGTTCCGTGAGGCGGAGCCACTCGAGTGGCAGGTCGGCCCTGCGCACATCACGGCCCAGGCCGTCAACCACCGCGGCCCGACGCTCGGCTACCGGATCGAGGACGGCGACACGACGCTGTGCTACATCCCGGACCACGAGCCGGGGCTGGGCGCGCCGCTCTCTGCGCTCGAGGACGAATGGATCTCGGGCTTCGAGCTCGCGTGCCGCGCCTCCATGCTGATCCACGACTGCCAGTACACCGATACCGAGTATCCGAATCATCTCGGCTGGGGGCATTCGCCGATCGCGGACGCGCTCGAGTTCGGACACCGCACCCAGGTCGACAAGCTGCTGCTGTTCCACCACGATCCGCTCCATTCCGACGATTTCCTCGACGCCGTGTGCGGCGATGCGATCAGCCGCTGGCAGGAGCTGGGCGGGCAGGCGGATCAGGTCGAGCTCGCCGCCGAGAGGCGCGAGCTCGAGGTGGCCGCCGGTACCCCGTCGGTCTCCACGGCCACCGAATTCGCCGGCCGGCAGCCCAGCCCATGCCCCAAGACATGCTCTGGTCCGGCTGGGGGGACCCCGCCGGGGCGGTCACGCTCCCAGACGCTGCGCTCGAGCTGCTGCGGAGCGGGCTCGGGGTCAAGGCAGCCCGTCCCGCGGTGCCACGCGGCGATATCCGCCTGCCGGCATCGCGGCTGAGCGACGGCGATCACGCGCGGCTCGCTGGGATCGTGGGCGAGCAGTACCTTCGCACTGACGATGAAGCGCGCCTTCTCCATACGCGCGGCAAGTCGACTACGGACCTGCTGCGGATCCGTTCCGGGCAGGCCGATCACGCGCCGGACGCCGTCGCCATGCCGGGCACACACGACGAGGTGCTGGCGGTGCTCGCGGCGTGCGCGGAGCAACGGATCGCGGTGGTTCCGTTCGGCGGCGGCACCTCGGTCGTGGGAGGGCTCGAGGTCGAGCAGGAGCGCTTCACCGCGGCCTTGAGCCTCGACGTGCGCCGCCTGGACAAGCTCCTCGAGCTCGACGAGGTCTCGCGCCTTGCCACCCTCGAGCCTGGCCTGCGGGGCCCCGACGCCGAGCAGCTCCTGAACGCCCGCGGCTTCACGATCGGTCATCACCCACAGTCGTTCGAGTTCGCTTCGCTCGGCGGATTCGCCGCCGCTCGCTCCAGCGGGCAGGCGTCCGCCGGCTACGGGCGCTTTGACGAGCGGGTTGTCGGCATGAAGGTCGCCACGCCACGCGGGACCGTCACGCTCGGGCGAGCGCCGAAGTCCGCAGCCGGGCCCGACCTGCGACAGCTGTTCCTGGGCTCCGAGGGAGCGTTCGGCGTGATCACCGAGCTGGCGGTCGAGGTCCGTCCGCTGCCCACATCGCGGGTCTACGAGGGATGGCGCCTTCCGTCGTTCACTGCAGGGGCGGACGCGCTACGGCGTCTCGTGCAGGACGGGCCGCTCCCCACGGTGCTCCGCCTTTCAGACGAGGCCGAGACTGCACTCAACCTCGCGCGCCCGGCCGAGCTTGGTTCATCGGAGGGCGGCGGATGCCTGGGGATCACCGGATACGAGGGCACAGAAGCGGACGTGCAGCGAGGCAGGCGTGCCGCGGGCGCGCTGCTGCGCGAGCTCGGCGCGGAGCCGGACCCGGTTGCCGGTGAGGGCTGGCTGCATGGCCGCTACGCCGGCCCCTACCTCCGAGACGCGCTGCTCGAGGCCGGCGCGCTCGTCGAAACGCTCGAGACGGCCACGTTCTGGTCAAACCTGCAGGTGCTCTACGACGCGGTCGGGAACGCACTGCGCGAGACCCTGACCGGGCTCGGCAGCCCGCCGGTCGTGCTCTGCCACATCTCGCACGTGTACCGCTCGGGCGCCTCGCTGTACTTCACGATCGGGGCGGCGCAGCTCGACGATCCGATCGCGCAATGGCAAGCGGCAAAGCGCGCGGCGAGCGACGGGATCATCGCCTCCGGGGGCACGATCAGCCACCACCACGGCGTCGGGATCGACCACCGCGACCACTTCGCGCTCGAGGTCGGATCGCTCGGAGTGGATGCGCTGCGAGCAGCCAAGGCGGCGCTCGATCCGGCCGGGATCATGAACCCCGGCGTCCTGATCGCCTAGTAGCCCCGATGGGCCACGTGCGGGAGCTTGCCGTAGTTGATCGGATTCCAGGCCAGCATCGCGTAGATCTCGAGCATCGCCCCCTGGTCGAGCAGCTGGTAGCCGCTGTTCTGCGAGGACGGGAGACGGAACAGGTTCTGGGCGTCGCGGTAGTAGTCCCAGGCGTCGTTGGCGTAGGTCTGGATCGTGTTGATGATGCTCGACTGAAGCGCCGTGTTGCTGGTGACCCCGTAGAGCTCGAGCAGGCCGCTGAAGAAGATCGCGTTGAACGCCGGCGGCTGCTTGTTGAGGTATTGGCTCTCGTTGAACGTGCTCAGCGCGGTGTTGGCGATCGCCTCGGCCTCTGAGAGGAACGCGGGCTGTCCGGTGAGCTGGTACTCGCGCACGCTGGCGGAGATCATCGTCCCCTGGTTGTAGGTCCACAGCGTCTTGTCAATCGTGCCCCCGCCGCGGACCTTGTCGAACATCAACGCGGGCTGGGTCGGGTCGTAGTTGGGGTTCGGCCCCTGCGGGTCAGCCGGATTGTCGACGTTGTAGAGGTAGTGGTTCGCCCACTGGTACATGTTGGCCCCGGCGGCCGCGTAGGTCCCGGCGTTGGCGGGATCAGCGCTCGCGAGCAGCATCGCCAGCTCCGCGTTGGGGGCGGTCGAGTTCGTCGTCCGGTCGTGGTTACCGACGCCTACGCCAACGCCCTGATTGACCCAGTAGATGCCGCCGGGCTCGAAGCTCGCGCCGCCCGCCCAGCCGCCCGGATACGCGAAGTTGAACACGTTCCACGCGTCCTGGAGCGCCGCCGGGTTGCCGGTCAGCTGGTAGTCCTGAATCGCCGAGAAGCCGACCCAGCCCGCGTCGTCGTAGTACTTGTCGCCGCCGTTGCCGTACGGGGCCGGCGGATATGAGTCGTAGCCGTTGGCGCTCCAGTAGCGCGAGAGCCCGGTGAGCCGGTCGTTCGCGTCCGCGACGTAGTTCGTCCCACCCAGCAGCGAGGAGGGAATGCCGGCCAGCGCGACCGTACCGGCGAAAACACGGGAGAAGGGCCACAGGAACGAGTACCGATTCGAGCTCTGCGACGCCGGATAGGACTGCGCGTAGAGGCTGCTCGTGTCGCCGGGGTAGACGTTCGGCGCGTAGAAGTAGGTCTGCAGCGCGTTGTAGGCGAGCACGGCGCGCTCGGCATCGAGCTGCTGGGTGGTCGTGGCGATCGTGGGGACGGTCTGGTCTGTCCCGTAGGTGGTCCCGGACGGACAGCCGCCGCAGCTCGTCGCCACGAGGCGGTAGTGGTACACCACGCCCGAGCTGAGCCCCGACAGCTTCACGGCCACGTTCAGGGTCTTGCTCTTTGAGCGCAGCCGCCGGCTCTTCGTATGCGACGTGTAGGCGGTCGCCGGCCCGTACTGGATGAAGTAGTGAGTGGTCTTGCCGTTTCCGTACACCGCTCCGCTGACGCTCGCCGAGCTCTGCGTCACCGAGCCCGGACCCCCGGTCGTCGCGCTCGGCGCCGGGTAGGGGGCCAGCAGCGAGCTCAGCCCGCCGCGCGACGTGACCCGCATCACGATCGAGCTGCCCGCCGCGCGAATCTTCCCTTTGCCAGTGGCTGAGTTCACGGTCACGACGTAGACGCCCGCGGCCAACCGCTTGCCTAGGTTTACGGTGCGCGTGCGAGTGCCTCGGGAGAACGAGCGGAGCCGCATGTGGACGACGGTCTTTCGACGGCCGCCCACCGGGATGTGGCCGATCAGCACCTCCCGGGGCTGCTGGTTGATCGCGGTCGGCGCAATCCGCGCCAGGTGGGCGCCGAGGGCCCGAGAGACGACGATCGCGGCGGGGCCCTTCGCCGACAGCAGCAGGCTCAGGCGAACCCGGTTGCCACCCGCGCTCCGGAGTGTCAGGAGCCTGGGCCCGCCGAGGCCGCCGCAGAATGCCGGGCAGGGAGCGCTCGTGGCCGGCGCTGACCACGCCAGCGCGACGGCTAGGATCGACGCCACCGTCCCGGTGGCCCCACACACAATTCCAACTCGCTTCATGGCACCGATCGAGCCCCCGCCCGCTCGTTGGGTGAAAGGCTAGCGGTCCCTCGGCGACTCCGTCACTCCCATCGCCGGCGCCCCGCACGCAGAGCGCGCAGCTCCGAGACGCCGTAGGCCTCGACGACCTTGGAGGCGCGGTCCTCGGCGCCGGGCAGGAGCCGCACGGGCACGTCTTCCTCCCGGACCCCGCCGAAGTCGTCGGGACTCATCCTGATCACACGCGCGCCCGCGCGGGAGGCGACGCACTCCACCAGGCGCCGGCCGGCATAGAGCAGTGCTGCGCCGTCATCGGCTGCATACCCGGGCGCGAGCTCGCCCGTCGCGAGGGCGGCGCGATAGACGGGGATCCGGCTCGATTCCCCGTCGAGGTGCACGGACAGACTGCCGGGCAGGAATCCGAGCCCCGACACCGGTTCGGGCGCGCCGCCACTTCTCGACACGCCTCCCTGGAACCAGCACATCGCGCCGGCGCTCAGCCCGGCGAGCACGATCCCGCGATTCCAGGCAACGCGCATCGCGTGGTCGATCCCGTGAGCACGCCAGACCGCGAGCATGTTTCGCAGCGAGCCACCGCCGACGTAGATCGCGTCCTGGGCGAGCAGCTGCTCCACCGGACGAGCGCCGCCCGGGATGTGAAAAAGCGACAGCACGCTCGGCTCGCACAGCCATGAGCCGAAGCGCTCGTGGAAGCGCCTCATCTGCTCTTGGGGGTCGCCGCTGGCGGTGGGCAGGAAGCAGACCTTCGGCACCGGCTTACCCGTCAGGTCGAGCACGAACCGGTCGAGCGCCGGCGTCCGCTCGCCCATCGTGAATCCCCCGCCTCCCATCGCGAGGATCCGGCGCTGCTCGCCGATCACGCCGCCAGCGCCGTGCGGGCCGATACGCCCGGTCGGGCCGCCGCCCCCAGATACCGAGACGTCAGCTCCCGCTCGGTCACCTCCTCCTCCCACGCGCTCACGTACACCGCGCGGGCACCCGCGCGCGAGGCGACGACTTCGGCCAGCTCGGTTCCGACGAAATGAATCGCGGCGGCGTCACCCACTCCGTACCCGGGTGCCATGCCCGCCGCGATCGCATCGCGGAACGCGGACCGCCTGCCCGGCTCATCGCAGTAATGGACGGCGTTGCTCCACGGCAGGAAGCCGAGGCCCTTGAGCCGCCGGGCGGGGCCTTCGTGGAACGCGCTCACCCCCTCGGTGAACCAGCACAGCGATCCCGCCGAGCCGCCGCACATGACCACGCCCGCCTGCCAGGCCTCCCGCAGCGCGTGGTCGATCCCGTGCGCGCGCCAGGTGCCGAGCAGCGACACGAGACTGCCCCCGCCCACGTAGACGAGGTCCTGCGCCAGCAGATGCTCCCGGGGGTCCCCCACCCCCGTCTCGCGCCGGAACAGCGAGATATGGGACGGCTCGCAGCGCGAGGACGGAAAAGCGCGATAGAAGCGCACCACGTAGTGGTCGGCATCGCCGCTCGCGGTCGGGAGAAAGCACACGCGCGGGCGCTCCACGCCCGTGAGCCTGAGCAGGTGATCGTCCAGCAGCGTGTTCCCCCATTCCATCGAGAAGCCGCCACCACCGAACGCCACGATCTGTGGAGGCCGCGCGCGCATGGAGAAAAGGTAGGGCCGCGCGCGGGCCCGGTCATTGGCCCTCTGTCCAGATGTTGACCGCCCGGCTTTCAGCCAACGGATAGTGTCGATTGGCATATGAACGTGCGCGGCGCCCTGATTGAGCTGTGGCGGCCCGGCGAGAGCGAGCTGTCCGGTGGCGAGATGTGGCGGCTCGGATCGATCGCGCTCGCGGCGATGATCGTGCTCGTCAACCTTGTCGGCGCGGGTGCGGTAACGGTGATCGCCGCGGTGGTCGTGCCAGAGCCGACCAACCGCCCTCACATCTTCCTCGTCAACGGCGTGATGGCCGCCGGCTTCGTCGCGATCGCCGTGCCACTTGGCGTGGTGCTCGGAACACGAGCGCTGTGGCGCCTGCGCGGCTGGCTGGTGGAGGAGCGCCCCGCGGGGCTCACGGAGATTCGACTGGTCCTGTACGCGCCGTTTCGGCTCCTGGTCGTGCAGCTCGCGCTGTGGTGGGCCGCCGCCGTGCTGTTCGGCCTGGTGAATACCCAGTACTCGGGACAGCTGGCCCTGCGCGTCGGGATCACGGTCGCGCTCACCGGTCTGGTGACCGCCTCGACCGCCTACCTGATCACCGAACGGCTGTTGCGAAGCCCGGCCGCGCGCGCGCTCGCCCATGGCGCACCGCGGCGCTTCGCCGTGCCGGGCATCGCCACACGCGCCGTGCTCGCGTGGGCGGTCGGTACGGGGGTGCTGCTCGCCGGGCTGGTCGCGATCGGGACGCTCGCGGTCGGTCACGCCACGGGGATCACGGTCACCAAGCTCGGCGTGGCGATGATCGCTCTCGGTGGCACCGGCCTCGCCGTGGGGCTGCTCGCGGTGACGCTCGCGGCGCGCACCACCGCCGACCCGATCGCCGCGCTCCGCCGCGCCCTCGGCAGCGTTCAGAAAGGCGACTTCGACGTCCGCGTGCCGGTGTACGACGGCTCCCAGATCGGCCAGCTGCAAATGGGGTTCAACGAGATGGTCGCCGGCCTCGCTGAACGGGAGCGGATCCGGGAGGCGTTCGGCACCTACGTCGATCCCGAGGTGGCAGAGCACATCCTCGAGGAGGGGACCGACCTGGCCGGCGAGGAGGTCGAGGTCACACTGATGTTCATCGACGTCAAGGACTTCACCGGCTTCGCGGAGCGCACCCCGGCGCCCGAGGTCGTCGCGGCGATCAACCGGCTGTTCGAGCGCATCGTGCCGATCATCCACAAGCACGGCGGCCGCGTGGACAAGTTCGTCGGCGATGGCCTGCTGGCGGTGTTCGGCGCGCCGCGGCGGATGCCCAATCACGCCGATGAGGCGCTCGCCGCCGCACTCGAGATCGCCGAGGTCGTGAGCTCCGGCCAGGCCGGACCGCTCGAGATCGGGATCGGCCTGAACTCCGGGACGGTGGTGGCCGGAAATATCGGCGGCGATCGGCGGTACGAGTTCAGCGTGATCGGGGATGCGGTCAACGTCGCCGCCCGCGTCGAGGCCGCTACCCGCCAGACGGGGGACCAGGTGCTCGTCTCCGACCGCACCGCCGAGCTGCTGCGCGATCCTCCCGCGGATCTCGTCGAGCGGCCGGGCGTGGAGCTCAAGGGCAAACGACAGTCGGTGCGCGTGTACGCGCCGGATACCGAATCGTCACACCAGCGGCGCGCCTCTACCGTAGCCTGAGCGCACACTCTCTCTCTGTCCTCGGGGCTGGCCGCAAGCCGGCCCCGAGGCGTTTAACGCCCCGTTTCATGCACATTCAGTTCCACCCCTTGAAACTGGATGTACATCAAACGAGCGCGGGGCCGGGCCCGACGCCCGACGCCCGGCGGCCCCCGGCGCCCCCGGCCCGCGGCCCCCGGCGCCCCCCGGCCCCTAAGCCCGCCGGACCGCGTCCGCCGGCGCCGGTGCGTCGGCCATCTCGCGGAACAGGCCGGTCACCACGAACGCCACCTGCTCGGCGATGTCGACGGTGTTGTCGCCGATCCGCTCGAGCGCCCGGGCGACCAGGATCATGAACATCGCCCACTCGCGTGTGTCGACGTCGTCGCCGATCTCGACCGCGCGGCGGAAGATCGAGCGGTTCAGGCGGTTGATCTCCCCGTCCTGACGCACGATGTCCTGCGCGAGCTCGACGTTGCGCGAAGCGAACGCCTCCTTGGCCTGCACCACCTGAGCATGGGCGTGGCGGCCCATCCGCTCGATCGAATCGAGGATGTCCTTGTCCTTCGGCGACTCGTATCCGGACAGCGGCACCAGCTTCGCGATGTTCACGCACTGATCGCCCATCCGCTCAACGCAGCGGATTACGTGCAGCAGCGCCGCCACGATCCGCAGGTCCCCCGCGACCGGCGCCTGACGCGCGAGCAGCGACAGCACACCCTGGTGGACCTCCAGATAGCGCCCGTCGATCCGGTCGTCGTCGACGACGACCATCCCGGCGAGCTCGACGTCCTGGTAGTTGACCGCCTCGAGCGCGCGGTCGAGCTGCTGGATCACGATGTCGAGCCCGCCGAGCGTCTGCTCCTCGAGCGTCCTCAGCGACTCGCGGTATTGGTGGCGCACCTCTTGCATCGGCCGGCTCCCTCTACCCGAACTTTCCGGTCACGTAGCGCTCGGTGCGTTCGTCTGTGGGCGTGGTGAAGATCTTCCCGGTCTTGTCGTGCTCGATCAGCTCGCCCTCGAGCATGAACGCGGTCGAGTCCGCGACGCGCGCCGCCTGCTGCATGTTGTGGGTGACGATCACGATCGTGTAGCGCGACTTGAGCTCGTCGATCAGCTCCTCGACCCTTAGCGTCGCGACGGGGTCGAGCGCCGAGCAGGGCTCGTCCATCAGGATCACCTCGGGCTCTACGGCGACCGTCCGCGCGATGCACAGACGCTGCTGTTGCCCACCCGAGAGGCCGATGCCCGGCTTGTCGAGCCGGTTCTTGACCTCCTCCCACAGGCCCACGGCGCGGAGCGCCTTGTGCACCCGCTCGCGCAGGTTGGTACGGCGCGTGCCGGTCAGTCGCAGGCCGGCCGCGACGTTGTCGAAGATCGACATCGTCGGGAACGGGTTGGGCTTCTGGAACACCATCCCGATCAGCCGCCGGACCGCGGTCACGTCGACGCCCGTCGCGTACACATCGAGCTCATCGAGCTTGACGCTGCCCTCCGCCCGGGCGCCCGGGATCTCCTCGTGCATGCGGTTGATGCAGCGCACGACGGTCGATTTCCCCGAACCGGATGGCCCGATGATCGCCGTCACTTCGTTCGCCGGGAAGTCGATGTCCATCCCCTTGACGGAATGAAAGCCGCCGTAGTAGGCGTTCAGGCCCTTGACCGACACCCCGTGACCCTTGGCTGGGCCACGAGCGACGGTGGCGGCGTCAGGCCGCATCTGCTCTTGCTTCGACTCGCCCCGTTGCGTGTCCACGGTGGTCGTTTCCTTACGTTCTGTTTCAGGTTGGATCATGCCATGCGGCTCCTTCGAGAGACGATTCGCGCAATCACGTTGAAGATCAGCACCAGCGCCACCAGCGTGAGCCCGGCGCCCCAGGCACGCGCCTCGATCGCGTTGCGCGGCGACTGGATGTCGTTGTAGATCTGAACCGGCAGCGTGTTCATCTGCGAATTCAGGTTGCCGGTCAGCACAGTGGCTACCGACAGGGTGAACAGCAGCGGCGCGGTCTCGCCCATGCCGCGCGCGACCGCCAGCAGCGAGCCGGTGACCAGGCCTGACAGCGACGTCGGGAGCACGACGCGTGCGATCACCCGCCAGCGCGGCGCGCCCAATGCGAGCGCGGCCTCGCGGAGACTGGACGGGCACCAGCGTGAGCACGACCTCCGAGGAGCGGATCACGATCGGCAGCATCAGCAGCGCCAGCGCGATCGAGCCCTTCCAGCCGGCGAAGGCGGAGCCTCCGACCTTGGCGATCACGAGCACGATGTAGATGAACAGGCCGAACACGATCGACGGCACGCCCGTCATCACGTCGACGAAGTAGCGGATCACGTTCGCGAACCGTGATTCCTTGCCGTATTCGGTTAGGTAGAGCGCCACCGCGATCCCGATCGGCACCGCGATCGCGGTGGCGAGCCCCACCACCTCGAGCGAGCCCAGGATCGCGCTCCGGATGCCGCCGGGATTGCCGAAGAAGTTGCCGTTGGGGTCGCGTGGTGAAGAAGCCGCCCGAGGTCCAGCTCGAGAGCCCCTTCTTGAGCAGGTAGTAGACGATCAGCACGAGCGGGATCAGCGCGATCACGGTCGCTGCGATCAGCAGACCCCGCATCACGAGATCGGTCCGCCGGCGGCGAGCGCTGATCTGGGGAAGGGCGGTAGCGCTCATACCTCCTGCACCGCCACTCCGGTTGCCGCGCCGCCGCCCGCGGCCCGCTTGCCGCGCGTGCCGCGCGCCACGAACCACCGCGCCGCGATGTTCACGATCAGCGTCAGGACGAACAGCACGAGCCCGGCCTCGAACAGCGCCGACTTGTAGATCGGGACGTTGGCGGCCTCGCCGAACTCGTTGGCGATCACCGCCGCCAGGCTGTAGCCGGAGTTGAACAGATGCTTGCCGAGAATCGGGTTGGACCCGATCACGAGCACGACCGCGATCGTCTCGCCGATCGCCCGTCCCAACCCGAGCATCGCGCCGCCGGTGATGCCGGAGCGGGAGTACGGCAGCACCGCCATCCGGATCATCTCCCAGCGGGTCGCGCCAAGCGCCAGCGCTGCCTCCTTGTCCTGGTGCGGGACCGTCGCGATCACCTCCCGTGCGATCGCCGAGACGATCGGCAGGATCATGATCGCCAGGATCAGCCCCGCGATGAAGTAGTTGTAGAGGTTGACGGTGCCGCCGCCGATCCAGGGAATGAACGAGAACGTGCTCGCGAACCACTTCTCGGCCGGCATCAGCTTCGGCGCGAGCACGAACACGCCCCACAGCCCGTAGACGACCGACGGCACCGCCGCCAGCAGGTCGATCAGGATCGCCAGCGGGCCGCGGATGCGGCGCGGGCACATCTCGGTGATGAACAGCGCGGTCGCGATCGCCACCGGCACGCCGATCAGCAACGCGATCCCGAGGTCACGAGCGTCCCGACGACCAGCGGCAGCGCATGGAAGATCAGCTTCGAGGCGTCCCAGTTGTTGCCGAACACGAAGTCCAGGCCGAATCGGTTGATCGAGGAGCTCGACTGGCCGATCAGCCGGACGAAGAAGTAGGCGATCAGGACCAGGATCGCCGCGGCAAGCCCCGTCAGGACCCACTGCAGGATCTGGTCCGGAAGCCGGCTCAGCGGCGGCCGCTCGAGAACCGAGCGGCCGCCGCTGACGGTGGTGGCGCTTGCCTCCCGACCTCACGAGATCGGCGACCCGTTGCAGGTCATCGTCGCCATCTGCGCCTTGTCCTTGGCCACCAGCGACGGGGGCAGCGGCGCGTACGGGATCTGGCTGCCGCCTCCACCGAGCGTCGACTGGCCCGCGCCGAACGCGTAGGTCAGCAACTTCTTCAGCGCGGCCGCCCCCGAGCTCGACACGCCGCCCGACTTGCACGGGTCCTTGTAGACGTCGATGAACGTCTGCGAGGTGATCGGGTACGCCTGGGCGCTGGGCGAGTTGATCGTCGAGATCCCGAGGTCGGAGGGGACCGTGATCCCGTTCGCAGCAGCCGAGGTGGCCGCGAGCGACGGGAGCACGTAGGTGCCGCCCGAGTTCTTCACCGCTGCGTAGGTGAAGTTGTTCTCGATCGCGTACGCCTGCTCGACGTAGCCGATCGCGCCGGCCGTCTGCTTGACGACCGCCGCGACGCCGGAGTTGCCCTTGCCGCCGGTGCCGGTCGGCCACTTGACGATCTTGCCCGTGGCCGATGCGCCGACTTCCAGGCCGGGCTGACGTCCGAGAGGTACTTGGTGAACCCGTCGGTGGTGCCCGAGGAGTCCGAGCGGTGGACGACCGTGATCGCGGTGCTCGGCAGGTTCATCCCCGGGTTCAGCGCCTTGATCGCCGGGTCGTTCCAGGACTTGATCTTGCCCAGGAAGATGTTCGCGATCGTCGGGCCGTCGAGCTTCAGACCGCTCTTGACCCCGGAGAGGTTGTAGGACATGGTGATCGCGCCGAACGCGACCGGGAACTGGAGCGCCGGGCCCTTCATCTTCGCCTCGTCGCAGGACTTCAGCGGGCTGTCGTTGCCGGCGAAGTCCGCCGTCGCGGTCTGCAGGTCGGCCACCCCCGTGCCCGAGCCGACGGCCGCGTAGTTGATCGTCAGGCCCTGGGACTTGAGGTTCGAGCCCCACTGCTGGTAGATCGGGGCGGCGAACGTCGAGCCCGGCGCCATTGAGCGTGCCGGAGCCGCCGTTCGAAGAGCTGGAGCCGCTCGACGAGCTGGACGAGCTCTGTTACTGCTCGAACCGCAGGCAGCAATCGCGACCGATGCCACGGCCGCGATCGAGATTGCGGTCATGCGCCTTGTAGTCAAAACGAATTCTCCTTTGATCAATCCGATATGCGTCGGAGTCTCGTGCGCAGGCCGGCGGCCAGGTGTTACTCAGTTGTGAACCGCTCGTTGGCATTTGCTTCGCTCGGCCGTCAGCCGGTAGCCGAACCCGAAGTGGGTGTGGATGAACCCCCACCCGGGCATCGCCTGCGCGAGCTTCACGCGCAGCTTGCGGACGTACACGTCGACCGACCGGTCGCCGGCGCGCATCTCCCGTCCCCACACGAGCTTGAACAGATCCTCTCGGGCCATGATCCGATCGGCCCTGCGCGCAAGCTCCGTCAACAGGCGAAGCTCACGAATCGAGAGCATCAGTGGCCGTCCGTCGGCTCGCGCCAGATGCTCCTCGGGGAGGATCTGCGAGCGGGCCCGACTTCGAGCACCTCTCGACGCTGAGGAAGCGGTCGCTGACATGCAGGGCGGATGCTGCCTCGCCCGGCGGCCGTCAGCGAGTTATCTACTCGTGACCGGGATGTGAAGAAGCTTGTGAACCGGACCGCCGTGCAGCTGGCTCCGGCGCGGTGCTCAGGCGACGGGCTGCACGGGCTCGTCTCGCTGCGGCGCAAACCGGTAGCCGACGCCGAAGTGGGTGTGGATGTAGCTCCACGTGGGGGATCCCTGGCGCAGCTTCTGGCGCAGCTTGCGCACGAACACATCGACCGAGCGGTCGCCGTGGGCCATCGCATAGCCCCACACGCGCTCGTAGATCTCCTCACGGCGAAGCACGCGATCGGCCTGCGAGAGCAGCTGCAGGATCTCGAATTCCCGCGCGGTCAGCTCGAGGCTCTCCTCGCCCGCGTAGGCCTGGTAGAGGTCGGGGCGGATCGTGATCTCGCCGACCTCGATCGGTGCGCGTCGAGCGCCGGCATCTCGTTGCGGCGGTGGCGCCTGATCGCCGCCTCGACGACGCAGATCAGCTCCTCGGGGTGGCAGGGCTTGGTGATCCATGCGTCGGCGCCGAGCCGCAGCCCGCGCACGCGCTGGGCCACCGACGACGGCCCGGTGCAGACGATCACCGCCAGCCCGGGGAGCCGCGCGCAGACCCGCTCGAGGTACTCCCAGCCGGCCGGCCCGAGCACCGCGAGGTCGACGCACCAGCGCGTTCAGCCGCATCGCGACGAGCGCGTCGGGCGTGACCGGGCTGGACAGCGCGCGGTGATCCCAGCCGAGCGAGTCGAGCCGGTTGGCGAGGACCTGCATGAAGCCAGGATCGCGGTCGATGACCGCCAGCCGTAGCCGGTTCTGAGAGCGCTGCGGGGCAGTCAGGCTCCCCGCGGGCGCCCCGCTCCCATCGGGCGACATGGCAGGCACTCTAGAGCACCGTGCGGTCGAACCCGGCGCGGCCAGGACCCGGTCACAGGATATTTACATGCAATCAGCGGGCAACAAGTGGCCGTCGCCCGCAAATACGCTCCTCGAAGAGCTTCATATGAACACCGCGCCGGGCGGCGCGCTCCGCCCGGGCGTCGCTATCGTTACCGCGTCGGGGCGCCGATATCAATTCGCGCCCCGTCCTCCTCAGCGACATCGTCCAGCAAGCAACAGTGGCCTCGCGTAAAGAGCAGAAGGAACAGGCACGCCAGCGCCGCCTCGCCGAAGAGCAGGCCCGAGCTGAGAAGGCCCGCCGCGAGCGGCGGCTGCGGATGCTCGGCGGGGTCGTGCTGGTGGCCGTGGCGATCGTCGCCGTGGCGATCGCGATCTCCAGCAGCGGCGGCACCAAGGCGGTCAAGCCCAACAGCCCGCAGGCCAAGCAGGCCGCCGCCCAGGTCAACACCCTGCTGGCCGGGATCCCCCAGTCGGGCATGACGCTCGGCAACCCCAAGGCCAAGGTCACGGTGACCGAGTTCGGCGACCTCGAGTGCCCGATCTGCCAGGAGTTCGCGCACGGGCGCCGAGCAGCAGATCATCACCAACGACGTCAAGACCGGCAAGGCGAAGCTCGTCTACCGCTCCTTGGAGACCGCCTCGCAAGGCTCTCCGATCGCAAATGTGTTCCCGAACCAGCAGATCGCCGCCTACGCCGCGGGCAAGCAGGGCAAGGCGTGGAACTACATCCTCCTGTTCTACAACGAGCAGGGCCAGGAGGACACCGGCTACGCGACGGAGTCCTTCCTCCAGGGCCTGGCCCAGCAGATCCCGGGGCTGAACTTCGCCACCTGGACAGCGGATCGCAAGGATTCGAGCTTCGCCTCGCAGGTCACCGCGGATGAGCGGGCGGCACAGGCGAAGGGCTTCACCAGCACGCCCACGGTCGTGATCACCGGTCCGAAGGGCGAGCAGGACTTCTCGCAAACGCTCGAGGACTACAGCACGTATCAGTCCGCGATCAAGTCGCTGTCGTGAGCGCAACCACCCCGTCCGCCGCGGCGACCACGACCGCTTCGGCCAGCCGCCCGCGTTCGCGTGACCTCCTGCGGATCGCGATGGTCGTGATCGCGATCCTCGCCATCGGCCTGACCTCCTATCTCGACCTACGTCCATTACGCGGGCATCAAGCCGGTGTGCACCGCCGGGCCAGTCGTGCATCAAGGTCCAGAGTTCCGTGTGGTCCAAGCTCGACGGCGTGCCGGTGGCGCTGATCGGGCTGCTCGGCTACATCGGGATCTTCCTCAGCCTGCTGGTGCCCGACCGCGAGGAGACACGGCTCGCGACCCTCGGCATGACGCTGATCGGCTTCGGCTTCAGCGCATATCTGACCTACCGGGAGATCTTCTCGATCCACGCGATCTGCGAGGAGTGCGTCTCGAGCTTCGTGCTGATCGCGATCCTGCTGAGCCTGCGCGGTCGCCCGCTACCTGCGCGGCTGGACGGCGTCTCGAGCGTCGCAACCAAGCGGCTACGCGACCCGCAGCGGCGATCCATCCGCCGCCGCCACGGATGATCCATCCGTGAGCTGGCGATCGACGCGCGCCTCGGCGCGAACGGATGCACGCGCAACCGTCAGGTCGCCGTCATCGACCTCGGCTCGAACTCCTGGCGCTGGTCGTGTTCACGCTACCGGGCGTGGACGGGTCCGTGGTGGAAGCGAACCGACGAGCTGTACGAGACGGTCCGCATCGGGGCGGGGCTGGGCGCCAGCGGCCGGCTTCAGCGACGAGGCGATCGGCCAGGGGCCTCGAGACGCTGACCGTGTTCGAGCGCTTCTGCCGGGCCGGCGGCCTGAGCGAAGGACGAAATCCACCCGATCGCCACCAGCGCGATCCGCGACGCCGCCAACCGCGAGCAGTTCATCGAACGCGGCGCAGGAGCAGACCGGGCTTGAGATCGAGGTGCTCTCGGCCGAGGACGAGGCTTTCTACGGCTACGTCGCCGCGATCAACACCTCGACCTCACCGACGGCGTCGTGCTCGAGATCGGCGGCGGGAGCATGCAGCTGATCCGCGTCGACGGACCGCCGCGCGCACGAGCTCGACGTCCTTCCCACTCGGCGCCGTGCGGCTGACCGAGGAGCTGCTGCCGGACGAGGCGCCGGCCAAGAAGAAGGAGCTCAGCAGGGTCCGCGACCGCGTCCGGGAGACGCTCGGAGGCCTCGAATGGCTCGCGCGAAGAGCCCCGTCCGCGCCCGCGGCGGCTCGTCGGGCTCGGCGGCGCGGTCCGCAACCTGGCCGCGGCCGCGCAACATGACGAGCGGACCGGGATCGACATCGGCGTCCAGGGGTTCGTGATCACCCCCGACGCGCTCGGCGAGCTGGTCGAGAAGCTGGCGGCTCTGCCGCCGGCCGAGCGCGGCACCATGCCCGGGATCAAGCCCGGGCGGGCCGACATCATCCTCGCCTCCGCGCTCGTGCTCCAGACGGTGGTCGAGCTCGGAGGCTTCGCAGGGCATCGAGGCCACCGAGGCAGGGCTGCGCGAGGGCGTGTTCCTCGCCCGCACCCTGCTCGCCGATCAGCCCGAGCCGCTGTTCGACGACGTCCGCGCGGGCGGCGGTCGCAACCTCGCCGTCCAGTACGAGTCAGACATCAAGCACGTCGAGCACGTCGCGGAGCTGTCGCTGCAGATGTTCGACTCGCTTGCGGCCCAGGGCCTGTTCGAGCCCGCGGCCCGGCGAGCGCGAGCTGCTGTGGGCCGCCTCGATGCTCCACGACGTCGGCATGACGATCGCCTACGACGACCACCACAAGCACTCCCGCTACCTGATCGTGTCCGCCGAGCTGCCGGGCTTCGACCCGCGCGAGCGCGCGCTGATCGCCCAGATCAGCCGCTATCACCGCAAGGGCACGCCGAAGCTCGGCTATCTCGCAGCGCTCGCCGCGCCCGAGGACGAGCAGCTGCTCGAGCGCTGCTCGGTGATCCTCCGCCTCGCCGAGCATCTCGAGCGCGGCCGTGACCAGTCGGTCTCCGAGGCGCGTCTGCGCGCCAACGGCCACGGCGTCGACCTCCATCTCGAGGCTGCCGGCGACCTGACGCTGCCGCGCTGGAGCGTCGAGCGCTACGGCGACGGCGAGGCGTTCGAGCGCGTGTTCGGGCGGCGGCTGCTGATCGGCTGAGCGAGTCCGGCCTCGCCACCTGCAACCGGGCCTGCACCACCCGGATCGAAACACCCGCTTTACCTCGCGGCCGTAGAGTTACCTTCATGGAACCCACCGGTACTGAGACGCCCGTCCAGGAGCAGGTCGAGCTCAGCCCGCCGGATCTCTCCGAGCCTTCGCTCTACACCAATCGTGAGCTCTCGTGGCTTGACTTCAACGACCGCGTGCTCCAGCTCGCCGAGGACGAGCACCTGCCGCTGATCGAGCGGGTCAAGTTCCTGGCGATCTTCGTCACGAACCTGGACGAGTTCTTCATGGTCCGCGTCGCCGGGCTGCACGACCAGGTCGACGCCCGGATCGACGCGCGCGGGCCGGACGGCCTCTCGCCGATCGAGACGCTCGAGGGGATCGCCGAGACGCGTCCGCGAGCAGGACCGCCGCCATTCGCGCGGAGTTCATGCGGGTGATCCGGCCCGGCGCTCGCAGAGCACGGGATCCGGATCGTCTCCTGTGAGGAGTCGGGCGCCCCCGCGCACGAGATCGAGCGCCAGTTCCGTACCCAGATCTTCCCCGCGCTGACGCCGCTGGCGGTCGGGCCCGGGCCGGCCGTTCCCCTACATCTCCAATTTGTCGCTGAGCCTGATCGTGCGCCTGCGCGATCCCGAGCTCGACCACGAGGTGTTCGCCCGCGTCAAGGTGCCCAAGGAGGTCCTGCCGCGGTTCGTCGAGATCGCGAAGAGCACGTTCATCCCGCTCGAGGACATCATCGCCCGCAACCTCGAGGCCCTGTTCCCGGGGATGGAGATCCTCAGCTACGACTACTTCCGCGTCACGCGCGACGCCGACTTCGAGGTCTCCGACGAGGCGGACGACCTGCTCCAGGCGGTCGAGGACGAGCTCCGGCGCCGCCGCTTCGGCGAGGTCGTGCGGCTCGAGGTGGGCGCCAGCATGGACTCCGCGCTTGCGCACGCGGCTGATCGAATGGCTGGGCGTCGACGAGCTCCAGGTCTATGACGTCGAGGGTCTGCTGGATCTCAGCGACCTGTGGCAGATCGCCGAGCCTCGAGGGCCACCAGGATCTCCGCCAGACGCCCTGGACGCCGCTCACCCATCCCGCGCTGCTGCCGGGTCCCAGGCGATTCCGACGAGCAGCCCGACGTGCTTCGCCGCGATGCGCGCAGGCCGATGTGCTCCTGCACTTCCCCTACCACTCGTTCGCCACCAGCGTCGAGCGGTTCGTCAAGCAGGCGGTCGACGACCCGAACGTGCTCGCGATCAAGATGACCGTGTACCGCACCTCGGACGACTCGGCGCTCGTGCCGTCGCTGATCCAGGCCGCGGAGCGGGGCAAGCAGGCGGTCTGCCTGGTGGAGCTCAAGGCGCGCTTCGACGAGCGGCTCAACATCCACTGGTCGCGAGCGCTGGAGGAGGTGGGCGCCCACGTCGTCCACGGCATCCCGGGGCTGAAGACGCACGCCAAGGCGATCCTGGTCGTGCGCCGCGAGCGCGAGGGGGTCCGCCACTACGTGATGATCGGAACCGGCAACTTCCACGCCAAGAACGCCCGCCTGTACGAGGACTTCGGGCTGTTCACGACCGATCCCGAGCTGGGCCAGGAGGTCGCCAACCTGTTCAACACGCTGACCGGCTACGGCCATCCGCGCCGCCAGCGCAAGGTGCTGGTGGCACCCGACTGGATGCGCGAGCCGCTGATCGAGGAGATCGAGCGGACGATCGCCGCGCATCGAGGCGGGCGAGCCGACCCGGATCGTGATGAAGATGAACTCCCTCGTCGACCGGCGCTGCATCGAGGGGCTCTACCGAGCCTCGCAGGCGGGCGTTCCGATCGAGCTGAACGTGCGCGGGATCTGCTGCCTGAGGCCCGGAATCCCGGGCGTCTCGGAGACGATCAAGGTGGTCTCGGTCGTGGGCCGCTTCCTCGAGCACTCGCGCATCTACTCGTTCCACCGCGGCGACGAGCCCCGCTACTACATCGGCTCGGCCGATCTGATGCCGCGCAACCTCGACTCGCGCGTCGAGCTGCTGGTCCCGATCGAGAATCCGGCGCTGCGCGGCGAGCTCGACGACACGCTCGAGCGCTGCCTCGCCGACGACACATTCGGCTGGACGCTCGACGCCGACGGTCGCTGGCAGCGGCGCCCCGGGCGGACGCGGAGCGGTGCACGCCGAGCTGATGGAACGCACGCTCGAGGAATCGGCGTCGGCGCGTCCAGTAGCACCCGGCGGGCTATCCGACCGGCGATATGGGCAGACTCCCGACGAGCATGCACAGCACGCTGCTTCTGGTGCTGGTGGTCGTCGCCGCGCTGGCGTTCGACTTCACCAACGGCTTTCACGACACCGCGAACGTCGTCGCCGCCTCGATCTCTACCCGCGCGCTCTCGCCGCGCACCGCGATCGCGATCGCCTCGCTGCTTAACTTCGCCGGCGCGTTCATCTCACTGAAGGTCGCGGCGACGATCGCCACCGGGATCATCGACACCGGCAAGGTGACGGAGACGATCGCGTTCGCCGGGCTGATCGGCGCGATCACCTGGAATCTGATCACGTGGCTGTACGGACTGCCGTCGAGCTCGTCCCACGCCCTCATCGGCGGTGTCGTCGGGCGCGATGCTGGCGGCCATCGGCGGGCAACGGGGTCAAGGCGGCCGGGCTGATCGGCAAGGTGATCGTCCCGGCGCTGATCGCGCCGGTGCTGGCGTTCATCGCCGCCGGGGTCTCGATCGTGATCATCTACCGGCTCGTGGCGCGCCGGCGCCCGGGGATCGTGAACAGGGGCTTCCGGCTGGGGCAGATCGTCTCGAGCGCGATGCTGTCCCTGGCGCACGGCACCAACGACGCCCAGAAGACGATGGGCGTGATCAGCCTGGCGCTCGTCGCGCACGGTGACTTCAGCGCGTCCCATTTCCACGTGCCCGACCTGGGTCGTGATCTGCGCCGCCTCGGCGATCGCGCTCGGGACCTATTCGGGCGGCTGGCGGATCATCCGCACCGTCGGTACGCGGATCATCAAGATGGACACCGCGCAGGGGTTCGCCGCTCAGGGCGCGGGCGCGTCGGTGATCCTGGCCTCCTCGCACTTCGGCTACCCCCTCTCCACGACGCACGTGATCTCGGGCGGGATCATGGGCGCGGGCGCGGCGAAGCGGTTCTCCGCGGTCCGATGGGGAGTCGCGGGCAGCATCGTCGCCGCCTGGATGCTGACGCTGCCCGCCGCGGGGCTGTTCGGCGCGCTCGCCTGGTGGCTGGCGCACGTGTTCGGCACCGGCGCGCTCGGACCGCTGCTGATCACGCTGATCGCTTTCGGGCTGCTCGGCGCCCTCGTTGCCGCGCCGCCGCGTGCAGATCTCAGAGCCGGCGGAGGTCGGAGGGTGATCCCCGCCGTGATCCTCACGATCGTCAACACGACCACGCTGGGCAAGGCGATCGCCTACTCGCTGGCGGCTGGGATCGGGATCGCGGTGATCTTCGGCGCGGGCGTCACCAGCGCCGCCGGGCTGCTCGACGCGCGCCGCGACGGACGGACGCTGGCCGAGCTCGCCTGGGGAGCGCTCGCGATCGTGTGCGTGCTGGGGGCGGGCGCGGCGATCGTGCTGGGGATCGTCGTCATGACCGAGAAATGAAAGGCGGGGCCACATGTGGCCCCGCCCCGGCCGCGCATGCGCGGCCGGAGGGGCCGGCACATGTGCCGGCCCCAGACTACCGATTAAGGGATGTTCAGGCCGCCGCCCTGGCTCTGACTGGAGCCGGGGGGCTGCGCGGGCTGCGAGCCGAGCTTGAGCTTGATCGTCTTGGTCTGACCGCCCCGCTTGACCGTCAGCGTGACGGTGTCGCCGGGCGAGTAGGTGGCGATCGTGCCGATGAACTGGTTCACCGAGCGTGATCTGCTTGCCGTTGACCGCGGTGATCAGATCACCCGGCTTGAGCCCGGCCTTGTCCGCGGGCCCGCCCGGCACGATCGGCGGCTCGCTTGTCTGCGAGTTGGTCGAGATCGCGGCCCCGCCCGGGACCTGTGAGTTGAGGCTCACGCCGACGTAGGCGTTCTGGGCCTTGCCGGTCGAGATGATCTGGTTGGCGATCCGCACGTCGGCGTTGGACGGGGTGGCGAACCCGACCCCGG
The DNA here is from genome assembly GCA_963822725.1 of uncultured Actinomycetes bacterium. GTDB lineage: Bacteria > Actinomycetota > Thermoleophilia > Solirubrobacterales > Solirubrobacteraceae > Palsa-465. Next base: position 1,391,089 of record CAWGIR010000004.1, read on the forward strand.
AGCTCGAGCCCTGGCCTTGGCCATTCTGGTTGTTGGTCTCGATCTGATCGTTGAGCCCGATCACCTGGCCCGCGGAGTTGATCAGCGGACCACCGGAGTTGCCGGGGTTGATCGAGGCGTCGGTCTGGATCGCGTTCGGGATCGTGAACTGGTTCGGCGCCGTGATCGTGCGGCCCGACGGCGGAGACGATCCCGGCCGTGACCGTGTTCGGAAGGCTGAACGGGCTGCCGATCGCGATCACGCTGTCGCCGACGTTGACGTTGGTCGAGTTCGCGAACGTCAGCGGGTGCAGCCACGACGAAGGGACGTTGACGTGGATCACGGCCACGTCGGCGCCGGCGTCCGAGCCGACCACCTTCGCGCTGGCGGTGTGGCCGTCGGGGAAGTTGACCTTGACCGAGTTCGCGCCGCTGACGACGTGCTCATCGGTGAGGATGTTGCCCTTGCTGTCGTAGACGACGCCGGCGCCCTCGCCCTGAGTGGGTTGCTGGCCGAAGTTGAAGAAGCCCCCGTTCCTCTGATTCTCGGAGGTGACGATGTCGACGACGCCCGGATCCGTCGCCTTGAAGAGCTGATTGATCGGTCGAGGCCGCCGGACTTGCTGAAGGCGGTGCGGCTCGGAGGACCGGGAAGACGGCACTACGGTGGTGACGGTGCGCGTGGTGCCGCCGTTGCCGCTCGAGACTGCCACTGCGATCGCCACGCCGGCGGCAACGATCGCGGCAAGAGCGGAAGGAAGCGATTGATCGATTTCATGACTTCACCTAGCTAAGCAGCTGCGGATGAGAACCCGCTCAGAAATCGGTGAGAACTCCGTAAGACCCTAGGGCGCTGGGATCGGCGGCGGGGGGGCGCCGAGGGCGCCGGGCGGGCCAAATCGACCGTTGGGACCGTGCCACAGCCGCGGCACGACGATCCGCGGCAGTGCCGATCGGATCGCCTGCTTCAGGCCGGCCACCGATTTGCCATGTGCCGCGGCGATCTGCTTCAGCGTCTTTCCGGACCGCAGCTCGGAGCGCAGCTGGGACGTGCTGATCCCGAGGTATTTCGCGGCGGCGTTGAAGGCCGCGCCCGGCGGGCCGGCGAGCCGCTGGCCGGGCGGGCCACCGAACCGGAACTGGAACAGTCCCCGCGGACCCCCCCAGGGGCCGAATGGCCGCAGGAACGCGTGGCTTGCGCAGCCGCTGCTCGATCGCGTTCGCCTGGGCCTGGGTCAGCTTCCCCGCCTTCACGGCCGCATTCAACTGGTCCGTGACGGCGCCGTTCGAGCGCATCGGTCAGCTTCTGCGGGAGTGACGCCGAGCCGCTTCGCGACGTCGTTCAGGAACGCCTGCGGTGTGGACGAATCCGAAACCTGCGTGGCCGCATACGCCCCGCCGCCAAACGAGCACGCCGCGAGCACGACACCACCGATTGCAGAGCTTGCGCCTGGCCTGGAAGTGCATCCGAGCGCCGGATGTTCCCACGCGCAACTTGAGAGGAACGTAAGAGTCCTGTTAGCGGCTCTGGGCGGTCAGTAGCCCCTGACCGGCCAGTGCTCGAGCGTTTCCGCAAACTGCGCGCGGATCTCCTCGGTGCGCTGCGCGATGTCCTCGGCCCTCCAGCCCGCGGTCGAGATCGGCTGGAGCACCGCGACGTCGATCGGTCCCAGGCCGGATCACCAGCGAGCCCCGCCACATCACGTCGCCCGCGTTGCGGATCACGATCGGCACGAGCGGAACGCCCGCCTGCATCGCGAGGTGAAAGGCGCCCTTCTTGAACGGCCCGAGCCGCGGGCGTGGGACTGCGTGTGCCCTCCGGCGCGATCGCGATCGAGGTGCCGCCTCTTGAGCCGCTCGACGGCAGGCTCGAGCGCCGCTCGCGCCTGGCGGCTGTTCGAGCGGTCGATGTAGACGACGTCGACCACGTACCCGATCGGGGCGAAGCGCGGGTCGCGCGCCGCCTCCTGCTTGGCCACGCCGGTCAGATCGCGGCGCACGAGCGAGCCGATCACGGCGACGTCGATCGAGCTCTGGTGGTTGAAGATGAACACCGCCGGTCGCTGCGACCACAGGTTCTCGGATCCGACCACGTTGAGCTCGACCCCGGCCAGCGCCAGCGCCAGATCGGGCCCGATCGCGGCCGCGACGTTCGCCCCCTGCCGCCGGTCGCCGTTCAGCAGCCCGATCGGCCACCCCGATTCCGCCCGGCCGCGCCAAGGCCGGCGAGGGCTGCGCCAGTGCGCACGACGTCGACCATCCCGGCGAGTCCACCCCGTCCCCGCCCGCGGAGATCGGTCGCCGGCCAGCCGGCTTCCCGGGCCACCCGCGCCAGGCCTTTCTGCGGATTCAGTGGCCGCGGGTTGCCGACCGTCTCCAGGAACGGCCACGTCCTCGTCGCCGTTGGCGTACGCAAAGCTCCGCTTGAGCCCGACGCCGTGCTCCGCCGCGAACCGCTTGACGGCCCCCGCCTTGGCGAGCCCCCACAGCACCTCGCCGTCGAGGAAGCCCGAGAAGTACCCCCTCACCACCTCGACCTCGGAGCAGAGCACGTCCTCGACCTCGAAGTCGCGCGCCAGCGCGTCGATCTGATACCGCGTCGCGCTCGACGCGAGCACGACCGTGTGCCCGCGCCTGCGGTGTGCCTTCACCAGCTCGCGCGCCTCGGGATACACCATGCCCGCAATCCGCTTGACGAACAGTCGCTCGAACAGGTCGCTGACCTCTTCCTCCCGGTGCCCCGCCCAGTTGGCCACCGCCACCCGCATCAGCTTGGAGACATCCGTCTTGCGGACCGCCATCTCGATTCCGGCCACTGCCGAGCGCGCGAGCTCCCCTGCCGAAAGCTCGAATCGCCGGATCTGATCCTCGTAGAAGACCCGCGCGGAGTAGCCGTCGATCAGCGTCCCGTCGAAGTCGAAGAAAGCTCCGACCTGCGGTCCCTCCGGGGAGCGCTCCACCTCCTCGAGCAGCTCCTGCGACATTCATGTGGAGCTCGCGAGCGTCCGGAGCCGCTCGACCCGCCCCACCAGCATGCGCAGCTCCGAGGCCAGCGCCTCCCGTCCTTCGCGGACGTCCTCCCCCGGCTCGAGCAGGCCCCGATTGTCCGCCAGCTTGAGCGCGTTGGCGAACAGCTCCCGTGAGATCGACTCCGTGCTCTTCAACTGCCGCTGCAGCCGCTGCTGGTGCGCCACGCCGAGGCAGCGCGCGATGAACGCCTTCTCGTCCACCGGGACCTGGGGGTCGCGAGCGGCCAGGCGTTCGGCGACCACGAGGTACGCCTCGAGGAACGACGCCAGCACCCTCGGTGCCAGCAGCAGCTCCTGGCGCTCGAGCGCGTCGCAGTGCGGCGCCGGGCTCGCCCGCCCGGCGCTCCCAGCCGGGATCGATCAGCTCGAGCTCCTCGCGCAGCTCCTGGCCGAACACGCGCTTGCGGGCGAAGAAGAACTCGAACTTGAGCAGGTCCCGGATCCGCAGCGCCTCCTCCCAGCCGTCGACCACCGCGTCGGGCTGCTGCTCCTCGGCCACCCGCGCGAGCACCAGCTCGGCGATCGCGCGAACGAGCAGGAAGTGCACGACGGAGTTGCGGTAGAAGGCGGCCTCGAGATGGCGCGTGGCGCCGATCGACCACACCGGCTCGGTGCCGCCGTCGAAGCGGGAGACGACGCCGTGCCGGGTCAGGGCGTCGAGCGCCTGGCCGATTCCCTCCTCGGCTCTCCAGGTCGAGCTCGCCGGTCATCGGCAGCCTGCGGACGGCCACGTACTCGAGCAGCGGCCTCAGCGTCGCCTTGATCTGCTCAAGCGTCAGCGCCCGGTCCTCCGCGCCCAGCAGGGCCAGCGTCACGAGCGCCGCTCTCGGTGATCGGCGTCGCCCGGTTGATCCGGTGGCAGACCTCGAACGCGACTCGCTCGACGGGATGCTCATGCTCTCGGCTCTCGCTCAGCGCCTCGCGCAGCGACAGCGGCTCGCCGAACTGCACTCGCACCTTGCCGAAGCCCCGTCCCTGGGCGCGGGCGTATCCGACCAGCCAGGAGAGGCTCTCGGGCGTCTTCGGCGCCCCATGCTCCTCGGCCGCCATGTCCCCAACCTCGTACAGCTGGTCGTACACGATCGACGTCGGGATCAGCATCACGTCCTCGACGCCCCCCTGCTCGAACGCGCCGACCAGGTAGTTGAGCAGCCCGTACCGGGGCGGTCGCAGCTTTCCCGTTCGCGTCCGCCCGCCTTCCATGTACCACTCGAGGTTGAAGCGCTTGCGGACCAGATAGCCGATGTACTCGCGCAGCACGAACTTGTACACCGGCTCGTCCTTGATGCTGCGGCGGATGAACACCACCCCGCTGCGCCGCGCGACCGGCCCGATCGGCCAGAACCCGACGTTCAGTCCGCCCAGCACGTGATTGGGCGCGAACCCGCGGCGATGAAGCGCCGAGCGCAGCACGAGCGGGTCCAGATACGAGCGGTGGCTCGGCAGGAAAGCGAGCGGATAGCGCTCGCTGAGCGCGCCGGATCTCGCTCCACGGCCGTGCTCGTCCACCTCGACCGAGTACGCGCGGCTCAGCCAGCGACCGAACTCGCCCCAGGCGTCGATCGCCAGCCGGCTGTGTGAGGCGACCATCTCGTGCAGGTAGCTCTGCGCCTCCGTCGCGACCTCCTGCCCGGGACGGTCGAGCTCGCTCCGCAAGCTCGCCGATCCGCTCACGGAAATCGGCGCTCGCCTCGATCTCCTCCACGACCAGGCGCGGCACCTTGTACTGCAGCCCCTCGACCGCACGTTCCGCGCGCGCGAGCGCGAGCACCGCCTGACGCCACACGAACGCCGCGAATCCGTCCTCGCTGGGATTCTTCTGAAAGCGGCTCTTGAGCTCATCCAGGCGCGCAGGCTCGGCGGCCACCACCCGGCAGCGGTCGGGCTCTTTGCGGAGGATCTGCTCCTGCGCGCGGTTGCTCGGCCGGCGGGGGTTGCTGAAGCGCCAGCAGGTCCCGGGGGTGGACGGCGCGGCGCCCGTTGCGCTCGCGCGGCAGCCACGAGACGCGGACCGGCACGATCCAGGGATCCCCGTCGGCGGTTGAGAGCGTCTGCTCGAGCCGTGCGTCGGGCTCCGCGAGCAGCTCCGTGTGCGACGTTCCCGTTGGGAGCGTTTCGGAGCCAGTCGCCCAGGACGTGCTGCTCGGCTGGCAGTCTTGGCGAACGCGAGCACGACCGCCGGGGCGTCCGGCGGCGCAGGCCAGGCCGGGGCGCCGTTGCCGTTCGGCCCGGCCATGGCTTCCGGCCCCGCCGCCACTCGCGGCCCCGCGCCCCCGGCTCCCGGCCCCGCCCCCGCGGCTCCCGGCCCCGCCCCCGCGGCTCCCGGCTCCGCGCCCGCGGCTCCCGGCTCCGCCCCCGCGGCTCCCGGCCCCGCGCCCTCCCCGCGGAATGACGTCTCAGTCCCCATCAGTTCGCCGCCAGCTCCGTCGTCGGCCGCGTCCGCAGCAGCCCCCTGAACGCTTCCTGCGCCGGCTGCCCCTGGTTGACCACCCCGTGGACCTCGCGCGCGATCGGCATCTCGATCCCGTTCTGCTCGGCCAGCTCCATCACTGCCGACGAGGTCTTGACTCCCTCGGCGACCATCTCCATCTCCCCGATGATCTCCTCGAGCGTGCCTGCCCTTCGCCAGCTCCTCGCCCACATAGCGGTTGCGGCTCAGCGGGCTGATGCACGTCGCGAGCAGGTCGCCCATTCCCGCCAGGCCGGCGAACGTGTGCCGCTCGCCTCCCATCGCCACGCCGAGCCGGGTCATCTCGGCGAGGCTGCGGGCGATCACCAGCGCGCGCGTGTTGTCGCCGGTTCCGAGCCCGGCCGACATCCCGGCCGCGATCGCGAACACGTTCTTCAGCGCGCCGGCGACCTCGACGCCGCACACGTCGGTGCTCGCGTACACGCGGAACACGGTGCGCGTGAAGATCCGCTGCAGCGCGAAGGTCATGTGCTCGTCCGGCATCGCCAGCACCGCTGCCGCCGCGTAGCCTCCGATCACCTCCTTGGCCAGGTTCGGCCCGGCGAGCACGCCCGCCGGATGGCCCGGCAGCACCGCGTCGATCACCTGGGTCATCCGGTCGTGGGTGTCGCGCTCGAGTCCCTTGGTCAGGCTCACGATCGGCACCCACGGGCGCACGTACGGCGCGGCTCGCTCAGCACCTCGCGGAAGCCGTGGGAGGGCACGGCCATCACGAGCACGTCGGCGCGCGCTCACCGCGTGCTCGAGATCGCTGGTCGCGTGCAGCGCCGGGTCCAGCTGCTCGCCCGGGAGATACGCGGAGTTCGCGTGGTCGCGCTCGATCTCCTCCGCGACCTCGGGCCGCCGCGTCCACAGGATCGTCGGCGCGTTGCGCGCCGCGAGCGACGCGACCGTGGTTCCCCACGATCCACCGCCGATGACGGCAACACATGTTGGCCTTGACAGCTCTGTCCCTCCCTCGGGGCGCTTACCACTGACGATACCGCCGCCGCAGTGTGGCTGCCAGGTTTGCGGCCTCCTCCTCCGCGGCGCCCTTCATCCTGGCATCCGTGATCCGGATGGTCGCCAGTCCACGCGCGGTGGCCTCGGCGTCCGTCTTCCGGTCGCGTTCGAACACGGCGCGGGTCTTGTGGAACCGAAAGCTGTCGAGCTCCACGATCACCCCCTCCCGACGGTAGAAGGCATCCACCACCCGGCCGTCCATGTGGTAGTTGAGCTCCGGCATCGGCAGGTCGAACCGCTCGAGGAACGAGACGAACATGTCCTCGAGCTCCGAGCGGGTGCGGCCATGCGTGTCGTCGGCGTACGGCGCCAGGCGCCTGTTCGGGCGACGCCTCAGGGCCTCGGCGAGCGCGGCCTCCTTGAGGTAGTTGGAGACGAACGCTTCGTTGACGAAGCGCGGCAGGCGCGCGTCGTCGAGACCGCGGCGCGCAGTCGCTGAGCGTGCGGGCAGGCGTGGTCACCGGGATGCCGTGGTGGCGGGTCCGCTCGCAGCTCGGCACGGTCGCTGCGATAGGCGTGGATGCCCTTCGGCCTGCGGTCGGTCGGCACCGTGACCTCGAATGGGTCCCGCCAGTCCTTCACCCACCCCCACAGCGCGGCGGCCGAGAAGTGGCTCAGGACCGCGGCCGGCCCGCACGCGAGCACGGCGGCGGCCGCCCGATCGATCGGCGCGCGGCGGCGGTGGCCGACGGCGTAGACGCCCGGGAGGACGCGGTGAAGGCGGCCGATCTGTACCCGGTACTTGATCGCCCCGACCCCGAGGCCCAGGTCGAGCAGCTGCCACCTGGCCACGTGACCGCGCTGCTTTGCGGCCAAGGCGGCGATCTCCCGTTCGAGGCGATACGGATATTTGGGCTGATATTGCGCCCTCATATCCACACATAGCCCCGAGCGCCCCGGTTTTCACCCCCCGACCCCCGACCCCCCCGGCCGCCCGGCCACCCCGGCCCCACCCCGGCCCCGCGCCGCCCCCCCGCGCCGCGCCGGCCGCGAGAAATTCACGACCCCCTGGCGACCCGAAACACCTCCAACTCCCGCGGCGCCCCCTTCGCGCGAAAGCCGCGCACCCGCTTGACGCGGAGCTCCGAGGAGTCGATCGCGTCCACGAACGGTCCGGACACCAGCACCTCGCGTGGCCCAGCGGCTTCAGCCACCCGAGCCGCGATGTTGACGTCGGTCCCCAGGTAGTCGCCGCCCATCTGCCTGGGCTGCCCTAGGTGCAACCCCGCCCGCAGCCGCGGCTGGTGCCCGGCGACCGACACCGAGGCCAACCCGTCCTGCATCCGGAGCGCGGCGTCGACCCCCGCCCGGGGGTCGCCGAACACCGCCATGTGCCCGTCGCCGAGGCGCTTCACCACCCGCCCCCGCCCGGCGGCCACCGCCGGCTCAACCACCGCGCCCACCTCCCGCAGCAGCTCCAGCCCAAGCTCATCCCCAGCCGAGAGCACCCAGGTCGAGAATCCCACCAGGTCCGTGAACAGAATCGTCGCCCTCACGGTCCCCGCCCCGCGACCCACTCGCTGCGACAGTGCCTGCCAGACCTGGACCGCGGCGATCCCCGCCTCTCGTGCCGCGGTCTCCCCCGAATCGCCGCGCTCGGCCAGATACCGGGCGATCACCGCCGACGGCCGGTCGCCTGTCTGCGCGAGCACCTCCTGGTCGCCCGGGAGCAGCTCGCGGCCCGCACGGATCGCGCGTACCAGACCCGGCCGGCGGTTCGTGCGCCGCAGCGCAGCCCGGGCCCGGCTCGCGCGCGAGTCAGGCGGCGCCACGGAGCTGCACGAAGTAGTCGAGCGCCGCTGGGTTCGCTAGCGACTCGCGGCTGGCGGCCTCGGACACGGGCGTTCCTGTGAGGATCCGTTTGACCGGCACCTCGAGCACCTTGCCTGACAGGGTCCGGGGCACCTCGGCGATCTGGCGGATTTCGTCAGGGACGTGCCGCGGCGAGCAATCCTCGCGGATCCGCCGCTTGATCAGACCGACCAGCTCATCGTCAAGCGAGGAGCCGTCGCGCAACACGACGAACAGCGGCATCCAGTCCCTCCGTGCCCGGACGCGGAAGGTCGACAACCAGCGCGTCGACGACCTCGGGCAGGGAGAGCACGGCCCGGTAGATCTCGCTCGTGCCCATCCTGACGCCGCCGCGGTTGATCGTCGAGTCCGAGCGCCCGTAGATGATCGCGGTGCCGCGGGAGGTGATCTCGATCCAGTCCCCGTGGCGCCACACGCCCGGGAACATCTCGAAGTACGCCTCCCGGTAGCGCTCCCCGGAAGCATCGCCCCAGAAGAACAACGGCATCGAAGGCATCGGCTCGGTGATCACGAGCTCCCCGACCTCGTCCACGAGGGGCTCCCCTGAAGGAGACCAGGCCTCGACCGCACACCCAAGCGCCCGCGCCTGAAGCTCGCCCATGTAGACCGGCAGCGTCGGGACGCCGCCGACGAACGCCGTGCAGACGTCGGTTCCGCCCGAGGTCGAGAACAGCCACGTGTCCGACCCCAACTGGTCGTAGATCCACTTGAAGCCCTCCGGCGACAAAGGCGACCCGGTCGAGCCGACAGCCCGCAGCGACGGCTGCGGCCCAGGCTCGATTCCTGCCTTCATGCAAGCCGAGATGAAGGCCGCGCTCGTGCCGAAGGTGGTCATCTCCGTGTCTCGCGCCAGGCGCCACAGCACATCGCCCGCCGGGCTCCCGTCGAACAGCACGATCGAGGCATCCGTGAGCAGCACGCCGACGAGGAAGTTCCACATCATCCAGCCGGTGGTCGAGAACCAGAACAGGCGGTCGTCGGCCTGGGCGTCGAGGTGAAGGCCGCCCTTCTTCAGCTGCTCGAGCAGGATCCCGCCCTGCCCGTGGACGATCGGCTTGGGGAGCCCGGTCGTACCGGACGAATACAGAACCCACAACGGATGGTCAAAAGCAAGCTGCTCGAACTCCAGCTCCCCGGAGCCCAAGAAGCCGTCCTCCCAGCCCGAGCCGTCCAGGTATCCGAGCGACACCACGCGAGCCCCCACCGCCGCGCCGATCTCCTGGACCTGGGCGCCGCGATCGAAGTCCTTGCCCCCGTACCGGTAGCCGTCGATCGCGAGCAGGACCTTGGGCTCGATCTGGCTGAAGCGGTCGATCACGCTGCGGGCGCCGAACTCGGGTGCAGCCGAGGACCACACGGCGCCGATCGAGGCGCACGCCAGGAAAGCCGCCAGCGTCTCCGGGATGTTCGGCATGTACGCCGCGACGCGATCCCCGGGGCCGACGCCGCAGGCCCGCAGCCCGGCGGCGATGGCCGCGGTCTGGGCACGCAGCTCAGCCCACGTCCACTCCCCTCGCGGCCGCAACTCCGAAGCGTGCTGCACCGCCACCGCCGCGGGATCCTTGCCCCGGAAAACGTGCTCGGCGTAACTCAGCCGCGAACCGGGGAACCACTCGGCACCCGGCATCGACGGCGACCCGAGCACGCTCCGAGGCTCCTTCGAGAAGCGGACGTCGAAGAAGTCCACGATCGAGCTCCAGAAAGCGTCAAGATCGCCGACCGACCAGCGCCACAGCTCGTCATATGAGGAGAAGCGCAGCCCGCGCGTCTCCCCTAGCCACGCCTGATACCGGGTGAGGGTCGCCCGCCCAACCCGTTCGGTCGACGGTTTCCAGAGAAGCTCGGCCACGGCGACAGTATCCTTCCATCACCGTGCTCGGGACCGCGACCAAGCGCCAGACGACCAATCCGCCCGAACGGGCGGAGGCTCTGGCGGACATCGTGCTTCCGGACCAGGACGGCAACGAGGTTCGTCTCGGCAGCCTTTGGCAAAACGGGCCGGTCGCGTTGGTCTGGCTTCGCCACTACGGGTGAATCTTCTGCAAGGCGCACGCGGTCCAGTTGGACCGCGCCCGGGGGGACATCGAGGCGGCGGGCGCACACGTCTTGTTGATCGGACAGCTCACTCCCCGGCACGCCGCCCACTTCCGCCGCCGCCAGAAGGTCGAGCTCCCGGTGCTCGCCGACGAGCAACGCGCCAGCTACAAGGCGGCGGGCGCGAAGATCGCCACCATGAGCGAGCTGCTCGGTCCGAGCGTCACCGCCAAGGGCATGGCGGCCAGCGCCAAGACGGGCCGCTTCCAGAGCCGCACGCTCGGGCATCCGGCGCAGCTGGGAGGCGCGATGGTGGTCACACCCGACGGCGCTGTCGCCTGGTCGCACATGTCCGAGGACGCCGGCGACAACGCGGAGCCTGACGAGATCCTGGCCGCAGTGCGCGCCGCCACCTAAGAAGATCCAGGGTGTGAGCGAATCAACGCTGCTCGCGCCCTTCGCGGCCACGGTGATCGCGATCGCCCGCGAGCCGGACCAACCGGTCGCAAAGGGCTCGGCCGTGGTCGTACTCGAGGCGATGAAGATGGAGCATGAAGTGACCGCCGAATGCGACGGCGTGCTCCGCAGCGTCCGGGTGAAAGTCGGGGATACGGTCGAGGAAGGAGACGAGCTGGCCGTGGTGGCCGCATCGGATGGCGCCGCGGCGCCCGAGCCCGAGCCGGAGCAGACGACGGAGGCACGTCGCGAGGACCTCGGCGCGGTCTCCAGGCGCCATGAGCTCACGCTTGACGAGGCCCGCCCTGAAGCCGTCGCCAAACGGCACGCGAGCGGCCGGCGAACCGCCCGCGAGAACCTCGCCGATCTCGTCGACCCGGGAACGTTCGTCGAGTACGGGCCGCTGATGTTCGCCGCCCAGGAGCGCCGGCGGTCAAAGCAGGAGCTGATCGAGCGCACGCCCGCGGACGGGCTGGTGGCCGGCGTCGGCGATGTCGACGGCCGGCCGGCGGTGGTCATGTCCTACGACTACACGGTGCTGGCCGGCACGCAGGGGATGCGCAACCACCTGAAGAAGGACCGTCTGTTCGAGGTCGCCGAGCGTCGGCGACTGCCGGTGATCCTGTTCGCCGAAGGAGGCGGCGGCCGCCCGGGGGATGTCGACTGGCCGATCGTCGCGGGGCTCGACTGCCGCGCCTTTCATCTGTTCGCGCGCCTCAGCGGGCTGGTGCCGCTGATCGGGATTGCGTCCGGATATTGCTTTGCCGGAAACGCGGCCCTGCTGGGGTGCTGCGACGTCGTGATCGCCACCGAGGACTCGAGCATCGGAATGGGCGGGCCGGCGATGATCGAGGGTGGCGGCCTGGGCGTGCACGCGCCCCAAGACGTGGGGCCGATCGACGTCCAGTACGCCAACGGGGTGGTCGACCTCCGCGTCGCCGACGACGCCGAGGCGGTGGCCGCCGCGAAGCGATACCTGTCGTATCTCGGAGCCCCCGCCGGAGGCGACGGGCCTCCCGCCCCGACCGGCCAAGACCCAGAGGCGCTCCGAAACCTCATCCCCACCAATCGCAAGCGCATCTACGACGTCCGCGAAGTGATCCACGCGCTGCTCGGCGACGTCCTCGAGCTCCGTCGCGGCTTCGGTCTGGGGATCGTGACCGTCCTGGCCCGCCACGACGGCCGGTCGCTGGGCGTGATCGCCAACGACCCCTCTCACCTCGGCGGGGCGATCGACGCCCACGGCGCGGACAAGGCGGCCCGGTTCATGCAGCTCTGTGACGCGTTCGGGCTGCCCTTGCTGTTCCTGTGCGACACGCCCGGGTTCATGGTCGGGCCCGCCGCCGAGCGAACGGCGACCGTGCGGCACTTCTCGAGGATGTTCGTCACCGGCGCGAACCTGAGCGTGGCGACGGGCACGGTGGTGCTCCGCAAGGGGTACGGCCTCGGCGCCCAGGCGATGGCGGGCGGTGGGTTCAAAGCTCCGCTGTTCACGGTCGGATGGCCGACGTCGGAGTTCGGGGCGATGGGGCTCGAGGGCGCGGTGCGGCTCGGCATGCGCCGCGAGCTCGAGGCGATCGAGGATCCCGCCGAGCGAGAGCGGGCGTTCGAGGCGGCGGTCCAAGCGGCTTACGAGCGCGGCCAGGGAATCAACATGGCCGCTTACTTCGAGATCGACGACGTGATCGACCCCGCCGACACGCACCGCTGGATCTCGATGCTGTTCGAACAAGGCGACGCCCGCCGAGCGCAGCGCAACTTCATCGACGCGTGGTAGGAGTTAGACCGAGGACCGGCGAGCGGCTTGGACACCACGAGCGGAGCTCGCGGTCGGGAGTCGCAATCCAGGCCGCCGCCGAGTCCTCGGAAATGTGGGGAGGGGACCTCCCGCACGCGACGAGGCGCACTTCGTCGCATGTCGGGCGGACCGCGGGAGAAGCCTCCAGACGGGGTCGGGTGCGGGGATACCTCGACCCTGCCTTCCGGCGCCACCCAGTTTGCGGTACGCGCTCGACATGGCCCGAGCGTATGGATCGCGGCGTCAGCTCTCCGTAAATGAACGCCCCGCGAACCGCGTCTACGTCGACCGCAGGGCCTCGGTGGGGCTGAGCCGAGCGGCTTTCATCGCCGGGTAGAGACCGGCGACGGTGCCGATCGCCAGCCCGGCTGCAGGTGCCGCAATCAAGGCCCAGGTGGGGACGACAAACGGCTGACCTTTGGCCTGGGAGTAGACGAGTGTGGCGATCGCGCCGAACAGGAGTCCGATGATCCCGCCCATCACCGCGAGCAGCGCCGACTCGGCCAGGAACTGCGAGGAGATGTGGCGTCGGGTCGCCCCCAACGCCCGCCGCAATCCGATCTCCCCGCGGCGCTCGAGCACGCTGATCACCATGATGTTCGCGATCCCGATCGCCCCGACGAGCAGCGCCACGGCGCCCAGCCCCAGCAGCAGCGTCGTGAACTGCCCCTTCGCGGCCGCCCGGGCCTCGAGCGCGTCGGATGGCCTTGAGACCTGAACGCCGTCGGGGTTCTGCGGATCCGCCGTGGGCGCCAGGAGCCCGGAGACCCTTGTGACCTGGTTGACATTCGACTGCACGTAGATCTCGGAGGGGTTCGGCTGTTGCTGAAACAGCCGCTCGGCGATCGGCAGCCCGATGAAAACGGTTGAGTCGAGGCTCGAATCGAGCAGGGCCGGCTTGAGGATTCCGACCACGGTGAACCACGTTCCGCCCAGGAACAGCTGGACGTGGCCCGCGGCGCTGGGGATTTGGAGTGTCGAGGCCGCCTGGGCGCCGAGCACGACCGTGGGGAAGCTCTCGTTCGACGCGTCCAAGAAGTGTCCCGACGCCATCGTGTCCGACAGCGACTTCGGCAGCCCGGTGTCCGCGGCATCGACGCTGATGCCCCCGGTCTGCTCAGCGGGCACATACGGGGTGCGCAGGACGGTCGCGTTCTGGACCTGATACACGGCCGATGCGCTCTGCACCGCCGGCATGTGCAGGATCGTCCCCACCGCCGTGTCCGGCAGGACCTCGTTCGAGCCCAGGAACGTCTGGCCCGGAGTGACGGTCAGGAGGTTCGTGCCGAGGCTGTCAATTTCCGACAGGAGGTTCGCCTGGGAGGAAGCGGAAACACCCACCACCGCGACCATCGCGCCAATCCCGATCGCGATGCCCAGCGCCGAGAGCGCCGCCCGCAGCCGCCGCTGACGCAGCCCCTGGAGCGCGACCCACAGAAGCTCGTGCGGAGCCATGCGCGCATCTCGCTCCGGCGCTCGATCTCGTGACGGGATCAGCGTCCGCCTCCGTACCGCGAAGCTCACCGCCGCTCGTCCCCCACGATCTCGCCGTCCCGCATCTGGAGCCGCCGCGGGAACGTGCTCGCGATCCCCTCGTCATGCGTGATCAGCGTCAGCGTCGCCCCCTCCGAGGACAATTCGTGCAGCAGGTCCAGGACCTCGCGCCCCGAGCGCGAGTCGAGGTTTCCGGTCGGCTCGTCGGCGAAGATGATCGCCGGGCGCTTGGCGATTGCCCGGGCGATGGCCACCCGCTGCCGCTCGCCGCCGGAGAGCTGCGGCGGACGGTGGGTCAGGCGATGTCCGAGCCCTACCCGTTCCAGCGCGGCCTGGGCCAGTTCGCGCCGCTCCGCCAGCCCAGCCCCCGTGTACAGCATCCCGTTCGCGACGTTGTCAAGCGCGGTCATTCCGTCTTGGAGATGGAATCCCTGGAAGACGAACCCGATCTGATGGGCACGCAATCCCGCGAGCTCCGGATCCGAGGAGCGTGCCGCGTCGCGTCCCGCTACCCGCACCTCGCCCGCGCTCGGGCGCTCGAGCGTGCCCATGATCGTGAGCATGGTCGTCTTGCCTGAGCCCGAGGGCCCAACGACGGCCACTTGATCGCCGCTCGCGATGTCGACGCTCACAGCGCGCAGAGCGTGGACGCCGCCCGGATACTCCTTGGTGACGTCGCGCAGCCGGACAGCGACACCGTTGGCGCTCATCCCTGCGAGTCGGTGACCTGTAGACCCGGGTAGATCTGTGAGCTCGAAATCTGCACGTAGCCGGCGGCGAACAGACCCGGGCTTACCGGGATCAGCCTGTGTGGGGTCGCCGCCTCCTGCACCGCGTAACCACCTCCCTGAGTTGCCAGGAGCGCCGTCACCGGGACGGAAAGGACGTTGTTGGCCACCTGCTGCTGGAAGTTCACACTCACCGCGGCCTGGTCCAGACCGGAGGACGGGATCCGGCCGTGCAACGCGATCGTCACTGGGATCGTCGCGGACGGCGTTCCGGATGAGCCGCTGCCGCCTGAGCCACTACCCGAGCCCGAGCCGGAGCCGCTGCTGCTGCTGGAGCTCTGGGCGACGGGGCTGACCTGGGTGATCTTGCCGTCGACGGTGCTCCCGTCGGGCATCTCGACGGTGACGGGCTCGCCGTTCACGGCTTCGCTCTGCTTGGTCGCGTCGAGGTCGACGACCACGTCCAGCTGCGTCGAGGTGGTGCCGAGGATTGCCTGCGCGCTGGAGCCGCCGGTGGCGCCCGTCGAGCCGGAGCCGCCGGATGCCCCCGAGCCACCCGAGCCGCTGCCAGCGCCGCCGGACGCGCTCCCGCCACCCGACGCTGCGGCGCCGGCACTCGCGCTGCGCGCTGAGCCGCCGGCGGATGCGCCGGACGTCGTAGCGCCCCGGCCCGAGCTCGAGCTGCCGCCGGCGGACCTGGACGACGCGGTGCTGCGCTCCAGCAGCAGCGTCTCCGCCCTGAGCAGCGCCTTCAACGCACGGTTGATCGTCGCGTCCTCCTTGCTCGAGCCGCCAAACGACTGGCCGGCACCAATGCTGCTCGACGCCCCGGAGCCGCCGGAGCCGCTCGACGTGCCGAAGCCGCTCGAGCCCCCCGCCCCGGGCGTCGGAGTCGTCGCGTGCGAGCTGCTGCTCGAGACGTCCGCTGCCAGGGTGGGCGTGATCAGGGACGGCGTGGTCGCTGTTGTGGTCGTGGTGGGCGTCGGAGCGGGCCGCGCGGGAGCAGCCGTCGTCGCCTTCCGCGCCACGCACGCGGAGGGATCGAAGTCCTTGAGCAGACGTGGGTGCCTTCGCTTCAGCGCATTGAGCTTGTGGAGGTTGTGCGCCGCACACGCGTCGGACCACGCGGCCCTGAGCGCGGACGCCGCCGCCGCGCGCCGCGCGACCGGTCCAGACCGAACGATCGTCAGGCTGGCGAACTCCGCATGGGGGGCCAACGTGCCGCTTGCCCCCGTAGCTGATCCGGAGCTCGATCCCGTGCCGGATCCGGAGCCTGAGGAGCCGGACGCACCGGCCCCACCGGTGGATCCGAGGACGGTGTCGACCGAGGCGATCCGCTGCGCGCCGGGGAGGAACACAATTTCGCCAAGGGAGATGGTGCCGGTCTCCGTCTCGCCGACAGACCCTTGCCAGCGCTCGACGGCGTCGGTCGTCCCCGTCTGCCAGGTGTCCTCGACGGTGATCTCGCCGTTGGGATCAAAGCCCATGTTGACGAGGTCGCGGTTCAGCTCCAGGATGTCCGGTCCCGCGGTATCGCTCGAGCTCAGATCGCGGTAGGCGGGCGTGGCGCCGTCGAACAGCACGATCGGCTGGTTGTCGACATAGTAGAGCGCGTGGCCGGGCTTGATCAGCTGGCCGATCTGCGGCAGCCAGGTGATCGTCCCGGACATGCGGTTGAACACGGTCTGCGGGGCGGCGTAGGTGAGCGTGCCGGACTCGGTGTCCGTCGCGACGAGGTCCCGCCGCTGCACGGTCGCTGCGCCTGAGACCTTCGCTGCCGGACTTGCGCCCTGGCTCGACTCAGGACCGACGCCGACGACGATCCCCACCGCCAGCGCCGCCGCCGCGATCCCGCTTAAGGCAGCCGTGACCCGGGCCCGCCTTGACCCGACCCGGAGCTGGCCCGCGACCTCGGCGAGCCGCGTCCTAGGCACCTGGCGCGCCTCCGCCGCCTGGCCCGCCCGGACCGCCGCGGCCACGACGGAACGGGATATCGCTCGAGCAGGCCTTCAGCGCCGTCTGGAAGGCCGGGCTGTTGCGCTCGCTCGACGGGATCGAGCGGAAGATCCCGAACGCGCCCCCCGGCCCGCCGTTGCTGGTCGGATCGGGAACGTTGATGTTGTGCGAGCGCATGCACTCGGCGAACTTGACCAGGTCCTGCTGGAACTGGGCGCGCTGGGCGGGGCTGATGTTCGCGAACCCGAACGCCTGCTGGCGATACGTTGCACAGGCCTGGTTGGCGGACTGGAACTTCGGATCGTTCCGCAGCGCACGGAACCCGCCGGCACCGGCACCCGCGCCATTGGCGCCGGCAGCAGGACCGCCGTTGGCTGACGGATCAGGCACGTTCACCCCGTGCGCCCGCATGCACTTGGCGAAGTTCAGCCGCGCCTGGTACCTGGCTGTCGACGAGGTGGTGCTCGTAGCCCCCGACCCCGCCGAGGCGCTTGTCGACCCGGACGACGAGGACGATCCGCAGGCGCTCAAACCGAGGCCGAGTGCACCGCTGATGGCCAGTACCGCGATTACGCGAGCATCGATCACGTTTATCTCCTTCAGGAAGGCGTGCAGCGGTTGTATCGACGGGTCTGTCAGCTCTGTGTAAGCGCACGCGACGCTTGCGAAACGCCAACATTCGACCCGGCGGGCGCAACCGCCGCGGGCAGGGACACGCGGACCAGGAGTCCGCCGTCATCGGGCGCACGAAGCTCGAGGGTACCGCCGTGTGCGGCGACAACCGACCGCACGATCGAGAGACCAAGCCCGAAGCCGTCATAGCCGCGCCCAAGCCGGCGGAAGGGTTCGGCCAGCGTCTGCGCGTCGGCAGCGTCGATCGGCGCGCCGCCGTTGAGGACCTCGAGCAGCGCGTGCCCGCCCTCGATCCAGGTCGAGACGTGCAGGAATCCGCCGCGCTCGTTGTGCTGAATCCCGTTCTCGATCAGGTTTCCGATCATCCGTTCGAGCAGAGCGGGCTCGCCTCGCGTCCACGTCGGCTCGAGCTCGGGCGTGATCCGGACATCCGCGTCGTGCGCGCGGGCACGCAGGTCCGTGATGCAGTCACCCGCCATCGCGGCGAGGTCGACGGTCTCTTCGCGTCCCGAGGCGGCCTCGCTACGAGCCAACATGAGCAGGCTCTCGATCAGGTGCTCGCAGCGGTCGATCGTTTCCCGGATTGCCTCGCCCATTGCACGCAGGTCGTGGCCGGACGCATCGGGATCGGCGAGCGCAACGTCGACCTCGGTCCGCATGATCGCCAGCGGTGTGCGGAGCTCGTGCGAGGCGTTGGCGACGAAATGGCGCTGGCTCCCAAACGCACCATCGAGTCGCGCGAGCATCCGGTCGAACGTGTCCGCGAGCTCTTTCAGCTCGTCACCCGGACCACTCAGCGCGATCCGCTCTCCAAGGTTCTCGCCTGACACGCGCCGCGCGGTGGCGGTGATCTCGCGCAGCGGCCGCAGCGCACGTCCGGCGAGCAGCCATCCGGTGGCCACCGAGATCATCGTCATCACCCCGAGCGCGAACAGGTACTCGATCAGCAGGCGGTGCAGCGCTCCGCTGACGATCTGGTCGCGCGCCGCCTGAACCGCGCGTCCGAACTCCGCGTCTCCCAGGAAGGGGCGCAGTGGATGCGGGCCACGGATGTTGCTGCGCACGAGCAGGTAGCCGATCGTCAGCAGTACGGCACCGGTGATCAGGAAGACCAGCCCGTATGTGACCGTCAGCCGCAGCCGAATGGTCGGTCGAGGCCAGATCGACCCAGATTCCGCAACACCCTGCCCCCATTTCCGGACAGCGCCGCGTCCCCGCTTCCGGGCAACGCCGTGCCCCCATTTCCGGATTCGCTCACGCATCACGCCATCCTGTAACCGACTCCGATCACGGTCTCGATCACCTGCGGCTCGCCGAGCTTGCGGCGGAGGGTCATGATCGTCATCCGGACGACGTTCGTGAACGGGTCGGTGTGCTCGTCCCAGACGCGTTCGAGCAATTCTTCGGCCGACACCGTCGCGCCTGCCGCAGCCATCAACGTCTCGAGCACCGCGAATTCCTTACGCGCGAGGTCGACCGGCTCTCCGGCCCGGGTCAGCTCCCGCCGGGCCGGGTCGAGTTCGATGTCGCCGTGCCGGAGAACGGGCGGCCGGCTGGGTGTGGCTCGGCGAGCGAGCGCATGGATGCGCGCCACGAGCTCGGCGAACCGAAAGGGCTTCGGCAGGTAATCGTCGGCTCCGAGCGCCAGCCCGGAGACGAGATCATCCAGCGTGCCGGCCGCGGTCAGCATCAGGATCCCGGTCTCCGGCCGCTCGTCTCGAACCAGCCTGCATACGTCATCGCCGTGGAGCTCGGGCAGGTCGCGGTCGAGCACCACGACGTCGTAGCGCACCACGCGAGCCTTCAGCAGGGCATCGGATCCATCGGGCGCAACGTCGACCGCCATTCCCTCCCGGCGCAGGCCCCGCGCGATCGCGTCCGCCAGCCGCCGCTCGTCCTCTGCGATCAACACACGCACCAGGCTGAGCATGACGGGCCGAACGTAAGAACTCCATAAGTCACCTGCGGCCACATCGCGACGCGGCCACATCGCGACATCAAATGACGTGACAACGAATAACGATATGATGCCCGGATGCCACAACAACAGTCTCTTCAGGAGCGTGGGATGGCGGTTGGCCTGCGCGCCCTGAACCGCTTCGCCGCCTCGCCCGTCGTCGACCGGCTGGGCCTGCGCGAGCCGGCCGAACGGTTCCTGCACGGCGCGTCGAAGACCACCATGCGCACGGCAGCGAACGCCGGCCGGACGTTCGCCGCCGCGCAAAAGCTCACCCGCCCCGCGCGGCAGCCCCGGGCCAAGACTCCCGACCTCTTCGACATCACCCCGAGCGATGAGCAGCAGATGCTCTCTGAGTCCGTGCGCGATTTCGCGCTCGAGCGGCTCCGTCCCGCGGCCGAGGCGGCCGACGCCGAGTGCGTGCCGCCGGAGGAGCTGCTCGCCCAGGCGAACGAGCTGGGCCTGACGATGGTCGGTGTTCCCGAGCAGCTCGGTGGCGCGATGGAGGAACGCTCCGCGGTCACGACGGTGCTGATGGCGGAGGCCCTGGCGCGCGGCGACATGGGCATGGCCGTGGCCTGCCTCGCGCCTGCCGCGGTTTCCACGGCGCTCAGCTTGTGGGGCGATGCCGACCAGCAGGCGACCTACCTGCACGAGTTCGTCTCCGAGGACGTTCCGGCAGCGGCGTTTGCGGTGCTCGAGCCTCGCGCGCTGTTCAACCCCTTCCAGCTCCAGAGCCGCGCTCGCAAGGAAGGCGACGGCTACGTGCTTGACGCGGTCAAGTCGCTCGTCCCGCGGGCGGGCGACGCAGAGCTGTTCGTCGTTGCCGCGGAGCTCGACGGAAGGCCCGCCCTGTTCGTCGTCGAGTCGAAGGCGAACGGGATCGGGGTGGCGCCCGAGCCCGCGATGGGGATCCGCGCTTCCTCGACGGGGACCGTGACGTTTGAGGGCGTCAAGCTGCCGGGGACGTCGCTGCTCGGCGGCGGAGACCCACAGACCTATGCCGACTGCGTCCAGCTGGCCCGGCTCGGGTGGTGCGCGCTGTCGGTGGGCACCGGTCAGGCTGTGCTCGACTACGTCGTCCCTTACGTCAACGAACGCCAGGCGTTCGGCGAGCCGATCGCGAACCGGCAGGGCGTGGCGTTCACGGCCGCGAACATCGCGATCGAGCTCGAGGGCATGCGGCTTGCGACCTACAGGGCCGCCGGCCGGATCGATCAGGGCAAGAGTTTTTCCCGCGAGGTCGCACTCGCCCGCCGGTTGTGCGCGGAGCGCGGAATGGGCATCGGCTCGGACGGCGTGCAACTGCTCGGCGGCCACGGTTACGTCAAGGAACACCCCGTCGAGCGCTGGTACCGAGACCTGCGCGCCGCGGGTGTGATGGAAGGAGCGCTACTCGTCTGATGGCCATCAACCTGGAAATCCCCAGGAAGTTCGACCTGCTCGTGAGCCAGTCGCACCAGGTCGCGACCGAGGTCTTCCGTGCCAACTCCCGCAAGTACGACCGCGCCGAGCACGAATACCCAAAGGAACTCGACATGCTCGCCGCGGTGATCGATGGCATGAACGACTCGGGCGCGCTCGAAGGCGCTGGTGCCAGTGCAGTGGGCGGCGGCAACGGTGCCAAGGCCGACAGCGCCGGCGATGGAAATCGCAACGCCCGGAACATCGCCAGCCTGCTGGGTCTGATCGAGCTCTCGTGGGGGGACGTGGGCCTGCTGCTGACGATGCCCCGCCAGGGTCTCGGCCAAGCGGCGATCGCGGCGGTCGCCAACGAGGAGCAGCTGAAGCGTTTCGGGGGCAAGTGGGCGGCGATGGCGATCACCGAACCCGAGGCCGGCTCCGACTCGGCCGCGATCCGCACCACGGCCACGCTCGACGAGGAAACCGGTGACTACCTGCTCAACGGCGAGAAGATCTTCGTCACCTCCGGCGATCGCGCAGAGCTGATCGTCGTCTGGGCTTCGCTCGACCGCAGCAAGGGCCGCCCCGCGATCAAGTCGTTCGTGGTCGAGCGCGACAACCCCGGCCTGAAGCTCGACCGACTCGAGCACAAGCTCGGCATCCGCGCCTCGGACACCGCGAACTTCGTGCTCTCCGATTGCCGGGTCCCGAAGGAGAACCTGCTCGGCAGTCCCGAGATCGAGGTCAAGGGGGGGTTCGCCGGCGTGATGCAGACGTTCGATAACACACGTCCGCTGGTGGCCGGCATGGCGATTGGCGTTGCGCGCGCGTGCCTCGATCGAACCAAGGAGCTTCTCGACGAGGCCGGGATCGAGATCGACTACAACGCCCCGCCCCACGCCCAGTCGGCCGCGGCGTCGGAGTTCATCGCGATGGAGTCAGACTGGGAGGCAGCTCGCCTCCTTACGCTCCAGGCCGCGTGGATGGCGGACAACAAGAAGCCCAACTCCCTCCAGGCCTCGATGGCCAAGGCCAAGGCGGGCCGCACCGGGACCGACATCGCGCTGCGATGCCTGGCGCTCGCCGGCTCGATCGGCTACGGGGAGGGTGAGCTGCTCGAGAAGTGGGCCCGTGACGTGAAGATCCTCGACATCTTCGAGGGCACCCAGCAGATCCAGCTGCTGATCGTCTCGCGCCAACTGCTCGGCCGGCCCTCGTCCGAGCTGAAGTAGGCGCCGCCCTCAGCAGTAGGCGGCAGCCACCGCCTGCCAGTCGGAGAAGTACTGGCCGCCCGGGTAATACGGCCCCATCTGCTGCTGCTCGGAACCGTGCGCCACGTTGTGGATCGCTTGAGTGAATGACGGGTCCGGCAGCATCTGTCGGTAGAGCACGGCGCCCTCCGGCTGCGGTCCCCAGGGCAGCCGGCTCACCTTCCCCGAGCAGGCCTCCGCGGCCGCAGCGGGCCAGCTTGAAGGCGCCGAGACGACGATCGTGTAGTCGCCGGAGCCGTCGAGCTTCACCTGGTCGTCGCGCAGGCAGGCGACGTACCGCTCGTCGAACGGGTCGTTCTGGCAGAAGGACCAGTACCGAACCTGTTCGCCGCTGGGCATCGCCGGAGCGCTTGGGTACGTGTTCGCGAATGTCGGGGCCAGGCCGTGGAAGACGACGATCGGGCCGAAGCCGCGGCTCGTCAGTGCGTACACGTAGTCGTTGTCGATGTTCGAGAGAAAGCCTCCGTTCCCGAAGGCGGCGCAGACGCTCTGGCCCTGACTGACGGATGGCACCAGGTCGCCGATCGCGTTGTCCAGAAGCAGGTCTCCGCCTGACTGGCAGATGTTCACGAACTTGCGCCACACGGGTGGATTTCGGCCCGGGAACGGCGCGCCCACGGACAACCCGTTCAACGACGCGTACAACTGCGTCAGAACCCCGAGCGATGGCTTTTCGATCCCCTGGCACGGCGACCCTCCCGCCGGCGCCGCCGTCGACGAGGTGGGCTCCCACGTGATCAGCGGAAGGCCGACGCCGCCGGTCTCGTCCCGGCCGGCGTCCGGTACATAGACCCGGAGTGTCAAGAGACCCGCGGGGTGCTGGGACGGATCGACATAGATCGTGTTTGGGCCCGGATGGTCATCTGGGCTGAAGGTGATGAACAGCGTGTAATGCCGCTCCGACACCGGCGTCGTGCGGCTGGCTCCCGGCACGAACGGGTTCGAGCTGCCGGTGTCCGGCGCGAGTTGGAAATCCGAGAGCTTCGCGAACGGCCGCAGCAGCGGGTCGTACACGTTCCAGGAGGTGTAGCGGGCGTACGGGAAGACGCCGTCGATCCGGATCCGCGTGCCGGGCACCGCGACGTAGTGAGTGGTCCAATACTGCGCCGACTGGTCGGGGAACAGGACGTTCACGGTGTCAGGATCGAACCGCGTGGCGGTCAGCTCACAGGTCTGATCGATGCCGGTGGCGTGCGCGGCGACGGGCGCGCTCAGGAACGCGAGCAGCGTCAACACCAGGATCCGGCGCCTCACGATCCCCAATTATCTAGAGCGCCGCGGCTTCGCGTCGCAGCACGTCCCACGCCAGCCGGACGTCCGCCTCGGAAGTCCGCTGCTGCCCCACCGCCAACCGCAGCACGTAACGCCCGTTCAGCCCTGCGTGGGAGATGAAGATCTCGCCGGTCGCGTTCACGGCCTCGAGCAGCTGCCGGTTGCGCTCATCGTCGCCTTCAAGCCGGAAGCAGACCACCGAGAACGGGCGCGGGGCGCACAGCACCCATCCGGGCTCCTGCGCCACCCACTGCTCGAACAGGGCGGCAAGCCGGATCCCATTGCGAATGTGCTCCTGCAGCCCCCGCCGGCCGTGGCATCTGAGGACCGCCCACAGCTTCAGCGCCCGAAAGCGGCGCCCGAGCGCGGGGCCGTACTCCGACATCGACAGGGCGTCCTCGGAGTGCGGCGTACGCAGGTACTCGGGAATCAGGCTGAAGGCCCGGCGGAAGTCGGCCGCGCGGCGCGTCCACAGCAGCGAGCAATCCTGCGGCGTGAGCATCCACTTGTGGGCGTTGACCACGAGCGAGTCCGCTCGCTCCACTCCCTCAAACGCCCACCGATGCTCAGGGCAGACCATCGCCGCGCCCGCATACGCCGCATCGACGTGGAGCCAGGCGCCATCGCGCGCGCTCACGTCGGCGATCGCCGCCACCGGATCCACCGCCGTCGTCGCGGTCGTGCCGACCGTCGCCACCACGGCCGCGGCCTCTGACAGGTCGTCCGGAGGGATCATCCGGAACTGCTCGTCGCAGGGCTCCTTGCGAAGCCGGAGCCCGAGCATCCGCGCGTCCTTCTCCACCGACGAATGCGCCTGCTCAGAACAAACGACCAGGTCGCGGCCGGTTGCCTCCCGCGCCGCGATCAGCGCGGCGAGCGTCGAGGTCGACGCGCTGTCCTCGATGTGCCCATGCCATCCCCCGGGCAGACCGAGCAGCGAGGCGGTCCAGTCGAGCACGACCGTTTCGAGCTCAGTCGCGGCTGGGGCCGTGCGCCAGAGGATCGCCACCGAGTTGAGCGTCGCGGCGAGCAGCTCGGCGAGGATCGCTGGCTCCGACGCGCTCGTCGCGAAGTACGCGAAGTAGCGCGGGTGCTGCCAGTGGGTGACGCCGGCAAGCAGGACCTCGTCCAGGTCGCGGAGCACGTTTGCGAACGGCTCAGGCTCCTCGGGCGGCTCCGCGGGGAGACGTGAGGAGATCTCCCCCGGCGCGACCCGCGAGAGGACCGGTAGCTCCGCTACCCGCTCCAGATAGCTGGCGGCCCACTCGAGCGCCGCCGCCCCGTCGTCACGCAGATCCGTCAAACGTGTACCGCACGCCGGTCAGCTCCTCCGAGATCTCCCACAAGCGCCGGGCGGCATCCTCGTCGTACGCCGACTGCTTGCCGGTGACGAGATGGGGATGCCCGCGCTGTTCGAGGAAGCCGTCGGGTCCTACGAACGACCCGCCTGCGATTCCGGGGAGGGTGGCCGCGTACAGCGTCGGCAGCGCGCCCATGTCCGCGCTCTGGGCGATCAGCACATTGCCGAGCTGTCCCCCGAGCCGGTCCCACCAGTGTGCCGGTCCCGCCGACTGAAGATTCGTCGCCGCGTACCCAGGATGCGCGGCCACGCTGATCAGCTCAGATCCCGCCGCGCTCGCCCGGCGATTCAATTCCAGCGCGAACATCAGGTTGGCGAGCTTGGACTGCCCGTACCAGAGCCAGTTGTTGTAGCGCCGCTCGCCCTGCAGATCGTCGAAGTGGATCGTGCCGATGCGGTGTGCGCCGCTCGAGAGCGTGACCACGCGGGACTCGGATGCGGCGAGCAGCTTCGGCAACAGCAATCCCGTCAGGGCGAAGTGCCCCAGATGGTTGGTCCCGAACTGGCTCTCGAAGCCGTCGACTGTTGTCCGCCGTGGCGGCGCCATCACGCCCGCGTTGTTGATCAGCAGGTCGACCGGTCCGGATAGGCGCTCGGCGAACGCGCGCACGTTCCCCAGATCGGCCAGGTCCAGCTGCTCGATCCGCGCCCGGTCGCCGATCTCGGCCTTCGCCTCCTCGCCCTTGGCGACGTTCCGGACTGCCAGCACCACGTCTGCACCCGCCCGCGCGAGCTCCCGGGCCGTCGACAGGCCAAGCCCGCTGTTGGCGCCCGTCACGACCGCCAGCCGCCCGTTCTGATCCGGCATGTCCGCGGCCGTCCATTTTTCCGCCATCAGGCGGTCCTTCGGGCAACCGAGGCCGAGTAGGCCTTCGGGCGGAAGCCCAGCACCGGATCGTCGGAGAGCTCGATGCCGTCCGTCACTCGAGTCGGATCGAACACGAGCACGTCGCCGTCCTTCTCGCGCTCGGTCTCCAGTCCGGTGACCTCGAGCGTTCCGACGTTCACGCGCCGGCGATCCTTGGGCCAGGCCGCGCTCGGATCATCGACCGGATCCCCGGGCGAGGCGATCAGTACCTCGAGCGTGAACCGGATCGGCGCCACCTCGAGGCGCTGCCGAAGCTCCCGTTGGAGGTAGTCGCGCTCGCGTTCGCGTTTGCCGCCGCCCTGCTGCGGGCGCCAGGTGTAGCGAACGTAGCGCTCTCCTCCGTCCTCCGAGATCCATTTGAACGCATGGATCCCGTGATATGGGATCACTGCATAGCTGGGGGGTGGCCGGAGCGTCGGCGCAGCTATCGGCAGGACCCTCAAGGCCTCGGGATGGCGCGCCAGGAACAGAGGCATCTTCCACAGGGCGGCGGGCCCCGCCCCCTGCGCCCGGACCAGCTCGATGAAGCCCTCTGGTGTCTTTGTCGGGAACCGCGGGGTCGAGACGGCGACGATGTCCGTGCGCGAGCCGTCGGGCAGGTAGAACTTGACGGCCAGGCCGCGGGGGTCCGGAGCGTAGTCGGGGTGGTTTGGGTTCCCGGACCCGTTCGAGAAGCGAACGGTCGTGGCCACGGTCTCGCCCTGCATATGGGCGGCGCGTGTCAGCAAAGCCGCCTCGGGTGAGGCGGCGAAGGTTCCCTTGCACAGCGTGCCCTTGGCGTGGAGTGCCCTCACCCCCTCGTGCCGGCCGAACACCCCGTTGACGGCGTCGACCGCCTCCTCGGGAGTCAGCGCCATCAGCTCTCCTCCACCACCCGGAACTCGATCCCGGCGGCCTGCAGCCGATCGATCAGCGGCTGGCCCATCGCCACCGCCGGCGTCAGCTGGCCGGAGCGCGCCGGGAGCTCGTCGTGAGCCAGGCATAGAGCCGACTCCGCCAGCATCTTCGAAGTCTCGCCGTAGCCGGGATCGCCGCCCTTCACCTCGGCAACGATCCGCTCGCCGTCGGCGCGACCCACCATCAAGACCCTGAACCAGGACTTTGCCCGCTGCTCCTCCGACGGGCCCTCGCCCGGATCTTTGAACTTCAGCAACAGGTTCCGCGTCGGCGGCAGCTGCGCCAGCGCGACGGCTACCCCCGCCCCCGCGCCGAGCCCGGCCAGCGTGACCAGCCGCTTGCTGACGAGATAGTGCGAGTAGCTGAAGTCGGGGCCGTAGCGGTCCAGTGCCCGGGCGGACCGGAGCACGGTTTGCGGATCGATGGTCGGGAAGGGGACAACCCAGCCGCCGGCATCCGGATCGTGATGGGGACGGCCTGGCACTCCGCGCACCCGGCGTCCCTCTGGCCGCTGCTCGCGGGCCTTCCGCTCACGCGCCACCTTCATGCCCTGCCGCAGCCGTCCCATGATGTGAACGGCGGAGTGGTAGGTCCCGCCGGAGAACGTCGCGCCCGCCCGGACGAAGCCACTCAGCTCAATCGGCGCGCCCTCGGGGAGCCGGTCGACGGTGTAGAGCGCCCCCAGGTCGTATGGGATCGAGTCAAACCCACACGAGTGGACGATCCGCGCGCCGGTCTGCTGTGCTCGCTCGTGGTAGCGGAGCCACATCTCATCGACGAACTCGGGCTCGCCGGTCAGATCGACGTAGTCGGTGCCGGCGGCGGCGCAGGCCGCGACGACCGGCTCGCCGTAGTTGATGTACGGCCCGACCGTCGTGATCAGGACCTTGGTCGACTGCGCCAGCTCCCGCAGCGACTCTGGATCGCTCACGTCCGCGCGCAGCAGGGGCACCTCCTCGCCCAGCCGCCCGCGCACCGCCTCGAGCTTTGCCTGGTTGCGCCCGGCCACCGCCCACCGCGTCTGGGCCGGAGCGTGGCGGGCGAGGTACTCGGCGGTCAGCGCGCCGGTGAAGCCGGTCGCCCCGAGCACGACCACGTCGTACTTGCGCTCAGCCATCGCTCCCGATCTCCCGCGCGGTCTGGAGCGCCACCTCGGGCGAGACGCCCGCCTTGGCCGCGACCCAGCATGCGACCGGGGCGGCAACCCGTTCCGAGGAATGCGCCGCCTCGCCGGCCACGTCGAGCAGCGCGCTGAACTCCGTCGAGCTCGGCGCGTCGGTGCCGAGCTTGGCGGCGAACTCCGCGATCCACTCCTTGGCGTTCATGGCCGCGAGACTCTATCTCGCAACGGCCGGGGCACGGCGCCCCAGCCACTCGGCCTCGGTCTTGCCCAGGTCCGTCACCGGCTCCTCGCCGAAGATCACCTCGCGCCCGATCCGGTACCAGTTGTTCGTGGCGCCGAGCTGGCCGAGGATTCCGAACAGGAGCCCGTAGGCCCGCAGGGTCACGATCTGGTTGGCGGGGATCTTGATCGCGCCGAACCCCTCCTTGCGCATGTCGCCGTGCTCGAGCAGGATCTTGGTGGCGTCCTTGGGGCTCAGCGTGACGTCGCGATCCTCCAGGAACCACCACGAGCCGGCGCGGTATTTCTCCATCAGCGGACCGACGAGATCGCGGCGCTGCTTGGCGATGATGCCCTGCTCGACAGTGAGAGCGAATAGCCGCTCTGCGTCCTGGGCGTAACAGGCCTTCAGCACCTCGAGCTGATCGGCGACGTCCTCGCGCGTCTGACGCTTGAAGAACCCGAAGTCGATGAACGCAACCCGGCCGTCGGCCATGAACAGCGAGTTGCCCGGGTGGGGATCGCCGTTCAGCAGCAGGTGGCGGAACGGCCCGTTGACGTAGAAGCGGAACAGGATTTCGCCCCAACGCGAGCGCTCCTCGTCGGAGTCGTCCCGGATCTGGTCGAACTTCCGCCCGTCGACGAACTCCGTGACGATCACGCGCTCTCGGCACAGCTCGGTGATCACCCCTGGGACGACGATGAACGGGTGGTCTCTGTATTCGCGTGCCAGAGCTCGATGGTTTGAGGCCTCGAGCTCGTAGTCGAGCTCCTCGGTGATCCGTTCGGCGATCTCGGCGGCGATCTCCTTGGTGTCGAGTCCGGGCGCGACGAATGACGCCATCTTCAAGCCCAGGCCCAGGTTCTTCAGATCCGCGCGGACGATCTCCTTGATCCCCGGGTACTGCACCTTGACCGCCACGTCGCGTCCGTCGTGGATCCGGGCCCGGAACACCTGCCCGATCGAGGCGGCTGCGATCGCCTCCTCCTGGAAGTCCGCGAAGGCCTCCGACAATCGTTCTCCCAGGTCCTGCTCGATCACCTTGCGCATGTCTTTGAATGACACGCTGGGCGCCATCGTCTGAAGCTGGGCCAGCTTCGCCTGAAACTCCTCGCGATAGGGTCCCGGCACCATCCCCGGGTCGAGCACCGACAGGGTCTGGCCGAGTTTCATCGCGGCGCCCTTCATCCCACCGAGCACCTTGACCATCCGGTCCGCCATCTCCAGGGCCTGGCGCCCGAGCGCCTCCTCCGCGTCCTCTTCGCTGCGCCGCGTGTTCGCGACGCGGGTGCCAAGCTGTCGCGCCGCGGCGCCGGCGGCCATCGTGCCGATCCGCGTGGCGCGCCCCATGCGGGATTTGTTCAGGCGATTGTCGGACATCCAAAACGAAAGGCAACCAGATGACAGTTCTTGACGGCAAGGTCGCGATCGTCACCGGCTCCGCCCGGGGGATCGGCCGCGCGACCGCGGAGCTCCTCTCCCAGCAGGGCGCAAAGGTGCTGGTCAACGACCTCGACGGCGACGTGGCCGAGCAGACTGCCGGCGAGATCGACGGCGACACGCTCGTGTTCGCCGGGGATTTGACCAAGCCCGGCGTCCCCGACGAGCTCGTGCAGAAGGTGATCGGCGAATGGGGCCAGGTCGACATTCTCGTGAACAACGCCGGCTACACGCTCGACGCCCCGATCCACAAGATGTCGGACGAGTGGTTTCAGAAGATGCTCGACATCCATCTGGTCGTCCCGTTCCGCATGTGTCGCGCCGTGGCCCCGCACATGCGCGAGCCGGCCAAGAAGGAGCGCGAGGAGGGACGCGAGGTGTTCCGCAAGATCGTCAACGTGAGCTCGATCTCGGGGACGATGGGCAACGCGGGCCAGGCCAACTACTCCTCGGGCAAGAACGGCGTCGTCGGGCTTACCAAGACGCTCGCCAAGGAGTGGGGCCAGTTCAAGATCAATGTCAACGCGGTGGCGTTCGGGTACATCGAGACGCGCCTGACGGCCTCCAAGAGCGATCAGAACGTCGCGGAGATCGGCGGGGAGAAGGTCCAGCTCGGGATCCCCGACCAGCTCCGGCAGATGGCCCCGATGCTGATCCCCATCGGCCGCCCCGGAACCCCCGAGGAGGCCGCCGGCGGCGTGTTCTTCCTCTGCTCGCCGTGGTCGAACTACGTGCAGGGGCAGGTGCTCAACATCACGGGCGGGCAGTTCGGCGGGATGACGTCGTAGGGGCCGGCGGGATGCCGGCCCGCGCTAGGGGCCGGCAGGATGCCGGCCCGTGGTAACTGCCGGGCGAGCGGAGCGGTCTCCTGGACCCCTGGAGCGGAGCGAAGCCCGGCCCGAAGCCGGATGCGGTCTCCTGTCCCCCTATTGGCAACCTGCCAATAGTTGCTAGCCTGAGTCCCGATGGCTCCCGCCCACGCCGAGCGAATTGCAGCTGCCGCGGCCCCCCGCTGGCAACGCCTCGAGCACGACGAGCGCCGAAGCCAGATTCTTGCCTGCGCCCGAAGGCTCTTCTCCGAGCGCAACTACGACGCGGTGTCGACCACGGACATCGCCCGGGAGGCCGGCGTAGCGCGCGGCCTGCTGCACCACTACTTCGGCACCAAGCGGGACCTGTACCTCGAGGTCGTGCAGTCGCTGATGCGGATGCCGTCCAACCCGGTCCCCCTGCAAAGCCCAGGCCGTGGGCTCGAGCTCGTGATCGGCGAGAGCGTCGACCGCTGGCTCCAGATGCTCGAGCGAAACCGCGAGACCTGGTTGGCGGCGATGGGCCCCCGCGGACTGGGACGCGACCCCGAGGTCGAGGCGATCCTCGACGAGGCGCGCGAGCAAGCCGCAGACCGGCTGATCGAGGCGCTCCAGACCTACGAGGCCTCGCAGGCTCCGGACGAGCTGCGCGCCACGATCCGCGCCTATTCCGGCTTCGCCGAGGCGGCAAGCATCGAATGGCTGCTGCGCGACCGCCTTACTCGTGAGCAGACCAGAGCACTACTGGTCCAAGGATTTTTGAGCATCGTCAGCGACGTGCTGCCGGCGGTGGAGAACGCGAAGGGAGAGCAATGAACAAGACCTACGTGATCGGCGTCGGGATGACGAAGTTCGACAAGCCGGGCACCAAGGAGGGCGACTACCCCGACTGGGCAAAGGAGGCCGGCGAGAAGGCGCTCGCCGACGCGGGCGTGCCGTACGACTCGATCGAGCAGGCGTACGCCGGTTACGTCTACGGCGACTCCACCTACGGCCAGCGCGCCGTCTACGAGCTCGGCCTGACCGGCATCCCGGTGATCAACGTCAACAACAACTGCTCGACCGGGTCAAGTGCGTTGTTCCTTGCACGTCAGGCAATCAAGGGCGGCCTCGCCGACTGCGCGCTCGCGATCGGGTTCGAGAAGATGGAGCGGGGCTCGCTGGGGATGAAGTACACCGACCGCACCCCGGCCATGGACAAGCATATGGCGAAGATGTTCGCGCTGCGCGACCCCGAGGCCTCGCCGTTCGCGCCGCAGATGTTCGGCAACGCCGGCCGCGATCACATGGAGAAATACGGCTCGAAACCAGAGCACTACATCTGGATCGGGTGGAAGAACCACAAGCACTCGGTCAACAACCCGTACGCCCAGTTCCAGACCGAGTACACGCTCGAGGACATCAAGAATGCCCCGATGATCCACGAGCCGCTGACCAAGCTTCAGTGCTCTCCCACCTCCGACGGCGCCGGGGCCGCAATCGTCGCCAGCGAGAAGTTCGTCGACGAGCACGACCTTTACAACCAGGCGATCGAGATCGCCGGTCAGGCGCTCGTCACCGATCTGCCGAGCACGTTCGACGACGACGCGGACTGCATCAAGATCGTCGGTTACGACATGTCGAAGAAGGCGGCGGATCTGGCCTACGAGGAGGCCGGCGTCGGTCCCGAGGACGTGCAGGTGATCGAGCTTCATGATTGCTTCAGCGCCAACGAGCTGATCACCTACGAGGCGCTCGGCCTGGCGCCCGAGGGTGAGGGCCACAAGCTGGTCGAAGCCGAGGCGACGACCTACGGCGGCGACGGACCGGTCGTGAATCCGAGCGGCGGCCTGATCTCCAAGGGCCACCCGCTGGGAGCAACCGGGCTTGCCCAGTGCTCCGAGCTCAACTGGCAGCTGCGCGGGAAAGCGGACAAGCGCCAGGTCGATGGCGTTAAGGTTGCGCTGCAGCACAACATCGGGCTCGGCGGCGCGGCCGTCGTAACGGTCTATAGAAAGGCGGCATGACGATGGCGACGACGGTTGAACGGCAGAACGGCACGGCAACCGCAACAGGGGAATCGATCGAGGTCTCCAACCCCGCCACCGGCAAGGTCGTCGCAACGCTCAAGGCGCATACGCCGCAGGACCTGAAGGACATGGCAGCCCGCGCGCGGGCTGCGCAGCCCGCCTGGATGGCGCTCGGCTTCGAGGAGCGCGGCAAGGTGCTGCGTCGCGTCCAGAAGTGGCTGCTCGACAACGTGGAGCGGGTCACCGAGACCGAGATCTCGGAGACCGGCAAGACACGTGAGGACGTGCTGCTCGAGCTCAGCATCCCCGTGTCCGGGTTCGGCTTCTGGGCCAAGCAGGCCCCCAAGTACCTGGCGGATGAAAAGGTCAAGACCTCCTCGCCGTTCCTGTTCGGCCGCAAGGTCATCGTCCGGTACGAGCCCGTGGGACTCGCGGGGATCATCGGTCCCTGGAACTACCCGCTGGCGAACAACATCGGCGACGTGATCCCGGCGCTTGCGGCCGGCAACTCGGTGATGCTGAAGCCCTCCAGCGTGACGCCACTCACCTCATTGCTGATGGAGGAGGCGCTGCAGGAGTGCGGCTGTCCCAAGGACGTCTTCCAGGTGGTCGTCGGCCGCGGTGCGATCGGCGAGGACCTGGTCGACCTCGTCGACGTCGTCATGTTCACCGGCTCGACCGAGGTCGGCAAGAAGGTGATGCAGCGTGCCGCCAAGACGCTCACCCCGGTCGCGCTCGAGCTCGGCGGCAAGGACCCGATGATCGTGCTGTCCGATGCGGATATCGAGCGGGCCGCGAACTCCGCCGCCTTCTGGTCGATGCAGAACGCGGGCCAGACCTGTATCTCGGTCGAGCGCGTCTACGTCGAGGAGCCCGTCCATGACGAGTTCGTCGCGCTGGTCGCAGAGCGGGTGAAGGAGCTGCGGCAGGGCATCGCGGAGGGGTTCGGCTCGACCGACGTCGGGTCGTTCATCAACCCGCCCCAGGCGGACATCGTCGAGGAGCACGTCAAGGACGCGGTGGCGAAGGGCGCCAACGTGCTCACGGGCGGCAAGCGCCTGGAGGGCGAGGGCACCTTCTTCGAGCCGACCGTCCTGACCAACGTCGACCACTCGATGGAGGCCATGACCGAGGAGACCTTCGGTCCGACGCTGCCGATCATGAAGGTGCAAGACGAGGACGAGGCGATCAGGCTGGCGAACGATTCGCCGTACGGGCTCCAGGCCTCGGTCTTCACCCAGGACATGAACAGGGCCGACCGCGTCGCCCGGCGCATCCAGGCCGGCGCTGTCGTCGTCAACGACTGCAATGCCAACTACTCGGCGCTCGAGGCGCCGATGGGCGGCTGGAAGGAATCCGGGATTGGCGTCCGGCACGGGCCGCAGGGCATCCGCAAGTACACCCACCCGCAGACGATCGTCTTCACCCGTTTCTTCATGAAGAAGGAGCTGTACCACTTCCCCTACGGGAAGTTCCGCAGCGAGCTCCTGCTAAAGGTGCTCCGGCTTCTGTACGGGCGCGGGAATCGGGACTAATGCTTTAGCGGGCCGCCGCAGCCGTCCACGGACGCGCGTCGTGTCAAGCACGTGGCGCGTCCGGGGACGGTGCGGCAGCCCCAGCGCGCCTCGCCCTGAACTCCCGGTTCTTGAGTCTGTTCCCGCACACCGCCATGTCGCACCAGTGCCCCTGCTTGTTCTTCGAGCGGTCGTAGAAGGCCCAGCGGCACTCGTCGTTGGCGCAGACGCGCAGCCGTGACCAGGTGCCGTCTTCCTGAGCGCCCCGGATGACCAGAAGTAGCTGAAAAAGCGCGTCCTTGAGACCGCCGGAGGGCGCGGCCAGTCCGAGCCGCCCGCCATCCGCCACGGTCAGCTGCGGTGCCCCGCTCGCGGCGACCTTCCGCAACGGCGAGAGATCCGCATCTCCGGACTCGACCAAATCACGAATGCTTTCGCGCAGCGTGCGTGCCAGCTCGAGCTCATCCCGGCTCGTGCCGGCATCGCCGTCCATCAACCCTGCCCGCACGAACCACTCCGCGTCTGCGAGCAGATCGACCCCCTTTTCCGCGTCCCACGTGTTCAAGAACGCCTGCACCAGCAGTAACGGCATCGAGGACGGCTTGGTCTCCGTGTCGGGCCAGGGATACCAGGGGGGAAGCTCGGTCATCCAACCTTCATTCTAGGTGACCGGCAAAATCTCTTGACAGGTTACCATGACCGGCGTAAACTCTATACAGGTCATGTCTACTACAACACACCCATCAATCCCACTGTCCATCGCCCCACGCGAGCGCCTGCGCGACCGGTTGATTGCGCGGCTTCGGGCCCCCGTACTGGACCGAGCGCTCGCGAACGGCACTCCCCCGGAGACGAGCGCCGCGCTCGCGCTCCGCGCCCAGCGAATTACAAATCGCTCGCGGCGGCGCCACCTGGCCGGCACGATCCGGCGGCTGAACCGTCGCCGCCGTGGCGCTGTGCCTCTGCAGGTGACCGCGATCGCGGGTCGTGTGGCGGCCGCAGACGACGAGCTGAGCCGGCTGGCCGAAGCACTGGAGCGTCCAGAGCCCGTCGCAGCCCGCGGCGTCGCTCAGGCGCTGCTGCTTCTGACCGACGGCTCCGGCCCGCTGTACAACCGCAGGAGCGAGGACCGCGTCGCCGCCCGAGCCGCGACCGCCGCCGCCAACCTGAGCCCAGACCCGGCTTAAGAGGCTGCCACCGCCGTCCACGGACGCGCGTCGCGCGAAGCGCATGGCGCGCCCGGGGACGGTGTGGCAGCCTTCCGACTGTGAGCGGAGACCGTTCGATAGCGCTGATCGGGCTGGGCCGCGTGGGGCTCCCGCTCGCGCTGTGCTTTGCCGACCACGGCTTACGGGTCCTCGGTGTCGACCACGATCCCGTGGTCCTGGACTCGCTCCGGGCGGGGAAGATGCCCTTCCAAGAGGCCGGAACCCAGGAGCTGCTCGACCGGGTGAAGGCTGCCGACCGGCTCGAGCTGGCCGACAGGGCGGCGGACGCCGCGCAGGCGGATGACATCGTGATCACCCTGGGTACGCCGTCGTTCTCGCACGTCGAGTCCGATCTGCGCCAGGTGCGCTCGGCGCTCGACGACCTGCTGCCGCTGCTGCGGCCCGGGCACGGCCTGATCCTCCGTTCCACGATCGCGCCCGGCACGACGGAGTTCGTGGCCGGTTATCTGGAGAAGCGGCGCGGGCTGCGGGCGGGCGAGGACGTGTTCGTCGCACATGCCCCCGAGCGGATCGCCGCCGGCCGCTTCCTCGAGGAGATCTCGACGCTGCCCTGCATCGTGGGGGGCGTCGGCGAGGCATCGACCGAGCACGCGGCGAGCCTGTTCGAGGTGTTCGGAGCGCCGATCGTGAAGACGACCCCGGTGCAGGCGGAGCTGGCGAAGATCTGGACGAACATCTTGCGCTACACCACGTTCGCGCTCCCGAACCTGCTGATGATGGACTGCGAGCGCTACGGCGCCAACGTCTTCGATGTGATCGATCTGATCAACCACGATTACCCGCGCGGCGGCATCGCCAGCCCGGGGCTCACCGCCGGAACCTGCCTGCGCAAGGACTTCGCGTTCTCCGAGGAGCGCTCGCACGCCCCCGGGATGTTGCTTGCGGTGTCCCGCGTCAACGAGTCTGTGCCGCTGTTCCTGGTCGAGGGCATCAAGCGGCGGGTGGGTGGACTGGAATCGAAGAAGGTGGCGGTGCTGGGCCTGACCTTCAAGCGCGACACGGACGACGAGCGCGACTCGCTGTCGCCGAAGCTGATCCGCCTGCTGGAGCGCGAGCTCGCCGACGTCGCGATCTGCGACCCCTACGCACAGAGCCCCACGCAGCCCCTCCCCGAGGCGGTCCAGGATGCCGACGTGGTGGTGGTCGCCACCAACCATTCGGAGTTCGAACGGCCGGAGACGCTCGAGACGATCACCGACCGTGCCCACAAGGATTGCCTCATCGTCGATCCCTGGAACGCGCTCGGAACCGCCCAGGTGTTCGCCTACGCGGCCGAGGTGACGGCGATCCTCGGGGCCACTTGAGCTCGCGAGTACTGGTGACCGGCGGGGCCGGGATGATCGGCTCCGCGGTCGTCCGGCGCCTGCTGGACGGGTCCTCATTCGAGGTCACCGTCGCCGATCATCGGGCTGCACCCGAATGGATGCGCGAGCGGTGCGAGATCCAGACCGGAGACCTGCGCGAGCTCGGGACCGCTCGCGAGGCGATCGAGGGCTGCACCCATGTGGTCCACCTGGCCGCGATCGTCGGTGGGATCGCCAACTTCCACAAGCTCCCGTTCACGCTCACGGAGGTCAACAACGCACTGGTTGGGACCGTCACCCATGCCGCCATCGAAGCGGACGTGGATCGCTTCGTGTACGTCTCCTCCTCGATGGTGTTCGAACGCGCGCGGCAGTTCCCCACCACCGAGGCTCATCTCCGAGACTGCCCCACCCCCCAGTCTGCCTACGGTTTCTCAAAGCTCGCCGGCGAGGTCTGCGCGCGCGCCGCGCACGATCAACACGGCCTGCGGTACACGATCTGCCGGCCGTTCAACGCCTACGGGCCCGGGGAGCTCCCCGAGCCGGACGAGCCAGGGATCGCCCACGCGGTCCCCGACCTGATCACCAAGACGCTCGGGGGCCAAAAGCCGCTTCAGATCTTCGGCTCGGGCGAGCAGACCCGCACGCTCACCCACGTCGACGACATCGCCGAGGGGATCGTCACGGCAATGAGCTCACCGACCGGCGAGAACGAGGACTTCAACATCTCCGCCTCACAGGAGATGACCGTGGGCGAGATCGCGCGCGTGATCTGGGAGGCATGCGGCAACGATCCCGGCGATTTTGCGCTCGAGCACCTTCCAAGCTTCGAGATCGACGTCCAACGTCGTTGGCCCTCGGTCGAGAAAGCCAAGCGGCTCCTGGGCTGGGAGGCTCGGATCGGGCTTCACGACGGGATCGCACAGACTGTCGAGTGGCTGCGCCGGCGGGTGGCGGTCCGGTGAGTCCGCCGCGAGCGTTGATCACTGGCATAACGGGCCAGGATGGGAGTTACCTGGCCGAGCTGCTCCTGGATCAGGGCTACGACGTCTACGGAATGGTGCGCCGCTCCTCGACGGAGCATTTCGGACGGATCGAGCACATCCGCGACCGCCTCACGCTGCATCAGGGCGATCTGCTCGATCATCGCTCGCTGGTCGACACCCTGCGGGACACGCGCCCCGACGAGATCTACAACCTCGCCGCGATGTCGTACGTCGCAGCGTCGTGGGCTCAGCCCACGCTCACGGCCGAGTTCTCCGGCGTCGGCGTCGCGCGCCTCCTGGAAGCGATGCGCGAGGTCTGTCCCGAGGCGCGCTTCTATCAGGCCTCCTCGAGCGAGATGTTCGGCAAGGTTCGCGAGTCACCACAGAACGAACAGACCCCGTTCTATCCGCGTTCGCCGTATGGCGTGGCCAAGGTCTACGGCCACTTCATCACGGTCAACTACCGCGAGTCCTACGGTTTACACGCAACCAGCGGGTTGCTATTCAACCACGAATCACCACGACGCGGGCTCGAATTCGTCACCCGCAAGATCACCTGGCACGCAGCTGCGATCAAGCTGGGGACAGACGCGGAGCTGCGGCTCGGGAACCTCGATGCCAGGCGCGACTGGGGATTTGCGGGCGACTACGTGCGGGCGATGCACACGATGCTCCAGCAGGACGAGCCGAGCGACTACGTGATCGCGACCGGGATCGCCCACTCGGTCCGGGACTGCCTCGAGATCGCATTCGACCACGCAGGGGTGCCGATCGACGACCACGTCGTGATCGACGAGTCGCTCAGGCGACCCGCCGAGGTGGAGCACCTCGTC
Organism: uncultured Actinomycetes bacterium; assembly: GCA_963822725.1. Taxonomy (GTDB): domain Bacteria; phylum Actinomycetota; class Thermoleophilia; order Solirubrobacterales; family Solirubrobacteraceae; genus Palsa-465. The sequence continues at coordinate 1,428,976 of CAWGIR010000004.1, forward strand.
GGCGACGCGAGCAAGGCGAAGCAGGTGCTGGGCTGGGAGCCCTCGATTCACTTCGAGGAGCTGATCCGGATGATGGTCGACGCGGATCTCGAGCTGCTGCGGCGACGCTGAGCCCCGGCATAATCTCTTCCGAGTGGTGAGAAGACTGGCAGCGGCCGTGATCTGCGCAGCAGCGCTCGGCTTGCTCGCGAGCGCCTGCTCGGGCGGCGGGGGGTCGGCGGCGAGCCACGGGCACAGCTCGGGAAGGGGAACAGCCCCCAATGACGTCACGCTGTCGATCACGCCGGCAAGCGGCCGTACCGACAAGGCGCCCAACCGCGGGATCACGGTCGCGGCGATTGGGGGCAGGATCACCGGGGTGACCGTGCATGGCGGAGCGGATCCGGTACGGGGCACGCTCAACGCCGACGGGACGCGGTGGCACAGCACCTGGACGTTGGATGTCTCAGCCCACTACACGGTCATCGCCACGGCAGCCGCACCGTCCGGCCACACCGTCACACACAGGACCACGTTCAGCACGTTCACACCCGGGCGCACGTTCTCGACCGAGATCATCGAGGGCTCCGGTCAGACCTACGGCGTGGGGATGCCGATCATCCTCTACTTCAGCCGGCCGATCGTGAACCGGGCCGCGGTCGAGCGGGCGCTCCAGATCAAGAGCTCGAAGTCGGTCATCGGGGCCTGGTACTGGGACACCGAGTGCGGCACGGCGCCGGTCTGCGCGTACTTCAGGCCTCGACGCTACTGGTCTCCGCACACGCACGTGACCTTCACCGGGCATCTGAACGGCGTCGAGGTGGCACCGGGGGTGTACGGGAGCCACACGCTCGCTCAGAGATTCACGATCGGCCCCTCGGTGAGAGTCGTGGCCAGCACCGCCGGCCACTACATGAACGTCTACCGCGACGGGAGCCTGTTCGCGCACTGGCCGATCTCGAGCGGCCGGCCCGGTGACGACACCCCGAACGGCAGCTACCTGACGATCGAGAAGTCAAACCCCGTGGACATGGTTGGCCCCGGCTACAACATCGAGGTGCCCTGGTCGGTGCGATTCACCTGGAGCGGGGATTACCTGCACGATGCGTATTGGTCGGTCGGCGAGCAGGGATTCACGAACGTGAGCCACGGCTGCGTGAACATGTCGCCCGCCGACGCCGAGACGTTTTACAAGATGGCCGTTCCCGGCGACCCGGTGAAGATCATCGGCAGCCCTCGCGCCGGCACCTGGGACAACGGCTGGACGATGTGGTTCCTGCCCTGGAAGCAATGGGTGCGCGGCAGCGCCCTCCGCGCGGCCGTGCGAGTCGGCCCCTCGGGTAGCACGTTCGTCGCCTCGACGGCGAAACCCGCGCCGCTGATCCGGCCATCAGCAGTCCCCGTCGCTCCGGCGATCTGAGCCGGATCCCGTCTACCCCGCCCCAGGGTCGGCCGGAGTGGCTGTGCCTCCCCCCGCAGGCTCATCCCGCCGGCGCCCCCCCTGATGCGATGCCGCCGCGGTCGCCACGTCGCGGGGATACGTCTTTCGGGCCATCCACATGATCACTCCCCCGGCAATCAGCGTCACGAGCAGGATCAGGAACGTGATCTCGAGCCCGGTGGCTTCCTTCGACGACACCGCCCGGTGCAGGTGCGTTCCGACCGGCGTCTGCGTCGGGACGATCCCGGCGATCAGCTGCGCCAGACCGCCGAACACCAGCGGCGACAGCGCCTGCGCCAGCGAGCGCAGGAACGTCCGCGTGCTCTCGGCCCGGCCCCACAGCCCCGCGGGCATGATGTCCAGGCGCGCGGCATCGAGCGGCGGATTGGCCGCCGAGAGCAGCGCCGCTCCCGCGACGTCGAACCACAGCGCGGGCGTCAGCTTGGTCGCGACGAAGCCGGGGATCAGCAGCGCGCCCGCCCCGATGTAGCAGCCGGCCGGCACCCACACGCGGGCCTCCAGGATGCCCCGTCTGAGCATCGCGTCCGTGACCGGGCCGCTGACGAGCGTTCCGACCATCGCGCCGCCGACCAGCGCCGCCAGCGCCACCTCTGACTCCAGCTGACCGACGTGGTAGTGGCCGCGCACGAACAGCAGCGCGAACGCGGACAGCCCGGAGAAGAAGAAGTAGCCGAGGGACGAGGAGACGATCATCAGCACGTTCGTCGGGATCGAGAGGATGTAGCGCACCGCCTGGACCAGTCCCAGCTTCTGCGGATCCTCGTCCAGGACCAGCTTGGGATCGGGCTCGACGCCCCGCTGCTTGGCGGCCTCCTGCGCCAGCTCTCCTTCGCTCGCGGTCCCCTCCTCCTCCCCCTCCCAGCCCCAGTCGGAGCGCGAGGCCCGGTCGAACGCCTCCTGCACGTGCTCCATCCCCGGCGTCAGCCGGCTCTGGCCTCCTCGCAGCGGCTCGGGCACGGTTCGCCACAGCTCGCGGGCGAGGAAGAAGCCGGGTAGGGCCAGCACAACGAACGGTGCCCGCCACGTGATCCCGGCCACCGTTCCGGAGACGATGAACCCGACCGCGGTTCCCGCCACCTCGCCGCCCAGGATGTACCCGTACACGCGCCCGCGCTCCCGGGCGGGGAAGTAGTCGCCGGTCAGCGATGCGATCGCGGGCCCGGCCGTGGCGGTGACGGCTCCGAGCAGCAGGCGCGTCAGCAGGAGCGTGGTGTAGCTGCCGGCGAACGCGCTCAGCAGCGAGGCAATGCTCCACAGCACGATGCTCACCGACAGCATCGGCATCCGCTTGAAGCGGTCGACGAGGAAACCGACCGGGATCACGAACACCGCCCCCACCAGCAGCGCGACCGAGCTCAGCAGGCCGATCTTCGCCGTGCCGATGTGGAGCGCATGCTGCAGCTGCGGTGCGGCCGCGCCGATCGTGGCCGAATCCGCCCCGCTCAAAGCGAGGACCGCGCCGAACAGGGTGATCACCCGAGCCCGGGCGGGGCCGCCGACCCACACCACCACGCGCCCGCGGGCCATCCGGCTCAGCGCCCTCAGCATCCGGCCGAGCAGGCGCAGCAGCTCGCGGATTATCGACGGCTGCCTCTGAGGCTCCTCGCTCACGGCTCACTCTCACGCAGTCGATGCCGCTCGCCGCGCGGGGGGCGCAAGGTCAGCGGCTCGTTCCGGTGCCGGCGCAGCAGCAGGAACGCGATCGTGCCCCACATCGCTGGAATCCACAAGGAAATGGCGTGGTAGACGACCGTCGCCGCGGTTGCGTCCGTCGCGTGGGCACCGTAGATGACGAGCATCCCCACAAGGCTGCCATCCAGGATTCCGATCCCACCCGGAATCGGGATCGCGTTGGAGATATATGCGATCTGGTAGGCCATCACGACCGACGCGAGCGGCAGGCTGGCGCCGGCGGCGGCGAAACAGGCGACGAGCACTCCGATGTCGAACCAGAGGTACCCGATCGCGCCGATGATGCGCCAGTCGGGCCGGAACAGGAGCTCTCGGGTGTCGCGGATGCTCTCCTCCATCGTGTTCAGCACCACCTGCAGCTTGTGGGGAAACCGGCGCGTCATCCCGCGAGAAATGATGCGGGGCAGGGCGAGAAAGAACACGAACACGAGCACGCCGACCACGCCCGGAAGCAGGGTCAGCAGCGGGTCGCGCGTGCCCGGCAGGATCCCCACCCACATGGCCAGCCCGACCAGACCGAACGTGACCACGTTGATCGCGCTCGTCAGCAGGAACAGCACCGCCGAGCGCTCGGCCACCCGGCTCGCCGGCGCCCCGCGCTCCACGAGCAGCCACGCCCCCACGGCAACGCTTCCGGCCCCGCCGAGCGAGACGGCGGACTGGAATGCCAGCTCCGACAGCGCGACGCGGGCCCCGAAACGCAGCGGCGCCCGTTCGAACACCTGCAGGAACGCGAGCACGTATCCGAGGCAGGAGAGGATCTCGAGCAGCACGGCAGCGACGACCCAGCCCGTCGGCATGTGAGTCACCGTGCGGGCGACGCCGTGGAGCCCGGGGACCGCCAGCAGCAACCCGACCACGATCGCGATCAGGATCGCGAGTGAGATCAGCCCGCGCCATAGCCGCCGGCTCTCGCGGGCGGTTTCCTTGTCTGATTCGGTGCGGGACGCGGTCACTCGGGCAGCAGGCGGTCTAGACCCCCGCCAGCTCTGCCACCCGGTCCCGATGCCAGCGTGCATCTCCGAACGCGTGCGCGTTCGCCTTCGCCCGCTTGAGGAAGAAGTGGAGGTCGTGCTCCCAGGTGAACCCGATCCCCCCGTGCACCTGGAGCGCCGACGCCGCGACCCGGAACCCGGCGTCGCTCGCATACGACTTGGCCATCGACGCCGCGCGGCCCGCTGTGGAGGGCTCGTGGTCGAGCGCCCAGCCCGCCCACAGCATCAGCGATCGAGCCCCTTCCACCTCGAGCAGCATCTGCGCGCAGCGATGCGACACCGCCTGGTAGGAGCCGATCGGGCGATCGAACTGCTTGCGGTCCTTGGCGTACTCCACCGCCATCTCCATCGCCCGCTGAGCGACTCCCACGTTCTCCGCCGCCAACGCGGTGACGATCGTGGCGTATGCCTGCCTCACCGCATCGCCCCGGCCCGCCGCGAGTGGCTCGGCTGGAGCGTCCTGCAGCCGCACCGTGAACAGCTTGCGCGTGGGGTCCAGCGCCTTCTCCGGCGTGATCTCGACTCCCGAAGCACCTGCCTCGACCAGGTAGTGCCGGCCATCGGCGCCCGCGACGATCACGAAGTCGGCGCTCGCGGCGTCGGGCACGGCGACCTTGGTGGCGGTCAAGTTCCCGTTCGGCGACTCCACCTCGGAGTGGTCCGGAGACCACCCGGAGCGCTCGTCCCACACTGCGACGGTCCCGCGACGCTCCCCTGACGCGATCGCACCCAGCCACTTCGCGCGCTGCTCGTCCGTCCCCGCGGCCACCAGCAGCAGCGCCGCGCAGACCGTCGAGAACAGCGGGCTGGGCGCGAGTGCGTAGCCCATCTCCTCCTGGATCACGAGGAGCTCGAGCGCCCCCAGTCCCAGCCCGCCGTCGGCCTCGGGGACGATCACTCCGGGCCAGCCGAGATCAGCCAGCTCCCGCCATTGCGCATCGGTGAACCCATGCTCGCCTTCGGCCAGCTCGCGGACCGTTTCGAGCTTGTACCGCGAGGCGAGGAACTCGTTGGCGGTGCGCTTGATCGCCCGCTGATCGTCGGTTAGATCGAAGTTCATCGCATCCGGGGCAGGCCGAGGACCCGCTCGGCGACGATGTTCTTGAGGATCTCCGTCGTGCCGCCCTCGATCGAGTTCGCGCGCGCCCGCAGGAACCGGTAGGTCCAGTCGTGGTCGGCCGTCATCGCGCGGGGACCGGCGATGTCCATCGCCAGCTCGGTCAGCGCCTGATTGACCTCGGACCAGTGCCACTTGCCGAGCGAGCCCTCCGGTCCGGGCACGCCGCTTCGCATCGTCGCCGACAGGCTCCGGTAGGCGTTCAAGCGCAGGACCTCGGCCTCGATCATGAGCTGCGCCAGCCGCTGGCGAATCACCGGATCCTCGCTCGCCGCGCCGCCGTTGAGCCCGCGGCTCGAGCGCGCATGCTCGCGGAGCTCGCGCAGCGCGATCTGCACCGAGACCTGCAGCCCGAAGGCCAGCGTGGCGCGCTCGTGCATGAGCGTGGTGATCGCCACCGCCCAGCCGTTCCCCTCACCGCCGACGATGTTCTGGTCCGGGATCCGGGCCTCCTCGATGAACAGCTCGTTGAACTCGGCCTCGCCGGTGATCTGCACGAGCGGGCGGACCTGGACGGCGTCCTGCTCCATGTCCATCAGGAAGTAAGTGAGGCCTTTGTGCTTGGGCGCGTCGGTGTCGGTGCGCGCGACGAGCATGCACCACTTGGCATGGTGGGCGAACGTGGTCCAGACCTTCTGCCCGGTGACGACCCACTCGTCTCCGTCGCGCACGGCGCGCGTCTTCAGCGACGCCAGATCGGACCCGGACTCGGGCTCCGAGAACCCCTGGCACCAGATCTCATCTGCCGAGAGGATCTGCGGGAGATACCGGTGCTTCTGCTCCTCGGTTCCGTGCGCGATCACGGTCGGGCCGCCCATCGCCAGTCCCAGGACGTTTGCCACCGTCGGGGTTCGCGCGCGGACGACCTCTTCGTTGAAGATCGCCTGCTCGATCAGGGTCGCGCCGCGCCCACCGTAGTCCTTGGGCCACGAGACTCCCGCCAGGCCGGCCTCGTTCAGCTTTCGCTGCCAGGCGCGACGGAACTCGAACGCCGCTTCGTCGCCCTGCGGCTCCTGGCCGGGGTGGTTGGCCTCGAGCCACGACCGAAGCTCATCCCGGAACGCCTCCTCTTTGGGGGAGAGAGTCAGGTCCACAGGTGGATCCTATCCGGGCGGTAGCCTCGGCCACAGGATGCTCGAGCCGCAGCCACAGCCGGAGACGACGGGAATTCCCGGGAGCGACCTTCCCGGGCCCTACCCGGTTGGCTCCTACGCCGCCCAGCTCAAGCGCCGCCTGCAGCAGTTCGCAAACGTGCAGCTGGTGGGCGAGGTGTGGGGCTTTCGCTCGAGCCGGGTCCGGGTGTACTTCGAGCTGCGCGACTCGCGGGGCGCGCTTCCCTGCTCGATGTGGCGCAACGAGTTCGAACGGCTCGGCGTGACGCTGAACGACGGCCTTCGGGTGGTGGTCGGCGGTGGCTGCGACTACTACCCCGGCAGCTCCTCGTCCTCGCCCTCGTTCACATTCAACGTCGAGGAACTGCGGATCGCAGGCGAAGGCGATCTGCTCGTGCAGCTCGAGCGTCTCCGTCGCCGGCTCGCGGCCGACGGCCTGTTCGAGCCCCAGAAGCGCCTAGCCCGGCCGCTCCTGCCGCGCACGATCGGCGTGGTCACGGGCGAGCGCGGCAAGGCACGCGACGACGTCCTGGCCGGACTCGAGCGCCGTGGCTGGGCGGGCCGGCTCGTATGGGCGTTCGCCCCCGTTCAGGACCGCCATGCCGCCCCGCAGATATCCGCGGCGCTCCGGGAGCTCGCGGCCGTGCGGGACATAGAGGTGGTGATCGTCGCGCGGGGCGGTGGCTCGCTCGCCGACCTGTTCGCGTTCTGCGACGAGGCCCTGTGCCGGACGGTGGCCCTGCTGCGGGTGCCGGTGATCTCATCGGTGGGGCACCACACCGACCGCACCTTGATCGACGATGTCGCCGCTGTCTGCTGCTCCACCCCCACCCACGCCGCCGAAGCGGCGGTCCCGGTCGACATCCACGCCGCCCGGACGCGCGTCTCGAACGACGCCCGCCGTCTACACACGCACGGGCGCCGGGCCGTCCTGTCGCGGGCCCGCATGCTGAGCCAGCTCTCACGAGCCCCGGCGCAGCACATCGCACGGCATCGCACGCGTCTGCATCAGCTCCTGCGCGAGCTGCGCGCGAGCGGACGCCGCTCCACAGCCCAGGGCCGTCAGCTTGGTTCGGTCCATCTGCTGGTCCTGCGCCGCGGCGCGGCTCGTGCGCTCAGCTCCGATCGTGGCCGGCGCCGCGTGGAGCTCGACCGGCTGGCGCTCGCTCTGCAGGCCCAGGATCCCCAGCGGACGCTGGCCCGCGGCTACGCGCTGGTCGAAGATCGAGCGGGCGAGCCGCTCACCTCGGGCGCCGCGGCCCGCGCCGCCCGCAGGTTGACGCTCCGCTTCCACGACGGCTCCGTTCCGGCGAGGACAGATGACTGAGCGCACGTACGAAACCGCCATCGGGCGCCTCGAGGAGATCATCAGGAGGCTCGATTCGGGCGACGCCGGCCTGCGTGAGACGCTCGATCTGATCCGCGAGGGCCGCGAGCTGGTCGAATATTGCGCCGCCGAGCTTGACGCGGTCACGAAAGGGCTCGAGGAGCTGCGGCTCGAGGAGCTCGTCGCGCGCCTCGAGCAGGGTGGGCGGGAACAGGATTGACGGGCCCGCCGGCGGCTCGGCTGCTGATCGTCAACGCGGACGACTTCGGGCTGTCGAGTGCAATCAACGAGGGGATCATCGAGGCCCACGGCCGGGGCATCGTCACCAGCACGAGCCTGATGACCGCTCGCCCCGGGGCGGAGGGCGCCGCCCGCTTGGCGCGAGCCCATCCAGCGCTGTCGATGGGACTCCACTTCGAGCAGCCTCCGGACGTCGACCTCGATGACCCGGCCCAGGCCGAGGCGGCTCTCCACGCCCAGCTCGATCGCTTCCGCGAGCTGACCGAGGGCTTGGACCCCACCCACGTCGACTCGCACCACCACGTCCATGCTTCCGGCGAGCGGATGGCCACGTTCGCCAAGCTCACCCGGCCGCTCGGCGTTCCGCTCCGCCATGACGGACGGGTCGCGTACATCGGCGACTTCTGGGCCCGGACGGAGTCCGGGCTGACAGATCTCGAGCGCGTGAGCCGGGCCTCGTTGTTGCGGACGATCGAGACTCAGGTGCGGGACGGCTTCACCGAGCTCGCGTGCCACCCGGGCCGGGTGACCGGCGACTTCGTCTCCTCGTACCTGGAGGAGCGCAAGGCCGAGCTGCAAACGCTCACCGAGCGGGGGCTGAGAGCAGCGATCGAGGCCCTCGGGGTCCGTCTCGTGAGCTACCACGACTGGCCCGGATAGTGGGCCCACTAGGATCAGTTCGGATGGCCACGTTCGACCGCCTCGCCGACCTCCCGCTCGAGGTGGACGGCTATCAGCTCGAAGGCCTTCGCGCCCAGGTGTCGAGCGGCTTTGAGCGCCTCACCACGGTTGTCCATCTTCAGGGCGGCGGCCTCGAGGGCATTGGCGAGGACGTCGTCTACGACGGCGCCGACCACGAGGCGTTTCAGGCGGCCGGCCCGACACTCGAGCTGAAAGGCAGCTACACGCTTGCAGAATTTTGCGAGCTGATCGACTCGCTCGATCTGTTTCCCACACCGCCCCAGCGCGATGTCTCGCGGCTCTATCGCCGCTGGACGTTCCACAGCGCCGCCCTCGACCTCGCCCTGCGGCAGGCCGGCAAGCCGTTGCACGACGTCCTCGACCGTAATGCGGCGCCGCTCACCTACGTGGTCTCCCTGCGGCTCGGAGAGCCCGCCACGATCGAGCCGGTCTCGCGGCGGCTCGAGCGATACCCGTCGCTTCGCTTCAAGCTCGACCCGACCAGCTCCTGGACACCGGAGCTGATCGCGGAGCTGGTCAAGACAGGCGCCGTCGACTCGGTCGACTTCAAGAGCCTGTACCGGGGAACGATCGTCGACCAGCCGCCCGATCCGGTGCTCTACCGGCGCGTGGTCGAGGCGTTCCCCGACGCCTGGATCGAGGATCCGGACGTCGAGACTGCCGACACGGCGGCTGTGCTCGCCGATCACCACGATCGCATCACGTGGGATGCTCCGATTCACTCCATCGGCGACATCGAGTCGCTGCCGTTCGCGCCGAAGATGGTCAACATCAAGCCGTCACGGATCGGCGGGCTGCCAAAGCTCTGCGCGACCTACGACTATTGCGACGAGCAAGGAATCGGCGCCTATGGCGGCGGCCAGTTCGAGCTCGGTCCGGGCCGGGGGCAGGCCCAGTACCTGGCCTCGCTGTTCCATCCCGAAACGCCGAATGACCTGGCCCCGTCGGGCTTCAATGTCTCGGATCCGCCGCCGGGGCTGCCGACAAGCCCCCTGCCGGCTGCTCCCTCGGAGGATGGGTTTCGTTGGGACGGCTCGGCGTGAGCGGGCGGTTGGATGGGGCCGTAGCGCTCGTGACCGGCGCCTCGAGCGGCATCGGCGAGGCGACCGCACGCGCGCTCGCTGCGGAGGGCAGCGCGGTCGCGCTGGTCGCCCGCCGGGCGGACCGCCTCGAGTCCCTCTCGGCCAGGATCCGCGATGCGGGCGGGCGCGCATTGTCGATCGACGCGGACGTCGGCTCCCAGGAGCGGGCCTCGGACGCCGTGGACCGGACCGTGTCCGAGCTCGGGCGGCTCGACATCCTCATCAACAACGCCGGTGTGATGCTGCTCGGCCCGGCCGTCGGCGCGCCGCTCGAGGAGTGGCAGCGGATGCTGGATGTCAACGTCGCGGGGCTCCTGTACTGCGCCCACGCGGCGCTTCCCCATCTGCTGCGAGCCGCCGAGGACGGGCCTCGTGGCGTGGCGGATATGGTCAACATCAGCTCCGTCGCGGGGCGTGTCGCCCGGGTCGGCTCGGGGGTCTACAACCTGACAAAGCACGGCGTGGGAGCGTTCAGCGAGTCGCTTCGCCAGGAGGTCACCCAGCGCCACGTCCGGGTGGCGCTGGTCGAACCGGGCGCCGTCGACACCGAGCTGTCGACCCACAACCGCCCTGAGATCCGGGAGTCGATCGCTCAGACCTTCGGCGACGTCGAGCGTCTCCAGGCGGAGGACATCGCTGACGCGATCGTCTACATGGTCACGCGCCCGCGGCACGTCGCGATCAACGAGTTGCTGATCAGGCCGACCGAGCAGCAGCGCTAGAGACGCGTCAGTACCCTCCTGCCCCCTATGGCTGAAAACGAGAAGATTGGCATCGCAGGCGCCGGCGCGATCGCGTGCGGCTTGGCCGCCACCGCGGCCCGGAACGGGCAGGTGTTGCTATGGGCGCGGTCGGATCGCTCAGCGGAGCGGGCCCGCCAGAACGTTCACAAGATCTCCAGCCGGCTCGAGGACGAGCACTCGCGCCCGGACCGCGTCCACGTCGTGCGCGACCTCGACGCCCTGGGGGCCGCGACCTTCATCGTCGAGGCGGTCGTCGAGGACCACGAGAGCAAATGCGCGTTGCTCTCAGAGCTCGCCGGTCACGCGGGCGAGAACGCGGTGCTCTCGACGACGACCTCATCCCTGTCGATCAAGGAGCTGGCAGACGCAGCGGGCCGTCCCGACCGCTTCGTCGGCTTGCACGTCTTCAACCCCGTGGCCCGGATGAAGCTCGTCGAGCTCGTGTTTCCCTCCGAGGCCAGCGCGGAGACACGCTCGCGGGCGCTGGATGTCTGCGAGTCCCTGGGGAAGGTGGCGGTCGAGGTGCCCGACATTCCGGGGTTCGTCGTCAACCGCCTCCTGTTCCCGTACCTCTTCAGCGCCGTCGAGCTGATGTCCGAGAACTCGATGGACCCCGTCGACGTCGATGAGTGCATGACCCTGGGGGCCGGTGTGCCGATGGGTCCGATCGCGCTGCTCGACTACGTCGGGCTTGACGTGGCGAAGGCGATCGGCGAGGCGATCGGCGCCAGCGTGCCGTCGCAGCTCACCGAGCTCGTTTCGGAGGGGAAGCTCGGCCGCAAGACGGGCGAGGGCTTCTACGCATACGACTAGCGGTTCCTTACGTTCCCCCTCCGGACTTTTTAGGGATCGTTCATCTCCGGATCCGACACTGTCCGTGCGACGTACCTCATAGCAGCACCTCCTCCCCAGAAGCACGAAGCCGGCCCGTCCCCAGCGGGCCGGCTTCTTTTTTGGGTGCCCGCGCCGGGGCGCGTTTCCCGATCGCCCTGCCACCCGACCGGCCCCCACCCCCCGATCGCCCTGCCGTTCCAAAGCGCACTCCTTCGCGCCCGCTTCGGAACGTTAGGGCGAAATAACGGCCCCACCGTTCCGAAGCCCGGAGCGATCGGAACGCTTTGGAACGCTACGGCGATCTCGCAACGCTCCGGAGAAGTCTGAAGCCGGCCCGTGCGGGCCGGCTTCATCTCTCCTCTCAACCGCCGGGCGGCTTACGCCGTAGCGGCTATACCCGGCCGTTGTGCTTGATGCGAAATGTAACGAATGCCTCGACCGCGTGCGCCGCGCCCCGGCCTCACGCCCCGCCACCGCCACGCCACGGCCACCTACGCCACCGCGCGCCGCGGCCTGATCCGCACGGCCTCGATCCGGTTCTCCCGCACGGACTCGACCCTGATCGAATAGCCATTGGCCGCCACCGTATCCCCGCGCTTCGGCAGCCGCCCGAGCTCCGCGAACACCAGCCCACCAACGGAGTTGTACGCGTCGGTGTCGACCGGAAGCTCGAGCCCGTAGTCCTCGAGGTCGGTGATCGCCACGTGCCCGCGCACGAACCAGTCTCCGTTCGCCAACCGCCTCACCGCACCGCCGGCCGGATCGGTCTCGTCCGAGATTTCGCCCACGACCTCCTCGATGATGTCCTCGATCGTCACGATCCCAGCCGTCCGGCCGTACTCGTCGATCACGATCGCGAGCTCCGTGCGCTCGCGCTGGAGGTCGGCGAGCAGATCGTCGAGCGGCTTGGTCTCAGGCACCAGCGGCGCCTCGCGGACGAGCCCCTCGATTTCCGCCTCCTCGCCCTCGTTCATCAGCAGTTTCACCAGCTGGTTGACGTGGACGATCCCCTTGACCCGATCCTGGTTGAACTGCTCGGTCACAACCAGCCGGGAGTGTCCCGTCGAGACGCAGCGCTCGAGGGCCGTCTTGACCGTGTCGGACTCATCGATTGTGACCACCGCGGGGATGGGAGTCATCACCTGCCGCGCCTCCTGCTCGTGCAGGTGGAACACCCCCCTGAGCATGCTCGCCTCGCCGACGTCCAGCTGGCCGCCGGTGGTCGATTGCGCGATCAGGCGCTTGAGCTCCTCGGGTGTGCCGCCCTCGGGCTCGGCGTGCGGATCGGTGCCGAGCGCGCGCAGGATCGCCTCCGAGGAGCTGTTCAGCACCAAGATGAACGGGTGGAACAGGATCCGGAAGAACTGCAGCGGGCGCGCGATGCGCCTTGCGAGGGCCTCGGCGTGCTGGATCGTGTAGAGCTTCGGGACGATCTCGCCGACGATGCTCTGAGCGATCGTGATCAGGAGGTACGCGATTACGACGGAGATCGCGACCGCGGCCCCGTGACCCACCGGCGAACCCAAGGGCTTTTCAAGCAGATGAGCGATCGCCGGCTCACCGAGCGCGCCGATGCCGATCGATGCCATCGTGATCCCGACCTGGCAGGCCGAGATGTAGTCGCCGATGGCGTCGAGCTGGGCGAGAGCCAGTCTCGCGCCGCGCGCGCCCTCGTCCACGAGCGCTTCGAGCCGCGCCCGACTCGACCGCACGAGCGCGTACTCCGCGATTACGAAGAACGCATTCACCAGGACCAGAAGTCCTGTCAGGATGATGAACAGCACCTTCACGGGCGATGGCCCAGGTGCCTGCTCTCGTCTAGCGCGGCGCAGCCCTCCAACCGCGCGCTGCTACTTCGGGATGGGTCGTCTTCGTTCATTTACGGCGACCGGGGATAAGGTAGCAGCAGGGTCGGGGGCGGAAAACGCGCTTGATCAGAGCGCGTCGAACTTCCCGGCCATCTCGAAGTCCTTCGCGGTGAGGCCGCCCGCGGAGTGGTTGGTCATCGACAGCCGGACGTTGTTCCAGCCATGGACCAGGATGTCCGGGTGATGGTTGGCCTCCTCGGCCGCCTCCGCAACTCGATTGACGAACGTGATCGCCTCTCCGAAGTCCTTGAACTTCCATTCACGCACGATCTCGTCGCCCTCACGGCGCCAGTCCCCGTCCGCGAGGCGAGATTCGATCTCCTGGTCTGAGAACAGCTCTGTCATATCGTTCTCCTTGTGCGAATCGTCAGTCTCGTCCCATCCGCGACCGAAATGCTGTTCGCGCTCGGCCTGGGCGCCGACCTTATCGCCGTCACTCATGAGTGCGACTACCCCCCGGCAGCGCTCGAGCTACCAAAGATCACCCATGACGTACTGCCCCAGGGACTCACTTCCGCGGAGATCGACGCGGCGGTCAAGGAGCGAACGCTCAAGGGACAGTCCATCTACGAGCTCGACACCGAGCAGCTGCACGATCTCCGGCCGGACCTGATCGTCACCCAGGCGCTCTGCTCGGTGTGTGCGGTCTCCTATGACGATGTGCGCGCGATCGCCGAAGAGATCGAGACGCAACCGAGAGTCATCTCGCTCGACCCCCATACGGTCGGCGAGGTGCTCGGCGATGCGCGCACGCTCGCTGAGGCCACCGACCACAGGGACGCCGCCGTCGAACTCATCCGAGACGCCGCGGCGCGGATCGACCGCGTGCGCATCGGTGTCCGCCGCGCACAGCAGCGACCACGGGTCGTGGCGCTCGAGTGGCTCGACCCTCCGTTCGCCGCCGGCCACTGGATCCCGCAGTTGATCGAGTACGCAGGCGGCGAGGACGTGCTCGGCTTTACCGGGGAGAACTCGGAGGAGCGGACATGGGAGGAGGTGGCGGCCGCCCAGCCCGACATCGCGGTCGTGATGCCGTGCGGCTACGACGCCCAGATCGCCTACCGCGAGGCCGAGATGCACCGCGATCAGCTCCGAGCTCTGGGGGCCGGCGAGGTCGTGGCCGTCAATGCGTCCGCCTACTTCTCGCGCCCGGGCCCGCGGATCGTGGACGGGCTTGAGCTGCTCGCGAGCATCATCCATCCCGAGCTGGTGCCGGCGGCGGCCGGCGAAGCGCTGACGGTCGAGCTCTGAGTCCGCGCCGGGTTCTGCTGCTGCACTCCTCGAGCGGCCGGTACGGCGCTGACCGTCAGCTGCGCGTGATCGCAAGCGGGCTCGATCCGAGCCGCTACGAACCACTGGTGCTGCTGCCCGATGACGGTCCGCTCGCGGCAGACCTCCAAGGCGACGGTGTCGAGGTGATGATCGAGCCGCTGGCCATCATCCGGCGCGGAGAGGTGAACGTCGTGTCGCTGCTGGCGAGCGCCAGGCGGGCCGGCCGTCGGCTCTCCCGGCTGATCCGCGACCGCAGGATCGCGCTCGTGCACTCGAACACGTCGGTGATCCTGGGAGGCGGAGTGGCCTGCGCGCTGGCCCGGGTGCCTCACGTCTGGCATGTGCGGGAAAGCTACGAGCGCTTCCCGCGATTGTGGCCGGTCTACCGCAGGGTGCTAGGCACGGCCCGAGCCCTCCCGTGTGTCTCCCAGTCGACCGCCGCCCAGTTCGGCAAACGCAGCCCCGTCCGCGTGATCTATGACGGGCTCGCCGTCAACGCCGGCCGCGCGCCCCGCGAGCAAGCTCGCAAGACACTCGGTCTCGCCGCCGACGCACCGGTGATCGCCGTCGTCGGCCGCGTGTCCGACTGGAAGGGACAGGACGTGCTCGTTCGCGCGCTCGCCGAGCCGCAACTGAGAGACCGGGGCGCGAGGGGCCTGATCGCCGGCGAGCCGTGGCCGGGGGCCGAGGATCGGCTGGGCGCGGTGCTCGAGCTCGCCGATCGGGTGGGCGTTCGAGATCGCCTCGACCTGGTCGGCTTTCGCGAGGACGTCGCGACCGTCTACGGCGGCGCGGACCTGATCGCGGTTCCCTCGACGGCGCCTGACCCCCTCCCCGGCGCCGCGACCGAGGCCGCCGCCGCCGGCTGCGCCGTGATCGCCTCGGAGACCGGCGGCCTGCCGGAGATAATCGCCGACGGCCGCACCGGCCGCCTGGTTCCGCCGGGCGACCCCACCGCGCTAGCGGACATCGCAGCGGAGTTGCTGGACGATCCCGCGCAGCGCGAACGGCTCGGCAGCGCTGCCGCCGAGGACGTGCGCGAGCGCTTCAGGCCCGACCGTCTACTGGACTCGATCCAAGACCTCTACGACGAGGTTCTGCGCTGAGCTCTTGGACGTGTGGGGTGCCCCGGCCTGGTTCTCAGACCGCGGCCTCGACCGTTGGCGCGCCGGGTTCGACCTCCGCCGCCACGCCCTCGACCCGCACGGGCACGGCGTTGAAGGCTGCGTTGCCCGTGACGCGGTCAACCACGGCCGGGTCGGTGATGTCGTTCACACTCGCACCCGGATGCGCGGCGGCGGTCCGCCACCCCACCCCATCGCGGCCGTGGCCGAACCCGTGCGGGATCGAGACCACGCCGCGACGGATCTCGTCGCTCACCTCGACCGGCAGCTCGATCGACCCGACGCGGGAGGACACCCTCACGCGATCCCCGTCCGACAGGCGGCGCGCGAGCGCGTCGTCGGGGTGAAGCAGCGCCGTGCAACGATCTGATCCCTTCATCAGCCGCCGACTGTTGTGCATCCAGGAGTTGTTGCTGCGCAGCTGACGCCTGCCGATCAGCACGAGGTCATAGCCGTCGGTGAGCGCCGCCTCGCGCTCTGAAGCCAACTGCTCGAGCCGTCCCGCCTCCTCGACGAGCCTCTCGGGCGCCAGCCGTAACCGCTTGCCGCGGGTCAGAAGGGCGCCGGGCAGCCGCGGCTCGAGTGGGCCGAGATCGATGCCGTGCTTCGCGCGCTTGACCTTGCCGAGCGTGAGCGCTCGCAACCCGCGCCGCAAGCCATACGGCCCCAGGGCGAATCCCGTCTCGATTACGCGCTCCGGGCTCATCACGCGGGCGCCGAGCGCGGCCGCGCTTGCGGTCGGTCGGGACAGCAGGCCGCGACGGAGACGGCGGGTGAGCCCGTTCAGGATCTCCCAGTCCTCGCGGCCGTCCTTCGGCTTGGGGACCGCGGCGGGCGAGTGGCGGACGTGATTGCGGATCGCCACCGCCGGCATCACGATGTCGATGTCCGAGCGCTCGAGCGCGGACACGGGCGGCAGGATCACGTTCGCGTGCCGGGTGGTCTCGGTGATGTACATGTCGACCGCGACGCACCACTCGAGCTCGCTCATCGCCTCCTCGAGCCGTCCTCCGCCGGGAGTCGATAGCACCGGGTTGCCGGCCATGATGAACATCCCCCGCACCTGGCCGGCGCCGGGAGTGAGGATCTCGTCGGCCAGCCCCGCGACGGGCAGCTCGCCGTTCAGCTCGGGCAGTCCGCTCACTCGTTGGGTGAAGCGGCCGAGGTCGCCGAACCCGAACATCTTCCCGATCCGCAGCAGCGCCCCGATGTCGAGCGCCGGGTTCGGGAACATCGCGCCGCCCGTGGAGTCTAGGTTCCCCGTGACCACGTTGAGGACGTTGATCAGCCAATGGGACACCGACCCGGTCTCCTGCTGGCATAGACCCACGCGCCCATACGCGACGGCCGTCGACGCGCTCGCAAACTCCCGCGCCAGGCGGGAGACAGTGTCAGCGTCCACCCCGGCCGCCTCCGCCGCGCGGTCAACGGGCCAGTCGTCCGCCAGCGCCTTGATCTGCTCGAGCCCGTCGGTGAACTCCTCGAGGGGTCCGAGCGCGAACCGGCCGGAAGCGAACAGCTCGTGCAGCATGCCCAACAGCAGGAACGCGTCGCCGCCCGGACGGACCTGCACGTGCTCGGACGCAAGCGTCGCCGTCTCGGTGCGCCGCGGGTCGATCACCACGACCTTGCCGCCGCGAGCGATCACGTCCCGCAGCCGGTGGCGCGCGCCGGGCGCGGTCATGATCGATCCGTTCGACACCGACGGGTTCGCACCCAGCACGAGCATGTAATCGGTGCGATCGAGGTCGGGGATCGGAAACAGCGCCAGGTTCCCGAACATCTCGGCGCAGACGAGGTGCTGTGGCAGCTGATCCGCAGACGTGGCGGAGTAGTTGTTCCGTGTGCCCAGCACATGGCGCAGTGGGAGCACGGACAGAATCGACATCGTGTGGGCCGTGGGATTGCCGATGTACGTCGCCACCGCGTCGCGCCCGTGCCGGTCCTGCACCCGGCGCAGACCGTCCGCGGCGAGATTTAGCGCCTCGTCCCAACCGAGCGGCTCCCACAGATCGCCGACGCGGCGCACGGGCCGGCGAAGCCGGTCGGGATCCGTGTACAGATCCGCCAGTGCTGCTGCCTTCGGGCAGATGTACCCGCGGGAGATCGGATCCTCGCGGTCGCCCGTGATCCGCAGCACCCGGTCGCCATCGACCTCAACGTCGATCCCGCAATGGGCCTCGCACAATGTGCACTGCCGATGAACAGTCTCGGGCATCGCGGTGGGTGGGGGCCCCTTTCAAGCCGCGGGTCGGGGATGAAGCCTACCGGGGCCGCTATTTGCGCTTGCGTCGCCCCGACGTGCCGCGGCTCCATTCCCCCATCTGCCACGGCGAGTCCAGCGGGCTCTCGCCCTCGATCCTGTCGCGTCCCCAGGGCCGGTCGTGGATGCCGCTGCCGGCGACCGTGAACCAGCCGATGATCACGCCGAGCAGAACGATCGCGGCTCCGAGCACCATCAGCATCCTCTCAGCGTACCAGCGGAATCCTGCATCCGCGTAGCTTTTGGCGCCGATCGGGGCCACGCGCGCCAGATGCCCCGACCGCCGCTACCCCCCGAACCCCACCCCGCCCGGCGTCAGCCCATGGCTCGAGGCCACTGCGATCGCGCCCGCCACGCTGATCGCAGCGATCAGCAGACAGCCGGCGAGCGCGGCGCCCTGCTGACGGCGCTTCTCGGCCAGCTCGATGATCAGCCACCCGGCCAGTCCGCCGCCGATCAACCCGCCGAGATGACCGCCGATCGAGATGCCCGTCACGCTGAGCGAGAACACGATGTTGATCAGCAGCGTCGGACCCAAGCCTGTCCGCCAGATCGAGATCCCTCTGTCCCGGGCGAGAACGATCAAAGCGCCGAGGACTCCGAAGCACGCCCCGGAAGCGCCCACCGTGGGCGCACCCGGCTCAAACAGCAGTGCCCCCAACGAGCCTGCGAACAGAGCGGTCAGGTACACGGCGGCGAAGTTCACCCTCCCAATCGCCGGCTCGAGCATCGGACCCATGATGTAGAGGAAGAACATGTTGAAGGCGATGTGCAGCAGGCTGTAGTGCAGGAAGCCAGACGTGAGGATCCGGTAGTACTGGTGCTGGTGAGCGATCGCCGGGCCAAACAGCGCTCCCTTGTGGATCAACGTCCCGCCCTCGCTCCCGCCGAGCTGCGTGCCGGTCCCCACCTCGACGATGAACACGAGCACGTTGATCACGATCAGCGCCTGCGTCACGACCGGACCGGACGGAACCGTCCGCAACGTCCTCACCTTCGTCCGCTCCCGCGCGCACTCGGGGCAGCGCATCCCGACCGGCGTAGGGGTCATGCAGTCGGGACAAATGGGACGCCCGCATGAAGAGCACGACACACCCGTCTCGCGATTTGGATGCCGGTAGCAGACGGCCATCGCCGCCCGACGCTATCAGCGGCCTCGGCGCACCCGGCCGATCGCCGGCCCCCTCCTTACACAGAGCAGACAGCCGTCAGCGACCGGGCAGGACGCGACGCGCTTCCTCCGCCACGTCCTGGAGGGTGCGCTCGGCGAGCTCCAGCAGGTTCGCCGACTGCTGCTTGCGATGACGGTGACGGGTCCTCACGCGCAGGACGACGAGAGCGGTCCCCGCGGTCGCCCCGACGACAGCCGCCGCCGCTGGTCGCGCCCAGTTGCGCGGGTCACGCATCGCCGAGAGCTCCCAGGTCTCGAGCTCGTCCTGGGCCAGCTTGTTGATGTTCACGAGCGTCAGCTCGAGCCGCGCTGCGAGATCCTCTGGCGGATCGACCGGGGTGAGCGCCTCACGCAGCAGAGCCTCGAAGTCGGTTGCCCCCGCGCTCATTTCTCGTCCCCTGCGTGATTCGATGAGGGCTCGGCCACGATGCCCTCGAGCTGCCTGATCGCCCGGTGAAGAAGGACCTTGGTTGCACCGTCCGTGCGCCCGAGCGCCCGTGCGATCTCGCGATTGTCCATTCCAAGTGCAAAGCGCATGATCAGAGCCTCACGACGGTCATCGGCAAGTTGCTGGACTCCCGCGAGGATCGCTTTGAGTTCCTCACGCCCTTCGACCAGCGACTCCGTCGTGTGTGTTGATGCGATCACGCCCGCGTCCTCGATCGCCGACTCCGGTTTTCGCGAGCGGTCGCGGTAGAAATTCGCAGCCAGGTTATGGGCGATCCGGATGAGCCAGGGCCGCAGCGGCCGGCCGTTGGATTCGCGCAGCGCACGTTCGAAGTGCCGGTAGGCCTGGAGGAAGGTCTGTTCGGTGAGGTCCTCGGCGTCGTGATGGTTGCCGACGCGGTAGTAGCTGTACGAGTACACGTCGCGCAGGTGGGCTCGATAAAGCTCCGTGAAGCGAGCATCGAGCTCTGCCTTGTTCTGGGGAACTTGGACTTCCACCGCATGGAGAGCGTACCTCCGTCCTATGCAGCGCGAATAGTTCTTTTCCGGCGGGGCCGGGACGGCTGAGTCACCGTCGCGGTCCATCGCTCGGGATCGATCCGCCCTTCCACCAGAGCCGCCAATCCCTCCAGGGCGGGCGCCTGAAGCCGCTCCTCGCGCGCGACCGTCGCGAGCAGGGGAACCGAGTCGACTGCTTCGGCCGCCTGCCCGAGCACTGCGCCGATCTCCTCCGGCGGCAGACCCTGGGCCAGCAGCTCTCCCGCGCGCCGGTTCCGGGAGCTCGCGGCGACGACGGTGGCGACCAGATCGCCCGCCCCCGCGAGGCCGGCAAACGTCTCCGGCCGCCCACCGCGGGTTCGCGCGAGCGCATCCACTTCGGCAAACACCTTGCCGGCGGCGGCGCCGGCGATATTCGGTCCCGCCGCCGATGCGGCAGCGGCGGCGAGCACGGCGGCGTTCTTCGCGCAGCCGGCGAGCTCGACGCCGGTGACATCGGTCGTGATCGAGACGTCAAGCCCGGCCGTTCGCAGTGCGTCCGAGAGCTGCCGTCCGAATGCCCCGTCGAGCGACGATACGACCACCGAGGCGCCGCGCTCGAGGACCTCGGCGGCGTGTGCGGGGCCACCGAGAACGGCAACAGCGCGCGCCCGACAGCGCTCCGCCGCGAACGCCGACGGCACAGTTCCCAGCGGTGGCACGAGACCCTTTGAGACCACGAGCAGACCGGCACGCCGAGGGATCCCCTCTCCCTGGGCAGCGAGTACAGACGGCAGCGCTCGCGCCGGCACCGCAAGGCAAATCAGGTCGTGCCCGCCCAGTTCGAGGTCCGCTGCCCGCACCACGCGGACGGAATCGGGCAGACTCACACCGGGCAAGTAGCGCTCGTTTTCTCTTGACTCCGCGAGCGCCTGTGCCTGCTCGCGGGTGCGACAGCCGAGCTCCACCTCGAGCCCTGCGCGCGCCAGGCTGACCGCGAGGCTTGTTCCCCACGCACCCGCGCCCACGATCGCCGCACGCCGAATCGGCGGAAGCCCGCCGAGCCACTCCCATTGCAGCATCACGCACGGCCAGATCCGATCGGTGACCGCCCTGGCGAGCGCGGGAGATGCGTTTTCGACGATCGGGAAGTGCAGCGCCCGTCCGGCCCGGATCTTGACCTTGTGCGGCCGAATGCGCCAGCCGCGTCTCACCGACTCGGTGCCGATCACGGCGACGGGCACGACCGGCACACCCGTCTCGAGCGCCAGCCGTCCCACGCCGCGTTTCGGCGTACCCAGTGAGCCCGGGCGGATTCGGGTCCCCTCCGGGAAGATCAACACGATGTCCCCCCGAGCGAGGATCGCCTTTGCGGTCTCGATCATGTCCCTGTCACCCGCACCGCGGTCGACGGGAAACGCGCCGAGAGCATTCAGGACCCAGCCCTGGAGGCGGTTGCGGAAGAGCTCCCGCTTGGCGACGTAATACATCGGGCGACGGGCCATCGTCGCGATCACGAACGGGTCAAGGAAGCTGCGGTGGTTTGCGGCGATGATCACCGGGCCGCGGGCGGGGATGTGCTCACGGCCGATCCGGCTCATCCTGAAGTACAGCCTGAAGAACGGCTGGAAGGTGAATCGCACCAGCCAGTACACAAACGGGTTGACCCCCTTGTTACGCGCGCGCGCGTGCAGCGGTTCGTGATTCATCGCACACTGGCGTACCCGCTCAGGGCTCGACCGTTACAGTTGCTCACGCCGTGAGCTTCGACGTCGATCGAACACGCACGCTGAGGGGGGCCGTATCGGGGGCGATCGCGGCACTGGCCTGGGCCATCGAACAGCCGCTTGACAAGCTGGTTTTCGGCAGCAGGTACGACGACGTCGAGCTGTTGGGGCGGGCGATCACCCGCGGGGAGGGTTGGTATCCGGCGGGTCTCGCGCTGCACGTCCAAAACGGCGCGCTGTATGGGGCCATCTACGCGAACCTGGCTCCGCTCCTTCCGCTTCCGGCGCCAACCAGGGGCCCGCTCATCGCCGTCTCCGAACAGCTCGCGTTCTGGCCCCTGGCCGGACTGTCCGACCGGTTCCATCCCGCCCGCAAGGAGTTGCCCACGCTCGCCGGCAACGGTCGGGCGTTCGCGCAGGGGCTCTGGCGCCACCTGCTCTTCGGGATCGTGCTCGGGGAGCTCGAGCGGCGCCTGAACGCCGAACCGGAGCCCGCACCGCCCGCGCAGGACGTGAAATTCTCGAGCAATGGCCACGGCTCGCTCGAGCGCGCCATATCCGTCGAGCGGGCGCCGTAGCAAGCACCGTTTGCGAGTCCTGATCACAGGCGCCTCCGGGTTCGCGGGCAGCTGGCTGGCGCGCGCCTGTGCCGACGCCGGCGAGCAGGTGACGGGCGTCTCGCGCTCGGGCAGCTCCGACGCCGGCATCGGTATTGCGCTCGACCTCTGCGACGCAACGCGCGTCCGATCCATTGTCCGCGACGTCCGCCCTGAGGTCGTGTACCACCTCGCGGCGCTCAGCTCCGTTGGGCACTCATGGGAGGACCCAGCGCCGACCATGAATGAGAACGTGGCCGCCGCGGTCAACATGCTCGAGGCACTGCGCAACGAGGCGCCGCGAGCGCGAGTCATTTGGGTGTCCTCCTGCCAGGTGTACGGAGAGCCGGAGCAGCTGCCGGTCGACGAGGACGCGCCCCTGCGGCCCGAGAATCCGTATGCGGTCTCCAAGGCTGCGGGCGAGCTGTTGGCGGGCGTGTACGCCGACGCCCACGGTCTCGAGCTCGTTCGCGTGCGGCCCTTCAATCACACGGGTCCCGGGCAGCGCGAGTTCTTCATCGCCGGCTCCCTGGCGCGCCAGGGTGCGGAGGCGAAGTTGTCCGGGGTCGGGGAGATCGAGGTTCTCACCGGCAATCCGGACACGCGACGCGACTACACCGACGTCCGAGATGTCGTTTCGGCCTACCGGCAGCTCGCCTCGCTCCCTGCATCCGAGGCCCGAGGCGCGATCTTCAACATAAGCTCGGCGCACTCGACGTCGGCGGCGGAGCTGGTCGCGCTCTTGGGCAAGGTGATCGCCCCGATTCGGGTGCGCCACGCCGTCGATCCCGCCCGCGTGCGCGCCCACGAGATCATGGATCTCCCGGGCTCCAACGCGCGCCTGACCGCGGTGACGGGCTGGGCGCCATCGATTCCGCTCGAGCAGACGCTGCGGGAGTCCGTGGCCTGGTGGGAACGGGAGCTGGCGGGGAGCACCGAGCGATCGCCTTCGTGACGAGTCGCTGAAGGAGCCGGAGACGGGACTCGAACCCGTGACCTAGCGCTTACAAGGCGCTTGCTCTACCAGCTGAGCTACTCCGGCGCCCGAGCGAGTTTAATCGTGGCGCCTGTCTGCTCAATGAGGGAGGCCGAGTGGCGGCGCGCCACATGCGGACAAGGCCTGCCTATACGCCGGCGCCTGCAGGTTGATCGTGCTCGGGAACAGCAGGACCGCTCCGTCGAAATCGGTGATCTCCCTGGTGCCGGAGGGGTTGGCCGGGACGGAGGTCCTGGGGTCGGGGAACTGGGGGACTCCGTGCCGGCGCATGCACACCGCAATCGTGCGCAGCTTGGTCATCGTCTGTGCGGAGGGATGCGTCGTCGAGCCCGGTACGGGGGGACCGCCGCCCATGAGCTTCCGGCACTTCACTTGCGCCGCCTTGAACGCCGGCGCCGAGGGGTTGATTCCACCAAGGGGGAACAATGCTCCGCGTCCGGGTTGCGGGTCTGGGAAGTTGGGCACCCCGTCGGCGCGCATGCAGCGGGCGAACGCGAGCGGCCCCGACACGGCCGCGCCCGAGGCGTCCGCGCTCACCGCAGTCGAGCCCGCGCCCGCCGCCGACGTGGTCAAGCTGCCCGAGCTTCCCCCGCATCCCGCCACCACGGCCCCACCCACGACCGTTGACGTGACGAGCAGGCGCACCCGACGTAGACGGGTCAGCCGCTCTCGGTCAAGGCTGGCTTGCATCTGGTCTCCTTCGTTCGCGTGTGCACATCGCGTTCTACGCCTTGGACGGTTTCGGGACGGTTTCGAATCACCGCAACGGTTTTGAAACCTCGGGGCGACTACCGTGGTGGGCGAGGGAACACCGGTGCGAGTGCTTGTGATCGAAGACGATCAGGAGTTGGCCGAAACCGTCGCGGCCGGGCTGCGGCATGCGCGCATGGCTGTCGACGTCGCGGTGGACGGCGAGGCCGGCCTGAGACGCGCGCTCCTCAACGACTACGACGTGATCGTGCTTGACCGTGACCTGCCGGGGCTGCACGGCGACGAGGTGTGCGCCCGGCTAGTCGACGCCGGCGGGCGCAGCCGGGTCCTGATGCTGACCGCGGCGGCGACGACCGACGATCTGATCGGCGGGCTCGGCCTGGGTGCAGATGACTACCTGCCGAAGCCATTCGACTTCCCTGTGCTGGTGGCGCGGATCGGTGCGCTGGCCCGGCGGGCGCAGCCGAGCATCCCCCCAGTGCTGCAGGCCGGCGACGTCGTGCTTGACGCAGCCAAGCGCTCCGCCAGCCGCGCCGACCGCCCGCTCGCGCTGACCCCGAAGGAGTTCGGGGTGCTGGAGCTGCTGCTCGCCGCCCAAGGTCGGGTCGTTTCGGCCGAGGAGCTGCTGGCGCGGGTGTGGGACGAGGCAGCGGACCCGTTCACCGCGTCGGTCAAGGTCACGATCAGCCGTCTGCGGACCAAGCTCGGCGAGCCGCCCCTGATCCAGACCGTCGCCAAGGCCGGCTATCGGATATGAGCATCGGCGCCCGGCTCAACAAGGGCCTCGTCAAGCTCGCTGTGGGCAGACACCTCCCGCGCCGGACCGTGCGCGTGCGCCTGACGCTCCTGTACGGCGTGCTGTTCCTGCTCTCCGGCGCCGTGCTGCTCGCCACCACCTATGCCCTGTTCGAGCGGGCGACCGAATACAACAAGCCTCATTTACCCCAGATCCCTCACACCCCTGCCATCCAGAAGGTCCAGCTGCCTCAGTTGCCCAGCGCGGCGTCGGCGCTGGCACAGGACCAGCATCAGCTGTTACGGGACCAGTATCAGCTGGCGCAGTCCGTGCCCCTCCTGGCACAGGGGTCGCATCAGCTGTCAGTCCCGACGCTGGCCCACGACCAGCATCAGCTCGCTGCGGACCAGCATCAGCTGGCACAAGCCGTGCACCAACTGGCACAGGCGGTGCGGCAGATCTCCCAGGCAGGTTCCGCCCAAGCCACACAACGGGCCGCCGACTCGCACCAGCTCCTGGTGAATTCGGTAATCGCGCTGGCGATCGTGGCCGTACTCGGCCTTCTTGCCGGCTGGCTCCTTGCCGGCAGGATGCTGCGGCCGATCCGGACCATCACCCGCAAGGCGCGGAGGATCTCCTCTGCCAGCCTGCACGAGCGACTAGCCCTCGACGGCCCGCAGGACGAGCTCAAGGAACTCGGGGACACCCTCGATGAGCTGTTCGGGCGGCTCGACGCCGCGTTCGAGGCGCAACGTCAGTTCGCCGCCAATGCCTCCCACGAGCTGCGCACGCCGCTGGCCCGCCAGCGAGCGCTGATCCAGGTGGCGCTCGCCGACCCGCAGGCCGACTTCTCGTCACTGCGCGCAGCCCACGAGCGCGTGCTCGCGTCCGAGCAACACCTCGAGCAGACGATCGACGCGCTGCTCACGCTGACGCGTGGCCAAGCCGGGCTCGACCGCCCCGAGCCCCTCGACCTCGCGGCCATCGCCTCCCACGCCCTGCTCACCCGCCGGCCAGAGGCCAGCGCCCATGGCCTGGACGTACGCGCAACGCTGGGCCCCGCGCAGGCAGCGGGCGATCCGCGACTCATCGAGCGCCTGATCGAGAATCTGCTCGACAACGCGATCCGGCACAACACGAGCGGCGGACACCTCGAGATCACCACCGGCACCCGCGACCACCACGCACTCCTGGCCATCACGAACACCGGCCCGGCGCTCGCGCCCGAGGAGATCCAGCGCCTGTTCCAACCCTTCCAACGACTTGGCGGCCCCCGTACCGAGCACACCAACGGACACGGACTAGGGCTCTCGATCGTCAAGGCGATCGCCGTCGCACACGGCGCCGACCTAGTCACGCGCGCGCAACCTCAGGGCGGACTCGCCGTCGAGGTCTCCTTCCCTCGGACCTAGAACCCGAAGACCCATCCCTCGATCGGCCTGGGGTACTGCCCCACGTTGCCGACACCGACGCAACGGCTGGCCGTGCAGGCAGCGGCGTAGATGTCAGGTTTGCTGCTCTCCGACGGAAGCGATTCCGGCGCGGCCGGCTTGCCGCGCTCGATCGGGACGATCACTCGCTCGCCTGAACTCCCCGTCCGCTCAAACCCGAAGGCGAAGCAGGCGGTGGCGCTCTTGCACGCAAGCGGACCGACGCTCGCGTCGACCGATTTCGGAGCGCGTGACTTGCCGCCGGCCCAGGTCAGGACCTCACTCTTCACGCTCGAGCTCTTGTAGCCGACGAGCGTGCAGTAGTTCTTGGAGGGGCAGGCCAGGCCACTGAACAAGCTGACAGCCGTCACCCGGTGGGCGACCTTCACGTGTCCGTCGCTGAGCGAGAAGATCAACCCGGAGCTCTTCGCCGGATGGTCGACGTTCGAGGCCCCGGCCAGGGTGCAGACGGTGGCCGAAGAGCAGGCAGGCGTCGGGCCGCGCTCGGCATCCTCTGTGTCCGCTGCTCCGGTGGAGAAACTGTACGAACCGGTCTCCGAATAGACCTTGTCAAGCTTGCCGTTGACGATGTGCGCGACTTTGGGAGTGCACCGGTTTGCGGCGTTGCAGTCCCCGCCGGGCGCCCAGCACGAGGTCTGGTTGCCGCAGCCAATCGATGCGATCTCTGTCATCCCGTCGAGCCTGCGCACTGGACCCGCTTGGCCGTTGCTGATGTCGACGTAGACCTCTTGCGGTAGGCCCGCACTGAAGCTCCGCCCCAGAGCGATGCACTGGTTGGCTGAGGGACATGCCACGTGGTAGAGGCCTTCCGTACCGTCGACGGTTTGAACTGCACCGGGCATACCGTTCGACACGCTCACAAAGACGCCGCCCTTCTTGCGGGAACCGAGAGAGGGCTTGCCGACGACGATGCACGCGCCAGTTGAACGGCACGCGACCGCCAGAAGGTAACTCGTCCCCGGGACCTTGCTCGTGGTGCCGTTCGCGGTGCGCGTTGCACCAGACGACACCCCACCCGTCAAAGCGGCGAGCACCAGCATGGCAACGGCCCCGACCCCGCCCAGTCTCGTCCGTCGAGTGATTGCCATCGCGCCAAAGCTACGAGGCGCCATGTAACACCGCGCTCACACCGTTACGCCGGTGTTACTCCTGGGCGGGCGTGGCTTCGCGATCAGTGGGCCGCCCGTTCGGACGGGCTGTGCGGCCGAGGCTCGCCGTCCCCGTCCCCCGGCTCCGCGAGCTCCCCGGGCCGAGGCTCCCCGTCCCCGGGCTCCTCGGGGTCGAGCCCGGACTCCCCGGCCAGCAGCCGCTGGCGCAGCCGCTCGCTCGCGCCGGCCGCCGCCGCCCGCGCCGCTCGCTCGTCGCTCAGCTCCACCCCCCGCTGGTTGGCCAGGTCGAGGAGCGCCTGGCGTTGCTCGTCCTGGAGCGCGAATCGGTAGAAGAGCCAGCCGAGCAGCAGGATGGTGAGGATCGACTCCTCGACCATCATCACCGCGCCCGCGATGTTCTGGTCGGACAACGGGTTCAACCCGCGAGCAGCATCGCTTGCCTTGTAGACCGGGTAGAGCACCGTCTGCGTCCAGATCAGGACGTTGCCGAGGACAGCGCCCACCAGCCGGACCGCGACGACGTACAGCAGCCGGCCCCAGTTCGTGAACCACGCGGGCTTCGGCAACGGGCCGATCAGGGCCAGCCACATCAGCATCCCGAACCACAGGAAGCACATGTGCTCGAGCGCGTGAACGAGGTCGTGACGGACCGCCTGCTGGTAGAAGAACGGCACGTGCCAGACGTATAGATCCAGCGTCCACAGCACGAGCGCCACCACCGGATGAGCGAGCACCCGCACCGGCCGGGTGACCCGGACGTGAAGCAGGGGCTGGAGCACCGGCCCGGTCAGACCGAACACGATCAGCAGCGACGCGATGTCGCCGATGATGATGTGCTGGACCATGTGCGTGATCAGCACCTGGTCGGCCCAGTCGTCGAATGGCGGCAGCTGGACCACCACCATCATCACCACTCCGGTGACGAACGAGACCGCGCGCCAGCGCTCGATCGGGCGCCGCTCGTACGCCAGCGTCTGCGCGCGCCGCGCGAACAACGTCACGTACACCGCCCCGGCCACCACGGGCGGCAGGAACTCCGCCAGGTGCAACCCGCTGAACGCGGCGGCGACGGGGAGCTGGAACAAGCTCACGCGGCCAGAGCGTAGAGGACCGCCTGGGCCTACAGAGCCGGACGGTCAGCCGGCTTACGGTTGGGAAGCCGCGACGTCCCGGAGCGCCTGGGCCCGCTCTTCGCGCACGAGCGCGTCGATGAACACGACCGCGACCGCGATCCCGAAGACGAGGAACTCGAGCAGGCACATCGAGGCGCCCGCCAGTCGCTGGTCGGCGAGCGCGGAAATCCCGTAGGAGCGCGGTGCATTCGCGTACAGGGAGTACGTCGTGTGGCCGAGGAAGGTGAGCGGGAGGCACACGCCGGCGCTCGCCAGCCGGGAGAAGCCGAGGTAAGCCAACCGGATCATTCCGGTCTCGCGGCGGTCGGACGGCAGCGGCGTGATGATCAGCCACCAGAGCGCGATCCCGGTGTAGAACAGCGTCGCGTGCTCGAGGTCGTGCATCACGGTGTGCTGGGCCGAGTAGTCGAACACCGACGGGATCGCCCAGATCAGCGTTGCCGCGGCCCACGCGGGCAGCGCCACCCAGGGCTTGGTCATGAAGCCCCACACCCGGCCGAGCGTCCCGCCCCGCGCCACGCGCTCCAGCACCGGCCGGGGCATTCCCAGCGGCAACACGGGCGCCCGCAAGCCCAGGATCAATAGCGGCGGCGCCAGATCAGCGAGCAGCACGTGCTGGAGCATGTGGGCGAGCAGCAGGTGCGAGTCCCCGATCGGGTCAAGCGGCGAGCCGAGCGCGATGAACAGCATCCCCAGGCCCGAGAAGTAGAACAGCCAGTGACCCGGGCCGACCGGCTTCCCGGTGACCCTGCGCACGCGGCGCAGCATCGACACGTACCAACCCGCCGCCGCCAGCAAGGCGACCCACAGGAACGGATCGACAGCCCAACTACCCCAACCGGGTGCGCTTGGCATCGGCGGCACCTTATCCAAAATCCAGCGACTTCAGGAACCCCAGCAGTGCCTCGTTGACCTCGTCAGGGCGCTGCTGCTGCACCCAGTGACCGGCGCCCTCGATCGTCACGACCTCGACAAGATCGGTGACCCAGCCCTCCATCGCCTGGAAGGGCATAAAACGCTTAACCGGGTCGCGCGAGCCGGTGATGAACAGCGCGGGCTGCTCGATGCGGCGCTCGGCCAGCTCCGCGCTCTGCTCCCAGTTGCGATCGATGTTCCGGTAGTAGTTGAGTCCGCCCGTGAAGCCGGTTCGCTCGAAGGCCTCGACGTAAACCCGGAGGTCGTCCTCCGTCAACCATGTTGGGAGCCGTGGCTCCTCGTCGCCGGAGCCCCACTCGGCGGTCCACACCTTGGTCGTCGTGAGCGTCCGCCGCACGTCTGCACCCAGGACCTCGTCCGCCACTCCCGGCTGTTGGAACCAGACGATGTAGAAGTCCTCACCGAGCCCCCGGCGCATCAGCCCGATGGGCGGGGCGGGAGCACGCGGGATGAAGGGCACGCTCAGCCCCGCCACGGCCCCCACCCGCTCCGGGAAAGCCAGCGCCAGCGCCCAGGCCACGGCCGCACCCCAGTCGTGACCGACGACCACGGCGCGGTCGAGCCCCTCCGTGTCGAGTAGGCCGATGACGTCGCCGCACAGCGACCTCATGTCGTACGCCTCGACATCGACGGGCGCCGAGCTGCCTCCGTAGCCACGGAGGTCCGGCGCCAGCACCCGATATCCGGCCTGCGCCAGTGCCGGGAGCTGATGGCGCCATGAGTACCAGAGCTCGGGAAAGCCGTGCAGCAGCACGACCGGCGGCGCACCCTCTTGGCCCAGAGACGCGACGTGCAGCTCGACTCCGTCGTCCACTGCCACCTGGCGGTGCACCGCCTCGCTCACGATCGCACGACCTCGATCAGGTCGCCCAGCGAACGCAGCTGGGCACCCGCGGAATCGAAGTTCCCGGGCGCAAGCCAAGCTTCGAACCCCTCCCTGATCGGCGGCCATTCTCCGTCCGTGATCGCGTACCAGGCCGTATCGCGATTGCGCCCCTTCACGACCATGTGGTGGCGGAAAACGCCCTCGAACCGGAACCCGAACCGTTCGGCGGCTCGCCGCGAGGGCTCGTTGAGCGAGTCGCATTTCCACTCCAGCCGCCTGTAGCCGAGCTCGTCGAACGACCGCCGAGCGAGCAGGTAGATCGCTTCGGTCGCGGCCGCGGTGCGCTGCAGATGGATGCCGAACCAGATGTGCCCGATCTCGATCACACCGTGCTCGGGCTTGATCCGCAGATAGGCGGCGATGCCCGACGGTCGCTCCTCGGGGACGGTCGTGATCGTGTGAAAGAGCGGGTCTTCCGAGGCCTCGGCCCAGGAGAGCCAATCCCGGAACTCCCGCTCGTCGCGAAAGGGGCCGTATGGGAGATACGTCCAGATCGGGTCATCAGCCCCGGCCGAATGCGAGGCCTCATACAGCGCGGCGGCGTCGTCTGCGGCCGCAACCGGGCGGAGCATCGCGCGGACGCCGGTCATCGGCGTGCGGGGCGGCAGCTGGGCCGGCTTCCACTCGAGGGCAGCGCCGACGGGCTTCTCTGTCTGCACGGATGAGAACTAAATCAGCGATCGCCTAACGTTGCTCGTATGCCCAACCTTCTCCTGTACGGGGACACGGAACGCAACCCCGCATTGCGCCACGAGGTGCCGATTCAGATCGGCGATCCCTTCCTGTACGCCGAGCTCGACGGCCAGGCGTACATCGCGGTCAACCACCTCGAGCGCGAACGGGTCGCCGCGGCTCGCCCCGACGCGGAGCTGATCGATGTCGCCGAGCTCGGCTTCTACGAGCTGATCCGCAGCGGTATGACGCGCGATCAGGTCTCGCTGGAGCTGCTCTCCCGCGCGGCGGCGCGGATCGGGATCCGCGAGGCGATCGTGGAGTTCGAGTTCGCGCTCGGCCTGGCCGAACGTCTGCGCGCCGACGGGATCCAGCTCACGGTCGACGAGGACACGGTCAAGTCAAGGCGCCGAGCCAAGTCCGAGCCCGAGCTGACAGGCATCAGGCGCGCACAGAAGGCCACCGAAGCCGGATTCGCAGCCGCGGCTGATGTCCTGCGAAGAGCGCGGCCGCATGACGGCCAGCTCGAGCTCGACGGCGAGCCGCTGGTGGCCGAGACGATCCGCGCGGCGATCAGGGATGCGATCGCGGCACGCGAGGCAATCGCACCGCCGGCGAACGTGATCGTCGCCTCGGTCTGGCAGGGGTACGGCCACGAGACGGGCCATGGTCCGCTGCCCGCCCGGCTTCCGATCCAGATCGACGTCTTCCCCCAGGACGAGTCGTCCGCCTGCTGGGCGGACATGACGCGCACCTTTGTGGTGGGAGGGGCTCCGCCCGATGAGATCGGCGAGCAGGAGCGGCTCGTGAGCGAGGCGATCGAGGGCGTCCGGGGGGCGATCAGGCCCGGCGTCACGGGCAAAGAGCTCCACGATCTGGCCTGCGACGTGTTCGAAGCGGCCGGATACCGGACCCAGCGCACCGGGCCCGGCGAGGATCCGAACGCGGGCTTTCAGTTCTCCCTCGGGCATGGGGTCGGCCTGCAGATCCACGAGGACCCGGCGCTGGGGCAGACGGGACACGCTCCGCTCGTCGCCGGCGACGTGCTCGCGATCGAGCCCGGTCTGTGGGATCCGGAGCTCGGGGGCGTCCGGTTTGAGGATCTCGTGCTCGTCACCGAGGACGGATCCGAGACGCTCACGCAGTACCCGTACTCGACGCTTCCCTGATGCTCACCCCGCCGCCGACGAGATACGCCCACAGCGGAGATGCGCAGATCGCCTATCAGGTGCTGGGCGACGGGCCGCTGGACCTGGTCTCGATCGGCGGCCCGGGCTCGCATCTGGACATGCAATGGGAGGACCCGCTGACCGTGCGGGCCTACGAACGCATGGCTTCGTTCTCGCGTCTGATCCGCTTCGACCGCCGCGGGACCGGGCTGTCGGACCCCCTCGAGGGGCCGCCCACGCTTGACCAGCAGATGGACGATCTGGGCGCGGTGCTGGACGCCGTGGGAGCCGACCGGATCGCGCTCTACGGCGCCGTCGAGACCGGCCTGTGCGCGATGTACGCCGCCACACACGCCGATCGTGTCTCTGCGCTGGTCCTGGCGAACGTCTCGGTGGCGGGAGGGTTGGTGCTGAGCGACGATCGGCGAGTGTCGCTGCTGGAGTTGATCGAGAACCACTGGGGCGAGGGCGCGTTCATCTCTTTGTTTGCGCCCAGCCGAGCGGGCGACGAGCGGTTCGTCGAGTGGTGGACACGGTTTGAGCGTGCGTGCATGAGCCCGGCGACCGCGCGACAGGTGGTCGACCTCAACGCGCGTGTTGACCTGAGCGGCGTGCTGCCTGCGATCAGGGTTCCGACGCTCGTGCTCCAGCTGCGTGACTGTCCGCTTGTGCCCGTGGAGGGGGGCCGCGAGACCGCGGCGCTGATCCCCGGCGCTCGCTTCGTCGAGGCGGACGGGACCGATTGTTACTACTGGCCCGGCCCCGACGATCCGGAGATGGACCTGATCGAGGAGTTTCTGACCGGCCGACGACCACGGCGTGAGCCGGAGCGCATGCTGGCGACGGTGCTGTTCACCGACATCGTCGGCTCAACCGACCGCGCCGCCAGCCTCGGCGATCGCGCATGGCGAACCGTGCTCGAAGATCACAACGCGCTCGTGCGCCACCGTTTGCAGCAGTTCAGGGGTCGTGAGGTCAAGAACCTGGGCGACGGCTTCATCGCCACCTTCGATGGCCCCACGCGGGCGGTCCATTGCGCCCAAGAGCTCGTGGGAGGTGTCGGCCATCTCGGCCTCAAGATCCGGTGCGGTCTCCACACCGGGGAATGCGAGCTGCTCGGCGACGACATCAGCGGGATCGCCGTTCACATCGG
The DNA here is from genome assembly GCA_963822725.1 of uncultured Actinomycetes bacterium. GTDB lineage: Bacteria > Actinomycetota > Thermoleophilia > Solirubrobacterales > Solirubrobacteraceae > Palsa-465. Next base: position 1,462,159 of record CAWGIR010000004.1, read on the forward strand.
CGAGCGCGTGTGCGAGCTGGCGAACGCGCACGAGGTGCTGGTGTCAAGCACGGTCAAGGACCTCGTGGTCGGCTCGACGCTGGCGTTCGATGACCGCGGCACGCGCCAGCTCCGGGGGGTTCCGGGGGAGTGGCGGCTGTACGCGCTGAAGAGCGGGTAAGGAGTCGGCTCAGTAGGCGCCGATCAGGACCGGCTTGCTCCCGGCCGTGAACGGCTTCGAGGTCCCGAGCACCTTTCCGCTCGAGTCGAGCCCCTCGACCTCGTACACGCCGTGCGAGCCGGTGACCGGGATCGATGTCTCAAAGCCCCGCTTGCCCGCGCGGCTCACGACCACGCTCAGGTGGCTCTTCGACGAGCCCGCGAGCACGCGCCAGGCGGCGACCTTGGTCGCGCCGTCCCAGCTCGCGTACACGGTGGCCTTGCCGCTGACCGTGCGGACCGCGCCGCTGGGCGGGAACGACGGGGTGCCCACCCACTTCTGGCGCAGCACTCGATAGCTGAGATCGGGGAACGGCCAGGCCACGTCGAGCAGGACCTTGCCCGCCTTCGAGAACTCCGTGAAGAAGGGGGATGAGCCCCAGCCGACGAGCACGTTGCCGTTGCCGAGTACCTGGGTCGAGCCGAGGAAATAGACCTCGAAGCCCTTTGCACGTGGGTACTGCGCGACGAGCGAGCCCGTCATCGTGCTCGTGTTCAGCTTGAGGACCAGCCCGCGCGAGGACCCGCTGGGCGAGCCGAATTTCCCGGGGCCAAGCACGGCGCAGCAGGCGTCATCGAAGATCGTGACCTCGTTGTTCGGGAGAAGCTCGACGTCGTGCTGCCATTCGAAGCCGGCGTTCTTGGGGAGCTTGAAGCTGCTGATGCTCGGGTTGCCGCTGAGCGTCCACACAATTTTCCCGGTGCTCGAGTCGACCAGGTACGCGGACCACGTGTCGCGCATCGAGACGAGGAATTCGTGGGAGCCGACGAGCTGGATCGAGTTGATGTGGTACGCGTCCCAGGGCACAGTCCCGAACGGCTTGTTGCGCGCCTGGCTCAGGGGGATGTTCGGGGTGCCGCCCGGGTTCAGCGCGTCCCAGGTGAACTCCAACTGGCCAGTGCGGAGGTCGTACTCCTGGACGGCGACATCCAGCACGCTGCCGCTGGCAGAGCCGCCGTACGGGGTCAGGTTCTGGTTCGGAACCGTCTTGTACGCCGTCACCCACGCGTCCTTGCCCGAGATCTGGAAGTCGTGGAGGCTCAGCACCCAACCATTGGCGCCCTTCAGCGTCGCGACGGTCTTGTAGTGCTGGTCGACGACCACGTACTCGCCGTTGACCGTGGCGCCGGTGTTCGTGACCACGCCCTGCCACCAGCTGAGCACCGGCTTACCCTCGAACTTCTGAACGGAGAGATTGTTCGCCACGACGTTCTTCGGGACCGGGGCGAACCAGACCGGCTGCAGCTTGTTGTTGAGGATCAGCGGACCGCTCTGCCCGACCATCCGCGTCGGGGAGTTCAGGTTGTAGAAGTTCGCGGTCATGAAGTAGCCGCCGGAATAGAGCTTGCCGCTGACGATCGGCTTGTCAGCCTTCAGCTTCGGCGGATGCAGGCCCGGTGCCGACCAGTAGCTCGAGGCGCCCTTGGTGGTGTAGGCGCCGATCGCCCGGGCCTCGGCGGCGCCCGTGCAGATACCAGCCACGGCCACCGAGAGCAGGACGGCGCGTAGTAGCGAACTTCCCCTCACGACTCCAACCTAACACCGGCCGTAGCCGGAAGTTGTGCTGGCACCGCGTCGCGGCACGCCGCGGTGCCCTTCCTCACGCCGCCACGGCCCGCGCGCTCAGGTGCTGGCCGACCTTGCGCTTCACCCTCTGGAGCGCGTTGTCGACCGTCTTGCAGTCACAGCCGAGCCGGCGGCCCACTTCCTCGTAGGAGTGCCCGTCCAGATACAGCGCCAGCACGCGGGACTCCAGCTCTGACAGCGTCGTGGAGATGCACGCCACCAGCGCCCGGAGCTCCTCGGAGGAGATCACCTGGTTGGCGGGATCGTGAACCGGCGAACCGGGGAGCATCTCGTCCAGTGTCGGCTCGCCGTCGGCACCCGAGCCGGCGGGAGTGCTCGAGAACGAGACGTACTGGTTGAGCGGTACGTGCTTGTTCCGCGTCGAGGTCTTCACCGCAGTGATGATCTGGCGGGTGATGCACAGCTCCGCGAAGTTGCGAAAGCTCGATTCCCGGTCCGAGCGATAGTCGCGCACTGCCTTATATAGACCGACGAGACCTTCCTGGATCAGATCATCGGCGTCGCCGCCGGCCAGGAAGTACGAGGACGCCTTCAGGCGCACGAAGCCGTAATAGCGCCGCACGATCCGGTCATACGCTGCCGCGTTGCCCTGCTTGGCCAGCGCGATCAGGAATCGATCCTCGACCTGAGGCTGAGCCTGAGGATAACTGGAGAGCCTTGCCACGATTTGATCCTTTCTGGCCCGCCCAGGGCCAACGGAAACTCGTGGCGCAATACCTCCCCTAGCGCCGCTACATCATGTATGCAGTTCGGACGCAGCTGACGTACCCGCCGCACCCTCTCTCACCACTGGAGGCTCAAGCTCCAGTTGATGCTTATCTCCCGCGCGGCAGCTTGACATAGCACTGCACCCCTGTCAAGCCGCCCTGCAAGTATGCGCCCAGATGCCGCTCATGCACGACCGCTGGCAGCGGCGTACATCAGAACCGCCGCTGCGGCCGCCACGCTCAGAGACTCGATCCTCCCGCGCAGCGGGATCGACACGAGCGCGTCGCAGGTGGCGGCCACACGCGGGCGAAGCCCTCGTCCCTCCGACCCGAGCACGAGCACGACGCCGCCGGAATAGTCGATCTCTTCATACGGGGTCCTCGCACGGGCCTCCGCCCCGTAGCACCACAGCCCCGCGGCCTTGGCCTCGCCCAGGAAGTCGACGAGGTTTCGCACCTGCGCCACAGGGAGGTGCTCGACTGCGCCGGCCGATGCCTTGCAGACCGCCGCGGTGACCGTCGCGGAGCGACGCTCGGGAAGGACGACCCCGTTCGCCCCTGCGCACTCCGCGCTGCGGCAGATCGACCCGAGGTTCTGCGGGTCCTGGATCTGATCGAGCGCGACGATCAGTGGCGCGGCCCCCGCGAGCACCTGCTCCGCGGGTGCGTACCGAAACTCCGCTACCTCGGCGCAGATCCCCTGGTGGGCGGCAGATCCGGAGAGCCGTTCGATCTCCTCGGCGGCAGCGAGCTCGACCGGAACACCCGAGGAGGAGACCCACGCCTCCCGCAAAGCGTTCTTCGTGGCCCATCCGCGGGCAACAGTCCGCGGACCCCGCATCGCCTCGCGCACTGCGTTGCGCCCGTAGACGATCACTGCGAGGGCAGGAGCTCTGGCCCGTCGGGACCGTCGCGAACCTCCCAGCCCGCGGCCCGGATCTCATCCCGCAGGCGGTCCGCCTCCGTGTAGTCGCCCCGAGCGCGGGCGCGCTCGCGGGCCTCCAGCAGCTCGCGCACCTCGGTCGGCGCATCCACGACGGCGACGTCCAACAGGTTCTCGAGGCCAATCACCGCGAGCATCTCCCGCAGATCGGCGTCCCCCCCACCCGCGTCGGAGCGATTCGCCTCCCTGACCCAGTCGAACACGGCCGCGAGCGCAGCTGGGGTGTTGTAGTCCTCCGCCAGCGAGTCGAAGAAGCGCTCCCGGAGTGATGCGGACCACGGGGGGGAATCCCCCGGCACCAGCCCGCGCGCTGCCTCACGAATCCGCTCCACGCGAGCCCGTGCCTCGTCCAGGCGATCGGAGTCGAATTCGATCGGCTGCCGGTAGTGACCGCCACAGAAATACATGACCAGCGCATCACGACCGTAGGCGTCGAGCGCCTCGTGGAGCAGGAAGATGTTCCCGACCGACTTGGCCATCTTCTTCCGGTCGAGCCGGACCATGCCGTTGTGGACCCACAGGCGCGCCAGGGGATGCCCCCGGGCTGCGCGCGTCTGAGCCGCCTCGTTCTCGTGGTGCGGAAAGACGAGGTCGCTGCCGCCGCCGTGGATCTCGAAATCGGGCCCCAGCAGACCTTCGGCCATCGCCGAGCACTCGATGTGCCAGCCGGGCCTCCCCCGGCCCCAGGGCGAATCCCACGCAGCGTCCTCGGTGGGTTTCTGCGCCTTCCATAGGGCGAAATCCACGGGCTCGCGCTTCAGATCGGCCCCTTCCACACCCTCCCCCTGATCCATCTGCTCGACCCGCTGATGGGACAGTTCGCCGTAATCGGGGTAGGACGAGACCGAGAAATAAACGTCCCCGTTCGCCTGGTACGCGTGCTCTCCCGAAATCAGCTCCTCGATGAGCTCGATGATCCCCGCGATCGTCTCGCTGGCAAGCGGCTCGTGGTCGGGTCGCCCCAGCATGAGCGCGTCCGTGTCGCGGAGGTATGCGGCGGTCATGTCGCGCGCCAATGCCTCGCTTCCCACCCCCGCGGCCCGCGCAGCGTCGTAAATCTTGTCGTTGACATCGGTTATGTTCGCGACGAACGTGACGTTAAAGCCCTCGTGGACGAGGAATCGCTTCAGCAGCGAGAAGACCACGAAGGGGCGCGCGTTGCCGATGTGGATGCGCCCGTAGACGGTCGGGCCGCAGGCGTAGATCCCGACCCGGCCCCTGTCCCTCGGAACCAGCTCGGAGAGCCGGCCGCTGCGCGTGTCGTGCAGGCGGATCTTTCGCATAATGCGGCTACCTTATTGGCCCCCGCGGCCTCAGCGCCGCGATCCTTCCGGGGGGCCCGCTAGGGTGGCCGCCGTGCCTGCGAGCTCCCCGCACGCAGAGCGACTGGCGCTGCTGGACGCTGCGTTCCGGTCACTTCCCGGCCGCTACCTGGGCGCCGAGAAGGGCTTCGACTCTACGTTTAACGTGGTTTTGTGCGACGTCGGGCACGTCTGGGAGGTCCGCTGCACGAGCGACGCGGCGAGGGTGCGAAAGGGCGCCACGCGGCGTAAGCCCGATGTCACGATCGACACGGATTCGGGCACGTGGCTGAAGCTTCGTGAAGGTGAGTTCTCCGGTGTGGAGGCCTTCGAGCGCCGGCTTCTGACCGTGCGCGGGAACCTCGATCACGCGATCGCGTTCGAGGCGATGTTCAGGCTTCCGAACGGGCGGCCTCCGCTGCTCGAGATCAAGGACGTGCCGGTTGCCCGCCACAAGGTCTCCACGCTCAGCATGGGACGCGGGCCGCACGTGCTGCTGCTTCACGGCCTGGGAGGCACTCGGGCATCTCTGTTCGAGACCGCCGCCGCACTTTCAGGTCGCTATCGCGTCCATGCCCCCGATCTTCCCGGCTTCGGATCCTCCAGCAAGCCGGCGCTCGGCGCTTACAACGCCGCGTGGTTTGCGGACGCCATGTTCGAGCTCATGGATCAGCTGGAGATCGAGCGCGCCCACGTGGTGGGCAACTCGATGGGCGGGCGGGTGGCGATCGAGATGGGACTGATCGCGCCCGAGCGGATCGGTGCGCTGGGCCTCTTGTGCCCCGCGGTGGCCTGGATCCGCCGCGGGCTGCACCCGATCGTCAGGCTGCTGCGACCCGAGTTCGGGCTGCTCCCCCATGCGTTCCGCCGCTCCACCGTGGCCTCACAGTTCTGGAGCCTGTTCCATGACCGCGATCTCATCGATCCGGCCGTCGGCGAGCTGATGGTCGACGAGTTTCGCCGCATCTACCAATCGCCCGGCGCCCGCTACGCCTTCCTGGCCGCCGCGCGCAACATCTACCTCGAGGCGCCGTTCGGGGATAAGGGCTTCTATCCGCGACTCTCCGCATTGAAGCCGCCGGCGCTGTTCGTCTGGGGAAGCGGCGACGTGCTCGTCCCCGCGGCGTTCAGCCGTCATGTCGCCAAATGGCTCCCGAGCGCGGAGCAGATCACGATTTCCCGCTGCGGCCACGTGCCCCAGGTGGAGCGCGCCGAGGAGTGCAACGAGCTCCTGCGGCGCTTCTTCGCCCGTGCTGAGAGCCGGATCGAAGCGGCCCCGGCGGCGGCCGGCGAGGCGGAGGCCGCGTAAGATCGTCTCATGGCGGGCGCCCCGGTCGCAGAGAAGGTAAGCCGCAACGGCCATGACCCCAACCGAAGCGGTCGCGAGGAAGACCGCTCGCTGCCGGCGCTGTTGGGCCGTGCCCTGCGCGAGGTCTCCGATCAGGTGGTCCGGCGGATCCCGACCGCGGATCTGGACGAACGTGACCCGGATTTCATCCGCGAGCGGCTGCCCCTGATGTGGATGCTCGCCTCGCTGTGGTTTCGCGGCGAGGTGCGGGGACTGGGAAACATCCCTGACGACGGGCCGGTGCTCTTGGTGGGCAACCACTCCGGGGGCAACATGACCCCGGACACGACCGTGTTCACACTCGCTTTCAGCACGTATTTCGGTGCCGAGCGTCCCTTCTATCAGCTCGCCCACAACCTCGTGCTGACGATGCCCGGCCTGGCGTCGTTGCGGAAGTTCGGGACCGTGGCGGCCTCACCCGCCAACGCCCGCAAGGCGCTTGAGGCCGGAGCCGCATTGCTCGTCTACCCGGGCGGCGACTTCGAGGTCCACAGGCCCACCTGGGAGCGCAACCGGATCGATTTCGATCGGCGGAAGGGTTTCTTGCGACTGGCGCTGGAGCAGAGCGTTCCAGTGGTACCGGTCGTCTCGATCGGGGGCCAGGAGACCGCGCTGTTCGTCTCACGCGGGGAGCGCCTCGCGCGGCTGCTGCGGCTCGACAGGACGTTCCGTTTGAAGGTGCTTCCGATCTCACTGGCGCTTCCGTGGGGGCTGAACGTCGGAGACATGCTCGGGCACATCCCGCTTCCGGCCAAGATCACGGTCGAGACGCTGCCGCCCATCGACCTACGGGAGCAGTTCGGGCCCGACCCGGATCTGGACGAGGTCTATGACCACCTGGTCCGGCTGATGCAGGACACCCTGGACGCGCTTGCGGCCGAGCGTCGGCTCCCGGTCATCGGATGAGACTCTCGTCGTCCGTCACGATCAGCGCACCCCCCGAACGGGTTTGGCCGATCGTCTCCGACCCCGAGTGCGTGCTCAGCTACATGTCTGGCGTTACCCGGTGGGAGGTGGTCTCGGAGCATCCGACCGGCCTCGGGGCGCGGTACCGGATCCTGCTTCGGGTGGGCTCGGCCGAGATCGGTGGCCTGATCGAGATCGTCGAGTGGGTTCCCGACTGCGAGCTGGCCTGGACTTCGGTAACCGGTATCGACCAGCGCGGACGCTGGCGTCTCAGGGAAGCCGGCGAGGGAAGGACGCGGGCCGAGCTTCGGCTCGCCTACGGTGTCGCCGGCGCCGGCTTGAGTGGGTGGCTGGCCGAGCACATCGCCGCCCCCACTGTCGACGGACACGTGCGCCGCACGGTCCGCCAGCTCAAGCGCTTCGTCGAGCAGGAGCAGCTGCGCGAGCGCGCCGCAGCCGCGCGGCGGTAAGCGAGCGCGCGGTAGCCCCCTACCGAGCCACTCCGTCCATCACCAGCCCGATCACGCCGTCCCGCGCGCGCTCTCGGCCCCACCCGTGACCCTTGCGGAGATGGCCGTAGGTGTGGCATACGGCGTTGAACAACAGGGTGGCTGTCTCCTCGGCGTCGCACGCACTGAGAGAAAGGTCCTCGGCGCCGTCCAGCAGCAACCGCTCCAAGGGCTCGACGAACACCCTCCGGGTCAGCCGTGACCCGGAGGGCTCGTGGTAGATCGCATCGCGAGTCGCGGCCGACAGGGCGTCCAGCAGTGCCCCGTTTCTCTCGGTCAGGTCGCACAGCAGCTCGAGCGCGTGTTGAAGCCGCTCGCGCCCTGTCCCCTGCGAGACCAGTGCGGCCCACATTGCCTCGCGGTAGTCCTGCTCGAGGGCCTCGGCAATCGCAAGCAGGATGTCCGCCTTTGACAGGCCGCGACGATGCAGCGTCATCCGTGAGATCCCGGCCGCGGTCGAGATCCGCTCGAGGGTGGCTGCAGCCAGCCCATCTTCGGCAAGCACGTGCCGCGCCGCCTCGACGATGTGCGGCGGAACCTCGCGGCTCGCGCCGGTCGCGGCCCGCGCGGAGGATTCGCGGCTCACGCCGGCTTGACGGCCCGGAAGCGCATCGACCGGCCGCCGCGATCGACGCTGACCTCCCCGAAGCCTGCGGCCTCGAGGCGCTTCGGGAGCTCGTCGGGATCGATCAGGTTGAGCGTGTCGCCGACGTGAATCAGCTTGAACAGCAGACCCTTGCCGATGCTGTCGGTGCCCGCGAACGTTCCGCCCGGGCGCAGCACGCGGGAGATCTCCGCGAACGCCCGATCCTGGAGCTCGGCCGTCGGTATGTGGTGGAGCATCGTGAAGCAGACGGCGGAGGAGAAGCTGCCGTCGGGATACGGGAGCGCGGTCGCATCGCCCTGCCGTACCTCGACCGATTCGTCAAGCGCGGCCCGAAGCTGGCGGCAGTAGTCCTCCTCGAGCTCCACCACGCTCAGCTCGATCGGCCTTCGCGCCAGCACACGCGTCGTCGCTCCGAACCCTGGCCCGATCTCGAGCGCACGCTCCCCCAGCTCCACTCCGTTCAGCCCCCAGGGCAGGAGCTCCCGTTCGACTCGTCTGGCCCACCGGCCGGACGAGCACAGCCTGTTGTGAATCAAGTTCACGATACAGCAGTGTATCGAGATGTTACGCGTTTGTCACGGTAGCCACGGCAAGCGCCGCGGCGCCCTCCTCGCGACCGATGAAGCCCATCCCCTCCCCACGGGTGGCCTTGATGCTCACGTGCTCGGCGCCGATGCCGAGCGCCCCGGCGAGCACACCGCGGATCTCCTCCCTTACGGGCGCGATCGCGGGCCGCTCGATCACCACGGTGGCGTCGACGTGCTGGACGGCGAATCCGCGCTCGGTGAGCAGTCCGACGGCAGCTCGCAACAGCTCGAGTGAGTCGGCGTCGCGATAGCGCTCGTCGGTGTCCGGGAAATGCTGCCCGATGTCGCCCAGCGCCGCCGCCCCCAACAGCGCGTCGATGATCGCGTGCGTGAGCACGTCGGCGTCTGAATGACCGGCGAGTCCTCGATCGTGCTCGAGCTCCACTCCGCCCAGCACCAGACGCCGTCCTTCGGCGAAGCGGTGCGAGTCATAGCCGATGCCGCTGAAGCTCATCGCGCTGCGAGTACCAGCTCAGCCAGCCGGAGGTCGTCCGCGGTCGTCACCTTGAAGTTCGGTTCCTCAGCGTCGACCACGGACACGACGCCCCCCCGCTGCTCGATCAGCCAGGCGTCGTCGGTGGCCCGCGCTACGAGCCCGTCGTCTGCCAGCGCCCCCTCGAGCGCCGCTCGCCTGAACACCTGCGGCGTCTGCACCGCCCACAGCCGCGAGCGATCCACAGTCCTGGTGACGGTTCGGCCGTCGTCCGAGACCTCCTTGATCGTGTCCGGCACCGGCGCGGCGGCGATCACCGCGTCTGCGGCCGTTCGCTCGAGCTCGGCTACCGCTCGCGAGAACAGCCGGGGGGATGCCAGGGGGCGGGCCGCATCGTGCACGATCACGGGATCGCCCGGGCCCACGGCTCGCAGCGCCTCGCGGACCGACTGGGAGCGCACGTCTCCGCCTGCGACGGCGATTGCCCCCTCGGGCGCCTCGGCCAGCGAATCGGCCGGCAACGCCACCACGATCCGCTCAACCACCTGGGCGTCCCGCAGGGCACGCACGCTCCAATCCAGCATCGATCTGCCCGCCAGCATGACAAGCGCCTTGGGCCGGTCCAACCCAAGGCGCTCCCCACGCCCAGCGGCCACGATCAACGCGACCGCCAACTTGATCGCCTCCGTGGCCTACTTCGCCGCGACCGCGATCTTCCCGTTTCCGTTCCCGTTGGAGTGCGCGGGCTCGGTCAGGAGCGAGTTCATATGCTCATCGATCTGAACCTCGTCCATCTCGAGCGCGTACATCAGCTCGGAGCAGAGGATCTTGCGGGCGCGCGTGAACATCTGCTTCTCCCCGGTCGAAAGACCCTTCTCGGCCTCACGCACGGCGAGGTTGCGCACGACCTCCGCGAGCTCGTAGACGTCGCCGGTCTTGATCTTGTCGCGGTTGTGCTTGAAGCGACGATTCCAGTTCTTCGGCATCTCCGAACACTCGTCCTGGAGCACCGCCAAGACCTTCTTGACCGTCTCGTCGTCGATCACCCGGCGCAGGCCCGCGAGGGCAGCGTTCTCGGTGGGAACCATGACCGTCATGTCGTTGTGGAGGATCTTGATCGTGAGGTACTCGCGCTTTTCGCCGAGGATCTCCTTGTCCTCCTTGCGAATCACCTTCCCGGCTCCGTGATGGGGGTACACGACGTTGTCGCCGATCTCGAACTCGATAAAAGGGACAGGTTCGACAGTCTCGAGATCCTCCAGCTGCTCTTCCATTAGCTCTGTGATGGTGTCCTCCTCTGTCCGCGGCGGGGCGAGGGACCCGCGGTCTTGCTAGGTCTGCAGGTAGCGATCAACCAAATTGATCTCCTGCTGTCGGCGAAGGCCCTCGCGGATGTCCTTCGCCCGGATCTCGCCGACGCCGTCGACGGTCTCCAGCTCGCCGTCGGTGGCAGCGAGCAGTTCCTCGAGCCCCCCGAACTCCTCAACGATCCGCTGCACTACTAGCTTGGGCAGCCGTGGTATGCGCCCCAGGATGCGGATTCCGCGCGGAGACACGGGGTAATCAAGGGTGTTTAGCTTGCGGTCATAGCCGAGCAGCTCGGCCAATCGCCCGAAGTCCAAAAGATCTTGGTGCGCCAGCCGCACGAGCTGATCGAACGCCATCGCGAAGTTCGTGTCCGAATCGTCGATCAGGTAGTCGTGCACGAGGGCCGCCTTGTCGGCGGAGACGCCGACCATGGTCTCATCGAGCTGCATCTCGATCAGCCGGCCCTCCGACCCCAGCTCGACGATGTAATGCTCGATCTCGACCGCCATCCGGGTGACGAGCTCGGCTCGCTGCAGGACGGTTAGCACGTCGTGGAGCGTGACTCCGCCCTCGAACTCGAGCGCGGTGAGTCGCGTCGAGACCTGGTCGAGCCGGCTGCGGTACTTATCGAGCGTCGCCAGCGCTTGGTTCGCCTTGGCGAGCACGACCGGGATGTCCTCGAGGATGTACTTCATCCCGTCGACGAACAGCGAGACGACCTCCCGTCGCTCGGAGACCGCAACCACCAGCGCATCGGTCTGCTTGGAGACGCGCGCCGCCGTGCGGTGGCGCGTGCCCGTCTCGCTGGTGTGGATCGTGGGGTCGGGAGTCAACTGGACGTTGACGTGAACGATCTTGGTCGAGTTCTCGTTGAGCGCGATCGCGCCGTCCATCTTCGAGAGCTCGTAGAGGAAGGCGGGCGAGTAGTCGATGTCCAGCCTGATTCCTCCGGAGAACATGAACGCGAGCTCGTCCGTCTCCCCGATCACGATCAGGCCGCCGGTGCGCGCATGCAGGATGTGGTCGATGCCCTCACGGAGCGCGGTCCCGGGTGCGACCATCTCGAGCGCCCTGACGAGCCGGGACATCTGTCGAGCCTCGAGCTCTTCTCCGAGCTCCTCCCCGGAACGTGGCGCCATGAAGGCCGATTTTACGGCAGATGCGGGTTTCGCCGCTCCGCGGTCGGCACGCCGCCCAGGCGGCCCGAGGCTCACACCGCCCGGGGGAGCTTCCCGCTCCCGGGCGCGCGCAGGCCATCGAGGACGATCTCGACCAGGCGCGGCCAGCGGCCCGCCGCCGGGCCAACCGAGGCCTGGGCGATCGATCCGAGCCCGCAGGCGACCATCGGGACGTCCTCCCACACGAGGTCCGGTCGCAACCCCCCGGAGCGTTGAGCGCGCTTGACGAGCTGGTCGCAGAGCTCGGCCAGACCGGCCGCCCGGGCTTCAGCGTCCATGACTTCGGGCCGGGACCCCATCACCTCGCACAGCCCCCGGTCGTCGGCTTGGATCCGGGCGCAGAAGCGAATCACCTCGCAGAAGCCGGCCCACGGGTCCTCCGCCTCGAGGCACTCGCGCACCTTCTCGGCAAGCCGTCCGAAGTGCTCGGCCGCGATCGCGGCGATCAGCTCGTCCTTGGTCGAGAAGTGCCGGTAGACCGTTCCCACCCCGACCCCCGCAACCCGGGCCACATCGGGCATCTGCGCCTCGAGCCCCTGCTCCCCGAACAGCTTCTTGGCGGCCGCGATCACCGCTTCGCGGTTGCGGCGCGCATCTGCGCGCTGCACCCTGCCCGGGCCGGCGATGTCGTGTTCTGTGGCGGTGGAGGCCATCGAGGCAACCGGAATCGTGATTCCGGTATAGTCAAGTCTATGCGGAAACGGAATTCACGTTCCGAGACATACGTTACAGCACGCGTCGGACTGGGCTGTCCCCTCGGGAGTCTCTCGTTCGTCGTGGTGGCAGAAGGCGAGAACTGCTAGCAACAGGAGGACGCAGTGACCACCGCAAGAAACTACATCGACCGCCGTTGGACGGCCTTGATTCTGCTGTGCGTCGCGCAGTTCGTGGTCGTGCTTGACGCGTCGATTGTGAACGTCGCGCTGCCCAGCATCGGCAAGGGCCTTCACTTCTCCGACCAGAACCTTCCCTGGGTGGTGAATGCATACGTGATCGCGTTCGGCGGCTTCCTGCTGCTCGGCGGGCGGGCCGCGGACCTCCTCGGCCGCCGCCGCGTCTTCATGGCGGGCCTGTTGGTCGTCGCCGTCGCCTCCCTGCTGGCCGGATTCGCCGCGACCCAAGGCGAGCTGATCGCCGCACGGGCGGCGCAGGGCTTGGGGGCCGCGATCATCTCGCCCTCCGCACTTTCGATCGTCACCAACCTCTTCCGCGACGGAGCAGAGCGAAACAAGGCGCTCGGCGCCTGGGGCGCCGTCGCGGGGTCCGCGGGCGCGGTTGGCGTGCTCCTTGGAGGCATTCTCACCGACGGCCTGGGCTGGGAATGGGTGCTGTGGGTAAACGTGCCCGTGTCGCTGATCGCGCTCGTCCTCACCCCCGGCCTGATTCCCGAGAGCCGCTCCGAGTCTGAAACGCGCCACTTCGACGCCGCGGGCGCCGTGAGCGTCACCGCCGGGCTGTCCGTGCTCGCCTATGCCGTGCTTGACGCCAGCAGCGCGGGCTGGGGATCGGCCAAGATCGTCAGCCTGCTCGCCGTCGCCGTGGCCCTGATCGCGGTGTTCGTGGTGATCGAGCTGCGCTCGCACTCCCCCCTGATCCCCTTCCGGATCTTCCGTCTGCGGACCCTGACCGGCGCCAACGTCGTGGGGATCCTGCTCGGGGCCTCGCTGTTCTCGATGTTCTACTTCATCTCCCTGTACATGCAGCAGGTGCTCGGCTACAGCCCGATCCACGCCGGACTCTCCTACCTGCCGCTGGCAGTGACGATCATCGTCGCGGCCGGCGTCGGTGGGCAACTCGTCACGCGGTTCGGCTTCAAGCCGATCCTCGCGGCGGGGATGGCCTTCGTCGCCGTCGGCCTGCTCTGGTTCAGCCAGGTCTCGACCGGCGGGGGATTCCTCACCGACATCCTCGGCCCGTCCGTACTCGCTGCGATCGGCCTCGGGTTTGGGTTCGTGACCTCCACGATCGCCGCCGTCTCCGGCGTTGAAGGAAGGGAGCAGGGCGTCGCCAGCGGGTTGATCAACACCTCCCAGCAGGTCGGCGGGGCCCTGGGCCTGGCCGTGCTCTCGACGATTGCCACCACGCGAACACATCACGCGATGGCGAGTGGCACAACGTCGCTGGCACACGCGCTGAACGATGGATTCCAGAGCGCCTTCATCGGTGGCGCTGTGATCGCGGCGCTGGGCTTCGCCGCCGCGCTGCTCCTGATCCGCACCCGCGACAGCCGGGCGCACGTCGAGCTGGCTCACGCCGAGGCCGCCACGATGCAGGCGTAGCGCCCCCCCGCCGCGGCGTAATGTAGGTTGCTTACCAGCTGATGGCGTGGGGTGACCGCTTCTATCGCAGGCTTGTGGCGTGACAAGCGCCGGGCGGCCCTGATGCAGTCGTTCGCCGAGCGCCTCTTCGGCCGGAGTTTCGGCCGCCAGCCTGAGATCGAGGACGGCGTCCGGGGCGAAGCGCTGATGCTTCGGTCGATCGCCAGCCTGACGCCGTCGCTGATGAACATGGATGCCCATATCGTGGGTGGCTGGAAGGCGTGGGCGTGCCAGATCCCGATGCTCGTCGACGTGCCGGGGCGCGACCCGTACCCGCTCTCGCCGATCCGCTGGATGTGGCGCTCGAAATATCCGATCGGCGGCACGACGGTGCCCGTCACCGTCGAGCGCCGCGACCCGTCGATCCTGAGGATCGAGTGGGATGAGGTTCCTGAGATCGACCAGTGGATCGCAACCGGACACCCGGTGTTCACGGATCCTGACTCGGTCCAGGCGCGCTTTGACGAGGGCTGGAAGACGTACCGGGCGGCGATCGTGGATGAGGGCAGCCGCGGCGTGGCGGCGCAGATCACCCAAGCCGCGGGCGATGGTGCCGGGCTTGACCAGGAGCGCGTCCGGCAGCTCATCTCCGACTTGCAGGCAGAGCACGCTGAGCAGGCTCCTCCTCCCGTGCTCCACCGCCAGAAGATCGAGGGCCCCAGCGCGCGGATCATCGCGGTCGGTCGCGGCGACGGAAACGCCCGGGAGCTGCGCGGCGAGGCGCTCCTCTCGGTCGCGGTGCCGGGAAAGCCGCGCTATGGCGCGCGGATCAGGGGCTGGATCCCGTCCCCGAGAGTCAAGGTGGAGTGGTGGGATGTCCCGGTCGACGTCGACCGCGAGCGGCCCGAGAAGGTCAAGATCCGGTGGGATGAGGTCGCGGGCATCGAGGTCGTCGCACCGCTGCTGCGCGAGGCGGGCGAGCGACTCGAGACCCAGCTCGGGGCGGCCGGGGCGACTACGAGTCCCGGCGCCTTTCAGGGTCTCCTGTCAACGATTCCCGACCCGGCCCGCCGGGCAGAGGCCGAGCGACAGCTGGCCCAAGGGCTCAGGCTGGCGGCGGGCGGGGCGGCCGACCCCATGGACGAGCTGGAGCGCCTCGGCGACCTGCACGCCTCGGGCCAGCTGCCCGATGCAGAGTTCGCCGCGGAGAAGGCGCGCCTGCTCGAAGAGATCTAGCGATCGGAGGACCGATGGGGTTCCTGAGACGGCGGAAGCAGGAGAAGCAGGCAGTCGAGGAAGCGCTTGAAGGGGTGCGCAGCTACACCGACCGCGCCGAGCAGGTGACCGCCAAGGCCGAGCAGGACCTCGGCACGGACATGGCCTCGCTCATGAGCGCCGGGGAGCGGGCCATGGCAGACGGATCGATCGAAACGATGATGGCCTACAGCGCCCGCCTGTCCCGGCTGGTCCAGGCAGGCGTAGAAGCGCCCGCAGTGGTGCGCGCGGTGGAGCTCGGTTCACCCACGCCGCTCCAGGGCGGGATCCCGGCGCAGCTTCGCCTGTCGATCGAGCCCTCCGGAGCCACACCGTACGACGTCGTCATCGACCAGTTTCTGCACGAGTCGATGGCTCGAGCGCTCGCGCCGGGCGGGCGCGTGACCGCCAAGGTCGATCCTGCGGATCCACAGTCAGCGATCGTCTGGAGCACCGAGCCGACCCGGACCCCCGCCTCTGACCCAGACGAGCGCCTGGCGAAGCTCGAGGAGCTCAGAAACCGTGGCGTCCTGACCGATGCCGAGTTCGAGGTCCAGAGAGCGAAGCTGGAGGGGACGTAGCCCTCCGGCCCTGCCCGAACTCGTCGAACACGGTGCGCAGGCGGGCCTCCCCCGCCTGCGCACCCAACCCCAGCCCCAACCCCAGCCCCACGTCTCGGGACGGAGTCCGGCCTTCTCCGGTCTGTGTTAGGTAAGTACCCTACCAGCTATCCTAAACCCGTGTTCAAGTCCAATCAAGTAGGGTTCATTCCATCGTTCCCCGAGCGGGGCGAGTTCACGCCGAGGATCGACTGGGCGCGATGACTGACTCGAGCACACAACCGTTTGGGAAGGCGCTACGAGCGCTGATGGAGAGTCGTGACCTGAGCTACCGTGGGCTCGCCGAGGTCATCGGCCGGATCGACGAGAAGGGCATCACCCACGCCCATCTCAACATGCTCGCCAACGGCCACGACAAGCCCTCGATGCGAGCCATGGAGCTGATCGCGCGGGCCTGCTCCGTCGCGCCCGACTACTTCGCCGAGTATCGGCTGGCCGTGGCGATGCGCGATCTCGACCCGGATGTGGTGGGTCTCGAGCAGGCGCTCGAGAACCTCAATGCTCGGCTCGCGGCCCGGCGAAGAAGCGGTGCCAGAGGACGGCAAGGGCGATCGCCGCAAGCGCAATCTCGTCCCACGAGCTAGCGATCGGATCCAGCGGGCTGACCGCCAGGCCGAACAGCGCTGCCCACGTGATCCATGCCATCTGAACGCCCGGGCGCGTCACCTCGGGATAGCGCCTGAGCATCGCCGCCAGCCGGCCCGCAAAGAATCCGAGCTCGTCCCTCTCTCCGAGGAGCTTTGCTGCGCACGAGAGCGTAGCCAATGAAACGACGAACATCAGATACCCCACCGGGCGCAGAACCATCCGCACCAGCCACACGATGAGGTCAACCGTAGCACCACGCTGAGGCTCCGTGGGTTTCGTGCAGAGGCGCCGGCGCGGGCTCACGCCCCGGCAGCTTGGGCCCGGCGCGCTGCGCTCAGGCCGCGGCGGCAGCTTTGACCGGCGCGCCGATCACGCCCCCGAGCACATCCCGCAATGTCCCGAACGCGCCGGGCTCCACCACGGGCGCCAGCCCGAACTTCTCAGCTTCCGATAGCCGCCGGTCGGCGTGCGCCACCGTGCGGATCTCCCCCGTCAGGCCAAGCTCGCCGAAGCACGCCAACGGCCGCTCGCCGCCCGCCGAGCGCAGCGGAACCCGCCGCGCCGCACTCGCCACTGCCAGAGCGACCGCCAAGTCCGCACCCGGTTCGTCGACGCGCACACCCCCGACGACGTTGACGAACACGTCCGCGGCCCCCAGGCCAATCCCCCCGTGCCTGCCCAGCACCGCCAGCACCAGCGCGAGCCGGTTGCGGTCGAGTCCGGCCACGACGCGGCGCGGTGGGACGAGCTCGGAGCTCGAGACCAGCGCCTGGACCTCGACGAGCAGCGGCCGCGAGCCCTCCATGGCACAGAGCACGACGCTGCCGGGAGCGCGCGTCGCTTCCCCCACGAACCGGGCCGACGCGTCGAGTACCTCGACCAGCCCGTGATCGCGCATTTCGAATACGCCCGCCTCGTCTGTCGATCCGAACCGGTTCTTGGTCGCGCGCACGGTGCGATACGTGCGCTCACGCTCCCCCTCGAACTGGAGCACGCAGTCCACGATGTGCTCCAGCACCCGAGGCCCGGCCAGCGCCCCGTCCTTCGTCACGTGGCCAACCAGGAGCACGGCGATCCTCAGTCGCTTCCCGGTCTCCATGATCCGTGTCGCCGCCTCGCGAACCTGGGCCACGGAACCTGCCGCACTCGAGAGCTCGCCGCAATGGACGGCCTGGACGGAGTCGACGACGCACACCTCCGGCCGTTCTCGCTCCAGCGTCGCGAGCACGGCGTCAAGGTCCGTCTCGGCAATCACCGGGATCTTCAGCGCCCCGTCGCCGTTCAGCCGCTCGGCTCGCAACCGGATCTGCGCCGCCGACTCCTCGGCCGATACGTACAGCGCCCGACGGCCGGCGGCGATCATGTTGGCGAGGGCCATCGTCGTGAGCGTCGATTTCCCGATCCCCGGAGCGCCTCCGATCAGCACCAGCGATCCTGGGACGAGCCCGCCGCCGAGAACGCTGTCGAGCTCGCCGATCCCAGTGCTCAGCCGCCGGTGCTCGTCCGGCGCCACGTCGCCGAGCGCAATCGGGCTGAGCGCGCCGGCCTGGCGATGGGCCCCGCTCGCGCCGGCCGGCGCACCACCACCGCCGCGCCCCCTCACGGCCCGCTCCTCCACAAGCGTGTTCCACTCCCCGCACCCGGGACACTGCCCCGCCCACTTCGGCGTCTCGTTGCCGCATGCCGAGCACACGTATGTGGATGAGAAACGTGGCATCGGCCCAGCCTACGGCCCGGCCCTGACGTCAAGACCGGCAGGCCGCCGAACTGCGACACGCTTGAGACGCCCCGTGACGCTCTTCTCACAAACCAGCGGGCCCGCCCTGAGCGGATAGCCTGCCGATCGTGAGCCGCGTGCTCGTGCCAAGAATGCTCGCCACGAGCTCCGCCGTGAGCGCCGCCGCGGCGCTGCGGGTGAGCGCCGGAAACGCCGGGCTCCTGGCGCAGCGCGCCCCAAGGCTGGTGCGGCTGGCCGCCGTCGCGTCCGCGGGACGGGACGGAGCCGGTCGTGCCCAGGCCACCTTCAGAGATGAGCTGATCGGGCTCTACCGCGACGCCGTCGATCTCTCTTGGCGGGAGCTGCGGCGGGCGATGGACGATCTCGATCGGATGACGCGCGCCGTCGACGATGGACCTGCTCCGCTGCCGCCGCGACGTTATCGGGTGAAGCCGTGACCACGACCAGCGACGCGGTGATCGCCGGGCTCGGCGCGGGCGAAGAAATCGACCTGCTGCGCAGGCGGCTCGAGCAGTGGCTCACCGGCGCCGATCCGGAGCTGCATGCTTCCCTCAGCTGGGCCTTCTCGGGGATGGCCAAGCACTTCCGGCCGCTGACCGTGTTCGCGTGTCACCGGGCCGTGCACGAGACACCTCCAACGAGGGTGCTCGACGCCGCGTTCGCGATCGAGCTGATGCACAACATGACCCTGATCGTCGATGACGTCCTTGACGCTTCGCAGGACCGCCGCGGAGTGGCCACGGTGGAGCGCCGGTTCGGGCGCCTGCCGGCCCTGATGACATCCGGCTACCTCGTCGCGGACGCATTCGCCTCCTGTGCCGAAGATCAATTCGCCGTCCGCCTTCTCTCAGAGCTGTTGCGTCGCCTCGGCTCCGCTGAGTGTCTCCAATGGCGGTTACGCCGCCAGCCGCTCGGGCTCGAGGACTGGCGGCGGATCGCCGGCGAGGACACGGGCTCTATGTTCGAGGTCTGCGCCGTCCTGGGAGCGCGCTCGGATCGGCTGCGCCAGTACGGGCACCTGCTCGGCGTCCTCTACCACGGCTGTGACGACGTGGCAGACCAGCGCGGCCTCGATGCGCTGGGCGGCGGCGGCGAAGAGGACATCCGCGACGGCATTCTGACGCTCCCGGCGGCGCTGGCGATCCGAGACCCGCGAATCCGAGCGCTGTTCATCACAAACGACGATGACGGCGAGCGACTGACCGAGCTGGCGGCCGCATGCCGCGCGCAGCTGGACGGAGCCGAAGGCGTCCTCGACGGGGTGGCCGACTCGGCTCGTGCCGAGGCGCGGCAGTTCGCTCCCCGCCCAGAACCCCTGCTCGCGCTCGTCGACGAGGTGCGTCAGCTCTCGCGGCGATAGCCGTCCTGGTACCCGGAGCAGCTAGCCGGACGACGACGAGCGCGCGGCGTGAACGATCCGCTCCGCGATCCCCCGGGCGAACCCGGTCCCGGCCGACCACGCCTTGGCGTACATCGCGTAGGGACCCCATGCATAACGGAGGTACACGTACAGCGGGCTGGGCAGCGCGCGGGGGGACGCGATCTCAACCGCCTCGCCGAAGCCACGGCGCTCGACGATCGCCGCCGCCGCCTCCAGGCCCGTTGTGACCGCCGATTCGATCGTGGTCATGCCGACCCGGCTGCGGCAGAAATCGCCGGCGAAATACAGGTTGGCGACGCCCTCGCACTTGGTCGACGGTCGCCATGCATCGGTGCCGATCTGGTTGATGAAGAGCCGCGCGTCGGCGTTGGAGTCGTACCGGGTCCGGTCCCAATCGATGTCGGCCGACTCGCCCCAGGCATCGCCGGGATCGAAATCCAGATAGTCGGCCAATTCCCGCAGGATCGTCATCGCGTCGTCATGCGGGCTCGTTCGCGGCAGCCCGTGGGGATCGGAGGCGGAGACCGCCAGCACGGTCTCCTCGCCGAAATCGTCATCCCAGGCCTGGGAGATGTCGGTGAACGCAAGCGCCAGTCTCGAGGCAGGCAAACCGACCGGCTCGCAGGGGATATGCCGCAGCTTCCTTGCGAAGCACACATGCACGATCGGGATCGGTTGCGCTGACATCCGCGAGAGCTCGCTGCTATCCGGGGCCAGCTCGACGACCGGCCTTCCCCCGTCGGCGGTGCGCACGAGTCTCGAGAGCTCCGGTGCAGGGACCGCCAGCACGAGCTCGTCGACCTTCTCGCTGTCGGCCTCGCCCGTGGCCCGCCACGCCCCCGTCTCCGCGTCGACCTTGCCGGGCTCGAGCGCAACCGAGCGCGCGCGCCGCCCCTTGCAGGAGATGCTCGCCACACGCATGCCGGTGACAATTTCGACGCCCGCTGCTCGCAGCGCAGCGGCGAGGGGACCGATCACCTTCTCGGACGCGGAGCCGCGAGGGAGCCAGAAGGCGGGCGTCGGATCGGCCAGGCAATACTCGAGGTACTCGCGGTAGTCGGCCGCCGAGGTCAGGTAGCTCGGGAGCGCCCAGACCGCGGTGATGAAGTTGTCGTACGCCTCGGCTGCTCGCTCGGTGATGTACGGCCTGGCCTGGAGGAAGGCGCTGACGCTCATCTGATTGAGCTCGACCGTCGTGTTCAGCCGCTCGGCGAGCAGATCGACGCTGGCGTACCCGAACACGAACATGTCGGCCGGCGGAGCGACGCCAGAGCGCAGATTCCGCAGTACGTGAGCCGGGTTCCATGGCGAGTACGCGTCGGCCACGCCGGTGAACCTGGGGTATTCGCCGCGGCGCAGCTGCCAGACGGTCGAGAAGGGCGAAAACGAATCGCCCCGCTCGGCACCGGTGGCGTCCTTCAGCAGGCGCCAGAAGTTGCGGTACCAGTTGAGGTACATGTGCGGGTATACATCCGTGGGCGGACCGTCCCGCCCTGTCCGCGAGCCCAGGTTTCCACCCAGGCGGCTGTTCGCCTCGATCAGCTTCACGCCATAGCCGCGCTCCGCCAGGCGCAGCGCCGCGCTCATCCCCGCGATGCCGCCGCCGGCGATCGTCACTCGGGGCGGGGAGGTCACTGACGAGCGGCCTCCGGCTCGAGCAGCGCCCTCGCTCGTGTCACGTCGGCGAGCGGGCATTCGGGGCCGAACCAGTCGCACACCGCGGCGAGCTGGTCAGCGGCGGCGGCGCTCGCGTCGCCGAGCCTGCGCTGATGCCCAACGAGCTGCGCGAGCGCGCGCAGCAGCGGAACCTTCGCGTTCTGGCTCGCCGCGATCTCGGCAGCACGCTTCAGGGCGGTGGTCGCCGCGCCTGGATCGGGCCGGTCCCCCATCATCAGTGCCCGCGCTCTGCAGCGATGGAGCTCGGGCTCGGAGAACCGCTCGCCGCTCGTCTTCACGTACTCCTCTCCAGCTTCAATCGCGGCCAGTGCTGCTGCCGGATCGCCTGCCGCAAGCCGCAGGTCGGCGAGCAGGACGTACAGGTGGGCGATGCCCAGCCTCGATCCGGACTTCCGGTATGCAGCGACGTTGGCCTCCAGTCGTTCGGTGCCCGCCGCGAGCTCGCCTGCCCAGGCCTGTCGCCACGACGAGTACACCGAGGACAGCGTTCGCCAATAGCTGATGCCGTATTCGCCGCTGTATGCCCGGGTGTTCTCGACCCAGCGGCTGAACTCGTCGGCCTCCCCGCAACTCAGGTGCAGCGCGGTCCGCATGAAGAACGCCTGCGCGCGCGTCACAGGGCCGGCCACCTTCTCGGCGAGCTCCAGGCTGCGATCGCTGGCGGCACGCGACTCCTCGGCATATCCCATCTGCCACAGGACCATCGACAGGTAGGCCAGCGCGCCCGCGCCGGTGTCGCCCTGGGCCTCGTATACCTCGTCGCGCCCGCGGCGCCCCTCACCCGGACTCGCCTGCTCGAGGTGCGTCCTGGCGAGCTCGTAGTTGCCGAGGTACATGTGGACGAGGCCGCTGTACAGGTGTCCCTCGGCTTGTAGATCCTCGCTTCCGTGCCGCGCCGCAAGCGCCAGCATCTCGTCGGCCAGCTCGAGCGCCAGGCCGTACTCACCGCCGACGAGGTGAAACATCCATTGGCCACGGATCACCGGCACAACCCGATCGTCGTCGCCCACCCGCTCGGAGTAGGCCCTCGCCTCGGCGTATGCCTCGGCGACCCCATCCGCCGCGTAGCCGCGGCCGGCCTGGAGGGCCGCTCCCAGGCGAGTCGTGAAGTCGAGCCGTCGCGACGCGTCCTCGCGGCCAGGATCGATCCGGTCCAGCGCTTCGGATCCTCGGCGGAAATGCTCGGCCCCCTCCACAAAGGCCGCCCGCTCGAGCGCCCTTACTCCGGCGGCGTGCCACCAGGACACCGACTTCCCCGGTTCGCCCGCCGTCGACCAATGGCCTGCAACGACTTCCGGCTCCCGCTCGGCGAGTTGCGGAAAGCGCCCCACGAGCGCTTCGGCGACGCGGCGGTGGAGCTCCGCCCGACGCCGGCGCAGCATGCGCTCGTACGCGGCCTCCTGCAGCAGCGCGTGCGTGAACTCGAACCGGGAGCCCTCGCCGACCTGCTTAATCACGCCGTGTGCCGCGAGCTGAGTGAGCGCAAGCGCCAGATCGCGGCCGGCGAGGGGATCAAGCGCCTCCAGCACCTCGCGGTCGAACTCGCGCCCCAGTACCGCGGCGAGGTCGACGGCGTCACCGAGGTCGCCTAGGCGATCGAGCCTCTCGACGAACAGCCCGTCGAGTGTCGGAGGGACGGGCGAGGCCGTATGAAGGCCTTCAGCTCCGGCGCGGAGCTCGAGCATCCTCGACATCTCCTCCACGAACAGGGGCACGCCGTCGGCGGCCGACTCGAGCCACTGAAGCACCTCCGGGTCCTGCGCCGCGTGGGTCACCGAGGCGGCCATTGTCCGCACGTCCTCCGCATCCAATGGGCCGAGGGGGATCTCGAGCACGGGACGGCGTCGAAGCCACCTCGGGGCGTACTCGCGTCGGAATGTGAGCAAGCACATCACTGGTGCTTTCGAGACGCGGCGCATGACCCGCCACAGGAACTCGATCGTCGTCGGATCGGCCCAATGGAGGTCCTCCACCACAAGCAGAAGCGGATGCTTGCCCCGATCTTCGACCAGCATCGACTCCAGCACCCGAAGCGTCGCAGTGCGGGCGTCTCGGGGGGCGAGCGACGGCCGCTCGCCGACGCCGTCGGCCGGGAGGGCAAGCAGGTCAGCGAGCAAGGGGATCGCCTCTTCGGGATCGACCCCGGCGGCGACCGCGGCTTCACCGATCAGCTCGAGCTGCGACTCCGGCGGCGCCGAGCGCTCGAGCGGCAGTTCTCGTTCGAGCAGCCGAATCACGGGGTGGAGCGAGGTGGTGGTGTGATGCGCGGAGCACTGCCAAACCTGTATGGCTGCCGGCTCCGGTTCGAGTCGCTCGACCAGCGCGCGTACCAGGCGGCTCTTGCCGATCCCAGCCTCCCCCGTGATCTCGACGATCGTGCCGCTGCCACGGGCGGTCTGCCGCCAGGCCTCCTGCAGCTTGGCCAGCTCGCGCTCGCGGCCGACCATCGGGGTCAGCCGAGCGAGCTTGGTCGCCTCCAGCCGTCCGACCGCGCCCGTTGGACGCACGATGCGGTGGACCGTGATGGGCCGACTCAGGCCCTTGAGCTCACGCTCCCCGAGGAGCTCCGTCTCGAAATAGCCCTCGATCAGGCCGAGGGTCGTATCGCTGATCACGACCGATCCCGGCGGCGAAATCGACTCGAGCCGTTGCGCGATGTGGGGAGTCTCGCCGGTGACCTCGAGCTGCTCTCGCATCTGCCCCGCGTTCTCGGTGACCACGACAACGCCCGAGTGCAGCCCGATCCGGACGTTGATCGTCACGCCGTAGGAAGCGTGCAGGTCCGTATTCAGCTCCCCGAGCCCCTCCAGGATGCCGAGCGCGGCGTGGACCGAGCGCTGGGCGTCATCCTCGTGCGCCCGGGGATACCCGAAGTAGGCGACCACGCCGTCGCCGACGTACAGGGCGGTGTAGCCACTGAAACGCTCGATCGCCCCCGCACAGAGGAGCTGATATCCCGTCAGCAGCTCGCGGAAGTCCTCCGGATCGAGTCTTTCGGCCAGCGGCGTGGACCCGATCAGGTCGCAGAACATCACCGTCAGATGACGCCGTTGCCCCTGCCTGTGCCCAGCTGCCGAGCTGCCCGCGCGCTCGGCGGCGGTCAGCGAAGCCCCACAGCCGGCGCAGAACCGTGCGCCCGCCGGGCTGGGCATGCCGCAGCGCTTGCACTTCACGGACGTCCCGGATTCTTTAAACGGAGTGACCCCCACGGCTCGTTCCAGACCCCAATGCAGCTTACGCCTGACCTCGACAGCTTAGTAGCCGGCGGCATGAGTGCCGTAGACGACTTAGTGCCCGGGAGACTGTCCTACGGGCCGGACGCGACGGACCTCCGTCCGGCCCGGCTGCCGTGGTCTATTCCGACTCCTCCGGAGCCTCTGTGGGCTCGACCGGCGCATCTGGGGCTTCTTCCGAGCCGCCCTCGGCTCCGACCCCGACCGGCGTCGGCTCGGGCTTGGGCTCGATGACCGTGAGCTTGACGTCGGGCTCCTCGCCGTCTGCGCGGTCTCCGTCCTCGGGGGCGTCGACCATGACCGTCGAGCCGGAGGGGACGCTCGAGCGCAGGACGAAGTCCGCGAGGGGATCCTCGACGTACCGCTGGATCGCCCGGCGCAGCGGCCGGGCGCCCATCGCCGGATCCCAGCCCTTGTCGACGAGCAGGTCTCTCGCGCCTTCGGTCAGCTCGAGCTGGAGCTCGCGATCGGCCATCGTCTCGCGGATGCGGGCGAGCAGCAGGTCGACGATCTCCTTGATTTCGTCCTTGGACAGCTTGTGGAAGACGATCACCTCGTCGATCCGGTTCAGGAACTCGGGCCGGAAGACCTTCTTCAGTTCGCCCATGATCCGGTTCTTCATGTCGTCGTAGGTGATGCCGGTCTCGTCGTCGGAAACGGCGAACCCGAGCGGTGTGTTGCGGGAGATCTCGGCGGCACCGATGTTCGAGGTCATGATCACGATGCAGTGACGGAAGTCCACCGTCCGTCCCTGGGCGTCGGTCAACCGGCCGTCCTCCAGGATCTGCAGCAGGATGTTGAAGACGTCGGGATGGGCCTTCTCGATCTCGTCGAGCAGCAGCACGCTGTACGGCTTGCGGCGCACGGCCTCGGTCAGCTGACCGCCCTCGTCATAGCCGATGTAGCCCGGCGGCGAACCGACCAGACGCGAGACCGCGTGCTTCTCCATGTACTCCGACATGTCGATCCGCACCATCGTGTCCTCGTCGCCGAACAGGAACTCAGCGAGCGTCCGCGCCAACTCCGTCTTGCCGACGCCGGAGGGGCCAAGGAAGATGAACGAGCCCGTGGGCCGCTTCGGGTCCTTCAGACCGGCGCGCGAGCGGCGGATCGCCTTCGATACGACCTCGATCGCCGGGTGCTGTCCGATCACGCGCTTGTGCAGCTCGTCCTCCATCCGCATCAGCTTCGCGGTCTCGGCCTCGGTCAGCTTGAACACGGGGATGCCGGTCCACATCGAGACGATGTCGGCGATCTCCTCCTCGCCGATCGCGGGACGCTCGGTCGACTCGCCGGCCTCCCACTGCTCGGCCAGCTCGCGCTTCTTCTGCGTCTGCCGGCGCTCCTCGTCACGGAGGTTCGCGGCCTTCTCGAACTCCTGGTTCTCGATCGCCTCCTCCTTGGCGCGCCGCGTGCGCTCGATGTCCTCCTCGAGCTCGCGGTACACCGGCGGCGAGGTCATCGACTTGATCCGCATCCGTGACGCGGCCTCGTCGATCAGGTCGATCGCCTTGTCGGGCAGGAAGCGGTCGGAGATGTAGCGGTCGGCGAGGTCGGCGGCGGCCTCGAGCGCCTCGTCGGTGATGTTCACCTTGTGGTGTGACTCGTAGCGGTCGCGCAGGCCCTTGAGGATCTGGACCGTCTCCTCGGTGGTGGGCTGGTCGACGGTGATCTTCTGGAAGCGGCGCTCGAGCGCGGAGTCCCGCTCCAGGTACTTGCGGTACTCCTCGAGCGTCGTCGCGCCGACCGTCTGAAGCTCGCCGCGCGCGAGCGCGGGCTTCAAAATGCTTGCGGCATCGATCGCGCCCTCGGCGGCCCCCGCCCCGACGAGGTTGTGCAGCTCGTCGATGAACAGGATGATGTCGCCGCGCTGGGTGATCTCCTTCATCACCTTCTTCAGGCGCTCCTCGAATTCTCCCCTGTACTTAGAGCCTGCGACCAGGGCCGCCAGGTCCAGCGTGTAGATCTGCTTGCCCTTCAGGAGCTCCGGCACATCGGCGTTCGTGATCCGTTGAGCGAGGCCCTCCACAACCGCCGTCTTCCCGACCCCGGGTTCGCCGACGAGCACCGGGTTGTTCTTGGTGCGGCGGGACAAAATCTGCATGATCCTTTCGATTTCAGTCTCGCGACCCACCACCGGATCGAGCTTGCCCTCGGAGGCCAGCTTGGTGAGGTTGCGGCCGAACTGGTCGAGCAGCTTCGAGGACTTCTTGCCCCCCGGTTCCCCGGGTGCCGGGCCGCCGGAGGAGGAGCCGGAGCGCTGACGGCTGCCGGGCCCGGACAGCATCCGGATCACCTCGTTGCGGATCTTCTCCGAGTCGGCGTCGAAGTCGAGCAGGATCCGAGCGGCGACGCCCTCGTTCTCCCGCACCAGCCCTAGCAGGATGTGCTCGGTCCCGATGTAGTTGTGACCAAGCGACAGCGCTTCACGCAGCGCGAGCTCGAGCACCTTCTTGGCGCGGGGCGTGAACGGGATCTGGCCCGAGGTGACCTCCTCGCCGGAGCCCACGATCCGGACGACCTGAGCGCGCACGCGCTCGACCGTGATGTCGAGGGACTCCAGCACGCGCGCCGCAAGACCCTCCTCCTCGCGGAGAAGTCCAAGCAGGATGTGCTCGGTCCCGATGTAGTTGTGCTTGAGGGTCCTTGCCTCTTCTTGGGCTAGGACCACTACCTGGCGGGCTCGTTCTGTGAATCGCTCGAACATGGCTTCTCGTATCTCTTGGGCGGGTACCTAGCGATGATAGAAGGCCGGTTACGGGACGCCGAAGATCCCGCTCCACTCATCTCTTGTCGGCTCCAGCGGCGAATCGGATGAGCGGGGTCGGGCTCGTACTCGGGCCATGCGGCAGTCTACCAACGCCTCGGGCGCTGCCGCCGAACCTCCGGGGCCGTTAGGTGAGACGGGTCACAGATGCGCTGTTACATTTCGCCGGGTGCTCGGGGGACAATGAACCTATGCGTGGTATGTCGAGACGTTGGGGCGCCTGTCGCGAGTGGGCTCGCCACCGCAACGCGCGATCTCGCCGACGCGCTCGCTGAGCTGGGCCACGACGTCCACCTCGTAACCGACCGCTCCGCGGCCAGGGGCGCGCTTGAGCACGCGTCGCTCGACCCCGTGGCAGTCCCGGTGGCGTCGGGCGCGTTCCGCGACGCGGCGCCAGAGACCGCTCGCCACAACCTCCTGCACGCCGCCGCGGTGTATCGCGAGGTGAGGCGGATCCACGAGCGCGAACAGCCCGTCGACGCGGTGCTGGCACCCCTGTGGCGCTCGGAAGGCGCTGTCTGCCTGCTCGACGACCGCTTCCCGACGGTCATCTCATGCGTGACCTCGCAGCAGACGTTGACGGAGATTGACCCCCTTTACAGCCAGCTGGCGGACATCGAGCAGCGACTGGCGCTCGAGCGCCACGCGATGGCCGCCTGTCGGTACCTTCACGGCCTGACCCAAGCCGTTCTGTCGAAGACGATCGGCGACTACGGCCTCAGCCCCGATCTGCACCGGGTGATCGGGCGCGGGCTCTGGGACAGGGCGGCAGGCAATCGGCCGGCCGGCGGCAACGGCGCCAACCCGGTGCCGCGCCTGCTCTTCGTCGGCCGAATCGAGCGGCGCAAGGGCGTCGACACGCTGCTTGAAGCGGTCCTCCGGCTCGTGCGGGACGGGTCCGAGCTCACCCTGACGCTGGCCGGGCCGCTCGCGGATCTCAGCTTCCGGGAGCGCTTTGAGCGCGAGGCGGCGGCGGACCAGCGGGTTGCAGAAGCGGTGCGGTTCGCGGGCCAGGTTTCCGATCGGGAGCTGACCCAGCTCTACGCGGAGTCGGACATCGTGTGCGCCCCGGCGCGCTACGAGTCCCACGGCGTGGTCCTGCTCGAGGCGATGATGTTCGGCAAGGCGATCGTCACCTGCGACTCGGGGGGCATCTCCGAGGTCGTGACGGCTGGCCGGGACGCGCTCGTCTGCGCCGCGGAGGACGCCCCCGCGCTGGCCGGCAACGTGCGGGAGCTCCTCGCCGAGCCCGACCTGAGGCGCCGGCTCGGCAATGCCGCGCGTGCCACGTTCGAGCACCGCTTCGACGCGAGCGCCAAAGCCCGCGAGATGGACTCCTTCCTCCAAGACGTGCTCGCAGACCACCGCAGCCGGGCGCCCGCCGAGCGCGGCGTTCATCAGCGCCTGGCGCAGCTGATCCACCGGGTGTTCGAGGACCGCCCAGAGGGCGCAGGCAGTGCCGCGGCCGAGCTGCTCGACGACGCCGAGGGCGAGCCGTTCCGTCGCTTGCAGGCCGCCGCGCGCACATCGCCGATGCCGAAATCTCCGGCGCATGAGGGCAACGGCCGCTTCCGGGTCGCGGCCGTCGTGCTCACTCGGGACCGTTCCGATCAGCTCGAGCGCGCGCTTGACTCGCTCCAGGGCTCCGACGCGCTTCTCGAGACGCTCGTGATCGACAACGGCTCGACTCCGTCTCATGCACGTCGCGTCGCCGCGATCTGCACCGGCCGCGACCGGGTGCGGCTCCACCGCGCCGAGACGAATCTCGGCGTTTCCGCCGGCCGCCGCCTCGGGATCGAGCTGACCGGCGGCGAGCTGCTGCTGTTCCTTGACGATGACGCCGAGCTGCTGCCCGGAGCGCTTGATCACCTCCTCCGCGAGCTCGACTCGCATCCGTCGGCGGGAGCGGTCACCGCAACCGTGGTCTCATCCGACGGCACCGTCATGCACTCGGGTGGCGTGGTCGAGCGGAACAACGGAGTCGTCAACTTCAACCTGGTCGGCGCAGACGGTGTGTTCGGCTCCGTCGAGCTGCCTCCCAGCGGACGCGCCGGCTGGATGCCTGCCACCGCCATGCTGGTGCGACGTGCGTTGCTCGACGAATTTCCGTTCGACGACGAGATGGCCGCTTACTTCGAGGACAATGAGTGGTCATACCGGGTCTCGCTCGACCGCCCGCGCAGCTTTCGCCGCTCGCGCGAGGCGCTCGCGTTTCATCGCCTGTCACCGGCCCAGCTGACCAACGCTCGGCGGGTGGCGCTGCTCGGGGCCGCCACCCGTTTCTACCAACGGCACGGAGTTGTGCTGGGACCCTGGTTGGTGGATTCTGTGCTTCCGGAGCTGCGGGCGCTCGACGGAACCACCGACGTCGCCTCGGCGAAGCTGGCGATGGAGCTGTTCGCCGCCAAGGGCAGCGAATGGATGCTGGCCGCATTCGATCGCGGCGACTTTGATGCGCTCCTGCGCGGCCACCGCAGCCGCGTGGAGCTCGCCCAGGCGCGGACCGAGATCGAGCGGCTGATGCAGGCGATTACCGCCGGCGAGGAGACGATGGCCTACCTCCACGAGCGCCACGTGACGCTTCTGCGGATGGAGCAGGGTGGTTGGTGGAGGCTTCGAGGACGCATTCTGCCGCTCGTCCGGATCGCCGGCGCGGTGCGCCGTCGGCTTCGGGGGGGCGGTCACGACGAGGATCGCTGACCCAGCGCACCGTGTGCGGCTGCACGAGCCGCGGGTCGACGGACACGACGTCCTGTTCCGCTGGGAAGTGACGCCGCCGACGGAGCTCTATCGGCGCACGCACTTCCGGATGTCATTCCCGCCGTCGGTTGATTTGACTGCAGTGCCGCGCGCGCTCTGGTGGCGAATCCTGTTGATCTGCCTACACGGTCACTTCGCAGTCCTGCGGCCGTGCGTCGTCGAGCTGCCGATCCGCCTCGGCGCGGCCGAGCGCGAGTTCTGGCGGCGCCTGGTCGCGCACGTCGCCGCGCACCTCGAGGCATATGGCGACCTCCGTCGGCCGGGGCCGGCCGTCGAGATACGAGACTCAGGGCCAGCCCTGACGCCGGTCTCCCCTCCCGTCGCAGCCGACCGGGTCGTGGCTGCGTTCAGCGGCGGCAAGGACAGCCTCGTACAGGCAGCGATAGCGGCCGAGCTGACCGAGCGCCCGCTGCTGGTCGCGATCACCTCGCCGGTCCCCTGGGCCCGCGATCACGTCGGGGAAGCGCGCGACCGGGCAAGAGCGGAGATTGCGCACAGACTGCCCGTCGACGTGCTCGAGGTGCGTTCTGACTTTCGCACCAGCTGGGAGCTCGCCTTCACGGCACGCTCGGGGTGCCTGCTCGGCGTTCACGAGCTCTCCGACTTGCCGCTCTACTACGGCGCGCTAGCCGCCGTGGCGGCCGCGAACGGGCTCGGCCAGCAGCTGCTGGCCGCGGAGGCCGAGACTCATTACAGCGAGCAGGTCGACGGCCGGACCGTGATGCAACCGGACCCGATGTGCTGCTCGGTCATCCACCGGGCGCTCGACGAGCTGCTGCGGCCGTTCGGGCAACGCCAGGGATCGCTGACAGCCCCGCTGCACGCTGCGCAGGTGCAGGCGCTGTTACTGCGGCGCTACCGAGGACTCGCGGACCTACAGTTCTCTTGCTGGCGGGCGCCGGAGGGCACACGCGCGTGCAACAAGTGCGCAAAGTGCTTCGGGATCGCGCTCACGACGCTCGCCGAGGGGATCTCCCCGCGCGCCGTCGGGATCGACCCCGTCGAGGCACTGCTGGCATACGCGGACTGGCGGCTCGGCGAGCCCGCGAGCGGTTCGGCGTTCGTGACCATCAGTGGGCTGTGGACCCGGCGAGTCGTCCGTGCACTGCAACGCCGGTCGACGCATGAGGTGGCCGGAGTCCTGGCCGGCGAGTCCGACGGCCGGCTGGGCCAGGCGGTGGCCACGTACGCCCGCCTGCGCGCCCAAGCGCTTGCAGAAACGTTGCCCGCCGAGCCGGGGTACGTCGCACCCTTCCTCGACCTGGTCCCCGCCGCGCTTCGAGCGCCGCTCGAGCGGGTTCTGGCGCAGTACTTCGAGCCCACTTCCGGAGCCCAGTTCACGGCGATGGCCTCGCGGGCAAAGGCACTGGGCGACTGGATCACGGCACCGCTCGCCGACGCACACCGCGGCGAGCCCCGCAACCCCGCGTTCCGCCCGGCGTACGCCTAATCCCGCATCGCGGGAAACAGCACGACCTCTCGGATGGAACGCGTCCCGGTGAGCACCATCACCAGCCTGTCGATGCCCAGCCCCAGGCCGCCCGTCGGAGGCATTCCCTGCTCGAGCGCCTGCAGGAACGCCTCATCGAACGGCTGGGCCTCCTCGTCGCCCGCGCCCGCCAGCGCGCGTTGTGCCTCGAAGCGGCGGCGTTGCTCGTCAGGATCGTTGAGCTCGGTGAAAGCGTTTGCGATCTCCATGCCGCCGATAAACGCCTCGAATCGCTCGACCAGACGCGGGTCCGAGCGGTGCGGCTTGGCGAACGGCGACATCTCGATGGGGTAATCGAAGAGGATCGTCGGCTCGATCAGGCTGGGCTCAACGTGCTTTGACAGGAGCTCATCGACCAGCTGGGGCCACGAGTCCTCCGCGGGCGCCTCGACCCCGTGCGACTTCATCTCGTGCGCAAGCGCGTCGCGCTCGTGATGCTCGAGCACGTCGATTCCCGTGCGTTCCCGAATTGCGTCTACCAACGTCTCGCGTCGCCATCCACCGTTGACCCCGACGGCGGCCGTAAGCCGCTCAAAGCGGTCCGCTACCGCGAGGTAATCCGCATATGCCTCGTAGAACTCCAGCATCGTGAACTCAGGGTTGTGCTTCTGAGACAGGCCCTCGTTGCGAAAGTCCTTGCCGAGCTCGTACACGCGCTCGAGGCCGCCCACGATCAGCCGCTTGAGGTAGAGCTCGGTCGCGATCCGCAGGTAGAAGTCGCGGTCGAGCGCGTTGTAGTGGGTTGTAAAGGGGCGCGCAAGCGCGCCCCCGTATAGGGGCTGTAGCACGGGTGTCTCGACCTCGATGAACCCCTCGTCGTCGAGAAACCGCCTGATCGTCGCGATCACCCGCGCGCGCGTGATGAACAAGTCGCGCACCTCCTCATTGGCGATCAGGTCGAGCTCGCGATGGCGGAATCGGGTCTCGATGTCATGCAGCCCGTGGTGCTTCTCGGGCGGAGGGCGCAGCGACTTGGCCAGCAGCGCGAAGTCGGTCACGCGCAGGGTCAGCTCTCCGCGTCTTGAGGAGAAGGCGACTCCGTCGACGCCGATCAGGTCACCGAGGTCCAGCTCGAGCAGCTGCGCGAGTCGCTCGGCGCCGAGCTCGTCGACCCGGGCCTGGAGCTGGATCCGGCCGCTGCGGTCGACCAGGTCCAGAAACGCCATCTTGCCCTGACCGCGACGGGCCGCGAGCCTCCCCGCTGCGCGGTGCGACCGCGTCGTCTCGTGTCCCGCCCCGAGGCCCGAATGCGTGGCACGGACCGACGCGATCGGCTCAACGCCCTCGTAGAGATGAGGGAACGGGTCGACACCGGCCGCTCGCAGCGCGTCGAGCTTCCGCCGCCGCGCCGCGAGGAGATCGTTCACTTCCCGACGTCGATCTTCGTGATCTTCAGCTTGCGCTTGCCCTTGGGGGTCGTGAATGCGACCTCCTCGCCCCGCTTGCGGCCGAGCAGCGCCTTGCCGATCGGGGACTCGTTCGAAAGCCGCATCTCGGAGGGATTGGCCTCGGCAGATCCGACGATCGTGTACTTCGTCGACTTTCCATCGCCTTCCTTGACGTGGACCACCGACCCGACCCGGACCACGTCGGTTCCCAGATCGGTGGAGTCGATCACCGTCGCGGAACGAAGCTTCTCTTCGAGCGCGGCGATCCGAGCCTCGAGCATCGCCTGCTCGTTCTTGGCGTCGTCGTATTCGGCGTTCTCGGAGATGTCCCCGAATTCCCGGGCTTCCTTGATCCGGGCGGCGACCTCGCGTCGCCTGGCGGTCGACAGGTGGTCGAGCTCGGACTTGAGGTTGGCGAGTCCTTCGGGTGTGAGGATGACGTCCTTGGGCATTGAGTTGACCTATTCCTGGGGCGTTCCGGACGAAAAATTCCCGCCTGCAAATGGCGGGAATGCACACGCTTCCTGCTCGCGTGGGCGGGCAAGTATAGAGCCCGTTACCAGCCCCGCAGAGTCGCTCGCGCCGCCTCGATCGTCGGCGCCGTCTGAAGCGCCGACAGCAGCTCGCGTCCGGCCCTGCCCGACGGAAGCCCCAGCCGCTCCAAGTACCAGGGATAGAACTTGCGCAGGTAGCGCCCAGCCCGCTCGTCGCCGAGGTGCTCGACCGCCCGGTCGATCACCCAATCGAGCTCGTCCAGCACCGCTTCTGGTGACGGCGTGTCGCTTTCACCCCCCAGGAGCTCGCTGAACAGCCAGGGATTACCGAGCGACCCGCGCGCCAGCAGCACCCCCGCCGCCCCGGTGCGCTCGAAGGCCTCACGCGCGGCAGCCGCGGTCTGCAGCCCTCCCGAGACCAGCACGGGTACCGCAAGCTCGTCCACGAGGTCGCGAACGAGCTCGTAATCCGGCGCCCCCTTGTGCCGCTGTGATGCGTGCCGCGGATGGATCGAGATTCCTGCCACGGCGCCCTCGGCGGCGAGGGCCCGCGCCACGTCGAGCCCGCCGAACTCGCCCGGTCGCTGACCGGAGCGAAGCTTGACCGTCACCGGCAACCCGCTTCCCCGGCCGGCTGCCCTCGCCAGCGCGACGGCTTTCGAGGGATCCTCGAGCAGCGCTGCACCCGCACCCGTCTTGCACACCTTCGGCACGGGGCACCCCATGTTGATGTCGATCACATCGGCGCCCGCCGCCGCGACCTGCTCGGCGGCGGAGGCCATCACATCGGGGTCGTGGCCGAACAGCTGCACCGAGACCGGGTGCTCGTCCGGATGAATTCGCAGCAGCTCCCGACAGGTGCGCTCGTTGCGGTAATGGACCGCGAAGCTCGAGACCATCTCCGACACGACGAGGCCGGCGCCGTAGCGTTTCGCTTGGAGGCGCACGAACCAATTTCCGATCCCGGCCAGCGGGGCCAGCACCACGCGATTGGGGATCTTCACTGCACCGAGCGTCCATGAGTCCGTCAGCAGCACGTCTTTCATGGTACGAATCAGTTCGTGGACATCTTGGGCGCGATCAGGCCATGGACGGAGCTCCTGCTCGAAGAGATCCCGGGGATCGAGCTGTTTGACGCCCATACGCATCTCGGTCAGAACGACCCCGACGGGATGAAGCAGCGCCCCGACGAGCTGATCGGAAACCTGAAGCTGGCCCACGCCCGCGGAGCATTTGTGTTCCCAATGCACGAGCCCGACGGATACCCGCTCGCCAACGACATGGTGCTCGAAGCGGCGCAGTCATCCGACCGGTTGCTGGTGCCGTTCTGCCGCGTCAACCCCCACGATGAGGCGATCGCGGAGGCCGAGCGCTGCCTCGAGAACGGCGCGCGCGGGATCAAGCTCCACCCCCGCGCGGAGCAGTTCACGCTCGATCATCCCCAGGTCAAGAAGCTCGTGGCGATCGCGAACGAGCGCCGGCTCCCGGTCCTGATCCATGCCGGGCGGGGGATTCCGGCGCTGGGCCTCCACGCCGTCGAGCTCGCCGGGGCGTTTCCGGACGCCCGCCTGATCCTGGCGCACGCCGGAATCTGCGACCTGTCCTGGATCTGGCGTGCGGCTCCCGATCATCCGAACCTCCTGTTCGACAGCGCCTGGTGGATGCCCGCTGACCTGGTGTCGCTGTTCACGCTCGTCCCGCCCGGCCAGATCCTGTTCGCCTCGGACGCTCCGTACGGGAACACACTGTTGTCCGCCTCCTTCCAGCTTCGCTGGGCCCTCCAGGCAGGCCTGTCGGCCGAGCAGATCCGCTCGATCTCCGCCGAGCAGTCGCTGCGTCTGGCGACGGGCGAGCCGCTGCAGCCCGCGGGCCCGGCCGTCGGGGAGCGTGAGCATGCCCAGCACGTGCTGCTCGACCGGGTGTCCGAGTTTCTGATGCTGGGGACGATCGCCACCATGCGCGGCGTCGACGGGACCGAGATGCTGGCGCTCGCGCGTCTGGCCTGCGACGTGCCCGAGGAGATCGACGACGCCCCGGTGTTCGCGGCGATCCGAGCGCTGATCGACCTCCACGACAAGCTGAGCGAGGCTTACCCGAACGACCGCCGGCGGATGGGGCCGCTGATCCTTGCCGCGACGGTCGCGCGGACACCCGATGTGCCGGTGCCCTCCCTCGAGGCGGTCGCCCCCTAGCTGTTCCGCTCCCAGATCAGCCGCAGACCCACGAGCGTCAGCAGGTCATCGACGTAGTCGATCGTCTCCCGCACGAACGGGACGAGTACCGGCGCAAGGCCACCGGTGGCGATCACGGTCGTGCCCGAGCCGAGCTCCGCCCGCAGCCGGCGGATGATTCCGTCCACCTGGCCGGCGAACCCGTACACAATCCCCGACCTGATCGCGTCGACCGTCGACTTGCCGATCAGCGCCTTGGGCTCGGCCAGCTCGACCTTGGGCAGCTTCGCCGCCCGGTCGTACAGCGCGTCGATCGAGATCTCGGCGCCTGGAGTGATGATCCCTCCCAGGTACTCGCCGGCGGCGGAGATCACGTCGTAGGTGATCGCCGTGCCGAAGTCGACGACCACGCAACTGTCGCCGACGCGTTCGTAAGCCGCCACCGCGTTCGCCAGCCGGTCGGCGCCGACCTCGTGGGGGTTGTCGTAGCGGATCGGCATCCCGGTCTTGATCGTGGGGCCCACGACGAGCATCTCCTGCCCCAGGTAGCGCCTCGCCATCTCGCTCCACTCCTGCGAGAGCTGCGGCACCGTGGAGGACACGATCGAGGAGTCGATGTGCGCGAACGACATCCCTCGTAGCGCGAGCAGGTTTGCGAGCGCAGCCCCGAGCTCATCGCGTGTCGATTCCCGCACGGTGGCAAAGCGCCAGTGCTCCGAGAGGCGATCCCCCCCATCGGCGAACACACCGAAGTGGGTCTGCGTATTGCCGACGTCCACCACCAGGAGCATGGCGCCGGATTATCCGCTAGCGAGCGGCGGGGCCACTGGGCGCACGGCCTGGCCGGGTCCGAGCGCATCGAGCGCCGCGGCCAAGGACGTCCCATCGGGCAGCACCAGCTCCGGATCGAGCTCCAGCAGCGGGACGAGCACGAACCGCCGCTCGGTGATCGTCGGGTGGGGGAGCGTCAGCCGGCTGGAGAGGAACGCGAGGTCGCCGAGCAGCAGCAGGTCAACGTCGATCACTCGCGGCCCGTGCCTCGGGCCCCCCTGCTCACGGCCCAGCTCCCGCTCCACCGCCTTGCACGCCTCGAGCAGCCCCTCCGGCCCCAGGCCCGTTTCCACTCGCAGGCAGGCGTTGTAGAACTCGCGCTGATCGAGCACCAGGCCCACCGGCTCGGTCT
Source organism: uncultured Actinomycetes bacterium (assembly GCA_963822725.1). GTDB lineage: Bacteria > Actinomycetota > Thermoleophilia > Solirubrobacterales > Solirubrobacteraceae > Palsa-465. Next base: position 1,498,773 of record CAWGIR010000004.1, read on the forward strand.
CGTACACCGATGAGCTGCCCAGCACCCGTACGCCGTGGGCCGGCAGCGCCGCGACCGCGTCTCGCAGGTGAGCGAGCCGTTCCCCGACGTTCGACCCCAGGCCCAGATAGGCGCGTGCTTCGTGCTCGCTCACCCCGCCTCGCGCCAGACCTCTACGGACACCTCGCTCACTGCGAACGCGAGCGGCGGCTCGGGCTTGGCTGCCTTCACCCACACCGCACGCACGCCATAGCGGTCGATCAGACGGTCGGCCACGGCCGTGCAGAGGCGTTCAAGCGTCTTGTAGGAGCGCTGCTGCGCGACCAGGTTGGCCGTGTCACACACCTCGGCGTAGTCGACCGTGTCCTCGAGACGGTCGGTCACGGTCGCGTCGCAGTCGCCGACGTCGAGTCGCAGGTCTACCAGCAGGCGCTGCCCCACCTCGCGCTCGGCGGCAGTGACCCCGACGTGGGTGAACAGCGACAAGCCGCTGATCTCGATCGCGACCTCGGGCTCGGTCCCTTCCTCATCTGAGTCCTCATCCCCGGGATCCACGTCGTCAAACTCGTCGGCCTCGTCGTCGGGCTCCATCGCGCGCGGACCGTAGCAGCCGCGATCTGGACGGGGGTATGCTGCCGAGCGTGGGCACGGTTCGGCCCGCGGAAGCGAGGTACTCGAGGCGCACGCTGCTGCGCGGCGCCCTCGGCGGCGCCACGGTGCTCGCGGCCGGCGGCCTGCCCGCGTGGGCGCGGCCGGTCGGCCACCGCAGGCACCTGCGGCGACCCGACAGCCTCCCCTTCCCCCACCTTCCGCCGGGCACCGCTTCGCTGGGGGAGATCGAGCACATCGTTGTGCTGATGATGGAGAACCACTCGTTCGACAACCTGATCGGCCGGGCGCCCTACGAGCTCCGCGGCCGCCGGGCTGTCGATGGGCTCACGTTCCGCCACGGCCGTAGCCGGAACTTCAACCGCGACCTGTACGGCGGGCGGCACTTCGCCGCGCGCGCCGCTTCCCCATGCCAGGTGCAGCACATTCCGAGCCAGTCGTGGAACGCCAGTCATGAGTCGTACGACGGCGGGTTGAACGACGGGTTCGTCCGCGCCAGCGGGCCGGTGGCGATGTGGTACTGGGATCGGCACGCGCTGCCGTTCACGTATTCGCTGGCGGAGCACTTTCCGATCGGCCAGCGCTACTTCTCCTCCGCGCTGGCACAGACCTACCCGAATCGCCGCTTCTTCTTCGCCGGCACGGCCTCGGGGACGATCGCAACCAACACGAGCACGTTTTCGATCCCCGCCGCCAACGGCACGATCTTCGACCGGCTCGACGCCCACTCGATCGACTGGGCGATCTACTTCCAGAACGTGCCGAGCGCGGCGATCATTCCCGGGGCACTTTCAGGCCGGGGGGCGCGGGTCCGCGCCTTCGACCAGTTCGCGACGGACGTCGCCGCCGGTCGCCTGCCGCAGTTCACGTTCCTGGATCCCAACTACACGACGACCTCGGAGGAGAATCCCCAGGACATCCAGGTTGGGGAGCAGTTCGTCGCTGAGGTCGTGGGCGAGCTGATGCGGGCGCCCACGTGGCGCCACACCGCCTTGTTCATCACCTGGGACGAGCACGGCGGCTACTACGACCACGTCCCGCCCCCGCGCGCCGTGAAGCCGGACTCCATCCCGCCAGGGCTGGCGCCCGGAGACGCCCCCGGCGGCTACAACCGCTACGGCTTCCGCGTCCCGCTATTCGTCGTGTCTCCGTGGGCCCGGCGGGACTACGTCTCGAGCGTGGTCCAGGATCACACGTCGCTCACGGCCTTCATCGAGCGCAAGTGGAACCTTCCCGCGATGACGTTCCGTGACGCCAACGCCCACCCGATGACCGATTACTTCGACTTCCGGGCGCCCGCCTTCGCCAAGCCGCCGCGGCTGGCCTCCGCGCCGGGGCTCGGTCCCGGCCTCGCGCAGTGCCGCGCGCGGGGGCTCAATCCCCCGCTGCCGACCGAGACCCAGCCTCCGGAGACCGACGTGGGTCGCCTGCTCCAGGCCCACTTCCGCCCCCGCTGAGCGCCGCGGCAGCCACCGCCAGCGCGTCGCGGGACGGCGCCACGTCGTGGACCCGGAAGACTCTCGCCCCTCGCTCGTAGGCGAGTACGTTGATCGCGACCGTCGCCGCGACCCGTTCGCTCGGCTCGGGCCGGCCGGTGAGCCTGCCCAGAAACGACTTGCGTGACGCGCCCATCAGCACCGGCCTGCCGAGCGCCACGATCTCCTCCAGCCGCCGCACGAGCTCCAGGTTGTGGTCGATCGTCTTGCCGAAGCCGATGCCCGGGTCAAGGATGATCCGCTGCTCGGCGATTCCGTTGTCGACCGCGAACGCAAGGCGCTCTGAGAGGAATGCCTTCACATCGCTGACCACGTCGTCGTAGCGGGGATCGTCCTGCATCGTGCGGGGCTCGCCCAGCATGTGCATCAGACAGAGCTCGGCGCCCGACTCTGCGACCACGCCGGCCATCTTGGGGTCCCCGCGGAGCGCGGTCACGTCATTGACGAGCGTCGCGCCGGCCTCGATCGCCTCGGCAGCCACAATCGCCTTGGACGTGTCGATCGAGATCTGGGCCCGGACGTGCGCCGAGCGCAGGCCGCCCACCACCGGCAGCACCCGGCGGAGCTCCTCGGGAGCCTGTACCGGCTCAGCCCCCGGGCGGGTGGACTCGCCGCCGATATCGAGGATCGCGGCGCCCTCGTCCGCGAGCTCGACCCCGTGCCGGACGGCCTTGTTCGAGTCCAGGTACAGCCCCCCGTCCGAGAACGAGTCGGGGGTCACGTTGACAACTCCCATGATCTTGAAGGCCGACTCGCTCATTCCCCGGGCCACCGACCGTGCTGTTCGAAGTACTGGCGCGCCTGCTCCTCGCGCTCCCGCTCCCGGTTGCTCTGCACGCTCATCCGGTACATCCAGTTGATCATCCACACGATCAGCGCGACGATGATCAGGCTCACGCCGCCCGCCGCCCAGGCGGAGGAAGTGCTGCCGTGGCCGATCAGGATCCCGGCCAGCCCCGCGACCGCGATCCCCACGGGCAGCCACACGCGCGTGACGCTCAGCAGGAATCCGGCAGCGACCCCCCGGAGTGCTCTTAGGATGCGCAGGCATGCTCGGCCCAGGACGTTACCTGGCGGACTTCGCTCGTTTTCTGGCCGTCCGCAAGACCCAGGAGCGCGATGACGGACAAGCGCTGGCCGAGCTCCAAGCGCGGCCGCTCGATCTTCCCGCCGGCCTCGAGCTCGAGTGGCTGGGGGTCTCCGGGTACCGCATGTCCTACGAGGGCTCGACCGTGTTCATCGACCCGTACGTCTCCCGGGTGCCGCTGGGCGCCGTGCTGCGCCGGACGCCCTCGCTGCCGGACCCCGCCATGGTCGACCGCTACATAAGGGCGTCGGGCGGAGTGGTCGGTGTGCTGGTGGGCCACACGCACTTCGACCACGCCGTCGACGCGCCGGCGATCGCCAAGCGCTTCGGCTGTCGCGCGTACGGCTCAGCGTCGCTCGTCAAGCTGATGGCCGCTCACGGGCTGGCCGAGCAGGCCGTCGAGGTCGAGCCCCACCGCACCTACGAGCTCGGCCCGTTCGTCGTGAGCTTCACGCCGAGCCTGCACTCCAAGCTGATCCTCGGGCTCGCGGTCCCGTTCGCCGGCGAGCTCACCTGCGAGCATCTCGACGCCTTGACCCCGGGCGCGTACAAGTGCGGTCAGGTGTGGGGGATCCAGATCGACGTCGCGGGCAAGACCTTCTACCACCAGGGAAGCGCCAACCTGATCGACGACGCCGTGCGGGCGCGAGGCGTCGACTACTTCCTGGCCGGCGTCGCGGGCCGCGGGTTCACCGAGCGCTACTGGGAGCGCATCCTCCGCCGCCTCGAGCCGCAGACGGTCGTCCCCACCCACTACGACGACTTCTTCCGCCCGCTCGACGCCCCGATGGGCTTCACCGCCAACGTGCACCTCTCGCACGTGCCGGACGAGATCGGCCGCGTAAGCCGAGATGTCGCCGTGGCGGCGCTGCCGCCACCTGGCTAGCGCTAGTCGGCTGCGAATCCAGGTCGGGGCAGCGGCCTGGGCAGATCCGAGGACCGGCCGCGCTCGGCGGACGGCGCCGGCGGGATCGGGACCTCGGGCGGAGGCGGGGCCTCGGAGCCGAAGACCTCGGACTCGGTCTGGCCCTCGAGCAGGGCCTCGAACTGCTCGCGCTCGATCGTCTCGCGCTTGATCAGGATCTCGGCCAGCTTCTCGAGCGAACCCTGGCGCTCGGTCAGGATGCTCTTGGCCTGGACGTGCGAGGACTCGACGACGCGGCGGATCTCATCGTCGATCTCCCGCGCGATCTCGTCCGAGTAGTCGGGCTCGGAGCTGAACTCGCGGCCCAGGAAGGGCTGCGAGTGCTCGTGGCCGAACACGCGCGGGCCGAGCTTCTCGGACATCCCGAACCGCATCACCATCTGCTTCGCGGTGGCCGTGACCTTCTCCAGGTCGTTGGCGGCGCCGGTCGTAATTTCGCCGAAGACGATCTCCTCGGCGGCGCGACCACCGAGGGTCATGGCCATCGTGTCGAGCAGCTCCGCGCGGGTCGTGAGGAACTTGTCCTCGCCGGGCAGCGAGATCGTCACACCGAGCGCCTGGCCCCGGGAGATCACCGAGATCTTGTGGATCGGGTCGGCGTTCGGGAGGTAGTGCCCGACGATCGCGTGGCCCATCTCGTGGAAGGCGGTGATCCGCCGCTCCTTGTCTGACATCACGCGAGTCTTCTTCTCGGGACCCGCGATCACGCGCATGATCCCTTCCTCGAGCTCGTCCTGGGTGATCTCGCGCTTGCCGTTGCGGGCGGCGAGCAACGCCGCCTCGTTCACCAGGTTTGACAGATCGGCGCCGGTGAAGCCCGGGGTCTGGCCGGCGAGCGCGTCGACATCGATCTCCCGCGCGAGCGGCTTGCCGCGCGTGTGGACCTCGAGGATCCGCTTGCGGCCGATCCGGTCGGGCCGGTCGACAACGATCTGGCGGTCGAAGCGCCCCGGGCGCAGCAAAGCCGGATCGAGGATGTCGGGACGGTTGGTGGCGGCGATCAAGATGATGTTGTCCTTCATCTCGAACCCGTCCATCTCCACGAGGAGCTGGTTGAGCGTCTGCTCACGCTCGTCGTGGCCGCCGCCCAAGCCGGCGCCCCGGTGGCGTCCGACCGCGTCGATCTCGTCCATGAAGATGATGCAGGGGGAGTTCTGCTTGGCCTGCTCGAACAGGTCACGCACCCTCGAGGCGCCGACGCCGACGAACATCTCGACGAAGTCCGACCCGCTGATCGAGAAGAACGGCACGCCGGCCTCGCCGGCGACCGCGCGCGCCAGCAGCGTCTTGCCGGTGCCGGGCGGCCCGTACAGGAGCACGCCCTTCGGGATCCTGGCCCCGAGGGCCTGGAACTTCTTCGGGTTCTCGAGGAACTCCTTGATCTCGTGCAGCTCCTCGACCGCCTCGTCCACCCCGGCCACATCCCGGAAGGTGATCTTTGGACTGTCTACGGACATCCGCTTGGCGCGCGACTTGCCGAACGACATCACCTTCGAGCCGCCGCCCTGGACCTGATTCATCAGGAAGATCCAGAACCCGATGAAGATCACGAACGGCAGGATGTAGGTCAGCAGCGAGAGCCAGCCATTTGACTGCTTGCCGATGATGTTGAACTTGTCGCCCAGTCCTGCGGCTTGGACCTTGCTGATCAGCTGCGGGGCGTACTGGTCGGGATAGCCGACCGTGAAATGCTGGCCGGCGGTGGTGGTCGCGTTGACCGTGTTGTCGGAGACGTGCACCGACAGGCTTTTGATCTGTCCGGAACCCAGATCGGTCAACAGCGTGCCGAATGTCGGCGTCGGTCCGTGGCTTGCCGTGCCGATCAGCTTCTGAGCGAAGAACGCGAGCACAACCACGATCAAAATCGGGAAGGCGGCACTCTTGAAGAACCTGCTCATCTAAGAAATTTCGCGCCTCCGGCGCGCCCAGCTGGGACAGGGAAAAATCAAGCGTAGCATCGGTTAGGGGCCTGCATTCCCGCTTTCATTCCTTCAACGCCGCCACGTATGGCAAGTTGCGATAGCGCTCGGCGAGGTCAAGCCCGTATCCGATCGCGAACCGGTTCGGGATCTCGAACCCCACGTATCGGGTCCGTAGATCCACTTTGCGGCGCTCCGGCTTGATCAGCAGCGCACAGACCTCGAGCGAGCCGGGATTGCGCGCGCCGAGGTTGCGAAGCAGGTATTGGAGCGTCAGGCCCGAGTCGACGATGTCCTCGACGATCAGCACATCGCGGCCCTCGATCACCGCGTCGAGGTCCTTCAGGATCCGGACAACGCCGCTGGACTTGGTGGCCGATCCGTACGAGGCAACGGCCATGAAGTCGAGCTCGCACGGCACGTCGAGGTGACGCATCAGGTCCGAGAGGAAGAACACGGCGCCCTTGAGCACACCCGACCAGGACGAGATCTCTGCCCGCATAGTCACGCGAGATCTCGGCCGCCAGCTCGCGAACCCGCCGAGCCAGATCGTCGGCGGGGACGAGGATCTCCCCGATCTGTGTCAGTCCTCGCTCACGCGCGCAGTCTCTCGAACTTCAACGTGCCCCGCACCGTACGGGCGCGGACGTGCGGGAGGTCGAGCATTGCGGTCGCCCCCATCGCGGTGATCTCCTCGACGCGGCGGGCGACGCCCGGTGCCGGTCCACCGGCGGCCTCGTCCGCGAGACGCTGCACGACCAGCCGCTGGAGCGCGACCGGCAGCTCCCCCAGGCGCACCAGCTCCACCGACGAGGCGCCACCCACCGTTTCCTCGACCAGCGCGTCGAGCATCTCGGCCTCGTCGCGCAGAATCGACGCCACCGCCAGCACATTTCCCTCCGCCGCCGGGTGGATCCGTTTGAGCGCCGGCACGAGCTCCGCCCGAATGCGATTGCGAGCGTACCCCGAGTCCTCGTTGCTCTCATCCTCGCGCCACGCCAGCCCGCGCTCGCGGCAGTAGTCCGCGGTGTCCTCGCGCGTGAACCTGAGCAGCGGGCGCACCAGGTGCCCCTCCCTGGGTTTCATCCCCAGCAGCGCGCGCCGGGAGGGCGAGGACGCGAGCCGGTACAGGATCGTCTCCACCTGGTCGGTCGCCGTGTGGCCCGCCGCCACCTCGCCCCCATTCGCGATCGACTCGGCCGCCTCGTAGCGCTCGCGGCGAGCCCACGCCTGCAGATTGCCGCGCCCGGGCCGCTGCGGCCGCAGGATCTCCAGCCGCACCCCCAGCCGCTCGCAGAGCGCCGCGCAATGGCGCTCGTCCTCATCGGCCTCCGCTCGGAGGCCGTAGTTGACGTGCAGGGCCCGGACGACGCGGGCACCGGCGATCCCCGCGGCCACGTCCAGCAGGCAGGTCGAGTCGCGCCCGCCCGAGAGCAGGACGACGACCGGGCGCTCCTGCGCCAACAGGCCCTCCGCCCGAACGGCCTCGATCATCTCAACCGGCTTCACCGTTCTCCTTCCCGCGCGCGAGGAACATCTCGGTCGGCTCGTTGAAGCCCTTCAGCATGATCTCGCCGATCCTGTCGAACTCCAGGTGCGGGCCGGCGTGCTCGACCACCGGCCTCGTCACGAGCACCTCACCGCCCGCCGAGCGGGCCGCGATCCGGGCGGCGATGTTGACGTCGCGCCCGTAGTAGTCGCCGTCGCGGTACAGCGCCTCGCCGTAATGGATCCCGATCCGAGGCAGCGGTCGGTCTGCCTGGAGCCGCTGGAAGCCGACAGCCCAGTCGATCAGCGCCGAGGGGTCAGAGCCGACGACCATCACCTCATCGCCGATCATCTTGATGACGCGGGCCGACTCGGGCAGCGTGACCTCCACCGCCTCGACGAACCGCTCGACGGCGTCGAGCGCCTCGAGCTCCCCCGCCTCCTCGGTCAGGCGCGTATATCCGGTCAGGTCCGCGAACGCGATCGCCACCCGCATCCGTCCCAGGTCCACCTCGGCTTCGTCGAGATCGGACTCCATGTGGCCGACGATGTCCTGCTCGATGAAGTGCTGGAGGTAGCGCTGATGGATCTGGTCCATGACCGGGGAGGACAGCGGCAGCAGCATCTTGGAGAGGTCCTCCATCTGCTCGGCGACCTCCACGCCTGCTCGGCCTCGGAGCGCATCAGCGGCTCGTGCACGTAGAGGTGAAACAGCCGCACCTCGGCATCGGCGATCTGTGCCAGCGCCTGGCCGTAGACGCGGATCAGCTGGAGCATCGCCACGAGCGGAAAACCGGCCTCCAGCGCCGCCGCGGCGTAGCGCATCAGCTGCACGTCCTCCTCTGCTGACCGAGTCGGCCTGGGTCGGGAACCCGATCGGCCGTCACGATCCGCTCGATCAGCGCCGGCTCGAGCCCGGCTCTCGCGCCGCCTGCGCGAGCGTGTACCGATGGTCGGAGTCCGGAAACAGCACATCGGCGTACGCGTACGCGAGCCGCCCCTCCTCGCTGGCCTTGCGAATCTCCTCGAGAGAGTGGCCCGCGCGCGCGCATGCGCGCGACCACACGGGCGTGGCTGATCGCGGGACCGTTCCAGCCGTCGCCGTCGTATTGGGGGATCAGGCCCTGCTGCTGCCAGCGCCGAAGCGTCGCCGGCGATACGCCGACCTGGCTGGCGGCCTCCTTCAGCGAAATCCCGGGCACAGGTCCATTGTCGGCCGAACGTCCCACAGGGCCCTGACATGAACAGCGGCGGGACCTCGTTGAGGGGCGAAGTCCCGCCGCCTGCGGGCAATACGGCCCGCTGCCTCGGCCGTCGGCGTTCGTTGCGAAATGCAGCGGCGCCTCGCAGCGCGCACACCGGGATCGGGCGCGCCCACGCTCCGGCCTGTTGCCGTGCTTTGGGTTGCCCGTAGGTCTACTCGCCCGCGGTGCGCCTGTCAATAGAGGCGAGCGAAGCAAAACGGCTCGCTAGTCCGCGAGGTGCGGATAATCCGCCGTGATCATCTCGCGGTAGCGCGCGAACAGCGGCTTGGTGATCGGGATGATCTGCAAGCGCCGCGCGCACGTCGCCACCGGCCTTGATCCGGCGCCGGGCGATCGCGATCGCCACGTTCTCCTTGCCCTGGAAGTAGCGGTTGGCGATCTCGGAGCTCATCGACATCTTCACCCTCGGCTCCCAGTCGATCTCGTCGGTCCACTCCCAGACGAGATTGGGCTCATCGGGCCCGACCGGCCCTGATGTTGACCACGCGATCGAAGTCGGGGAACTCGAACCGCTGCGGGCGTGTCGGCGTCGCGCAGCTTCGGCCCCATGTCGGGGTCATCGCTCATCAGCGCGAACGTCTGGTCCATCACCTCAACGAATTCGGCCGCGGACTTGAAGCCCGAGGTCTCGCGGTCGCTCGACATGGCGCGCGCAGTGTAACGGTGCCCGCTCGGGCGGTAGACGTCCGATCACCATAATCAGCCCGTGCCGGTCCACCTACATCCGACCGCCCCGCTCGCCGAGCGAGTGCTGCTTCCGGGCGATCCGGGCCGCGCGCTGCTGCTGGCCAGACGTGCTGCTCGAGCAGCCGAAGATGTTCAACCACAACCGCGGCCTATGGGGCTACACGGGCACGGCCGCCGACGGTGCCCCGCTCAGCATCCAGAGCACCGGCATGGGCGGCCCGAGCGCCGCGATCGTGATCACCGAGCTGGCCGAGCTCGGCGCACGACGGTTCATCCGCGTCGGCACCTGCGGCGCGCTCGACCGAGGCCTCGCGACTCGGCGAACTCCTGAGGATCACCGAGGCCCTGGTGACCGACGGGACAAGCCGCGCGCTTGGGGCCGGGAGCAGCGTCGCACCGGATCCCGTCCTGGCCGAGGCGCTCGCCGCGGCCGGCCCGCTGACGCCCGCACGTGTTGCCTCCACCGACCTCTTCTACGCCGACGCCGCCCTCGTCGACGGCGCCCAGGCCCTGGACATGGAGACCACCACTCTGTTCGCGCTCGCCGCCGAGCGCGGGCTTCAGGCCGCGTCGCTCCTGATCGTCTCCGATCTGATCCTGCCGACGCGAACCCGGATCGAACCCGACGCCCTACAGGATGCCGAGCGCCGCGCCGGCCTCCTGGCGGCGGAGGCCCTGAGCTAGCTCGAAGAGGCGGGCGCCGACTCGATCCGGTCGAGCTTCTCCTCGATCGCCGCCAGGCGGTTCTCGATCGCCGTCGAGCTGCCGAGCCCCTCGATCCGCTGCTCGAGCCGGTCGAGTCCGTCCTCGATCCCCTCTAGCCGCTGCGAGACGCTCCGCAGGCGTCGCGTCAGACGCTCCAGATCGCTGGCCGACGGCAGGTTCAGCGCGCCCATCGCGAGCTCCTGAGCCCGCATCGCGCGCTCGCGCGTCTCGAACGCCGCCGACAGGGCGCCGCTGACGACGGGATTGTCCAGCAGCTCCTGGGCCAGCTTCCCGATCGCCTCCTCTCCTTCCTTGACCACGCGGTCCCGCAAGCCCTTGTCTTCGCTCATGATCTAGTCCGCCTCCGAGCGTCCAGGTTTCGGGCAGCCACTCTACCCGCGGGGAGCGCTTTCAGCGACCCGGCGCCTGACGTAACGCTCTACTCGAGCTTGAGGGCCACGTCGATCTGGACGGGCAGCTACAGTTCGTCCACCGGCACGCCGATAGTGCTTGCGGTGGCCCTTGCTTCTGGACGGGCCGGTGGCTCCAGGATGCTGCGAGTTTGCGGCACCTGGCGGCTTGGATCAACACGACATGTCCCCAACGAACAGTTCACCGTTGCAAACAACGGTGTCAGCCAGTAGCGTCCCGCCGACGCCGCCATCTGATCGCGGCGCAGGCGGCTTGCTCGGCTGAATGGCGGGAGGAGACACACCACAGTGTTGAGGAGTCGAAAACTGGTGGTGGGCGGTGGCGGCCGGCGCTCGCCGATGCTTGGCGTCGCCGCGATTCCGACCGCTTCGGCCGACTCGTGCGTGATCACGGTGACGCTGATCGGCGGCGGTCATCTGTCGTTCACCGTGAATGTGCCGCCTGGGACGCCGCTGTCTCAGATTTCTCTGCCGGTTCACGTGGGCGTGATCGGGGTCACTGAGTCGTGCGCGCCGAGCTCGACCACCACGACGACCACGCCGACGACCTCCAGGCCGACCCCCACGACCAGCACCTCGACGCAGCAGACGAGCACGTCGTCGCGGAGCTCTGCACCGAAGTCCGGTGGCGGGTCGAAGAAGCAGAAGTCCTCCTCGCATAAGCCGGGCAAGAAGTCGAGCAAGTCGAAGTCGAAGTCGAACGGCAGCGGCGGCGTCAGCGCTCAGCAACCTAAGACCAAGAAGTCATCCAAGCCGGCGACGTTGCGTGGCACTGGTGGGGTGCCGTCGGCGGCGAATCCGACGTATTCGTTTTCGCTGCCGGGCGCGGCGCCGTTGGGGGTGCCGAACTTCTTCATCGACAGCTTCCAGATCCCGCCGTTCTTGCTGCCGATCTATCAGGCGGCGGGGATCGAGTACGACGTGCCGTGGCAGGTGCTGGCGGCGATCAACGAGATCGAGACCGACTACGGGCGGAACCTGTCGTGTCCTCGAGCGCGGGCGCGGTGGGGTGGATGCAGTTCCTCCCCTCGACGTGGAAGCGCTACGCGGTCGCAGCTACGGGGAACGGGATCGCGGATCCGTACAACCCGGTCGATGCGATCTTCACCGCGGCCCGGTATCTGCAGGCGGCGGGCGCTTCGAAGAACGTCAGCCAGGCGATCTTCGCCTACAACCACGCCAGCTGGTACGTGCAGTCGGTGCTGTTGCGCGCGAAGCTGATCGGCGGCCTGCCCTCCCAGTTCATCGGCGCGCTGTCCGGTTTGGTCGAGGGTCATTTCCCGGTCGCGGCGAAGGCCAAGTACGCCGACGATTACGTCGAGCAGCTCGCGACTCGCCGGGTGAAGAAGGGCAACGCGGCGGTGCCGATCGAGTCCAACCCCTCCCAGAAGGCGGTCGCGATCTACGCCGCGCAGAACTCGCCGGCGATCGCCGTCAACGACGGCAAGGTCGTCGGGATGGGCCAGAACCAGCAGTGGGGCCGCTACATCCAGCTCCAGGACTCAAACGGCAACGTCTACACGTACGCGAATCTGGGGTCGGTCCCCTCGAAGTACCCGGTACCGAAGGCGGTGCACGTGACCGCGGCGCAGATCGCCAAGGAGCTCTCCGCCAAGACCGCCCCCAAGCCGACCGGGCCGGCGTCGGCGGGCTCCCAGCAGACGCCGAAGCCGAGCGCTCCCGCCTCGGCGGGCGCACAGGCAGCCCGGGCCGTTCCGACCACAAAGCAGGCGAACGCGAAGGTCAAGGCCGCCGCGCCGATCAGCGCTCGCCGGTCACCAACACCAGCGCCGGCAGAGACCACGATCTCAAGCCCCGCAGGTCAAGGAGCGGCTGTTCGCCTATCCGTCGCGTACCGCCTCCTACCAGGCCGGCGGCTCCCAGCAGCTCCAGTCCGCCGCGCAGCAGATCCAGAACTTCCAGAACTACTTCTCCGATGTCCTGCACCTGGGCCGCAACCAGTACACGCTCAAGCCGCTGAAGACCGGCGCGACCGTGGTTGCGGGCACGATCCTGGGCCGGATCGGCCCGAACACCGCCACCCGTGCCTCGCACCTCGAGTTCATGATCAAGCCGGCCGGCAAGACCGCCCCGTACGTCGATCCGAAGCCGATCCTCGACGGCTGGAAGCTGCTCGAGGCCACCGCGGTCTACCGGGCGGCTGGCGTGAATCCGTTCATCGGCAAGAACCCCTCCGTCGGGCAGATCCTGCTCGAGTCAAAGGAGCAGCTGCAAAACCAGGTGCTGGAAGACCCGCACGTCCAGGTCTACGGCTGCGGGCAGCGCGACGTCCAGGCCGGGCTCGTCGACCGCCGGATCCTGGCCGTGATCGAGTTCCTGTCAGCCTCGGGCCTTGACCCCACCGTGTCAGGGCTCGTGTGCGGCGCCAGCCAGAACGCGTCAAACGGCGTCGACCCCGAGGGCAAGACCGGCGCTTCGGTCGACATCTCCAAGATCAACGGGATCCCGATCCTCGGCCATCAAGGCCCCGGGTCGATCACTGACATCACGATACGACGGCTGCTCACGCTTCAGGGCACCTTCCAGCCCGACGACATCATCAGCACGATGAGCTACAAGGGCCAGCAGAACACGCTCGCCCTTCCCGATCACGCCAACCGCCTCCAGATCACCTACACGCCACAGTTCGGCAACAACAAGAAGCTGGCCCAGCAGGTGCAGAACATCCTCAAGCCGAACCAATGGGTGCAGCTCATCCAGCGCATCGGGCAGCTCCCCGAGCCGGTCGTCCCCATCGCCCCCTCCCAGTACGCGATCAAAGTCGGGCACTGAGTCGACGGCGAGCCCGGGAACTGAGCCCACGGCCGCCGGCAAGCCCCTGTTTCGGTTCGTCCAGGTCGAGTATCCGTGGACACTCGGCCCGCCCGACGGCCGCTATCTGCTCAGGGATACCGACGGGGTTGCCGATGCGCGCCCGGAGCACGTCCTCGTGCTGGCCACGCTCGGGGCCCCAGAACGGCGTCGCTTCCAGACCAAGCGTAAGCGTCAGGTTGAAGTAGAGCCTGAGCCAACGCCCGTAGCCACCGGCAGAGCGACGGTGATCGAGGTCGGGCAGCCCTTCGCTGCTGAGTCCGACGCCCGGGCCTGGCTTGGGACCGCCGGGGAGGCCGAGCTGGACGCGGGCATCGAGATCCTGAACCGGGCGCTGCACGCCTTCAGGCTGGTCACCGCCGATCCATACGTTCATCCCGTCGGTCGCCGGCACGCGTTGGTGGCCCGGCTCGGCTTCGGTGCCGGCGAACAGGTCGCCGACGGGTTGTGGACGGACGCCCGCGAGCTGCTGCCCGCCAAGGGGCGCCAGCCTCGCTCCAAGGTGCTTCAGCCGCAGGCACGGCTCGCGGCCGTACTCGGGGCTCGCGAGCGGGCGCTCGCCTGCGAGGAGCTGGCACTCCGTGGCCGCCTCGACCTCGACCACGGTCGTGACCGCGAAGCGGCCCTCCAGGTGCTGGTGGCGCTCGACGCGGCGCTGGCCGAGCTTCAGTCCGATCCCGCCGCCACGGCCCTCGCTCGGAGACTGGACGAGCTACGAGACCAGCGCGAGACGATCGCCGCGGCCGCTCAGACCGCGCTCGCGGGCCCGCTGTCCTCGGAGGAGTGCGAAGCGGTGGCGTTCACGCTGTCGCGCATCGAGGCCGCGCTGCGGGCGCGAGCGGTCGCAAACGCCTAGCGCCCCAGGCCGAGGGCCCGGGCCACGGCCTCGAGCTCCTCGACCACATCGCCGTCGAGGCGGACGGTGGCCCGTGAGTCGAACGGTGTGGCGCCCTTGGTCACGACCGCGAGCCGTCCGCCGGCCGCCAGCGTCCGCAGGGGCAGCTCGGCCACCGGGTAGACCTCGAGCGAGGACCCGATGCAGAGCATCAAGTCCGCCGCAGCCGCGAGCTCATCCGCTCGACGGATAGCGTCCACGGGCAGGTATTCGCCGAACAGGACGACGTCTGGCTTCAGCGCCTGTCCGCATTCGCACCGCGGCACCCCATCCGCTGCGAGCGCTTGCCGCGAGCGCACGTCGTCGAGCGGATATTGCGACCGGCAGCGCAGGCACGAGGAATGGGCGATCGTGCCGTGAACCTCGATCAGCTCCCGCGAGCCGGCCCGCGCGTGGAGGCGGTCGATGTTCTGGGTGATCACGGCGTCGAGCATCCCGGCCTGCTCCAGCTCCGCGAGCACCTCGTGGGCGCGGTTGGGACGCTTGTCGTCCAGCGTTTGGAAGCGCTGCCCGTAGAAGGACCAGAACCGCTGCGGATCACGGGTGAAGACCTCGATGTGGGCCACCTCCATGGGATCGACCTTCTCCCACAGCCCTGTGCCCGGCGAGCGGAAATCGGGGATCCCCGAGGGAACCGAGATCCCGGCGCCGGTCAGCGCGACGACCGACTCCGCCTCGCGGATCAGGGCGGCGAGCTGCTCGGCGCTCACTTGCCTTGAAATCTTGCCGAGCGCTTCTGGACGAACGCGGCGATTCCCTCGCGCGCGTCCTCCGAGCCGAACACGGTCCCGAAGGCCTCCTTCTCGGCCTCGACCCCCGCGTCCAGATCGCCGGCGCCCGAGACGCGCTTGATCTGCTCGATCGCCAATGGCGCCTGTCCCGAGAGCTTGCGTGCCCACTGCAGAGCGGTATCGAGCAGCTCGTGGTCCGGCACCACCCTTGCCACGAGGCCGTACTCATACGCCTCCTCGGCCGAGATCGCATCCCCGACCAGGTTCATCTCGAGCGCCTTCGCTTCGCCGACCAGCCGGGGCAGACGCTGGGTGCCGCCGAAGCCGGGGATGATCCCGAGGTTGATCTCGGGCTGACCGAAGCTCGCGGACTGCGCGCCGATCCGGAAGTCGCATCCCATCGCCAGCTCGCATCCGCCTCCGAACGCGCCGGCGTTGACGGCCGCGATCGTGACAATCGAGGAGCCCTCCATCGACCGCAGCAGGCCGT
Source organism: uncultured Actinomycetes bacterium (assembly GCA_963822725.1). GTDB lineage: Bacteria > Actinomycetota > Thermoleophilia > Solirubrobacterales > Solirubrobacteraceae > Palsa-465. The sequence continues at coordinate 1,514,312 of CAWGIR010000004.1, forward strand.
GCATCTGGTCCACCAGGGCCTTCCCGGCCGCCGCATCCATCTTCGTGAACGACTTGATGTCCGCGCCGGCGCAGAAGAGCATCGGGTTGGCCGACGCGAACACGAGCGCCCGCGCCTTCCCCTGAACGCTGTCCCAGACGCGCCCCAGCGCGTCGACGACCTCGGGGGAGATCGAGTTCGCCGGAGGACGATCGATCCATGCGATCGCCGTCTCCCCCCGGGTCTCCAGCTTTACGGGACTCTCGTCCCAGCCGGCGTCGGGCCGAGCGTAGGGAAAGAATCCCTGCCCGGTCTTCACCCCGAGGCGGCCCTGGGTGACCAGCCGTTTGAGAATCGTCGGCGGCTCGAAGTTATGGCCCCATTCCCGAGCGGCCTGCTCGAGCTTTGCGAGGATCTCGTCAAGTCCTGTCTGGTCCGCGCGCGCGAAGGGCGGCGGCATGATCCCGGCGCCGGCCATCATCCCGAGGTCGATCTCCCGCATCGAGGCGAGGCCCTCCTCGAGCACCAGACAGCTCTCGACCAGGGCCTTCAGCGTGAAGCGATCCACGAGCGCGGCGGCGTTTTCGGCCACCGCCGTCGCTCCCGCTTCCGCCGCCCCGCTCCCCCGGTCAGCCTCCGTGCTCATAGAACCCCTTTCCGGTCTTCGCGCCGAGGTTGCCCGCTGCGACGAGCTCCTGCATCCCCTTGTGGACGTAGAAGCGCTCGCCGTAGGACTCCCGCAGGTGCTCGGCCACGTGCAGCACCGTGTCCAAGCCGAGCAGATCGGTGAGGAAGAACGGACCCATCGGGGCGGCCTTCGAGTCGGCGACGATCTTGTCGAGCTCCTTGATGTCGGCGCCCGACTCCTCCTGGTAGCGCCACAGCTCCGACACGCTCGAGTTCAGGATCCGGTTGACGACGAACCCGGGAGCCTCCCCGCAGCCGATCGGCAGCTTGCGGATCGCCTGGGCGAAGTTGGCAGCGGCCTGCGCCGTTTCCGGGGATGTGTCGTCGCCTTCGATCACCTCGATCAGCCGCATCACGGACGCCGGATAGAAGAAGTGAAAGCCGACCACCTTCTCCGGCCGGCTCGTCGCCTCCCCCATCTCGGTGATCGACAGCGACGAGGTGTTGGACGCCAGGATCGCGTGCCCGGGCGTGACCTCGTCCAGCTCCGAGAACACCGCCTGCTTGATCTCCATCCGCTCCGGTACGGCCTCGATCACGAAGTCGACGTCGCCGAAGCCCTCGTATGAGGTGGTGCCGCCGATCAGAGCGAGCTTGCGATCGCGCTCTGCCTCCTCGAGCTTGCCGGCGTCGACCCGGCCCTGCCACAGCGAGCGGGCTTTTTCGAGGCCCTGCTCCACAAACTCAATCGTGACGTCCTTGAGCACGACGGGGATGTCCGCATTCGCGATCGCCTGAGCGATCTCCCCTCCCATCGTGCCGGCTCCGACGACGGCGGCTTTGAACACGAACATGGCCGCAACGCTAGCGGTCCCGGGACTCTCGCGCGGTCGCCAGCTCGACCCCAAATCGGTACAGCGTGGCCCTGATCGAGTTCCGGAACGCGGGCCGGATGAACAACAGGTCGACCAGCGGGGTGAGCGGCGAACGCTGCTTGATCTCGTATTCCAGGCTGAGCTCGACCGTCACGCCTTCGTCCTCGGGCGTGAACGTCACGGCCTGTCGTCCACGAATCGAATCGTCCTCGACGTCCACCGTTTGGCCGCGGAGCTGCTCGTAGCTTTCGACGCGCTCGCTCACCCGCCCCCGGCCCGCAGGGCCCGATGCCCAGGTCACGCTGCCCCCAACCGCGGGCCAGCCGCGGCCCACGGCTTCCACGCGGTCCAGTCCGTCCACCCAGCCCGGCCACCGCTCGGTGTCGTACCAGACCGTCTCCGCCTCGTGCACGGTCCCGGGAAACGTCGCCACGTCGCTCACCACCCGCATCGGGCGATTATCGCTCGCATTTCCGGGGCTCCAGGACTAGGCTCCGTCGGACCCATGCCGGACAACCTGCCGGAGAGCATCGAGCCGTACGCCAACATCTCCTCGAAGGCGTACGAGCATCCGGCCGACCGGGCGGCGACAGCAGCACTGAAGGCGATCCCGATGCTCGAGACCGCCGTGCGCAAGCTGATCGAGTGGCGCTATGAGCGTGCGTTGCGCCAGTTCTATCTCGGCAACTCGATCAAGGTCTCAGACCAGCAGCTGCCTGAGCTCTGGACCGCGCACAAAGGCGTCTCGCACGTGCTCGACATGCCCGAGATCTACGACCTGTATGTCTCAACGCCGGTGCTCGGCGGCGCGCAGGCTGTCGGGTCCGGAAAGCCGATGATCGTGATCGACTCGCAGCTCCTCGAACGCCTCAGGGCCGGCGAGCAGCGGGTGATCGTCGCGCACGAGCTCGGTCACATCCTCTCCGACCACGTCGTGTACATGACCGCGCTCAACATCCTCCTCAGCGTGGGCAATGGGCTCCCATTCTTCCTCGGGATCCCATTCCGGGCGGTTAGAGCGGTGCTGCTCGAGTGGTACCGCGCCGCCGAGCTGAGCTGTGATCGCGCGTCAACGCTCGCGGTTCGCGATCCAAGAATCGTCTGCAGCACGCTGATGGTGATGGCCGGAGGCCTGCCCGTCGATGACCTCAACCTCGACGCGTTCATGGCCCAGGCGATGGAGTACGAGAGCTGGGATGACCCCTCGGACCGGGTGCGCCGCTTCTTCAACGAGATCGGTCAGACCCATTCCTACGCGGTCAGACGGGTGTCGGAGGTGATGAAGTGGGTGCAGGACGGCGACTACGACCGGATCGTGCGCGGCGAATACCGCACGCGCGACCAGGAAACCGATGTGCGCGCCGAGGCGGGTGACGCGTTCGAGTACTACGCCGAGCGCTTCCGCACGATCTTCCGCGAGGCTGGCGACAACATCGCCAACCTGGGTTCCCAGATCGGCGGCGTCGCCGAGCAGGCCGCAGACTGGATCCGTAGCCGTCGGGGCGGTGGCGGGTCCGACGGCGAGGAGTAATCCGGTAGCAGGGGGCCGGCTGAGTGGCGTGGGTGCCGGCGCCGTTCCGGCATGCGTCGCGTCCAGAGCCGCCCGGCGACGCGGGCAGCGAAAAGCGCACCCGCATGCCGGAACGGCCCGCACCCACCCTCTTGACAAACGACAGTCAACGATATATCGTTATACATCGTTATCCAAGAACCCATTAGGAGGGATCAACGATGGAAAACGTCTTCTACGCGGGCGACTGGCCCGCAGGAGCAAACTGGCGCTTCGCCGCTGCCGGCAAGGGTCCTGGCAAGGGCCGCGGGCGGGGACGAGGGCGCCGTCACCACTTCGACGAGTTCGGTGGCAGAGGCGGTCCGCCGTTCGGCGCGCCCGGCGTGTTCTTCGGCCCGCCCCATGGCCGTGGCCGAGCTCGCCGCCGGCGCGGGGATGTCCGGATGGCGCTGCTGATGCTGCTCGCCGAGGAGCCCCGCAACGGGTATCAGCTGATGCAGACGATCGAGGAGCGCAGCGACGGAAGCTGGCGGCCGAGTCCCGGTTCGGTATATCCCATCCTCAGCCAGCTCGAGGATGAGGGGCTCGTCAGGGCGACCGAGCGAGAAGGCGCCAAGCTGTTCGAGCTCACCGATCAGGGTCGCGAGTACGTGGAGAGCGCCGAGACCGAGACGCCCCCCTGGGAGACCCAGGAGGAGGAAGACCATCCCGGCCGGCAACTCCGCCATCTGCTTCCGGAGATCGCGCGGGCATCGGCCCACGTGATGCAGTCGGGCGACGAGGCGCAGATCGCCAAGGCGATCGAGACGCTCAAGGACGCTCGGCGCAAGCTCTACCGGATCCTGGCCGAGGATGAGGCCGAAGAGGTCTGACCACGTATTATTTGCATTGCAAATGATCTCTGAGACCGCCAACGCCGGCGCCACCAACGGCGCCGGCTCGGCGCCCAACCAGGCAATCGTCGTCCGCGGCCTGGTCAAGCACTTCGACCAGGTCCAGGCCGTCAAGGGGGTCGACTTCCAGGTCGCGACCGGCGAGGTGTTCGGCTTTCTGGGGCCGAACGGCGCCGGCAAGACCACCACGATCAACATGCTGTGCACGCTCGTGAAGCCGACCGAGGGGTTCGCGAGCGTCGCCGGCCACAACGTGGTCAAGGAACGCGACGACGTCCGCCGCAACATCGGGCTCGTGTTCCAGGACCCGACGCTGGACAACTACCTGAGCGCGGTCGAGAACCTGCGGCTGCACGCCGAGCTGTACGGGCTTGAGCGGAACCTCGTCAAGCCGCGAATGCAGCAGGTGCTCGAGATGGTCGGCCTCTGGGAGCGAAAGGACTCCCCCGTCGGCACATACTCGGGCGGCATGCGCCGGAGGCTCGAGATTGCCCGCGGCATGATGCACTCACCGCGGGTCCTGTTCCTCGACGAGCCCACGATCGGCCTCGATCCCCAGACACGGCGCTCGATCTGGACGTACATCAAGGAGCTCAAGGAGCGCGAGGAGATCACGATCTTCATGACCACCCATTACATGGACGAGGCTGAGTGGTGCGACCGGATCGCGATCATGGACCACGGCGAGATCGTCGCCTTGGACGCGCCAGGCAGGCTGAAGGCGCAGATCGGCAAGGACCGCGTGATGATTCACACCGACGACGACGAGCGGGCGATCGAGGCGCTCAAGGACCGCTTCGGCATCGAGGCGGTCATCGCCGAGGGGGCCGTGACCTTCGGCGTGCCGCAAGGCGAGGAGTTCGTGCCGCGCCTGTTCGCGGAGCTGCCCGTTCCGATCAAGGGTGTGAGCGTCTCGAGGCCCACGCTCGACGACGTGTTCATGTCCTACACCGGCACCACGATTCGCGACGCCGAGGAGGACGCGGCCAAGAACCGCAACCGGATGATGATGCAGATGATGCACGGAGGCAGGCGATGAGTGCGACCACTGCGGCAGTCGAGGAGCCGCGCACTGCCGCGGCGCCGGTCAGGGTCCACGTACCGCCCCACAGCCTCGCCTCGGAGCTACGCGCGATCCGGATCGTCTGGCGCCGCGACCTGATCCGCTTCAAGGCCGACCGGATCCGCATCGCGGCGACGTTCGTCCAGCCGCTGCTGTTCTTGTTCGTGCTGGGGTCGGGCCTGCAGCAGCTCTCGAGCGCCGGCACGCACGGCGTCAACCTCAAGACCTTCATCTACCCGGGGATCCTGTGCATCTCGGTGATGTTCACCGCGATGTTCTCGGCCGCCTCGATCGTCTGGGACCGGGAGTTCGGGTTCCTGCGCGAGATGATGGTGGCCCCCGTCCGCCGGAGCTCGATCGTGATCGGCAAGTGTCTGGGCGGTGCGACCGTCGCCTGCTCGCAGGGCGTCATCATGATCCTGCTGGGCCCGGCGGTGCACGTCCACTACAACGCGCTGCTGATCCTCGGGATCTTCGGGCTTCAGCTCCTGCTGGCGTTCACGATCACCGCGTTCGGCGTGATGATCGCGATCCGGATCAAGCAGATGCAGGCCTTCTTCGGCGTGATGCAGATGGTCGTGATGCCGATGTTCTTCATCTCGGGCGCACTGTTTCCGGCCAACGGCCTCCCCGGCTGGCTGACCGTGTTGAACCGGATCGACCCTCTGACCTATGCCGTCGACCCGATGCGCCGGCTCGTGTTCGACCACCTGCACGTGTCGCCGATCGCGCGCCACGTGCTCGATCCAGGCGTCACCTGGTGGGGATGGCACGTTCCCGCACTGCTCGAGGCAGCCGTGGTCCTGGGCCTCGGCCTGCTGATGATGTGGATCGCGATCTGGGAATTCAGCTCGAGCGAGTAGGCACGAGGACCGACGAGGGAGCCGGCCGCGTGCGCACGCTCAGCTACAGGTCTTGCTCGGCCTTCGCCAGCTCGCGCAGGAAGTCCCTGCCGACCAGCCCCATCGACAGCAACGACCCGAACAGGATCACGGCGTCGATCGACTCGCGACCCTGCTTGGCCCAGTAGACGTCCTGGAGGTTCAGCCACAGCGCGAACTCGTCGAGCGTCAGCGCGGCGCCCGCGCCGTAGGCGGCGGACGTCAGCCGGGAGCTGGCGCGCCGGTTGGTCGCCACCCCGATCTCGAGCATCCACAGATAGCCGACGGCCAGCAGCCCGATGATCCCGAACGTCATGTGGTGGATGTGGCGGCCGCCGGAGCCGATGTTGTGAAACGGCCCGATCCCGGCCCGGATCGAGTGGGTGATCCCACGGACGATCGCGAATGTGGTGAAGAACGATGCCGAAGATACGAACTGCCGTTCCCTGCGGCAGTCGGCGAAGTGCTTGCGGTAGAGGGCCGGGACTCGGCGGATGCGCGAAAGCATGAGTTACCTGGCCGCAGTCTTCCAGAAGACCACGGCCAGGTACAAAGGATGCCTATGCGGCGGCCGCCGCCGTGGCGGGCTCCTCCGCCCGACGCGGGAGCAGCGTCTCGCGCGCGATCACGAGCCGCTGGATCTGCGCGGTGCCCTCGTACAGCTGGAGGATCTTCGCGTCGCGCATCAGCTTCTCGACCGGGTACTCCTTGATGAACCCGTAGCCGCCGTAGACCTGGACGGCGTCGGTCGTGACCTCCATCGCGGTGTCGGCCGCGAAGCGCTTGGCGTGCGAGGACTCGAGCGTGTTGCGCTTGCCCTGGTCGAGCAGCACCGCCGAGTTCCAGGTCGCGAGCCGCGCCAGATGCACCTTCGTCGCCATGTCGGCGATCATGAACTGGATTCCCTGGTGCATCGCGATCGGGACGCCGAACTGGACGCGCTCCTTGGAGTACTCGATCGCGAACTCCATCGCGGCGCGCGCCACCCCGGTACCCATCGCGGCCACGCCCGGGCGGGTGCGGTCGAGGGTCATCATCGCGATCTTGAACCCCTTGTTCTCCTCGCCGACGAGGTGATCGAGCGGGAATCTCTACGTCGGGGAACGTGATCGTGGCCGTGTTCGAGGCCCGCTGACCCATCTTGTCCTCGTGCTTGTCGACCACGACGCCGGCGTCGCGGGGGACGACGAAGCACGAGATCCCGCGGTGGCCCGCCTCCTTGTCAGTCTTGGCATAGACCGTGTACCAGTTGGCGTACTCGCCGTTGGTGATGAAGCACTTGGAGCCGTTGATGATCCACTTGTCGCCCTTGCGCGTGGCGGTGGTCTTCATTCCCGAGACATCCGATCCCGCATCCGGCTCGGTCAAGCAGAACGAAGCGAGCAGCGGCGCCTCTGACAGGCGGCCGAGGTACTCCTTCTTGATCTCGTCGGAGGCGGCCAGGATCACCGGCGCAGTGGCGAGCCCGTTACACGAGAGCGACGTGCCGATGCCCGAACAGCCCCAGGCGATCTCCTCTTCGATGATCGCGCCGTCGAGGAAGCCGAGTCCCGGACCGCCGTACTCGGTCGGGAGATGGTTGTTCATCAGCCCGAGCTCCCAGGCTTTGTCCAGGATCTCTCCGGGCCAGGTTCCCTCCTTGTCGTACTCCCAGGCCACGGGGCGGATCTCCTTCTCCGCAAAATCATGCGCCATCTCGCGCATGCTCTTCTGCTCGTCGGTGAGCGTGAAATCAACCATTGTCAAGTCTCCTTGGTTATCCGCGAGGGGGCGTCCCCTGCGCGGCGCCGGATAATGCCCGACGCGGATAGATTGACTAGTCAGTCAATGATCGTGCGTAAAGGGTACCGCGACTGCCACTGCGCGCGCAATACTTAGCGGGTGAACCCGTTTCAGGACGCATTTGGCCCCGTGCTGTTCGTGGTCTGCGGTGTCGGCGCCGTCCTTGCCGTGCTGGCCCTCGCGCTCAGCGGAAAGACCTGGGAGGACTACGGCCGCAGCCGCCTGATGATGGACCGCGACCTGCCCGGCGGGCCCCGCCTGGGCTCGGCGGCCGCCCTGCTCGAACGGGACACCGAGATCCGGCAGCTGCTGGAGGCCCGTAATGCCCGCCGTCTGCGCCGGGGGGAGCCCCCGATCGACGTCGAGCAGGAATTCGCCCGCCTCACCGCCCCTGAAATCGATTCCGAGCTCAGAAGGGAGATCCGGGATCTCGTGATCGCCCGCAACCACCGCCGGGCCCGGGCCGGCAAGCCGCCGCTCGACGTCGACGCCGAGGTCGAGCGCGAGATCGAGTCTCTGAGCGTGCTGTAGCCCTCGGGGCGGGATTGGCTACGCTCCCGGCCGATGGCAGATCCGCGCCGCTTCGAGCTCGACGAGCTCCTTATCCGTCCCGGGACCTACTTCAACCCCCAGACCGAAGTGCTGGTCGTGGTGGACGACTCCCCGGAGCTCGACGCCGAGATCTTCAACATGGAGGACTTCGAGGGGGCCGATTGGGTCCTGGTCTCCGACGACACTCCCGTTGACGAGCAGCGCCGCGACGAGCTCCTCGAGTCCTTCCAGATCGCCCACCGCCCCGATGCGCTGGCCGACCACGAGGAGGAGCTCGAGGAAGAGTTCGACGAGGAGCCGGCCACCGAAGAGGAATAGCCCGGCCGGCCGGACGGCGGCCGGGCTATTTATTCAGCAGGGAAGCGCACTGCTGCATCTTGGCGATGTCGTTGCCCGCCGCCTGCAGGCACTGGCCGTACCTGCTGACGCTGTTGCTCGAGGAGCCCGAGCTGGCGACCCGCTCGAGCTCGATCCGCCGGAGCTCGATCCGCCGGAGCTCGAGCCCGAGCCGGTGGAGCCCTGCACCGCGCCGCCGACGGCGCTCTGCAGCGCCGAGAGCAGCGAGCGCAGCTTCGTCTGGAACTGGGTGAACGGCGCCACCGAGGTCGGGGCGGCAATCGTCTGCGGCTGGTTGAGGTTCGCGTACTGCATGCTGAGGCTGATCTGAGTCGAGTTGAGCCCTCCGAGCAGAGACGAAAGCTGTCCGGTGACCGGGAGCCTCAGGCTGAGCAGCAGCTTGCGCAGCGTCTTGTCGCTGCCGCCGGTCCACACGTCGACGCGAGGTTGCTCAACCTCGCCCGCGATCCGGGTCTGGGTGGACGGCGAGATGCTGGTCGGCAGGCTCGCCGCACCCGAGACTCGGAGCGATGACGCCTTGCCGAGGAACGTGTTCAGGTCGGAGAGCAACGCCTGGACGTTGATCCCAGCCTTGATGTGGGTCGTGTTCGTGCCGCCGACGTTGTCGCTGCCCGCGACCGTCGGATGCACGAGCCAGTCCATCGGATTGATTCCGAGCTTCGAGAGCGTGCTCGATCCCGCGCCGCCGCCGGAGGACGAGGTCAGCGAGGAGAAGCTCGACTCGAGCTGCTGGAATGTTGAGCTGGGCAGCTGATAGCTCGTGCCCTGGAGGGTCACGTAGCCGGTCGTGCCGGTCGAGAGGATGCCGAGCGAACCGGTGTGGCCGAGCGCACTGATCGCGATGTTGAAGTTCGACTTCGGCAGCTTGCCCTTGCCGAGGCTGTCGAAGGGACCGCCGAAGGTGAACGAGATCGGCCCCTTGAGCGTGCTCGATCCCGAGGGGGTAAGCGTCAGGTTGACGTTGAGGTTTCCGCTGTTGACCGTGTGCGAGCCGCTGAATGTCTGTCGCAGAAGCGCGGTCGCGGAGCCGGAGCTGCTGCTCCCGCACGCGGCGATGGTGAGCGCTGCGAGCGGGACCGCCAGCAGGCAGAGAATATGTGCGGCTCTCCTCGGCACGGCGGCCGAATGTAGCACCGCCGGGTGGAGCTCTGCGCAGGTCGTAGACTCGCCTGCGCATGCGGCCGCGCACGATCCTGTACACGGGCAAGGGGGGCGTCGGCAAGACCTCCGTCGCCGCCTCGACGGCCCGCGCTTGTGCGGCCGCGGGCCTTCGCACGCTCGTGATCTCAACGGACCCGGCGCAGAGCCTGTCCGACTCGCTCCGGGCCGAGATCGGCCCTGAGCCGAGCGCGATCGGCGATCGCCTCTGGGGCCAAGCGGTCGAACGCCCAGCGCGAGATGGAGCGCCATTGGTCAGGCGTCCAACAGTGGCTTGGCGAATTGCTGATGGAGCGGGGAGTCGACCGGATCTCCGCCGAGGAGCTCACGGTCCCGCCGGGGATGGACGAGCTGTTCTCGCTGCTCCAGCTCCAGTCTCAGCACGAAATCGGCGAGTGGGACGCGATCGTCGTCGACTGCGCACCGACCGGCGAGACGCTGCGCCTGCTCTCGTTCCCGGACGTGGCGCGCTGGTGGATCGACAAGGTCTTTCCGCTCGAGCGCCAGATCATCGCCGCCGCGCGCCCCCTGGCCCGCTCGCTGCTGGACATCTCTGTGCCGAGCGAGGCGGTGTTCTCCGACATCCGCCGCCTCTCGGAGAACCTGATTGCGATGAACGAGATCCTCCGCGACCGGGAGCGCTGCACGGTGAGGCTCGTGATGAACCCGGACAAGATGGTGATCGGGGAGGCGATGCGCACGTTCACCTACCTCAACCTGTACGGATATGTCACAGACGCGGTGATCGTCAACCGGATCTTCCCCTCGGAGGTGGGCCAGTACTTCGCCGGCTGGCGAGAGCTTCAGGAGGAGCACATCGAGCTCGTGTCCTCGGCGTTCGCACCCGTCCCCGTGCTACGCGCGCCCTACTTCGACCAGGAGGTCGTCGGCCCGGAGATGCTCGACCGGCTCGGCGGGGAGCTGTTCTCCGGACGCGATCCGGCGGCGATCCTGCACACGGGGCTCACCCAGGAGATCGAGGTGCTGGAGTCCGGCGCCCGGCTGCGCCTCGAGCTGCCGTTTGCGGACAAGAGCGACATTTCACTCAAGCAAGCCGGGCTCGAGCTGATCGTCGGCGTCAACGGGCAGCGGCGTACGATTTCGCTCCCGCCGGCGCTGGCCGCGCTTCGCCCTTCGGGAGCCACGTTCGAGGACGGCGCGCTGGAGGTGAGCTTCGATGCCGAGCAGCGATCCCCCACGACCGGATGACCCCGCCCTCGGGGCCGACGCGCTCAAGCGTCTGGAGGAGCGCCTCGACCGGGCGTCGGAGGCAGCCGAGCGGCTGATCAACGAGGCGGCGGCGGAGACGCGCCGCGCGGCCGGGATCAAGCCCCCTCCCGCCGGCTGGCAGGCCCCACCTCGAGCATCGGAAAACGGAGATCTCGAGCTTCTCGCGCAGCTGATCCAGTCGGTCCGCGACCTGATTCCGCCCGAGCTCCAGCGCCGTGTGGCCGAGGCGCTCCGCGAGCTGTTGATGGCGTTGCGGGCCTTGATCGACTTCTACCTGGAGCGCATGGAGCGCCGCCCAGAGCCGGCGGCCGACGTACAGGACATCCCCATCAGCTAGCGGATCTTCGCCACGAACACGGCGAAGTACACGCTGCAGGCCCCGATCATCACGATCCCCAGCACAATCAATGGCCGCGAGCGATAGATGTGCCCGAACACGCCGATCACGAGCCCGAGCGCCATCACCGCTGAGAACGCGTCGAGCCCCGACGACGAGAGCGCAAACACAAGGGGCACTCCCGTGAACCCTAAGGGCCCGGGCCCTATATTTGAGTGATGCCGGACCACGCCGCATCCGTGAAGGACGTCGCCGAGGGCCTCAGGCACGCGGGCTATCTCCCTGGCGAGTCGACCGCACTCGTCTCCTACCTGGCGACGAAGCTCGGCAAGCCGGTCCTGGTCGAGGGCCCGGCCGGCGTGGGCAAGACCGAGCTGGCAAAGGCCCTGTCCCGATACCTGCAGCGAACGCTGGTCCGCCTGCAGTGCTACGAGGGACTCGACGAGGCCAAGGCGCTGTACGAATGGAACTACCGCAAGCAGCTCCTGAGGATCCAGGCCGAGTCCGACGCGGCCGGCTGGCAGGAGGTCCAGGACGACATCTTCGGCGAGGAGTTTCTGCTGCCACGGCCGCTGATGACCGCGATCGCCACCGACGAGCCGGTCGTGCTGCTGATCGACGAGATCGACAAGACCGATCAGGAGTTCGAGGCGATGCTGCTCGAGCTGCTCTCCGACTTCCAGATCTCGATCCCCGAGCTTGGCCGGATCGAGGCCAAGACGCAGCCGGTCGTACTGCTCACCTCGAACAACACGCGTGAGCTGACCGAGGCGCTGAAGCGGCGCTGCCTATATCTCTGGCTGGACTACCCCTCGATGGAGCACGAGCTCGAGATCGTGCGCCTCCACTCCCCGGAGCTCGATCAGACGGTGGCCCAGCGACTCGTGGAGATCGTCCAGCAGGTGCGTGAGCTCGACCTCAAGAAGCCGCCCAGCATCGCCGAGTCGATCGACTGGGCTCGGGCGCTGCTGCTACTCGGCGCGGACGAGATCGACGCGGCGACATTCCGCAAGACCATGAGCGTGATCGTCAAGCACCGCACCGACCTTGACACGGTTGCCGAGCGCGTCGGGGTCAAGCTCGAGGCGGCCCCGGCGGATGCCTCCGCAGCGTAGAGCCAACCTCTTCGGCGGCACACGCGAGCAACAGCCTGGGTCGTTCGACGCCAAGCTGCTCGCCTTCGGAGAGGAGCTGCGCGAGGAGGGCATCGCGATCGGAACCTCGGAGCTACTCGACGCGTTCGAGGCGCTCGGCCACGTTTCCTGGACCGCCCAAACCGACTTCCGCGAGACACTCGCCGCCACCCTTGCCAAGTCGCCCGAGGACCGCCGCGTATTCGAGCTCGTGTTCGACCGCTTCTTCTTCCGGGCGGCGGAGGCCGAGGCGACGCGTCGAGAGGTCTCGGAGAGCAGCGCCCGCGCGGACGGCGATGGGACTCAGGTGGACCTCGAGACACTTCGACAGCAGATCGCGGCGGCGCTCAGGGACGGCTCCGACGCGGCGCTGAGGGACCTGGCCCGGCTGGCGATCGCGGCCTTCTCGCGTGGCGAGGGATCCGGTGTGCTCGGCGTCGACGTGCAGCGCATCCGCCGCCAGCTGGGGCTCCGCGCCGAGCCTCGGCCAGAGCTCCCCCAGGACGATCCGCGGCGGCACGGTCTCAGCCGAGACCAGCTCCGCCGCTTCGAGCAGCACTTGCGGCGTGAGCTCGAGCGGGACCTGATCGAGCGCACCCAGAGCCTCCCGCCGAAGCGACCACTGTCAGAGCTCGACCGTGCGCTCCCCACCGGCCCGATCCAGGACCTGGCGGCGGTGCATCGGGTTGTTGCTCAGCTCAAGCGACGGCTCGCCACCCAGGGACATGAGCTGCGCGGCCGCAAACGCCACGCGCACGTCGATGTGCGGCGGACGATGCGCGCGTCGCTCGAGACGGGCGGTGTTCCGATCACGCTGAAATATCGGCCGCAGCGGCCCCGGCGGCCGGAGATCTTCGTTCTCTGTGACGTGTCGACGAGCGTCACCAGTGCCTCGACGTTCTTCCTCAGCGTCCTGCATGCGCTCCACGACGCGTTCCGCAAGCTCCGCTCGTTTGTGTTCATCGAGCGGATCTCCGAGGTGACAGATGTGTTCGAGCGCGAGCGCGACTTCCGCGCGGCGAGCGAGGCGGTCTCTCGCGATGCCGGCGTCGCCGACGTCTCGGGGTACACGGACTACGGCCGCGTGTGGACGGAGTTCCTGGCGTTGATCGAGGACGAGCTCCACCCCCGCGCGACCGTGATCGTGCTCGGCGACGCTCGCACCAACGGCAGGCCTCCGCGCGAGGATGTGTTCGCCGCGATCACGGCCAGGGCGGGACGGACGTTCTGGCTGAACCCCGAGCCGCGTCTGTACTGGAACTACGGCGACTCCGTGATCTCGGCCTACGAGCAGCACTGCACGGCGTTCGAGTGCTGGCGCACCGACCAGCTGGAGGAGTTCGTCAAGGTCCTCTCGCGCCCGATCGCGGCCTGACGCTCACGCTCCCTCGCACGCGGCCACCCCGGCCACCGAGATCCATGGCGACGTACCAGTGCCCATCACGCGGAACCTCGAGCTGTGCCGGAGAGCGGTGCTGGTTTCCGCCGATGTACGAGAACTGGGACCCGCCGCGGTAGCGGGCGAAATTCGGCGAGTCGAGGAGCATCACGTTCGGCCTCGACCCACGGAGGCGGACAACTACGGTGTCACCTTTGTGGAGTTCGCCGAGGTCCATGTATGAGTATTTGAAGCGGTACTGCATCGCGGATCACGCCTCCGACGTCACTTCTGTAGGTAGAGGTTCGGTCGCCTCCCGCAGCAGGTTCTGTCTGATGTAGCTGCGGTTCTTCGCCAGCTGCCTTGAGATCGGCGTCTTGCGGATCCCGTGCAGATATCCGATGCACCAATCCAGCTGTTGAAGGGCATCCTCGGCGGCTCGGCGGTAGCGGTCCTCCTTGTGATCCGAGGGCATTCCCGGGCCTCCTTTCCAACTCGCTGGTTGCCCGGTACCTACCCGGGTCGCTGGGCGCGGAGGCTGACGTGGACGGATGTCGTAACGCCGGAGACCGTCGCGCGAAGGATCATCTCGCTCAAATGGGGTACTCTTGAGTACCGTGGCCACGCTGACCGCCGCAGAGACCCCCGAGCGAACCGTTTGGCCGTCGCCGGCGGGCCCCGTCGGCGCTGAGGAGCCGATCCGGCTGCCTCCCTCCCTCCCAGGACCCCAGTTCCTGAACATGGCCCGGTTCGGGCTCCAGCCGCTCCGCTTCAGCCGTAGCGCACGTCGCCGGCTCGGGGACGTCTGGCGGACGCAGCTGCTCACACGCGCTGAGCCATTCGTGATCACGACCCATCCCGATCATGTCGAGTCGCTGTTCAAGGCCAAGCCTGCCGATGCACCGTCGCTCACGGGCGAATCCCCGCTGCGCCCGATCCTGGGACCGAATTCGGTGCTGATCCTCACCGGCGAGCGCCACCTGCGTGAGCGCAAGCTCCTGCTGCCGCCCTTCCACGGTGAGGCGGTCCAGCGGTATGTGCAGCTGATCTCACAGGTCGCCGAGCGCGAGATCGAAAGCTGGCCGATCGGCAAGCCGTTCGCGCTCGCGCCGCGCATGCAGGCAGTGACGCTTGACGTGATCATGGGCGGGATCTTCGGGATCGAAGGGACTCCGGCCCGGGGAACCTCCGAATACCGAATCCGGGAGACGTTCCGACGGATCCTCAGGCTGTCGACGTATCTTCCGTGGCAGCTGGTGGAGCTTCAGAACATCGGCCGCGCCGAGCCGAAGGGGCTCATGCGCCTGGTGCTGGGCCTCGCCGACCGCCAGCTGTACGCGGCGATCCGCGCGCGGCGCGGCGCGGGCAACGACGAGGGGCGAACCGATGTGCTCTCGCTGCTGCTCGAGGCACGCGACGAGG
Source organism: uncultured Actinomycetes bacterium (assembly GCA_963822725.1). Taxonomy (GTDB): domain Bacteria; phylum Actinomycetota; class Thermoleophilia; order Solirubrobacterales; family Solirubrobacteraceae; genus Palsa-465. The sequence continues at coordinate 1,529,489 of CAWGIR010000004.1, forward strand.
ACGGCGAGCCTCTGAGTGACCGTCACGTCCGCGACGAGCTGATGTCGCTCGTGCTGGCTGGCCACGAGACCACGGCCAACTCCCTCGCCTGGACCGTCGAGCGCCTGCTTCGGGCGCCCGCTGCTTACGAGCGCCTGCGCGAGGTCGTGCGGGCCGGCGGGGAGGATGCCGAGGAATACGTGGAGGCCACCGTGTATGAGGGCATGCGCGTCCGGCCCGTGATCCCGATGGTCGTCCGGCTCGTCAAGCGGCCTTGGCGGCTCGGGGATTACGTCGTGCCGGCGGACACGCCGGTGGGGATCAGCATCGTCGCGCTTCATCATCGCGAGGACGTGTATCCGCAGCCGGACCGGTTCATGCCGGAGCGATTCATCGAGAGCAAACCGGGGACGTACACGTGGATCCCGTTCGGCGGCGGCGTTCGCCGTTGCCTCGGCGCTTCCCTGGCAATGGCCGAGCAGCGGCTGGTGCTGACGGAGATCGCACGCCGGACGGACATGGTGGCTCCTTCTCGCCGCTCCGAGGGCGGCCGCCAGCGGAACGTGACAACGATCCCGGCTCGGGGCGGACGCGTGGTGGTTGAGCGTAAGCTCGCCGGCACGTGAAGGAAGTCCGCCCGCCAGCCTCCGCCACCGACGCCACGACGTTCCTTGCGTGCGTGGCGACCATCCTCGAGCTGCCCTACGAAGAACTGCCGCAGCCTCGCGACGAGGAGGATCCGGCGACCGGCTGGACCGTCTCGCGCTGGCTTGGCGGTCGCGGCATGGGGCTCGTGCCGCTCGCGGATCCCGCCTCGTTCTCCTGGCCCGGACCCTGGATCGCGCGCATCCGCCCACCCGACGCGCTCGCGCGACGCTCGGTGGTCATGTACGGCGTTCCCTCCGGTGTCGTGTGGGACCCCGGCGGTGATGAAGAGATTGAGACCGACTGGATCCAAGACGGCTTCCTGATCGCCGCCTCGGACATCGCGCTCGCCCAGCCTCAGCGTCCCGAAGCACCGGCAGGGTCGGGGATCGTCGAGGAGATCTGGGTCTCACCCGAGGCCGGCGCGCCCGGAGCATCGCTCGAATTGGCAACCGTCCTCCCCGGGCGGGGACTCGAGGGCGACCGTCATGTGGAAGGCAAGGGCACGTTCCCCTCGGGCGTGGCGGGGGCTGCGCTGACGCTGATCGAGGCCGAGGTGTGCGAGTCGTTCGACCCACCGCTCGCGCCGGACGTACACCGGCGGAACGTCGTCACGCGCGGCATCGAGCTCAACCGCTTCGTGGGGGTCGAGTTCACGATCGGCTCGGTGCGGTTCCGCGGGATGCGACTGTGCGAGCCGTGCACGGTGATTCAGCGATACGCGGGACGCTCCATCCTGCGGCCATTGGTGCACCGCGGCGGGCTACGCGCCGACATCCTGAGTGGGGGACGGATACACGTCGGCGATGAGGTCCGGCCACTTGCGTCGCAGGCACCGACCGGTCAGGATGCGGCCTCTAAGTAGCCAAGGACGGCGGGAGCAGCCGGCGAGAGGCAGTCGACTCCGCCGCGAACAAGCAGGTCGATTTCCGGCCGGCCGGGAGCTAGCCTGCGTGGGGGCGCGCACACTGCGCGCTCCCGCCCACTCCGACTCAGCAGAGGGAGGCACTACATGTCGAGCCTGCTCGATTACACGATCCAGGGCGACGTCGGCACCATCACCGACGAGTCGAAGCTTCCTCAGGTCAAGCTAATGGAGCCGCTGGAGCTCTATCGGCTGTGGGAGCGGCAGAACTGGGTCTCGCATGAGATCGACCTCGAGCAGGACAAGCGCGACTGGGAGTCGATGGACGAGGAGCTGCGCGAGGAGATGCTGTGGGGGCTCTCGGCGTTCTTTGTCGGCGAGGAACGGGTGACCAACCAGTTCTCGGGTCTGGTGCTGGCGGCGGAGGACAAGAACGAGGAGGCATTCCTGCTCACCCAGCAGGTCGACGAGGCCCGCCACGCCCAGCACTTCAACCGCCTCTACGAGCAGGTCTTCAACTACGACGGCTCGTTCGAGGACCGGATCGAGACGGCTCGCCGCGACTTAACGCCCGACTACTTCAAGCTGTTCGATGGCTATCTCGTCGACGACCATCAGGCGCTACTGCAGAACCCGTCGGACATCGGGGCGAAGGTCGACTTCGTCACGACCTACCACATGGTGATCGAGGGGACGCTCGCGCTCACGGGCCAGTACTTCCAGACCGACAACCTCGAGCGGCGCAGCATCCTTCCCGGACATCTGAAGGCGTTCAACCTGATCTCGCGGGACGAGCACCGGCACGTCGCTTGGGGCACGTGGTTCCTGCAGCAGAAGGCCCGCGATCCCGAGCTCGCCCAGCGGATCCAGGACAAGCTCGTCGAGACGTTGCCGTCGGCTGCCGGGGTCCTGGTCCCGCCAGGGTTCCAGCTCGGCGACGACTACGAGTACCTCGGCTACTCGGCCCAGTGCGATGAACGAGTTCGCGTTCACGGCCTTGTCGCGGCGCCTGAAGGTGATCGGCGTGGGCCTGCCGGCGGTCGCCGCTTAGGCCCCCCGGCCCCCGGCCTAGGGAAGTTTGGGTCCTCTGGCGACATCCAACTTCCCTAGGCTCGCGCTAGGATCGACCGAGTACCCCGATCACCCCAGGGGGGCTGGCGGGAAAGCCGGCTGAGATAGCGCCCTACCCCACCCGGCGCTGACCCTTCGAACCTGTGTGGGTAATGCCCGCGAAGGGAGTAACAGAGGCAGTCATCGAGGTTCCGCCTCTCTACGGACCCGGCGGCGTCCGGGTCGAGGCCGTGAACCGTACCTTCGTCACCAAGCGCGGTCCGCTCACCGCGCTCGATGGCCTGTCCCTTCACGTCGCGCCCCGGGAGATCGTGGCGGTCGTCGGCCCGAGCGGCTGCGGCAAGACCACGCTGCTCGAGCTGATCTGCGGGCTGCAGACCCCCGATGGCGGCCGCGTGCAGTCGGAGCCGGCCGCGCTGATGCCTCAGCGAGACGTCCTGCTGCCGTGGCTGAACGCGCTCGACAACGCGGCTCTGGCTCTCCGCGCCCGGGGCGTCCCACGAGCGGAAGCCCGGGAGCAGGCGGCCCCCTGGCTCGAGCGCTTCGGCCTTGAAGAATTCGAGCGGGCCCGTCCCGCGGAGCTCTCGGGCGGGATGCGCCAGCGGATCTCGTTCCTGCGCTCGCTGCTGGCGGGCAAACCCGTGCTGGCGCTGGATGAGCCGTTCGCCTCGCTTGACGCGATCACCCGGCTCCAGATGCAGGGCTGGCTGTCCCATGTACTCGAGCGCGAACCGCGGACGGTCGTGCTCGTCACCCACGACGTGGAGGAGGCCGTCGTGCTCTCCGACCGCGTGGTCGTGATGTCGCCGCGCCCGGGCCGGGTGGTGGATGAGATCGAGGTCGGTCTGCCCCGGCCGAGGCACCGCACGGATCCGGAGGTGGTCGCATTGCGCGAGCGGGCGTTCGAGGCGCTGGGGGTCGGCACGTGAGACGACTGCTCAGCGGCTGGCGTCCGTTGATCGCGCTCGCGATCCTGATCGGAGCCTGGGAGATCTATTCGGATGCCGGGGGCTCGTCGCGGCGGCTGATCATCCCGCCGCCCCATCAGGTCGCAAGCGCGCTGTACACCGACCGATCGCTGCTGTGGTCGAACTTCGGCGTGACCGCCGAGGAGATCCTGCTGGGAATCCTCGTTGCAGCGGCCGCGGCGTTCGCCCTTGCTGTGGCAATTCACTTCTCGCGCACGCTCCGGCGCTCGGTCTATCCCCTGATCATCGCCTCGCAGACGATCCCGATCCCCATGCTGGCGGTCCCGCTCGTGATCTGGCTCGGCTTCGGGATCGGCCCAAAGCTGATCGTGATCGCGGTTGTCTCGTTCTTCCCGATCGTCGTCACCACGCTGAACGCGCTGGCGTCGGTGGACCCGGATCTGATCAAGCTGATGCGCACCTTCGACGCCTCGCGCGCCCGGACGTTCCGGCACGTGGAGCTTCCCTCGGCACTACCCGGGGTGCTCACGGGGGCCAAGATCGCGGTCGTCGTCGCGGTTATCGGCGCGGTGTTCGCGGAGCAGGCAGGGGCGACCTCGGGGCTCGGTTATCTCTTCTTTCAGTCGGGCGACCAGCTGCTCGAACCACGCGCCTACGCAGCAGTCGTCATCCTGTCCGCCTTTGCCATCGCTCTCTTCGCCCTGTTGAGCCTCGCCGAGCGCCTCGCCGTCCCCTGGGCCTATCAACGACAAGGAGAACCGTATACATGACCCGCTGTCCGCTGATCGCAGCCGCCGCCGTGCTGATGACGCTCGCGCTCGCCGCCTGCGGCGAGAAGAAGGAATCGGTCACAGCGACGAGCGGCAGCGCTCAGTCGGTCACCCTGATGCTCGACTGGTTCCCGAACGCCGACCACGTGGGCATCTATCAGGCACTGGCTGACGGCGGCTTCAAGGCTGCGGGCCTGGATGTGCATCTCCAGGTCCCTTCAGACCCGGCGGCTCCCCTCCAGCTGCTCGCCGCCGGCCGCGTCGATTTCGCGGTCTCATACGAGCCCGAGGTGATGCTGGCTCGGCAGCAGGGACAGCCGCTCGTCTCCGTCGCGGCGCTCGTGCAGCAGCCGCTCACCTCGATCGTCTCGATTGGCTCAAAGCACATCAGGACTCCCGCGAACCTCAAGGGCAAGACCGTCGGCGACGCCGGCATTCCCTATCAGCACGCATACCTCACGACGATCCTCGCCCGCGCCCACGTCCCAACCAGCTCGGTGAAGGAGGTCAACGTCGGCGCGAACCTCGTGCCATCGATGCTCTCCGGCCGCGTTGACGCCACCCTCGGCGCCTACTGGAACTATGAGGCGATCCAGCTCCAGCAGCAGCGCAAGCGTCCGAACGTGATCCGCATGAACCAGGTGGGTGTGCCGACCTACGACGAGCTCGTGCTGGTCACGCGGGAATCCGAGATCACCAACCACATCGACCTCGTCCGACGCCTCATCCAGGCGCTCGGGCGAGGGTACGCGGCCGTCAAGAGCGATCCCACGGGCGCGGTCGCCAATCTGATCAAGGCCAACCCCAGCCTCAACAAGAAGCTCCAGCTGGCATCGGTCAAGGCAACCCTCCCCGCCTTCTTCCCCTCCGGTGCGGATGTGAACGAGCCGTGGGGCTGGCAGGACCAGTCGCAGTGGAACGCCTACGGACAGTGGATGCTCTCCAACCGGTTGATCTCGAATCCCGAGGCCTACGACGGCGCCTCCACCAACGAGGTCCTCGCGGGCCAGGGCTCGTAGGGGGCGGCCACTAGCCGCAAGTTTTTGCCCGCTAATTCGTTTCTTGCATTCGGGAGGCGCTCCCAAGGAAAGGAGAGAGCCCACATGTACGGATTCAGTAGGGCGATTTATCGTGAGCTCGCGGACGAGATCACAGAGGATCCTGGTAGTGGCAGGCGGCAGGGCAATCATGAGCGGGTTCTGCGGGCCTGCGAGGCGGCGGTGGAGCGGCTGGCGACCGATCGCTACTACTTCGCGCACCCCGCGCGCACCCTGTTCAACGATATCCGCGCGTTCTTCCCCATGCGCGCACAGCTGCGAGTGCTCTCCGTCGTGGAGCACTACCTCGGGCTCGCGGATGAGTTCATCCGAGAGCAGCCGGAGAACCTACGCTGTCGCGCCAACACCCGTAAGGGCACTCCTTGCCGGCGGATGCCGCTGATCCACAACGGGTACTGCCCCTCGCACCAGCACCTCGCAGACACCGAAAACGCCCCCGTGCTGGCCGCCTAGCTAGAGCTCACCGAGTAGCTCGGCGAGGTGCTGCAGCAAGCGCTCGCTCTGCTCCCGCTCATCGGGGTCCAGCTGCTCGTAGAGCCGCTCGCGTCGCGCGCGCAGCTGGCGGCGTTTTCGCCGCAGCCGTCGCCGCCCCTCGGCGGTGAGCGAGATCAGCACCGTGCGTCGGTCCTCGACGGGACGGTCACGCGTCACCAGCCCGGTCCGCTCGAGTCCATCGATCACACGCGTCGCGGTCGGCGCGGCGATCCCCGCACAGTCGGCAAGCTCGCACACCGGGCGCGACCGCCTTTCATCGAGCGGCCGAAGCAGGTAGTACTGAGAGAGGGTCAGCTCTTCGGGTGCCTGCTGCTGACCACGGGCCTGCGCTCGCCTGACCGCGAGCACGAACGCGTCCCATGCCTCGGCGAAGGCCGCCGCTGTGTCAGAATCGTTGCTCACCCTAGCGTTTAGGGTACCTAATTAAGTGGTAGGATGGGGTTGTTACCCAAGAGCACCACTCGCCTCCGGAGACCGACTCATCCGGAGAGGCCCCGGGACGAGCGAGCGCTTCCCTCAAAAAGGAGGCATTCGATGAACACCCGGTATCTCTCAAATCTGGGGCTCGCGCTGGGCGCGGGCTTTCTGGTCGTCGCGACACAGGCATTTTCGGCGCCCGTGGCCGCGGCCCTGACCTTCGCGATCGCGATCGGCGCAACCGTGCTGAGCGTCGGGACAACGGCAATCCGCACGACGATCGCGCAGCGCGTGATCAGCGGCGTGGCGGCCGTGATCGGCGCCTGGACGATCGTTGCCAGCCTGGTCTTCTTCCCGACCACCGTCGTCTGGCTCGGGTTTGCCTCGGCGCTGGCCTTCGTCGGGCTGGCCGTCCTGGGGCTGACCGTCCACGAGCTGACGACCGAGCGGGTCGTGCATTCGCTCGAGGTCGAGCGCGAGCCGCTTCGCGGCCGCGATCCGATTGCCGCGTAGCTCCCGCACTCGGGCCGGCGGCACCCCGCCGGCCCGAGACCGTCGGGTCCCCCGGCGCCCTCGGCCCCATGGACCCGGTCCCCTCCCTGTGTGAATGGTTCGTTGCGAAATCTCGATCGGTGGCAACACCGCCACGCAGGGGAGGTAGTGTTACGTACAGGTTGTACGGATCTTCCGACACGGGCGCGGCGGCCCCTCCCCGGCCCCGCACCAAGGCCGCTCAGCGAGAGGCCACCACGGCCGCGCTCACCAAGGCGGCCAGGACGCTGTTCGCCGAGCGGGGGTACGCGAACGTCGGGACCGAGGAGATCGTCAAGCGGGCGGGCGTGACCCGTGGGGCGCTGTACCACCATTTCCGTGGTGGCAAGGAGGAGCTGTTCCGGGCCATCGTGGTCCAGATCAGCGCCGAGATGGCGGGCAGCGTGAGGGCGGTCGCAGTCTCGATCGACGATCCCTGGGACGCGCTCGTCGGCGGCATCGACGCCTTCCTCGACGCATGTGCCCTGCCCGAGGTTCAGCGCATCCTCCTCGTCGACGGGCCGGCCGTCCTGGGCTGGGACGTGTGGCGAACGATCGACGCCGAGTACGGCCTGGGCCTTTTGGAGGGCGCGCTCGAGCGCGCCATCGAGGCGGGCCGTCTGCCGCCCCAGCCCGCGCGGGCCGCCGCACATGTGCTGCTCGGCGCGCTCGATGAAGCGGCGATGGTCGTGGCCCGTGCCGACGATCCGCTCGCCGCCAGGGAGGAGATGGGCCAGACGGTCCACCGCCTCCTGGAAGGCCTGCGCGTTCCGGTGCCCTGACCGGCTAGTTGAGCTGCCCAGGAACGTTGTGAGCGTCTGAGAAGACGTCCGGGCCCGTCCTGAGAGTTGTGGACCTGCCAAGGAACCACAACGAAGGAGGGCCCGGTGGGTCAGCACGCTAGAGGACGTCTCGGACCGGCCGGTCGCTGTGAGCTGGTCAGGCTGATGTTGGTCGTCGGTGTGAGCGAGAGGGAGGCGGCCGCCTCCCTCTCGATCGCGCCGGCGACGGCGCATAAGTGGAAGGTCCGCTACCAGGCCGCCTCGGAGTCTGAGCGGGCGTCGGGCGCCTGGGCGTTGGATCGCTCGAGCCGGCCGCACTTCTCGCCGCGCAGGAGCTCGCCGCAGGTCGAGGCCCGGGTTTGTGAGACACGAGCGCGAACCGGCTGGGGGCCGCGGTTGATCGCCGGCGAGACCGGGGTGGCGCACTCGACTGTTCACGCGATCCTGCGCCGCCATGGGTGCTCCCGCGCCCCCAGGACCGCACGAGCGCAGTTCGTGCGCTATGAGTGGCCGTGCCCGGGGGATCTGCTGCATATGGACGTCAAGCGCTACCCACGGTTCCGCCGCCCAGGACATGCTGTGACCGGAGATCGCCGGGACAAGCGCCAACGTCGCAATCCGTTGGGGTACGACTACTTCCATGCCGTGGTCGATGATCACTCCCGCTTGGCCTACGGCGAGCTGCTCGCTGACGAGACAGCCCCGACCGTGACCGCCTTCGTGGCTCGCGCGCTGAGCTGGTTCACCGCCCACGGCATCGCCTGCCAGCGGCTGATGACCGATGGCGCCTGGAGCTACACGCGCAACAGTTCTTTGCGCCAACTACTGAGCTCCCGCCAGATACGGCACATCGTCACCCCGCCCTACACACCCCGCTGGAACGGGAAAGTCGAGCGCTTTCACCAAACAATGGAACGTGAATGGTCCAGAGGCATCCGCTACCGCAACAGCACCGCCCGCAACCGCGCCCTGCCACACTGGCTGCGCTACTACAACGAGCGCAGGCCCCACAGCTCACTCGCCGGCCGGCCACCGATCAGCCGCGCTCACAACCTTTCCGGGCAGGACAGCTAGTCGGCGGAGCGCCCGATCACATGGACGTGCACGAGAAACGTGCGCGTGCCCGCCACTGGCCAGCCAGGCACCATCGGCGAAGACAGCGCCTGCGCCGCCCGCCGAGCAGCACGGCGTCGCACGAACGCCACCGTGGCGGCGCCGGCCACGAAGCCCGTCGCGGCCGCGGCCGCGGTGTGCACGGTCGGCAAGGGCGGCGGGATGACCCGCTCGATCGGCCGCACCTCCGCCAGCACAGGTAGCCCGTCTACGAGCTCCTCGTCCGGCTCGGTGATCTCGTCCGGTCGTTCTTCGAAGTCCTCTTCCATCGCCCGACATGGTGACAGCGCCGCGCGCGATGTTCAAAGGACCCGGTTACGATGACCCGCATGCCGACCACGATCGACGTATTCGCCAAGGCACGCGAGCACGAGGACCTGGAGCGACTCAAGCTGGCTCGTGAGCTCGACACGCTCCCCTACTTCCATGTGCTCGAAGGCTCGACGCAGCCGGTCGTGGAGATGGAGGGTAAGCGGCGCATCATGCTCGGCTCGAACAACTACCTCGGGCTCACGGGGGACGAGCGGGTCAGGCAAGGCGCGCTCGACGCTCTCAATCGCTACGGCACTGGACTGACCGGGTCGCGATTCCTCAACGGGACCACCGACATGCACGTCCAGCTCGAGCAAGAGCTCGCCGAGTGGCTAGAGACCGAGGCCGCCCTGGTGTTCACCACCGGGCACCAGGCCAACATCGGGACCCTCGGCACGATCCTGGCGCCGGGGGACACCGTCGTAGTCGACGCGGGCGATCACGCCTCGATCCTCGACGGGTGCATCCTGTCCCGCGCCAAGCTCCGCGCGTTCAGGCACAACCGGCTCGACCTCCTCGAGAAGCAGCTCAGGCGTGCCGCCGAAGACGGGGGTGGGGTACTCGTCGTGGTCGACGGCGTCTTCTCGATGGAAGGAGACGTAGCGCCGCTGCCCGAGATCGTCGCTTTGTGTCAGCGCTTCGGCGCCCGCCTGATGGTCGACGAAGCCCACGCCCTGGGCGTGCTCGGAGCACGCGGCGCCGGCACCTGTGAGCTGCTGGGCGTCGAGGACTCGGTCGACCTGCGGATGGCCACCTTCTCCAAGTCGCTGGCCTCGTGCGGCGGTGTGATCGCCGGGCCGGCGGAGGTCATCGAGTTCTTGCGCGTGTCCTCGCGGCCGTTCATGTTCACGGCGTCCGGAGTACCCGCCTCGGTCGGCGCGGCCCTGGCCGCCGTTCGCATCTGCCGCTCGGGCGAGGGTCCCGAGCTTTTCGCGAAGGTGCTTGACAACGCGCACCACCTCCACGCCGGCTTCGCCGAGCTCGGCTTCCGGGTCGTCGAGCCGACGCAGCAGGCCGACGGTGCCGAGGTCGTCACGCCGATCGTGCCGATCGTCGTCGGCGACGACTGGAAGGCGGCCTTCCTGTGGAAAGCGCTGTACGAGGAGGGGGTGTTCGTCAACACGGCGATCCACCCGGCGGTTCCGCCGGCCGGAGCGCTGCTTCGGACGAGTGTGATGGCGAACCACGACCGGGCGACGCTCGACGCCGCGATCGAGATCTTCGGCTCGGTCAAGCACCGCTTCGAGTCCCAGCACGGGCCGCTCCCCGGTCCGGCGTAGGCCATCCGGACGACCCTCGCCTCCCCCCTCCGGACCGGCCTGAGTTTGTCCGCTGCTGCACAAGAGCTCGGGCAAACAAAATTCACGCTCTAAGCACATCCTTCGGAAGATGTGACGTTGCTGTGACCGCCGCCGTCGCGTAGCGTCTGGATCGTTCGAAGTGCAGGTCGGCCGGAACGTCGCTCAGCTCTAAAGCGTGACTCGGGGCGTAGCGAAGGAGCCGTAGCGACCAGCCTGGAGGGCAAAAAAGCAGTGCCGTCGACGCGATTCGGGTCGCGACGATGGCGTATTGGCCAAACCGGTCCGCCGTGGAGACGGACCAAGACATCAGGGAGAGAGAGTCGAATGACGCAGACCGCCACGATGACGCAGGAGCCTCAGCAGCGCATGCGGGCACTCGAGCGGGCCAACGAGGTACGGCTCAAGCGCGCTGAGCTCAAGCGGCGGATCGCGGATGGCGCGATCACGGCCGCCGATGTCATCCTCGACCTTCCGGACGAGGCGAGAAACTGGTCAGTGGGGGAACTGCTCAAGAGCCAGCGGCGCTGGGGGAGCATCCGCTCCCACAAGCTGCTGGCGGGTCTGCACATCTCAGAGAAGCGTCCAATCGGCGACCTGACTCAGCGTCAGCGCCGGTTGATCGCCGATCGACTGGCTGTGCATGCTCCGCGACCCCTCATCGCGCACGAGCAGGAAGATGCCCGCTTGTTCGTGACACCCGGGCTTGAAGTTCAGGAAATGGTTCACGTTGACGTGGCGGGGGACGCACCCGACGTGGAGTTGCGCGACACGCGCGAACTGCAGCTCGCAGGAGTCTGACCGGGATGGGGGGCGCCGACGGCGCCCCCACTTCCGTTACAAGTTGATGCCGAGCGGCAGGGGATTCGCTCCGGCAAAGAACAAGAACCAGATCACGAACACCGCCAGGGTGATTCCGGCGCTGATCACGAGAACTCCCTCGAGCACGAAGTGCCCCGGATCCTCCAGACCACGCGCCCGGCAATTCGCCCGGTACACGTCGCTCAGCTTCGCGAGCAGCGAGGCGAGCACGACGATCGTGATCACTGCGCCGGGAAACGTGGCGCCGATTGCAGCGCCTACCGAGTCCGTCGAGCCCTGGATCTGAGACCCGATCCACAACCACGCCAGCGGCGTGCCGAGCCACAGCCCGAAGCTGCCCACGACCATGATCAGGATCACGAGCATCGCCCCAGCCCCGGTCCTCAGCACCGCACGCATACCTGCGCAGAATAGACCGGCTCTGCCGCTCGCCTGCTCGGTCCTCAGGGCCGCGGGCGAAAGCGCCCGCGGCCCCTGGCTAACGGACAGCCAGAGGACAGCTTGACCTGCCACCACCCCATCAGCATGCCGATCAGGCCGAGCCGCGGCCTGACCTGCCATACGCCACAACCAGGCTCGCCCACATCGCTGCGGGCAATCCGCACGAAGCGGTACTTGCCGGGCTCGAGCAGCATCTTCTCCAGGCGTATCCGATTGACAGCCTGGACGTCGGCGCGCTCCGCGATCGTGGCGCGGGCGCCACGAAGGCGCTCCGCCAACTCGTCGCGAACCCGCTCGAGCTCTCCCAGGCCGAGCAGCCGCGGCTCGCTCCCTATGTCCTGCGGAAGCTCCAGCCCACCCATGCGGTATGCCGTGACGAAGGCCTCGGCCAGCTCGCGCTCGAGCCGCGCGATCTGCCCGCGGAGCGACCTGCGGGCGGCGCGCTGATCGACCTCCGTGACTGACGGAGATCCCTGCAACAAACCCTTAGGAGCGGTGATGCCCTGCTCGAGAAGCTCCATGACACTCTCCTTTGGTGGGCTGGCCGGAGCTTACCACCAGACTACGGTGGCATTGACGGTTCTACCCGCACCGCAGCACCTCGACGCAGACCCACAGGGCCTCCTCGATGTGGATCGCCGGGACCCCCTCCACTCCGACGGTGAACAGAGCCACTCGCTGCGTATGGGCGCCGACCCCATGCCCGGGCGCCACCTGCTCGTCGAACAGCAGCGCGTGGATCTTGCCCTCATCCGCGACCGCGAGGCGACCCGGTGGGATGTGATGCGCGTACTCCGTCGTGCCCAGGCGATCGCCGGCGATGGTCACGCGGATTCCGAGACCGCCGGGATCGACCAGGTCCGCGTCGAGCGCCCAGACCGGGACGCCCGTCTCGATCAGCGCAATCAGCAGCGCATCGTCGATCAGGTTGCGGGAGCTGAAGTGGCCTTGCATCAGGCGGCCGACCGCGATCCGCTCGCTGGGGATGCGAGTCACGTCGGGATCGAGGCCGATCTGGTGAAAGAACGCCCGGTAGGCATGCGGAATCGGCTGCGTTCGCATCGCCACGACGTTCGCACCGCGGTAGCGGTTCGAGAGCTCTTTCAGCCGCCGCTTTATCTCGCGAGGGCTGGGACGCGGGGAGGCCTCGACGGTGATCCAGTCCAGCCTCAGCCTTGGGAACTCCGCGGCCAAGTCCCGCGAAATGAACCCGGGTGCGGCCTCGAGCTCGACCTCGTCGCGCATCACTTCCGGATCAGCGCCCTCACCTTGGCGGCCAGCAGCGTGGAGGACTGCCACTTATCGCCGACCAGCCGGTACCCGACCACACCGCCACGATACGCCAGCTCCAGCAGCGGGCACACCTCGACGCCATAGATCTCGCCGACTGCACCGTCGGGGTCGTAGGCCACCGGGATCGTCCAGCGATGGCTGCGCGCCAGCGCGGCGGCGGAGCCTCGGCTCGCACGTACGCCAACGGCGGCGAACTGCACGGCACTCGGCGAGAACCGCCGCGAGACGGCCTGGACCGTGTCGATTTGCCGCGTGCAGTCGCTGTCGTCCGTGACGAAGAACGCGAGCACGATCGGCTTCTTCGCCGCAAGCCAGGGACACACGTTCAGTGCCCTCGGATTGGGGCGAGACCGGTCGCAACGGGGAGCGAGATTCGCGTCGTCGTGCTTGCCGAAGCCGAAACTCGAAAGCGGGGCCACGAACCAGTGCAGCTTATTTCCCGGGGAGATCCCGACCTGACCGACGCCTCCGTGAGTGATGAACAACAGCGCGGAGATCACAACCGCGATGCCGATGCCGATCCCTCCGATCATGCGCCGGTACGGCCGTGTGTCGATCACCGGCTCCGGGAGGGGCCGGGGCCGCCGCGTTGCTTCGGTGGCGGCCCGGTCGGGATCGAGCCGATGCTCGCTCACGCTACGGCGCGCCTGAGCCGAGGCATCCTGGCCCCGGCGCGCCGCCTGAGCTCACGCACCCGGATGCCGAGCTCACCGCTCTCGGCGAGTGCGAGGGCGGCCGGCAGCACCAGCAGCACCCCGCCGAGCGAAACCGTCAGATCGATCAGCGTCACGAAGCCGAAATCACGCAACATCGTGATGTTCGACAGAACCAGCACGCCGAAGCCGGCGATCGCCGTGATCCCGGACGCGAGCACGGCGGCCCCGGTCGAGCGGTAGGTCCGCTCGAGTGCCGAGGCCAGCTCGTAGCCGGCCTCCCGCTCCTGCCGGAAGCGCTCGGAGAGCAGCACGCTGAACTCGGTGGAGATCGCGATCACGAGCGCTCCAAGCGTGGCCGACATCGGGTTCAGCGGGATTCTGATCGCGAACAGGATCAGCGCGGACCATCCCGTGGCGAGCGCGATCGGCACGAGCGGCACGAGCGCCCGTTCCGGGCGCCGGAATACAGCAAGCAGCACCAGCCCGACCGCCACCAGTCCGGCAAGTAACGTCAACAGTCGCCGGGCCGAGGATGAGAGCGCTGCGTTGGCCTCCGCTGCCAGCACGGGCAACCCCGCGAGCCGCGCGCTCACGCCGGGCGGCGGGTGCAGCCGGGAGCGCATGTAGTCGATCACGCGCTGTTGCTTTGCCAGCGGCATCAGCCGGATGCCGAAGGCGAGCGTCGCCTCCCGATTGTCCGCCGTGATCACGGCCTGCTTGAAGTACTCGGGCACCGCGGCGAGCAGGCTGTTGACGGCCGGCTGGGTGAGCGATCCACCGTTGCTCTGTCCAGTCTGGGTGCTGTTCGAGAAGAGATCCGGCAACGACAGTGCTGGGCACAGCGTCGCGTGCGAGCAGCCCTTGGTCTCGAGGTACCCGTAGTGCGCCAGCAGCCGCTGCTCGTAGCTCGTCATCCAGCGCACAGTCTCAAGGCCGCTTACGTTGCCGGACCGAACCGTGACGTCGATCTCGCCCGATACCCCGGTGACCCGCTCCAGGGTCCGGAGGTCCCTGAGGGCGGGCATGCTGGAGGGCACCAGCTTCGTGACGTCGGATTGGACGGTCGTTTGCGTGTCCAGCGCCCAGCCCGCGACGGCCAGTACGGCCGCCACCGCAAGAACGGTCCCTGGACGTCCTGTCACCCCTGCGGTGATGCTGCGGCGTCGGCGCTTCCCGCGCACACGCGCTTCGCGCAATGCGCGCGTGACGCGACCGTCACCTCCGCGCCGCCTCAGCTTTGCGGCTGCGTCCCTTGCGATCACCCCCGCGCCTCTCAGCGACGCGCCCACGACCCCCCAATCCTTGTTTTCCAGAGCCAACGCCGCCGGACCCGCCGTGAGCGCCAGGGCGAGGGAGATCGCGATTCCCACGATCAGCAGCAGGCCGAAGCCCTGGACCATCGGCACCGGTGAGAGCAGGAGGACGAGGAAGCCGGTTGCCGTCGCGAGGGCTGCGGTCGCGATCGATGGTGCCCCTCGGCCGGCGGCTCGTGCGATCGCCTCGGTACCGTCGCCGCCCTCGGTTCTCCGCGCCTCTTGGACACGGGACTGGTACTGGACCGCATAATCGACGGCGAGCCCGATCATGATCGGCAGCACCGCGATCGATGCCATCGTGAGTGAGGCGCCGACCACCGACATCGCGCCGAAGGTGATTCCCGCCGCGGCGAGTGCGATGCCCAGGGGCAGCAGGCGCAGGCGACTGCGGAACACGATCAGGAGCGTCGCCGCCATCACCAGCAGGGCTGCGATCAGCAGGCCGCCGATCGAGCCGGTGATCTGCGACGCCAGGTCGTTCAGGACCACCGGTGCGCCGCTGACCGTATACGTCCCCCCATACCCAAGCGCAAACGAGGGCATCCTCACGGCCTGGCGGATCCACGAGATCGCCTGCTCCTGCTGGGCATCCGACAACGACGACTTCAGCCGCACCTGGATCAGGGCCGAGTTGGCGGTCGGGAACAGGTACGCGAAGCGGGCCTTCGGCTGGTTGGCGCCGCGGGTCGCGTCGAACACCACCTGGGAGATGAAGTTGGTGTTGTCGATCGACGGCGGCTGGCTGAGGTCGAGGCCAGAGTTGAGCGCGAGCTGCTCGGCCTGCTGGAACACCTGCGACTCCTCGAGCTGCGCTGCGGACTTGCCCGCCGCCGTCGCCTGCTTCCTGGACTTGTGTTCGCCCAGCGCCAGCTGGTACGCGGATTGCCCGGCGTTCTGGATCTGTTGCTGATCCGCGCTCTCGATCTGGAGGATCTCCTGGTTGACGGCCGTGACCGCCTGGTTGAGGAACGTGCCGGGGCCGTAGACCGCCTGCACCGGCTTGGCCTCCATCAGCCTCCCGCAGGGGCTGCTGCGGCCGCCAATCGGGACCGCCTGATTGGCGGGCGCGGGCGTGTAGGCAGAGAGCTGGCGGTTCTGCACGATCTGCTTGCCGTCAAGGCAGCCTTCCAGGAAGCTGAGCGTGCCGAGGTCCTTGCTGAGGACGAGCTTGTCGAGGGGCTCACGGATCAGGATCACGACCGAGTCCGAGCCGAAGTGCCGCTCGTCGTCGATCGTCGCCTTGTAGCTCTGAGACGAGCCGGAGACGAATGTGTCGATTCCCGTCGAGGGCTTGAGCCGCAGCGCGAGCAGCCCACCACCGACCGCCAGCACGAGCACGATCCCGAGCGCGAGCAGGGGGCGCGTCGCCGCACCACGAGCCACCCGCTCAAACCTCTCCCTCGCGCTCATGCTTGCGTCAGGCTAGCGACGCCGTACCCGGTCCGCGCCAGCCGTGTACACGGTGCGCGTCGACCCCCGCATGCGCCGCGAGCTTCGCTCAAGGCGCATGCGTCGGCCGACGCGCCCCACGTCCGCCGCCCAGAGTTCTGTGCCCGCACCCGTCCCTTCGCAAGCCGAGTCTGCTCGGTCGCCACCGTGACGCTTGTTCCCCGGCTCGCCGGTAGCGACTGCGGGCGATCGCAGGGCTGTACCGCAGAGAGGTGGGGTGCGTTGGGCGCTCGCACGCGCATTGCGCGAAGCGCGTGCGCGTGCCGAGTGGCCGACGCGCCCCGCCTTTAATCCATCGTCAACGGGCCCTGCGACTCCCCGGCCAGGAACTGGCGGATGAACGGGTTGTCGCTGTTGAGCATGTCCTCCGCGGGACCCGCCTCGACGATCCGTCCCTTCCACAGCACGTTGATGTAGTCGGCGACGCGGCGGGCGCTCATGATGTCGTGGGTGATCACGGCGAACGTTGGGAGATGCTCCTTCTGCTTCTCCTTGGCGTCGTCCATCATGTCGCGGTGGATCTCGAGGATCAGCTCGCCCAGCAAGGCCGTCCGGACCGGATCTAGACCCGAGTCAGGCTCGTCGAAGAGCACGATGTCAGGCTCGAGCACCAGCGCCCGCGCGAACCCGGCGCGCTTGCGCATCCCGCCCGAGAGCTCGTTCGGGAGCAGATCGCTGGCGTTCCCGAGGCCGACCTCATTCAGGCGCCGCATGACGATGTCGGAGACCTCGTCCTCCCCCTTCTCGGTGTGCTGGCGCAACGGGAACGCGACGTTGTCGAAGATGTTCATCGAGCCGAACAGCGCCCCGTCCTGGAACAGCAGCCCGAACTTCTTTCGCATCTCGAACAGGTCGTCGTCGGGCATGTTCGGCACCGACTGGCCGTGCACGAGGATGTCCCCGTCGTCGGGGTACAGAAGCCCGACCATGTGCTTGATGCACACCGACTTCCCGGTACCGGACGGGCCCAGGATCATCGACACCATTCCCTCCGGCAGGCCCATGTTCAGCCCGCGCAGGATCTTGTTGCGACCGAACGCCTTATAGGTGTCGATGAACTCGACGGCGTCCGGGCGCCCGGAGGGATAGTGCTTGTAGGTGTGCCACTTGTATTCCTCTTCATCCGCGCCCGGCGGCGGCGCCGGACGGATCGCCGGCTCCTCCATCACGGAGACGCGCGAGCCCCGCTCCTCCTGGGCTTCCTCGTGCGCCTCGGGCTCGTGGGTCTCGGACTCAGCCTCCGCGTGCGACTCGCCCTGGGCGGCATGCTCCTGCTCCGGCTGCTCCTCGTCGAACCAGTCCGTCTCGGCCGAGGACTGGCTCTCGATCGGTGCGGGCTGATCCCCGCCTTGCCACCCGCCCGGCGGCGGCGCCTGCTGCTGGGCGTAGTCGGGCTGCGGTGACTCGGGCGGCGCCGGCGACGCGTGTTGCTGGCCGTAGTCCGGCTGCTGAGACTCGGGCGGCGCCGGCGGCTCCTGGTCCGGCTGTTGGTACGCGGGAGGCGGTGGCCCGGCCTGCTGTGGCAGCCACTCCGAGCCGGACGCTGGCTGGGACGGCTCCGAACCCGACGCTGGCTGGGGCGGCTGAGGCGCACTCTGTGCCGGCATCGCAAACCCCTGCTGTTCACCCGAATCGGGTGGCGCGGACGGCGGTTGCTGTTGCTGCTCGCCGGGCTCCCGGCTCGCGGCGTCCTCTCTGTCGTCCTTTGGGCTGCCGAACCTGAAACGCCGCATTGTCACCCTCCGATTGGTGCCCTGGGGTTGGCTCCCCAGAAGATCTGGGTGCCGATCATTCCGATCAGGTGCACCCCGACCAAGTTCAAGACCATCGATTTGGCGGTGGCGGTCCCGACTCCTACCGGTCCGCCGCTCGCGTTGTAACCGTAGTAGATGCCGACGAGGACGATCATCGTCGCCATCGCCATCGCCTTGATGACGCTGAATAAGACGTCCGGCGGATTCTGGAACTGCCAGAAGATGATGAAGAACCCTCCCGAGGAGACGTAGCCGAGCTGCTGCACCGAGACCAGGTAGCTGGCGAAGAAGGAGGCGCCGATCGACACCAGATACATGAACGGCAGCACCATCCAGGCTGCGAGCAGACGGGTGGATCCCAGGAACGTGATGCCGCTGATCCCCATCACCTCGAGCGCATCGATCTCGTCGGAGATCCGCATCGAGCCGAGCTCGGCGACGATCCCGGTGCCGACCTTGGCGGCCATCATGTACCCGAACGCGTAGGGGGCCAGCTCGCGTAGATCGCACCACGCCGCGAACACACCCGAGTAGGCGGGGACGCCGTTCTGATTGTTGAAATAGCCGCCCTCGAGTCCGCACGTCGCCCCGACGATGAACACGAACACCCAGATGATGATCGTCGAGCCGACGATCAGGATCCCGGCCTGGCGCAACGCCTCGCCGAAGAAGCGGAACGCCCGGAACGTGAAGACCTCTTTGACGATCTTCGAGCAGAACTTGAGGATCTCCCCGAAGGCTTCGACCCAGCCGCGGGGAACTGCGAGCAGGTCGCCCATTACCTCGGCACCGACACGATCTCGGGGTGCGTGGCGAGCAGCACCTGCGTGAAGGCGTAGTTGAACGCGAAGATCCCCGTGAACGCGATCACGACCGCCTGGTTGACGGCGCGACCGACCCCCTCAGCGCCTCCGGACGCAGTCATCCCTTTGTAACAGCAGACGATCGCGATGATGGCTCCGAACAGCGAGGTCTTCAGCACCGACCCCCACAGGTTGGTGGTGTCGGCGTTGTTGAACAGCGTCGCGAAGAACGGCCCGATCGGCGCATGGTTGATCAGGGTGGCGAGGATGCCGCCGAAGATCCCGAACAGAAGCGCGTACACATCGAACAGTGCGGTGACGAGCATCAGCGCCAGGAAGCGCGGGACGACCAGGCTCTTGACGGGATCGACTCCGAGCACCTGAAGAGCGTCGAGCTCCTCGCGGATCTTGCGGGCGCCGAGGTCGGCGGTGATCGCGGTGCCCGCTACGCCGGCCAGCACGATCGCGTCCACGAACGGCGCGAACTCGCGGATGGAGGCGAGCACGAAGAAACCGCCGAGGCGGTCAAGCGCGCCGAACAGGGTCAGGAAGTTCGCGGCCTGGAGCCCCGGTGCTTCGTAACCGAACGCGATCGTCGAGATCAGCAGCGGGAACCAGCACAGCCGCAGGGCGAACATGAACTGTCCCGAGAATTCCCCCCCGTACGAATAGGGTGGGCGGACGGCCGCGATGATGGTCTTCCCGGTCAGGATGACCATGTTCCCGACCTCTTCCAGCACGCTCTTGGTCGGCAGGAACGCTCGATCAGCCGCTGCTCGAATCAACTGAAGCTCTTTCCTCCCGGGGGTCGGCTCAGCCGCCTGGTCGGCGGGGCTCCGGTAAGCCTACGACACCGGCGCTCCAAAAACCAAGTGACAACTGTCAATCGGCGCGCTCCCTACAGGCGCGCGTGGTATGTTCGCCCCGCTTTGAGCGGGTGGAGAGTGATCATCGCCAGCGTGGCGGCCGGGCTGCTCATCGCCGCCTGCGGGTCGGGCGCGCGTCAGGACGCGAAGGAGCCGAATGGCAATTTCCCGGTCCAGGCAAGCGCCACCTGGACAAGCACGCAGCATCTGGCCCAGCACACGCAGCTTGTGATCACCGCCAAGAACATGAGCAGCAACAAGACGGTCCCGAACGTGGCCGTCACGATCTTCGACGGCAACGCGGGTCGGCTCGAAGGCACAGGCCTTCCAGGAGCTGCTGAACATGCCCGGTCTCGCGAACGCCTCACGCCCCGTGTGGATCATCGACCGAGCGCCCGGGCCGAAGGGCGGTCCGTGCCCGACGCTCAACGCGAACGCCAGTCCAAACGGGCCGTATCAGAACAACTACAGCGCGTGCACGGGCGGCCCCGGTGGCGCCGTCACGGCCTACTCCAACACGTGGGCGCTCGGCACGCTCAAGCCGGGCCAGACCGCGACATTCGCCTGGAACCTGACCGCCGTCAAGTCGGGCACACACGTGGTCAACTGGCAGATCGCAGCGGGACTCAACGGCAAGGCCAAGGCCGTCAGCGCCGCCGGCGGCGCCGCCCAAGGGGACGTTCGTCGTCAAGATCTCGCAGGCGCCCCAGCAGGCCTACGTCGACAACAACGGCAAGGTCGTCACCACGCCGTAGCGATCAGGCGCTGCTCGAGGCCTCCCACAGGTTGATGCCACCCTCGACCGCGTAGCGGTCGATCTCCTCGAGCTCCGCCTCGTCGAAGTCAAGCCGCTCGAGCGCCGCGACGTTCTGCTCGAGCTGCCTGACGCTGCTCGCGCCGAGCAGCGCGGAGGTCACTCGCGCGTCGCGAAGCGCCCATGCGATCGCCAGCTGCGCGAGCGTCTGTCCGCGCCGCTGCGCGATCTCGTTCAGCGCCCGGGCACGGGAGAGGTTCTCGTCGCGCAGAGCGTCGCTCGGGAAATAGTTGCCCTGCTTCACGCGCGAGTCCTCGGGAACACCGTCCAGGTAGCGGTCGGTCAGCAGACCCTGCGCCAGCGGCGAGAACACGATCGCGCCGACGCCCTCGCGCTCGAGCACGTCGAGCAGCTCCTCCTCGATCCAGCGGTTGAACATCGAGTAGGAAGGCTGGTGGATCAAAAGCGGCGTGCCCAGCTCGCGCAGGAGCTCTGCCGCCTCCTCGGTGCGCCGCGGTCCGTAGGAGGAGATCCCCACGTAGCGGGCCTTGCCCTGACGGACGGCCGCATCGAGCGCGCCCATCGTCTCCTGCAGTGGCGTCTCGGGATCGAGGCGATGCGAGTAGAAGATGTCGACGTATTCGAGGCCCATCCGCCCGAGGCTCTGATCGAGACTCCCGAGCAGGTACTTCCGGGACCCCCACTCGCCGTATGGACCGGGCCACATGTCATAGCCGGCCTTCGTCGAGATGATCAGCTCGTCTCGGTACGGCTTGAAGTCCTCGGCGAAGATGCGCCCGAAATTGATCTCGGCCGTGCCATACGGGGGCCCATAGTTGTTGGCGAGATCGAAGTGCGTGATGCCCAGGTCGAACGCCCGCCGCAGGATCGCGCGGCTGTTCTGCAAGCGGCCGGTCGTCGCCGAAGTTCTGCCACAGCCCCAGAGAGATCGCCGGCAGCTGAAGCCCGCTGCGGCCGCAGCGGCGATAGGGGATCTGCTCGTAGCGGTCGCCGTGCGGGACATAGAGGGTCGGGGCCAGCTCTGCGTTGAACGGCATCTCGGGCCCGAGTATTTCACGGGCGCGGGGGGCGCGGGGGGCGCGGGGGGCGGACGCTTCGAAAGGGGGCGCCGCATCGCTCTGACGTTCCAAAGCGCGCTCACTCCCGGACGCTTTGGAGCGCTGGGGCGAACATTTGACCTCAGCGTTCCAAAGCGCGGCGCCGGCCGCGCGCTTTGGAACGCTGGGGCGATTCCGGACGCACAACGCCCCACCGCCCGCTTCGCCCACTTCGCCCCGCTTCGCCCACCGGCAAACCGCAACCCGCGCACTTTGGACATGTGGATAGTGACCGCGCCGCCCCACATCCCCTACATTCCCGCGCGGAGAAGTTCCTGACAAGCGCCTCCGCCGCCGACGGCGCCGACCGAAAAAGGAATCGCATGCCACGCACCCGACAGCAGAACGTCCTCGCCGCCCAGTGGACCCCGAACGGCGGATCTCTTGGCGCCCCCGATCTCACCGCTCCCGAAGCGCAGATCTTCGGCGCCAACGTGTTCAGCATCGCGGTCCAGCGCCAGCGGCTGCCCAAGGACGTCTTCCGTCGGCTGCAGCACACGCTCGCGCGCGGCGAGGCGCTCGACACGAGCCTCGCCGACGCGGTCGCGCAGGCGATGAAGGAGTGGGCGCTCGAGAAGGGCGCCACCCACTACACGCACTGGTTCCAGCCGCTGACCGGCATGACGGCCGAGAAGCACGACAGCTTCTACGCGCCGACCGGCGAGGGCACCGCGCTGGCCGAGTTCTCGCGGCAAGGAGCTGATCCAGGGCGAGCCGGACGCGTCGTAGCTTCCCGACCGGCGGCATCCGCGCCACGTTCGAGGCTCGCGGCTACACCGCCTGGGACCCGACCTCCCCCGCGTTCATCCTCGAGAACCCGAACGGCGCCCTGCTCTGCATCCCGACCGCGTTCGCGTCATGGACCGGCGAGGCGCTCGACCACAAGATCCCGCTGCTGCGCAGCATGGACGCGCTCAGCAAATCGGCGATCCGCGCCCTGAGGCTGTTCGGCGACGACTCCGCACAGCGCGTGTTCACGACCGTCGGGCCCGAGCAGGAGTACTTCCTGATCGACGAGCAGTACTACTTCGAGCGGCCCGACCTGATCACTACCGGGCGGACCCTGTTCGGCGCCAAGCCGCCCAAGGGCCACGAGCTCGACGACCACTACTTCGGCTCGATCCCCGAGCGGATCCTGGCCTGCATGCTCGAGACCGAGCGCGAGCTCGTGAAGCTCGCGGTGCCGGTCAAGACGCGCCACAACGAGGTCGCCCCGAACCAGTACGAGATCGCGCCGATGTTCGAGAACTCGAACGTCGGCTCCGACCACCAGCAGCTGACGATGCAGATGATGCAGAACGTCGCCCGCCGCTACGGGCTCGTCTGCCTGCTGCATGAGAAGCCGTTCGCCGGCGTCAACGGCTCGGGCAAGCACAACAACTGGTCGATGGGCACCGACACCGGCAAGAACCTGCTCGAGCCGGGCGACACGCCGCACGAGAACCTCGAGTTCCTGTTCTTCTGCGCGGCGGTGATCCAGGCCGTCAACAAGTACCAGGGACTGCTGCGCGCCTCGATCGCATCCCCCGGGCAGGACCATCGGCTCGGCGCCAACGAGGCACCGCCCGCGATCATCTCGATCTTCCTCGGCGCAGAGCTCGAGAAGGTGTTCGGAGCGATCGAGCGCGGCGAGGCCGGAGAATCGACCCCCGAGTCGTTCCTCGGGCTCGGGACGCCGGTGCTGCCGCCGCTGCCGATGCACGGCGGCGACCGCAACCGTACGAGCCCGTTCGCGTTCACCGGCAACAAGTTCGAGTTCCGCGCGCTCGGATCGAGCATGTCGCTGTCGCTCCCGAACACCGTCCTGAACACGATCGTCGCCGAGGCGATCGACTACCTGGCCGAGGAGCTCGAGGACGCGGTCAAGGGCGGAGCGCCGCTCGAGGAGGCCGTGGAGTCAGTGATCCAGCGCAGCTACGCGGCCAACAAGCGGATCATCTTCGGCGGCGACAACTACGCCGAGGAGTGGCACGCCGAGGCCGAGGGCCGCGGGCTGCTGAATCTCCGCGCCACCCCCGACGCCCTGCCCTATCTCGTCAACGACGACACGGTCACGCTGTTCTCGAACTACGCCGTGCTGTCGAAGCGCGAGCTCGATTCCCGCTACGAGGTGTTCCTCGAGCAGTACGTCACGAAGCTCAACATCGAGGCGGAGGTGGCGGCCTCGATCGCGCGCACGATGCTGCTGCCGGCAGCCGCCAACCATCTTGTCGACGCTGCTGGCCGCCCAGCTCTCGGAGCTCGCGAGCGAGACCTCCGACCTGATCGGCGGAGTTCGTGACCGCGATCAAGGCGCTCGAGGACGCCAATCTGGCGGAGAACCAGCCGCACGCCGACCTGCTCGAGCACGCCAAGTACATGCGCGACACGGTGATCCCGGCGATGGCCGCGGTCCGGGAGGTCGCGGACAAGCTTGAGAAAGTCGTCGCCGACGACCTCTGGCCGCTGCCGAAGTACTCAGAAGATGCTGTTCATCAAGTAGGCGGGCGCCGCTGGGCGCAACTTTTCCGCTTAACTGCGGGTTTTCCGCTACGGTGCCACGCCGTATGCAGCAGAGCCGTTCGGCGCGCGGCAATCGGGGTCAGAGGCGCACGTGGCCGGCCGCCATCGGTGCGCTGCTCGCGCTCGCCATCCTCGCCGCACCCGCTTCCGGCAGGGCCCGGACCGCTTCGAGCAACCCTTTCGCCACGCGCGGCATGTGGATCTGGGAGATGGGATCCTCGAATGGCGGCAGCATCTCCTCGATCATCGCCCAGGCGCGCCGCTTCGGAATCGCCACGCTCTACATCAAGAGCAGCGACGGAACCGGCATGTGGTCGCAGTTCAGCTCCGCCACCGTCCGCGCCCTGAGAGCCGCCGGCCTGAGGGTCTGCGCATGGCAGTACGTGTACGGCACGTATCCCCGGTACGAGGCGCAGGCGGGGGCGAATGCGGTCAGGGACGGCGCGAACTGTCTGGTGATCGACGCCGAGGGGCAGTACGAGGGCAAGTACTGCGCAGGCGCAGACATACATCGTGCGCCTGCGGCAGCTGATCGGGAGCGAGCTTCCCGGTCGCGCTCGCCGGGCTCCCATACGTCGACTACCACCCCTCGTTCCCCTACTCGGTGTTCCTCGGGCCCGGCGGTGCCCAGTACAACATGCCGCAGATGTACTGGCGCGACATCGGCACGAGCGTCGACAACGTCTACGCCCACACCTACCTGTTACAACCGCGTCTACCTTCGCCCGATCTACCCGCTGGGTCAGGTCTACAACTCGCCTCCGCCCGCCCAGATCTCGCGCTTTCGCCAGTTCCTCCAGGTCTACGGGCCGTCGGCGTGAGCTGGTGGGACTGGGCGGAGGCGAGCCTGCGCTCCTGGCGCGCGGTCTCCCAGTGGGTGCCGTACCTGGCCAACGTGACCGCGGCTCCGGGCGAGGCAACGCTCTCAAAGGGGGCGGCCGGCGACTTCGTGGTCTGGGCGCAGGAGCACCTCCGGGCCGCCGGCGAGTCCGTCGCGATCGACGGAGGCTTCGGCAAGCAGACGGTGACTGCGGTGGAGAGCTTCCAGCTTGCGCATGGCCTTCTCGCTGACGGGGTGATCGGGTCGGAGACCTGGAACGCGCTGGTGCAGTACAGGCCGGCGTCCGTGAGCTGGGCCAAGCTCAGGACGACCCGGGGGGAAAGGCTGGCGAACGGCCACAAGCTCACCGCCGCGCAGGTCGCGGCCGCGGACACAAGGCCCACCGCTCGGCCGAGCGCCGGCGCGACGCCGCCCCCCGCATCGGCGCTGCTCGGAGACAAGGGAACCGAGATCCCACCGTCCCTGGGCGCGGGACGGCCGTAGAGCGCTCCCGTTGCCCCCTCCCCTCCCGGTCTTCGACGGACATAACGACGCGCTCACGAAGCCGGACCACGATCGCGCTCGCCGCAGGCCGCCCGAACGGCCACCTCGATCTCCCGAGGATGCGCGCGGGCGGCATCCGGGGTGGGATCTTCTCCGTGTTCACGCCCTCGCGCAACGAACGCCACCGTCCACTCGAACGCGACGACGACGTGATCGAGTTCGAGCTGGCACCGGCCGTCAGCCACCATCGCGCGGCCGCGGATGCAACCGCGGTCGCGGGACGCCTGCTCGCGCTCGAGCGCGCCGGGGAGGTGCGACTGGGGCGGCGCATCGAGGACTTCGACGAGGCGGTCTCAGGAGACGGTCCGCCCCTCGCCGTGCTGCATCTGGAGGGTGCCGAGGCGATCGATCCGGCGCTCGAGGCGCTCGACGCCTGGTACGGCCGGGGCTCCGCTCGCTAGGCCCCGTGTGGAGCCGGCCGAACGCCTTCGGTCACGGCGTGCCGTTCATCTTCCCCTCCGGTCCCGACACCGGACCGGGCCTCACCGACGCCGGCAAGCGACTCGTGCGCCGCTGCGCGGCGCTCGGCATCCTCGTCGACGTCAGCCACCTGAACGAAGCCGGGTTCTGGGACATCGCGCGGCTCGAGCTCGGTCCGCTGGTAGCGACCCACTCCGGCGCGCATGCGCGCTCCAGAGCTTCGCGGAATCTGACTCGACTCCCAGCTTGACGCGATCGGCTCCTCCGGCGGTCTCGTCGGGATCGTGTTCGCGGTCTCGTTCCTGCGTCAGGACTTCGCCGAGGACGCCGAGACGCCCCTGACGCTGATCGCCGAGCACGCCCGGTACGTCGCGGACCGAATCGGCGCACAGCACGTCGCGCTCGGATCGGACTTCGACGGCGCCGTGGTCCCCAAGGGACTCGACGCGGCCGCCATGCCCCGACTGCTCGACGCGCTGGCCGCCGCCGGCTTCACCGCGCAAGAGCGCGAGGCGATCGCCTGGCGCAACTGGCGGCGAGTGCTCGCCGCCTGGTGGCGGTCCTAACCGCTCAGCACAGCCCCGTCCGGGATCCGTTCAGGACCCGAGGGCCGGAGCTCGACCGCGCCCCGCACAGCCACGCCGCGGCCGAATGTCACATCGCCGTGGATGACCAGCCGCTCCGCCTCCCGTAGCGACGGCGGCCCGGACGGGAAGCGCTCCTCAAACTCGTCCAGCAGCTTGTAGTACTTGGAGTCGAGCGCCACGAACGGAAGCTGCTCGACGACCGGCCGGACCATCGAGTCGCCCGAGACCTCGTACGCATCGGAGCGCAGCACGAGCAGGTCGTCGGTCGTCTTCACGGGCGCGAATCGGGTCCGCGGCACGCACAGGATCCTGGCGCCCTGGAAGCTTCCGATCGCTGCACCCATCGCGCTCTCGAGCTGCAGCACCTCGGTCGAGCTCGGATCGCGGGGATCGACGGTCTTTCGGTTGATGATCAGCGGAAGCTCGAGCACCCCCTCCCGGCGGGCGAGCTCATCGGCAAGCACGCGGAGGTCGACCCACAGGTTGTTGGTGTTGTAGTACCGCCAGCGGCGATAGTCGCGGAACGATTCCTCGTCCTCGGGAGGCGTCTGCGCCGTCTCGCGCAGCACCAGCTGGCCGTCGGCGCGCCGCCGGGCGATGTGGCCGCCCTTGCGGTCCGCCTCCGTTCCCTCCACGACCTCCATCAGGAACGGGATCTCCTCGGCCGCCAGGAACGCCGCGATCCGCGGATCGACGGTCGCGCCGAGGTTGTCGGCGTTGGAGACCATCGCGTAGTCGATCCCCTGGACCAGCAGCGAGTCCAGGATTCCCGACCGTCGGAGGGCTCCGTACACGTCGCCGTGACCGGGGGGCGCCCACTCGAGCGCGGGGTCGGACGGCCAGCCGACGGGCGCGAGCGTCTGGGCGTCGAGCTTGGGGACCATGCTCTGGAGGAAGTGCCCGACGTCCTCGTCACCGAGCGCCTCGAGTGTCCGTGCCTGGGTTGCCTCGCTGTTCATGAGCACCAGCGGCAGCCGGAGGTCGAACCGCTCCCGCAGCGCGGCCGCCTGGGCGAGGATCACGTCAAGGAACGAGCGGCCGTCGTGCACCTCCACCAGTGACTTCGGCTCCCGCAGCCCCATGCTCGTCGCGAGCCCGCCGTTGAGCTTGACGACCGCGACGCGCGCCAACCCCTCGCCCGCCTCCGTGGCCGGCAGCTGCTCCAACGTCGGGACGTCGCCGGCCGGCTCGAGCTCGGCGCTGGGCAGGAGCCCAGTTTCTCCCCCCATCAGCCGCTCGTACGCGCTCCGGAAGGCGCGAATCGCCTCGGGGTGCTGGCCGGCGGCCTGCATCTTCTCCTCGGCCGCCCGCAGCCCGTTGTGCGCTGCCCCATCTCCATCGCCGCTCATCGCCGCGGCATTGTGACTAGATTGCGGGCATGGACGACGACTGGCGGCTCCGGATCGATCTCCACGACCACGGGCGCGCACACCGCTTGCTGGAACGCCTCGACAGCACCGAGCTCGAGCATCGCCTCGAATCCTCGTTCGCCGACAGGGTGATCGTCTCGCGCGAGAACTGCGAGCTCTTCCTGTATGCCGGCACGCGGGAGCAGGCGGAGCGGGCCGCGGACTTGGCGCGCTCGATCGCCGATGAGCAGGGCTGGGGGCTCGACCTCGAGCTGCGCCGCTGGCATCCGACCGCCGAGGAATGGGAAGACCCCGATCGAGCCGCTCCCGTCCACCGAAGCGGAACAGGCGGCCGAGCACAGCGAGCTGATCGAGGCCGAGCGCAGCGAGGAGATCCCCGCGTTCGAGGTGCGGGTCGAGTGCACCACGCGGCAGGCGGCTCGCGATCTGCGTGACAAGCTGAGCCAGGAGGGGTTGCCCAGCGTCCAGCGCTCGAACTACGTGCTCGTCGGCGCGCGCGAGGAGGACAGCGCGAAGGCGCTCGCCGAGCGACTTCGGGCCGAAGCCCCGCCCGGCAGCATCGTCACGACCGAGGGCACGATCGGCACCGTCCTCGCGGCCGTGGGTCCCAATCCGTTTGCGATCTTCGGCGGTCTCGGCGGCTAGTGGACCTCGTCCTCGAGGGCCACCATCAGGGCCGCGCCAAGCGATCCCGCCAGTTGCTCCCCACTCGGGGTCTGAGCGGGGTCGAGCAGCCACTGCAGCGTCAAACCGTCGCAGATCGCGATCAGGAACGAGGCGATCACCTCCGGGTCGGCTCCTCGTTCTGCGGCCTCGTCGCCGAGACTGGCCCGCACGGTGTCCGCAACGGTGGCTCGGATCTGGCTGTAGTGGGCGGCAAGCTGGTCGCGCAGCTCATCTGAGTGTTGCGCCTGGGCAAACGACTCGATGAATGCCACGAGCAGCGGCCGGCACTGCTCGAACGAGGAGAGCATCACCTGCCACGAGGTGACCATGCGCTCCAGAGGCGAGGAGTCGGCCTGCGCGAACGTCCGCCGGACGATCTCCTCGGTCCAGGCCGCGAACCCTTTCATCAGGGCGTCGTTCAGGAGCGCCTCCTTCGAGCCGAAGTGGTAGCCGATCGAGGCGAGGTTGGCCCCCGCCGCTCTGGCGATGTCGCGCGCGGTGGTGCGGGCGTAGCCCTGCTCCTGGAGGCACTGAAGCGCGCCCTCGAGCAGCCTCTCCTTGTGGTTGACCTGAGCCATGGTTTGGACCCGAACACTCTAGCTTGACAGGCGGTCGGACGTATGTATTGTACGCGCGTATAGATTGATGATGTCGGAACGACTACCCCCCGGTCCCCGGCTCCCCAAGCTCGCCCAGACCGCTGCCTGGATGACGTGGCCGCTTGGCTTCGTCGAGGAGTGCCGGCGCCGCTTCGGGCCGCTGTTCACGCTCCGGATCGTGGGCCTCGGGACGATCGTGATCGTGTCCGATCCAGACGTGATCCGGGATGTGTTCGCCGGCGATCGGGACGTGTTCCATGCCGGTGAAGCGAATGCGACCGCGCTCGAACCGGTGCTCGGCGCGCACTCGCTGTTGCTGCTCGACGGCGAGCGCCACCTTCTTCAACGGCGGATGATGCTCCCGCCGTTCCACGGCGAGGCGGTCCGCGCCTACGGAGAGCGCATCGCCGAGCTCGCCAGGGCCGAGGTTGCGCGTTGGCCCGTCGGAGAGCCGTTCGCGCTGCGCGACCGCGCGCGGGCCATCACGCTCGAGGTGATCCTCCGGGCCGTGATCGGGGTCCGGGATCAAGATCGGCTGGCGAAGCTCCGCGAGCTCCTCCCCCGGTTGCTCGACTTCAGCCTCATCGCCATGGGCATCGTCTGGGTGTACCCGCAGATCCTCGACACGCGCCTCAGCCACCGCCACCGCTCCTACCGGACCCGCGTCGAGGTCGATCGGCTGCTGTTTGAGGAGATTTCAGAGCATCGCGCCGATCCCGGCGGGCGCGACGACGTGCTCGCGCTGCTGATCGCCGCTCGCGACGAGCGCGGCGAACCACTCTCCGACCAGGCGCTTCGCGATCAGCTCGTGACGCTGCTGCTAGCCGGACACGAGACGACGACGACGGCGCTCGCATGGTGCTTCGAGCGGCTGGTCCGCCACCCCGCCGTCCTTGCCCGGCTTGAGGATGAGCTCTCCTCCGACGACGGGGGGGAGCGGTACCTGGACGCGGTCGTCAACGAGACGCTCCGTGTCCGGCCGGTTGTCGACGGCGTCTGGCGGCAGCTGACGGCGCCTGCCACCGTCGGCGGCTACAGGTTGCCCGCGGGGATCAGGGTGATGCCGTCGATCCTGCTCGTGCAGCGCTCCGACGCGTATGGCGATGCGGAGCGTTTCCGGCCCGAGCGCTTCCTGGACGGGCCCGCGCCCCCCTACACGCTGATCCCGTTCGGCGGCGGTCCGCGCCGCTGCATCGGTGCGAGCTTCGCAATCATGGAGATGAAGGCGATCATCCGTGAGGTGCTGGGCGCCGTCGAGCTGAGCGCGGCCGATCCCCGGCCGGAGCGGATGCGCCTCCAGCACATCACCCTGGTCCCGTCCCGGGGCGGCCGCGTGGTCGTCACGCGGCGGAGAGAGCGAGGAGGAGATGTCCGCCAAGACCGAGGTACGCAACCCGCTGTTCGCGCGGCTGTATGACCGCTTTCTGAGCAAGGAGAGCGAAGCCATGCTCGGGAAGCGCAGGGAGCTGTTGGCCGACCTGAGCGGGCGCGTCGTGGAGGTCGGCCCGGGCAACGGCCCGAACTTCCCTCTCTACCCCCCGTCGATCGAGCAGGTCATGGCCGTGGAGCCTGAGCCCTACCTGCGCAAGCGAGCGACCGCAGCTGCCGGCGGCGCCGCGGGGCCGATCATCGTTGTCGATGGGCTCGCGGAATCGTTGCCGGTGGAGGATGGCTGGGCCGATGGCGTCGTGTGCTGCCTTGTGCTCTGTTCGGTCCGTGATCAGCGGGAGGCCCTGGCCGAGATCCGCCGCGTGCTGAAACCCGGTGGCGAGCTGCGCCTACTCGAGCACGTGGGCGCTCACAACCGCCTGGGGCAGGCTTTGTTGCGTGCCGCCGAGGTCGCCTTCTGGCGCAGAGCATTCGGCAACTGTCATCCCACCCGGCATACGCTGCGGGCCGTCGAGGAGGCCGGCTTCGACGTCGCAAACGTCAGCCGGGACACGTTCCGCGCCTCGGATGGCGAACCGCCCCTGCCGTACATCTTCGGCGTCGCCGTCAAGCAGTCCTGAGCACGCGCGCCCCCGCGGCCGGTCTGACCTCGATCGCGTGCTCCGGCGGCGAGGCGTCCGGCCCAAGCAGTCCCAGGACCGCCCCGCCAAAGCCACCTCCGACGATCCGCGCACCGAGCGCTCCCGCCCGGCGAAGACGATCGACGGTCTCTTCCACGGCGGGAGTCGAGATCTCGAATTGGTCCCTGAGGCTTGCATGAGACTCGTCGAGCAGCTCGCCGAGGCGCTCCAGGTCGCCCGCCGCAAGCACCTCCACGGACGCCTCCACACGAGCGTTCTCGCTCACCACGTGCCGAACGCGGTCGCCGAGGGGAGCGGGCAGCCCGTCCGCCATCTCCAGCGTCGCGTTCCGAAGGCTTTCGATCCCCAGTCGCGAGCATGCCGCGGCGCACTCGGCCCGACGCTCGTTGTATCCCGACTTGGCGTGCGAGTGCCGCTCGCCGGAGTCGAGCGTCACGAGCTTGAATGCACCCAGCTTTAGTGGGATCGGCGTGACTTCGAGCGAACGGAAGTCGATGCGCACCGCGTGGTCCTGCTCGCCGAACAGCGAGGCGATCTGATCGAGCAGGCCGGTGCGTGCCCCGACCCAGTCGTTTTCGACCCGCGAGCACAGGCGGGCCAGGTCAAGCCGGTCTCCCGCCGGCCGATCCGCCAGCGCCAGCAGTGCCAGGCAGACCGCGACCTCGAGCGCGGCCGAGGACGATAGCCCGGCGCCGCGGGGTATGTCGCCGGCGATCTGGAGCGATGCCGCACGCAATTCCACACCGGAACGCTGCAGCTCGGACGTGACCCCGCGCACGAACGCCCGCCACCCCCGCGCGTGGCGAGGCCGGTGCACGGGAAAGCTGTCCTCGGAGCGCAGGTCGACCGCCACCGTCGTGATCCGCCCGTCGTCCGCCGCCCGCGCCTCGACGGTGACTCCTTCGGCGACGGCGAACGGCAGCGCAAGCCCGTCGTTGTAGTCGGTGTGCTCACCGATCAGATTGACCCGCCCGGGAGCAAACGCGGTCACACGATCGGGAAACATGGCCGGTAGGATCGCGCGCCCAAGCGAAATTCGCCCCCCACACGATCGAAAAGGAGCACGGATGGAACTGATCGACCGCATCCGGAGAGACATCCAACAGCGCCTCGATGCCGTCCTGGGCGAAGCGGACAAGCTCCGCAAGGCGCTGACTGCTCTCGATCCTCGGAACGGATCGGGTCCGGCGAGCCAGCCCGCTCGCGACGGCGCCTCTGCACCCCCGAAGACCGCTTCTCCGCGCCGCGCGACGCGCCGCCGCACGGCGCCCGGAGCGACCAAGCGTCGCGTACTCACTGCGCTCGCGGACGGGAGCGCCAAGACGGCCGGCGAGGTCGCCGCGACAACCGGCGTGGCACGCGGAACCGTGTCCACCACGCTCTCGAAGCTCTCCAAGACGGGCGAGGTCGTCAAGGCGGAGCGCGGGTACCGTCTCCCGAGCGGTGGCGGGAGTGCGGGCGGGTCGCGGTCCGAACCGGCCGGCGGGTAGCCAAGAGCGCGGGGGTACGGTCGGGGGATGAACGCGCGGCCGGAGACCGTCGCTTGGCTGCGACGCTATTACGAGCTGATTGATTCCGGCCGGATTCGCGAGGCGATCGACCAGTTCCTCGCCGACGGCTGTACCGTGCGATTCGCCCACCGAGAGCCGACCGGCTTCATCGAGGAGGCGCGCCGGTTGTCGAAGCTCGTGTCCGGCACCCGGCACCAGATCCTGACCGTGGTCGAGGGCGACGATGGAACGCTCGCCTGCGAACTGGAGGTCACCTACACGAGGCGCGACGGAGCGTCGGTGACGCTGCCCGGCTCGCTGTTTGCGAGGGTCGAAGACGGCCGCTTCGTCGAGCAGCGTGCGTATGTCGACCACGGCCCGCTGCTCTAGCTCAGAAAGGGGACACGCATGGCGTCGAACATCCGGAAGGGAAAGATCCCGCACAGCCCGCAGGGCACGGGCGAATACGTCGACGAGATCTACACGCTTGGAGGCTTCTTCGGCGACTGGGCGCACATCTACCGCCGCGGCAACATGGGACAGCCGATCCGATGGTCCGACGACCGGCTGATGTACAGCGGCATCGACTCCTCTCGCTTGCTCGCGAGCGACGCGACGGAGGCCGGTGGGGCCCCGTTGCGACTCCTGGCCGGCGACGGCGCCGGCTTGTCGTTCTCCCAGCGCACGCAGCCGATGCCGTTCGCCGAGCGGGATGTCGAGTTCAACCAGATCCGCTTCTACCACCGGGGCGACTTCCGCCTTGAAACCGAACTCGGTCCGTTGGACGTAACCGAAGGCGACTTCGTCGTGATCCCGAAGGGACTTGCCTACCGTGAGCGGCCCGTCAGGAGCGAGGGCAACGCGATCTTCATCTTCGAGGTCGAGACAGCCATCCTGCTGGCGGAGCAGTTGTGGGACAGCGTCGGCTTTACGAGCTTCCTGACGGACTATTCGCAGATGGTCATCCCGGAGCCCGTCGAGCATCCGGAGCGGGAGATCGAGGTCGAGACGGACGTGCGGGTGCGGTATCGCGGCGAGTACCACACCGTCACCTACGACTTCGATCCGTGCAAGGACGTCGTCGGGTGGGTGGGCGATCCCGTGATCTTCAAGATGAACATCTGGGACGTCCCGGCGCTGGGCTCGAGTCGCGGCTTCATGCCTCCGCCGGCCGGAGCGGTTCTGTTCGGCGAGGGCCGGTCGTTCTTCTTCAACGCGGCGGCGGCGCATCCGTTCCCGAACACGCCGGCGCCGGAGGGCAGCTACGGCGCGCCCTCCCATCTCAATGACTACGACGAGGTGTGGCTGAACCACGTCAGCGGACGGGCACCGGAAACGGACGGTCACCTGTGGCTGCTGCCGCGCACGATCGCCCACCCCGGAGTCAAGGTGCCTCCGGCGTATCCCAAGAACCCGGTCGTCAGGCCGCGGCTGATGAAGATCAACTTCGACACCAAGGCCGAGCTGACGTGGACGCCCGAGGCGAAGGCGGCGTTGATCGAAGACCCCCGCGCGAGCAACTACACGAGCTTTGCCGGCATGCCGCTGGAGGCGGTGCCGGAGCTCTACCGCCGCCGCCTCGGGCTGACCGGCTCTTGACAGTCGAGCGCACTTACGTCGCGCTGCCGGCGGGTGACGCCGCTCGCGCGGGCTGGGGCGCCCATCGCTGCCAGGGGCTCTACCACCGTCCCGCCGGCTCGGACCCGCAGCGCGTGGCCTTCATCGCGACCCACTACAACCTCGACTTCAGCGAGCACTACCTGGCTGCGCCGCTGGCCGAGCGCGGATTCGGGTTCTTGGGCTGGAACACGCGCTTTCGTGGGAACGAGGGCTACTTCCAGCTCGAGGGCGCGCTCGAGGACATCGGGCTTGGCGTCCGCTGGCTGGGCGAGCAGGGGCTCGAGACGATCGTTCTGCTGGGCAACTCCGGTGGCGGCTCGCTGATGGCCGCCTACCAGGCTCTGCTTGGGGCGGGCGATCTATACGTGAGCGTGGCAGCCCACCCGGGCCGCCCCCAGGTGCTGACGAGCTGGCTTGACCCCTCGGTCACCGACGAGGCCGATCCCGTCGGCACCGACGCAAGCCTCGACATGTACGACCCGGCCAACGGGCCACCCTTCCAGGAGCCGTTCGTCGCGTCCTATCGCCGCGCGCAAAGGGCTCGCAATCACCGAATCACCTCCTGGGCGCGCGCCGAGCTCGAGCGCCTGCGAACGGCGGGGCACAACGACCGGGCGTTCACGCTGCATCGGACCTGGGCTGACCTGCGCTTCACGGACCCGAGCCTCGACCCCTCGGACCGTCCCACGCCGGCCTGCTACCTCGGCGACCCGCGGCGCGCAAACCGCGGCGCGGTGGGGATCGGCATCATGAGCACGCTTCGAACCTGGCTGTCCATGTGGAGCCTCGAGGAGTCGCGATGTGGAGGCGAGGAGCACCTCGCGCAGATCGCGCTTCCGGCTCTCGTGGTCCAGCCGACGATGGATACGGGCGTGTTCCCATCGGATGCCCGGGCGATATTCGACGCCCTCGCCGGCGATGACAAACTGCTCGTCGAGATCCCGGGAGACCATTACTTCCGCCAGCCGAGCGGGGCCCGGGATCAGCTCGCCGGTCTGATCGCGGACTGGGTACACGAGCGCGTCGGCTGACGACCGACACTCTCCCTGCAAATCCGCTGCGACTGCGCGGACTGTAAAACGGACTGTGCAGATGCACGGCTTGTTGCAAGCGCACGACATGACAGAAATCTTGCTGGTACTCTCCCGCCGCGACATACCAGCCGAGTCGCCGCACCATCCGTGGTCGGCGAGCGGGGGACCCACTGCGATCCCCGGATCGCTGGGGCGAAACGCCACAGGGTGTGGCGTAGCGCGAAGCCCCAAGCGCTAGCCCGTCAGCTAACTCCGCAGGCTTTCCAGTCCGTCAGAAGGGAGTTTCGTGGATTACGCACGCGATCTTGGTCAAGTTGATCTGTGGGAACAGTCCCTCAAGCGTTCGCTCGAGCGCCGGGGCCTCCCGCGGCGGTCATCTGTGGAGCTGTACCAGCTGCGGCCGGAACGTGACCTGACCGTTGGCGACGCACTGGAGCGCTCAACGTCCTACTCCGAGCTCCGCCGCCGCGCCGCCGAGCGCACGGCGATGCCTCGCCCGAGCGTGGCCATCAGCGGCATCTCGGCGCTGACCCTGCTCGCCGGGGCGACGCTCCCCAGCCTGCTGAGCGGCGCCCGCGCCGCGCGCAAGGAGCGGGTCGCGTACGCGCCGCAGAACCACGCGCGGGCGCACGCCCGGGCGCGTTCCGAGGCTGCGGCCCGCGGCACCTACACCACGCACACCCCGGAAGCGCTCTCGGCGTCAGACAACAGCCAGCCATCGGTCGTCCGGACCGAGGCTGTGCGGGCCGCGACGGCCCGGGTCGAGGCAGCCGCTGCCACCAGCCGGACAGCCAAGCTCGCTCATGGCACCGGCAGCGCCGCGGCAGCCACCGCATCAAACACCGGCTCGACCGCGACCGCGGCCCCGAGCTCGACCATGACGATCACGCACGGCACGCGCTTGAGCGCGGCGGGAGCCACGGAGGGCTCCGGTGGGAGCGGCCTTGCGGTTCGTCATACCAGCAGGAGCGGTGGCCTGGGAGTGCCGGCCAGCCTGCCCCCGATGGTCGCCGCGGTCCGTGCGCTGCAGCAGCGGCTGCATCTGGATCCCGTTGACGGCTCGTTCGGTCCGGTTACCGAGCAGGCGGTCCGGGCCTTCCAGCAGGCGCACGGCTTGGCTGTCACCGGCATCGTCGGTTCCGCCACCAAGAAGGCGCTCGGCCTCCGCACCGGCACGACCCTGCGCCCCGAGGCCTCGGCATTCCCGGCGCCCGTCGTCACAGCCCCCACCACGACCACCGTCGAGCGCACGGCCTCGGCCGGGACGACGGTTCACGGCACCGGCGGCGTCTCTGAGCCGACGGTCGTGTCCCGCAGCACGACCACGACGCCCACCCCGACTGGCCCGGCCAGCGGCGTCCAGGGCGGGCTCAACGAGATGGTCGCGGCCGGCAACAGGATCGCGACGCGGCCATACGTCTACGGCGGCGGCCACGGCTCGTTCAACTCCCGCGGTTACGACTGCTCCGGTTCGGTGTCGTACGTGCTGCATGCCGCCGGCCTGCTGAAGTCGCCCGAGGACTCGACCGAGCTCGAGAGCTACGGGGCTGCCGGCCCCGGCAGGTACGTTTCGATCTACGCGAACTCCGGTCACGCCTGGATGACAATCCAGGGTCGGCGGTACGACACGGTCGCGCTGGCCGAGACCGGAACGCGCTGGAGCCACACGATGGCCTCGACGTCCGGCTACGTCGTGCGCCACCCGCGCGGCTACTAGCCCACGGCCGCCCGAACGGCCTCGGCGAGCGCCGCGACGTCGTCCTCGGTGGTGTCCCACGCGCACATCCACCGGACCTCGTCGCGGCGCTCGTCCCATATGTAGAACTGAAAGCGTTCCAGCAGCCGTGCGATCGCTTCGTGGGGGAGCGTCGCGAACACGGCGTTGGCCTGCACGGGACGCGTGATCTCTACGTGCGGGATCGAGCTGATGGCCTCCGCCAGCCGCGCGGCCATGGCGTTGGCATTGCGCGCGAGCTTCAGCCACAGGTCATCGCTGAGGAGAGCGTCGAACTGGGCGGCCAGGAAGCGCATCTTCGAAGCGAGGTGCAGCGACTGCTTGCGCAGGTACTGAAAGCCACCCGCCAACGCTGGATTGAGGAACACGACCGCCTCGGCGCCGATGAGCCCGTTCTTGGTGCCGCCGAAGGAGAGGAGATCGACGCCTGCGGTCAACGCCTCGAGCGACGCTCCGAGGGCGGCGGCGGCGTTGGCAAGCCGGGCGCCGTCCATGTGCAGGACGAGGCCTCGTGCGTGTGCCAGCGCTGAGAGCTCCGCGATCTCCTGCTGGTCGTACACGGTGCCGAGCTCGGTGGCCTGGGAGATCGAGATAACCCGGGGCTGGACAGCGTGCACGTCGCCGACGCGCACGATCAGGGATTCGACCAGCTCGGGCGTGAGCTTTCCATGCGCCGTTGGCGCCGTCAGCAGCTTGACCCCCGCGATCGCCTCGGACGCGCCCGCTTCATCGACATTGAGATGCGCGCTGTCGGTACAGATCGCCGCCTCCCAGGGCCGGCAGACGGCCCGCAGGCAGAGCACGTTGGCGGCCGTCCCGCTCCACACCAGGAATGTCTGCGCGTCGGCACCGAAACGCTCCGCGAACAGCCGCTCGATTCGGCGCGTCCAGTCGTCGTCGCCATACGCAAACGCATGGCCGGCGTTGGCGGCAGCGATCGCCTCGAGGACCGCTGGGTGGATGCCGGCCGAGTTATCGGACGCGAAGCCGCGCCTGGGTTGCGCCATCAGGGCGCGAGCTTAGCCTTCAGCGTCGCGTAGAAGATCGACAACGGGAACTCGTCGTCGAGCACTTCGTCGACGTACGGCCGCGGGTCCTCGGTCTCCTGGAAGGCGCGAACGGAGGCGGCCCAGCGCGAGCCGGCCGCCGGCGGCACGCTCTCCGACACGAGGTCGTGCGCCGCCGCCCAGTGCGCGAGCTTCGAGCGGTCGATTCCCTGGCGGTAGAGCTCCTCGACCTCGGCTCGCAACGCGACGACGCCCTCGGGGGCCCGCTCCCAATCGATCGTCAGCTGGTTATCCGCCCAGCGCAGATAGCCGTGGCGGTGCAGATAGGCGAAGAGCAGCTGGCCGCCGAGGCCGTCGTAGTTGCGCATGCGCTCGCCGGTGATCGGGAAGCGAAGCAGGCGGTCTAGCAGGATCGCGTACTGGACATGGCGCGCGAACGCCACACCCTCTCGTTCCAGACCGACGGCCTCGCGGAACGCCCCGAGATCGCAGCGGAGCTCCTCGAGCGCGTACATCCAGTAGGGCGAGCGCTGTCTGATCATGAACGGGTCGAACGGCAGCTCCCCGTGGCTGTGGGTCCGGTCGTGGATCAGGTCCCAGAGGATGTACGCCTCCTGCGATATGGCGGGGCTGTCAAGCAGGCGGGCTGCGTCCGGGGGGAGGTTGAGCGCAAGCAGGTCCGCCGCCGCCCCGGCGACGCGACGGAGCCGCTCGGCCTCGCGGTCGCAGAAGATCGCGCCGAAGTTGTTGACGGGGCGCTCGGCCGTGGTGACCATCTCCGGGAACAGGACCGCGCATTCGCTGTCGTAACCGCGGGTGCCCTCGACCAGCTCCACCGGCACGAACTTGGCGTTGTCATAGCGGGTGCGCTCCAGCTCCGCGATCCAGTCCGGCCACGGCACGCGGATGATCAATGCCTCGAAGGTCCGCTCCCGCGGGCCGTTCTGCTTGTACATCGGGAAGAAGACGAGGTGCTCGATTCCGTCCCGACGGTCGAGCTCGGGCCGGAACGCCTCGAGCGCCCGGGTGAAGTCGGGCTTCCCAGCGAGGTCCCAGGCCCGCAGGTCCTCGGTCGCCGCCTGCAGGTAGCCGGCTTGGTGGGGGAAGCGCGGCTTCAGCCGCTCGATCGCATCGACGATCGCCGCGACGTGGTCCCGCGCGGCCTCCGCGTCGCCGGACAGCGCCCCGTCGGCGGCCTGCAGCGCTGCAAGCGCGTTCGTTTGGTCGCGAAGCTCGGCCCAGGCTGGATCGCCGCCACCGCCGGCCGCGCCGTTGGCAGCCGCGCCGTTGGTGCCCGGCGGCCGTCGGGCCGACGGGCGGGCGACCCAATAGACGACATTCACCCAGAGCGCCCGGTGGTCCAGTTCATCGATGCAGTCGTCGCCGAACAGGTCCGAGTCGGCGAGCAGAACGATGTGCCCCTCGCCGTGCTCACCGGCGACGATCAGAGGCGCGCCCGGCGCGGATGCACTGGCGTGGGCGCTGGCCAGGACGCGGGCGCCGTTTGCTGCCGAGATCGTGGTCGCCCGGTAGAGGCACACATCGTGCACGCGCGCGAGCAGATCGCCCGCCCGGCCCCGACCGCCGTCGCCGAGCTCCGCCAGCACCCAACTGGGCGCGTCCTGACAGTGCTCGTAGTCCTGCACCGTGTCGTTCTCGAGCCTCAGCCCGAAGCGCGACAAGAGCTCGTTGATGTTGCTGCCGTACTTGTCCTGCTCGGTCTCACCGAGAACGATCAGGCCGCCGCCACGACGCACGAACGCCTCGATCGCGTTCAGCTCCTCTGCGTCAAACCGGGGGGCGCCGATTCCCGTCGTTCGTTCCCAACGCGGTTCAGACGGATGCGCGATCACGAGTACGTCGCAGCGCTCCAGCGTGTCGGCTGAGAGCCGCCGGTCGGAGTTCGGCTCGACGATGAAGTCCCGCTCCGCGAGCGCGGCGGCAGCCTTCGCCAGGGAGGCGTCGCCGGGGTGGCTCGGCTGCATCGAGCGGGCGAGCTCGGGGCGGATCGTCCAGGCCTCGCTGTGGGCCTCGTCAAACAGGACTGTTCCCAGTTTCGCCTCGGGCATTGGTGTGAGCTTATCTGCGGCCCCGGCGGTTGTCGATGCCGAAATCGATGTATCCTGCACAATGAATCGACGTATGGACGACTCTGATCGCAAGATTCTTGCGCTACTCGTCGACGATGGGCGGCGCACGTACGACGACATCGCACGGCAGGTCGCGCTGTCGGCCCCCGCGGTCAAGCGGCGCGTCGACAAGCTCCGGCGGCGAGGCGCGCTGAAGGGGTTCACGGCCGTCGTCGATCACGCCGCGCTGGGCGACCACACCGAGGCGCTGGTCGAGCTGTTCTTCGCTCCGGGCACGCTCCTGGATGAGGTCGCCGGCACGCTGCGAGGCCACCCCGAGGTGGTGGAGGCCTGGAGCGTGACCGGGGAGGCCGATGCGATCGCGCGCGTGCGCACCCACGACAACGCCGACCTCGAGCGGCTGATCATGGAGCTCCAGCGCGACGGGATGGTGCAGCGGACCCGCTCCCAGGTCGTGCTGTCGCGACTCGTGCGGCATTAGCCGTCCGATCACGGCACCCGAGCCGGAGCGCGCGGGATTTTCCACCCAGAGAGGGGAAATCGGTGCGCGCTCGAGCCGACATATGGATATGAGTGGCCAATATGGCCCCAAATATCCGTATTGCCTCGAACGCGAGATCGCGGCCGTGGCCTCCGCCTAGCTGGCCGTCCGGCCGCCTAGCTGGCCGCCCGGCCGCCCCGGCCCCGCGGCGCCCGCGGCTCCCGCCCAGAACCCCGGGCCAGGCGCGGGTTGACGACAATGCAACCCTGACCTCATGACCACGCACATAGCTCGCGACCACTGCCTCGCCCCCGAACGCACCGGCACCCTCTCCTACGGGGGCCGCTACCGCAAGCTCTTCGGCCAGCTCCCGGCACTCGACGTCGACGAGCAGGCGCTGCACGCGCT
Organism: uncultured Actinomycetes bacterium; assembly: GCA_963822725.1. GTDB lineage: Bacteria > Actinomycetota > Thermoleophilia > Solirubrobacterales > Solirubrobacteraceae > Palsa-465. The sequence continues at coordinate 1,570,449 of CAWGIR010000004.1, forward strand.
CGGCCGCCCGGGCGGTCCCTGCGACTTTCACTCCGACGACGACGGCGACGACGCCACCGACGCCGACGTCGCTGCCGTGTGGCCCTTCTTCGGCCAGTTCATCGCCCACGACATCACCGCCGACCGCTCCCCACTCGGCCATCGCGCCGACCCTGATCAGGTGCGCAACTTCCGCACGCCGCGGGCCAACCTCGAGGGGTTGTACGGCTCCGGACCGATCGGTTCTCCCTACCTGTTCGACAAGGATGACCCCGCCAAGCTCCTTCTCGGTCGCGGCGGCCACGACGTGCCGCGTAACCACGAGGGGATCGCGCTGCTCGGCGATCCCCGCAACGACGTGCACCTGTTCGTCAGCCAGATGCAGGTGGCCTTCATCGCGCTTCACAACCGGCTGGTCGACCGGCTGCGGGAGGACGGGGTGGCCGAGGGCGACGTGTTCGAGGAGGCTCGGCGCGCCGCGACATGGCATTACCAGCACGTCATCCTTGTTGATTTTTTGCCGGGCCTGATCGGCTCCGAGCTCGCCGCCGAGCTGTTGGACGGCGGCAGCCGCGTGTATCACCCGGGAGCCGATCCGTACATCCCGTTCGAGTTCGCCGATGCCGCCTACCGTTACGGCCATTCCCAGATCAGGGACCGCTACTGGATCAACTCGGGATTCGGCCCGGTTCCCGTTTACCCCGAGCTGATCGGTTTCGGCCCGGTCGCGCCCGAGCACACGATCGATTGGGAGCTCGTGATCGACGTCCCCGGACGGCCTGCGGCCCAGCGCGCGAAGAAGATCGACGGCCGGTTGCCTGCCTCCTTGATCTCCCTGCCCACCCAGATATCGGGTGAGCGACAGGGCACTGACTACTCCTCGCTCGCCACTCGCGATCTCCAACGAGGGCAGGCGGTCGGCCTCCCGTCCGGGGAGGCGGTGGCCCGCGCGCTGGGCGTGGAACCGGTCGCCCCCGAACGAATCGGCCTCGCGGAGCACGGGTGGGTCGAGGAGACCCCGCTCTGGTTCTACGTGCTCAAGGAGGCGCAGGCGGTATGCGCGGGCGAGCGGCTCGGGCCCGTGGGCGGCCGGATCGTTGGGGAGGTGATGGTCGGGATCATCGACTCCGACCCCGAGTCCTTCCGGTCCGTCGATCCGGGCTGGATGCCCACATTGCCGGCGCACGAGACGGAAACCTTCGGTCTGGCGGACATCGTGGCGCCTGCCGAGCAGGCCGCACCCCCGGTGGACGACGCGGCTGCGGCCGCCGCCGAGCCCGAGCCGGAGCCCGCCTGATGGCCGAGATCTGCTCCCACCTCGACACGATCGAGCACCTTGAAGGCCGGGAGGGGGTGCCGGGCTGCCCGGAATGCATCGCGATGGGCTCTACCTGGGTCCACCTACGCCGCTGCACGCAGTGCGGCCAGGTGGGCTGCTGCGACGACTCGCCGAACCGCCACGCCACGGCCCACCACCACGCCAGCGGGCACCCCGTGATCCGCTCGCTCGAGCCGGGCGAGGACTGGCTGTGGTGCTATGCGGACGAGGTGGCGTTCCGGGTCGCGGAGTAGCTCCCGGCCCGGCGGGCGCGACCGTTCCCGCAGCGGCCCGGCGGCCGCGGGGCCTCTCCCGATCCCGGCGCCGCGGCCGAGCGCGCCTACGCCCGCTCCAACACGACCACCGGGATGTCGCGGTTGGTCTTCCGCTGGTAATCGTCGTAGGCGGGCCACTCCGACGTCATCGTCTTCCACATCTCGGGCTTCTCGTCCGGGGTCGCCGTGCGCGCCCGAACCTTGAAGCGATCGGCTTTGACCTGCACCTCGGCCTCGGGATTCGCTTCGAGGTTCAGGTACCAGCCGGGGGGTTGGTCGGCGCCGCCCTTTGAGGCAACGACGAGGTAGGCCTCGCCGCTACGCCCATAGATGAGCGGCGTGCTCCGCTCCTGCCCCGACTTCCGGCCGGTGGTAGTCAGGATCAGGGTATGGGTTCCCTGCCACTCGTGCCCCTCGTCCCCGTTGGTCTCGCGGTACCGCTTCACGTGCTCCTGGCCAAACAACATCTCCACCTCTCCTCTTTCGGGCTCTTCCGATGGTTAGCAGACGGGCGCGGGCGGACGCGGCTCGTTCAGCCCCGGCCTCCCGGTGGAAGGGAAAATCCCGCGATCACGACCGAAAGCCGGCCAGCACGCGGGATTTTCCCTCTGTGAGGCTGTCGCTTAGACCCGGCGGTCTCGACGTGTTTTGGCAGAAAATGACAACGGCGCCACCCGCCGATTGCCTCACCCAAACGGGGCTCTTGGAAGTTGACCACAATAATTGCGGACAACTTCCAACAACCTCAGCACCCCCGGCATCCTTCGCCTCTGGTGCGGGTGTTCGCCCGCAAAGGACGCCGGCAAACATACGCTCGAGGCGCCCGCCGTTGTCACGTTCGCACAAGCCCAATCGCTTTCGCGACAGCCTTAGACCGACAAAAATCCCGCGCGCTGGGGCCAACCCGGGAGTTGTCGCGGGATTTTCCCTGCCGGCCGCCTGCCGGCGGCCCGCCCACGGCCCCCGCCTGCCGCCCGCCTCGGGAGGCCCGCGCCCGCGCCCGCGCGCCCGCGCCCCTCCCTCCACCGATCCCCCAGGCGTACCCACGTGATGGATACTGCACGCACCACGATTTAAGGAGGGCGCGATGGGCGCTTGGTCCCTGCAAGACAGGGTGGTTCTGATCACGGGCGGAGGGCGTGGGATCGGCGCCGCGACGGCGATCGAGCTCGCCCGTCACGGGGCCAAGCCCGTACTGGCTGACCTCGACGGCGAGGCCCTGGCCGACGCGGCCCGGAAGATCTCCCCCGCCCCCATGACGATCGAGCTCGACGTGACCGACCTCGACACCTGCGAGTCCGCTGTGCAACGCGTGCTCGACGAGCACGGGAAGCTCGACGTCGTGTGGGCGAACGCGGGCATCGCATCCGGCGGGCCGCTACAGCTGACCGATCCAGCCGCTTGGCGGCGGACGATCGAGGTCAACGTCGTTGGCGCCTACTACACGGTGCGGGCGGCGCTTCCGGCGATCATCCAGCAGCGCGGCTATGTGGCCGTCACGGCCTCGCTCGCCGCCTTCGCCCACGCACCTCACATGTCCGCGTACAGTGCGAGCAAGGCGGGCGTGGAGGCGATGTCGAACTCGGTCCGGACGGAGGTCGCGCAATACGGAGTGGAGGTCGCCACCATCCACCCCACCTGGATCGACACCGACATGGTCCGTGAGGGCATCGAGTCGAGCCGCGCGTTCCAGATCCTGCGCGCAGCGCTCCGGCCACCGCTCAAGAAGACCTACCCGGTCGAGCGCGCCGCCAACGACATCGTGCGTGGGTTCGAGCAGCGCAGCCGCCGGATCTGCGTTCCGCCCTTCATGCAGGTCCTGCATGCCATCCGACCGCTGCTCACCACAAGGATGTTCGAGCGCGACCAGCTCAAGGTCGCGCCCGAGATGGAGCGCGCGTGGCAGCAGGAGCTGGCCGAGAAGGGACTCGAGGGCGCCTCGGTGTCAGAGCGAGTCGCCGAGCAACTCGAGCACACCGCCGAGCACGCCCAGGCCTAGCCGCGGCACGCCCAGGCCCAGCGCCACGCTAAATCCCCCGCAACGCCGGGTACAGCGCCTGGTAGCGACCGCGCAGCTCCCGGTACGCGCTGACCCATTGATCGACCGGCTCGATGCGGTCACGGGCCTTCACCGTCGCAGCCACCGCGCCGGGGACGTCCGGCCAAATGCCCGCCGCCACGCCGCCCAGGATCGCCGCGCCGAACGCAGCACCCTCGTCGACGGCGACTCGCTCCAACGGGAGCTCCAGGACCGAGGCGACGATCTGCAGCCACAGCTCGCTGCGGGCGCCGCCCCCGGAGACGCGCCCCAGAGCCGCCTGTCCACCGGGCGCCGAGACCAGGTCGAGCGAGTCGCGCAAGCCGAACGCGACACCTTCGAGCACCGCGCGCACGAGCGCGCCGCGGTCGTGGCGGACGCTCAGCCCGGCGAACGCTCCGCGGGCATCGGGATCGGCGTGCGGCGTCCGCTCGCCGGACAGGTAGGGGAGGAAGAGCAGGCCTTCCGCCCCGGGCGCCCAGCGACCCGCCTCCGCAAGCAGCTCCTCATACCCCACACCCAGCATCCCTTGAAGCCAAGCGAGGGACCCCGCCGCCGAGAGCATCACTCCCATGGCGTGCCACATCCCGGGCACCGCGTGGCAGAAGGCATGCACCCGCGCCTGGGCGTCGGCCGCGAACCCGGACAGGGCGGCAAACACGACCCCGGATGTGCCGAGTACCACGGAGACCGGGCCCGGACGGTCGACTCCGACGCCGAGCGCACCCGCCGCCTGGTCCCCTGCCCCCGCGGCCACCGCGATGCCGTCCGAGGTGATCCCCGCCACGGATGGGCTCTCGAGCACCGGTGGCAACCGCGCCGGATCAAGCTCGAGCGCCTCCAGCACCTCGGACGACCACCTGCGCCGGGCGACGTCGAGTAGCACCGTGCCTGACGCGTCCGAGACGTCTGTCGCCCACTCGCCGCACAGCCGGAGCCGCACGTAGTCCTTGGGCAGCATCACGCGCTGCACACGCGCATATACGTCGGGCTCGTACCGACGCAGCCACAACAGCTTCGGGGCACTGAACCCGGGGAGCGCGCGGTTCCCGGTCAGCGCAATCAGCCGCTCCAAGCCCAGGGCGGCCTCGATTTCGGCGCATTCGACCGCGGTCCGCTGGTCGTTCCACAGGATCGCGGGCCGGAGCACACGATCCGAGGAATCCACCACCACCAGCCCGTGCATCTGACCGCTCAGGCCGATCCCGGCTAACGGACCGGCCGCCTCGCGTAGGCGCTCCAAGACAGAACAAGCAGCGCGCCACCAGTCCTCAGGATCCTGCTCGGCCCAGCCCGGGGCCGGCGTTGACAGCGGATAGCCGGACTCGGCTCGCGCCAGCACCTCACCCTCGGGGCCGATCGCCAGCCCCTTGACGGCGCTCGTCCCTACGTCAATTCCGGCAGCGACACTCACGCCCCCAGCGCCGCGTAAACGAGCTCATACGCCCGTACCGCGTCCTTGCGCTGCTGCGCCTCCCGGAGCGCCGGTTCGTCGATTCGCCCCGCCACCGAGTCGATGAATCGCCACTGCTCGACCGAGCGCCGGACGGCCGCGACCTGATCCTCCGTATAGGGATACAGGTCGAACCCGAGCCGCTCTCCCTCGGACCCATATCCGCACCGGCGAAGCTCGAGCGCCAACTCGAGCGTCTCCATGAACGCGGTCGCCCCGACCATGTTGTCATCGTCGGTGATGCCCCACCCGGAGTTGGCGTGTAGATGGCCAAGCAGCCCGTCCGACGCCAACAGTGCGGCGTACTCCGGCAGGTGCTCGCCGTTCATGATCAGGTGCTGCCAGTCCATGTTGACCTTGACGTTGTCGATTCCCTCGGCCTGAAGCTTGTGGGCCACGTACAGGCACATCCCGATATTCCGCATCAGAATCTTCATCGCGGGTTCCGAGTTCTTGTGCTCTAGGAGCAGCTTCACGCCGTGGCGGCCACAGACCTCCGCCGCGTCCGCCATTCCCTCGATCAACCACCGCCACGAATCGACGTACGGCGTCTGGAAGGGGTAGTTGTAGCCCTCCCCGCCCGGCCAGATGATCAGGTGCGCACCCAAGGACCCGGCGAAGTCGGCGGCTTCCCGGATGATCCGCCGCGCTTCCTCCCGTACGGAGGAATCCGGGTTGACCAGCCCTCCGCGCGCGAACCGTGGGTCCAGATGCAGACCACCGGCGATGCAATACACGTCGTGCTCGGGCCCGAGCGCCGCGCGGACCTCGTCCAGATTCTCGTGCGAAAGCTCGTTCGGGTAGTGGAACTCGTAGCCGTCCATGAGGTCGCCCAGGCCTTCTACCGCTCGGTGGACCTTGTCAGCGACCGGCTCCGAGTCATAGCCGTGCGATGGCTGGTACCCACCGGGCACAAACCGCGTGATCATCGGCCCGAAGGCCCAGATGCCGAGGCTCGTCTTCATTCGCTCCCTCTCTCGAGTCGACGCACTGGAAGCTCGATCATAACCCTGCGTTAGCGATAACATGGCCCGCCAAGAACCCGAGGAGAGGGATGTGGAGGAGGACGTAAGAATCCCCTCTCGCCGCCGTCGTGCGGTGATGTCGGACGTGGGCCGCCTGGCAGGCGTGTCCCATCAAACCGTTTCGCGCGTGATCAACGGCAGCCCCCACGTGCGGGCCGAGACGCGCGAGCGCGTCCTCGACGCGATGCTGCAGCTCGGCTACCGACCCAATTCAGTCGCACGGGCGCTCGTCACCGGCCGCTCGAAGACCCTCGGCGTGGTGAGCTTCGACACGACGCTGTACGGACCAGCCTCGACGCTCCTCGGGATCGAGCGAGCCGCGCACGAGGCCGGCTACTTCATCATCGTCGCCAGCCTGAGGGCCATGGACCGGCCCTCGATCGCGCAGGCCGTCGAGCGCCTGCTTCGTCACGGCGTCGACGGGCTCCTGTTCATCACTCCTGAGCTCGAAGGCGCGGACGCGCTGCTCCAGGAGCACAGCGATGCACCGCTGGTGGCGGTGGAGGCCGGTCTGAACGAGGACATTCCGGTGGTGGCGGTCGACCAATTCGCAGGTGCAGCCGCAGCAACGAGGCATCTCCTCGATCTAGGCCATGTGACTGTATTTCACATCGCCGGTCCTCCGACCTTCATCGAGTCGGGGGAGCGCGTCGAGGGCTGGCGGACGACGCTCGAGCAGGCAGGAGCTGAGGCCCCGGCTCCGATGATCGGGGATTGGAGCGCCCGCGCGGGATACGACCTCGGCCGCAGGCTGAGCCGGGACAAGGAGGTCACGGCGGTCTTCGTGGCCAACGATCAGATGGCGCTCGGCGTGCTGCGCGCGCTGCACGAGAACGGACGCGCCGTCCCGGACGACGTGAGCGTCGTCGGCTTCGACGACATCCCCGAGGCGCCGTTCTTCCTGCCGCCGCTCACGACCGTGCGCCAGGATTTCGACGAGCTCGGCAAGCGCAGCGTGCGTCTGATGTTGCGCATCATTGACGCCGGCGAGCGATTGCCGTCCGGCCCCCGCGTGCCCCCGGAGCTCGTCGTCAGGGGCAGCACCGGCGTGGTGATGCGGGGCCGTTGACCCGAGCCGTTGTGATCGATAACATCGCGCCGCGCTAAGAGCGCGTTAAGCGGGGTAGACACCGGCCCCGGGTTTTGGGACGTTAGGCATCACCTTCGAAACGAGGAGAGGAGTCGGAGATGTCAGACCAGGACATCCTGGGCGACGCGATTGAGCGTCTGGAGTGGGATGAGCGCAAGGAGGAGGACACCCCAGTAAAGAAGTGGCACCAGGTCACGCGCCGGACCGCTCTGAGCGGCGGGGCGGCTGGTATCGCAGCAATGATCCTCGAGGCCTGTGGCTCGAGCAAGAAGACGTCAACCGCCGCCGCGGCCGGCGGGAGCTCCGCGTCGGGCATCTTCGGCGCGAGCGGCGGCTACCACTTCACTTTTGTCAACCATGTGACCACCAATGTGTTCTTCACCCCGACGCAGAGCGGCGCGGCCGACGCCTGCAAGCTGCTCGGGTGCTCATATACCTGGACCGGCTCGGCGACCAGCAACGTCTCCGAGATGGTCAACTCCATCAACAGCGCCGTCAGCGGCGGCGTCGACGGGATCGCCACGACGCTGATCGATCCCAGGGCATTCAACTCGCCGGTTCAGAAGGCGCTGTCGGCGGGCATCCCCGTGGTCGCCTACAACGCCGACGAGCCGCAGACGGGCCGCTTGGCATACATCGGCCAGGACCTGTTCGTCTCCGGCCAGCAGATGGGCGAGCACATCGTGAGCCTCGTTCCCTCCGGAGATGTGGCGCTGTTCATCGCCACACCGGGCGCGGCGAACATCCAGCCGCGGATCAACGGCGCGCTGGCCACGCTCAAGAGCCACCCGTCAATCACCCCGCACGTCGTGGCGACCGGTGCTGCGGTTCCGGGCGAGCTGACGGTGATCAACTCCTATGCTCAGGGCCACTCGAGCACGAAGGGGATGTTCGCGGTCGATGCCGGGTCGACTCAGGGCGTCGCCCAGACGATTCAGAAGCAGGGCCTGAAGGGCAAGGTCAAGGGTGGTGGTTACGACCTCACCCCGATCACCGAGCAGCTGCTCGCGGCCGGCTACATCTCGTTCACGATCGACCAGCAGCCCTATCTCCAGGGCTTCCTGCCGGTCCTCGAGCTGTACCTGTACAAGGCCTCGCAGCATCTGAGTGGGATCGCCGACGTCGACACCGGCCTGAAGTTCCTCGACGCAACGACGGTCACCCCGTACTCGAGCACGAAGAGCAGATACGAAGGCACCGGCACGAGCCCGGGCGTTTCCAAGTCCTAGCCACGCAGCGATCGGACGAGTAGGGTCACGACATGGCCGTCGAATCCACTCCCGGCGCCCAGGCTCCCAGTACTCCCCCGGGCGGCCCGGCCCCCAGCCGGCCCGCCCGGGGTAACGCCGGACTGAACCTCCTGATCCGGTTCCTGTCGCTGCGCGAGGGGAGCATCATCGTGGTGACGATCATCGCGATCGTCTACTTCGGCGTCAGCGTCAGCAAGTTCTTCACCGGGTCCAACTTCAAGAACCTGCTGCCGTACTTCTGCTTCCTGGCGATCATGGCCGCCGGCGAGGTGTTCGTGATGACGCTCGGCGAGATCGACCTGTCGATCGGGGCCTTGTACCTGTTCATCCCGTTCGTCTACGTGAAGCTCGCCAATGCCGGGATCCCGCTCATCCCCAGCATCATCCTCTCGCTCCTGATCGCGCTGGTCATCGGCGGGATCAACGGCTTCTTCATCACGTACATCGGCGTCGCGTCGTTCACGGCCACGCTCGCGATGCTGTTCTTCTTAGACGGGCTGACGCTGATCATCTCCCACTCTGAGGAGCTGACGACACCGGGCACGTCGGTGGTGGGCGTGCACACCTTTGCTCAGATCTTCGGCGCCGGCACCTACTCGGAGCTGATCTGGGCGGTTGGCATCGTGGTGGTCCTCCAAATCGTGCTGACGTTCACGCGGTCCGGGCTGTACACGGTCGCAACCGGCGGCAACAAGCTCGGCTCCGCCGAGGCGGGGATCAACGTCAATTTCGTCTACCTGCGCAACTTCATGCTGTCCTCCCTGACCGCTGGCTTCGCCGGGATCCTCGAGGCCGTCCGCACCTCGAGCGTGAGCCCGGATCCCTCGGGCTCGAACGAGAACCTGCTGCTCGCGATCGCCGCGGTGATCATCGGCGGCACGCTGATGAGCGGTGGCTCGGGAACGGTCATCGGCGCCCTGATTGGAGCCGTCTTCCTGGGTGTCCTGAACGACGGTCTGGTGCTGAAGGGCACGAGCGCCACCAAGGAGGATCTGTTCCTCGGGATCGCGATCATCATCGCGATGGTGCTCAACACCTACATCCAACGCGTGCGAAGGGGCCAGGGCCGTGGCTGAGGCCTTCACCGGAGAGCACATCGTCGGGCCGCAGACGTCCGACGACGACGTGCTGCGCGTCGAGCACATCAGCAAGCGCTTCGGGCCGATCACGGCGCTCCGGGACATCAACCTGCATCTGCGCAAGGGCGAGGTGCTGGGCCTGCTCGGCGACAACGGCGCCGGCAAGTCAACGTTGATCAAGATCTTGTGCGGCTTCCACAAGCAGGACGCGGGGAAGATGTGGCTCAAAGGCGAGCCGTACGTCCCGAAGAGCGTCGACGACTCCCGCAAGCAGGGGATCGACGTCGTCTACCAGGATCTGGCGCTGATCGACCAGCTGACCGTCTACCACAACCTGTTCCTTCACCGAGAGCGCGTGCTGAAGCCAGTGCCGTTCCTCTCGAACGCGATCATGCGGCGCGAGGCCCGCGCGGCGCTCGACCAGATCGGAATCAACATCCCCCGCCTGAACGTTCCGGTCGCCCGGCTCTCGGGCGGCCAGCGTCAGGCGATCGCGGTTGCGCGCACGATCTCCAGCGGCGCGGACATCATCCTCTTGGACGAGCCGCTCGCGGCCATGGGGGCCAAGGAGGGCGCGATGATCCTCGACCTGATTGCCCGGCTCAAGGCCGAGGGCGACGTGTCGATCGTCATGATCCTCCACAACTATCTCCAGGTATTCCAGACCTGTGATCGCGTCAGCCTGATCCAGGACGGTGTGGTCACGTTCGACAAGCCGACCGCCGAGACATCCGTCGATGAGCTGAACGAGATCGTGGTCGAGGAGTACCGGCGAGCACGGTTGTCCGCGATGGGCGGCGACGGCGCCGGAGCGGATGCCGCAGCGAAGCCGGACGCTTCGCAGTGATCACACCGCGGTGAGCACAGCCGCGTACGCGATCGGCGTCGACTTCGGTACGGAGTCGGCCCGCGCGCTGGTGCTCGATCTCCGCTCCGGTGAGGAGCTCGCGGTCAGCGTGGTGCGCTACCCGAGCGCCGTGCTCGACTCGACGCTGCCCGGGACCGGCGAGACCCTCCCGCCGGACTGGGCGCTCCAAGACCCCGACGACTGGGTACACGCGATCGAGAGCGGCGCCGCGGCCGTGGTGGCGGAGACCGGTATCTCCGGTGACGAGGTTGCCGGCGTGGGGATCGACTTCACCTCCTGCACGGTGTTGCCGGTCACCGCTGACGGTGTGCCCCTGTGCAGGATCGACCGGTTCCGGCCTCGCCCGCACGCGTGGCCCAAGCTCTGGAAGCACCACGCCGCCCAACCGGTCGCCGACCGGCTCACCGACGTCGCGCTCGAACGCGGCGAGCCCTTCCTCGAGCGCTACGGCGGGCGCATCTCCTCCGAGTGGTACTTCCCGAAGCTGATCGAGCTGTGGCTCGAGGACCGCGAGCTCTACGACGCCGCGTACGGGTTCATCGAGGCCACCGACTGGATCGTGTGGCACCTCACCGGCAACGAGCGCCACCAGACCTGCACGGCCGGCTACAAGGCGATGTGGTCCCCTGACGAGGGCTTTCCCAGCGCCGACTACTTCGACGCGACCTACCCGGGCTTCGACTCGCCCGAGCGAGAAGCTCGGGAACGACTTCCTCCCGCTTGGCGCGCGCGCCGGGACGCTCCGCCCTGAGGTTGCCGAGCGCATTGGACTCAGAGACTCGACGCCGGTCGCGGTCGGCAACGTCGACTCGTTCGTCTCGATGCCGGGCGCCGGCGTAGAGCAGCCCGGCGTGTTCGTGTCGGTGATCGGCACCTCGATCTGCGACATGGCCATCCATCCCCAGGAGATCCGCCTACCCGGGATCACCGGCGTCGTCCGGGACGGCATCCTCCCGGGGCTTTATGGCTACGAGGCCGGGCAGGCGGCGGTCGGGGACATGCTCGCCTGGTTCGTGCAGAGGATCGCCCCGCCGGGCTCCACGCACGCATCGCTGCGAGCGGGAGGCCGCGCTGTTGAAGCCGGGCGAGACCGGGTTGCTGGCCCTCGACTGGTGGAACGGCAACCGCACGATCCTGGCCGACGCCGACCTCACGGGCGTGATCTGTGGGCTGACGCTCGGCACCACAGCGCCGCACATCTACCGCGCGCTGCTCGAGTCGATCGCCCTCGGCAACCGGCGGATCATCGACAACTTCTCCGAGCACGGCCTGCCGATGTCCGAGATCGTCGCCTGCGGGGGGATCGCCAGCGCCAGCCCGCTGCTGATGCAGCTGTTCGCCGACGTCGAGCGGGCTCGAGGTGCGGGTTCCCGACTCCAGCGAGATCCCCGCCCGTGGTTCGGCGCTGTTCGGCGCCGTGGCGGGCGGAGCGTTCGAGGACATCGACAGCGCCGTGGCGGCGACCAGGCCCCCCACGGCCCGCACGTACTACCCCGGATCCGACGGCGAACGAGACCTACGAGCAGGTGTATGGGATCTACCGCCGGGCTGTACGAGCTGCTCGGCCGCGAACGGAGCGAGCTGCTGCACGAGCTGAAGCGACTGCGAACCGAGAGGAGCGCCGCATGACCGAGACCGCCACAGCCAGCGCCGAAACCGGGCGTCCCACGACCATCCCCCGGATCGGTCTGCTCGGGATCATGCAGGAGCTCTACGACGACATGATCCCCGGGATCACCGATCACCAGGCGGCGTACGCAGAGGAGGTCGCGGATCGCCTCCGGGGCTCGGCCGAGGTGATCTTCACTCGTCCGGCGCGCAACCGCGACGACGTCGAGGCTGTCGTTCGCGAACTGCTCGCGAACGGGGTCGAGGGAATCGCGATCGTGATGCTCACGTACGGCCCGGCGATGCGCACCGTACGGGCTCTGCTCGAGACGCCGGTGCCGGTCGCCCTGCTGAACATCCAGCCCGAGCGGGCCGTGACCGCCGAATGGGACATGGCCGACTTGACCTACAACCAGGGGATCCACGGCGCCCAGGATCAGGCCAACGCGCTCGTCCGCACCGGCGTCCCGTTCTCGGTGATCACCGGCGACTGGCGCTCGGATCGCTTCGAGCACGCGTTCGCGGACTGGGCCCGCGCTGCGCACACAGTGAGCAGACTGAAGGGAACTCGGATCGCGCTGCTCGGCTATCCGATGAACGGGATGGGCGACATCCTCTATGACCCCCCGGCGCTGCTCAGACGGATCGGCCCGACGATCGTGAGCGAAGACCTGGGCGGGCTGGTCCGGCGCATCCAGGACATCGGCGACGCCGACGTGGAAACGGTGATCGCAGGGCACCACGACCGCTTCGAGGTGTCCGAGCACCTCCCACGCGAGCGCCACGCGTACGCCGCTCGGCTGGAGCTCGCCATCCGCGAGATGCTCGCCGAGGGCGACTACCGCGCTTTTTCCTTCCACTTCGACTCGATCGGTGGCGACGGGCGCTTCGAGCAGCTGCCGCTGCTCGCTGCGTCCGACCTGATGGCCGACGGCTTCGGCTATGCCGCCGAGGGTGACACGAACACGGCTTCGCTCATGTGCGCGGCCCAGACGCTGATCGGGGACGCACACTTCTCGGAGATGTACGCGATGGACTGGGAGCTCGACTCGGTCCTGATCAGCCACATGGGCGAGGGCAACTGGAGGATCGCCCGCGACGACCGGCCGGTGAAGCTGATCGATCGCGAACTGGGCATCGGTCGCCTCGACAACCCCCCCACGCCAGTGTTCTCAGCCAAGCCGGGTCCGGCCACCACAGCCGCGCTCGTTCCGTTGGAGGGCGAGTATTGGCGGCTGCTCGTGGGCCAGGGTGAAGTAATCGACACGCCCGAGCTCCCCAAGGTCGAGATGCACTACTTCCACTTCCGCCCCGAGCAGGGGATGGAGCCGTTCATGGACCAGTGGCTCGAGCACGGCGGGCCCCACCACTTCGTCACCAACCTCGGCGAACACGCGGCACGCTGGCGCCGGGTGGCCGAGCTCCTCGACCTCGAGTACGTGGAGATCTGAAGATGAGCGACGACCTCCGCGAGCAGGCCCTGGCCGCGAACCTGGCGCTCTCCTCACACGGCCTCGCCACTCTGACCTGGGGCAACGCCAGCGCGATCGACCGCGACAGCGGCCTGGTCGCGATCAAGCCCAGCGGCGTGGCGTACGAGTCGATGAGAGCCGGCGACCTGGTGATCGTCGACCTCGACGGCCGGGTCATCGAGGGCGAGCGCCGGCCTTCGACCGACACGCCCACCCACCTGGCGCTCTACCGGGCATACGAGGAAATCGGCGGCGTCGTCCACACCCACTCCACCTGGGCCACGTCCTGGGCCCAGGCGGCCCGCGAGATCCCGATTCTCGGCACGACCCATGCCGATCTGTCAAACCACCCGATCCCGGTAACGCGCCCGCTCAGCGCCGAGGAGGTCGCCGAGGACTACGAGGGAGCGACGGGCGCCCTGCTGATCGAGACCATCTCCGAACATGGACCGGCTGAGATCCCGTGCGTGCTGGTGCGCGGACACGCGCCGTTCTGCTGGGGTGCCACCGCCGCGGCCGCGGTTGAGAACGCAGTCACCCTCGAGCAGGTGGCGCGAATGGCCCTTCTGACGACGATCCTCGAACCGGATGCGGGACCGCTGCAGGACGCCGTCCGGGATAAGCACTTCGAGCGCAAGCACGGTCCGCGGGCGTACTACGGGCAGTAGCGCCAGCCCTGCCCGAGACGGGCGGCGCGCCCCGGCGTCGACAACGCAAGAAACGCCCGAGGGCGGCCGGGTCACGGCCGCCCTCGAGTGCACTGTCCGTCGGTCAGGTGCGGCTTATCCCGCCTTCCGCGGAACTGACGCAGTTGAGGATTGGGTATTCCCGTTGTCGGGCTCTCTCAACCATCCTTTGGAGCCTCGGGTCATCACCTCCGCCTGGTCCCGAACGTGTAGATCGTGGTCGAGTTGAACGTCTGACCGGGGTTGAGCACAGTCGAGGGGAAACTCGACTGATTGGGCGAGTTCGGGAAATGCTGGGTCTCCAGCGTGAACCCGTCCGACTGCCGGTAGAGGTGTCCGCTCGTCCCGATCAGGTCACCGACCAGGAAATTGCTCGTATAGAGCTGCACTCCGGGCTCATCCGTGTATGTGGTCAGCGTGCGGCCACTCGCCGGGTCCACGGCGAACGCCGCAAGACGCAGGCCCGACCCGTTCAGCACGAAGTTGTGGTCGTAGCCGTGCGCGATTTGGAGCTGCTGGTTGGCATCACGGATGTCGCGCCCGATCGGCTTCAGATGACGGAAGTCGAACGGCGTGCCCGCCACATCGGCCAGCTGACCCGTGGGGATCAGGTTGGCGTTGATCGGCGTGTACTGGGCCGCGTTGATCCGCAGTAGCTGCTTGAACACGTCGCCAGAGCCTTCACCGGCCAGGTTGAAGTAGGTGTGGTTGGTGAAGTTGACGACGGTCGGCTTGTCGGTCGTCGCCGAGTAGTGAATCCGCAGCTCATTGGAGTTCGTGAGCATGTAGGTCACCGTGTTCTGCACCGTTCCCGGGAAGCCGTTCTTGCAGTTCGGGTCGGTGTAGGTCAGCCTCAGGCCGACGGCGTTCGAACTGTGGAGCTCCGTCGCGCCCCAGACCTGCGTGTTGTACGAGTCGGGCCCGCCGTGCAGCAGGTTCACGCCGTTGTCGTTCGGGGTCGGCGTGGTCGGGCACGGTGGCCCAGAGCCGAGCGGGTAGGTCGTGCCGTTCAGCGTGAACTCCGCTCCGGCGATCCGGTTGGCGTAGCGGCCGACGATCGAACCGAAGTACGTGTCGCCCGAGCCGCCCTTGGCCGGCCAGGGCTGGTTCTCGAAGTCATTGATGTAGTCGGACAGGCTCGAGAACCCGAGCGCCACGTTCGCCAGATGGCCGTGACGGTCCGGCACCCAGATCGACTGCACCACCCCACCGTAGTTGGAGATCCTGACCTTCATCCGGTGAGTGTTCGAGAGCGTGTACAGGGACACGGTCTGGCCATGCGCCGTCCCCCATGTCGAGCTCGTGATGTTCAAGGTCCCGCCCCCAGTGGACTTTCCGCCCCCGTGGGACTTGTGATGCGTCCGCGCACTGGCCGATCCTCCCAGGCCGAGCGCGAGCAGCGCAACCAGCGCGGCGACGGACGCCAACAAACCCATCGGTCGTCTCCCGCCGCGAAACAGGTACTGCATTGAACCCTCCCTTCGGGGTGCTTGCCCCGGCCGAAGACGGCAAGCGGTTGCTGTTCGAGGGGTTCGTGATACCCGCATATGTGAGCGTTCACACATTGGATGCAGTCACCCTTCCGCTCGACGTGGTCAAATCCCCGGATGCCGCGCAGCGAAGCGGAGGACTCCGACACCGACCTCCGGCGGCGGCGTACCCCAAGTCGCCGCCGCAGGCACGGCCCCTGGATCGCCGCGGTCATCACGCTGGCCGTGGTCGCGGCGCTGGTCGTGCTTGCGATCGACAAGCTCAATCCCGGCGCGGTCGGCCACGTGCTCTCGCACGTCCGCCCGGGCTGGGTGGCGCTGGCCACGTTCCTGATGGCAAGCGCGTTCGTCGCGCGCGCGGAGTCCTGGTATGCCGTAATCGGGGCGGCGATCCCGGGGAACCGCCTGGGACGGGCTCCGGTGAGACGCGGGCTCATGATCGGGATGGTGGGCTCGACGGTGGCGCCCGGACGGCTCGGGGAAGCGGCGCGGACCTGGGTGGTGGCCCGGCGGCTCGGCGACCCCGCAAGGAACATCGCGGTCGTCCTCGGCACGGTGATCTCCCAGACGCTGATGAACCTCGTCGCGCTGGCCGGGCTGGCGATCGTCACGTTCGTCGGGACAGCGCTGTCGGCGTCGCATGCGGACGCGATCATCGGAGCGCTTGCCGTGCCGGTGGCGCTCGTCGCGCTCGCGCTCGCCGGCCCCAGGCTGCTGCGTCGGGCTGAGCGCTCGCGCGTGCGCTGGATCAAGCGTTCCGCGGCCTGGGTGGACCTCCAGCTCGTGCAGTTCCGCAAGGGGCTGGTCGTGTTCAGGCACCCACGCGCGGCAGTCCATGCAGGCGTGTTTCAGTTGATCGCCTGGGGCCTCCAGCTCGCCTCGTGCTACATCGTGATCCTCGCCCTGTCCCTGCAGCACCACGCCAGCCTGATCGCCGCCGCCGCCGTCCTGCTAGCAGTCAATCTGACCGCAATCGTCCCGGTCACGCCGTCGAATGTGGGCGTATTCCAAGCGGCCTGCATCGCGGTCCTCGCCCCCTTCGGAGTGAGCGCCAACCAGGGCCTCGCCTACGGCCTCCTGCTACAGGCGATCGAGGTCGCGTGCGCCTTCGGGCTGGGCGTGCCGGCGCTGCTGCGCGAAGGCCTCCCGCTGGCCGAGCTGCGCAGGCAGGCACAGGGACGCGTGCCAGGGCCCCCCGAAAACGACCGCTCATGACCTGAGCACTGCCGCGGTCCGGGGACGGGCCGGCAATCGAGAGGGAGGGACGGGAGCGCAGCCACGTCCCGAGGCAGTCGCGTTCAGCACCACTGCCGAGGGGCGTTGCTGCGCTCCCGTCCTTGCGACCGCCAACCTTGACACAATCCCGTCAAGGTTCGCTAGGATCAACTGATGCGCGACTACCTCGCCGCCACCCGCGAACGCGTCCTCGTCTACGACGGCGGCATGGGCGCGACGCTTGAGCAGTTCGACCTCAGCCTCGAGGACGACTACAAGCTTCCGGGCCGCTGCCATGAGGCGCTCGTGCTGAATCGCCCGGACGTGATCGAGGGCGTCC
This sequence comes from uncultured Actinomycetes bacterium, assembly GCA_963822725.1. Taxonomy (GTDB): domain Bacteria; phylum Actinomycetota; class Thermoleophilia; order Solirubrobacterales; family Solirubrobacteraceae; genus Palsa-465. The sequence continues at coordinate 1,587,635 of CAWGIR010000004.1, forward strand.
ACACCTCGATGCTCGACGCAGGCGCGGTGGTGCTCGAGACCGACACATTCCAGGGCTCCCGGTTGAAGCTCTCGGAGTGGGGGCTCGAGGATCACACGCTCGAGATCAACCAGAAGGCGGCGGAGATCGCGCGCAAGGCGGCGGGCGAGGAGCGCTTCGTCGCGGGGTCGATCGGTCCGACCGGGTTCCTCCCGGCATCGGACGACCCATCGCTCGGTCAGATCCGCTTCCGCGAGCTGGTGGGAGTGTTCGAGGAGCAGGCCCGCGCGCTGCTCCAGGGCGGCGTCGACCTGATCATCATCGAGACGGCCCAGGACATCCTCGAGGTCAAGGCTGCGATCTTCGGCGCCCGCGAGGCGTTCAAGCTCCTCGACCGCTCCGTCCCGATCCAGACCAGCGTCTCGCTCCTCCCCCAGGGAGGCAAGATGCTCCTCGGCACCGATATCAGCTCGGTGCTGACGACGCTCGAGGCGCTCGGCGCCGACGTGATCGGGCTCAACTGCTCGACTGGCCCCGAGGACATGCGTGACGCGATCCGCTTCCTCGGCGAATTCTCGAGCAGACCTGTTCACTGCATCCCCAACGCCGGCCTTCCACTCCAGGGTCCGAATGGGGAGACGATCTTCCCCGAGGAGCCCGAGCCGCTCGCGAACACGCTCGGAGAATTCGTGGAGCGCTACGGCGTCCAGATCGTCGGCGGTTGCTGCGGCACGACGCCCGATCACATCCGGGCGCTCGCCGAGCGCGTCAAGGATCGGACCCCGGGGGAGCGACCCAACCGCCGTCCACCCCACCTCAGCTCGATGATCGCCGCGACTCCGCTCGTCCAGGACCCCCACCCCACGCTCGTCGGGGAGCGCGTCAACTCGCAGGGATCGCGCAAGGCCAAGGAGCTCCTGCTGACCGACGATTACGACGGCCTGATCCAGGTCGCCGAGGACCAGGTCACGGGCGGTGCCCATGTGCTTGACGTCTGCGTTGCGCTCACCGAGCGCCAGGACGAGGACGAGCAGATGCGACAGGTCGTGAAACGAATCTCGCTCACGCAACCGGCTCCAATCCAGGTCGACTCGACCGAGCCCGACGTGATCGAGACAGCCCTCGAGCAGATCCCCGGACGGGCGATTGTCAACTCGATCAACCTCGAGGCCGGGCGTGACAAGCTGGACCGCGTCGTCCCGCTGGCCAAGGCACACGGCGCCGCTCTGATCGCTCTGACGATCGACGAGGTGGGGATGGCAAAGACCGCTGAGCGCAAGGTCGAGATCGCCAAACGGATCACCGAGCTCTGCTGCGAGGAGCACGGCCTCGACCCCGAGGTCCTGATCTTCGATTGCCTGACATTCACCTTGACCACCGGCGACGACGAGTGGAAGCCGAGCGCGACCGAGACGATCGAGGGCATCAGGCGACTGAAGGCCGAGGTCCCGGGCGTGAAGACCTCCCTCGGCGTCTCGAACGTGTCCTTCGGTGTTGGCCTCCCGGCCCGCTCCGTCCTGAACAGCGTGTTCCTGCATCACTGCGTCGAGGCGGGGCTCGACCTGGCAATGGTCAACCCCAACCACATCACGCCGTATCCGGAGATCCCGGAGAGCGAGCGCGAGCTCGCGGACGACCTCGTCTTCAACCGGCGCGAGGACGCACTGGAGCGATTCATCGCGCACTTCGAGTCAAAGGGCCCGGAGGAGGCTGCCGACCAGGCCAACCCCACCGAAGGCATGGAGCCCGAGGAGGCGCTCCACTTCCACATCCTGCGGCGCAGGAGGGACGGCGTCGAGGAATGGATCGACCGCTCGGTCGAGAAGATCGGCGCGGTTCCCACCCTGAACGAGGTGCTCCTTCCGGCGATGAAGGAGGTAGGGGACAAGTTCGGCGCGGGCGAGCTGATTCTCCCGTTCGTCCTCCAGTCGGCCGAGGTGATGAAGCGCGCCGTCGCGCAGCTCGAGCAGTACCTCGACAAGCTTGAGGGCTACACAAAGGGGACGGTCGTCCTGGCCACCGTCTTCGGCGACGTGCACGACATCGGCAAGTCGCTCGTCAACACCATCCTCACAAACAATGGCTATTCGGTCGTGGACCTCGGCAAGCAGGTCCCGATCTCCACGATCCTGGACGCGGCCGTCGAACACAACGCGACCGCCATCGGCCTGTCCGCGCTACTCGTCTCCACGTCGAAGCAGATGCCGGCCGCCGTTCAGGAGCTTCACCAGCGCAGTCTCGAATATCCGGTGTTGGTGGGCGGGGCGGCGATCAATCGCAACTTCGGCCTGCGGATTCTGTATCCGAACGGGACGGAGTCGGACGACGTCTACGAGCCCGGCGTCTTCTATTGCAAGGACGCGTTCGAGGGGCTGGCCAAGATGGATCAGCTGATCGAGCCGGAGCGGCGCGAGGTCTTGATCAAGGACACGCGCGATGCTGCGCGCACGCTGCGCGAGAAGCCCGAGGTCGTGGACGACGGGCCTCCCACTGATGACGACAGCGTCCGCAGCGGCGCGGCCACAGACACCCCGATTCCCGAGCCTCCGTTCTGGGGGGTGCGTGAGCTCGAGGTCGACATGGACGCCGTCTACCACCACCTCGACACGCACGTCCTGTTCAAGCTCCACTGGGGCGGCCGTGGTGTCAAGGGCGAGGAATGGAAGAAGCTCATCCGCGAGGACTTCCAGCCCCGGCTCGAGCGGATGTGGCGCGAACAGACGTATCTCCACCCTCGGGCGCTGCTCGGCTACTTCCCGTGCAACTCGGATGGCAACGAGCTGATCGTCTGGGACCCGGCGTCCGATCCAGCCGACCCCGCTGCCCGTCGGGAACTAGCCCGTCTGGTTTTCCCGCGCCAGCCCAAGCACGACCGGATCTGCCTGGCTGACTTCTATCGCCCCGTCGACTCGGACGAGACGGACGTGGTCGCCCTCCAGGCGGTGACTGCCGGCGATGAGGTCACGGAACTGATGGCGCGCCTGGAGAAGGAGGGCGAGTTCGCCGAGCAGCTGTTCGTACACGGCCTCGGCGTTCAGACCGCCGAGGGGATGGCGGAATGGGTTCACGCGCGCGTGCGGGACGATCTGGGAATCGAGTCCGCGCAGGGTCGCCGGTACTCGTGGGGATACCCCGCGTGCCCCGAGCAGTCCGAGCATGAGAAGGTGTTCCGGCTTCTGGATGCGCCTTCGATCGGGCTGCGCTTGTCCGGCGGCTACGCCGTCGAGCCCGAGCAGTCCACGCTCGCGATCGTCGCCCATCATCCGCAGGCCGTGTACTTCGGAATGAAGTCCGGCTTCCTGCCGAAGACAGACAGGCAGGCAGCCGATGAGCTCATCGCGGGCACCGACAAGGACCCGACGCGACTCGCCGCGCTCTCGGACGACGACCCATCCCCGGAGCTGGCGGGCGAGGCCGACGAGCCCGCGATGGCCGAGGCCTGAGCCGTTCCCTGGCGTTCCGCCTAAAACGCGCTTTTATCCGGCGCGGGTAGCCTCCCGCCGCGAATGGTGAGGTTCCCAAAACGGTTCGGCAGCGTGCTGCTGGCGGCTGCGATCATCGCGTGCGGGCTGTCCGCTTGTGGTGGTGGCAGCAAGCCGAAGCCGGGACGCCCTCCCCTGCCCAAGACCGCCGTCGCGCCTCCCAGCCCGACGGGGATCCACAAGATCCAGCACGTCGTGATCATCATGCAGGAGAACCGTTCGTTCGACTCGTTCTTCGGCACCTATCCCGGCGCCGATGGGATCCCGGCCGCCAACGGGCACTTCACCGTTTGCCTCCCGGATCCCGGGCGCGGCAGCTGCGACAAGCCCTTCCACGACGCGTCGCTCATCAACGGCGGCGGGCCGCACGGTCAGGGAGCGGCGTCGGACGACATCGACGGCGGTCGGATGGACGGCTTCGTGGCCGAGTCGGAGTCCAACGGTGGCCGCGGCTGCGGTGGGTTCGCCGGGGTCTGCAGCTCCCGGGCCCCCTCCGATGCGATGGGGTACCACGACGCGCGCGAGATCCCGAACTACTGGACCTACGCCCAGGACTTCACGCTCGATGACCACATGTTCCAGTCGGATGCCTCGTGGAGCCTGCCCGCCCACCTGTACCTGGTCTCGGAGTGGTCGGCGCGCTGCTCGGTGGAGGGCGATCCGCAGAGCTGCGTCAACAATGACGAGCTCGGCGGGTTCTTGACCCGCCAGATCACCGCCGCGGGAGGTGGGGGTACCGGCAATGCGGCCTACCGCCAATGCCTGGCAGCGACAGCGGAGCAGCAGGTGCAGCTGATCGAGCCCCTCCTCCGGCGTCGCGCCCTGCTGCATCCGCGGCTGCGCCGGCTGGAGCGTTCGGTGCTCCGCGCCGCGCGGGCTCTCGCCAGGCGCCAGGCCGGAACCGAGTGTCGCTCGGAGCTCAACATCCGCAAGGCCGAGATCAACGCCCGGACCGTCGGGATGAACAACTACGCCTGGACCGACATCACCTACCTGCTGCACAAGGCGGGGGTCAGCTGGTCCTATTTCGTGACTCCCGGAGGCCAGCCGGACTGCGAAGGCGGCAACGCGAACTGCAACACCGCGCGGATCTCCGCCGGGACACCGAACATCTGGAACCCGCTGCCGTCGTTCACCGACGTCAGGCAGGACGACCAGCTCGGAAACATCCAGTCGACCCCCAACTTCCTCACTGCCGCGCACAACGGGACGCTTCCCGACGTCTCCTGGATCGTTCCCGACCAAACCCACTCCGACCACCCACCGGCGAACCTCCATGCCGGCCAGGCCTACGTGACCAATCTGATCAACAGCGTGATGCAGGGTCCCGACTGGGATTCGACCGCCATCTTCCTCCTATGGGACGACTGGGGCGGGTTCTACGACCACGTGATCCCCCCCTACGTCGACAAGAACGGCTACGGGTTGCGCGTCCCCAGCCTCGTGATCAGCCCGTACGCACGCCGCGGCTTCGTCGATCACCAGGCGCTCAGCTTCGATGCGCTGAACAAGTTCATCGAGGATGACTTCCTCGGCGGCGCCCGCCTCGATCCCGCCACGGACGGGCGCCCCGACCCCCGTCCCGACGCCCGCGACGCGCTTCCGGGCCTAGGCAACCTCGCCGACGACTTCGACTTCACCCAGGCACCGCTGCCACCCGTGGCTCTGCCCCTGAATCCGCCGCCAGGCCCGCCGTCGCGGCCGGGCGGCTGAGGGCTCGCGCCTCACAGGTCGAACAAGTCGCAACCTCATCCCGCGATCCCGGCAGCGTGTGGCGAAACTCGGCCTGAGCCCGAACTTCTCGTCCAGCTTCCGACCGCCAGCGCGAGTTTGTGAACTTGTTCGACCCTGAGGCGGCTGGCCCCCATCCCCGCGCCCCCGTGCGCGGAACAAAGCATTCCGTTCTGCTATTATTGAGGCCCGGAACAGAACGTTCCCTTCACCCCCAACCAAAGGAGCCCACTGTGGACTGGAAGCTCGAGTTGATCGCCGTTCCCGTCTCCGATGTCGACCGCGCAAAGGAGTTCTATGCCGACAAGGTCGGGTTCAATCTTGATCACGACCACACCGTCAGCGACGAGATGCGGTTCGTGCAGCTGACTCCCCCGGGATCCGCGTGCTCCATCGCGATCGGGACGGGCATCGTCGACTCCCAGCCCGGCAGCGTCGCCGGTCTTCAGATCGTCGTGGCGGACATCGAGCAGGCACGCCAGGAGCTGAGCGAGCGCGGCGTCGAGGTGACCGATGTCCAAGACTTCCCGTGGGGAAGGTTCGTGTTCTTCGCCGATCCGGACGGCAACCGCTGGTCGCTCCAGCAGATCGTCCGGCCGTCAAGCTAGTGCCGCGAGGCCAGACGTCCCCCGCGGGGCTAAACGCCCCGCGTGAGCAGCTCCGCTAAACGCCGGCCTGTGCCCGCGCCGCGCCGTCCCCGCCGGCGGCCGGCCGGGCCGGCAGCTTCACGGGCGTGGCGTGCATGGCGCGCAGGCGCACCTCGCGCCAGGACATTCCCTCGCGGAGCAACGCCGGCATACCCATCAGAACCGCCGTCGAGACCTCGACCGCCTGGAGGATCACGCCGTAAGCGACCGCGGCGGGGATGCCCACGTGCCAGCCGCCATGCAGGACGACCGCGCACGCGGCCTGGAACACGCCGAGGTTCGCCGGCGTCGCCGGCAGGACCGCGGTGATGTTGACCGCGAACACGATCGCCGCCGCGGCCCCGAAGCCGGCCTGATGGCCGAGCCCCAGGGCGATCAGAAGGATGTAGCACGCCAGGCACTGAACGCCCCACGCGGCGAGCTGGGCGGCGATCGCCGCCGCCCCTAACCGGGGCCTGGAGAACACCGACAGCCCCACCCGTGCCCGCGCAACCGCGCCTCGAACCTGCGCCATCAACGCATGCCTGCGTCCAGTGCCCTGCAACATCGTGGGTCCCACCAGCACGATCAGCAGCGCCGCGAGCGGCGCAAACGCGGTCACCAGCAGCGCGTTCTGATGGCCGTTGAACAGGTCCACGGACGAGAACATCACGGCGCCCATGACCGTCAACGCGACGATGTTGAGCAGCGTCTGCGAGACCAGCGTCCCGAGCACGGCGGGAAGCGCATCACGCGGTCGGCCGGTGCGGCGCGCCACGATCACGGCACGCGACGGCTCGCCCAGGCGGGCGGGGAGCGTGGAGGACATGAGCACGCCGATGAAGGTGCCCTGCATCACGTCGGTGAGCCGTAACCGCAGGCGTGGCAGCGCCGCGCGGAGAATCGCGTGCCAGGACACCGCGCGCAGGACCATCGCGCCGCACATCGCAGCCAGGCCAAGCAGGACGAACGAGGGCGAAGACTGGACGACCGCGGCGATGATGCTCCCGATCCCGATCTTCTGAAGCGCGATCACCGCCAGCGCCGTGACCGCGACCGAAGCCGCCACCAGCGCCAGCTTTCGCAGCGCACCGGGAATCGACCGCCTGGCGGGGACCCGTGGCGGCTCGAGGCTCGGTAGCCGAGCGGCGGGGACGTGTGGCTTGAGGTCGGCCGCTCGGGTGCCCACGGCGACCGCGACCCGCTGCACAAGCTTCTCGGGCGCGGGAGTCGCGATCGCGTCCTCGTACGCCTCCAGTATCTGCGCGGCGACGTGCGGCCAAGCGAACCGCTCCACGTCCCGGGCGGCGGCGCGGGCCATCGAGAGCCGTCGCTCGGGCTCCTCGTACAGGTCCCGCAGCGCCTCGGCCAGCCCGGGGGCGTCGCCGCGCGGGACGAGCACGCCATCGATGCCGTTCCGGACGACGTCCCGGTAGCCGGCGATGTCCGAGGCGATCACCGGCGTCCCGGCTGCGAATGCCTCGGTCAACACCATGCCGAAGCTCTCTCCCCCGAGCGACGGGGCGCAGAGCACGTCGGCGCGCTCGAGCTCGCGGTGCTTCGTTTGATCGGAAACCTTGCCGAGCGCGCGGACGCCGCGGTCATCGAGCAGCATCGGGGCGAGCTCCTCGGGCGAGGGGCCGATCACGGTCAACTCGCATGGAATGTGCTCCCGGAGCGCCTCGAATGCTCGGAGCAGCAGCGGAAGTCCCTTGCGCTCGACCGCCTGCCCCACGAACACGATCCGAAGCTCCTCCCCCAGCGGACGCTCGGCCGCCCGCCGTGCCCCCTCGGTGTCGACATGAACTCCATTCGGGATCACGCGGTAGTGGCCCCCGAAGAATCGCCGCCCAGTCCAGGCCGCGGCTTCGGAGACCGCGATCCGCACGTGCAGCCGGTTGAACAGCCGGCGAGCGCCGAGCAGGTTGGCCACCCCGTTCGTGATCGCGTTGGCCGAGTAGACATGGAATGTCCCGACCAGCGGCAGCGGTGTCTTGTCCGTTGCCAGCCAGCTCACCACCGGGGCGATCGGCTCATGCACGTGCACCACGTCGAAGCGCCCGGCCCGGAGCTCGCGCTGCATGGTGGCGTAGCCGTACGGCGTGATGCTCAGGTTCGAGACGGCGCCGTTGGCCTTGAAACCGATCGTCCGCCCCAACGGCACGAGGTACTCGGGAGCCTCGAGCGACTGGGGCCGCGCGCCACGATGGAGCAGCGAGGAGAAACGGTCCGGCGGGTCATATGGCGCCAGTACGCGCACGTGGTGCCCATCGGCGATGAACTGCTCCGCGAGCGCCTCGATGTGTCTCGTGACTCCCCCTGGGTACGTCCAGGAATAGGGCGATACCAGGGCGATCCGCATACTCCTCATGCTAGTGATAACCCGCGCGAGGGACCCGGTTTCGAGCGACGTATCATGGACCCGTGCCCGTTCGGCATTTCGTCAAATACACCTTCCTGCAGGTGGATCCGGCCTGGCGCCGCCTCGACGAGGAGCGCCGCGCCGCCGACAAGCGTGAATTCATCGCCGCCTGCGAGGACTTCGCCGATGGACACCTCCTGCGTGCGTTCTCGCTGGTGGGGACCCGCGGGGACGCAGACGTCATGCTGCTCAGCCAGGCTCAGAACCTGGAGCGAATCCACGAGTTCCACGTGGTGCTCGCCCAGAGCGGGCTGATGAAGTGGTGCACGATCCCGTACTCGTTCCTGGCGATGACCAAGCCGTCCGAGTACTCGGAGGAGTCTCGCCTGGAGGTCCGCCCCGCCCACGGGAGGTACCTGTTCGTGTATCCGTTCGTCAAGACGCGCGCCTGGTACGCGCTCCCCCAGGAGGAGCGCTACAGGATCATGCAGGAGCACATCAAGCTTGGCCGCGAGTACCCATCGGTCGATCTCAACACCAGCTACTCGTTCGGCCTCGATGACCAGGAGTTCGTGGTCGCGTTCGAGACCGACAACCCGGCGGACTTCCTGGATCTGGTCCAGCGCCTGCGCACGACCGAGTCGAGTTCCTACACCCTGCGCGACACGCCCACCTTCACGTGTATCTCATGCTCGGTGGAGCGGGCGCTCGGGGCCCTTGACGGGGCGGCCCTCACGGTAACCGAGACGTCGTGAGCGACTTCGACGAGGTCCGCGATGTCACCGTGATCGGCGCGGGGCCGGTCGGGATGTGCACCGCGTTCTGGGCCGGGATGCGCGAGGCGTCCTCGCGGATCATCGACTCACTCCCCGAGCTGGGCGGCCAGCTGACGACCCTGTATCCCGAAAAATGGGTCTACGACGTTCCCGGCCACCCGCGGGTGCTCGCCAAGGACCTGGTGGAGCTCATGCGCCAGCAGGCGCTCGAGCAGTTCGATGTTCCGGTTCACCTGAACACGACTGCGGAGACGATCTCCTGGGACGACGACGTGGTCGTGCTCCACACCGACCGCGGCGAGCTCCGGTCCCGGACGGTGATCGTCGCCGGGGGCCACGGCGCGTTCGAACCCAAGAAGCTGCCCGGCTTCGACATGACCCCGTGGGAAGGTCGCGGCGCGCACTACATCGTCGGCGAGAAGGCCGTCTTCAAGGACAAGCGCGTGCTGATCGTCGGCGGCGGCGACTCCGCGTGCGACTGGGTGATCAACCTCCTCGACACGGCCGCCGAGGTCAGCCTGGTTCACCGCCGGGAAGGATTCCGAGCCCACGAGGTGACCGTCGGGCAAGTGCTCGAAGCGGCGGAGCGCGGCGACGTTGCCCTCCATGTCCCGTTCCAGATCAAGGAGGTGTACGGCGACGGGAGCATCGAGCGCGTGCGGCTGTTCAACTCCGAGGATGAAGCACACGAGGTCGAGGTCGAGGTCGACGCGATTCTGCTGCAGCTCGGCTTCAAGACCGCCCTCGGGCCGCTGAAGGAGTGGGGCTTTGAGGTCGTGAAGGGCGCGATCGTGGTCGACCAGGTGATGAAGACCTCACTGGACCGCGTGTGGGCCTGCGGCGACATCACGACCTTCGACGGCAAGCTGAAGCTGATCGCCACCGGCTTCGCCGAGTCCGCGATCGCCGTCGCCCAGGCAGTTCACGAGATCCGGCCCGAGACGAAGATTCAGCCCAAGTACTCGACCAATACCGGCGTGCCCGGCGCGGTCGAGGGACAACCGTAGTGGTCACGTGGCCGAACAGCGGAGCCGCTCGCTGCGCTCGCGCTCCGAGTCCAAAAGCGGAGCTGTGAGGCCGGGAGCGAGCGCAGCGAGCGGTCTCGCGCACCTGCGCGCCGCCGACCCGGTCCTCAAGGAACTGATCGATGAGGTCGGCGTCGACGGCCTGGGCGACCCGCGCGCGGGTCGCCCCAACGAGCACTACGGCGCGCTCCTGCGCTCGATCGTAGGCCAGCAACTGTCGACCAAGGCGGCGCGCGCCATCTACGGCCGGCTCACCGATCGCTTCGGCGGCCGCACTCCGACGCCGCAGGAGGTATTGAAGGATGATCCCGACGAGCTCCGAACGGCCGCCGGTCTCTCCCGCGCGAAGGTCACCTACCTGAGGTCGCTGGCCGAGCACGTAATCGACGGGAGGCTCGAGCTCGAGCGGCTCGACGACCTCCCCGACGAGGAGGTGATCGCGGAGCTGGTCGCGGTCAAGGGGCTCGGGGTCTGGAGCGCGCACATGTTCCTCATGTTTCACCTGGGCCGCCCCGACGTGCTGCCGGTCGGAGACCTCGGGATCCGGCGCGCGGTGATGAACCGGTACGGGCTCAGGAAGCTGCCCGACCCCAAGCGGCTCGAGCAGATCGCCAAGCCCTGGATCCCGCACCGCACGCTCGCCTGCCGGTATCTGTGGCGCTCGCTTGACGCGACCCCGGTCTAGAACAGGATCGACGGCAGCCAAGCTCCGGCCGGCTCGTTGTAGAGGCCGATCGTCATCAGCGTCGATTGCTGCACGATCCGCAACCCGTTCTGGAGACACCATTGCAGGAGCTCGGCGTTGCGCGACGGGATCAGGATGCCCAGCCCCATGAACGGCGTCCCGGAGCCGAGCAGCGCGAACAGGTCCTCGTTGGTCTCGGCTACTGCGTGCCAGCCGTAACCGAGGCCGGTCGCATACCCGGACAGCCGCCCGGGGCGCTCGACCACGAGCGCCGTGCCGGCGGCGATCGCGTCACCGAGCTCCCGATCCCGGTCGAAGCCATGAACGCGGGCGCACAGCTCTGCACACGCCGCTCGATCGCGATCCTCCGCCGGCCGCACGCCCCGGCCCGGAATGCTGACCGCCGGCGGGTCGCCGCCTACCGCCGAGAGCGTCTCGCGCACGACGAACCCGAGGCTCGCGTACAACGCCAATGAGCGGTAGTGGTACGCGGTCTGAACGAGCCTCACCCCGGGAACCGCACGGTCGCGCTCGCGGCGAAGAGCCGCCTTCATCAGGGCCCGGCCGACGCCCGCGTCCTGGGCCGCAGGATCCACGGCGACCGGGCCAATTCCGGCGACGGCCGCCCGCTCCTCGACGAACGCGCCCCCAACCATCTTCCCGTCCCGTTCCGCGACGATCGCGACGTAGCCGTCGTTCGCGAGCATCTGGCCGACCAGGAAATCCGCGAACTCGGGCGAGCCGGCCTCGACCGGGAAGTTGTGCCGGTTGGCGATCGACTCGAACGCGTCGTAGAAGATCCGCCCGAACGCCTCGGCGTCGTCCTGCGTCGCTTCGCGCAAGTTCAGTCCGGTGGTCTCGAGTGTCGGCATGTGCGTCGTCCTCCTCGCTTGTGGTTTCGATTGCGCGGCGATCGTCCCGTTTCTGCAGGGCCCCACATATCCCAAATTTGTGGGGTAGGCTTGTTAGGCAATAGTCCTACCGGGGGATCGACAGTGAGCGCAAGTCGAACGCGATGGGCGCCGAAGCGTGTTCTGGACGACCTCGAGCGGCTTGCGCTGCGCGTGCCCACGAGGGCTGACTTCTTCGACGAGGCGGCGATCCGACTGAAGCGCGCGGTCCCGTTCGACGGCGCCTGTTGGCACACCCTCGATCCTGGATCGGATCTGATCACCCACCACCGGCTGCAGGAGATCCCTGACGCCTTCCCGGTCCTGGCGAACAACGAGTACGCCGTCGACGACGTCAACAAGTTCGAGCAGCTGGCCCGCGCGCCGCGGAAGGCGGCGACGATCAGTGAGGCGACCGCCGGCCACCCGGAGCGCAGCGCGCGCTTCCGCGAGCTCCTGTCTCCGTACGGGATGGGGCCGGAGCTGCGAAGCGCATTCGTCGCCGATGGCGCGACCTGGGGCGCCTTGATCCTCGTGCGACGCGCCGGGTCGCCCGAGTTCGGACCTGACGAGGTCGAGCTGCTCGCCACAGCCTCACCGCTGTTCGCCCGCGCCGTCCGTCGGGGCCTCGTCGCCGAGGCGAGCACCTCGACCGTCGTAGCCGATGCCCCCGGTGTGATCGAGTTAGACGCGGCCGGCAGTCTGATCCGGGCGTCGTCGTCCGCCGATCCGCTGCTGGCCGAGCTGTCGGGGACGACCAGCGACGCCGGCGTTCGCTCACCCGCGATTCAGTCCGTCGCAGGAGCAACTCGCGCGGCGATCGCCGCAGCCAGCACGACGCTGCCCGCCGCGACCGTCAGGACGCCCGCCGGAACATGGCTTGCGCTTCACGGCGGATTGCTCGGTAACCCGAGCTCGGGAGAGGTTGCGGTCTTCATCCAGCGCGCGCACGCCACCCTGGTCGCTCCGCTGTTGCTGAAGGCCTACGGGCTCACGCCCCGCGAGCAGGACGTAACCCAGCTCATCCTGAGAGGCGCGACCACGATCCAGGCCGCTCAGCGCCTCGGCGTCTCGCCGCACACCGTCAACGACCATCTGAAGGCGATCTTCGAGAAGACCGGAGCTCGGACCCGAGGAGAGTTGTCGGCGACGCTGTTCTTCGGGGAGCATCTGCCCCGCATCCAGGATCAGGTGCCGGTCGGCGACGATGCGTCGTTCGTCGACGCGCCACGACCGCGCGGCAACGACCCGCGAAGCGTCTAGACCGCGGAGACCTCTTCCTCGTCCGCGACGCGGAACGAGGAACCGCAGCCGCAGGCAGCGATCACGTTCGGGTTGTCGACCTTGAAGCCGGCGCCTTGAAGCCCCTCGACGAAGTCGATCACAGAACCCTTCACGTACGGGAGGCTCGCGCGATCGACCAGCAGCCGGATGCCCTTGTCCTCGAACACCGTGTCTTCGCCATGCTGATCGTCGAACGCCAGCGCGTACTGGAAGCCCGAGCAACCCCCGCCGCGGACGCCCACCCGCAGACCGGCGGTCTCCGCAACGGTCTCCTGGGAGGACAGGAACTCGCGGACCTTCTCGGCACCTTTATCCGTCAGGGTGATCATGCTTCAGGAAGTATAGCCACGGAGGGCGGCGGGCCCGGACGGCCCACGCGGCGGGGCGCAACAGCCCCGAATCGGCTCGCTACGCTAGTGGAGTGTCTGCCACCCCCGAAGAGCTGAAGGAGCGGATCGAGTCCGCGATCCCGGGCGCGAGCGCAACGGTCACCGGGGACGGTCACCATTTCAACGCCGTCGTGACCGCGTCGGCGTTCGACGGACTGACACGAATCGCCCAGCACCGGCTCGTTTACGACGTCTTTGGCCAAGAGGTCGGCGACCGCATCCACGCACTCTCGATTCAGACGAGGTCCCAATGAGCGAAAACCCTTTCCGCGACCAGATCGAGCACGCCATCACCGAGAACCCGGTGATCCTGTTCATGAAGGGCACGCCCGAGCAGCCGATGTGCGGCTTCTCAGCCCGGACGGTGGCGATCCTCCAGTCGCTGGGCAAGCCGTTCGCGGCGGTCGACGTCCTCCCCGATCCGCGCATCCGCCAGGAGCTCTCGGAGCTGTCGAATTGGCCCACGATCCCGCAGCTGTTCGTCGAGGGCGAGCTGGTCGGCGGGTGCGACATCGTCACCGAGATGTATGAGTCGGGCGAGCTGCAGCAGGCCCTGGGCGTCGAGGGCGAGGCCGGCGAAGCACCGGCCGCGCAGGAGCCGGCCCCGGCCGCGCCGCTCAACATCGAAAACCGGCTCTAAACCGTCTTCACCGGATCGAGCGCGTCGGCGAAGAACCGGAGCGTCCGGCCCCAGGCATCGCGAGCCGCCTCCTGCCGGTAGCTCGGCCGGCCGTCGTTGAAGAACGCGTGCCCGGTGTTCGGGTAGATGCGAAGCTCGTGATCGACTCCCGCCTCGCGCAGCGCCCGCTCGAATTCCTCTAGTCCCGAAACGATCCGTGGGTCGTCCTGGCCATAGAAGCCTCGGATCGGACACTTGATCTGAGCGACCTTCTCGGAGGGCGGTGCAGCGCCGTAGTAGATCGCGGCGGCGCCGAGCTCGGGCTCTCGCAGGCGAGGAGCCCCGACAGGCCCCCGCCCATGCAATATCCGACCGATGCCACCGCCCGGCCCGCGCAGGCCGGATGCGAGCGGGTGTACGCGAACGCTCCGCGCAGGTGCCCTACGTTGGCCTCGGTGTCGCGCACAGGGCCCCGGAACACGGTCAGCAGGGTCTCCTCGACCTGGTCAGCTTCCGCTGCGGGCAGCTTCGAGAGCGCCTGCTTGCGGCCCTCCTCATCGCCCAGCACCGACCCCCACTGCGGTGGCGGAATCGTGTTCAGGAACGCCTTGGCCTGGGCCATCCGCTCGAAGGAGAGCGCCGGCGGCCGCCCGCCACCAGCCGAGTACAGATCGGGCGCCACCGCGAGATAACCGGCGGTCGCAAACCGCTCCGTGACGTCTCTGATGTGTTCGTCCACCCCCCAAATCTCCTGGATCACGATCACTCCGGGGACCGGAGCGGTGGCGGCGCTGGGATGGGCCACGTACGCGGCCGTGCCGCCGTAGGTCACCCACTCGGTGGCTAGCTGCATGGCCGCAAAAGGTAACCTGAATTGGCGTGACGCCCCGCGCGCTACGCCGCACCGCGCTCATCGGGTCGGTGGCTCTGATCGCGCTCCTCGCGGCGCTGGCGATCCTCGCCGCCATCAACAAGGATCAGCGGAACGCTGCGGGCACGGTTCCCGCGCCGCTGGCGACCGGCACCGCGCTCTCGAGGCCGCGGCGCCTGCCGCCGCTGCGCCTCCTCGACGAGCAGGGCAGGCCGTTCTCCTTGAGCCAGTGGAAGGGCAAGTGGGTGGTGCTCGCTCCGTCGATGACGCTCTGCCACGAGGTCTGCCCGATGACCACCGGAGCGCTCATGCAACTTGTCAGCGAGGTGCGGCAAGCGGGCCTCTCGCGCCAGGTTGTGATCGCCGAGGCGACGGTCGACCCCTGGCGCGACTCCCCCCTGCGCCTTCGCGCCTACCAGCGCCTGACCGGGGCCGACTTCGCGATGCTCACGGGCACCCCGTCCCAAATCCACCGGCTGTGGAAGTTCTTCGGCGTCTACTACGCGCGGGTCCCGCAGGACAACCCGCCCGACGTCGACTGGCTCACCCACAAGCCGGAGACGTTCGACGTCGACCACACCGACGCCGTGTTCTTCGTGGATCCGGCGGGGCAGGAGCGGATCGCAGAGGAGGGCATGCCAGCCGTCACCCATCTGGAACCGGCGCTCAGGCAGCTGCTGAGCGATCAGGGCGTCACCAACCTCGAGCACCCCCAGCTGCCCTGGACCCCGTCTCAGGCTCTCGACGATCTCTACTACCTGATGGATCGCAACGTCCCGGCGAGCGCCGTGCCCAAGGTCACGCCACCGAGTGCCACGGCGGCCGAGCGCGCGCTCGCGGGATCCCCCGGTGCCTTGAACTCGCTCCATCGCCAGGGAGGGGAGCTGCTCGGCTCATCGGGCGCGCTCAGCACGCGGCTTCACCAGCTGCACGGATACCCGATCGTGGTGAACGCCTGGGCGGCGTGGTGTCCCCCATGTCGCAGCGAGTTCTCGCTGTTTGCGGCCGCGTCCGCCCGGTACGGGCGCAAGGTCGCATTCCTGGGGGTCGACACCAACGACAGCGCCTCGGACGCTCGCTCCTTCCTCGCCAAGCACCCGATCAGCTACCCGAGCTACCAATCTTCCTCGTCTGCGCTCTCGCCTCTGGCCTCGATCGAGGGCATGCCGAGCACGATCTACATCGGTGCGAGCGGCAAGGTGCTGGGCGTGCACACCGGCCAGTACGACACCGAGTCGACGCTGGCCAACGACATTCAGCGATACGCGCTCGGCGGCTAGCGCCGCTTTCGTACGACGAACGCCACGATGGCGTCGCCGGAGATCAGCAGATTCGGGTTGCGGTAGACACGCTTGGGCGCCCGCCGGCCGAACCTCATCAGCAGGCCGTCGTATTGCGGGATCGCCGCGAATGCGGAACGCAGCCCGGAGATCGAGGTGGGTGGGGTCCCTCCGGACGCGGCCCCCGGCGGCGCGCCGAGCGCCTGGGCGAGCTCGTTGGCGAGGCTCGCGGACGCCGGGCTCGGGTTTAACCCCAGCGAGGCAGCGTCGCCGATCGTGACCTGCTGAAGCCCGTGGACGTGCCGCGGAATGCGGATGCTGAACGACAACCGCTTGAGCGGCCCCCGGTACTGCCTGACGAGCAGGTGGATCGTCACCCGCTGACCCTGCCTGACCCGCCTCCGCGATGCCCGCGCGCTCAGGATCGTGGCCTCGTGCAGCCCCCGCTGAGCGTAGATCCGGGCGTTGACGCCGGTCACGTGCAGGGTCGCGAACTGCTCCTGATCGAGCAGCGTGAGCGCATTCGCGACGTCCGACGAGCTCAACAGCCCGAGCCCGGGCGGGAGCTCTGCCTGGTCTCCGGGGCTGCCCGTGCCCACGTACCGGTTGCAGAACCGAAGCGGCTGCGGGCTCTCTCGCAGGGCGACCGTCAGGCACATCCGCCCGGATTCGTTGGCGGGCGGACCGTTGTAGATGTCGGTGGCGGCCTGGCCCACCTGCAGCGGAGCGATCATGTCGAGCAGCGAAGTGCCGAGCGGCATGCCGACATCCGTCTCATCCGCCACCTGGCTCTGCTCGGTGAGCGTGTTGCCGGTGTCGAGGTCGTTGGCGGTGACGGTGACCGGGATCGTGGTCGGTGGCGCTCCCACCTGCCCGATCACGGCGTCCGGCGTGTCGCTCGTGAGCGTGCCGACCACGTGGCCGGCCGCGGCGAGCTTGTAGCTCGTGTCGCCGGAGACGATGTTCGGATCGTCGATCACGTCATACACGTACGCGTCCTGGAGCAGCAGCGACCGGCGGCCCGCTCCGTCGAGCTCGTGCCCGAACGCATACACCGTGTTGCCGTCTCGGTAGGCGACGGTGCCAATCCCGCCCATCGCCACATCTCCCGTCGAGTAAGACGCAGAAACGGAGGCACCGGGGACCAGCTGTTGGACTCCGAACACGGGGCCCGGCCCCGCCGGATCGCCGATCACGGTGCGGCCGGCTTTTTGCCCCGCCCGCTCGAGCACATTCATGAACGCCGGCGAGAGCCCCGCCACCGTCAGCGGGCCCAGCAGGGGCCGCGCCTTGGCCCTCAGCACCGCAGCCGAGCTCGGCGGAAGCACGGGCTCGCCGAGCATCTGCTGGATCGGCGTCGCCAGCCCCACCTGGTTGCCGTACTGGCCCACACCCTCCGAGATCGCCCCGATGTTCTCGGGCGTACCGGTCGAATCGGGACAGTAGACGGGCGACCCGGAGAAGCCTTCGGCAATTCCGCTCTGGTCGACCGCCGGCCCCGAGACCCTGATGAGGATGCGGGGGCCCTCGCCGGGCTGGTCGACGACGCTGATCACCTGGACGTCGAACGAGGAGATCGTCGTCCCCTGCACGACCGTCTCCCCCGTGCATTGCATCCCAGGTTGCACCTGCGAGAGCGGCATGATCGGGCCGCCGTCCCCGAGCCCGGGGTCCGCCACCGCGGTCCCCGCGGGCCCGATCACGAGCGCCGCGACCACGGCGATAAGACGTCCTCGCCCCACTCGGGCTGACTGTAACATCAACCGATGCCGCCGACGCTGCGTTTCCAGGGCCATGCGCTCCACGTCCTCGACCAGACCGTATTGCCGTGGGAGGAGCGCGAGCTGGTTCTGACCACGCCGGCCGAGGTCGCCGATGCGATCCGGAGGCTGTCGATCCGCGGCGCCCCGTTGATCGGTGTTGCCGCCGCCTACGGGATGGCGCTCGCGGAGGATCTCGACGAGGCCGCCGAGGTGCTCCGGTCGGCGCGGCCGACGGCGGTCAATCTGGCGTGGGCGGTCGATCGCGTCCGGGAGGCGGCGGACCCGTTGGCCGAGGCCCGCGCGATCGAGGCGGAGGAGGAGGCCGCCAGCGACGCGATCGCCGCGTTCGGCGCCGACTTCTTAACCGACGCACGGCGCATCCTCACCCACTGCAATACCGGTTCTCTCGCCGCTCCCGGGCGCGGCACCGCGCTGGCGGTGATCGCCGAGCTGTCCGCCCGCGGCCGGCTCGAGCACGTGTTCGCGACCGAGACGCGGCCGCTGCTTCAGGGGGCGCGGCTGACGGTCTATGAGCTACGGCGCCTGGGAATCCCGCACGACTTGATCGTCGACGGCGCGGCTGCCGGACTGATCGCTTCGGGCCAGGTCGATGCGGTGATCGTGGGCTGTGACCGCGTCGCCGCCAACGGCGACGTCGCCAACAAGGTCGGGACCTATGGGTTGGCGCTCGCGGCCCAGGCGGCCGGGATCCCGTTCGTGGTCGCCGGACCGACCTCGACGGTTGACTCTTCGTGTCCCTCGGGCGCCGCGATCACGATCGAGGAGCGCGAGCCCGACGAGGTTCGCCGCGACTTCACCCTCGCCGACACTCCCTGCCGAAATCCCGCGTTCGACATCACGCCCGCGGCGCTCGTGACGGCCTTGGTCACGGAGGAGGGCGTCTCCACTCGAGATGCTCGACGATCCGTTTTGAGTCACAGATAGCCTCGCCCTCGATCACCAGCATGGGCACCCGCCGCTGCCCGGTGAGCGCCTCGACCTCCGGCCGCCTGGAGCGGCGCTGTGGCACTCGAACCTCCTCGACCGGGATCCCATCACGCTTGAGCGCCCGCGCGACCTTCCCGCAGGGGCACAGCCAATCGGTGGGGGTCGTGCAGCGGTAGAGGGTGGGCATGCGCGGCGCTCAAGTCTCGCAGCACCTCGTCTCCCTGGTGGAGCACCTGGGCCTCCGCGTAGCGTCGGGTGGCGATTCCGTGGGCACGGAGTTTCAGATCACGTCCGTGGTCGCGGGCCACCTGCCTCGGGGTGGAGTGGCCCTTGGCGCCGTCCAGCTCGACCGCGAGGCGGCACTGGGGCCAGTATGCGTCGACCGTGAGGCCGTGGAGCTTCACGTTCACCTGCGGCCGGGGAAGGCCTCCCTCCTCACACAGGAACAGGAACGCCCGCTCCACGCGGCTCCGCGTGCGCGCGAGGTCGGGCCAGTGTGTGTCGATGGCTGCACGGAGCCTCTTGGTGCCCGACCTCCCGCGGCCAACCGCATCGCGGACCGCTTCCAGGTCGAGCACCCGCTGATAGTCGGCCTCGGCGAGGACATAACGGACGTCGCCCAGGGGATGCGTTGCGGCGTAATCGAGCAGCATCTGCGCGACGGTCGTGGTTGGAAGGCCTCGATGAACCACACGCTCCAGGTGACGCCTCCCATGGACGCCCAGGCCGGACCGGCTCCGACAGCCCCGGGGGGTGCTCACCTCGATCGCCTTCGGCTGCCAGTCCGTCAACCCCCACCACCAGGCCGCGGTCGCGTGGCTCAGCATCGCGCCAGGACCGCCGTAGAGGACCGCCGCCATCAGGTCGCCCTCCACCGAGGGCACCCGCACGCCAACCGCATAGACGCGCGGCAGCCCGGCCTGCAAATACCCCTCGGCGACCCACCGAGAGATCATGGCTCGACTGATGCCGAGCGATCGCAACTGGAGCCAGTGGATCAATCCCCATTGACCCTCCGCAATCGTCGCCAACCTTCGTTTGATGTACACGCAGTTTCACCCCTTGAAACTGAATGTGCATGAAACGAGGTGCGACCACAAGAGGTGACCTGTGTCAACTGTGTAAAAACCGCCTCAGCAGCCCACCCGTGAGTCGCAGAGCGAGCGGCTGTCGGCCCTCGGTCGCCTCCGAGCGATACCACTCGATCGTCTCCTCGAGGCAGTCCTCGTGCGGCCCGGGGCGCCAGCCGAGCTCGCGCCGCGCCTTGGTGTTGCGAAACGCCCAGTTCAATGAGGCCGCCCGGATCTCGGTCGGCGACGGTGTCGGCAACCCCGGGAGCCGTGCCAGCCCCAGAGCCGCTGCCAGCGGCAGCTTCACCGCCGGCGGCTCGACCCCCGACAGCCGCCCGAGGTCCGCAAACAGACGGTCAAGGGTGAAGTTCCGGCCGCCGAGGATGTAGCGCTCACCCACCGTCCCGCGCTCGTCTGCCAGCAGATGGCCCCGGGCCACATCGGTCACCCCGACGATGTTCAGCGTCCCATCCACGTAGGCCGGAATCTGCCGAAGCAAGAAACGACGCACCAACTCCGTCGAGGAACGACCCGGATCCCCCGCGCCGAGCACGTGCGTCGGGTTCACCATCACCACCGGCAGACCGCGGCCGAGCAGCCGCAGCGCCTCGACCTCGGCCTCGTGCTTCGAATCCAGGTACGGAATCGCATAGCGCCCCGCATCCCAGATGTTCTTCTCATCCGCCGTCGTGCCCCGTGGCGCGGGCCCGATCGCCGCCACCGAAGACGTGTACACCACCCGCTGAACGTCGGCGCGCAGAGCCTCCTCGAGCACGATCCGCGTTCCCTCCACGTTCACCGCCAACACGCGCTCCCGCGGCGCGGCCAAGGAGGTCGTTCCGGCCGTGTGGAAGACCCGCTCGACACCGCGCATCGCTCGCCGCACCGAGCGCCGGTCGAGGATGTCGCCGGTCACCTGCTCGACGTCCAGATCGAGCCGCGACCCCGTGCGCACCAGCACCCGAACCGAGTCACCGCGCTCGACGAGCAGCGGCGCCACGTGAGAGCCGATAAACCCAGTCGCGCCCGTGAGAAGGGTCCTCGCCACCTCGTCTGTGAGTGTAGGCATTGCTAGGGTGCCCGCGGCATGCCCGTCGCGGTCGTCTCCGACACCTGCCATTACCTCCCGCGCGAGCTCGTCGCAGCCCACGACATTCATCTCGTGAGCCTGTACATCCATCGTGGCGGCAGTGCCCAGCGAGAGGGTGACATGGCCGACTACACGGCCTACTACGAGGAGCTTCGGGATCTCAGCGGGCTGCCCACCACCTCCCAGCCCTCGATCGGCGATTTCCTGGCCGTTTACGAGCCGCTGCTGGATGCCGGCAACGAGATCGTCTCCATCCACCTCGCCGGCGGCATGTCGGGGACCGTGGCCTCCGCCCAGCAGGCCCGCGAGCAGCTGGGCGACCGTGCCCAGCAGGTGCACGTCGTCGACTCGGCAACCGCCTGCGGCGGCGAGGGGCTCGTGGTGTTGGCTGCGGCCGCTGCAGCTCGGAGCGGAGCCGACGGCCGCACGGTGGCCGAGCACGCACAGAAAGCGCGGGCAGATTTGAAGATGTGGTTCGCGATCGACACGCTCGAGTACCTGCGCCGGGGCGGCCGGATCGCTGGAGCTCAGGCCTGGCTGGGCTCGGCGCTCAAGATCAAGCCGATCCTGACCGTGGAGTCGGAGATAACCCCGATCGAGCGGGTCCGCACCTCGCGCCGCGCGTTTGAGCGGATGGTGGATCTCCTCCGCACGCTGCAACAGGACGGCAGAGACGCCTGGATGGTGCAGCACATCCAGGCGCCGGACCAGGCGGAGGAGCTGGTTGCCCGAGGCGTCGAGATCTTTGGCTTCGGACCGACCGCCGTTTCCGAGATCGGCCCGGTGATTGGAACGCACGTAGGGCCGGGCTTGCTGGGCGCCGGCGGCCTGCCAAAGTCATTCGTGTAGAGGTTTTATCGGCCAAACGTCCACGATTCGCCCCAAACCTCCCTAATTGGAGGGATCCCGGCGATCCTCTCGAACGAACGGGAGTCAAGGCAGGAGTGCGATGTTCCTCACAATCGGTCTGATCGCAGTAGCCGTATGGGTGTCGTTCGTGATTCTCGCGGTCGCTTTGAGCGCCGCCGGCTCGCGCGCTGAGACGGCCAGGGAATTCGCCTACCGCCCCTCGAAGCCCCTCTACTAGTAGCTAGCGCCCTCGTCCCAAGGCCAGCCGGCGCCCGCGGCTGGCCTTGCGCTCGCGTCGGCCTCCGAAGGCCAGACCGCCGAGCGCCGCCACCCCGCCGCCGAGCACGAATCCCGCCACGCTGGCGCCGATCAGCACCTGCGACCGGTGCGCGCGGAGCTGCGAGCGCCAGTCGGTCACGCGGACTACCTCGACGCGGAGCTTCTCGAGCGAGCTACCGAGCTCCTGCCGGTTCTGCTCGATCGACGCCCGGATCTCTTCGGGGCTGCGAGTCGCCATCACGCCTCCGACTTCGTGCTCACGGTCTCACGGATCTTCTTCGCCTCGTCGATGGCCATCGTGGGCGTCGGAGCACCGACCCGCACCTTCCGCCAGCCGAGGAACGCGAACAACCCTGCGCCAACCAGGAACGCGGCGGTCACGATCCCGAATCCCTCCCACAGGCCGCCGACGCCGTTGACGAGGATGTCGTCCAATCCCCAGGCGAGCGTCACCGGGATGAAGATCACGCCGAAGAACGCGAGCACCGCGGCGATGCCGAACCAGACGACCCCGCGGGTCAGCGACTTGACCTTGGCCGTGACCTCGGCCTTGGCGAGCTCGATCTCCTCGCGGACCAGGACCGTGACCCGTTCGGAGACCTCCGTCACCGCGTTCGCGAGATTGTTATTTCCGTTACCGATTGCCAAGGCGCTTGAGGATCTGGGCGGCCAGGAAGCCGCCGGCGAATGCGGCGCCCACGAAGATCTCGGGGCGCTGCTCGGCGATGCCGCCGCCGTTCTGGGATGGAGCTGCGGAAACATCGAAGGGCGGGGGTGCGGGCGCCGGGGCCGCGGGCGGCGCCGCAGGTGCGGGCTGCAGGCCGGTCACTGGTTGCGGAGCCGGAATCGGGGCCGCGGCCTCGGGCACGACCGGCTCCACGGCCGCGACCTCGGCGGGCGCAGGATCGGGCGCAGGATCGGGCGCCGGGATTTCGGCGGCCGCGGTCTCGATCGGGGCGGGCTCCTCGGGCGCCTCCGGGGCCCGATCCTCGGTCGCCGGGGGCGCGGGCTGGGCGGCCGCAGGGGCCTCGCCGTCGGACCCGGAAACCTCGGTCGCGGGCTCGGATACCTCGGTCACGGGGTCGGGCGGCTCCGGCGCAGGCTCAGGCGCGGCCGGCTGCCATGCCCCGCCCTGAGGCTCGGCCGGGGGCGAGCCGGACGGCGGCATCCACGATCCGCCTGCTCCTTCTTCCTGCTGCTCGGGCGGTTGAGGTTGGTCGGTCACTCGGGAGGATCTTCGCCGAAGACGCGCGTCCAGATCAGTCCCGCCACTCGGGTCGATGCGAGGCTGGCCAACGCTCCGATGCCAGCCAGCAGTCCTGACCACAGCAGCCGCTTCATCAGAGGGCTCTCCTTCATCGGCGGGGCATTCAATCAGACTCCAGGGTACGGAGGTTGCCTACCCGTCATTCATTAGAGGTTAACCCTCGAGGCCTCGGCAGATCGTCTCGACGATCAGCGTCTTCGCACGCTCGAATTCGTCGTCGCCGACCGGCTCGAAGTCGAAGATCCATCCGCTCAGCACCTGCTCTATGCACCCATAGAAGGCGAGCGCCGCGAACTCCGGGGTGATCTCGCTGCGAAACACGCCCTCGGCCTGCGCGCGGGCGACGATCGCGGCGATCTGGGCGTACGCGTCGCGGATCTTGGCCAGGTGTGTGCGCCCGAACGTGTTGGCCGCGCGCGTCACCTCGACGATGATCACCTTCATCAGCTCGGGGTCGTGGCGGTAGGAGTCGATGATGAAGGCGGCGATCGCGTACAGCTTGTCGCGCGGCGATCGCTCCGAGGCGTCCGCTTCGGCGATCGCCTGGAGCATCACGTCCCACCGCTCGAGGAACAGCGTGTCCAGGATCTGCTCCTTGGAGCTGAAGTAGTGGTAGACGAGGCCGTAGGCGACGCCGGCCTCATCCGCGATGTCGGAGACACGGCAGGTGTGAAAGCCCTGCCGCGCGAACACGCGCACGGCCGCATCAAGAATCGTGCGCCGCTTGTCGACCGCCGCCCGCTCAGGCGATGCCACCGTAAACCTCCGGTCTGCGGTGTGCGAGCGACGGCAGCCGCCGCCTAACGTCGCGCAGCACCGCCGGGTCCAGATCGGCGACGATCGCGGTCTCGGTGTCCGGAGCGCTGGCGAGCACCAGGCCCCACGGATCGATGATCATCGAACGGCCGCCCGAGCGGAACCCGCCGGGATGGGAGCCGATCTGATTGGGCGCGACGATGAAGCACTGGTCCTCGATCGCCCGGGAGCGCAGCAGCACCTCCCAGTGATCGCGCGTGGTCGCGAGCGTGAACGCGCTGGGCACAGAGACGACCTCCGCGCCCCGCACCGCGAGCAGGCGGTAGAGCTCCGGGAACCGCACGTCGTAGCACACGCTCATCCCGAGCTTTGTCCCGTCGGCCAATTCGGAGATGACGACCTCTTCCCCAGGCCGCTCGTGCTCCGACTCCGCGTAGGTGACGCCGTCGACCTCCACGTCGAACATGTGCAGCTTGCGGTACGTGGCTCGTATTTCCCCATCAGGGCCGACGTGGACGCTCGTGTTCGACGTCTTGTCCTGCCCGGGGACGTGCTCCACGATCGAGCCCGCCACCAGGTCGATCCCCAGTTCACGGGCGAGAGCCCGCGCCCAGGTGATCGCGGCCCCGTCGAGCGGCTGAGCCCCGGCTGCCAACTGCTCGCCGGTTCCCAGCACCGTCCACTTCTCAGGCAGCACGACGAGCTGGGCGCCGCGCGCTGCCGCGTCGCGGACGAGCCGGTCGGCGGTCTGAAGATTGCGCTCTGTGTCTTCGGTGGAGTTAAGCTGAACTGCGCTGGCGCGCATGGGGCCCTCGAATCCTCCCGATTGACTAGTCAGTCAAGAATACCGCCCGGGGCCCTGCCCCACAGAGGCACGTTCGGCGAGCCACGCCCGCTCGCGCTGCAGCAGATCCCGCTTCCTCCGCGCCGGATGCCCTCCCACGACGGCCTACGGCCACTGAAGGCGTGGCGGTACGTAGGCGTCTATGGCCCGGAGCTGATGGTGTGCGCGGCGCTCGTCCGGATCGGCCCCGCCCGCCAGTCGTTCTGGGCGCTCTGGGACCGGCGACGCCTGCTCGAGCGCACGCGATTCCGGCCCGGCGGCGTCTACCTGAGCAGGGGCCGGCTCGAGCTTCACGACGGCCCGGTCCATCTGGAGCTCGACCTCGACGAAGGCCCCGGGGTCGAGGCGATCTGCCGCTCGGGCGGCAGCTACGCCTGGACCCGTAAGCAGGGCGGGATCCGGGCCGAGGGCCGAGCGACGATCGACGGCAGGGAGCACAGGATCGACGGCCGTGCCGTGATCGACGACACCGCCGGCTACTACGCGCGTCACACGGCGTGGCGCTGGTCGGCTGGCGTGGGGCGCACGGCCGACGGACGCGACGCGGCCTGGAACCTCGTCGCGGGCGTCAACGACCCGCCCTGCTCGAGCGAGCGCACGGTCTGGATCGACGGAGAGCCGTTCGAGCCGCCGCCCTCGACCTTTTCAGACGACCTCATCAGGGTCGACGCCCTGCGCTTCAGCCCCGAGGCCAGGCGAGAGCGCCGCGACAATCTGCTCGTCGTGCGCAGCAGCTACCGGCAGCCGTTCGGCACGTTCTCGGGAGAGCTCCCCGGCGGCGTCGGGCTCGCCGAGGGCTACGGGGTGATGGAGGAGCACGACGCCTGGTGGTAGGGGCGATAATCGTCCCGTGGTCCCCGAGGCGCCACTCGAACCCGCCGACGGCGGCCAGACCCCCAAGGGCGGCGGCTGGTTCGTCCTGAACGCGCGCGAGGCGAAGTGGCTCGACGGCCACTTCGGCGCATACACCCGGTTCGAGGGCGATGCGCGGTTCCCGCAGATCGGGATCAATATCGGCGTGCTCGAACCCGGGCAGCCGTCGTGCATGTACCACGGAGAGAACGAGCAGGAGGACTTCCTCGTGCTCAAAGGCGAGTGCCTGCTGCTGATCGAGGGCCAGGAGCGCCGCCTCGAGCAGTGGGACTTCGTTCACTGTCCGGCCTGGACGGAGCACGTGTTCGTGGGCGCGGGCGACGGCCCCTGCACGCTTCTGGCCATCGGCGCTCGCCTGAGCGACGACGTCGTCTATCCCGAAGCCGAGCTCGCGCAGCGCCACAAAGCGGGCGTCGAGCGCGAGACGCGCGACCCCGACGAGGCGTATGCCGGGATCGAGCCAGACGTCGCGGCGGAGTTCCGCGACGACTGGCTTCCCGGGGATTAGCCGCCCCCACCGAAACTCATCGGTCGACCTGTCAGGATGCGCGCCGTGGCAACGACCACGCCACTCGGCACCACCGGATCGACGACGATCGCCGATCTGCTCCCCACCTCCGTGGAGCTCTTCGGTGGACGCGTCGCGCAGAAGTACAAGCATCAGGGCGAATGGCGGGACGTCACCTTCGCGGAGCTCGGGGAGGTCGTCTCCGAGCTCGCCCGTGGGCTGATCGACTTGGACATCCAGCCCGGGGAGCGGGTCAGCATGCTCTGCACCACGCGGATCGAATGGGCGTGGTGCAGCTTCGCGATCAGTGCCGCCGGTGCCGTGGTCGTGCCGATCTACCCGACGAACTCCCCGGAGGAGTGCGCTTGGGTGGCCGGCAACTCGGAGTCGGCCGCGATCGTGTGCGAGGACGCCTCGCAGGCCGCCAAGATCGAGACCGTCCGCGACAGGCTTCCCGGCCTCCGCCACGTCATCATGATCGACGGATTGGACGAGCTCAGAGCGCGCGGCCGCGAGCGCCCGCAGGCCGAGCTCGACGCCCGGATCCAGCAGGTCACCAAGGCCGACCCGTACACGTTCATCTACACGTCGGGGACGACCGGGCCGCCGAAGGGATGCGTCCTGTCCCACGGCAACTACCGCGCCGTGCTCGACATGGTCGCCGAGCGCGGGGTCATCGGCAACGGGCCCGATGACCTGATCTACCTCTTCCTCCCCCTTGCTCACGCCTTCGGCCTCCTGTTGATGCTGATCAGCGCCGACTTCGGCGTGGCGATCGCCTACTGGGGCGGCGATCCGACGCAGATCATCCCCGAGCTCTCCGAGGTCCACCCGACCTACCTCCCGTCGGTGCCGAGGATCTTCGAGAAGCTCTACACGCTCGTCACCTCGAACGCCGACCCTGAGCTGATCGCCAACGCGACACAGATCGGGCTCCAGGTCCGTGAGCTCGAATCGAACGGCCTGGAGATCCCCTCGGAGCTACAGGCCGCCTACGACCAGGCTGACGAGAAGCTCTTCAAACACGTGCGCGCGGCCTTCGGCGGGCGCCTGCGGGAGGCGGTCACGGGTGCGGCGCCGATCGCCAAGGAGATCCTCGAGTTCTTCTACGCGGCCGGCGTGCCGGTGATGGAGGGCTACGGCATGACCGAGACCTCGACGACGGCCACCGGCATGCGGCCCGGCGAACACCGCTTCGGCTCGGTCGGCCGGGCCCACCCCGGCGTCGAGATCCGGATCGCCGATGACGGCGAAATTCTGCTCAAGGGAGCCAACATCTTCCAGGGCTACTACAAGAACGACGATGCGTCGTTCGGCTCGATCGTCGACGACTGGCTGCACACCGGGGACATCGGCCACCTCGACGGGGACGGCTTCCTGTTCATCACCGGCCGCAAAAAGGACATCATCATCACCGCCGGTGGCAAGAACCTGACCCCCGCCAACCTGGAGAACGACCTCAAACAGACCCGCTACATCTCCCAGGCCGTTATGCACGGCGACCGCCGGCCGTTCCCGACGATGCTGATCACGCTCGATCAGGAGGAGATCGTCCCGTGGGCGAAGGAGCGCGGGATCGAGGACACCTCGATCGAGGCGCTCTCAAAGCACCCGGACGTCATCGCCCTGGTCCAGGCCGAGCTCGACAAGGCCAACGCCAACTATGCCCAGGTCGAGCAGGTCAAGAAGTTCTTCATCCTCGAGCACGATCTGAGCCAGGAGACGGGCGAGCTCACGCCCACGCTCAAGGTCAAGCGCAACATCGTGCACGACAAGTACGCCTCGCGCTTCGACGAGCTGTACGGCTAGCCATCCCTTTCCCCGCGCTGCGCTCGGAGCGCCTCGAGCAGCAGCTTCGAGTGCATCGCGCCGATCAGATCGCGAAGCGGCTCGGCCCCCGACGCGATGATCTCCACGGCCCGATCCACGTCGACCTTGCCGGCGAGCCGGTCGAGCAGCACCCGGACCTCCTCCTCGACCAGCGGCGCAAGCGCCTCGCGGTAGCGGAGGGTGTCGTAGACGGTGAACCCGATCGCCTGCTCGTAGCCGCCCGCGCGGAAGCGCGAGATCGCCTCGATGATCGCCACGTCATCGGCGTCGTATCCGCGCGCGTTGGGGGTGAGGATCCCGAGCTCCTCGAGCCGCTCCAGCACGTTCTGGGGGACGTCGTAGGCCTCCCGCACCTTGGCGCGCGAGACGCGCACCGACTCGCGTTGGGTGATCGCCAGCTCGAGGATCTTGTCCTCGAGCTCGATCAGCCGCGAGGCGCGGGCGGGATCCTCCGTGATGACCCGTCTGATCACCGCCAGCGGCATGAACCGGTCTTCCTGGAGTCGCTTGATCAGCTGGATCCGCTCGACGAACTCCTCGGGGTAATAGGCCATGTTGCGTGAGGTCCGCTTGACCTCGTTGCCGTTGCCGAGCAGGCCTTCGCGGAGGTAGTGCTTGATCGTTCCCGCACTGACCCCCGAGCGCTCGGCTAGCTCGGACATCTTGAGCATGCTCAACCTGCCATGAACGAGTCCTGAGAGCTCCCGGCCGGTCCCGCGATCGCGCCGGCCTCGTGCATCGCCGCGATCTCGTCATCGCCGTAGCCGGCGGCTCGGAGCACTTCGTCGGTGTGTTCGCCGAGCGCTGGGCCCGGGCCGCGTGCCGGGTCCCCGGGCGTCCGGCTCAGCTTGATCGGGACGCCGAGCAGTCTTACCTCCCGCTCCGCGCCGGGCTGCACGAGCGAGCTCACCATCTCCCGCGCCCGCACGAGCTCGGAGTCCAGGACCTCGTCGAGCTCGAGGACGGGTTCCAGGCAGCAGTCGTGTTCGGAGGCGAAGGCCTGCCATTCGGAGCGGGTGCGCTGGGCGAAGATCTCCTCGACGGCACGGTGCGTATCGGACCCCGGCGAATCGAAGGCGTGGTTGACGAGGTCCTCCCTGCCCACCCCGAGGCAGAACGCCTTCCAGAACTTGGGTTCGAGCGCGCCCAGCGTGACCCATCCGTCGGCGCACCGGTAGGGGCGATAGCACGTGATCGCGCCCGCCAGGTTGAGGTCCCCGCGGTGCGGCGCGCGTCCGTTGGCCATCGCCTCGGCAGCAACCATTGCCAGCCAGGAGAGGGCACCGTCGAACATCGAGCAGTCCACGAATTGCCCCTCTCCGGACCGGTCCCGCTCGCGCAGCGCGATCAGGATCCCGATCACCGCCATCAGCGCACCGCCCCCGATGTCGGCGATCTGCCCGGCCGACTGCACCGGAGGACCGTCGGCCTCGCCCGTCAAGCCGAGTACGCCGTTCAGGCCCAGGTAGTTCATGTCGTGGCCCGACCGGGCCGTAAACGGGCCGTCCTGGCCATAGCCCGTGATCGCGCAGTAGACGAGGCCCGGATTCTCGGCACGCAAGCGCTCGTAACCGACCCCCAGGCGATCGAGCACTCCGGGCCGGAAGGACTCGAGCAGCACGTCCGCGTCACGCGCCAGGCGCAGCAGGACCTCCTTGCCCTGATCGCTCTTCAGGTCGACCCGAATCGATTGCTTGCCCCTGTTCAACGCCAGGAACAGCGCGCTGCGGGCGGTCTCATTCGCGCCCTCGTAGTAGGGCGGTGCCCATCGGACGTAATCGCCCATCCCCGTGTCCTCGACCTTGATCACCTCGGCGCCGAAGTCCGCGAGCAGCAAGGAGCAGAACCCGCCTGGCAGGAGCCGGCTCAGATCGAGAACGCGAAGGCCTTCAAGCGGCAGGCTCACGAGTCCTGATCCCCAGGAGCGCCCGCGCCTCGTCGACCGTGGCGGGTCGCCGTCCCGCGTCCTCACACATCTGTCGCGCCTTGGCGATCAGATCGCCGTTCGAGCGCGCCATCGTGCCGTCCGGGAGGTAGAAGTTGTCCTCGAGCCCCACCCGGACCGAGCCGCCCAGCGTCAGCGCCGCTGCGACCAGCATCCACTGGTCGCGTCCGATCCCGATCACCCCCCAGTGGTGGTTCGGCCCACCCGCCGGCCCGGCGGGCATGTTCCGCGCCATTGCCGCCAGGTTCAAGGCGGTGGCCGGCACACCCCCCACCACTCCCATCACGAAGTCCGCGTGGAGCGGAGCGTCGAGCAGGCCCATGTCGACGAGCGGCTCCAGGGAGCCGACGTGACCGAGGTCGAAGCATTCGTGCTCGGGCTTGATCTCCAGCCGCCGCATCGCCTCGAGCAGTTCGATGATCTCCTCGAACGGATTGGCGAACACGAACTTGAACACGAAGTCCTTGCGCTTGCGCGAGTACTTCGCGTAGTTCATCGAGCCCATGTTCAGGGCGGCGACCTCAGGGCGGCCCGCGTCGAGATATGCGACCCGCTTCTCAACCGGCACCCCGATCGTCCCGGTCGAGAAGTTGACGATCACGCGATCGCCCACGGCATCACGGATCGCGTCCCGAATCGCGACGAAGTCCTCGACCTCGTACGAGGGCGTCCCGTCCGGCGCGCGCGCGTGGATGTGGATGTGGACACCACCCTCGTCGACGATCCGGCGCGCTTCGGCCCCGTACTCCCCGGGCGTGTATGGAATCGCCGGGCATTGCTCGCGGTTGGCGATCGCTCCCGAGATCGCGCAGGTGATCACGCAGGGGTCGTCGAGGCTCATGGCGCGACAGCGTACCGCTGAATCCCGCGAGTGGGAAGTGGTACGTCCTACTTCCTACTTTACGACCCGGCTAGAGCTACAAACCAGCGGGGGGCTGGCGCCGCAGTGCGGCTGTGCCCGCATAGGCGGGGCGGCGACGCCGCTGATGACTGACCGAGCCCCCGCGGCGGCGCACTTCGCACGCGAGCCGCTCGGGTTCGGACGAAAGGTCGATCACCTGGATCGGACGCGGGCCGCCCGCGAGCCGCCAGCGAATCGCTCCCATCAGCCGCTCGATCGGATTGGCCGGCGCGCGGTCGATCACGACGCGCTCGGCCGCAACCCGTTTCGCGGTCTCCGCCACCGCCTCGAGCAGATTTCCGACCGTGGCGTGCAGCTCCACCGGGAGCCCGTAGTCGTCGACGTAGCAGCCCACGCGGCAAGGTACGGCGGGCAACCGTGATTCCGCCGCCGCGACGATATGGAGCGCCGCACCGAAACCGACGGCGAGCATGGCCGCCTGGCCGACGACCGCCTCGGCGGCGGGGCTTCCGTCCGTGCCAACGACGATTCCCGGTCTTTGCACTGCCGACATGTTTCCCGTCTTAAGCGGTTTTTAGACGCAAGGCGCAGGTTAGTCCGGGGGCGGACGACAAAATTTGGGTCTTCCCGCAGTATGCGGGGGTTTCTCAACGGATACCGGAACGACCGTCGCCGGGACGATCCCGGTCACCTGAGTCGGCGCTCCCCGGCCGCTCGGGCGCGGCCCGCGCGCGTATCGATCAGCTCCACCGGGGCATATGCATCCGGAGCGAGTCGCCGGTGCACGGCCCTGAGGGCGCGCTGAAGCGGGGTGCGCGCCGGGCGCTCGAGCACGATCGTCTCCGCCTCGACCTGCTTGGCAACCTGCCAGACCATCGCGGCCAGGTCGCCGGCCGCCTTGTGGGCTTCGATCCTGACCCCGGTGTCGAACACGCTCCGCACCAGTCGTTCGAGGGCTCCCGCGGGCGCCACGATGTGCAGCCAGGCGCCGGATGCCGCCGCCAGCAGCGCGCTCTGCCGGACGACCGCATCGCCGGACCTGCTCCCGTCGACCCCCACCACGATCGCGGTCTCCTTCATCCGGCCTGCCTATTTGAGTCCAGGTCACCCGCGCCCGAGTTGCGCGGATGCCGCTTAAGCGAACTCTAAGCCAGAGACACAGAAAGATGGTGAAATGTGACGCGAATTCTCAGCGGCCCTTCCACTGCGGCTCGCGCTTCTCGAAGAAGGCCCTCACGCCCTCCTCGATGTCCTCGGTCGAGAGCGCCAGCGACAGCTGCGAGCGCAGGTAATCGAGCGCGTCGGCGAGCGCCATGTCCTGCTGTCGGAAGATCGCGTCCTTGCCCAGCTTCATGACCACCGGGGACTTCGAGCCGAGCTTCCCGGCCCACTCGCGGACCACGGCGTCGAACTCCGCCGCCGGCACGACGCGGTTCACGATCCCGATCCGCTCGGCCTCCTCGGCCGAGATCTGCTCGCCGAGCAGCAGCATCTCCGTCGCGCGCTTGCGCGGGACGTTGCGGTAGATGAGCGCCATGATCATGAACGGGAACGCGCCGACGTTGATCTCCGGCGTCCCGAACCGGGCTCCCTCGCGCGCGATGATCAGATCGCACGCCAGGGCGATCCCCAGGGCCCCCGCGAGCACGTGCCCGTTCGCGGCGCAGATCGACGGCTTGCCGAGCTCCCCGATCAGGCGGAAGAGCCGCGGGAACCGGTCGGTTCCGAAATGCTTGTGGACCAGCGGCACGTCCGCCGCGAACCCCGCCAGGTTCGCCCCGCTGGAGAAGACCTTGTCGTGCGTCGACGTCAGGACCACGGAGCGGACCGCCGGATCGTCGCGGGCGGCTTCAAAGGCGCCGATCAGCTCGCCGAGCAGCTCGTCGGACAGCGCGTTGCGGGTGTCGGGCTGATCGAGCGAGATCGTCGCGACGGCGTCGGCCACGTCGTACTTCAGAGTCTCGTAGGCCATCGGGGCGGGACGCTACCAGCGGATGCCCCCCTCCGGGCCCGAACGCCGGGGGCCTTGGGATCTGATGGCGAATTATTCGAACTAGCATCCCAAACCCCCCGGCGGGCCACGGCTTAAGTAGAAAGTAGGAAGTCCTACTGTTTACTTTCCCGCCGCCGCCCGATACCGTTCCTCCCATGACCGCCACCACTTCAGAAGACGTACTCAAGCCCGACTTTCAAGGCCAGAAGAAGCATTTCATCTTCACCGACGAGCACGAGCAGCTGCGCGACTCGATCAGACGCTTCGTGATCAAGGAGTTCCAGCCCCACTCGGAGGAATGGGAGGAGCAGACGTTCCCCAATTGGGTTTTCGAGCGGATGGGCGAGCTCGGCTTCCTCGGGCTCGACAAGCCCGAGCAGTACGGCGGCCAGGGCGGCGACTACTACACGAGCCTGGTGCTTGCAGAGGAGATCGTCCACGCCCACTGCGGCGGCCTGGCGATGGGGCTCGCGGTCCACACCGACATGGCGATGCCCCCGATTCTGGCCTTCGGCACCGAGGAGCAGAAGCAGGAGTGGGTCGTGCCGGCGATCAAGGGACAGAAGATCCTCTGCCTCGGGATCACGGAGCCCGACGCCGGCTCGGACGTCTCCGGGATCAAGACCCGCGCCGTCAGGGACGGCGATGAGTACGTGATCAACGGCTCGAAGACGTTCATCACCAACGGCCACCGCGCCGACGTGATCGTGCTCGTCACCAAGACCGACCCCGACCAGGGCTATGACGGCTTCACGCTCTTCCTGGTCCCCATGGACGCCGAAGGCGTGATCCGCGAGAAGCGGCTCGAGAAGCTCGGCATGCACGCGTCGGACACGGCGCTGCTCGCCTTCCAGGACGTCCGCGTCCCCGGCACTGCGGTGCTCGGCCAGGTCGGCAAGGGCTTCTACCACATCATGTGGGAGCTCCAGGGCGAGCGGCTGATCGGGGCGGCGGGCTGCGTGGCGGGCGCTCAGCACGTGTTCGACCGCACGCTCCAGTACGCGATGGAGCGCAAGGCGTTCGGCCGCGAGATCGGCCACTTCCAGGTGATCCGCCACAAGTTCGCCGAGATGGCGACGAAGATCGAGACCGCTCGCCAGATGGTCTACACGACGGCGTGGCGCTTTCAGAACGGCGAGTACCCGGTGCGCGAGATCTCGATGGCCAAGCTCTACGCCGCGCGGATCGCGACCGAGGTCGCCGACGAGTGCATCCAGATCCACGGCGGCAACGGCTACATGAAGGAGTACGGGATCGAGCGCGTGTGGCGGGACATGCGGCTGAACCGGATCGGGGCGGGCACCGACGAGATCATGCTCGACGTGATCGGCCGGAGCTACGGGCTCTAGCTTGTCCCGGCCGGAACATGTTCCGGCCGGCCGGCCCGATCATGATCGGGCCGGGGGCGGCGCGCATGCGCGCCGCCCAATCCCACCATTTACGAGAGGACCACGAGCAGTTCCGCCAGGTCGTGAGGCGGTTCGTCGTAAACGAGCTTCGCCCCCACGCCGACGAGTGGGAGGAGGCACGCTGGTTCCCGAACGAGGTCTTCACCCAGCTCGCCGCGCAGGGCTATCTGGGGCTCAAGTTCCCGACCGAGTACGGCGGCGATGACGACGTGATCGCCGACGCCGTGTTCGCGAGGAGCTCGCGTGGTGCGGCTCCGGCGGACTGGCGGCCGGCATCGGCGCCCACACCGGGATCGCGCTGCCGCCGATCTGGAATTCGGGACCGAGGAGCAGAAGCAGCGCTACCTGGTCCCCGGCCTGAAGGGCGAGAAGATCGCCGCGCTCGGGATCACCGAACCCGACGCGGGCTCGGACGTCGCCTCGATCCGCACGTACGCTCGAAAGACCGACGGCGGCTATGTGGTCAACGGCGCCAAGACCTTCATCACCGGCGGCGTGCGTGCCGACGCGATCGTGACCGCTGTCAAGACCGGCGCCGAGGGCGGCCACCATGGGCTCTCGTTCCTGATCATCGATCGCGGTCCCGGCGTCGAGTCGTCAAAGCTCGAGAAGCTCGGGTGGCACGCGTCCGACACGGCGCTGATCACCTTCGACGACGTGTTCGTCCCGGAGGAGAACCTGCTCGGGGAGGAGAACCAGGGCTTCTACCTGATCATGGCCAACTTCCAGTGGGAGCGGCTGTTGATGGCGCTGGGGGCCATCGGAGGCATGCAGGTGGCGTTCGAGAAGACGCTGCGATATGCGCTCGAGCGAACGGCTTTCGGAAAGCCGATCGGCAAGCACCAGGCCATCCGGCACAAGCTCGCCGAGATCGCGCTGCAGATCGAGGCCGGCCGCGACGTCACCTACCACGCACTCCGCCGCTACCTGGCAGGCGCCGACGCGGTGCGCGAAGTGACGATCGCCAAGCTCCAGACGCAGCGGACGGCGTTCGAGGTGATGGACACCTGCCTTCAGATCCACGGCGGCAACGGCTACATGGCCGAGTACGAGATCGAGCGCGCCGCGCGTGACGCCCGGCTGGGACCGATCGGCGGCGGGACCGATGAGATCATGAAGGAGATCTTGGGCCGCTCGCTCGGCTTGTAGGTCCTCCCTTGCCTCTAGCATCCGCGCGGTGAAGCTCAGGGTCATCGGAGCGGCGCTGCTGTGCCGCGGCGCTCCTAAGCGGCTGCGGCTCGAGCAAGCCCTCGAGCAGCCAGGTGATCCGTGCCGCGGACGCCACGGCCCAGGCCCAGGGATATCGAATGGCGGGCACCGGCATCGATCTCCGGCGGCCAGAACGGGACGATCGGCCTGGCGCTGGCTGGATCCTTTGACCGCAAGGACCAGACCGGGGCGCTGACGACCGCGGTGGCCATCGGGGGCCGCAGGGTCGTGATCCCCGAGCTGCTCTCGCAGCTGACCGTGTACATGAGCGCGAAGGCGCTTCCCGGGGGGACGTCGCTGACCGGCGGCAAGCCGTGGGTCAAGATCGACATGAGCCGGACGCTCGGCGCGATCAGCGCCGGCTCGCTCCCCACCGCCACCGACCCGACGCAGTTCGTCGATTACCTGCGGGCCGTCAGCTCGAACACGACCCGCTCGGAACCGAGACGATCCGGGGTGTGAAGACAACCCATTACCGGGCCCTCGTCGACCTCGACCGTTATCCGAACCTCGTCGGGCCGACCCGACGCGCCGCCGTCAAGCGAAGCGTCAAGCAGCTCGAGACGACGCTCGGCGAGCACACCTTGCCGCTGGAGGTCTGGATCGACGAAAGGTCATTGGTCAGGCGTCTCGGGCTGTCGCTCACCGAGTGCGTCTCGAAGGTCAAATCGAGCTTCAGCCTGACGATGGATCTTTACGACTACGGCCCCCAGGCCAAGCCGCGGATCCCCCCGCGAGCCCAGGTGTACGACCTCACGCCGCTGCTCACGGCCGGGCTCAAGCACGCGAAGCTCGGCTGTTCGTAGGCTGACCGCAGCTCGAGCGCAAATGATTACCCTCCCCTGTGGATGGACTCCGTCCGCGGAAACCTTCTGATCGCCGGTCCCACGCTGCTTGACCCGAACTTCTGGCGCACCGTGGTGCTGGTGGTCGAGCACAGCGAGGAGGGCGCGCTCGGGCTGGTGCTCAACCGCCCCTCTGAGACGAGCGTCGGCGACGCCGTGACCGACAAGCTGGACGAGCTGCTCGATCCGGACGATCTGCTGTTCATCGGCGGACCGGTGCAACCGTCGGCCGTGATCGTGCTCGCTCAGTTCGAGGACGCCGACGACGCCGCGCTGATGGCTTTCGACGATGTCGGCGTCGTGGGAACCGGTGCCTCGCCCGAGGAGCTTGGCGCCGGGGTCCGGCAGGCCCGCGCATTCGTGGGCCACGCGGGCTGGGGAGCGGGCCAGCTCGATGCGGAGCTCGAACGCGATGACTGGATCCTCGAGCCCGCGACGCTGGACGACGCGTTCTCGAGCGATCCGCGCGAGCTGTGGCAGACGGTCCTCACGCGAAAGGGGGGCAGCTACGCGCTGGTGGCGAGGATGCCCGCCGACCCCTCCTCGAACTGATGTCCCACGCTCACGATCAGCATCGCGACGCCGAACGCGACACGCTGAGGGTGGCGTTGGCGCTGATCGTCGGCTTCATGGCGGTCGAGATCACGGCCGGAATCCTGGCCTCGTCGCTGGCGCTTCTCTCCGACGCTGCGCACATGCTGACCGACGCCGCCGCGCTGGCCCTGGCCCTGCTGGCCGCCAGGCTCGCCGCCCGGCCCGCCGGCGGCGCGATGACCTATGGGCTCGGGCGGGCGGAGATCCTCAGTGCCCAGGCCAATGGGATCACGCTGCTGGTGCTCGGCTTGCTGATCGTGTACGAGGCGATCCGGCGGCTCGTCTCGCCCCCGGTGGTGCACGGGACGACCGTGGTGGCCGTGGCCGGCGCGGGGATCGTCGTGAACCTGATCGCCGCTCGGGTGCTTGCCGGCACGCACGAGCGGCGCAGCCTGAACGTCGAGGGCTCGTACCGCCACATCCTCACCGACCTCTACGGGTTCATCGCGACCGCAATCGCGGGAGCCGTGATTCTCGCGACCGGCTTCCGGCGCGCAGACCCGATCGCCTCGCTGATCGTCTCGGGCTTGATGCTGCACGCCTCCTACGGCCTGCTGAAGGCCTCGGGCCGGGTGTTCATGGAGGCCGCACCGGCCGGCCTTGAGCCGGAGCTGATCGGCCGCGTGCTGGCGGCAGAGCCCGGAGTGGTCGAGGTTCACGACCTCCACGTGTGGGAGGTCACCTCCGGCTTTCCCGCCCTCTCCGCGCACGTCCTGGTGCGCGCCGGCGAGGACTGCCACGAGCTGCGCCGTCACCTCCAGGACCTCGTGGAGCGGCGCTTCGACCTCCGCCATACGACGCTTCAGGTGGACCACGCGCCGGCCGAGCAGGAGCCCCTTCAGATCGAGTTGGGGCGCCCGGGCGCGGCTGCGAACCCCGATCGCCGTCGAAGTTAGACTCGTTACCCATGAGAGTGATCAAGCCCGGCCCCGACCGCGAGGTTCCCCGTGGGGTCGTGGGCGGCGCGGAGATCTCACAGGCCACCGCGGGCGCGCGCAACATCTATATGGGCGTCTTCCGTGTCCCGCCCGGTGCACAGTCGCGACCCCATTACCACGAGCGCTGCGAGAGCGCCGTGTACATGCTCTCCGGCGGTCTGCGCGTGCGGTGGGGAGACCGTCTGGAGACCGAGCTGACGCTCGAGCCGGGCGATCTCGTCTACGTCCCGCCCCGCGAAACGCACCTCCTCGAGAATGTCTCCGACACCGAGCCGGCCGAGTACGTCGTCTCGCGGGACTCGCCCACCGAGGACGCGGTCGTGGTCCCCTGGGCGGAGGAGCCCTAGATAGTGCCCCACCAGGAGGGCGAGCTGACGGGGGTCGGCGGGCTGCGGATCTACCGGCAGACCTGGCTCCCGGAGGATGGCGTGCGAGCCGTGGTCGTGATCGCCCACGGAGCAGGAGAGCACAGCGGCCGCTATGCGCACGTCGCGGCGCGGCTGGTCGGCGAGAGCTACGCGGTTTACGCCCTCGACCACCGCGGTCATGGCAACTCCGCCGGGCCCCGGGCGCTGATCGACCGCACGAACAATGCCGTGGCCGATCTCGACTCGCTGATCGTGCTCGCCGCCTCCGAGCACGCCGGCGTGCCCTTGTTCCTGCTCGGTCACAGCATGGGCGGCGCGATCGCCCTGTCCTATGCGATCGCTCATCAGGATCGGCTCGACGGACTGATTCTCTCCGCGCCGGTGGCGGCGCTGGAGGCGGCTTCCCCGGCGCAGCGAGTCGCGGCCAAGGTCCTCTCGACGGTGGCACCGCGGCTCCCGGTGTTCGCGGTTGATCCCGCGCTCGTGAGCCGCGATCCGGCCGTCGTCGAGGCGTACACGACGGACCCGCTCGTTCACCACGGCAAGCTCCCGGCTCGGACCGTGGCGGAGCTGGCGGCCGTGGTCGAGTCCTTCCCCGAGGGCGTTCGCTCGATCACCGTCCCGACGCTGATCATGTACGGCACCGACGACAAGCTCGTGCCGCCCGCCGGCAGCGTGATGGTGGGCGAGCGCATCGCAGCGCAGGACAAGACCATCGAGTCCTACGAGGGCCTGTACCACGAGATCCTCAACGAGCCCGAGCAGGTACGGGTGCTGGACGACCTGTGCGCCTGGATCAACGCGCGGGTTGGAGCTCGGGCGACCTGATCGCCACCCGCTGTCGCGCTCTGCGCTGTCCCTCCGGAATCACGCGCGTACGGAGGTCGTGCTCGTAGACGTAGTAGTCGAGCTGCATCGTGTGGCGGGGGCGGGAGGAGTAGTGCTTGACGTAGCGCTCCTCGTCGCGGCGGATCTCGCGCTCCATCTCCCCCGGCGCGGGCAGCGCCCAGTCGCCCCCGAGCCAGCGGCCGGCGAGCTTCGCCTGGCACTCCGCGAACGGGAAGATGGTCGGGATCGCCTGTCCCAGGCCGATGAAGGCGAGGTCGTCGACACCCGGCTT
Source organism: uncultured Actinomycetes bacterium (assembly GCA_963822725.1). Classification (GTDB taxonomy): domain Bacteria; phylum Actinomycetota; class Thermoleophilia; order Solirubrobacterales; family Solirubrobacteraceae; genus Palsa-465. The sequence continues at coordinate 1,626,994 of CAWGIR010000004.1, forward strand.
CCACATTCGCTTGAAGAGCCTCAGCACATTCCCGGGCGCCGAGACGAACTCCGGGTCGAAGAACGGGAAGCTGATCTTGTAGCCGGTGGCGTAGATGATCGCGTCCACCTGCTCGACGCTCCCATCCGCGAACCGGACCGAATCCCCCTCAAGGCCCGTGACATCCGGCTTGGCGACCGCATCGCCCGAGCCGAGGCGGAGCAGGAGCTCGCTGGAGACGGTCGGATGCGCCTCGAGGAAGTTGTGGTTGGGGGTGGGCAGCCCGAAGTCCTCCATCCGGCCCGAGACGAGCCGCGGCAACAGGCGCGCCACGCGCCGCTGCAGCCCGAGCGGCAGCCGGGGATTGGTCTTGAACACGGTGTCCGCTGGCCGCCCGAACACGTACTTGGGAATCACCCAGGCGCCGCTGCGGGTGGAGATGAACACCTTGTCCGCCACGCCCTTGCGCGAGAGCTCGGAGACGATGTCGACGCCGCTGTTCCCGATCCCCACCACGAGCACGCGCTTGCCCTGGAGCGGGAGGGGCTCGCTCGGATCGATGTACTGGTGCGAGTGGAGGGTCGCGCCGTCAAAGCTGCCGGGGAAGCTCGGGTATGACGGGTCCCAGTGGTGACCGTTGCACACGAGCAGCGCGTCGAAGCGCTCACCGTCGATGTCCCACCCGCCTTCGGGCAGTCGCTGGGCGTGCTCGACGGCCGTGCTGAACCGGATCCGCTCGCGCAGGCCGAAGCGGTCCGCGTATTCCTTGAGGAAGCCGTGGATTTCGCTGTGGTGCGGGAAGTCCGGGTAACGCTCGTCCATCGGGAAGTCCTTGAAGCTGATCGCCGTCTTGGACGTGTCGATGTGCAGCGAGCGGTAGGCGGACGAGCGCCCGTTCGGATTGCGGAAGTACCAGTTGCCGCCAACGTCGTCCGAGGCCTCAAAGCACGTGTGCGGGATGTCCCAGTCACCCAGCGCCTTGACCGCGGTCAGCCCGCTCACGCCAGCTCCAATCAACGCAACGTTCGGCCGCCCCGGCATCAGCTGTGCAGTCTAGGTCCATCCCAAATTAGGGAGCGCCGAATCCGAATATGGGGAGTTCTGCCGATGTGCGAGCGAGCGGGCGTCCGTAGGTTCGCTGGCATGGCAATCGTCACAACCAAGAGGAGGACCGATATGCCGCGATACATGGTCCAGCGCACGTTTCCCGACCGGCTCCAGATCCCGGTCGCGGACGGCGGCGCGGACATCTGCCGGACCGTCATCGAGCGGAACGCGGAGGAGGACGTCACCTGGGTGCACTCGTACGTGAGCGCGGACAAGCACACCACGTTCTGCATCTACGACGCCCCCAGCCCCGAATCCGTTCGCAAGACCGCCGCCCGCAACGAGCTGCCGGTCGACCAGATCACCGAGGTGCGGGTGCTCGACCCGTACTTCTACTCATAGAGACGAAAGGGACCACCAAATGTTCAACTCCAAAACCATCAGCACGATCGCTGCGCTCGTAGCGCTGAGCTCGCCGGCGGCAGCGTCGGCTATGCAGATCACGGACCAGGGCGCCGCTCAGCCGGTGCCGGTCACTCCGCCTCAGCAGCGCCAGCTCGATCGGCTGCAGAACAACGTCAGCCAGCTGTACGCCTCCCAGGGCGGCTGGCACCTGACCTCGTCGTCCGCCAAGGCAGCGGGATCTCCGTCGCAGGGATTCCAGTGGGACGACGCGGGCATCGGAGCGGTCGGAGCCGTCGGATTGCTGGGAGCAGGCGCGGCCGCGGCGGGCGCCACGCGTCGGCGCCGCTCGTATCGCAGCGCATTGGGCTAGGGCACTACCGGCCGGGGACCACGTGTCCCCGGCCGGCCTTTTGCCGCTGGCGGACGAGCGTGGGACACTGTTCGCCGAGCATGGAACCGGGGCTGTTCGACGTTCGGTGGGAGCGGAGCGGTGGCTGAGGCCACGACCGGCGTCAAACGCGCTCTCTTGGAGCGCGATGAAAGCCTGTCCGAGCTGGAGCGGCTCCTCGAAGGCGTCCGAGCAACCACGGAAGGGCGGCTGGTGTTCGTAGGCGGGGAGGCGGGCGTTGGCAAGACGTCGTTGCTCCGGCGGTTCTGCGAGACCCGGGACAAGGCGGTCCGGATCCTGTGGGGCGAGTGTGAGCCGTTGCGGACTCCGCGGCCGCTTGGACCCGTGCTGGACGTGGCCGAGACCGTTGGCGGCGACCTCGGCGAGCTGATCGACGCGGGGGCACGTCCGCACGCGGTCGCGACCGCGCTGCTCGACGACCTAAAGCGCTCATCGCAAGTCGTCCTCGTGCTAGAGGACATCCACTGGGCCGACGAGGCCACGCTCGACGTCATCACGCTGCTGGCGACCCGGATCGCGGCAGCTCCCGCGCTGATACTCGCCAGCTACCGAGACGACGAGGTAGATGCCTCGCCGCAGCTGCGGTTCGTGCTCGGAGAGCTGGCCCGTCGGCCGGACCGCCTGAAGTTGCGGGCACTGTCAGCCGGCGCGGTCGCCCAGCTGGCTGAACGGCATGGACTCGACGCGGAAGAGCTTTACCGCCGAACCTCCGGGAATCCGTTTTTCGTCACCGAGGCGCTCGAGGCCGGCGGGGACCAGATTCCCGAGACGGTCCGCGACGCCGTGCTCGCCCGCGCCTCGCGACTATCCGAGCCCGCCCGGCAGCTCCTCGACGCCGTCGCGATCGTCCCCGGACAGGTGGACCTCCGCCTGCTCGACGCAATCGCGGGCGAGCTCATCGATCGCCTCGACGAGTGCCTGACGTCGGGCATCCTCAGTGCCGGGAGGACACACGTCGCGTTCCGTCACGAGTTGGCACGGCTTGCGATCGACGAAGCGATCGCGCCCCACCGCCGGCTGGCACTCCATCTCGCAGCGCTCGAGGCGCTGGCCGGTGTCGTCGGGCACGAGCCGGATTTCGCGGCGCTTGCCCATCACGCTGACGCCGCGAGGGACACGAAGCTCGTACTGGAATGGGCGCCGCTCGCGGCGAGCCGAGCCGCCGGCGCCGGCGCCCATCGCGAGGCTGCCGCGCAGTACGCCCGGGTGTTGAGGTTTGGCGACGGGCTGTCGCTCTCGGAGCGCGTCGGTTTCTTGGACCGCGAGATCGAGGAGCTCCGCCTCAGCGCACAGTTCGAAGCGGCGATCGCGGTGCAAGAGGAGGCGCTTGCCACCTACCGACGGCTCGGTGATCGACGCGGAGAGGGTGACGCCCTGCGATCGCTGTCGCGGCTGTTGTTCTTTGTCGGCCGCACGAGCGAAGGGGAGCCGCTCGCGCTCCAGGCCGCGGAGCTGCTGGAGCAGCTACCGCCTGGCCACCAGCTGGCGATGGCCTACGGAAACATCTCCCAGCGGCGCATGGTCGTCGAGGATACGGAGCCGGCTGTTGCCTGGGGTGGTCGCGCACTCGAGCTCGCGCAGCGGCTCGATGACACCGAGGTGCTGATCTACGCACTCGAGAACATCGGTGCGGCCGAGCTCGATGCGGGCCGCCCCGAGGGTAGGGAGAAGCTCGAGCGGGGACTCGAGATTGCGCAGCACCAGGGTCTCGAGGATTACGTCGGACGGGCATACCAGCTACTCGTCATGCGGGCATTGCGAGACTGCGACTTCGCGCTCGCCGGCTCCTACATCACCGAAGGGCTCAGGCACTGCACCGAACACGGCCTGGAGACGTGGCGGGGATACCTGCTCGCGCATCGCGCCCGGGTGGAGCTCAGCCACGGCCGCTGGGACGAGGCGGGCGAGTCGGCGGCCCGCGTGATTCGTGACCCCCGCAGCGCGCCGGTCGCGCGCGTCTGGGCGCTGCCCACGCTCGGTCTGCTCAGAACCCGGAGAGGCGATGCGGAGGCGTCGGCGCCGCTCGAGGAGGCCCACCGGATGGCGGCTTCGACCGCAGAGCTGATGCAGATCGTCCCGGTGGCGGTCGCCCGGGCCGAGACGGCCTGGTTGTCAGGCGATCAGGCGACCGTCTCGGAGTTGACCGATGCGCCGCTCGCGCTGGCGCTCGAGCGCCGTTCGGGGTGGGCATTGAGCGAGCTCGCATATTGGCGGTGGCGGGTCGGGCTGCGCGATGATCTATTGAACGACACGATCGCCGAGCCGTTCCGCTCCTCGATCGCCGGCGATTGGCGCCGGGCGGCCTCGATCTGGCGCGAGCGGGGGTGCCCGTACGAGGCGGCACTGGCCTTGTCCGATTCCGGAAATCCCGACCTATTGCGCCAAGCGCTGGAGGAGTTGCGCACGCTCGGCGCCCGGCCCGCGGCGTCGATCGTCGCCCGCCGTCTGCGCGAACTGGGCGAACGCGGTGTGCCGCGAGGTCCGCGACCGCGGACGCGCGAGAATCCCGCGGGCCTGACGCCACGCGAGCTCGAGGTGCTGGGGCTGCTGGCCGAAGGGCTGCGCAACGCGCAGATCGCGCAGCGACTGGTCGTCTCGGAGAAGACCGTTGATCATCACGTATCCGCGGTGCTCCGAAAGCTCGACGCCCGGACGCGCGGTGAGGCGGTGGCAGCAGCTTCCCGCCTCGGCCTCACTCCCTGACCATTGGCTCAAGGGGGGCGCCCGGCGCGTGACGCGCGGATGCCCGACGATACGCACGTGACACGGTCCCCGCGAACCCACTTCGACGCGGTGATCGTCGGCGGGGGCCACAACGGCCTGGTGGCCGCGGCGCTGCTGGCCGGCGCGGGTCGATCGGTCGTCGTGCTCGAGCGGCGCAGCGACGTTGGGGGCGCCGCGGTGAGCGGCGCTCCGTTTCCAGGGATCGACGCACGCCTCTCTCGTTACGCATACCTCGTCAGCCTGTTTCCGCGGGAGCTCGCAAGGACACTCGGATTGCGACTCGAGCTGCGGCCGCGCGCCGTGGCGTCATACACGCCGTCCGGGGATACGGGCCTGCTGGTGGAGGCCGACGCTCCGCAGACAGACTTCCATGCGGGGCTTGTCCGTCTCGCCGAGCGGGTCTTCCCGACCCTGACCCAACCGCTGCGAGCCCGCGAGGAGCTGCGGCGACTCATCGACGATGAGACCGCCTGGCGCACCGTGTTCGAGGAGCCGCTCTCGGAGACGCTCGAGTCGACGTTCGAGTCGGACGTGATGCGCGGGCTGGTGCTGACCGATGCGCTGATCGGCACGTTCGCGCCGGCGGACGATCCCGCGCTACGGCAGAACCGCTGCTTTCTCTACCACGTGATCGGCAACGGCCACGGACGCTGGGATGTGCCGGTCCGCGGCATGGGAGCGCTGAGCGAGGCGCTCGAGACCGCCGCCCGCGCGGCCGGCGCTGAGATTCTGACCGGCATCGAGGTGGCCTCGATCGCGACCGACGATGAGACCGCCGAGGTCGCGTGCCTCGGCGGCGAACGGTTTCAGGGCAGGCACGTGCTGGCGAACGTCGCGCCCGCCGTGCTGGCGGAGATGCTGAGCGAGTCGCCGCCGCCGGACGTTCCGGAAGGGTCGCAGCTCAAGATCAACATGCTGCTCTCACGACTGCCGTGCCTGCGAGACCGGGGCGTGTCGCCTGAGCGCGCGTTCGCGGGCACGTTCCACGTCAACGAGGGGTACGAGCAGCTGCAGCGGGCCTACGAGCAGGCGGCGGCCGGTCGGATCCCGGACGTGCCGCCATGCGAGCTCTACTGCCACTCGCTAACAGATCCCAGCATTCTCTCCGACGGGTTGCGCGCCGCCGGAGCGCACACGCTGACGCTGTTCGGCCTGCACATGCCCGCGCGTCTTTTTACGGCGGCGCACGACAAGGAGGGAGCGGTCGCCGCCACGCTCCGCTCCGTGAACGCGGTACTCGCGGAGCCGCTGGAGGACTGCCTGTCGCGGACAGCCGACGGGCGGCCGTGCATCGAGGCGCTGACGCCGCCCGAGCTCGAGCAGGAGCTGCGAATGCCGGGCGGCCACATCTTTCACCGTGACGTCGCCTGGCCTTACGCCGAGACCGAAGCCGAGGTGGGGCGCTGGGGGGTCGAGACCGAGCATCCGAACATCTGGCTGTGCGGGGCCGGCGCCCGGCGCGGAGGCGGCGTCAGCGGCATCCCCGGGCACAACGCCGCGCAGGCCGTTCTGTCGAGCGGACTATGATCGCCTCGGTGCCCGATCGCCTCCACTTCACCGACTCCGACGAGGCGAATGAGCTGATCGCCTCCGACCCGCTCGCGCTGCTGGTCGGCTTCGCGCTCGATCAGCAGGTCACCGTCCAGAAGGCGTTCATGGGCCCGCTCGTTATCCGTGAGCGCCTGGGCGCCTTCGACGCGGAGACGCTGGCCTCGGCCGATCTCGAACCGGTCTTCAGGGAGCGGCCCGCGATCCACCGCTTCCCCGGCGCGATGGCGCAGCGGGTTCACGAGCTGGCGGTCGAGGTCCGCGATCGCTACGACGGCGATGCCGCTCGTGTCTGGACCGATGCGGCGGATGCCTCGGGGCTTCGGGCCAACATCGAGTCCCTCCCGGGTTTCGGGGAGATGAAGGTCAAGTCGCTCGGCGCGGTGCTGGCGAAGCGCTTCGGAGTCAAGAGCGCACAGGACCTCGTCCCCTCGCACCCGACCCTCGGCGACGTCGACTCAGCCCAGGCGCTGACGGACTACCAGGCCGCCAAGCGCGCGCACAAGGCCGAGTGGCTGCGGGCCAAGGCCGGCGCCTAGGCGACCGAGTCGAGCTGGAACCGGCAGCCCGAGTAGTACGCCCCGGCCCCCGAGCACACAAACGCGATCAGCGTGGCGAGATCTTCTTCGCTCGTCCTCGCCCCCGGCGCGATCGCGACCGCGGTAAGGCCGAAGCGGGCCCACTCCACCGACAGGGTGCGGGCCAGGTTCTCGAGCGCGGCGCCGACCGCATCGGCGTGCGCCGCCTCCCCCGGCCCCGGGGCCAGCAGCACGATCGCGCCGGCCCCGGCCGGGATCAGCGCTCCATTCGCCACCGCCCGCACCGCGATCCAGGCCGCGTCCAGTTCGGCAAGCGTGTGGGCGGCGCACACCAGCGCGTCGATCGGCGCGGTGGCCTGTGCCCATTCGAGCGCGCGTTCCTCGTCGTCCCCATCGGAAGCGAGCGTCGCGACGCGCCCGCCGAGCGAGGACAGCCGCTCTGGAACCCGGGCTGGGACCGCGCCCGCCACCGCGATCGATCGTCCCGCGAGCAATCCCGGCTTGAGCAGCGACATCGCGCCGGAGACGGTATAGCCTCCGCGGCGAGAGGAAGGAGTTGACGATGCTGTCTTACGCAAGCGGTCCCAGCGCCGAGGCGCTGCTCGGCGACACGATCGGCGAGAACCTCGAGCGAACGGCCGCCCGGGTCCCGGATGCCGAGGCGCTCGTGTCGCGCCACCAGGGGATCAGGTACACGTACGGCCAGTTCAACGAGGCCGTCGACCGGTTGGCATCAGGGATACTGGCCGCTGGGCTCGCCAAGGGTGACCGGCTAGGGGTCTGGGGCCCGAACATGGCCGAGTGGACGCTGACCCAGTACGCCACCGCCAAGCTCGGTGTGATCCTCGTCAACATCAACCCCGCCTACCGCGTGCACGAGCTCGAATACGCGCTCGGCCAGTCGGGCTGCCGCTGGATCATCGCCACCCCCGAGCTCAAGGGATCGGACTTCGTCGCGATGGTCGACCAGGCCCGCGCCTCGCTGCCGTCCCTCGAACGGGCGATCTTCTTCGGCAGTCCGGAATGGGAGGAGCTCGCCGATAGCACGCCCGCCCCCGACCGGCTGCGCGCCGGTCTCGCCGAGCTCGACTTCGACGACCCGATCAACATCCAGTACACGAGCGGGACGACCGGCTTCCCCAAGGGCGCCACCCTCACCCACCACAACATCCTCAACAACGGCTACTTCCTGGCCCGGCTGCTCGGCTACACGGAGGCGGACCGCGTCTGCGTCCCCGTGCCGCTGTATCACTGCTTCGGGATGGTGATCGGAAACCTGGCCTGCAGCTCCTCGGGGGCGTGCATGGTCTACCCCGCCCCCACCTTCGAGCCGGAGGCGACCCTCGAGACGGTGGCCGCGGAGCGCTGCACCAGCCTGTACGGCGTCCCGACGATGTTCATCGCACAGCTGGGCCACGAGCGATTCTCCGAGTTCGATCTGAGCTCGCTGCGCACCGGGATCATGGCCGGCTCGCCGTGCCCGATTGAGGTCATGAAGCGCGTCGGCGACGAGATGGGGGTCCGGGAGATGTCGATCGCGTTCGGAATGACCGAGACCTCGCCCGTGAGCACGTTCGTACGGCGCGACGACACGCTCGAGCATCGGTGCGGGACCGTCGGCGAGGTGATGCCGCATACCGAGATCAAGGTCGTCGATCCGGGCAGCGGCCGGACCGTCCCTCGCGGTGAGGCCGGCGAGTTCTGTGCGCGCGGCTACCTGGTGATGCGCGGCTACTGGAACGACCAGGAGCGCACCGACGAGGCGATCGACCCGGGACGCTGGATGCACACAGGCGATCTGGCGACGATGGATGCGGACGGCTACGTGAAGGTCGTCGGGCGGATCAAGGACATGGTGATCAGGGGCGGGGAGAACATCTATCCCCGGGAGATCGAGGAGTTTCTCTACACCCATCCGTCGGTTGCGGACGTCCAGGTGATCGGCGTCCCCGACGAGCGCTACGGCGAGGAGCTGATGGCCTGGGTCGTCCCCAGGCCCGGCGTCTCGCTGACCGACGAGGAACTGCGCGAGTTCTGCGAGGGCAAGATCGCGCGTTACAAGGTGCCGCGGTACATCAAGTTCGTCGAGTCCTTCCCGATGACCGTCACCGGGAAGGTGCAGAAGTTCAAGATGCGCGAGACCGCAATCGAGGAGCTCGGTCTCGATAAGGCCGCGACGGTGGCGACGGCGTAGTCGCTAACCGGTCCCGAGGACCCGCTCGAGCAGCCGCGTCAACTGGCCGCGCTCGGCCTCTGACAGCCGCTCCAGCAGCGCCGCCTGCGCCGCCTCGATCCGCTTGTCGAGCCGCTTCAGCGCCGCGCGCCCGGCCGTGGTCAGGGTGACCACGTTGCGGCGTCGGTCACGCTCGTCGCGCACCCGGTCGACGAGACCCTCGCGCTCGAGCTCGCCCAGGATCGCATGCAGATCGCTGCGGTCGATCCAAAGCCTGCGGCCGAGGGTCGCCTGGCTTGCCGACCCCTGCTCCGCCAGCGACATCAGCACCGAGAAGTGCTGCCTGCGGGCCCCCTCGTGAGCCAGGGCGTCGGCGACCAGACGCTGACCGCGCTGCGCGACCTGGCCGAACAGCCAGGTCGGCAACTTCCTCAGTCGATCCGGGGGGTCGTAGCCGGCGTCATCCATGGTCACCAGACAATACATTGGTTCGCCCAACGTTGACAAGCCCAACGGTTTCGCGTATCGTTGGGTCTACCAACGACCGCCGTGAAAGGAAACCCGCCATGCCGACCTTCAACACCGCCCTCATCGGACAGACCGAGAAGACGCTCAACGCGATCCTCGACCGCGAGCTCGCGGGCACCGGCATCACGGAGCCTCAATGGGTCGCGCTCGTCCTGACCGCGACCAGCGACGACAGCATCGCCCGGGATCAGCTGCTGCAGCGCCTCGAGGGAGCGCTCCACGTCAGCGAAGCCGGGGCACAGGAGCTCCTGACGGGCCTGGGCGAGCTCGTGAACGACGGACCGACGGTCGCGTTGACGCAGGCCGGACGTAAGGTCTACGAGCGAATCCGCGCCTCCGTCGTCGAGATCACGGACCGACTATGGGGTGACCTGCCGGCCCAGGACCTGGAGGCCGCGGGCCGAGTGCTCGAGACGGTGCTGGAGCGGGCTCGCGCGGAGGTCGCCCGCGTCTAGCGGAGCTCGCTCGCGCCCCAACGGTGAGAGCCATCGCTGCGGTGACCCGCTATCGCTAGTACGGATAAAAGGGGCCATATTGCCCCCCTATATCCGTATTGCCTTGCCAGCCTGGGCGCCCCGGGGGGCCCGCGCCCGACCGCCCGAGCCCCGGGGGGCCCGCGCCAGCCCACAGCCTGACGGCCGAGCGGGGCCCAGAGGCGGCCGGGCCCCGCTCAGTCCTTCAGCGCGAACATCGCCTCGCCGGTCTCCTCGCAGACACCGACCGGGCTGATCAGGCCCTGGCGGATCGCGGCCGCCCATGCTGGAGCGACGCACCTCTCCGGCCGGCAGTACTCCCACGCCACGAGCCCCATGCTGGCGGCGCCGAACTCCTGTACGGCTGCGAGCACCTGCGGGAGCTCGATGGTGTCGTCGTCAATCTCAGTTCTGGCAAGCGCTGGTGCGGACATTCTCTGGCCCCCGTTCCATCCTGGAGTGTGTGGCGATGGACAGTGGCACCGAGCAGGGGAAGTTGTCCATACAACATTCGTTGAGGAAGGCGCGTCCGCGCTAATGGACGGCTCGCGCCCGCGCGGCGCGCAGCGCCCCGCGGTGTCCGAGCCGCGACAGCTCGGCGTGCAGCTCCTTGATCCGCTCGAGGATCACCTCCGCCGCCTCCTGCTGCTGCTCGCGCGTCGGCTCCTCGATCCGCTCAAAGCGGAACGGCCGGCCGTACTGGATCGTGACCTTGGGGAACTGGAGCCGCTTCCAGTTGCGCACCTGGTAGGACCCGAGAATCGCGACCGGCACCACCGGCACTCCCGATGCGAGTGCCAGGCGCCCAATTCCCGGCCGTGCCTCGCCGATCGCCCCTGTCCGCGACCTGCCTCCCTCGCAGTACATGACGACCGCTCCACCGCGATCGAGGATCTTGAACGAGGTGATGAACGCCTCCTCGTCGTGGTGGCCGCGTCGGACCGGAAATACGCCGCCGTGCGAGTAGATCCAGGCCATCGGGCCGTGATTGAACATCTGTGATTTGCCCATGAACTGGACGCGGCGGCGGACGAACACGCCGGTGAAGAAGTGATCCATGAACGAGGCGTGATTGGGCGCGAGGATCACTGGGCCTGACGGGATGTTCTCCGAGCCCATAGCGCGCGCACGGAACGTGATCAGCGCGTGCAGCATCGTCGCGACGCGCACGACCTCATAGATCGGCTCAGGTTCGTGGTCGCGCACGCGCGCGTGGAACTCGTCGAAGTACTCCTGCGGACGCGGGTCCTTGTAGACCTGCGGCTTTAGCTCTACGTCGGGCATGAAGCGATTCTCCCGCGACCCCGGGGCGCGATCTAACTGTTCAGTGGCAGCACCAGCGCCGGCTCATCGATCTCATGCTCGTCGCTGGTCGGCACCACTCCCGTCCCGATCGCGAAGAACTCGATCACGTGTGAGCCCCAGCCGTGGCTTCGCTCGATGATCCGTGCCCCGACGATGCCCCCCGCCTGCAGCTGGTCGGCCTCGGTCTGCATGCGCTCCATCGCCAGCTCGCGCGCCTCGTAGAGCGCCTGGGTGAAGTTCGGCATCTCCAGGTTCCGCCCCACCTGCTTGAGCGAGGCCAGCATCCCCTGGCGCGCGACGTGGTAGACGCAGTTGCCCATCACCAGGCCCACCGGGCGGTAGCCGGCTCGCAGCAGCTTGGCGAAGTCCTGCCCGCTCAGATCTGAGGTGAACGGGCGTCCGTTCGGTGCGCGGTGAAGCTCGCCGCCGCGATGCTTGACGGCCGTCCCGACCGCGATGAACTCCGCCAGATCGGCCCCCCAGTCGTAGCGTCCGATGTCGAGCCGAACGCCGACGATCCCGTCGGCGCCGAGCTGGTCGGCCTCCTCCTCCATCCGGGTCATGGCCAGATCCCGTGCGTGGTACATCGCCTGCGTCAGGACCGTCATCTCCTGGCTCTGGTTCCACATCGCCTGCTGGAACCCGATGTGATAGATCGAGCTGCCGAGCACCAGCCCGACCGGCTCAAATCCCGCCTGCTTGACGAGCAGGAACTCATCCACGGACAGGTCTGAGGTGAAGAACCCGCGCGCGACCTCCTGCTTCATCCGCGCGATCCGCTCCCGACCCCTGTCGGGGATGCCGGCCAGCGAGCCGGCTTCGTATGCGTCCGCGTGCGGCGCGTCGCCTTCCGCGGTCGTCGCCGCTGTGGCCCCCGGCTGGGCCGCCTGGCCCGGATCGTCGTCGTCGCGTCTTAAGAACCCCATCTGGCGTCCCTCCTCATTTGATCAGCAGCCGCTCGAGCGCCTGGCGAGCGACGGCGCTGCGCTCTGCCTCCGCAGCCACCGCCTCGCTGAGCGCCCCGATCCATTCGTCCATTCCAAGCTCCTCATTCTTGAGCACGATCCCGCCCGAGAGCCGCGAGCACGAGGTCTCGATCGCCCCGCCGCTCACGCGGAGCTCGAGACGCTTGTCTCCGGCGTCAAGCACGATCTTCTGCACGCGCTTGGGGCCGAACAGTCTGCCCCGCCAGCGGTACACCTTGGCTTGGCCCGGCATCGCGTCCTCGAGCTTCATCGCGAGGCTCTCGACGAACGCGTCGAGATCGCTTGAGTCGGCGCGCAGCGAGGCGGCGATCAGATCGAGCTCGTTGGAAGCCACGAGACCTCAGGCTACGCCTCGATCCACGCCCGCGCCCGGTCAAGCGCACGCCGCCAGTCGTTCAGGAGCTGCTCGCGCTGATCGGCGCTCATCGCGGGCTCGTAGCGGGCGCGCTCCCGCCAGCTCTTCGCGACGTAGTCGATCGTCCACAGTCCCGTGCCCACGCCGGCCAGGTACGCGGCACCCAACGCGGTCGTCTCCGCGATCTCCGGCACCAGCACCGGCACGCCGAGCACATCGGCCTGGAACTGCATCAGCCAGGCGTTGGCGGTCGCGCCGCCGTCGGCCCGGAGCTCCGCCAGCGGTGCGCCGCTCGCCCCCTCCATCGCCCTGATCGCGTCGACGGTCTGGTAGGCGATCGCCTCCAGTGCGGCACGCGCCAGATGGGCTCTGGTCGCTCCCCGCGTCAGCCCCACGATCGTCCCCCGCGCATACGGGTCCCAGTGCGGCGAGCCGAGTCCGGTGAGCGCGGGCACGAAGTACACCCCCTCGTTGCCGTCGATCGATTTCGCCAGCTGTTCGGTTTCGGCTGCCCGCTCGATGATCCCCAGCCCGTCGCGGAGCCATTGGACCGCGGCGCCGGTGATGAAGATCGCCGCTTCCAGCGCGTAGGCAAGCCGCTCCCCGATCCCCCAGGCGACTGTCGGCAGCAGTCCCGGCACGGGTCGCGGCGCGGTGTAGCCGGCGTTCTGAAGCACGAACGAGCCGGTGCCGTAGGTGTTCTTAGCGAGCCCCGGGTCGACACAGGCCTGACCGAACAACGCCGCCTGCTGATCACCAGCCACGCCGGCGATCGGCGCCTCGTGCCCGTGAAGCGCATCGGCTCGCGTGACCCCGAGCTCTCCCGAGCTCGGCTTCACGGTCGGGAGCGCCCGCTCGGGAACGCCGAACAGCTCGAGTAACCCCTCGTCCCAGCAGCCGCGCCGGATGTCGAACAGCATCGTTCGGGAGGCGTTCGAGGGATCCGTTGCCGCCTCCCCCGTCAGCTTGAACAAAAGCCACGCGTCGATCGTCCCGAACATCGCCCGCCCGTCCTCCGCCCGCTCGCGCAGGCCGTCGAGGTTCCGGAGCAGCCACTCGATCTTCGTGCCCGAGAAGTAGGGGTCGAGCACCAGCCCCGTCCGCTCGCGGATCATCGACGCCAACCCCTGCGCGCGGAGCTCGTCGCATCGCCCGGCGGTGCGGCGGTCCTGCCACACGATCGCGTGGTGCAGCGGCTCGCCGGTCTGCGGGTCCCACACGCACACGGTCTCCCGCTGATTCGTGATCCCGACGGCCTGGAGCTCGCCCTCGCGAACGCCCGCGTCGTCGAGCGCCTCCCCCGCAACGCCCTGTGTTACATCCCATATCTCCGCGGCATCGTGCTCGACCCACCCGGGGCGCGGGAAGTGCTGGCGGAACTCCCGGTACGCCCGGCCGATCACCTCCGCCTGCTCGTCGAAGACGAGACAGGTGGTCCCGGTCGTTCCTTGGTCGAGGGCTAGGATCACGCCGAAACGGGAATCTATTTGACCCATGACCGATTCTCTTGAACTGAACGACGGCCGCCGGATCCCGCAGCTCGGCTTCGGCGTGTTCGAGGTCCAGCCCGCGGAGACCGTCGCGGCTGTCCAGCATGCGCTGAAAGTCGGCTACCGGCTGCTCGACACGGCTGCGATGTACCGCAACGAGTCCCAGGTCGCCGAGGCGATCTCCCGCAGCGAGCTGGACCGCTCCGACCTGTTCGTCACGACCAAGGTCTGGAACAACGACCATGGCCGCGAGGCAACCCTGCGCGCGTTCGAAGCCAGCCTGTCGCGGCTCGGAGACGACTACGTGGACCTGTACCTGATCCACTGGCCGGTCCCCTCCCAGGACCTCTACGTCGAGACCTGGGAGACGCTCATCTCCCTCCGTGACGAGGGCCGCGCCCGCTCGATCGGCGTCTCGAACTTCGCCGTCGAGCACCTGGAGCGGATCATCGAGGAGACCGGGGTCGTCCCGGCCGTCAACCAGATCGAGCTCCACCCCCGCCTCCAGCAGGGGGAGCTGCGTGAGTTCCATCGCGACCACGGGATCGTGACCGAGGCCTGGAGCCCGCTGGGCCGTGGCGCGGCGCTCGACGACGAGACCGTGGGCTCGATCGCCGCTCGGGTTGACCGCACGCCCGCGCAGGTGATCCTCCGCTGGCATTTGCAGATCGGCAACGTCGTGATCCCGCGGTCGGTCAAACCGGAGCGGATCGAGGAGAACTTCCAGCTGTTCGACTTCTCCTTGAGCGATGAGGACATGGAGGCGATCTCTCGCCTCGACGAGTCCGCTCGGATCGGCCCCGATCCGCGGACGTTCGCGGTGAGCTGAGCCGCTGCCCGGGCGGGCGGGGCGCGTATCCTGCCGTGCCTTGCCACAGGTCGAAGCCCACATAACCGGCACCGTCTGGAAGATCGAGGTTGCCGTCGGCGACAGCGTCGATGAGGGCGACACCGTCGTCGTGCTCGAGTCGATGAAGATGGAGATGCCGGTCGAGACCGAGGATCCGGGCGTGGTCAGGGAGGTGCTTGTGCGAGAGGGCCAGTCGGTGTCCGAGGGAGACGCGCTGGTGGTTCTTGAGTAACCCCGGCCGGTTGCTGGTCGACGAGCCGGCCGCGGGGGTCGCGCGGCTGACGATCTCGAACCCGGGCAAGCGCGGGGCGCTCGACCACGCGATCCTGGACTCCTTCGCCTCCACCCTGCCCGGCCTGGACGCCCGCTGCCTGATCATCACCGGCGAGGACAGCACCTTCTCTGCCGGCTATGACATCGGAACGCTGTCAGACGACGTGTTCGCAGAGGAGGCCGAGAAGATCGTCGCGCACCCTTTCGCGGCGGCGATCGACGCGGTCGATGCCTACCCCTACCCCACGCTCGCCGCGCTCAACGGCCACGCCATCGGCGGTGGGCTCGAGCTTGCGCTGGCGTGTGATCTGCGGATCGCATCGGGGACGATCGGGCTGGCGATGCCGCCCGCGAAGCTCGGTCTCGTGTACTCCCACACCGGGATTCGCAAGTTCATCGACACGATCGGTGCGCCGCGGACCCGGGAGTTGTTCCTGGTGGGACGCCGGATCGATGCGCGCACGGCGCGCGAGTGGGGGCTCGTCAACGCGCTGGCCGAGCCCGGCCGGCTGGCAGACGATGCGCTGGCGCTCGCCGTCGAGATTGCGTCGAACGCGCCGCTTGCGCAGACCGGCAACAAGCGCGTGATCCGCGCCGTGCTCGAGTCGCAGGCCGAGATGGATCCGCATCTCGAGCGGGAGTTGATCGAGCTGCGCCGCGCCTGCTTCTCATCAGAGGACTTCCGCGAGGGTGTCCGCGCCTTCGCGGAGAAGCGACCCCCGGAGTGGAAGGGGCGCTAGCCCGGAGGGCCCGAGCCGGGAATCCCGAGCCGGCGACGGATCTCGTTCAGCGCTTCGGGCGGGGGCGGCGCGTCGGCCAGCTCCTGCAGGAGCTTGCGCTCTTCGTCACGGAGCTTCGCGGCCTCCTCCCATTGGCCCGATTCGATCGCCTGGTCCTTGGCTTCGCCAACCTGCTCGAGCTTGCTGTTGACCTCCGCGCGTGAGCGTTCCTGCTCTCGCCGGAGCCGCTCGACCGTCGCCCAGATCTCGTCGGGCGTGATCCCGCGCTCGCGCAGCGCGTCGAAGGCGAGCGTGCCGGGCAAGGTGGCGAGGATGAGCAGGAGGTCGCCGGCGTCAGGCGTGCGCCCGAGGGTCTCCCAGATCTCGCCCTCGATCCGGGCCAGGAGGTGGTCGAGTCCGCTCCGCCAGGCTCCCCGCAAGGCCGGCCCGCCGCCACTCGGCGCCGGGGGCCCGCCCAGGGGCGGCCCGGGCGGGGACGCGCGACCGGCCTCCGGCGGCACCCACTCCGAAGCCTCTGGACCCGTCAGCCTCCCGATCAGCTCATCGCGCAGCTGTGTGTCGCTGGTGCCGAAGTCGACCAGGATGCGCGCAGCTACGCCCTCGTTCTCGCGCAGCAACCCGAGCAGGATGTGCTCGGTGCCGATGTAGTTGTGGCGCAATGACAGCGCTTCGCGGAGCGCCAGCTCGAGCACCTTCTTGGCCCTCGCCGTGAACGGGATCAGGCCCCCAGTCAGTTTCTGCGCGTCTCCTCTGCCCACGATCCGAGCGACCCGATCCCGCGCCTCCTCGACCGTGATCCCGCGCGAATGCAGCACCATCGCCGCCAGCCCGTCCTCCTCTCGCAGCAGCCCGAGCAGGACGTGCTCGGTGCCGATGTAGTTGTGATGAAGAGCCCTCGCCTCCTCCTGTGCCAGGACCACGACGTGCCGGGCCCGCTCCGTGAATCGCTCGAACACCTGCGGCCGAGCCTACTCCGGGACTGCGCGCGAGTGCGCTAGCGCTTGAGAGCAGCGCTCGCGGCCGGCTGCGGCCGCGTGGAGCCGCAGCCGACCACGGCGAACGCGCCCACGGCGATTGCTGGGGCAAGGGGGTTTCCCAAAATCGCCGTACGGACGCGCATCACCCCCAAAGACGCCAGACCCCCTCCACTTCTTCCTGCCCGGCGAGATTCTGGTTAGGCGCGACCGGCGATGACCGGGAGGGCCGGCTCCTGGCTCGGCGCCGCGCGTTCATTCGGCGACGTCGGGAATCGGAGCTCCACGATGAGGCCACCGCCAGTTCCTGGTCGAATCTCGAGTGCGGCGGCGTGGGCGGCGGCGATCGCCGCGACGATCGACAGACCCAGGCCGAGCCCGAGGCGGTGCCCGACCCGGTCGGGGGCAAGGCGCTGGAACGGCTGCAGCAGCCGCTCGATCTCGGCGTCCGGCACGACCGGACCGGTGTTTGCGACCACCAGCCTCGCAGTGCCGTCGCCCGGTTCGACCGTGACGCGCACCCGCCCGTCATCGACGTTGTGCCTGATCGCGTTCTCGACGAGGTTCGACATGAGCCGCTCGATCAGCCTCCGGTCGCCTGACATCGGTGCCGGCTCTAGCGCGGTATCGATCGACACGCCGGCGCTCGCCGCGTCCGGTTCGTGCATCCGCAGAGCGTCCCTCGCCACCGCTGCCAGCTCGATCGGCTCCCGCGCTTCCAACCCTCGTTGACCCTGCGCGAGGGCCAGCAGCGCGTCGATCAGCCGCTCCTGCTCGTCGCCTTCCTCGAGCGCCTGGCGGCACGTCTCCCTGAACGTCTCGACGCCGGCGTCCCGGTCCGCCAGCACCATCTCGAGCAGCGCCCGAGTGGCTGTCAGTGGCGTGCGAAGCTCGTGCGAGGCGTTGGCGACGAACCGCCGCTGCGCATCGAACGCGCCCTCCAGGCGCTCGAGCAGCCCGTCGATCGTGTCGGCGAGCCCGCGGAGCTCGTCCCGTGGGCCCGGCATTGCAAGTCGCTCGTGCAGGCTGGTCTCCGAGATCTTCTCGGTGGTGGCGGTGATCGTGCGCAGCGGGCGTAGCACCCGGCCCGCCACGAACCATCCGAGCACCCCCGAGATGACGGCCATGATCCCCAGCGCGATCGCGGACTCGACCACCAGGTGATGCAGGTCGGTGATTCGCTCGTTCGCGCCGACGAACTCGACCGTGGCGCGCCCGGATTTGGAGCGGAGTAGACGCTGCAGCCCCTTGGGCGCGGGCGTTTGGCGCGCGTGGACATTGCCTGGTCGACTCAGGGCAAAACCGGCCCCTCCGGAAAGGTTGACATTGCCGGGCGGGGGCGCCCTGGAGACGATCGCGCGCGGACCGCTGACCGTGGCGTGGTCGACCAGCGTGTACGTGATCGCCAGCAGCGCCGCCCCGCAGACCAGGAACAGCCCCCCGTACAGCAGCGTCAGCCGCCAGCGGACTGTGGTCTGGGGATGTCGCAGCCGCCCGGCCAGCCTACGCACCGTTATCTCCTCCCCCGATGCGATATCCGACCGGTATCACGGTCTCGATCACCGCGGGATTCCCGAGCTTGGCCCGCAGCCGGCTGATCGTCATCCGCACCACGTTGCTGAACGGGTCCACCGCATCGTCCCAGCATCGCTCGAGCAGCTCTTCGGTCGATATCACAGCCCCGTCGGCCCCCAACAGCAGCTCGAGTACCGCGAACTCCTTCGGCCCGAGGTTCAGACGCTGCCCCGCCCGGCTCACATGACGGTAGGCGGAGTCGAGCTCGAGATCGCCGTAGACCAGCTTCGGCGGCAGGGGACGCCGGGAGCGCCTGGCCAGCGCCCGCACGCGCGCCACGAGCTCGGCCAGGTGAAAAGGCTTGGCCAGGTAGTCATCGGCGCCGAGCCCGAGACCCTCCACGCGGTCTGCGAGCGTGCCCGCGGCCGTGAGCATCAGCACGGCGCTCGGACACCCCTCGGACACCAGCGACCGGCACACGTCATCGCCGTGCACGACCGGAAGGTCCCGGTCGAGCACGAGCACGTCATAGGTGATGATCGACGTACGGGTAAGCGCTTCGCGCCCGTCGAACGCCACGTCGACTGCCATGCCCTCGCGCCGCAGGACGCTCGCGACGGTCTCGGCGAGCCTCGGGTGGTCCTCCGCCACCAGGACCCTCATCGCTTATTCCTCGCCCGTCGGACCACTCGACTCCTTGGGGATCGCCGGCGCGGGGGATTCGACCCGCGCCGGCGTCCGGAGCCAGGATGCCCGATCGGGCATAACACTCGCGTAACAGCGCGACGGGCCTGTTAGGCGAGCGCCCGCTACGGGCGCTTCGCGCTACGCCGCCTCGGCGCAGGACTCGCCCGCCTCGGGCTCGACGGCCACCGCGGCCGGCACGCTCTCGAGCACGAGCGCCGCCACCGCGATCGCGACGATCATCAGCCCGCCCGCGACCAGGTATGCGAGGTGGTAACCGCTCGTCAGCGCCGCCGCGTTGCTCGTGCCGTGTGCGACCAGGTGGTGAGTACGGGTCGCGGCGAGCGTGTTGAGAACGGCGAGCCCGAGCGCGCCGCCGACCTGGGCCGTGGTGTTGACGAGCCCGGATGCCAGGCCGGCCTCGCTCGGCGTCGCGCCCGACATCGCCAGCGTCATCAGCGACGCGAACGACACCCCGACGCCGATCCCGAGCAGCACCAGCGTTGGCAGGACATCGGTTACGTAGCTTCCGTGGACCGGCGCCCTGGTGAAGAGCAACAGTCCGGCGGCCATCACCACGAGACCGGGCAACAGCGCCCGCCGGGCCCCGAAGCGGGTGATCAGCACCTCGGAGTAGCGCATCGAGAGCGTTCCCATGATCAAGGTCGTGGGCAGGAACGCCAGCCCGATCTCGAGCGCGTCGTAGCCCAGCACCCGACGCAGATACAGCGACCCGGTGAAGAACATGCCGAACATGCCCGCAACCGTCAGCGCCTGGATCACGTTCGCGCCCGAGACGTTGCGGGAGCGGAAGATCCGCAGTGGGATCAGCGGATTGCTCGCCCGCGACTCGCGCACCACGAATGCGACCAGCAGCGCGAGCGAGGCCGCGCCGAGCGCCAGCGTCGTGCCCGATCCCCAGCCTTGGTCGGCGGCGGGCTTGACGATCGTGTAGACGGCGAGCATCAGCGCCCCGGTCACAAGCGCCGCGCCCGTGATGTCGGCGCCCTGAGCCAGCCCGATCCCCTTGTCGGCCGCGAGCTGGCGACGAGCGAACAACGCCGTGGCGATCCCGATCGGCACGTTGACGAAGAAGATCCAGTGCCAGTCGATCGCCTGAGTCAGCGTGCCGCCGACGAGCAGCCCGATCGACCCTCCGGCGGAGGCGACGAACGCGTAGATCCCGATCGCCTTCGCCTGCTCGCCCGGCTCCGGGAACATCGTCACGATCATCCCCAGGATCACGGCCGAGGTCATCGCGCCGCCGATGCCCTGGACGAAGCGGGCCCCGACCAGCATCGCCTGGCTGTCGGCGAGCCCGCACACGAGCGACGCCACGGTGAAGATGCCGATGCCGGCCAGGAAGACCCCACGCCGCGAGATCAGATCGCCGAGCCGCCCGGCGAGCAGCAGCAGCCCCCCGAAGGAGATCAGGTATGCGTTCACGACCCAGGCCAGACTCGACTGGGAAAAGTGCAGGTCGGACTGGATCGTGGGGAGCGCGACGTTCACGACGGTCACATCGAGAACGATCATCAGCATCCCGACACACAGCACGACGAGGGCGACCCAGCGGTTCATGACATTCTCTTTCGTTCGCATTTGCTGATTGAGACCAGGGCCCAGCACAGAACTAATCGGTCACAACGGCACGTCGCCATCCGTAGAATCAAGAACAGCGATGTTCGTCGCTTGGCGGAAGGCGTGGTGTGCGGCAGGCACAGTGCTCGTGGCACTGGCGTGCGCGTCTGGCGCCCGCGCCGCGACGTCGACGCTGAACACGCGCGTGACGATGTCGGACGGCGCCAGCCTAGCGGCAACGGTCACCGGAGAGGCCCCTCTGGCCCCGCGCCCGGTGATCGTCGAGTTCAGCCCGTACGGACCTGGAACGATGACCACCTCCGACGGATCGGCCTACAACTACCTGCTGGTCCAGACCCGAGGGACCGGCGACTCGGACGGTCAGTTCGACGCGCTCGGCCCCCGCACCCAGCAGGACGTGGCCCAGACGCTGCGCTGGGCCTGCCACCAGACCTGGAGCGATGGGCGCCTGGGACTCAACGGCTTCTCGGCCAGCGCGATCACCGTCTACAACTCGCTGCACCTCAAGCTGCCGTGCGTCCGCACGATGGTGCTCCGCTCGGGAACGTTCGAGCTCTACCGCGACCTGCTGTGGCCAGGCGGGGTCGAGAACTTCATCCCCGGACTGGGCGTGCTGGCGCTGATCGGCGCGCCGGCTCTCGAGCAGGGCTTGAATCGGCTCCAGCGCGCGCCCCTGACCGGGTTCGACACGGCGGTCGGGCTGATCGACACCGGCATCAACGGCGGCCTCGCGCACCCGACGCTTGACCCGTTTTGGCAACAGCGCGCGTTCCAGGGGGATGCCAACCGCAAGCCGATCCTGATGCTCGACAGCTTCTACGACGTCGAGTCGCGCGGAGCGTTCCAGGCTTTCCAGGCGCTGCGTCCGTATGGGGCCCACCTGCTCGTGGTCGGCGGGCACGATGGGGCGCCGGCCGGCACGGATGACGGCAACGGCGACGTGAAGGCCTGGTTCGACCATTACCTGCTCGGGGCTCGCAACGGCATCCGCCGCCAGCCGCGGGTGCAGCTGTACATCTCCGACGGCAGCCGCGAGAGCTACGCCGCAGGCGACATCGTCCGCTACGACGCCAACGACTGGCCGGTCCCTGGAACCAGCTGGGAGTCGCTGTGGCTGAGCGGTGCGCGCAGCGGCACGGGCGACTCGCTGAACGACGGCTCGTTGGTCGTGCCGCGGCCGGCGCAGACCACTACGCAGTCCTACCTCGCGGTTCCCTCGATCCCCACCTCCTCCGACGTGGCCAATTCCGGCTTCCTCGGTCCCGATGGCCTCAACCAGCTCGCGAACGCGCTGCCGCTGCTGACCGAGACGGCGCTCGCCGAACCGCTCGCGCTCACCTACACAACCCCTCCACTCCGGTCCGACCTCGTCTCGGCCGGCCCGGCGGCGCTTGACCTGAGGTTGTCAAGCACCGCCTCGGAGACCTCGATCTGGGCCGTGATCTCGGACGTGTGGCCGGACGGCAGCTCGCATCCGGTCGCCGCCGGGCGGCTCTCGAGCGCCTACCCGAACATCATCGCCGGCCGCTCGCTGACCGACTCCCACGGGAATGTCGTGCAGCCGTACGGGGATTTCTCCGCGAAGTCCGACGCGCCGCCGCTGGCCTCGCGCACCTACCAGATCGAATTCTGGCCGATCGGGAACCGTTTCAACGCCGGGCACCGGATCCGGCTCGTGATCCTCGGCGCGTCGGCCGCCTCGCTGCTGAGCCTCCCGGCGCTGAACACGGTCACGCTCGGCGGGGCCGACGCGTCACGGCTGCTGCTGCCCGTGCTGCCCGGCTGAGCGGGGGCCCGGGCCCGAAACGTCCGGGCCAGCGCCTACAGTGCGCGCCCAATGCCGCCGCTGATCACACGCGATGAGGCCCTGCGCCTCGGCGAGGTCGAGGATCACGCGGAGATCGAGGCGCTCGTCGAGCGCGCCTGGGAGGCGCGGGTCGAGCGCTTCGCCGATTCGACGGACATGTGCTCGCTGGTCAACGCCAAGTCGGGCGGCTGCGCCGAGGACTGCGGCTTCTGCGCCCAGTCGCGCTACGCCGAGGCCGACACGCCGATGCACGCGATGATGGAGCCCGAGCAGATCCTCGATCACGCCCGTGCCGCTGAGGCCGCGGGCGCGCATCGCTTCTGCATGGTCACGCAGGGCCAGGGCCTCTCCCGTCGCGATTTCGAGAAGGTCCTGGAGGGTGCCCGGCTCGTGGCTGAACACACCAGCCTCAAGCGATGCGTATCGATCGGCCACATGTCGGCCGACCGCGCCCGCGCCTTGAAAGGCGCCGGGATCCAGCGCGTCCACCACAACGTCGAGACGGCCCGCTCCTATTACCCGGAGGTCTCAACCACGGTCCGCTACGAGGGCCGGCTGCGAACCATTCAAGCGGTCCGCGAGGCTGGGCTCGAGACGTGCGTGGGCGGCATCCTGAACCTCGGCGAGACGCGCGAGCAGCGAGTGGAGATGGCCTTTCAGCTGGCGGAGATCGACCCCACGAGCGTCCCCATCAACCTCCTGAATCCGCGCCCCGGAACCAAGTTCGGCGACCGCGAACTGATCGATCCCTGGGAGGCGGTCAAGTGGATCGCGATCTTCCGCCTGATTCTCCCGGACGCGCTCTTCAGATTGTGCGGCGGGCGGACGGAGAATCTCGGCGAGCTCCAGCAGGCGGCTGTGCGGGCGGGCCTCAACGGAGTGATGATGGGCAACTTTTTGACGACGCTCGGCAACGCGCCGGAGGAGGACCGGTCGATGTTCGAGGAGCTTGGCCTGAACGTGGCCCGGCAGCAGGACAATGGCTCCAACCCGCGGCCCGACAACCGCTCCGGATGGCTATCCGGGGAGACGCCGGATGTGGTCTCGGAGACGCTCGACGCTCCAGGCGAGCTCCGCGTAGCCCTCTGGGATCCATCGACCCAGCTGCGGTTCTCGCCGAAGCGGGTCGTCCCGCCACGGCCGGATGGGGCGCCGAACACCGCGTCCCGCAACACGCGCTCGGCTGCGGCGCCCGACACACGCTCGGCGGCGCCCCCCGACTCCCGCGCGGTCGCATGATCGAGCTGGCGGCGCGGCTTGACGAGCTCAAGGCCCTCGGCCTGAGCCGCCGCACCCGCTTGGTCTCCGGCCCGCAGGGACCGCACGTGCTGCTCGACGGCAAGCCCGTGCTGCTGCTGTGCTCGAACAACTACCTGGGCCTCGCGGACCACCCGCGCGTCCGCGCGGCCGCCGCTGACGCGGCGATGCGCTGGGGCGCGGGCGCCGGGGCCTCGCGCCTCGTGTCCGGCACGATGACCATTCACCGCCGTCTCGAGGAGCGTCTCGCAGAGTTCAAGCGTCGGCAGACGGCGCTGCTGTTCGGCTCCGGCTATCTGGCCAACGTCGGGGTGATCTCCGCGCTGGCCCGTCCGGGCGACGTCGTCTTTTCCGACGAGCTCAACCACGCCTCGATCATCGACGGCTGCCGGCTGTCTCGGGCCGACACGTTCGTGTATGACCATTGCGACGTCGAGCACCTGGCCTGGGGCATCCGTGAGGCGGATGGACGAGGCGCGGTGATCGTGACCGACAGCGTCTTCTCGATGGACGGCGACGTGGCGCCGCTGCTCGAGCTCGTCGAGCTCGCCGGGCGACACCGCATCCGGCTGGTGGTGGACGAAGCTCACGCGACCGGGACGCTCGGCTCCGGCGGCCGCGGAGCCCTGGCCGAGGCTGGGCTCGAGGACCAAGCCGACGTGATCGTCGGCACGCTCGGGAAGGCGCTCGGCTCCTATGGAGCTTTCGTCGCATGCGACACCGAGCTGGCGCGCTTTCTCGTCAACACGGCGCGGACGTTCATCTTCTCGACCGCCCCTCCCCCGCCCGCCGTCGCCGCCGCCGTCGCGGCGCTCGAGTTGCTGCTGGAGCGTCCGCACCGCGTCGAGCGGCTTCAGGCGAACGCGTTCGCACTCCGCTCCGAGCTTGAACGCGAGGGGTTCGAGCTCGGCGACGCGCGCACGCAGATCATGCCGCTCGTGATCGGCGATCCGGAACTCGCCGTCAGGATCTGCGAAGCGGCGCTCGAGCGCGGCATCTTCGCGCAGGCGATCCGGCCACCGACGGTTCCCCCGATGACCTCGCGGCTGCGACTCGCGGTGATGGCCTCGCACAAGGCGGCCGAGCTGCGGGCCGCGGCGCACACGCTGGCGCAGGCCGCCCGCGCCTGCGGTTTCGAGCCGCGGGACCAGCGGCTTGCCGTGCTCGACGACTACGAGCCCGAGGACGAGCCGATCGAGTACAGCCCCGGCGTGTTCGACTTCGAGGCCGACGAGCCGATCGCGCGCGCGGCGTAGCCGACGGTTGCGCGGGCTGTTCGTAACGGGCACCGACACGGGCGTCGGCAAATCGGTCCTTGCCGGGGCGATCGTCGCCGCGCTGCGCGAGTCGGGCATCCGGGTCGCCGCCCTCAAGCCCATCATCACCGGGCTCGATGAGCCTGCCGGCGACGACTGGCCGCCCGATCACGAGCTGCTGGCCCGAGCGGCCGGGTGCTCGCCCGACGACGTCGCGCTCCTTCGCTTCGGCCCGCCGGTCTCCCCCCACCTGGCCGCGGAGCTGGCGGGCCGGCCGATCGACGTCGAGCGCCTCGCCGGAGATATCGCGCGCCGGGGCGGCGATGCCGACGTGGTGATCGTCGAGGGCGTCGGGGGCCTACTGGTTCCGCTTTCGCATTCGGCCGACGTGCGGGCGCTCGCCCGCACGCTCGGACTGCCGCTGGTGGTGGCCGCCCGTCCGGGCCTCGGAACCATCAACCACACGTTGCTGACGCTCGAGGCGGCGAGGACCGCGGGTCTGCACGTGAGCGGGGTGGTGCTCACGCCGTGGCCGCAGGAGCCCGACGTGATCGAGCGCTCCAACCGACACACGATCGCGCGCGTTGGAAGGGTCGACGTGGACCTGCTGCCCCTCGTGGCCGGCCCGACTGCCGATCTGCTCGCGGGTGCCGGCCGGGCGCTCCCGCTGGCACGCTGGCTTCAAGACCCGCCGGTAACGTGAGAGCGGATGCGGAAGCTCCTGCTCCTGGTCTTCGCGGCGTTCGCCCTCACGGCCGCGCCTGCCAACGCCGACTCGCTGTACAACCGCGTGCTGCACGTCTATCAGAAGAGCGGCGGGTCGATTCCGCCGTGCGAGTTCACGAGCACTCAGCTCGAGGCGGTTCTGAAGAGCGCCGACACCTATGAGAACCAGTACTTCGCCGACTTCGGCAACGCGATCAACAACGCCCTCAGCCAGCGGGCGAGCGGTAGCTGCTCACCGGCCAGCGGATCCCGGCCGGCAGCGCTCGGGCACGAGGCGCCCATCAAGCCAGGGCCGGTGACCGCCGCTACCGGCGCGAGCGTTCCCGCTCCGATCGTGCTGCTCGCGGCGCTCGGGGGTCTGCTGCTGCTCGTCGCCGCTGGGGGAGGCCTGGCTCGCGCCCGTG
The DNA here is from genome assembly GCA_963822725.1 of uncultured Actinomycetes bacterium. Taxonomy (GTDB): domain Bacteria; phylum Actinomycetota; class Thermoleophilia; order Solirubrobacterales; family Solirubrobacteraceae; genus Palsa-465. The sequence continues at coordinate 1,653,043 of CAWGIR010000004.1, forward strand.
GCTGGGATCCCGCCTGGGCGGCGACGTGGCGCCACGCGTGGCGTGAGGCGGAGTACCGGATCGGCGGGGGGTGGTCAGGGCTCTCGGATCGGCTGCGGCGGCGCGGGCGGCCGTAGGCGGACGACTACCCCACGGCCGCCCCGCGGCTGTGAAACACGCGCCCCGACGGCGAGCTCCAGGCGATCCGGAGCACACCGGGCCCTGGGACCGAGACGCGCGTCGTGAAGGCCCGGCCGGAGCCAGGCACGCTCACGGTGGCAACGGTTCGGAAGCCCGCGGCCCCGCCGCCCCGCCACTGGAGCACGGCATGCGTGGGGCCGGTCGCCGGACGGATCATCCCCCAGACCGTGACCGGCCCGCCCGCGCCGGACGCCGAGCTCGACCCTGATGGGATCCAGATCGGCAGCCGGTACGCGGCGAACGCGGGCTTCTTCACTCCGTTGTCGAACTCGAGCCCGGTCTGGAAGGTCGACCAGTACCTGGTGCTGCCGACCGGAAAGGCTGCGTCAGGCGGCGAGTCTCGCAGCAGGAACTGCGACATCGCCCTCACCCGAGGATCGCGCGAGGCCATGTACTGGGCCTCGTCCAGGTAGGCAGCCTGCTGCTTGGGGCTGACATCACGGAATGGATTGGGAGGGTTGGTCTCAAACCCATACTCGGTCAGGTAGATCGGAATCTGCCGGCTCTGCCCGTACACCCCGAAGATGCGATCGAGCGCGTCCTCCAATTTGGACAGCGACACAAGCGGCACGAAGCCGGCGTCCTGCGGCGCCGTGTACGAAACGTTCGGCGCGAGGAAGAACGCATACGGGTGGTGGGCGAACCCGGTCGCGTCGAACAGCGCCGGATGCTCCTGCCGGAACGACGGGCCACCGCCCCCGGGGGGGCACCCGAGCGACGCAGCAGCGGCACCGGTCAGCGGCTGATAGCTCGCGTTCACGCAGTACAACCCCTCCAGGAAAGGAAGCGGTGGGATCGGCTGCTCGACGCGCGGCACGGGCTCCCCGGGGCCGCCCTCGGGCGCCAGCTCGCCGACCAGGATCGTGTCCACAGAGGGGCCGTGCCCGGTGGCGTTGAGCGCTCGCCAGGCCGCATCGACGTAGCCGCGGTACAGGACCGGCGAATACATCCGAAGCTGGCCGCCGACCGTCCGCCACTGCGGCGAGAGCCATCCCGGCTGATTGGGCTCGTTCCAGATCGACCAGTAGCTGACCCGCGGCAGCGGCCCGCGCAGAGCCGTTCCGAGCGCGCCGAGTGCGATGCGCTCGGCGGCGGGCGGGATGTACGAGCCGCTGTAGCGGCGACCCAGGGCGGTCACGAACTGCCTGAAGTCCCCGGCGTACGGGGCGTACACGGGGGCCCGCACGGGTCGATCGGCCGGCCGCCGCATGGCCCACAGCGGGCCGGCGGCGGTGACGTTGAAATCGACTCCGATTCCGCGTGCCCGGGCAAGCAGCACGAGCCGGTCGTACAACGCAAATCCCGTCGCCGGATAGGCCGACGGGTCCGATGCTGTGAACCCGGCCGGCTCCTTCACCGACGCAGCGGCCGGCGCAATCGCCCGCCACAGCACGGTCACCCGGAGCCGATCGACACCCAGCGACTTGAGCGTGGCCAGGGTGTTCGCGAGCGCCGGGGTTGGCGCGTACAGCAGCATCTGATCGTCCTGGAAGATCGACTCGAGCGCGCGTCCGGGAGTGCCGCCGGAGCCCCCGGCGCCGGCGCCCGAGCCGGATCCCGATCCCCCGGATCCGGTCGCGACCAGGATCACCACCAGCACGATCGCGACCAGCAGCAGCGCCCCCGCCAGGGGCAGCCGACCGCGTCTGAAGGAGCGGGAGGACACGCCGGGAGGTTGTCAGAGACACAGCGCCCCGCGCGCCCCCACGATTCCGACCGGCCCGAGAGCTAGCGTCCAGCCATGCGCCCCACTGCCGCCCTTCAAGCCGCCGACCGCCGCCACCTCTGGCATCCCTTCACGCAGCAGCAAGCCTGGTGTGAGGAGGGGCCGCCGCTTCTGATCGACCAGGGCGAAGGGACCAATCTGTACGACGTCGAGGGCAACGTCTACATCGACGGCGTCTCTTCGCTGTGGTGCAACGTCCACGGTCACCGGCACCCCGCGATTGACGCCGCCATCAGGGCCCAGCTCGACCGCGTCGCCCACTCGACGATGCTCGGACTGAGCCACGAGCCCGCGATCGAGCTCGCCGAGAAGCTGCTCACGGTTGCTCCCCGCGGGCTGAACCGCGTCTTTTATTCAGAGAGCGGGTCCACCGCGGTGGAGATCGCGCTCAAGATGGCATTCCAGTTCCAGGCGCAGCGCGGCGAGTCGGGGCGAACGAGCTTCATCTGCCTGGAGAACGCCTACCACGGCGACACGTTGGGGGCGGTGTCCGTAGGTGGCGTCGAACTTTTCCACGAGGTTTACGGGCCGCTGCTGTTCAAAGCCCATAAGGCGAGAGCCGGTGACGCCAGCCACCTCGAGGCGCTCCTGCGTGAGCACGAGCACCGCGTTGCGGCTGTAATTGTCGAGCCGCTCGTCCAGGGCGCCGCCGGGATGTTGCTCCAGCCCGACGGATACCTGAGACACGTGCGCGAGCTCTGCGACGCCTACGACGTGCTCCTGATCTGCGACGAGGTCGCGACGGGGTTCGGTCGCACGGGGCGGATGTTCGCGTGCCAGCACGATGACGTGACGCCCGACCTCATGTGCGTGGGCAAGGGTCTGACGGGCGGCTATCTGCCGCTCGCCGCCACCTTGACCACGGAGCGCATCTATGAGCGTTTCCTGGGCGCGCCCGAGGAACAGAGGACGTTCTTCCACGGTCACACCTACACCGGCAACCCGCTCGCCGCCGCCGCCGCGATCGCCTCGCTTGACACGTTCCAACGCGAACGCACGCTCGAGCTGCTCGAGCCCAAGATCGAGCTGCTGGAGCGGCTGCTCGCGCAGCGCGTAACGATCCTCCCGGGGGTGGCCGAGGTCCGCCAGAAGGGATTCATGGTGGGAATCGAGCTGTCTCCACAACCCCTCGCCGACGGCGTCGGGCACCAGGTCACGCTCGCCGCCCGTCGCCGCGGCGCGATCATCAGGCCGTTGGGAGACGTGGTCGTGCTGATGCCGCCGCTCTCGATCGCCGAGGCCGACCTACGGCGGCTCGTTGCGATCACCGCCGCCTCGATCGCCGAGGCTACGGCCGGCCGCCTGCGCTTGGCGGCATAAGCGCTCTCACGGTCGCGCTAGCGCTCGATCCACCTGCGCTTCGACTGCTTGGGCAGGCGCGCGCTCCGCACCGACGTCCCACCCATCACCGTCAGCGCATGGATGTGGATCTCCGGCGATCCGGGGCGGATGGGAACGTCCGCGATCCGGGCACTCTTGCCACCCATGACGGAGATTCCGTCGAGCTCGACGTGCACGCCTTCGGGAACCGTGACGTTGACGCCGCTCATCACGGAGATGATGTAGATGTCGGCGCGCGGGCCGACGATCTCCGCCTCGCGAAGATCGAGCGAGCAGCCGCCCATCACGGCGAGGAGCGCACAGTGACCCTCGAGCCGGAGCCTCCCGCGGCGCTTTGACCCTGACATCACCGCGAGCATGAACCGCACCAGCCGGGTTGGACCCGCCGGCGCTGCCGGCGCCGGAGCGAGCGCCACCGGGAGATCGCTCGTCAGCGCCTCGAGCTCGCCCGCCGTGCGCGCCTTGTAGGCGAGCCCCAGCCGGTCGGTCAGCTCCTCGGCGGTGATGCGTCCCTCTCCCGCTGCGTCACGCAGTACGACGGCGACCCGCTCGCGTTCGGCGTCGGAGGCGAGCGTGTTCGGTCCCGAAGCCGCCCCGAAGCTCACGTTCGTGATCCTCGGGAGGCGGCCACTATTCCTCGTAGGGCTCGAAGTCCTGCTTGCGGGCGCCGCAGACCGGACAGAACCAGGTATCGGGGATGTCTTCAAACTGGGTTCCGGGCGGAATCCCGCCGTCCGGATCGCCCTCGTCGGGGTCGTAGATGAACCCGCACGATGAACACATGTACTTCACGCGCGGAAGGGTAGCTACGGTTGCGAAGGCGGGTCGTCCCGCACAAGCGGTAGGTTCAGCGGATCGGCACCGACCGTCCCGCACCAGGAGAGGAGCTAAACCGGGGACCGGAAACCGTCCCCCGTCCCGCGGCCACCGTGATCGTTCTCCGGGGCGGGTCCGAGACGCTCGAGGTCTTGCTGGTCAAGCGAAACCCGAAGTCACGCTTCATGGGCGGGGCCTGGGTGTTCCCCGGCGGCGCGGTCGACCGCAGCGAAGGGGCCGGGGACGACGCCCTCAGAGCATGCGCGGTCAGGGAGCTGAATGAGGAGGCTGGGATCACGATTGCCGCGCCGTCCGAGCTGGTCCCGTTCTCACGCTGGATCACTCCGGCCGAGGTCAAGATCCGCTTCGACACCTGGTTCTACCTGGCGCCGCTTCCGCCCGGCCAGACGCCCGAGGTCGACGGTGAGGAAGTAGTCGACGCGCGCTGGTACACGCCCCAGGCCGCGCTCGAAGCGTCCCGCAGCGGCGAGCTGTTCCTCGTCTTCCCGACGATCAAGCATCTCGAGCAGCTCTCGGGATTCCAGACGGCAGACGAGCTACTCGCGCACGCCCGTGGCCGCGAGGTCAAGCCGGTTCAGCCGCGAGTCGTGCTCTCGGGCGAGACGGCGCGGGTCGTGCTTCCTGGGGAGCCTGGCTACGAGGGCTGAGGGCCGGACTCGCGGCTGGCGCTAACCGGCTTCCTGCTCGGCGATCACGTGCATGACCGCGTTGATCAGCGCGAGGTGCGTGAAGGCCTGCGGGTAGTTGCCGAGGTGCCGGCCGCTGCTGGCGTCCAGCTCCTCCGCGTACAGACCGAGCGGGGAGGCGTGCGACAGCAGTCGCTCGAGCATCGCGGTCGCCCGCGCGTGCTCCCCGATCTCCGAGAGCGCCGAGACGAGCCAGAACGAGCAGATCAGGAACGTCCCCTCCTCCCCGTGCAGTCCGTCATCGGTCTCCCCGACCTTGTACCGGAGTATGAATCCCTTCTCGGTGAGCTCGTCGGCTATCGCCAGCACCGTGTCGCGGACTCGCTCGTCGTCCGGTGGCAGGAAGCGCACCAGCGGGATCAGCAGGGTCGAGGCGTCGAGTGCGTCGGTCTCGTAGTGCTGGCGGAACACGCCCCGGTCCGAGACCCCGTGCTCGAGGACATCGTTACGGATCTTCTCGGCCGCCTCCCCCCAGCGCTGCTGGGAGTCGGCCTCGCCGAGCAGCTCCGCCAGCCGCGCGCCGCGATCGACCGCCACCCAGCACATCAGCTTCGAAGAGACGTAGTGCTTCGGCTCCCCCCGGGTCTCCCAGATCCCTTGATCCGGTTGATCCCAGACCTCCATCGCCCGCTCGACCTGGTCCTTCAGTACCGGCCAGAGCCGCTGCGGAATATGCCCCCCCACCTTCGAGTGCAGGTAGACGGAGTCGAGCACGGCGCCATAGACATCGTTCTGGCGCTGGCAGTAGGCGCCGTTGCCGATCCGCACGGGCTTTGACTGCTCGTAGCCGGAGAGATGGTCGAGCGTCAGCTCGTGCAGGTCGCGCTCGCCGCCGACGCCGTACATGATCTGCAAGCCGCCGTCCTCGTTGCGCGCCAGGTCCGCGACGAACTGCATGAAGTCATCGGCCTCCCAGTCGAGGCCGAGTGCGTGCAATCCCCACAGCGTGAAGGACGCATCACGCATCCAGCAGTAGCGGTAGTCCCAGTTGCGCTCGCCCCCCAACGTCTCGGGGAGCGAGGTCGTGGCGGCCGCCACGGTCGCGCCGGTCGGCGCGTAGGTGAGGCCCTTCAGCGTCAGCGCCGAGCGTTGGAGGTACCCGCGCCAGGGGTGATCCGGGAACCGCCCGCCGGCCAGCCAGTTGCGCCAGTAGTGCGCGGTCGTCTCCAGGCGCCGGTGGGCATCCTCGCTGTCCGCCGGGCCGTCGATGCCGTGCGCCCACCCGAGCGCGAGGTACCGCCGCTCCCCTTCGGCCAGCGTGTGGCGAGCGCGAGCCCGGTTGCCCTCGATCCCGATCCGCAAATCGGAGAACAGGCGTACCGACTCCTCGCCGCAGACGGCCTCCGCGGCGCTCCAGTCGTCGCTGAGCATCTGCCAGGTGACGGCGTCACGGCCGTAGTTCAGCATCGGCTCGCATACGGCTTCGATCTGCACCTGGCCTTGGAGGCACTCCACCGTGCGGATCAGCATGTGGTCTGCGTCGTAGTCGGTGGGAGGGCGCGTGTGCGATGTCTCGTCGGCGTGCTGGTCGTGCCACAGCCCGATGGTCATGCCGTCCCGCACCAGGATCCAGCCGGATGGGGTCATCCAGATCGTCTCGAGGATCATCGTCCCCGGCATGTAGCGAACCGACTCGGGCACCACGAGCCCGTACGGCCCCACCCGGAATGAGCCCGCCTCGCGATCGAGCAGCGCGCCGAAAACACTCGGCGAGTCGAATCGGGGGACGCACATCCACTCGATGCTCCCGTCCGGCGCCACCAGCGCACACGTGTGGCAGTCCGACAGGAAGGCATACGCGGCGATCCGCGGAAACGGCGAGCCCCCGGTAAGCGGTACGTCGTGAGGTGGGATTGGGACGCTCGGGCTCACGCGCCCGGGAGCCTATGCATTCCTGCCGACGGGGCTGCTGCTCAGTGGTCGCGAAGCGCCCGCATCCCGCGGCGCGCCGAGATCGCAGCCACCCAGCTCGCGAGCGTCATGCCCGCTGCCTGCGAGGCGAGCATCACCGTCGTGCTCACGCTCAGCGGTCCGTTCGGCTGTGCCGCGGCCCCTGGCGCGTCGATGGCCAGTAGCACCGTGTACAGCACGACCGCCAGCGTCATTGCCGCCAGCAGCCGGGCGAGCAGCCACGCGCCGCCGACCCCCACGACCAGCTGAACGCCGCGGAATCTGGCAGTCATCACCGCGGCCCTTGCGGCAAATGCGAACACCACCGCGATTGCTGCGGCGATGCCACCGTAGACCACGAACAGGGCGTGGCCAAGCAGTGCTCCGATTGGTCCGTGATGAGCTAGCACCGCCAGGCAGCCCGTCACGGACGCGAACAAGGCAAGACCGGCCGCTGCGGCCCCGATCGCCCTCACCAGGGATGGCGTCCGTTCGCGCCATGCCTGCCGCACCACGCACCACGCAAGCGGCGCGCCTGCGACCGCCACCACGAGCCCACTCGCGATTCCGAGAATGACGATCAGAAGCCGCGCGTCGCCAACCGCCGGGTGCGAGGGCGTCACCCCGCGGAACGGCTTGTCCTCGGTTCCCTTGGCGAACGAGGCCCCGATCAGCACGACGGCCACCCAGCAACTGAGCGTCGCGGCGATCGTGCCCCGCATCCGTTGGCGTGGCGAGCTACTCATGGCCCCCGGATGGAGGTGGGCGTCGAATGCTCCCCGCAGCAGGTCGAGCAGCGTCCCCAGCGACAGTCGCCGTAGCTCGAGCAGCGCTTCCAGCTCGGCCTCGTAGCGGGCCCGCCACGCGTGCGGATAGAGGAAGAGCGCCCAGCGACAGAGCCTGAGCATCACGCCGTCACCCCGCGCAGGCGTTTGAGACCGATCGACGCCACGCGCTCGATCGCCACCAGCCGCTGCTCGAGAACGCGTGCGCCGGCACCGGTGAGCCGGTAAGGGCGGCGGCGGTCCTCGGCCGGGAGGGCCTCGATCAGACCGCGCTCCTCGAGCCGCGACAGCGACCCATACAAGGTTCCTGGTCCGAGATCGACACCCGCCAGCGCCCGTACGTCCTTGGTGATCGCATAGCCGTGCTTTGGGCCGTCGGCCAGACTCGAGAGCACCAGCAGCGAGGGCTCGTTGAAGCGGCCGAGGTCGTCGAGATCCGTTGAGGTTTGTCGGGTCATACTACGTCCGGCAATATATCGTGCGACGTAGTAGTCGTCAAGTGCCTCAATGCGGAGGGCGGCGATGCGGTCGGATCGGATCTGGATAGCCCTAGCGTTCCAAAGCGCGCGCCGGCCGGCGGGCTTTGGAACGTCAGGGCGATTATTCGGCCGTAGCGTTCCTAAGCGTCACCCATCCCTGGAGCTTTGGAACGCTAGAGCGATTCGGGGCGCGCCGGCGCCCTCGGCGCCCCGGCGGCCTCGGCGCCCCGGCGGCCTCGGCGCCCCGGCGGCCCGCCGCGCCCCGGCGGCCTCGGCGCCCCGGCGGCCCCCCGCCCCCCCGCGGCCCCGGCGCCCCAGCGGCCCCAGGCGGCCCCGGCGCCCGGGCGCCCCCTACGTATCGCTATTCAGATTGGGCAGCCCCACGTCCTGCAGCCAGTGATTCACCGTGACGTTCAGGGTTGTGAACTCACCGGTCCAGATCAGGACGCCCATCCCGATCAGGACGACGCCGCCGACGCCGATCACGATCGGGTAATGCCGCTTGACGACCGCCAGCGCCGAGGTGACCGTCCCGAAGGCGAGACTCGTGATCAGGAACGGCAGACCGAGGCCAAGGCAGTACACGGCGAGCAGGAACGCGCCGTGGGCGGCATGTCTGGACGCCCCCGCCGCGGTGATGATCGCGCCCAGGGTCGGGCCGGTGCATGGTGTCCACGCGAGCGCGAACGCCGCACCGGTCACCACCGGACCTCCTCGGCCTGCGCGCTTCATCAGCTGCCCGACGTGCCACTCGCGACCCAGCCGCGGGACGAACGGCGCGAGCACGAACAGCGCCCCCATGACGACGATCAGTGCACCGCACACCTTCAGCGCGGTCGGCCCGGTCAGCGTCGAGCGCAGCGCCTGCTGTCCCAGCAGCCCGAGCGCGATGAAGATGAACGAGAAGCTGCCCACGAACGCCAGCGAAGGGCCGATCACCTGCCGGGCACGAATCTCCGCAGGCGAAACGCCCGCCACCGCCGAGATGTAGCCCGGCACGAGCGGCAGCACGCACGGCGAGAGAAACGAGATCAGGCCGGCTCCGAAGGCGACCGGAATCCCGATGCCGGAGGCAGGATCCATCCCCGGATTATCCAACGGGGCGCGTGGTGCCATCCCCAGATGCGCCCTGGCGTCCCACCCACCCGGTGGTAGGTTTGCCCGGTGCGCACGCTCCAGAACTTCATCGACGGCCAGTTCGTAGACCCAGTCGACGGGGAGCTGGAGGAGGTGCTCGACCCGTCGACCGGGGACACGATCGCCCAAGCCCCCCTGTCGACGGAAAGAGATGTCGAAAACGCGGTCGCTGCCGCGCGCAGGGCGTTCGAAGACGGCTGGGCGACGACGACCCCCGGGGAGCGCGCGGCGGCGCTGCTGAGGCTGGCCGACGTGATCGAGGAACACGGCGAGGAGATCGCCGAGCTCGAGTCCGCCAACGCCGGCAAGCCCGTTGCCGCAGTGCGCGAGGACGAGCTTCCGTTCATGGTCGACAACCTGCGCTTCTTCGCGGGTGCGGCTCGTTGCCTCGAGGGACGTGCCGCGGGCGAGTACACGAGCGGCTACACCTCGATCATCCGGCGCGAACCCGTCGGGGTCATCGGCCAGATCGCGCCCTGGAACTACCCGCTGATGATGGCGATCTGGAAGATCGGACCGTCCCTGGCGGCGGGTAACACGGTGGTGCTCAAGCCGGCCGAGACCACCCCCGTCACCGCCCTGAGGCTCGCCGAACTGGCCGCCGAAGTCTTCCCCAAGGGCGTGCTCAACGTCATCACCGGGCACGGCGACCCTGCCGGCCGGGCGCTCGTCACCCACCCCCAGGTCGACATGGTGTCCCTCACCGGATCCGTTGACACCGGCAAGTGGATCGCGAAGAACGCCGCCGACACCCTCAAGCGCGTCCATCTCGAGCTGGGCGGCAAGGCGCCGGTGGTCGTGTTCGACGACGTCGAGCTCGAGACGGCACTCGAGACGATCGCAGGCACGGGCTACTACAACGCCGGCCAGGACTGCACGGCCGCCACCCGCGTGCTCGCCGGAGCCAAGGTTCACGACGACGTCGTCAACGGCCTCTCCGAGCAGGCCAAGGCGCTCGTGATCGGCGACACCAGCTCCGAGGACACGACCCTCGGCCCGCTCAACTCAAAGCGGCAGCGCGAGCGAGTGGAGGGATTCCTCGAGCGCAGGCCCGCCCACGCCGAGGTCGCGGTGGGCGGGGGCGAGCCGGAGCGACCGGGCTTCTACCTCGAGCCCACGGTCGTCGCCGGCCTGCAACAGGAGGACGAGATGATCCAGCGCGAGATCTTCGGCCCGGTGATCACCGTCCAGCGGTTCAGCGACGAAGCCGAGGCCATCGCATGGGCGAACGGCACCCCGTACGGGCTCGCCTCCTCGGTGTGGACACGCGATGTCGCTCGGGCGATGCGCGTCGCGAACGCGCTGCGGTTCGGCTGCGTGTGGATCAACGACCACATCCCGCTCGCCTCGGAGATGCCCCACGGCGGCTTCAAGCAGTCCGGCTACGGCAAGGACCTCAGCATCTACGCCCTCGAGGACTACACGGAGATCAAGCACGTGATGGTCTCGCTGGCCTGAGCGCCGGCCTGAGACGGAAACTTTCAGCCTCGCCAAGCGTTAGAGTTGGCGAGGGAACACGTGGAAGCCTCCGCTATCCAAGCAGGGACTGGGGTGGGACGCACCCGCGTCTCGATCGGCACGCCACTGCTTCGCCTGCGCTCGGATCAGCAACTCGTGGCCGTGTTCCGCGCCGGAAACGACGACGCCTTCCGCGTAATCCATGACCGCTACCGCCAGCGCTTGCTGGCGTACATGCGCCAGATGATTCCCAGTGCGCCGTCGGAGGCCGAGGATCTGCTTCAGGAGGTGTTCGTCCGGGCCTACCGGGGGCTTCGCTCAAACGATCGCGAGCTTAGTCTGCGGCCGTGGCTGTATCGCGTCGCGCGCAATCGCTGCGTCGACGAGCTCCGTCGGCCCTCGCACCCGCCCACCTTGGAGCTGCTCCAGCTGACACGGCCCCGGGAGCACGACCCGGTCGTCGAGAGCGAGCAGCGGGAATCGCTACGCCGCCTCGTCACAGATGTCGGCCGGCTGCCGGAGCAGCAGCGCTCCGCGCTCCTGCTCCGCGAGCTCTCAGGCATGTCCTACGCCCATGTCGCCGACGTACTCCAAGTCTCGGTCCCGGCCGTGAAATCGCTGCTGGTGCGCGCTCGGATCAGTCTGGCTCAGGCGCTCGAGGCCCGGGACACCGCCTGCATCGAGATCCGGGAGAAGCTGGCGCTCGCCCACGACCAGGGCGTCCGGCCGAATGCACTCGCGCGCCGCCACCTACGTGACTGCGCCGGCTGCCGCGAGTACCGCAACCAGGTACGCGGGCTCTCCAAGCAGCTGGCCGCGCTCGCGCCGAGTATCGGACCGCTCGGACTGATCGCCAAGCTGCTGGGCGTGGGCAGCGGTACGAGCGGCAGCGCTGCGGCCGGAGGAGCGGCGGCCGGCGGGGCCGCGGCGACCACGAGCGGCGCGGTCGCCTCTGCCGGGCTGATGGGGATCGGCGCCGGGCACGTGACGGCACTGGTCGCGGCGGCGGTGATCACGGCCGGAGGTGCCGTCGACCTCGCGACGCGGTCGGCCCCCGCACCCGTGCATCACGCCCGCGCGGCGGCGCGCCCAGCCGCGCATCACCTCGCCCGCGCCGCTGCGGTCCGAGTTGCCCCGCCGCAGAAGGCCCACCGTACTGCCGCGCATCACGCTGCCGGCGCCGGGCCGGGGAGCACCGCGGGATCCGCGTCGAGCGGCGGTTCGGCCGCCCAGGCCGGGCGATCCTCGGGCGGGGTCTCGAGCGCATCGAGTAATTCGAGCACCGGTGGCGCCGACACGTACACGCAGGGAGGTTCGGGGTCCGGGACTGCAGGCTGCACCACCACAACCACCGCGAATTCATCCGGCGGCGTCATCGTCGCACTGGTCACGAGCGTCACCCAGCCTGCGGGGAGCGAGAACACCCCCAGCACCACCACCGCCACTGCCGACGCCTCCAGCAACACCGCCACCACCACCGCCGCGAGCCCCAGCACCGGCACCGCTGCATGCGCGGGGACGGCGACACAGCCGGCCGTCAGCCAATCGCCTGCAAGCACGGGCAGCGGCCAGGGCGCGCAGGGTGACGGGCAAACGGGTGCGTCCTCGCAGGGCACCTCCCCCGGCACGCAGACCGGCAGCAGCAGTGGCGGGATCCGGGGCAAGAGCCCCCGCCCGCGTCGCTTCGGCTCGCGCTGGTAGCGCTCGTGGGTCTCCCGGACTAGCCGGCCAGCCCCTCAGGGATCGTCGGCCGTTCCACCCCGGCGGGGAGGCGGCCTTCCTCCTCGAGCTTGTCAAGGTGCGCGGCCAGCGTCACGGCTGCCGCTGGACGGAGCTCGGGCGGCGCGTCGTCCCAGACCTCGTCGAGCAGCTCCTGCACGTTCCGGTGACCGGCTGCCAGCGCGCCCAAAAGGCGTCGCTCGCGGTCGAGCCGATGCTCGATGTACTCCCCGAGCTTGACGTTCGGGTCGGTGATCAGCGGACCATGCCCTGGGCAGAGAACGTCAAGGTTCCGCGCCCGCAGACGCTCCAGCCCCTGCAGGTAGCCGATCAGCGCGCCCGGCCCCGGCGCGATGAACACGCTGCCCTCGCCCAGCACGGCGTCGCCCGTGAAACCCACTCCGGCGGCGATGAACGCGAGATGCCCCGAGGCGTGGCCGGGCGTCGAGAGCGCTTCGAGGGGGCCGAACCGACCGCCATCCTCGAGCGCCACCTCCCCCAGGCGGGAGTCTGAGCCATGCCCCGTGGCAACGGGAGTGTCCGGGTGATGCTCGCGCACCCGGGGCATGGCACCTATGTGATCGGCATGAAAGTGCGTTAACCCAATACCCCCCAGGCCGCCGCGAAGATCGATCTGCTGCAAGAGGCCTTCCACGTGCTCGGGCAGATCCGGCCCGGGATCGATCAGCCAGGCGGGATTACGGCCCACAATCCACGAGTTGGTGCCGCTCAGCGTGAAGGGCCCCGGGTTGTCGGCCCGTACCCCGATGACGTCGTGGCCCGGAACCTCGAGCAGCGCCATCCTGGGAGGATGGCAGCATGCGTGTGGTCGTGGTCGGTGGCGGCATCATCGGGATCGCCACCGCCCGGACGGTCGCGATCCAAAGGCCCGACGCGGAGGTTGTCGTGATCGAGAAGGAACGCTCGCTGGCCCAGCACCAGACCGCTCATAACAGCGGGGTCGTGCACGCCGGGCTCTACTACGAGCCGGGCTCGCTCAAGTCGCGACTGTGTCGTCGCGGCGTCGGGCTGCTGAAAGCGTTCTGCATTGAGCAGCGCATCCCCTACGACGAGTGCGGCAAGGTGGTCGTGGCGACCGGCACCACCGAGCTCGATCGCCTGGAGCGCCTTGCCGACCGCGCCGCCGCGAACGGCGTGCCAGGCTTGCGCCGTCTCGACGAGGCGCAGCTGCACGAGCTCGAACCCGCCGTGCGCGGCGTCGCCGCGCTTCACTCCCCCACGAGCGCAGTGGTCGATTTCGCGGCGGTGGCTCGAGCGCTGGGCGAAGACCTGCAAGCAAGGGGCGGCACCGTTCGGCTCGGCGGGACCGCGGCGAAGGTCGATCCGACCGCCACCGGGGCACACGTGACGCTCACCGGCGGCGAGGAGCTCGGCGCCGACCGCGTGATCGTCTGTGCCGGGCTGCAGGCGGACCGGCTGGCGGTCGCATCGGGAGAACCGCCGGAACCGCGCATCGTCCCGTTCCGCGGCGAATACTGGAAGCTGCCTCCCGAGAAGGCCTCCCGGATCCGTGGCCTCATCTACCCCGTGCCGGACCCCTCGCTTCCATTCCTCGGCGTCCATTTGACAAAGCGGATCGCCGGGGACGTGCTGATCGGGCCGGGCGCGGTGCTCGCGACCGCCCGCGAGGGATACCGGCGCACGGCCTTCAACCGGCGTGACCTGCTCGACTCGCTCGCCTGGCCCGGAACGCGGCGGATGATGCTCCGCCACTGGCGGGCGGGCGTGAAGGAGCTGGCCCGGACCGCCTCCAAGCGCGCGTTCATCCACGAGGCCCAGCGCTACGTCCCCTCCCTGAGCATGCGCGACTGCGAGCGGGCGCCCGCCGGCGTCAGGGCGCAGGCGGTCGATCTGGATGGGAAGCTGGTCGACGATTTCCGGCTCTCCTGCAGCGGCCCCGTCACCTGGGTGCGAAATGCGCCCTCGCCAGGCGCCACCTCGTCGCTCGCAATCGCCGAGGAGCTGTACGCGCGGAGCTTCACCTAGTGTTCATCGGACGCATAGCCCTCAACGGTCCGGACGGCGCCGAGCCGCGCATCGTGATCGCGCGGGACGAGGCGCCCACGCGCTGGATCGACCTGCGGCGCGCCGAGCAGCTGCGGCTGCAGCGGCGCGGCGCGAGCGCTTCCCGTTCGCGGGAGCTTGCGGCGGCGATCGTGCCGGGCAGCCTGACGGCGGCGCTCGAGGGCGGTCACGAGTTCGGCCGCGTCGTCGAGGCGGCGCTCGAATCGGAAGACGCGTTCCTCCCCGGCGAGCCGCACCTGATCGCCCCGGTCGACCCTCCCGCCTACCGCGACTTCATGGCGTTCGAGGAGCACTTCCGCTTCTCCTACGAGCGCCGAAACGCGCCGGTCCCGGATGTGCTGTATGAGCTTCCCGTCTCCTACATGGGCAGCGTCCAGGGGATTCTGGGACCCGACGACGAGGTCCCCTGGCCCGCCTACAGCGAGCAGATCGACTTCGAGCTCGAGCTCGGCATCGTGATCGGCCGCCCCGCTCGCAACCTGACGCCGGAGCGGGCGCGCGAGCACATCCTCGGCCTGACCGTGTTGAACGACTTCAGCGCTCGCGACATCCAGTTCCGGGAGATGGGCGCGAGGCTGGGCCCCTCGAAGGGTAAGCACTTCGCCTCGGCGGTCGGCCCCCGCATCGTCACGCTGGACGCGCTCGATCCCGGAGCGCTCGCGATGCGGGCCCGCGTCAACGGCGAGACCTGGGCGGAGGGATCGACCGCAACAATCACATGGTCGATCGAGGAGCTCGTGGCCTGGGCGTCGACGGGAGAGAACCTCCCGGCGGGAACGCTGCTCGGCACCGGCACCGTGGGCGGAGGGTGCGGCCTCGAACTCGACCGCTATCTCCTCCTCGGCGACGTGGTCGAGCTCGAGATCGAGGGGATCGGCGTGCTGCGCAATCGGATCGGGCGTGATCCCGACAGCGGCTGGCGCCCCGAGCCGCGCACGCCGCGTGCTCTACCCTAACCGCCCCGATGACACCTCGTCGTCGGTCCATTCCCCACCGGAGCCTGTGCGCGGCGATCGCTGCCGCGTTCATCGTCGCCGGCTGCTCGGGCGGCAAGCACGTCACGACGAGCACGACCCGGACCAACGTGATCCCCCGTCCCGTGGCCCGGATCCGGCTCACGTCCCCCACGGGCAAACCCAGCCTGGTCGGGGTCGGCGAAATCGTTCGCCGGGGCAACAACGAAGCGATTGCGATCCTCGGCAAGGGCCTGCCGCGGAACACCAGGCACGACGCCTACGCGGTCTGGCTGTACAACTCGCCGACTGATGCGGTCCGGCTCGGGTTCGTCAACCCGGGAGTCGGCAAGAACGGCCACCTGGACACCGCCGGAGGCCTGCCGGCAAACGCCACCCACTACCGCCGGTTGCTGATCACGCTCGAAACGACCGCCGACCCTGCGCGGCCGGGATCGATCGTGCTCGAGGGCCCCTTCGCCGCGGGTTAGCGAGCCCTGGGCCCGGCGCCGTCGAGCGGCAGCCACACCCGGAACGCGGTCCGTCCCGGGACGGAGTCGAACTCCATCGAGCCGCCTAGCCGGTCGGTGACGATCCGGCGGGCGGTGTCGAGACCCAGTCCGGTTCCCTCGCCCACATCCTTGGTGGTGAAGAACGGGTCGAACACCCGGTCGCGGATCTCCTCCGGGATCCCTGGTCCGTCGTCGATGATGTCGACCCGGGCACAGACCCCGTCGCGCGAGGTGACCACCTGGATCGTGCCGCTGTCGCCGAGGGCCTCGATCGCGTTGGCCAGCAGGTTGGTCCACACCTGGTTGAGCTCCGAGCCCCGCAGGGTCAGCTTCGGCAATGAGCGGTCGTACTCGCGCTGCACCTCGATCGAGGTGTGCTTGAGCTTGTGACCCAGCACCACGAGGGTCGTCTCGAGCCCCTCGTGGATGTCGGTCTCCACCAACTCGCCGCGGTCCATGAACGCGTACGCCTTGATCGCCTTGACGAGCTTGCCCATCCGGTCGGTCGACTCTGCGATCTCCCCGGCCAGCTCCCGCGCCGTGAGCGACGCGGCGATCCACGCAATTGCGGCGCTCGTCCCGGGTCCGGCGATTCCCGCGAGCCGATCGAGCCACGGGGCATCGATGCCCGCCGAGGAAAGCGGCTCCGTCAGGCGATGGGGCTCGGGGACCTGCAGGCGCTCGAGCGCCTCGAGCAGGACATCCTCGGCATCGGCGGCGTCGAGCGCGGAGAGCGAGTCCTGGGACTTGGCGCGGGCGATCGCCTCCTGCTGCATGGCGACAAGCTCCCGCGCTTGCTCGCGCTCGATTCCCAACTCGACGAACCGGCCGATCGTCGAGGCCAGGACGTCTAGTGCTTCGGCGAGATCCGAGGAGGCCCGCCGGGCCGCCGCGGCGGGATTGTTGAGCTCGTGCGCCAGGCCCGCGGACATCGTGCCCAGCGAGGCCATCCGCTCGCGGGTCTGCTCGCGCGCCGCGATCCGGCTCGCGACGGGGCGAATCGCCCGCATCACCCGGCGGTGAATCTGACGATCGCCGAGCACGAGCTCGATGAAGTCCTCCGATGGGATCACGGCGAGGCGCACGTCCGTGTCGGCCACCATCTTCCCCGCGAAGCCCGTCTCGGTGAGAACCGGGATCGCGCCCATCCAGGTCGGAGCGACCTGGCGCGTAACCGGTTCGACCCTGCCGGCCTCGACAACCAGGCCCTGCACGACCCCGTCCAGCAGGAGCATGAACTCCCGCGCCGCCCCGGCGTCGGCCACGACGGAATCGGCCGGCAGCTCGCGGACCTCGGCGGCTTGCCGCCACGGTTCGAGCTGCTCGTCTGAGAGGTCGTCGAACAGGTTGATCCGGCGGAGCTCCGCGATCGACGGATGTTCAGGCCCGCTCACGTGCTCGCCAGATACTCGTGAATCAGGGAGACGGCCATCGAGCCCTCGCCGACCGCGCTGGCGACCCGCTTGATCGAACGGGCACGGACGTCGCCGGCTACGAACACGCCCGGGACGCTCGTCTCGAGCAGAAACGGATCGCGCGGGAGCGGCCAACCATGATCCCTGACCTCGTGCCCCGCGAGAATGAAGCCCCGCTCGTCGCGCGCGACGACGGCAGAGAGCCATTCCGTGCGGGGAACAGCCCCGATGAAGACGAAGCACGCGTCGACCTCCTCGACCGTCTCCGTCCCGTGCGCGTCACTGATCGTCAGAGAGTGAAGGTGCCCGTCCTGCCCTTCGGCGGCGACGGCCTCGGCCCCCGTCCGCACCTCGACGTTGTCGAGCGCCGCGATCTGCTCGATCAGATAGTGGGACATCGATTTCGACAGCGAATCGCCCCGGACCAGCATCGTCACCCTGCCGGCGTAATCGCTGAAGTAGACCGCCGCCTGGCCGGCGGAGTTGGCGCCACCGATCACGACCACGTGCTGGTTCGCACATGCGCGGGCCTCCGTCAGCGCGGCGCCGTAATAGATGCCCGCGCCGGTCAGCTCGGCAAATCCCGGCGCGTCGAGCTGGCGATAGGAGACCCCCGAGGCCACGAGTACCGTGTTGGCGCTCAAGGTGCTCCCGCCCGTCAGCTGGACAAGCCGGCCGGAGCCCTCGACCCGGAGCCCGCTCGCCTCCTGCACGGTGACCAGCTCGGCCCCGAGCCGCCGCGCCTGGTCGGTGGCCCGCCTGGCCAGATCGGATCCGCTCAGCCCGGCGGGGAAGCCGAGGTAGTTCTCGATGCGGCTGGATTGTCCGGCCTGGCCGCCGGGAGCCTCTCGCTCGACCATCACCGTGCGAAGCCCCTCCGATGCGCCGTACACGGCGGCGGCGAGACCCGCGGGGCCGCCGCCCACGATCACGAGGTCGTAGTGGTCGCCCGCGGGCTCGGCCGAGATCCCAAGCCGCGACGCGAGCTCGAACGTCGTCGGCTGCTCGAGGATCGAGCCATCCTCCAGCAGCGCGACCGGGACCCGTTCCGCTTCGACCCCAGCCACGGCCAGCAGCTCGCGTGCCTCGGCGTCGGTCTCTATGTCCAGCCAGCGCGCCGGGACCCGGTTGCGGGCGAGAAAGTCGCGGATGTCGTGGGAGTGGCGGGAGAAGCGGTGACCGATCACGCGCACGCCCCCGGACTCGAGCGCCGCCCCGGCCTCCCAGGTCGTCAGCAGATCCTCGATCACGGGGAACAGCTGCTCCTCTGGGGGGTCCCACGGCTTCAGCAGGTAGTAGTCGAGGTTGACCTCGTTGATGGCCTGGATCGCCGCCTGCGTGTCGGCGTAGGCGGTCAGCAGGAGCCGTTTGGCCTCCGGGACGACCTCGCGCGCCTGCACCAGGTAGTCGGTGCCGGACAAACCTGGCATCCGCTGGTCGGCGACCAACAGCGCGACTTGATCTCCGCGCGTACGGATGTCCCTGAGGATCTCGAGACCCTCGGCGCCCGAACCCGCCCGGAGGATCCGGTAGCGCTCGCCGAAGCCGCGTCTCAGGTCGCGGGCGACGGCGGCCAGCACGGCCGGCTCGTCGTCGACGGCGACGATCGCCGGACGCGTCCGTGCGCGACCATCACGTCCCTCGAGCTCGGCTGCGGGCGACTCGATCATTGAGCACCGATGCTAGCCGCCGCCCCGGGATCGCCCCGGGCGCAGCCCCTACACGACCAGCCGGTGCAGCGGCGTCCGCGTCGCCAGGCCCTGGATGCGCCCGGGTACGAACGGAAGCAGCCGGTAGGCCAGCTCCGACTCGAGCCCCACCGGAACGACTTCCCGGTTTCGCTCCACGGCGCCGGCGATCGCCTTGGCGACCAGGTCCGGCGAGTGGCCGAAGCGCAGCGCTCCCGCGGCGCGCTCCGCGCGCGCGGCCAGTTCTCCCACCATCCGGCTGTGGGCCGCGATCGGCGTGTTGATCACGCCCGGGCAGACCACGCTGACGCCCACGCCCGAGGCGGCCCAGTCGGCGCGCAGGCATCGCGAGAGGGCAAACACAGCAGCCTTGGAGGCGCAATAAGCGGCCAGGTCGCGGCTCATCATGTACGCGGCGCCCGACGCGACGTTGACCACATGCCCCCGTCGGCGCGAGACCATCCGCACGCCGAAGGCGTGACAGCCGTAGGCGACGCCGTTCAGGTTGACCCCGATCAGCCAGTCCCAGTCTTCGGGCTCCGCGGCCAGGAACGGGCCACCGATCCCCACCCCGGCGTTGTTGACCAGCACGTCGACCGGGCCCTGGTCGGTTTCGACTGCTTCGGCCAGCTCGCGCACGGCGGCGGCGTCGCTGACATCGCACTGCCGGGCGACCGTGCCGCCGCCGCACTCCTCGGCCGTCGCGGCGGCCGAGGAGCCGTCGATGTCCACGCATACGACCTCGGCCCCCTGCCGGGCGAACCGGAGCGAGGTCGCCTTCCCGATTCCGCTGCCGGCGCCGGTGATGAGCGCCCTCGAGCCCTTCACCTTCATGCAGCCACCGCCTCGCGCGCGGCCGCGGTCTCGAAGCGATAGTCGTCCAGGTCGAACCGCGCGCTCCGCCAGGTGGTCTCGATCGTGGGCGAGGCGCGGAACGGGACGTCACCGTGCTTGTCGAAGTAGTAGCTGTTGGCCACCGAGCAGCTGTCCTGCCAGAAGACCTGGTTGCCCCGGCGAGCGAGCATCGAGCGGAAGTAGCGGTCGTTGGCCTCGCGGCGGACCTCCACGCGGGTCGCCCCCTCCTGCCGTGCGCGCTTCAGACAGCGCAGGATGTGCCGCGTCTGGTTCTCGATCAGCGTGAAGTACGAGGATCCGTTGTAGCCGTAGGGCCCCAGCACGCTGAAGAAGTTGGGGAAGCCGGGCACGCTGATGCCCTCGTAGGCCTGAAAGCGGTGCTCGTCCCACCACGTCTCGAGGTCGAGCCCGTCGCTGCCGCGAATCGGGAATGGCGGCACGTTCCCGGTCTCGAACACCTTGAAGCCCGTCGCGAGGATCAGCACGTCGACCTTGTGCAGCGTGCCGTCGGAGGTCCGGACGCCGGTCTGCGTGATGCGCTGGATCGGCTCGGTCACGAGCGCGACGTTGTCGCGGTTGAAGGTCGCCAGGTACTCGTTGTGGAAGCTCGGCCGCTTGCAGCCGACGGCGTATTGCGGGGTCAGCCTCTCGCGCAGGACCGGGTCGTGGACCTGCTCCCGCAGGAACGCGCGGCCGGCGCGCTCCGCGAGCGTGGCAAACGGAAGCACGCCGTTGAAGTGGGCGGGGAGCGGGAACGTCAGCTCCACGAACGCCTGACTGGCCAGGCGCGCCGCGAGGTCACCGAGCGGCACGCGGCGCATCAGCCATCGAAGCGGCGCCGGCAGCGCCGCGTCGGGCTTCGGCAGGCACCAGATCGGGGTGCGCTGGAACACGAGCAGGCGCCGGGCGGCCGGCGCGAGCTCCGGGATCACCTGCACCGCCGAGGCGCCGGTGCCGATCACCGCCACCCGCTTGTCCCCCAGGTCGATCTCGTCGTCCCAGCGCGCGGTGTGCACCGTCTCGCCCCCGAACCGCTCCAGGCCGGGGATTTCCGGGGGCTTGGGCTGCGTCAGCACCCCGGTCGCGCCGATCACGAACCGGGCGCTGATCTGATCGCCCGCCTCGGTCTCGAGCTGCCACAGATGCGCGTCGTCGTCGAACTGTGCGCGCACGATCCGCGTCCCGAACCGGACCCGGTCCCTGACCCCGTATTTCCGCGCGCAATGCCTCGCATACGCGTACAGCTCCTCGCCCGGCGCGTAGACCCGGGACCAGTGGGTGCTTCGCTCGAACGAGAACTGATAGCTGAACGACGGGATGTCGACGGCGACGCCCGGGTACCGGTTCCAGTACCAGGTGCCGCCGACATCGTCTCCCTCCTCGACGAGCACATGGTCGTCGAACCCGGCCCGCTGGAGGCGGATCGACGCCCCGATCCCGGAGAAGCCGGCACCGATCACGACGACTTCGTGGTCCGGCCTGCTCATGCAGCCGCCGCCTCGGGCAGACGCGCCGCGGCACGCCGCCGCGCGATCATCGGCAGGCCGTGCCGCGGGCGCAGCGTCAGCGTCGCCTCGGGCTCGACGGGATGGCCCGGGACGAGCTCGTACGTGAAGCGCTGGCTCATCATCGCGGTCACGATCGTCCCTTCGATCACCGCGAACGCCTTGCCCGCGCAGACCCGCCTGCCGGCGCCGAACGGCAGGTAGGCGCAGCGATGATGCTCGCGGGCGTTCTCCGGCAAAAAGCGCGTGGGGTCGAAGACCTCCGGCTCGGGCCAGAAGCGCTCATCGTGGTGAAGGGCGTGGATCGGGATCAGGACCGAGTCTCCCTTCCTGAGCTTGTGGCCGGCGATCTCATCGTCCGCGACGCACTCGCGCGGGATGATCCAGGCGGGCGGGAACACACGCATCGCCTCGAGGAAGCAGGCCTGGGTCCACTGCAGCCGCTCCACGTCGGCGAACGTGGGCCGCCGTCCGCCGAGGACCTCGTCCACTTCGGCCAGCATGCGGTCGCGGGCCTCGTGATTCAGCGCCAGCAGGTACCACATCCAGGAGAGGGCATTCGCGGTCGTCTCGTGTCCGGCCAGCATGAACGTGCAGGCTTCGTCCCGCACGCGCTTCAGCGGCAGCCGCTCGCCGTCCTCATCACGCACCGACAGCAGCAGGCCGAGCAGATCATCGTCGCGGCCCGGGTGGCGCTGCCGCTCGTGGATCACTCCCCAGACGGTCTCGTCCACGGTCGCCAGCACGTTGTGCAGTCCGCTGATGGGCGGCGGCCAGATCGGCACGTGCCTGACCGCGAGCGCGAGCACCCGCGCCAGCATGGCGGGCGGGTTGAAGATCAGGATCAACCGGGTGGCGCGCTCGGCACCACGCAGCCCGACCGTGACGTTGCGGCCGATCCTCCGGGCCAGGTCGGCCATGCCCCTCCCGAACAGAGCCGAGCCGACCACGTCAAGCGTCAGCTCTGTCATCCCCGCCGACATCTCCAGCGCGATCCGGTCAGAGCCGTCATCGAGCTTCTCGACGAACGTCTCGACCGGCTCGACCATCAGCTCGAACAGACTCTCGAGGTGGCGCTTGGCCAGCACCGGATTGAGCAGCATCCGGTGCCGGCGCCAGGACTCGCCTTCGTCGGTGAACAGGCTGAGTCCCAGGGCGGCGCGGAGGAGCTCGTACTCAATCGACTTCTGGTAGCGCTCGACGGCCTCGAACAGCACATGGTCGACCAGATCGGGGTGCGCGAGCAGGAACGCCCTGCGGCGGTTGAACGTAAAGCTCGCGATGTCCGTCCCCGTCGCGCCCTGCACCAGTGGCCCGTCCGTTCGCAGCCCGTGCAGCAGCAGGTCGTAGGCCACCCGGGTCCCGCTGACCCTCCCCACCCGGTCCGCGCGAGGCGCCATCTGAGCAGTTGCACTCATACCGCCGTCACCTCCACAGTTTTCGCCGATCAGGTGATCGGTGAGCGGGACTGTAGCATTTCACCGATCAGATGATCGGCCAAAGCGTGAGCGAGCCCTCTGTACCGTCGACGAGCCGCGCCCGGCAGCGCGCAACGACCCGTCAGGCGATCATCGACGCCACGATCGACACGCTGGTGGAAGAGGGCTACGCGGCGCTGACGACCCGTCGCGCGGCCGAGCGCGTCGGGATCGCGCAGAGCACGGTCATGCACCATTTCGAGACACGCGAGGCGCTGCTGGTCGAGGCCGTGACCCAGGTCGCACTACGCCTCGCCGAGCGCGCACTGCACCGGATCGACTTCTCCGCGCTTCGGACCCCGGAGCATCGCGAGGCGGTGCTGGACGAGGCCTGGGTCGAGTTCACCTCACCGCAGGCGCTGGCCGGCGCACAGCTATGGGCCGCGGTCTGGAACGAGCCCGAGCTCGCGCCCGTCCTGCGCCAGCTCGAGGAACGGCTGACGGAGATCATCGTCGGCACGGGTGCCACCCTGTTCCCCCAGCTCGCGGGCGACCCACGGCTGCCCGCGCTGCTGGACGGCGTCGTCTCGCTGATCCGGGGGCTGGTGCTCGCGATCCCGGTCTGGGGACACGAGGCGGTGACCGCCCGCTGGGAGGCGATCAAGCCCACCGTCCTCGACGCTACGGCGCAGATCCTGGGCGACTAGTCAGGCGAGCGAATCGAGCCAGCGCTCGAGCCTGCGGCCCTCCTTCACCATCAGGTCCGGGTCCCGGAAGGTGTTCGTGAGCAGCGAGATGCCCTGATAGGAGGCGATCAACGCGACCGCCAGCTCGCGCGCGTCACGGCGCCCGAGCAGACGGAACTGTCGCTCGGCCCACGCGATCGGGCGCTCGAGAAGCTGGCCGCAGGCACTGCCCAGACCGTCCCCGCGCTTGTCTAGCTCGGAGCAGAGCGTGCCCTGCGGACAGCCGTATTGGGCGGCCAGCTCACGCTGCTCGACCAGCATCCGCACGAACGCCTTCAGCCGGGCCTTGGGGGTCCGGTGGCGCTCCAGCGAGGCCAGGGCGGCCTCGACTTCGCGCGCATGGGACTCGATCACCGCCGCCACGATCTCGTCCTTGGTCTTGAAGTAGTAATAGACGTTGCCGACTGGCACGTCCGCAACCTCTGCGATCTCCGCAATCGTCGTGGCTTCGACGCCCTGCTCGTGCAGAACCTGGCGCGCGCCCATGACCAGCCGCGCTCGCTTTCCGGCGCTCGGCCCGGGCTGCTTCCCGCTGGCGGTTGGAGCTAAGTCAGTCATCTCACTATGAGAATAGCGCCGCGATGCCGGAGCCTCGCTCTGCTAAGTTAGTCAGCTCACTAACTCCCCGGACCGCACGGAGGATCCCGCATGACTACCACGACAACGGCCGAACCCTCACTCCTCGCGACCCGGCGGGGCAAGCTCATGCTTGGGTTCCTGTGCTTCGTCGCGTTTCTTGACTTCGTCGACGCCTCGATCGTCAACGTCGCGTTGCCGTCGATCCGCCATCACCTTCACTTCTCCGTGCAGAGCCTGCAGTGGGTGCTGAGCGGCTATCTCCTGACCTATGGGGGCTTCATGCTGCTGGGCGGCCGCGCGGCCGACCTTGTCGGCCGCCGGCGACTGCTCGTCGCCGGCACGTCCCTGTTTGCGATCTCGTCCCTCACGGGCGGCCTGTCCGACAGCGAAGGAATGCTGATCGGGGCCCGCTTGGCGCAGGGCATCGGCGCGGCGATGATGATGCCGGCGGCGCTGTCGATCCTCACGACCTCGTTCACGAGTGGCAGCGACCGGCAAAAGGCACTGGGCTTGTGGGGAGCAACGGCCGGACTCGCCTCCGCGCTCGGCGTGTTCCTGGGTGGGGTGCTGTCCGAAGGGCCCGGCTGGCGGTGGGTGTTCTTCGTGAACCTGCCGGTCTGCGCGCTGGACCTGGTCGCCGCATTCAAGCTGGTCCCGGCCGAGCGGCGCCGGCCACGGCTGGCCAACTTCGACGCGCTCGGGGCGCTCCTCGCGACCTCGGGCATGCTGGTGCTCATCTATACATTGATCAAGGCGCCCGATGCCGGGTGGGGCAAGGCCCGCACGATCGGCGAATTTGCGGGTGCCGCGGCTCTGCTGATCGCCTTCGTCGTCAACGAGCGGCGTCACAGCAACCCCCTGTTCCCGTTCTCGATCTTCCGCATCAATGGACTGGCGGCGGCCGATCTGACACAGGTGATCGCAATCGCCGGCTTCTACGCGATGTTCTTCTTCATCACCCTGTACATGCAGAACGTGCTCGGCTACTCGCAGATTCAGGCGGGATCCGCGTACGTGCCGACCGCGTTCGGAGTCGCGATCTCATCAGGCATCTCGGCCCAGCTGATCGCCCGCACGGGGACCCGCCCGATCATCGTCGCCGGCGCGCTGATCGGGGCCGGCGGGCTGTTCTGGCTCTCGCACATCCCGGTTCACGGCTCGTACGTCTCGGACCTCCTGCCGGGACTGCTGATCATGTCCTTCGGCCTCGGCGCGGTGTTCGTCGGCGTCACGACCGCCGCCCAGGCTGGGGTACCGCCTGACAAGGCCGGACTGGCCGCGGCGCTCGTCAACACCTCGACGTGGCTCGGCGGTGCGCTTGGGATCGCGATCTTCTCCGCGGTCTCCACATCGCGCGCCCATCACCTGCTGAACGCTCATGCAACGCTCGCGCAGGCGCTGACATCCGGGTTCGGCCGTGCGCTCCTCGCCTGCAGCGCCTTCTTGCTGGTCGCCGCCCTGATCGCGCTGCGCGCGACCAATACCCGCGGTGAGCCGGAGCTGGAGCCGGCGTCGCTCGAGCGAGCGGTGCCCGAGGCGGCGTGAGGAGGGCCTACACCGCGGACTGCAGCGTGACCGTGGCCCGCCGGGCCGGCGCCGTGATCAGGTTCCGCCGGCTCGAGGGTTCGCCCCTGGAGCGCTCCGGGGCGATCGTCAGCCGCTTGAGAATCGTCTGGAGAATCAGGCGTGCCTCGGTCAAAGCGAACCCGGCGCCGATGCACCGATGCACGCCGCCGCCGAACGGGATCCACGTGTAGGTGCCGGGGCGGCTGTCGAGGAAACGCTCGGGCTTGAAGCTCCGCGGCTCGGGATACAGGTCCGAGCGATAGTGCATCCGCTCGATGTCGGCCGCGATCAGGGTGCCCTTGGGGACATGCAGGCCGTTCAGGTCGTAGTCGCGCGCCACGTAGCGCAGCGTGACCGGGACCGGCGGGCGCATCCGCAGCGTCTCCTGCACGGTCGCCATCGCAAACGCGCCGCTGTCGTCCTCGTGACAGCGGGCAAGCGCTTCCGGATGGCGCGCCAGGCGCTCGGCAACCCAGGCCAACGTGTTGGCGGTCGTGGCCCAGCCGGCGATCACCAACACACGCATCGCGCCGACGATCCATTCGTCGTCCTCGAGCACGTCAGCGTTTCCCGCGCCGTCATCCCTCAGGTCCAGGAAGTGCTGTAGGCAGTCCACGCGCGCGCCCGGGGCAGCCGCCCCCGCACGCCGTTCGGCGATCTCCTCGCGCGTCACGGCCGCGATCTCCTCGTGGATCGCCTGAATACGCCCGAACGGCGCCCACCGTCCGCGCATCAGGATTGCGGCCGCAAACCTAACGGAGAGCTCCACGGAATTGAGCGCCCGGTCGAGCTCGTCGAGCGCGCGCTGCAGCCGCGCCACCCGTCCCGGCTCCGTCACCCCGAACACGGTCGTCGCGATCACATCGCGCGCCAGGTCCTGCGCCAGCTCCGAGAACCGGACGGGCCGCGCAATTGGCCAGCGCGCAATGTGCCGCTCGGTGATCGACACCATCCCGCGTTCGTAGCCCTTCAGCGCATCGCCGTGGAACGCCGCCGTGAGCAGCCGCCGCATGGCGGTGTGGCCCTCGCCGTCAAGTGCGTCGATCGCGTCGTGGCCGAACATCGCCTCGTGCGGCGCGAACCTGCGCAGGCCCTCTCCGAACAGGAGCGCGCCCTCGCGCTCGGTGAAGATCGACCGGCAGTCCTCCTCGGAGCAGGTCAGGAGAACCCGGGGTGCGAACGGCAGCTTGAGCATGTACCGCTCGGGCTGTGAATCGGTCCAGCGCACGAACCGCTGCGGGATGAACCAGCGGTCGAGTCCTCGCGTCAGACCGCCGGGGCTGGTGATCGCGTCGAGCGTGGTGGCAGCGGACGTCTGTAGCGCGTTGGTCGCCGACATCAATGGTACCTAAGGGTACACGAGAACTGACTGGTACGCTTGTTGTCCATGGGGACCCTGGCGCAACCGCATACCGAGCGGGGCCTGCCGCGAGGGCGGGGGAGCCTGCCACCGGACGAGGTCATGGCCGCCCAGCGCAGGCGGATCTTGCGCGCGGTCACGGCGGCAGTCGCCGAGCAGGGCTACGCCAACGTCCGGATCGCCGACGTGGCCGACCGCGCACGGGTCTCGAAACAGTCGTTCTATGCGCTGTTCGGCGACAAGCAGGAGTGCTTTCTCGCGGCTCACTCCGAGGGTGTGCAGGTGTTGATCGCCCGGCTATCCGAATGGGCGTCGGCCCAGGCCGGTCCAGACCCGCTGGCTCAGGTCACGGGCGCCGTGCGCGCGTACCTGCGGATGGCTTCAGAGGAGCCCGAGTTCGCCCGCTGCATGCTGGTCGAGCTCCAGGCGATCGGTCCGCTGGGGCTCCAGGCGCGGGTCGCGGTCCACCGGGAGATCGCCGGGCTGCTTGGCGACTGGCATCGCGGCGCGCGCCTCGCGGCCGGCTGGCCGGCCGTACCCGGGAGCCGTTATGTCGCAGCAGTGGGGGCGGTGCACGATCTCCTGTTCGATGCGATCGGCCGCGGCGCTCGCAGCGACAGCCCTGAGCTTGCCGACGCCGCCGTAGACGCGGTGCTGACGCTCCTGGAGCTGCCGCGCTCGAGATAAGCGTTTTCGATGAATCTGTTCCGTCGTCGCGACCCGGGGGTACGATCGGAGCATGGGTCTGCTGCCGTTCCTGATCATCCTTTTCCTGAGCGGTCTCGTGGTAGGCGCACTGGCGCGGCTGCTGCTTCCCGGGCCCGATCCCATGGGCCTGTTCATGACCGCGATCGTCGGCCTCTGCGGCACGTTCAGCGCCGGGCTGTTCTCCTGGTACGTACTCCACCGCCACGGCGCAGGACTGGTGCTCTCGGTCCTGTTCTCGATGCTGGTCGTGTGGCTCTATCGCCGCTCGCGCACGGGCGGCGTCACCCGCGGTCCGCGAAGCCGTCTCTAGAGTCTGTCTCGAACTCCGAGTGCCCGGCTGGCGAGCGTCGGATCAAGCGGGGCGAGGACGCAGGAGCGAAGCTGTAGCGGCGCTACAGCGAGCTCCGAGGACAAAGCATCCGCGCAGATCCGCCGCCGCCAGACGTGCGAGGGGGGTTCGAGACAGGCTCTTAGTCGCGGCGTTGGCCCGCGTTGGTGCGGGTCGTCATCAGCGATCCGGTGCCCCCTGACAGAGCCCGGCGCACGACCCGCGGCAAGAGCACGCGAGCCGCAGCCGCGAGTCCGTATGGCCTCGGGACGTAGCGCTCCGCACGCCCTCGCAGCCCGGCGTCGACGATCGCCTCTGCGGCCGACTCGGGGGCGGACACCATCCAGCGCGTCAGCGCCCGCTCTCGCAGCTCGGTCGCCGGGAACCCCTCGGTGGCGATGAATCCGGGCAGGACCATGCCAACGTGCACCCCGTGCGGGGCCTCCTCCAGATGCAGCGAATCGGTCCAGCCGGCCAGCGCGAACTTGCTGGCGGAGTAAGCGCCGGCCCCCGCCCGGGCGACCCGGCCCGCGGTGCTGGCGACGTTCACGATCGCGCTTGGCGCCGAGGCGCGCAGCGTTGGCAGCAGTGCCTCCGTGATCCGGACGACCGAGTCGAAGTTGAGCTCCATCGTCCGACGGACGTTCTCGTATCCGCCGTCGGCGAATGTCGCCCGCTCCGAGGCGCCGGCGTTGTTCACGAGCAGCGTCAGCCGGCCGTGCCGCTCGGCGACGTGATCCGCGATCCGCTTCGGCGCATCGGGATCGGTCACGTCGACGGCCACGTAGGAGACGCCGTCGCCGAGCTCGCGCGCCAGCTCCACCAGGCGCTGCTCGCGCCTGGCGACGAGTATGAGCCGCGCGTCCGGCTCCCTGGCCAGCCTGCGCGCGGTGGCGGCGCCGATCCCGCTCGACGCTCCGGTGATGACCGCGACCAGGCTCATCTGCCCGCGGCCACGGTCTCGTCCGGGCGCAGCGCCCACGATGGGCGGCCCTCATCGGGCGGGACGACCGGGAAACCCGCTCGGATGAACCTCAGCGGCGGTGGTCCGCCCCACTGGTTGATCGTCGTGGGGTCGATCGGCCATTTGCGCGCTTGATAGCCGCCCTCCGGCGGCATCTTCGCCAGCTCGGAGCAGAGCTCGATCATCGCGCCGTCGTTGTCCAGGAGGTAGGCGAACTGATTGTTGCCCGGACCGTGACGCGAGGGGCCCCAGACCAGCTTCCGGTCGCGACCGCGCTTCAACCGGTCCGCGACGCGTCCGATCGCGTTCAGATCCGGCATCGCGTAAGCGTAATGAGACAGCTCGTTCTTCGGGGCGAGCACCACCGCGATCCCGTGATGATCTGCGTCGCAGTGCCACCAGCTGGCGAAGGCGCCCATCCGGTCGGAGAAGCGAAAGCCGAGCCCATGCTCGAGGAAGCGCTCGAACGGTCCGGGATTGCGCACCTTCACCGAGGCGTGCTCGAACTTGATCGGCCGGTCCCCCGCCTCGGGCGCGCGACCGCTCTCCATCCCGCAGAACAGCTTGAACACGTGGCCTGCCGGTCCCCGGACTCGGAGCGCACGATCGATTCCCGGCTCGCCCTCGTAGAGATCGCCGACCACGCGCCCGCCGGCGGCGGCGACCCGGCTCCGCGCGAGCTCGAGCGCATCCGGGTCGGCCACCTCGAGCCCGATGTGGTCATAGCCGCACCGCGCCCGGTCCTGGATCAGGATCAGCTCGTGGTGGCGCTCGTTACACGTCAGGTACGCGGCGCCTGCGGTGCGCTCGGTCTCGACCATCCCGACGACCTCGCGCTGGAACTCTACGGCCGCGTCGAGGTCGGGGACACGGAGGCCCATGTGGCCCATTCGGATGACCATCGTTCAGCTGCCTTTCTGCTCGTAGACAAGTGCGCGGGGCGGTTCGCTTCGGAGACCGGCCCCGAGGGCGGCCCCGCAGTCGTCCGTCATGCGGGGACCGCGGTCGCCGGGGAGGCATCCGCGCTGATGCGATTCGTCAAGGTGCCGATCCGATCGATCTCGAGCTCGACCGTCCGGCCCGGCTTGATCCAGCGCTCGATCTCGAGGCCGCAGCAGCCAGGCATGGTCCCGGTGGAGATGACATCGCCGGCGTCGAGCCGCTCGCCCTTCGACGCGTAGGCGAGCATCTCGCCGATGTCATGCGCCGGGCCCGCGGTCGCGCCCTCGCACCACACCTCATCATCGACGCGGACGCGACCGGTCGCCTCTCTCCAGTCGCCGAATTCATCCGCGGTGACCACGTCCGAGCCGATCGAGTTGGCGAACGTCTTCGACTTGATCACCGGACCGAACACGTTGCGCCGGGCGTCGTCGGCTTGGACATCGCGCGCGCTCCAGTCGTTGAGCACGAACCATCCCCCCACTGCTTCGCGCGCCTGCACCGCGGAGGCATCGGCGAGCGGCTTGCTCAACACGCAGGCAAGCTCGAGCTCGAAGTCGAGGAACCGCGTGTGCGACGGCCACCACATCTCCTGGCCGTCGGCCAGCACCATCGTGTGGTTCGCGAGGTAGAACGTCGGGGCCTCCCAGAAGCGCCCGTTCGGCTTGAGCTTCGGGAACGTCCGGCCGGTCAGGCGCTCGAACGCCTTGACCGCGTGCCACGCAGGCGGCGGGAAGAAGTGCTTGACGAGCATCCTGCTCGACTGGATCACGTGCGCCTCCCAGAGCATGAAGGCACGCATCGAGCGCGGAGTGAACGGCAGACCGGCTGCCGCCGGGTCTGCCTGCACGGCGTCATCGGCGGCGATCGCGGCCTCGGCCCGCCGCCGCGCGGCGTCGCCCCCGGCCAGGAAGCTCAGCAGGTCGTGGTCACCCGGGAGGCGGACCCAGCGATCACGCGGGGCGTCGTGGACGATCAGTCCCTCGGGGGTGGTCCGGAGCTTCATGTCTGGCGCTCGAGGACGATACGTGCCTGGACGCGGGCAGGGCCGCGGATCATCCCGATCGGACTGTGCCCGACGCCGAGCGCCGCGCGCTCGAGACTCGTGTGCGCGCTGAGGACGAGGCGATCGCCGCCCTCCTGAGCGAACTCCACCGGGAGCTCGAGCTCGAGCTCGAGGTCACGCACGCTCAGCCGCCCGTGGATCACCACTCCCGCACCACCGTCCGCGAGCCCCTGCGCGACGAATCTGATCTCGGTATGTCGGCGGACGTGGAAGAACTGGCGGCTCTTCAGGTGGCGGTCGCGGAACCCGAGTCCCGTGCTCAACGTTTCGGTCGGGATCACGAGCTCGCCGGTGAGACCACCGTCGGCGCCGGTCGTGGCCGCTCCGGAGAGGTCGCTAAAGCGGCCGTTGACGGCGAGTCCGCCCCAGAACCCACGGGCGGAGAACGCGGCCGACGAGTGCTCGCCGTCGACGCGCCAGGTCCCGGGCGCGAGCTCGACGGACGCTTCCGCGGCGGTATGTTGCCATTCGTTCATGTTGAGGACCATATCCATAACTGATAGACTTGTCAAATATGACGGAGCGATTCAATAATCCCTTCCCGTCGCTCCCGCTGAACCTGTACGCGGACGAGGTGCTTGTCGATTCGCGTGCGGCGTTCGCCCGAATCCGGGACGCTGGGCCAGTCGTGTGGCTCCCCCGGCATCGGCTGCACGCGATCGGGCGGTTCGACGACGTCCGCGCCGCGCTCCGTAACGACGCCGACTTCCGCAGCGGGGAGGGAGTTGCGGTGAGCCCTTTGACCAATCGGCTGATCCGCGGGACGACGCTGGCCAGCGACGGCGAGACCCACGACGCCCGGCGCAGGGTCCTGATGCGCTCTCTGGGGCACCAAGCACTCGCGTCCATCGAAGGCCGCGTCGAGCAGCACGCCGAGCGGCTGATCGATCGGCTGCTGGGCGCCGGCTGGTTCGAGGTGACTCGAGACTTCGCCGGCTACCTGCCGTTGGCGGTCGTCGCCGACCTCGTCGGTGTACGCGCGAACGGCAGGCGCCTCCTGCGATGGGCGGCAGCCAGCTTCAACGCGCTCGGCCCCCTCAACCGCCATGGCCTGCGGACGGGACCGACGGGGATCGGCCTGCTCCTGTACACGCAGCTCCTGAGCCCGGGCCGCGTCAGACCGGGCAGCTGGGCCTCGTCGGTGTTCGAGGCGAGGGAGCGGGGCGAGATCAGCGGGGCGGAAGCGAAGTCGCTCGTGATCGACTTCGTCGCCCCGTCGCTCGACACGACGATCCTCGCCTCCACGCATCTGCTCTGGGTTCTCGCGCGCGACCCCGACGCTTGGCAGCGCATCCGCAACGACCCCGACCTGATCCCCCGGGCGGTCGTCGAGAACGTGCGGCTGGCCTCCCCCATCCGCGGCTTCACCCGCCACGTGGCCAACGACATCCTGCTCGACGGCGTGCGAGTCCCCCGCGACGCACGCGTCGTGCTGCTGTTCGGCGCCGCAAACCTCGACGAGCGGCAGTTCCCCGAGCCCGAGCGCTTCGACCTCGACCGCCGGAGCAGCGTTCAGCTCGGATGGGGCAACGGCCCGCACACGTGCGTGGGGATTCATCTCGCCAAGCTCGAGATGCAGGCGCTGCTGAAAGCGATGGTCGGTCGCGTCGCGACGGTCGAGGTGGGCTCGCCGCGGCCGCTGGTCAACAACACGCTGCAGGGCATCAGCCGACTGCCGGCGAGGTTCGTCCCGGCATGACCGAGACCGCTCCCCCCAGCGATCGCCACACCCGCCGTCGAGAGCGAACGCGGGCCCAGCTGATCGACGGCGCGAAGAGGATGTTCGCGCGCCAGGGCGTCGATAACACCCGGATCAACGAGATCACGGAGGAGGCTGACGTCGGCTTCGGCTCCTTCTACAACCATTTCGAGAGCAAGGACGCGATCGTCGAGGCGGTACTGACCGAGACGATCAGCGCCCAGGCCGAGGCAATCGATGCGCTCACGTCCCATCTCGAGGACCCCGCTGAGGTGATGTCTTCCGCGCACCGCTACTTCGTCAGGCGCGCGCGCACCGACGCGGAATGGGCCTGGCTGCTGCTCCGGCTCGACGTGTCCCACAACGTCATGCGCTCCGCGCTCGGTCCCTTCGGGCAGCGCGACCTCCACCGAGGGATCGCTTCGGGCCGGTTCCACGTGCCGGACGAGCGCACCGCCCTGTTCGCCTTCGGCGGGGCGCTGCTCGCGGTCATGCGGGCGGTCCTCGACGGCGACGCGCCACCGGACGCCGACGTGTACCACGCCGAAGGGGTGCTGAGGCTGTTGGGCGTCCCTGCTGCGGAGGCTGCCGAGATTGCCCGGCGGCCGCTGCTGCCGATGGATTAACACCTTGCTCGCGTCTGCTCGTTAAGCGAACATATGTTCGATGACCAGCGACGGCAGCGCCTACAGCCGGTTCCGTCGCGCGCTCGATGCCGGGAACGAACTGCTCGTGATCGCGGCTGCGCGCGAGCTCCCCCGGGTCGGGCTGGCCGACGCGCTGCGGGTGTGTTTGCTGTTCCGGGGCGGCGAGGCAGACCGCTATGAGCGTGCCGCGGTGCGCTGGCTCGGACGCTTCGCACTCGAGGCGCGGGGAGCGACGATCGAGGATCTGCGCACGGCCGCCGACGCGCTGGACGCGCTGCCCCATCATCCGCACGAGGCGATGGAGCGTCTCCAGCACCTGTGTCTGGCGCGCGGGCTGGGCCGCAGTTAGAACTCCCAAGCTTCGCGAGCGCTGAGGCGCCCAGCGCCGCGCCGGGCTACGCGAACGGCCTGTGGTGCGCGACGCCAACCGGGCGTCCAAACCTGGCCGCCCGTACGCCGCGCCGAGGCCCCGCGCCACGCCGGTTGCGCTGTGAGATGTCCTGGATGTACGTCGCCACCACGGCGTCGGCGATCAACTGTGGCCTCAGCCGGGGAGCGGGCGCGTGGCCGTTGCGGCGGGAGCTGTGGGCGCTCATGCGGCCTCCCGCTCGAGGTTGGGAGCAACCGGACCGATGGCGTCCTCGTCGGTTTCCGGAGCCCCTGCGAGTTCCAGCTCGGGATGGGCGCCGCGCGGCCGCAGTAGCACCAGCGCCAGCGCGATGCCGACGGTGATCGCCACGGCCCCGGCCAGGAACGCGAGGTGATAGCCACCGATCAGCGATGCGGCGACGCCGTGGTGAGCGGCGACCAGGTCCTTGGTGCGGTTGGCGGCCAGGGTGCTGAAGACGGCCAATCCGAGCGCACCGCCGATCTGCTGGGAGACGTTGGTTATGCCCGAGCCCAGGCCCGCGTCAGCGGCGGGGACGTCCGCCATCGCCAGCGTCAGCAGCGGCATGAACGCGTTCCCGATCCCGAGCCCGATCGCAAAGGAGGCGAAGAAGATCGTCGGGAAGAAGGCCGTGCTCGGCCCGACGGTGCCGAACAGGAGCAGCCCGGCCACGGCGGTCGCCATTCCGCTCATGAGCACCGGGAGCGGCCCGAAGCGGTTGACCAGCCGGGCGGTGATCCCCTGGGAGAGGATCGCCACGGTGATCGTCCAGGGCAGGAAGGCGGCGCCGGTCTGCAGCGCGTCATAG
Organism: uncultured Actinomycetes bacterium; assembly: GCA_963822725.1. Classification (GTDB taxonomy): domain Bacteria; phylum Actinomycetota; class Thermoleophilia; order Solirubrobacterales; family Solirubrobacteraceae; genus Palsa-465. The sequence continues at coordinate 1,687,474 of CAWGIR010000004.1, forward strand.
TGGCGGACGTGCTCGAGGTACAGCGTGCCGAGGAAGAACGTCGAGTACATGCCGGTGACGAGCAGGCCCCGGACGAGGCTGGCGTTGACCAGGCCACGAAGCCGGAGGATGCGCAGCGGCATGATCGGGTTCTCGATCCGCGCCTCGAGCACCAGGAAGGCGACCATCAGCGCCACGCCGAGGCCGCCGAATCCGAGCACCTGCGAGGAGGTCCAGCCGTGTGCCGTGGCCTGGACGATCCCGTAGATGACGCTCATCAGCGAGCCGGTCACGAGCAGCGAGCCCAGCCAGTCCACCCCGTGCCGAAGGCCGAGGCCCTTGTCAGCCGGGATCAGCGCCTGGCCGAGCGCGAATGCCGCCACGCCGATCGGGAGGTTGACGAAGAACACCCAGTGCCAGCTCAGGGCCTGGGTCAGCAGCCCGCCGGCGAGCAGCCCGAGGGAGCCGCCCGCGACGGAGACGAACACATATCCGCCCATCGCGCGGGCCCGGTCACTGGGCTCGGGGAATTCGGTCACGATGATCGCGAGGATCACCGACGCCTGTGCGGCGGCGCCGATTCCCTGGAGGAAGCGGGCGCCGATCAGCAGTCCCTGACTGGGCGCGATGCCGCACAGCAGCGAGGCAAAGGTGAACACGGTCAGGCCGGCGAGGAAGACCCGCTTGCGCCCGGCGAGGTCGCCGAGGCGGCCGGCGAGCAGCAGCAGGCTGCCGAAGGTGATGAGGAACGCGTTGACGACCCAGGTCAGGTTCCCCGTGCTGAAGTGGAGATCGTGCTGGATGGACGGCAGCGCGACATTCACGATCGTGACGTCCAGCACGATCATCAGCTGCGCCATGCAGACGACGAACAGCGACGCCCAGCGGCGCCGCTCGGGCGAAGGAGTGAGGACGGAGGCAAGATTCATATGGCTCTCGATACTTGTGGGGACTTGCGTGTGGGGCTAAAATGGAGGGCACCTCCGAAATAAGTGGAGGAAGCCTCCACAAACTATACGGAGGCATCCTCCGTTTGTCAACATGAATTCCATGACCACCGTCGAGGCATCGACCGACACACTTCTGGCCCGGCCCAAGCGCGCCGACGCGCGCCGCAACTACGAGAAGGTGCTGGCGGCCGCCCGCGAGGCGTTCGCCGAAGGCGGGGAGTCGACGGCGCTCGAGGAGATCGCGCGCCGGGCCGGGGTTGGCATCGGGACGCTGTACCGGCACTTCCCGAACCGGCAGGCGCTCGTGGAGGCGATGTATCTCGGGGAGGTCGAAGAGCTCTGTCGCTCGGCCGCGCAACTCGGGGAAGGCGATCCATGGGATGCGCTCAACAGCTGGTTTGGCCGCTTCACCGGGTACATCGCCACCAAGCAGGCATTGGCGGCGGAGCTCATGAACTACCTGGACCGCGACGCCCCCCTCTTCCAGATGTGCCGCAGCTCGATGTACGAGGCCGGGGAGCCGCTGCTCAAGCGGGCTCAGGATGCCGGCGTCGTTCGTCCCGACGTCAACATTCAGGACGTGATCCAGATGGTGGTCGGCATCGCCAAGGTCCCGGCGAGCGATCCGGCGCAGACCGAGCACATCCTTCGGATCGCGCTCGACGGCCTGCGTCAGTTCCCGGCGGCCTGACTCAGGCCCTTACCAGCTTGCGCACGACGGGCCCGCAGCAGCGGGATCGTGTCCTCGTTGGCGAACTGCTCGCCGCTGATGCCGGTGACGAAGTGCCCGCCGCGAGTCAGGCCGCGGGCCTCGAGCCGTCGCAGCGCCCAGAGGATCTCTCGCCAGGGGATCGCCAGCCGCTCCTTCAGATAGACGTCGCGGAACACAACGCCCCACCGGAGCAGCAGCTGCCAGGCCACGACCTCTGCCAGCTCCTCCACATCCTCGATCGCTTCCGCTCCCGGCAGCAGCGTCCAGCGACCCTCGACGCCGTGACGCCAGTTCCCCCGCCGGCCTCGGGAACCGGGGCGGGGACGAGTTCGCTGGCGGCGCGCGAAACGGCTCCGGGCATGCAGCAGCGAGCGAACCGCGTTGAAGCCGTCGGCAGTGATCAGTCCCCTCGCCACGCCGTCCCAGAGGCCGTCCTCGATCTCGGTCGGCAGGCGGCCGAGCGTCCCCTGAAGGTCCGAGTGGAACAGCGCGCCGCGGCTCCGCAGGGCCTCGAGCACCTCGCCGCTGACGCCCCCGGTCGGCTCGGCGGGCTGGGCGGCCCCTCGATGCGCCTGCAGGAGCCAGGGCAGGTCCTCACGCAGCATGAACGTGATCGGCGTACGCCGGGTGGGGCTCTTCTCGCTCCAGGGAGATTCGTCCTCGGGGCGAACACCCGCTGGCGCCCGCTCCAACAGCGACAGCCGGCCCCACACAACCTCCCCTGACAGGCAGAGGTCGTCGAGCCACTCCGGGCGATAGGACTCGACCCGGGCGGCCAGGATCCGCTCCCATTCACCGGCGGGCCATTCGGATCCCTGAAGCTGCTCGATCACCTCGGCCACGCCCGCGCGGCCGTGGAGCTGGGTCCCCGGCGCCACCCGCCACCAGCGCTCGAGGAACTCCTCCCACTCCTCCTGGCTCACGGGGCGCACCTGGGCGCGACGGCGCTCGCGCGTGTAACCGTGGATCCGGGCCAGCAGCCGCCGGGCGCACCACTGCTCGCCGCGATCCGGCTCGAACGCTCCCGCCACCGCGAACCCTCGCGTACGGAGCGTCTCGAGCCCGATCGTCACCTCGCCTTCGCCAAGCCCGGTGGCGCTTGTCAATTCTTCGACGGTCACGGGGCCGCTGATCTCCAGGTGTCCCTGGATCATCCGGACCGCTGCCGCGTCGGCATCGACCTCCCGGGCCGCCAGGGAAGGCGGGAGCTGGTGGTCGGGGGTGAAGCTGGCCGCCGTGAACAGCGCCTGCAGCTCGCCACGGCTCTCGGTCGCCGCCCACAGGAGGACCCCGTCGCGCCGCAGCTGAAAGGCGCGCCCGTCGTCGCGCAGGGCCTCGAAGTGCTCCTCCCATTCCTCCCGCGGGCCGAGCGCGATCAGCGACAACAGGACGTCGTGCAGCTCATCCGGATCGCGCACCTCCGGGACTGCCTCCGCCCGGACCCGCGCCACCGCCTCCGGATCTAGCTTGCCGAGCTCCCGTGGCTCGACGGGAAGCCCGCGGCGCAGCGGCACCGCGCGGGAGCGCCGCTCGCCGATCTCCCCGTCCTCGTCGAGGAAGGTGAACGGCTTGCCGTTCAGGATCTCGTGCGCCAGCACGCTCGGCTCGACCGTGTCGACGAAGTGAAGCCGGATCGTGCCCTCCTCGAACCGGCCCACGAGCTTCTTCAGCCCTTCGATGTCCATCGCCTCGGTCAGGCAGTCGTTGAGCGTCTCCCTCACCAGCGGATGATCCGGGATCTCGACCGGGCCCGCGGGTGTGTTGTCCTGGCATGCCGCGAGCGAGGGGAAGACGGCGGCCATCAGGTCGTCTGACTCCATCCGCTGGATGTTGAACGGGTTCAGCTTCCCGCCCTTGCGCCGCAGGACGGCGAGCGAGCGGTTGAGGTTCCAGCGCCAGCGGGCGGTGAACATCGGGCTGCGTAGCACCGCCTGGGTGACCGCGTCCTTGACGTTGTGGGAGCGGAGAAAGGCCGGCACGTCCTCGAGCGGGAACGAGTGCTGCGGCCCGAGCGACAACAGCGCGGCATCGTTGCTGGCCGCCGCCTGGAGCTCGAAGTCGAAGTTCAGGCAGAACTTCTTGCGCAGCCCCAATCCCAGCGCGCGGTTGATCCTCGATCCCAGCGGGGCGTGGACGATCAGCTGCATTCCGCCGGATTCGTCGAAGAACCGCTCGAACACGATGTCCTCGTCGCTCGGAAGCACGCCGCCCAGGGCAGCGCGCGCCGCGTTCAAGTAATCGACCACCAGCGCTGCGGCCACCTCATCGACGCCCGAGATCTCCTGGACGTGGGCGATGCCCGCCGCTCGTCCTCCCTCGTCGAGCTCCGCTGCCACCCCCCGGCGGAGCCTTGACACCTCCTCCGAGAGCTCGTCGGTCCGGCCCGGCGCCTCGCCGAGCCAGAAGGGGATCGTGGGGTGGCGGCCGGCCGCATCACGGACGCGCAGGACCATGTTGCCCACGCCGGTGATCTGCCAGGGGTGGGTTCCGAGCAGGAAAACGTCGCCCTGCATCGACTCGATCGCGAAGTCCTCGTTGACGCTGCCGATGAACACGTCCCCGGGCTCGAGCAGCACGCGGTAGTCCCCTGTCTCGGGGATCGCGCCGCCGGAGGTGAGACTGGCCAACCGGGCGCCGCGCCGGGCGCGCACGCGGCCGTTGACGCGGTCGCGGTGCACGTAGGCCATCCGCCGCCCGCGGCCGGTCTCTATCCCGTTCGAGACCAGCTCGACGATCTCCTCGAACTGCTCGCGGGACAGGGATCGAAATGGCCATGCCCGCCGCACCAGCGCGAACAGCTCGTCCTCCCCCACGCCGTCCTCCCCCCGTGCCGCCGTCTCGGCGATGATTTGCTGGGCGAGGATGTCAAGCGGCTGCTCTGGCGGCTCGAGTGCGTCGAGCCGGCCACGCCTGACCGAGGCCAGGAGGGCAGCGCACTCCACGAGCTCGTCCCGCGTGGTGGGGTAGATGATTCCCCGGGGCACCCCGTCGCGCTGGTGGTTTGCGCGACCCACGCGCTGGAGGAAGGTGGCGATGCTGTGCGGCGAGCCGAGCTGGCACACGAGCTCCACCGGCCCGATGTCGATCCCCAGCTCGAGCGAGGCCGTGGCCACCAATGCCCGCAGCTCGCCGGCACGCAGCCGGTTCTCCACGCGCTGGCGGCGGGCCCGCGAGAGGGATCCGTGGTGGGCCGCCACCTGATCCTCGCCGAGCCGCTCCCCCAATTCGTGCGCCACGCGCTCTGAGAGCATCCTCGAGTTCACGAACACGAGCGTCGTCCGGTGCTCGGCGACGTGGCCGGCGACCCGATCCAGGATCTCCGCGAACTGCTCGGCGGGCATGGCCGCCTCGAGCTCACCGTCGGGCATCTCGAGCGAGATCTCGAGCGCGCGCCGATGGCCGCTGTCGACGATCGTGGGCATCGCCTCCTCGGCGCCCACGAGCAGACGGGCCGCAGCCTCGATGGGCTTCACCGTCGCCGAGAGCCCGATCCGCACCGGCGCGCGGGCCGTCACCTCCGCGAGGCGTTCGAGCGACAGCGCCAGATGCGAGCCCCGCTTATCGCGAGCCAGGGCGTGGATCTCATCGACGATCACGGTCTCCACCGTCGTGAGCGTCGCCCGCGATCGCTCGGCGGTCAGGTAGAGGTAAAGCGACTCGGGCGTCGTGACGAGCAGGTTCGGCGGGCGGCGGAGCAGCATCTGCCGCTGCGAGGGCGTCGAGTCTCCGGTGCGGACCCCGACCGTGATCGGCGCCGGCTCGTGCCCGAGTTCGCGCGCGATCTCGGCGATCTCCTCGAGCGGCTCCTCGAGATTCGCGTGCACGTCGACCGCCAATGCCTTGAGCGGGCTCATGTAGACGACCTTCGTCACGCCCTCGATCGCCTCCCCCGCCTCGTGCTCCCGGTAGAGCGAATCGATCGCCGCCAGGAAACCGGCGAGCGTCTTGCCGGAGCCCGTTGGAGCGCAGATCAGCGTGTGGCTTCCGGCGGCGATGGCGGGCCAGCCGCCGGCTTGCGCTTCCGTCGGGCCCTCGGCGAAGCGGCGCTCGAACCAGGTCCGGACGGCGGGGTGAAACCGCGCGAGCGCTCCTGACGGGATGGACGAGGACTGCGATGCCGGGAGCACGGTCACACCTACCAGTGCATCACATCCGCGCGACGGTATCCGGAGACCGGCCCGCGTTGTCAGCGGGGCCGGCCGCACGCCCCGAGGACGATCCGCTACTCGCTCGCCTCGTCGCGCTTGTGCGAGATCAGGACGGACCGCCGCGAGTGCGCGGCAACGGCGCCGGCGACGCTCCCGAGCAGCATTCCAGCGACCCCCGTGCGCCCGTGCGAGCCCAGCGCGATCAAGCTCGCATCCCGATCGTCGGCGACATCGACGATCGCCTTCCAGGTCGGCGCCGCCTCGATCTCCTCGCTCTGTGCATGGAACCCGGCGGCGTTCGCGAGCGCGGCTCCCTCCGCTGCCGTCGTCTGGGCCGCCTTCCTCACTTCCTCGACCTGCTGTGCGTCCAGGCTCAGCCCGGAGGCGGGCACGAACCCGACATCGAAGGGCTGCCACACGGTGAGAACGAGCGCGTCGCGTCCGGAACCCAGCTGCCGCCCGGCTTCCCCGATCGCCAGCTTGGCCAGCTCCGAGCCGTCATAGGCGAATACCACTGGACCCATCGCCATCGTCAGGCCACCTCTTCGGCGAGTTCTCGGTGCACGGAGCGCTTCCGGATCCCGGCAAGCAGCGGCGGCGAATACCAGGCGGGCGCCTCGCCGGCCAGGAAGCGCTCCAGGTCCGGCGTCTCAGGACGTGCCCGTCCGAGCACGTACACGAGCACGGCGATCGCCGCACCCCCGAGGGCCAGCCCGAAGCCGATCCACAGCGCGATGCCAGTGCCCGCCTTCGGGTCACCGGCGACGGTCACGGCGAAGTGTGCGAACACGGGCGCGATCATAAACGCCGCCACTGCGCGCATCAGCTCGACGATCGCGAACACCCTCTGCAGATTCGCCGAGGGCAGTGAGAAGCCGGCGCTGAACAGGGCTGGCGCCACTGTCGCTCCCAGGCCGATGCCGGTGACGCCCGCGCCGATCAGGGTCGTCGCCTGGGTCGGGGGCAGGTCGATGCGGAAGATCGCGATGCCGGCCGCGAGGAAGCCCATGCCTGCCAGCGGCAGGTATTGCATCGAGCGCTTTTGGATCACGGCGCCGAGCGCAAACGCGGTCAGCACCGCGCCCGCGAGCTCCGGCAGGTAGAGAAGACCGATGTGAACAGGGCTGTAGCGGCCCACCAGGAGGCTCGCCGTGAGCGCCGTGGCCGACACAGACGCCGCCGCCGCGAACAGCGCGATCACGATCCCGGCCACCGGAATCGTGCTCGAGAGCATGCTCTTGATCGTCAGCAGCGGCTGGCTGGAGCGGTACTGGTTGGTGATCAGCGCGATGATCAGCGCAAGGCCGCCGAGCAGCGGCACGATCGTCTGAGCGTCTAGGAACTTGTGGGTGAGGAGCTCCGAAGCCCCATAGAACGCGGCAACGGCGCCCAGGCCCGCCGACGCGATCGCAAACGGCGCCCGCGGCGCATCCCGGTTGGCGGGCGGGGCGTCTTCGAAGGTCAGGATCGAGAGCACGAACGCGATCGCCGAGATCCCGGCGATCACCCAGAAGAGCGGCCGCCATCCGTTGGAGTTGGCCTGGATCCCGCCGATCGTCGGACCCAGCGCGACCGCCCCGAAGATGCACATGCTCATGATCACTGCGGTCTCCCGCAGCTTCTCCTGTCCGAAGCCGAGCGCGAGCGGCGGGACCGCGGCGATCAACAGCAGGCTCGTGCACAGGCCCTGCAGCACGTGGCCGGCGATGAACATTCCCGGGTTCTGGGCCGCCGCGGCCAGGATCGAGCCGAGTAGGAGCAGGGCCACGTACAGGACCATCATCCGGCGTTGCGGCAGCAGCTGAGCGAACTGGACCGCCAATACGGTGCCCACGGCGTAGGCAGCGTTGCCCATCCCCGATGCCAGGCTCATCTCCTGCAAGCTCATATGGAGCTGGTGGGCGATGATCGGGGTCACCGGACCGATCGCCGCGGACAGGGCCAGGTAGGGGATCAGCGCGGCCATCACCATGGCCGCGGCAGCTCCGTATCTGCCGGCGAGCCGGCCTTGGGGCATCAGCGAGCGCCCTCCGCAGCGGCACGGCGCGGTGCCCGTCGCGCACGGCGCGGTGCCCGTCGGGGTGGCGTGTCTTTACCTTCGTGTTCAGCGGACATTGCTGGTCCTCCTGCCGCGGTCGCGGCCCGTGAGATACCGCAGCGCTCTGCGTCTCGCGCAGAGCCCGGTGAAGCGAACAAGCTCACGGCCGTCGGTGAGCGTCACCGCCCAGCCGTGGTCGACGGGTCTGAGCATCAATGCTAATGCGTTCATTGCGTGCCTCCCTTGAGGCCTGACATTCCGACTGCATTGAGAATAGAAGGAGTCTCGCATAAGCGGATAGCTTTGTCCAGTTCGGAGCACTTGCAGGTTCTTTCGGACCATGTATGGAGCCTTGCGGACACTATCGTCCGGTATTAGACTGACGTCATGACTGCCATAGGCGAGGCGCCTCGGCGCAAGGACGCCCTGCGGAATCGGGAGGCGATCCTGGGCGCCGCCCGCGAGCTGTTCTCCGAGCGGGGCGACGTTCCCATGTACGAGGTCGCGCGACGAGCGGGGGTCGGGCAGGCGACGCTCTACCGCAACTTCCCGGACCGCCGCAATCTGGTCTCCGCGCTCTTGCAGGAGCACACGGAGCGCGCGGAGCGAATCGCGGCCGAGCACGCCGACGATCCGGACGCGTTCTTCGTTCTGCTGCGCGAGATCGTCGAGACGATGGCCGGTTTCCACGCCCTGAGCGACTTGGCACGAGAGGACAAGTGCCTCGGGTCCGCGCTCGAACGGCGGCGGGAGCGTCTCGCGGAGCTCCTCAGGGATTCGCTGCGCACGGCCAAGGCTGCGGGGACGCTGCGTCGCGATCTGGCGCTCGATGACGTGTTTCTCGTGATCTCGATGATCAAAGGCGCAATCGAACGATCCGGCGGTCCCGCCGCGCGCGCCGCGACCGCGAGCCGTGCCCTCAGCCTGGTGCTGGACGGGCTGACGACCTCTCGCTCGAGCGACTAGCATTCGCCGGGCCGGGCTCCGGACTACTGGACAGCATTCTCCGGAATGATCCTGACCGGACGGAGCTGTCCGGTAGATGAGTGTCAACTGCCATGCCCGAGACGACCCTAAAAACGACGCCCCTCGGCCGCACCGGACTCGAAATCACGCGGCTTGGGTTCGGCGCCTGGGCGATCGGCGGCGGGGGTTGGGAGTTCGGTTGGGGACCGCAGGAAGACGATCAATCGATCGCGGCGATTCACCGCGCGCTGGAACGGGGCGTGAACTGGATCGACACCGCCGCGGCGTATGGGTTCGGCCACTCCGAGGAGATCGTCGGGCGGGCGCTCGATGGCTTGGCCGACGGGGAGCGCCCGTACGTCTTCACCAAGTGCTCTCTATTGGAGGGTCCCCACCGCCGGGTGGAGCACAACCTGAAGCGCGATTCGATCCTGCGGGAGGCCGACGCCAGCCTGAAGCGCTTGAAGGTGGACGCGATCGACCTCTACCAGATCCATTGGCCGAACCCCGATCAGGACATCGAGGAGGGCTGGGGAGCCCTGGCCGAGCTCAAGCAGCAAGGGCTCGTCAGGCACATCGGCGTTTCGAACTTCGATGTGGGGCAGCTCGAGCGGATCCGGGAGATCGCACCCGTCGAGACGCTGCAGCCGCAGTACTCGCTGATCGTGCGCGAGCCCGAGAAGGACCTGTTTCCGTACGTGGAGCGAGCAGGGATCGGCGTGATCGTCTACTCGCCGATGAGCTCCGGGCTCCTGACCGGGCGGATGACCCGCGAGCGGATCGAAGAAATGCCGGATGACGACTGGCGAAAGGACGACGAGCGCTTCCGGGAGCCGCAGCTCACCCGCAATCTCGAGCTCGTCGACCGCCTGAGCGCGGTCGCGGACCGCCACCAGACGACCGCCGGCGCGGTCGCGGTCGCCTGGACGCTCCGCAATCCCGCGGTCGACGGCGCGATCGTCGGCTTCCGCTCGCCGGAGCAGGTGGACCCGATCCTCGCCGCCGCAAAGCTCGAGCTGGGCGACGAGGAGATCTCCGCCCTCCTTTCTTGACGTGGCGCGACCGTCAGTTCATACTTACGGTTCGTGCACACTTACCAATCTGATGCGTGGACCGCGCTCGGTGATCCCACCCGGAAGGCGATCTTCGAGCTGTTGGTCGATCGCCCGCGGCCGGTCGGCGAACTCGCAGGCGAACTGCCCATAAGCCGCCCGGCGGTCTCGCAGCACCTCAAGGTGCTCAAGGACGCTGGGCTTGTGATGGACGAGCCGGTCGGCACCCGCCGCATCTACCGCGTCCATCCCGACGGACTGGCGGCGCTTCGCGCCGATCTGGAGCGCTTTTGGGGAAAGGCCCTGACCGCCTACAAGGCAGCGGTCGAGCAACCGACGAAGGAGGACACATGAGTACCCATACCCAGACCACAGCTACGAGCGTCCGCACCGCGATCGTGGTCGAGGCCCCGATCGAGCGAGCATTCCGGGTCTTCACCGAGGACTTCGACCGCGTCAAGCCTCGCGAGCACAACATGCTGAGCGTCGATATCGCCGAGACCGTGTTCGAGCCCCGAGCCGGCGGACGGATATACGACCGTGGCGTCGACGGCAGCGAATGCCAATGGGCGCGGGTGCTGGCGTTCGAGCCGCCCAACCGGGTGCTCTTCAGCTGGGACATCAACCCGCAGTGGCGGATCGAGTCCGACCTGGAGAAGACGAGTGAGGTTGAGGTGCGCTTCATCGCCGAGTCGGCGGAGCGCACTCGAGTTGAGCTCGAGCACCGGAACCTCGACCGCCACGGCGAGGGCTGGGAGGCCGGGCGCGACGCAGTCGGCAGCGACGGAGGCTGGCCGCTGTACCTCCAGCGGTTCGGAGAGCTCACCGCGCAGGGGGCCTGACGGCCGGGACCGTGAGCTAGATCTCGATCGTCTCGCCGACCCTCATCGGCGTCGCCCGGTCGGAGGCGGCGGCCAGCCGCTCCAGCGGATCCCCGACCGGCTCGTACACACCCGGCACCTCGTAGCCGCCGTAGTGGATCGGGACCAACCGGTCGGCCTGGAGCAGCTCGGCGGCCAGCGCGGCCTGTTCGGGCTCCATCGCGGCGGGTAGCGGGCTCGCCGGCTGGCGGTGCGGGAGCGCGAGGCGGGCGCCGTTGATCGGGGCCAGCACTGCGTCAGGCCGCCCATATCGCTCGCCGATGCGCCACCACCAGCCGTGCCACATCGTGTCGCCCAGGTGCAGCACCCGCTTGCCGTCGCCCTCGACCAGCCAGGAGACCTGGGGATCTCCGGTGCCGTCGACGGCGGGGAGCGCGGTGAACGTGAATGCGCCGGCTTCGGTGCTGGTCCAGACCTCGGCCGGCCGCCTTGCCAGCTCGGAGGCCGTCAGCTCCTGGTCCGCCTGGACCACTGCCAGCCGCTCCCGGCCCTCGCCGCCGTAGTCGATTGGCTCATGGACCGCCCCTCCGGCGCGCAGCGCGGCGCTGAGCGCGGCGGCGTCGGCGTGATCACGGTGCAGATGGGTGACGAGCCCGGCAACCGCTCCGGGCTCGGGTGGGACCACGTCTGGGACCGGGATCGAGCTTGCCCGTCCTTGGAGCCATGCGAACACAGCAGCCGGGTCCTCGAGTGGATCGACCACCACCCGCTCGCCTTGTGCCTCGATCTCCACGCCGGCCCAGCCAAGCCACCTGATTCGCATGCGCCCTCCATCGGTCAACGATAAACAGAACGATCGTCCGCAATATATACGAAACGACCGTTCGGTTCATATAATCGAGCGATGCCTCGCCGATCCGCCACGGCCGTCGCAGACTCGCGGGCCAGACGCTCGCCGACGCGGTGGATCTGGCGTCGGTCGTGGGCCTCGAGGGGCTGACGATCGGCCGGCTGGCCGATCGGCTCGGCATGAGCAAGAGCGGGCTTGTGGGGCGCTTCGGGTCCAAGGAGCAACTACAGCTGGCGACCCTTGAGCAAGCTGGCGAGATCTTTCGCCGCACGGTGTGGGAGCCCGCGTCCGGCGCGCGGCCCGGGTTGGAGCGCTTGAACGCAATCTGCGACGCCTGGGTGGCCTACCTGAAGCGTCCCCCCTTTCCCGGTGGCTGCTTTCTCACTACCGCGATGGTGGAGTTCGACGCCCGCCCCGGACCGGTCAACGATGCCGTTAAAGAGGTGATGCGGCGGTGGCTCGCGCTCCTCGAGCGTGACGCGAAAACGGCGCTCGACGCCGGAGAGCTTCCCGCCGAGACCAACCCAAAGGACGTGGCATTCACGATCAACGCGTTGGCAGTGGGCGCCAACTGCGACTTCCAGCTCAACCGAAACCCCGAGTCGCTGCGGCGTGTGCGGCGAGCGATGGCGGGCGTGCTTCGTCCTGCACCGACGCCCGCCTGAGCTCAGCTCCGCACCCTGTACCGAAGGTAGACGACACCGCTGGGAAAGCGGCGCTCGTCTTGGAGCTCGAGCTGCACATTGCCCGCGAGCGCGCGCCTGCCGCTGCCGACGACGATCGGGTTGAGGAACAGCTGCAGCTCGTCGACGAGCCCCGCCGCCATCGCTTGAGCTGCGAGCTCGGCTCCGCCCACGGTGACCTCCGCGGCCGCGTCCTGCTTGAGCCGCCGGACGGCATCGGCGTCGAACTCGCGCTCGATCCGGGTTCGCTCGCTGGCAGTTGCCTGGAGCGTGCGGGAGTAGACGATCTTCTCCGCCCGCCGCCAGATATCCGCGAACTCGCGGGCTACGGCCGGCTGCTCAGGGCCGGTGCCGACGGTCTCCCAGTAGACCATCGTCTCGTACATGCGGCGGCCGTAGAGATACGTGCCGACCGGGCGCTCGAGCTCGTTGACAAACGCATGCACGTCCTCGCCGGGCGCCGCCCAGTCGAACTTGCCCGCTTCGTCCTCGACGAACCCGTCGAGGGACGCGAGCGCTGAGTAGATCAGCATCGCCACGAGAACACCTCCCTTCCTGGTCGGGTGAAAGCAAGCACTGAGACCGTCATCCGGGGGCGAAATCATCGATCAGGAATCAAGCGCTCGACACGCCGGGCCCTTCACCGACCCGGACGGGTTCGCCTGGGAGGAGCGCAGCGCAGAGATGAAGCCCAACCGCACCGCGGCGGCCTCGGTTTGAGGCGAGGCGCCCGCCTCCGCGAGGATCGCGCGCGCCTGAGACTGCCCGCTGATGCCGTACGGTGTCCGTCCGCAAAGGCGCTCAACACGGCACTCGAGGAGGCACGGAGATGACAGACATCGACCCCGGCATTCGGTTTCCCGGGGAGTCCGAGGAGTACCGCCGCGAGCGCAATCGTCTGCTGGAAGCCGAGGCCGGCTTGCGGCGCTCGATCGAGCAGGTCGCGGCGCAGCGGCGCGCGCTGCCCCGGGGTGGCGTCGTTCCGGAGGACTACCGCTTCGAGGAGGCGTCCGACGGCGGCGAGGTGCGGTTCAGCGAGCTGTTCGAAGCGGGCAAGGACACGCTCGTCCTCTACAGCTTCATGTTCCCGCGGCATCCACGCGACGACCGGCCGGGACCCGACGAGGGCGAGACGGCTCGGCTCCCGCTGGCCGAGACCCCATGTCCGTCATGCACTTCGATTCTGGACTCGCTCGACCGCGCCGCGCTTCACCTCAGCGGGCGGCTGAACGTCGCCGCGGTGGCGAAGTCGGAGCCGGAGCGGATTCGCAACTTCGCGCGCGAGCGGGGCTGGCGATACCTGCGGCTGCTGTCCTCGCAGAGCAACGGCTACAACCGCGATTACCACGCAGAGAGCCCGGACGGCGATCAGCTACCGATGCTGAACGTGTTCGTCCGCGACGGCGACCGGTTCCATCACACGTGGGGCTCGGAGCTCATGTACGCCCCGCGAGACGAGGGCGAGGAGGCCCGCCACGTCGACTCCATCTGGCCGATTTGGAACGTGCTGGATGTCACGCCGGAAGGCCGCGGCAGCGCGCCGAACTTCCCGGCGCTCCGTTACGACTGAGCAGCGCCGTCCACCACCCCGCCCCGGCGGCCCCGCGAGGGCCGCCCGGCCCTATGCGACCGGCGGGCCGGGAGGCGTTTCGCCGCCCGGCTCGCCTTGGCGCTCGATGAAGCCGCCGAGCTGGAGCGCGAGGTAGAAGTGAAGGGCGGCAGGCGCCAGCAACACCAGTGCCCACCAGTCGCCGTATTGGCAGAGGATGCCCGTGATGAGGACCAGCCAGATCGCGGTGAGACCCCGGATGCAGAACCACAGCCCCGGGTGATGCCTCTCCTCCCAAGCGGTGGGGTGACGCACCCGCATCCAGGTCGCGCTCCTGAGCAGATCGGCCGACTCGGCCAGCCCCGGGCGGCGCTGACCGGGCCGGGCCCCGGCCATCAGAACCGCGAGGAGCTCCTGACCGCGCTCGCGGCGAAATTCCTGCGGGTAGAACGCCAGCAGCCGCCGGTAGCGCCGTTCAAGACTCGTTGAATCACTCATGCCTGTGCCACCCCACTTTTCATATCCAGTCGCGACATCGCCGCGCGCGTATTGGCGCGGAGACGAGCCGCCTCCTCGGCCAGCCCATCCCGACCTGCGGGCGTAAGCCGGTAGTAGCGACGCAGCCGGCTGTCCACGACCTCCTCGCGATCCACCTCGACCAGCCCATCCGCGCAGAGGCGCTCCAGCGCCGTATACAACGTTCCGGCGCGCAGCCGGACCCGTCGGTTCGAGATCTGCTCGACGTCGGTGATGATCCCGTAGCCGTGCTGGCTGCCCCCGGCCAGCGCCGTGAGGATCAGAAACGTTGCCTCTTGCATCGCCCGCCTGCTCATAGAGGCAACATATATCGTCTAACTGAGTATGTCAAGTCAGCGACAATCCCGTGCCTGTGGGACCGCAACGATGAGAGAAGCCCCCTGGATCGTCGCGCTGGGCGCCAACCACCTGAATGCCGGCCTCCAGGACGTCGCCCGTACTGCCGGTGCGCGATTGATGGTCGTCGACTGGAATCAGGCGCCGCCGTTCGTGGGCGCACACCACCTGCGCCTCGACATCAAGGACTCCGAGCAGGTCCTCGACGAGGTCCGTGCGTCTGTCAACGAGCTGCGGTTTGCCTACACGTCGTCCGACGTGGCGACCGAGACCGTGGCCCGCATCCACGCGGCGTATGGCTTGCGCCGACCAACGCCGGAGGCGCTCGCAACCGCGCGGCACAAGCCGGCAATGAACGCCGCCTGGCGCGGCCACGACTTGGGCCCCAAGCGCTTCAAGGCGTGCGGCAGCCTGGACGAGCTGATCGAGTTCCATCGAGCCACGCCCGGCGCCTCGATCGTGAAGCCGGCCGCAGCGGCCAGCTCACGGGGAGTCAGTGTCATCGGAGCGGCCGAGGGCACCCGTCCGCTGAGCGCCGCGTGGGTTCGCGCGCGGGACAGGGACCCGACCGGCGAGGTGTTCGTCGAGGAGTACATACACGGGACCGAGTTCTCGGTCGAGATGCTCGGCGACGGTGCGGGCAATGTCCAAGTTCTTGCCGTGGGTCGCAAGTACCACTCCCCCAACGCGGGCCGAAACCGGGTCGCGGTGAAGATCCACTACAACCCTCCCGATGTATCGCGCGCCAGGCAGGCCAGGATCGCCGCCTTCGCGCGCCGCTGCTTCAGAGCTCTGGGGTTGCGATCCTCGCTCGGTCACCTCGAACTGATCGAACGAGACGATGGCGAGCTGGTGCCGATCGAGCTCGGCGCCCGCTCGAGTGGATACATCGCCACGCACCTGGTCGATGCGGTCACCGCCCTGGAGGACCGACCGATGCTGGGAATCTACGAGCGTGTCCTGCGCGGCGAGCAGCTTGCGGATGCCATCGTCCGGTCCAGCCGCTCGTCGATGCTGTTCTACTACGACTTCCCGCCCGGTGTGGGCAAGCAGAGCGGCACCAGCCTGACGCACTTCCTTCCCCCCGGGATCCGGTCCGTCGCCGCAGACAGATCCGAGCTCGTCGGCGGGCGGAAGTTCCGGCAACTGGAGGACGACGCCCAACGCCCTGGCTTCGAGATCCTCGTGGGAGACCGCCGAGCGCTCACGATCGCTGCGGTCAACAGGGCCGAGGCGGCACACCGTCGCGAGTTTCTCGAACGCCGGGCCCAGGCGCCCGAGCCCCGGAACGCGATCGCCGCTGCATGACGCGCTTTCACGATGCCCACTGTCATCAGCCGGGCGACGCCGCGGGCGGCTTCGTGATCGCGCTCGAAGGCCAGCCGGTCTTCCCCGGCACGCTCCCCAACCCGGAGGTGATGGAGCTCCACGACCCGGAACGGAAGCTGATCGCGATCCCCTACGCCCGGGCCGGCTCCGAGCTGGAGGGCACCCTGATCAAGTATCACCCGCGTCGCGAGGGATACGAGCCCGACTGGGTCCACAGAGACATCGGGCGCTTCCGCCGCCGCCTGGTGCTGATCGACACGCTAAACGCGGTGACGTGGCCGCCGCGGGCGTATCTGGATCTGGCGCGAGCACACCCGGAGGTGGCGTTCGTCATGTGCCATGCGGGGGGCTACGACATCGTCGAGTTCGTGAAGATGTGCCGCTTCCTGGGCAACGTATGGCTTGACTTCTCGGTCACGCAGCATGAGTTCGGCTGGGTGACCGGCAGGCGCGCCCCCGCGTACATCGGCGACGTGATCGACCACGCGCTGTTCGAGCGCCGGACCGCGCCCAGAATCCTGTTCGGCTCGGACTTCCCGCTGCTGGAACAGGCCGACGCGGTCGCGCGTCTTGTCGAGACCGTTCCCGATCCCGAGCCCTTCCTGACCGGGAACTTCGAGCGCCTGCTCGACGGCATCGGCGCGGTGTGAGGTGCCGCCACCACGCCCCTACCTGAACGGGACCGTGACCGGCCCGGGCGCGAGCCGGTAGACGGCAAAGAAGTCACGGTCGTCGGGGACGAGGTAGCGGGTGGTCGGCTGGTTCGGCTGCGGCTCGACCATCCTCGGATCCAGGCCGTGAGCGCCGTGGGTGTAGGTGAGCAGGGTGTGCCAGTCGGGGTTGATGTCAAGCTCCATCGCCCGCACCGCGCCGACGTGCCGGAGGATATTGGCGAGCGTGATCACCGTCTGGTCGTCGGCGACGACGTAGATGAGATTGCCGTGGCGGTCGACACCGACACCGCTGCGCCACACGCGGACGGCGCCGCCGAGCGTGAAGCCCCACTGCGGGCTGTTCGGGTTGTCGTTCAGCTGGGGGTTCAGACGTCCGTTCCAGACGATCGGCGCCAGGCTCTGTCGAGACCACGCGACGTCCGGCCCGGCGTTCGGGCCGCCGCTCCAGTTCACGATCGCCACGCGACCGTCGCGATAGCCAATCAGCGTGGCGTTGCCGTCCTTCAGCGGCTCGTTCGTGTGGCCGTTGTCGGTCGAGCCGTTATCGCCATCCTTGTAGATGAAGCCGCCGTTGAAGGTCGCAAGCAGCCGCCGGCGCTGATCGAACGGGACCATCATCGGCCCGCGCACGGCAGCCGCCGGCGGCTCGTAGCGGCCCGGGTAGTACGCCATCTTGGTGCGGGCGTGGTCGAACCAGGCGACGTAGGCGACGATCCGCGGATAGTCGAGCTCGGTGCGGAAGGTGGTCACCAGCACCGGCGGACCACCATCGACGGGCGGCCCGGTGGGCTTCCAGACTCCTTCGCCGGGTAGCGGCTGCGGGAACACGGGCTTGATCCGCGGCGGTAGGACAACAGGTATGTGCGCCTTGGAGATCTGCAGCGAGTCGATTCGCGGCAGGGCCAGCCCGACCGCCGGCAGGCGCTTCAGCTGCGCCCCACCCTTCTTGGGCGCATTCCAGGTGTAGTAGACGTGCTCGACCTCGTCGACCAGCCAGTTGCCGAAGGGCACATCGGCTCGCACCCATTCGACGCTGCGCTGGTCCCACGACATGCTCGTGGGCTCAAGCATCCAGGCCGTGTAGGAGACGATCGCCCACGACAGCAACGCGACGAGGGGCAGTGCGATCAGGATCCACCGGCGCCGCGGCCTGCGCCTGACCGCGGGCACCCCCAGCTGCACTCTCGCCCGCAGGTTCTCCATCCGATCAGGTCCTCGCCTCGATCGAGCAAGACACGACGACGAGAGATGGTACGCCGCCCTCGCCGGGAACCTGCGTGCCGGCCAGGGCCCTAACGGGAGCGAGCAGTGGCGTCGGGTTTAAGGTGATGCGCATGACAACCACAATGCGCCGGCCGGTGGCGATCATCACGGGCGCTTCACAGGGCATTGGCGCGGGGCTCGTTGCCGGATACCGTCGCGCGGGGTATGCCGTCGTTGGCGTCGCGCGGTCGCTCCCGTCCCCGGATGAGGAAGAGCCCCAATACGTCGCAATTGCGGGCGACATCGCCGACGCCGAAACCGCACGCCACGCGGTCGACGAGGCACTCGATCGGTTCGGGCGGATCGACACGCTGGTCAACAACGCGGGCATCTACATCGGCAAGCCGTTCACTGAGTACACACTCGAGGACTACGCCGCGATCACGGCCGTGAACCTGACCGGGTTCTTCCACATCACCCAGCTGGTGATCGCGCGGATGGCCGAGCAGGGCAGCGGGCACGTCGTGAATATCTCTACGAGCCTCGTCGACCACGCGGACAGCACCAGACCATCCGCGCTGCCGGCGCTCACAAAGGGAGGTCTCGTGGCGGCAACCCGATCACTGGCGATCGAATACGCCGCACGCGGCGTGCGCGTCAATGCGGTCTCGCTTGGCGTGATCAAGACACCCGCGCACGACGCCGCGAGCTACGAGCCATTGGGCAGCCTGCATCCGCTCGGCCGCGTCGGTGAGGTGTCCGACGTCGTCGACGCAATCCTCTACTCGAACGAGCCACGTTCGTCACCGGCGAGACGCTGCACGTCGACGGCGGCCAGGCAGCGGGGAACTGAACACCCGATCCGGAGCCCGGGCGGGGCCGCAACAGCCGCGCGCTCCTCGCGGTTAGGCTCCTTCCGTGCCCAAAGGACGGCTAGAGGCGTTCAGCGACGGCGTGATCGCGATCCTGATCACGATCATGGTCCTCGAGCTGCACATCCCGGGCGGTACGTCATGGCATGCGCTGGGGCACGAGCTGCCGGTGCTCCTTGCCTACGTGCTCAGCTTCGTGTACCTGGGCATCTATTGGAACAACCACCACCACATGATGGCGGCCGTCTCCCGGGTGAGCGGCGCCGCGATGTGGGCAAACCTGCACCTGCTCTTCTGGCTCTCCCTGGTTCCGTTCAGCACGGCGTGGATGAGCGAGCACCGCTTTCCGTCGATCCCGACCGCCGTCTACGGGATCGTTTTGCTCGCCGCCGCGATCGCCTATTACATCCTTCAGACGACGCTCCTCCGCGCTGAGGGAGAGCACTCGCGGCTACGCGCCGCCCTCGGCTCAGATCTGAAGGGCAAGATCTCCCCTCTCCTCTACTGCCTTGGGATCGGCTTGGCGTTCGCCGATCGCTGGATCGGTCTCGCGGTGTACGTCACCGTGGCGCTCATCTGGCTTGTGCCCGACCGCCGGGTGGAGCGTCATCTGACCACGGTGCACGCCGAGCCGAGCGAATAGCCGCGGGTGGTTACATCGCGGGTGATCGCCGCCGCAGGACGAGCGTGCCCGAGCCGACGCTGACCAGGGCCAGCACGCCGCCGGCGCCGATCCCCGCATCGGCCCAGTCGAAGCCGTCCGACGAAATCGTCGTGGTGTGAGCCGACGGAACGATCGGAGCCTGGCTGCTCGGGGCGGATGTCAGGGGCGGATCCTCGGCGGGCCGGGCAAACGCGACAGGCGGCCCAATCGCGGCGGAGAGAATGGTCGCGCTGGTCAGGATGCGTTTGGTGTGCTTGAACATGTCGGTCCCTTCTTGGAGTTGTGGTTGCCTTACAGGTGAGGGATCCGACGCTACGCGGAGCCCGCGGCGCCAGCATCGGGAGGTCTCCCCATCTTCGGGAGGGCGTCGGAGTGGATGCAGACCGGTGGGAGTGGCCGGTATC
The DNA here is from genome assembly GCA_963822725.1 of uncultured Actinomycetes bacterium. Classification (GTDB taxonomy): domain Bacteria; phylum Actinomycetota; class Thermoleophilia; order Solirubrobacterales; family Solirubrobacteraceae; genus Palsa-465. Next base: position 1,707,241 of record CAWGIR010000004.1, read on the forward strand.
CCGAGCAGAGAAGATCGATCCGGCAGATCGATCCGGCAGCCGTTTCGCAGAACGCGACCTGCTCGATCTCATGCCAGCCCGGGGCGCGGGTGACCGGATGTGGCGCAACGTGAAAGTGCCACTGGACGCGTGCCCTGCCAGCGATGTCATAGCTGCCGGCATCGATCACTTCGAATCGCTCGAGGCGCCCGAACCAGCGCGTGAACCAATCCACGACCTCGCCGCCGACGGCTTCCAGATATCGCGACGGGAGCACGGCGCGCATTCGTACGTCAGGTGTCAGGAGGCGGCCCATCGCGGCGAAGTCGCGGCGGCAGATGGCCGCGATCATCGCGTCGGCGGGCACCGACGACATGCGGTCTTCGCTCCGAGCCCTAAGTGGGTTGCTGGAAATCATCACCCTCCCGTCGTAGGCAGGTCCGCACCGTGCTCGGGGCGAGGCGTGCGGCTCAACCAACAGCTTGCGGATCAACGAGACGCGCGCCATCGGGACAAATCCCAATGTTTGAACACGCCTAGCTAATGGGGGTGTTAGGGAGTACGCTTGACGTGTGGGCATCGGGGGCTCGGCATCGGCGATCAGCATGGCTGAGGTGCTCGCCACCCTCTCCCTCGGCACGGATCTTGGGCTCGACCGCCTGACCGATCACGTCATGCGCCAGACGCTCGTTTCGATGAGGCTCGCCGAGCTGCTCGAGATGGAAGAGAGCGAGCGCGACTCGCTGTACTACGCGGGCTTGCTGGCTTGGGTGGGCTGCCACGTCGATGCCTACGAGCAGGCGCGATGGTTCGGAGACGACACAGTTTTCAAGGCCGATGCGCGCACAGTGAACGGTGGCGGCAGCATGGAGGAGATGCGGTTCATGTTCAGCCACCTGGGCGCAGGACGCCCAGCACTGGAGCGCATGAAGATCGCGATGTCGGTCCGCGGTGACGGGTGGTACAAGGCGGCAAACGAGATCCTGGGCAACCACACGCTCGCAACGGACCAGCTCGGACAAGGGCTCGGGCTCGACGGGGACGTGCTCGCGATCGTGTTCCAGACCTTCGAGCGGTGGGACGGAAAGGGGGCCCCCGACGGTGTCCGCGGAGACGATCTACTGCTCGGGGCGCGGATCATCACGCTCGCCGACGTGGTCGAGGTCTACCACCGCGCAGGGGGCGTTGACGCCGCGGTTGCCGTTGCCCGCGAGCGCAGCGGAAGCCAGTTCGATCCGCAACTTGTGGACGCTTTCTGTCCGGCCGCCGACGCGGTCCTCGCGGGAATTGGGGATGAGCCGGCTTGGGACATGGTGATGAGTCTCGAGCCGACGGTCGCGCTGAGACTCACCGGCGCCGGGCTCGAGTCTGCTCTGGAGGCCATCGCCGACTTCATCGACCTGAAGTCACCGTTCATGCTCGGGCACTCGCGCGGGGTGGCGGACCTGGCGACCGTCGCCGCGCGCGAATCGCAGTTCCCCGACGCCGAGGTGGCGCTGCTGCGGCACGCGGGTCTCGTGCACGACATCGGCCGGCTCGGGGTACCGAACACGATCTGGGACAAGCCGGGGGCCCTCACGCCATCGGAGCTCGAACGGGTCCGGATGCACGCCTACCTGACCGAGCGGACGCTGTCGTTCTCGCCTGCACTGCGGCCCGTGGCGGCGATCGCTGCGCTGCACCACGAGCGCCTTGACGGATCGGGCTACTCGAAAGGGCTCTCGGGCGACGCGATCGGCCCGGCAGCTCGACTGCTCGCGGCCGCCGACTGCTACCACGCGCTGCGCGAGCCGCGACCCCACCGGCCGGCCCGCGACCCCGAGGGCGCCGCGGCGGTGGTCACCGAAGAGGTGCGCGCAGGCCGGCTCGACAGTGACGCCGTCGAGGCCGTGCTTCGCGCCGCCGGACACGCGCCGAAGCGGCGGCGGACATGGCCGGCCGGACTGACGACCCGCGAGGTCGAGGTGCTACGCCTGCTCGCCCGGGGTTTCACGCACCGTGAGATCGCCGAGCAGCTTGTAATCACAAGGCGGACGGCCGGCGCTCACATCGAGCACATCTACGCGAAGATCAGGGTGTCCAACCGAGCCCGGGCGAGCCTGTTTGCGATCAAGCACGGGCTCGTGGCGGACGCACTCGAACCGGCCGAAACGGCGCCGGTCCCGGTCTGACGCCGCCGCTCGAACGTTGGACACAGCCCTTGGGCGTCAATCGAGCATCGAAGCGTGACCGGCCCGCAATCAGTCAGGTGACAGCCGCGGATGCGGCGGCGGTCACCGAGCTGTTCACGCTTGCGTTCTATGAGGACCCGACCTGGAGCTGGGCGTTCCCGGACGCGCAGTCGCGCATGGACCATCAGCGCAGGCTCTGGGGCCTCTACATGCATAGCGCGGTCCCGTACGGGTGTGTCTGGATGACGGACGACCACGGGGCCGCCGCACTTTGGATCCCGCCGGGCGAGCCAGAACTCAGCGATGAGGACGAGGCGCGCGTCGAACCCTTACTGCGCGAGCTCCTTGGCCCCCGCGCCGACGAGGTGCTGGAGCTGCTTGACCGCCTCGAGGACAACCATCCGCGTGATGAACCGCACTACTACCTGAGTCTGCTTGGAACCCATCCCGATCATCGCGGCCTCGGCAAGGGCATGGGGCTCCTTGCAGCCAATCTCGCCGATATCGACGATCTCGGCATGCCGGCATATCTCGAGTCGAGCAACCGCGCCAACGACCGTCGCTACGAGCGCCTCGGGTTCGTTCAGGTGGCCGAGTTCGCTGTGCCGGGCGGTAGTCCGACACTCGCCTCTATGTGGCGCGATCCGCGGCAACGCCGAGCGGCCTGACGGCCTCAGTACTCGTTCGTGAAGGCGAAGTAGGAACCGCGAATGGTTCCGGCGAGCTTCGACTTCTGGCTCGCGAACTTGAATCGCGAGGCGAGCTCCGCGGGGACTTCCATTCCTTCGGAGAGCTTGAACCCGACCGCCCGCCGCTTGGGGTCGTCGACGGTGTACATCACGTTGATCGACAGCCCGCTCTCGTAGAAGACGTACGCAATTCGGATGTTCTCGACCTTGAAGGCCGTCGCCTCCAGAGGGCGGGATGAGATCACGATGTCACGTTCCTCCTTGAGGATCCGGTGCACCCAGTCGATCGTCGTCCGCGCGTCGCTCGCAGGCTCCACCGTGAAGACGTGGTCGTACTTGTTCTTGAAGTAGCGGGCCTCGTGTGCCCGCAGACCAGCGAGCGCGACTGCGACCAGTGAGGACTCCAGACCGACCGTCGAGACGGTGTTGAAATCCACTGCGTAGGACATGCCGTTCGGCCGGAGGCTACCTTTTGCCGATGATCGACAAGCTGGGGCCAACGCCGTGATCGGGGCTACGAGGCCGTCGATCGATCGGCTCGACCCAGAGGAAGTCGCGAGGTTCGCCTTTCGGGTGTGGAGCTACAAGCAGGGAGAGATGGTCTCGTTGCTGATCCACCTCGGCGACCGGCTCGGGCTATACCGGGCTCTCGAGGGCGCCGGGGCAGTCACTGCCGAGGAGCTGGCGGCCCGGACCGGACTGCACCCGCGTTGGCTGCGCGAGTGGCTTCGGGGCAATGCCGCGGCGGATCTGCTGACCTCGGATGACGGGGAACGCTTCCAGCTGACTGCCGTCGGCGCGATGGTGCTGACAAGAGAGGAAGACAGCCTTCAGTTCGCGGCTGGCGCCTTCGGCCCACCGCCTGACCCGGCGCTCGTGGACGACCTGGTCGAAGCGTTCCGGACCGGTATCGGGCTGCCCTACGACCGCCAGGGCCCCGCCGGCGTGCATCAAACCGAGCGGATGCTCGGCCCCTGGGCTCGGCTGAGCCTGGTGCCGACAATCGTGCCGGCGCTGGAGGGGGTGTCCGACCGGCTTGTCGCGGGCACGCTCGTGGCGGACGTCGGATGCGGGGCCGCGGTGGCGCTCACCACGCTGGCTGAGGCGTTCCCCCGCTCGACCTTCCACGGGTATGAGCTGTCGCGCCTGGCCGCCGAGCGCGCCCGCGCACGCATCGCCGAGGCAAGGCTTCCAAACGTGAAGATCATCGATCGGCGGGCCGAGGACCTGCCCACCGGCGGTGACTACACCCTCGTGCTCACGTTCGACTGCTTGCACGACATGACGCACCCGGATGCGGCGGCGCAGGCCATCCGACGGGCCATCGCCGACGACGGGACCTGGCTTGTCAAGGAGATCCGCTGCGACGACACCTGGGCCGGCAACCGGCGCAACCCGATGCTGGCCATGTTTCTCGGCTTCTCGATCGCCTCGTGCATGTCATCGGCGCTGTCCGAGCCAGACGGCGCCGGTCTGGGGACCATTGGGCTTCCGCCGCGAGCATTGGAGCAGCTGGCCCGCGACGCGGGCTTCACTCGCTTCCGGGTACACGACTTCGAGGACCCGGCCAACCTCTACTACGAGATCCGGCCGTGAATCTCCATCGCTGAGCGGCAAGCCCGCGACCAGCTAGGTCCAGAGCTCGAAGGCCGGGCGCCCGTGAACGAGCGCCCGGCCGACGAACAAGCCCCCGTGCTGCTGGCGGCCGCCCCTCCACCGCCTGCCCCCATCCCTCGGGACGGAGATCGCGACCCGATGGTCGATCGCCGATGAGGACAAGACCCGCGCCCCTCGGTCGCGGTCAAGCTCAAAAACCAACGCCACCTCACAAGCCGGGACACGCACAACATCGTCCACCAGATCAATCCCCGTGGTTCTCGCCGGACTCGGGCAAAGCGCCGTCGCTCAGGCGCCACATCGCCTCGCCGGTCCCCGGATCCATTCCAGCTTGCGCGATCAGGCCGTCGGCGGCAACCTCGGACCACAACTTCGCCACGACCTTTGCGTCGGCGTTCAGCTCCCACGCCGCGAGTTCGACGCTCGAACCCCCGGACTGATCGAACTGCGCGACGACATCAAGTAGTTCGCTGATCGAAACCGCATCTCGGGGCTTGCATCTGGCGGCGTCCACAGGAGGTGCGGGCGGGAGCGTGCTCGCGTCGATGACCGTCCCTCCACCGGCCTCCTTGGCGGCCAGGAGCGCCTCGTCGGCATCGGCGAGCAGCGTTTCACCGGGCGATCCGGGCTCCCACTGAGCGACGCCGACCGAAACGTCGAGCGGGTCATTGGGACGGTTGATCGTCGAGCCTGCCACCGTCTCTCGCAGCCGCTCGGCGAGCTCCATCGCCTCCGTCTCGGTGGTGTTGGGAAGCAGCAACAGGAACTCGTCCCCGCCATAGCGGCCGATCGTGTCTTCCCGTCGAATCTGGCCACGGACGATGCCCGCCAGCTCTGCGAGCACCCGAGACCCGTGCAGGTGGCCGTAGCGATCGTTGATCCGCTTGAACTTGTCCACATCGATGAACGCGCACGACACCGGAAGCTGATGTCGCCCCGCGCGCGCTATCTCGCGATGGAACTCGTGCAGGAAATCGTTCTGGGTCAGACAGCCGGTTAATCCGTCGAGGTGGCCGTTGTACAGAAGCGCGGTCGGGGCCGCACGATCGTGCAGGCACAACTCGGTGAGCTGCGCATAGCGCTCGATCAGCCACAGCGTCGCGGCCGAGTCGGGAGCAGGATCCCAAGGCAGCTTGGCGCACAGCACGCCCGCCGCGCCGTGCGGCGGCCTGACTGGCGCTCCGACGGCGTGCCTGGGCTTCCCGTTCTTCCCCGACTCGCCCAGCAGGCCGTCGGTAGGGTCGATTGGCTCGACGGCCGCGCGCGTGAATTGCAGCGCGCGGCCGACGAACCCGTCTGCCAGTGTGGAGGGCGGCAGACCGTCATGGCTGGCGAGTGAGCCCCAGGACGCCAGCACGTCGACGCTTTCAGGAGCATGATTTGCGACGGCGAGAAGGGCGAGCTCGGCGTTGAGCGCGCGAGCGAGATCGCGGACGATCACCTCCAGCCACGAGCGAGCTTCCAGGGCGACGTCGCCATCGCCCGCCTCAACGTTCCGGTGGCGTGCGTCGACGGTCCGACCGTCGACCTCCAGAACGTGGACCGAGCCCCGAGCGTCCTTCGGTCCGTCCATAGCTCCAGCTCCTTGACTCCGCTTGCGGAGTCAGATGTCTGTATGTGCTCCGGACCGGATTGCTACAGCCGCCCGCGCGACCGCCGCTGTCGCTCCGTCTTCGCGTCGCAGTCCCCGGATCCGATCGTTGACCGCACCACAGACCGCTGTAAGGTTGAATTCTAACACCAAACCCACCGTGCGGCGGGTCCATAAGGTCAGGGTTCGCCCGCCTCCAGCTCGTCCCCGATTGGGTTCTTCTCCGGTCCCAGTCTCGGGCCCCGGCGCTCGAGCTCGAACCAGACGTGCGTCGTCCCTTCGTGCGCCCCCCATCGGCTCGATTCCGCGTCGACGATCCGAAGCCCGAAGCCCTCGACGGCCTCAAAATCGTGCTCGCGGATCGCCCGCTCCAGGCCTCCCCCCTCGTCGATCACCTCGACCAGCATCCGGTCCTCGTCGAGATCCGCCCGGAGCATGATCCTGCCGGTTCCGTGACGCACCGCGTTGGTGACCAGCTCGCTGACCATAAGTGCCGCGGTCTGGAGTTCTTCGAGCCCCGTCTCGCCCCCGAACCATTCGGCGATCAGCTTGCGAGCGATGCCCGGAGCACCAGGACCCCGAGCAAGCTCACGCTCAAACAACCAGCTCACCCACCTGGGCGAGCCTACTCCCGCGAGCGCTCAGCCGGGCATCCCGCGGCCCTCAGGGAGTTCTGTTTCGCCCTTGGGAGACGACGCCCGCGTGACTGGGGACCGCCTACAACCGCTCCGTCTCCCACAGCAGCCCCCGGTAGTCGTCCTCGCCCAGCAGGCCGCGAAGGAGCCGCGCATGGCGGCGGGCGGCGCGGTAGATCCGCTCGGCGCGGCGACTGTCAGGGTCATAACCCATCTGCACAGCCCACTGTTCGAACCCGCCGGCCTCCTCCGTGACGGCCGCTTCGGCGGCGACCGCGTCCAGCACCTCGACGATGTCTGGCGGCCCGTTGTCGGAGCCGAGCACCGCCTTGATCGGCTGGTCGCCATTGGTGCCGCGAAGCTCACACAAATACTGCTTCCGCGCCCACGGCTCGAAGACCACCAACTTTTCGTGGCCACCCAGCGTCACTTCCCGGCAGCGCAGCGAAACCTCGCTGCTCGCGAGAAACTTCTCAAGCGTCTGCATCCCGGACACATCCTTCGACTCGCCGTCGACCCTGGCGGGCTCGACGGACGCCTATGAGATCAACAGATGCGGTCGCTCAACCGCAAGAAACCCCACACACGCGGGATCTCTTGGCTATCCAGGACCGTTCCCCACCAACAGCGTCAGCGATCGGCCGCCCCAATCTCGCACAAGTTCGGCCATCACCAACACGGCAAAAGCCTACGCAAGCCTAGGATGAATTACCACGAACGACGCAGGTATTGCACAACTTTGAGCCGGTCGCGGCCTTCGCCGGCGTCCCTGCCGTGAAGTTGCCACCGGTATCGTTGTGGTAGACGCGTTGCTGCGTCGAACGACTCTCGCGGCACGACTTGGTGAAGATGCTGGCGGACCGAGATATCACCGTCGCGCAGGGGTTCCGCCTTCGGAGCTCGGGGTGGATATTGCTGATCGGCCTCGCGTTCGCGGCCGGCCTGGCGCCGGTTGTGGCCGCCTGCACCGTCCACGACCGGTGCAGCAATAGCGACCCGGCTTGCATCTTCCACTCCTACACCCTGGTCCACATTTTTGGTCCTGACATCCTCGGCTTCGTCGGCGCACCGGCTCTGATCAGCTTGGTGCTCGCGGTGCTGCTGCGTATGAAGGCGACGCGCGGCAACGTCCGAGCCGATCGGGCTGCGTGGTTCTTTGCCGTGCTGAGCTGCCTAATCTGTCTCCTCGGACTCTTGGTCGACGGACTCCTGATGCTCCCAACGGCCGTGTTGACGGTATGCGCCGTGGCGGCGACGCCGTTTCCGGCGAATCCCAACGACCGGCTTGCCCGGTCGCCAGGAGCGTTGCCGAGCCTGCCTCGGCTCGATTGATCAGCAGCAGCGCGACGATCGCGGAGGCATCGCATACGACGGGTGTGCTCACCGCCGGTCGGCGTCACGCGCGGCCAGGATCGACTCGGCGTCCAGAGCCCCTGGCGTCACACTCGCCGTATCCGTGATGCTGAGCACTGCCTGGACCGCGCTGCTGATCCGGTCGGCGACGACCTTCGGGTTGGAAGCGTCGAGCTTGCCGTCGAGGTGAAGGAAAGCGAGTCCGTGGACCAGGGCCCAGACGGCGGTCGCGAGCGCGTCGGGCTCGGCTTGAGGAAAGGTTCGTTCGACAATTGACCGCACGTATTGGCCGACGGCGGCGGTGGCGGCGGCGCGTTCGTCGTTGTCGCGGTCGCACGGTTCCCCGAACATGATCCGGAACAGGGCAGGTCGCTCGAGCGCGAATTGCACGTAGGCAGTCGCGACGCTGGCGAGCTGCTCCGGCGTGGCCGGGGACGGGTGTGCTGCTTTCAGGCGCTCGGCCAGCTCGCGGTAGCCGACGGCCGCGACGGCGGAGGCGAGTGCCTCACGGTCGGCGTAGTGCCGGTAGGGGGCTGCGGGCGAGACGCCGGCGCGACGTGCGACGGCGCGCATTGAGAGCTCCGTCTCGCCGCTTTCGTCGAGCAGCTCGAGCGCCGCTTTAACAAGCGCCGCACGCAGGTCACCGTGGTGGTAGGCCGCCTTCGAGGTGGACATCGATCACAGAAATGTTGACAGCGCTTACTTCGTTCGGCTAATGTAAGCGCCGTCAACATTGTAATCGAGTGCGAGGCGGTGCTTTTTATGTCGAACCAGCTGTTCTCCGAGCTTCGGCTGCGCTCGGGCGCCACGATCCGCAACCGGGTCGCGAAGGCCGCGATGGAGGAGAACATGGCCGGGCGCTCGCAGCTCCCCGACGAGCGGCTGATCAAGCTTTACCGGCGCTGGAGCGCCGGCGGCGCAGGCCTTCTGATCACCGGAAATGTCATGGTGCACGCGGAGGCGCTGACCGGTCCGGGCGGCGTCGTGGCAGATGAACACGCGCCGCTGGAGCCGTTCGTGCGCTGGGCTGAGGCTGGGAAGTCGGGCGGGGCCTCGTTCTGGATGCAGATCAACCACCCCGGCAGACAGGTCCGCTCCGAGATGCCAGGCGTGGCCTGGGCCCCGTCGGCGATCGGGGTCGAGCTGGGCAGGCACAGCAAGCGCTTCGCCCGTCCCGTGGCGATGACGGGCGAGCAGATCAGCGCGACCGTCGAGCGCTTCGCGACGGCTGCCCGCCTGGCCGAGCGGGCCGGGTTCGACGGTGTCGAAATCCACGCGGCGCACGGCTACCTGGTCTCGCAGTTCCTCTCGCCGCTGGTGAACAAGCGCACCGACGAGTGGGGCGGATCGCTTGAGAACCGTGCGCGGCTGCTGCTCGACATAGCCCGTGCTGTACGGCGCGCCGTGTCCTGCTCGTTCGCGGTCGCCGTCAAGCTGAACTCGGCCGACTTCCAGCGCGGCGGGTTCGGGGTCAAGGACGCGGAGCAGGTGATCGCGATGCTCGAGCCGCTCGGGGTTGACCTGGTCGAGCTGTCGGGCGGCAGCTACGAGAGCCCGGCAATGGCAGGCCGCCCGGCCGACGAACGCACCAAAGCACGCGAGGCGTACTTCCTCGAACTCGCCTCCGAGCTCGCCAAGACCAGTCCCCTGCCGCTGATGCTCACCGGTGGGATCACGCGTCGCGAGACCGCAGAGCAGGTGCTGGAGAGCGGAGTCGAGCTTGTCGGCATGGCGACCGCGATGGCGGTCACGCCGGAGCTCCCGAACCGCTGGCGGCAAGGGCTTGAGGCAACCGAGCGGCTCAAGCGCGTCTCCTGGAAGGACAAGACACTCGCGTCGGCCGCGAGCATGGCGCTCGTCCGCCATCAGATGCGCCGCATCACCCGCGGCAACCACCCCACCGGCAGCACCCACCCGCTCCATGCGCTCATCTGCGACCAGCGCAACCAACGCAGGGCACTCCGCCGCTACCGAACCTGGCTGCAGGAGCGCGCGCCAGGCCTCGGGCACGCCGGACCCTCAGGTCGGGTCGAGGACCAGGTGCTCCTCGCCGATCCATAGGGGCGATCTGCCACGGCCGCAAACATACCGGTGCCTCGCTGCACAGTGATTGCGCGCATATGATCGAGGAGCAGCCAGGCTATGAAGACTGAATCGTCGGATCTCGACACCGACCCCATCGAAACTGCGACGCTCGCCACGGAAACCTCGTAGTCACCCGGCCGATCCACCCTCAGGTCGAGTCGACCACCACGTGCTCTTCGCCGATCCACAGGGGCGAGTGCTCGAGGTCGATGAAGCGCCGCTCGTCCTCCAGCAGCTCCGTGGCGGCCTGCTGGCCGGCGGGGGTAGAGACGGCGGCGAGCACATCGTCGACGTCGTCCCACCAGAGCTCGGCTTGGCCGTCGTAGACGTTCGCCTCGCTGCCACGGGCGGCACTTTGGGCCGCGGCGACCTCGGATGCTCGGGCATGCGTCTGCACGTAACGGCGAATCCGGAGCGCCTCGGCGTGACGGGAGACGAGCGGTGCGTGTTGATCGCGCCAGTAGGCCTGGAACTCCTCCCGCGTCATCTCCGGCCGCCGCCGCAGACTGAAGACCAGCTTGATCACGGCCACGAGCCTAACGTCTCGACTCGGCCTACACGCCTGGTGGTTTGCGCTGTACTCGAGGAAGGCGAGCGACGGCGGCGCCGAGGCCGACGAGCGCTGCGATCAGCGCGAGGTACCAGCCATACCGCAGGCTGATCGCCGCGGGCGGTGATCCGGGCCTGATGATGAAGGCGTCGAACAGCAGCAGACCGACCAGGGTCGCGGCGACTACGGCAGCCATCTCGCCGCGGCCCCAGCCGACTTCGTGGGCGCGGATCGTCGTCCAGGCGGAGACCAGTCCGCCGGCGACGGCGGCCAGGAGGAACCAGCGCTCCACGGAATGGGCCTGCCAGGCGGAGAAGCTGCCGGTTCGGCCGTTGATCTGTGCTGTCTGGCTGTGAGGATCGGTTGCGTACCAGCTGAGGAAGATCGTGACGCTGAAGACGGCGCTCGAGGCGAGCTGGAGGAGGTCTGCTTTACCGAGCCGCCTCAGATCGATCGAGGTGACGTGGGTGGCTGGTGGCACGGTGCTCACGCGAACGCTCCCACGCCGGTGATGTCCCGGCCTACGATCAGCGTCTGCATGGTCTCGGTGCCCTCGTAGGTGTGGATCGCCTCGATATCGGCCATGTGACGGATCACGTGGTTCTCGAGCAGGAGCCCGTTGCCCCCGAGCAGGTCGCGCGCCTCGGCGCAGATCTGTCGTGCCTTGCGGGTGTTGTTGAGCTTCGCGAGCCCGGCGATCGTGTCGCTCAGCTGCCCGCGCTCGGCCAACCGCCCGATCTGCAGGCAGTAGAGCTGCATCCCGGTCACCTCAGCGAGCATCTTCACGAGCCGGTCCTGAACGATCTGGAAGGCGACGAGCGGCTTTCCGAACTGCTCACGGCGCTGGGCATACGTGAGCGCTGTGTCGTAGGCGGCGACGGCGTGGCCGAGCGCCGCCCAGGCGCAGGTGGAGCGTGTGCTCGCGAGCACACGGGCGGTGTCCTTGAAGCTTCCGGCGCCCGGGAGGCGGTTCTCGGCGGGCACGCGGACGTCGTCGAGCGTGATGTGCGCCTGCCAGATCGCGCGCAGCGCACCCTTGCCTTCGATGACCTTGGCGTCGTAGCCGGGCGTCCCCTTCTCGATCAGGAAGCCCTGGATCTGACCGTCCTCGCCTCGTGCCCAGACGACGACCACATCGGCGAGGCTGCCGTTGCCGATCCAGCGCTTGGCCCCGTCGATCACGAACTCCCCGCCGTCACGCCTTGCGGTTGTCTCGAGCGCGACCGAGTCGGAGCCGTGGTTGGGCTCGGTGAGCGCGAATGCCCCGAGCTTCTCGAGGCGCGCCATCCCCGGCAGCCAGCGCTGCTTTTGGTCCTCCGAGCCGAGCATGGCGATCGACTTCATCGCCAGTCCCGCCTGGACTCCGAGGAACGTACCGAGGCTCCCGTCGCCTCGGTTGAGCTCCATGTGCACGAGCCCGCAGGTGATCGGGTCCATGCCCGGGCAGCCGTAGCCGTTGATGTCCTCGCCGACGATCCCCAGTTCGCCGATGCGCTGGATCAGCGGCCACGGCATCTCGGCGCGCTCCCAGTATGCGCCGATCGCCGGCAGCACCTCCTGGTCGACGAACTGGCGTACGCGGCGGAGCGCTCCGAGCTGCTCGTCGGTCAGCTGCTCGCGCAGGAAGAAGTAGTCGGTTGCGAGGGACTGGGCGAGCCCGTCGGTAAGGGTCGGGGCGGTCGTGGTCATGCGGCTCTCCTCGGGCGGCGAAGGATCAGGCTGGGCTGCGGTGGCAGCTCGGGCTGTGCGAGTGCCGTCGCGATCGCGCGGTAGCTCTTGCGGTTGAAGACCAAGCCGACGTGGCTGCCCGTGACCTCGACGCACTCGGCATAGGGGACGAGCTGCGCCTTCCAGTGGACGACGCCGTCCCCCCGCGAGTAGATGGTGGTCAGGCGTACCTGCTCGGTCGGAAACGCTCTCTTGAAGTCGACGGCAAATGAGCAAGCGCATCGCTCGGTCAGGCAATCAATCGATCTCGCGCGCCGAAGTCCTGCCAGGGCCCGGCTCGCGTAGGCGACGGCGACCAGCGTTGGCGCGCTGCAGTCGAGCATCCCTCGCAGGTCGGCTCCGAGCGAGATCGCGTGTGAGACAAGCTCAGGTCGCCGGGCGCCCAGCGCACGCGCATAATGACCGCCGCGGCTGTGCCCGACGAGCGCGACCCTCCGCCCGTACCGGCGGCGCAGCACCTCCAGCTTGCGCTCGATCCGCTCGACGCTGCGATCCGAGCAGTCGGTATTTGTGACGAACCGACATAGCTGAGGGGCGTATCCGATGCGCCGCAGCCACGCCGCCAAGACCAGCAGGGTCTGATCTCCAGCGCCGAAGCCTGGCATCAGCACCACCGGCCGGCCGTCGCCGTGCGGGATGCCACGGCCGTGGAAGACCGGATCGACCAGCAGCCGCGAGGCCTCGAGCATCCAGCGCGTCTCGGCGAGCGGTCGCCCCCACCACCGCGGCTCCGGTTCGCGTCCGGGGTCGGGTTGAGGCTCCCCGGCAGGTGCGAGCGCGGCCATCGCGATCACCCCGCGTGCACGTACGTTCCGGGCGCCTTTGCCTGCGCCTTGCGAGCGCGGCTGCCGAGCGTCTTCGGCGCCGGAATCAGTTCCCCGGAGCGCTCGCCCAGCCACTCGACGTAGTCCGGCCACCAGCTCCCCTGACGCTTGGCCGCGTGCGCGAACCAGGCCTCCGGGTCGGCCGGGTTCTCCTCGGCTGTCCGGTAGCTCGAGCGGCTGTCCGGGGCCGGGGGGTTGATCAGCGCCTGGATGTGGCCGCTGGTCGAGAGCACGAATCGCGAGCGGCCGCCGAGCAGCTGCGTGGAGGAATACGCGTTCTGCCAGCGGACAATGTGGTCGTTGGACCCGGCAACTATGTAGCTGTCGAGCCCGACCGCGCCCAGGTCGACAGGGGTGCCCAGCACGCTGACCGCCGCCGGCCGCATGAGCGAGTTGTCCAGGGCGAGGCGGATGAAGTCGCGATGCAGTCCGGCCGCGAGCCGGACGGTGTCCTGGTTCCAGTAGAGGATGTCGAACGCCGGCGGCTCCTTGCCGAGCAGGTAGTTGTTGACGACGTAGCCCCAGATCAGGTCGTTGGGCCTCAGCCAGGCGAACACGCCGGCAAGCGCTTGCCCATCGAGATAGCCCTTGCGGGCAGACTCGGCCACCGCCGCCGCCGCCATCTCGCGCGTCGCGAGCGCGGATGTGGTCCCCATCCGCTCGTTGTCGAGCGCGCACACCATCAGCGTCAGGCTCGCCACCTCCCCGAGCTTTCCCTCGGCCGCGAGGTGGCCGAGCAGGCCGCTGGTGATGATCCCGCCAGAGCAGGCCGCGTTCACGTGGACTGCCTCTTGGCCGGTGATCTCGGCGACTGCGTCCCGCGCTTCGAGCACCGCCTGCGCGTACGTGTCCAGGTCGAAATGAGCCTGGTGCTCATCCGGGTTGCGCCACGAGATCGCGAACACCTGCTGGCCCTCCGTGACCAGGTGCTCGATCATGCTCCGCCCCGGCGCCAGATCGAGGACGTAGTACTTGTTGATCGTTGGCGGGACGAACAGCAGCGGCACCGCGCGAACCCGCTCGGTCTGTGGCCGGTACTGGATCAGCTCCAACACATCCGTGTGCAGCACGACCGATCCGGGCGTCAGCGCCAGGTTCTCACCCACCTCGAACTTGCTCGTGTCGACCGTCGCCGGCAGACGGGACGAGCGCGAGATGTCACGGACGAAGCGCCGTGCCCCCTTGAGCAGGTTGGTGCCCCCGGTGTCGACCATCTCGCGCAACACCGCGGGGTTCGACCAGGGGAAGTTTGTCGGCGCGATCGCGTCGAGTACGTTGTCGGCGGCGAACCGTGCCTGGCGCTCGGCCCGCCAGGAGAGCTCCGCATCCTCGATCAGCCCGTCGACGGTGCCGCCGACCGCGAAGTAGCTCTGCATCAGCCGCCGCAGCAGCCAGTTCTCCTGCCAGCCGCGGTCTGCGAACCGTCGGTCGCCCTTGGCCGGCCGAACGTCGGAGCGGCCGGCGACGACTCGGGCGAGCTCGGAGCCGAGGTCGCCGACACGCCTCGCAGCGCGGTCCGGATGCCGGGCGAGCCCGCTCAGCACGTTTGCGGCCGCGGCCGGCTGCAGGAAGCGGCGCGTGCCGCCCTGCTCGAGCGCGGCGTCGGTCAGCATCACGTCGAGCCCCGCGCGGGCGGCGGCCCGGGGACCAGTCTCTGCGCGATCGTTCGTGCTCGTCATCGTCGCGGCCACCGTCACGACCCGTCTGCGTGGACCGGGACCCCCGCGGGAGGTTTGACCTCGCGCTTGAGGATCTTGCCCGTAGCTCCTTTGGGCAACGCTTCCACAAACCAGACGTGGCGCGGGTATTTGTACGCCGCCACGTTCGCCTTGACGTGGTCGCGGACGTCGGACTCGGTCGCCTCGGCGCCGTCCTTGAGCACCACGGCGGCACCTACCTCCTCGCCGAGCTCAGGATGCGCGATCCCGATCACGGCGGCCTCGCGCACTGCCGGATGCTCGTAGAGCACCTCCTCGATCTCGCGCGGATACACGTTGTAGCCACCGCGGATGATCAGCTCCTTCTTGCGGTCGACGATGAAGAAGTAGCCGTCCTCGTCGACCCGCCCGATGTCGCCGGAGTGAAACCAGCCGTCGCGGATCGCTTCGGCTGTCGCGTCGGGCCGCTTCCAGTATCCCTTCATCACGTTGTGGCCACGGATCACGATCTCGCCTGCCTCCCCCTGCGTGACGGCGATGCCTCGTTCGTCGACCAGCTTCATCTCCACCCCGTTTATGGGGGTACCGATCGAGCCGGGCTTGCGCTCTCGATCGGGGTGGTTGAACGAAGCCATCGGCGAGGTCTCAGACAGCCCGTAGCCCTCCAGCACCGTGCAGTCGAACTTCGCTTCGAAGCCGCGCATCACCTCCACCGGCATCGCCGCCCCGCCGGAGATGCAGGTTTGAAGCGAAGAGGTGTCGTAGCGCTCTGCCCCGGGAACGTGCAGCATCGCCGCGTACATCGTCGGCACTCCCTCGAACACCGTCACGCGGTCGCGCTCGATGATCTCGAAGGCCTCGACCGGATCGAAGCGCGGAATCAGCGACAGCGTCGCGCCGGCGGCAACAGCGGCGTTCATCCCGCAGGTCTGCCCGAAGGCGTGGAACAGTGGCAGTGCCCCCAACAGGACGGACTGCGAGTCGAGGCGGAGCAGCTCGACCGCCACCTCGACGTTCCGCTCCAGGTTGGCGTGTGTCAGCTCCGCGCCCTTCGGCTTGCCGGTCGTCCCGGAGGTGTAAAGGATCACCGCCGTGTCGTCGTTCGCCACGTCGGCCACCTCCTCGATCGGATCCGTAGAAGCCAGCAACCGCTCGAACGTGCCGGGGGTGACCAGGACCACTTCGGCCCCTGCTGCGGCCGCACCTGCCTCAGCCGCCGCGGCGAAGCCGTGCCAGGCGAACAGCAACCGAGCCTCGGGGTCAGAGAGATAGAAGCCCACTTCGCGCTCCTTGAGCAGCGGGTTCATCGGAACGACCACCCCCCCGGCCCGAAGCACGCCGTAGTAAGCGACGGCGAACTGCGGCACGTTGGGGAGCATGATCCCCACCCGCGCACCGCGCTCGATGCCCCGGTCCCGGAGGAGCCCGGCCACCCTGGCGCTTGCCGCGTCCAGCGCGGCGTAGGGGATCTCGGTCTCGTCGAGCCTCAGCGCGATGTGCTCGCGGCGACGCTCGGCTGTCTGCTTGAGGTTGGCGGCAAGGTTGCTCATCTGATCTCCTCCGGGTACGACCGTGGCGAGGCGACCGAGCGTTACAGAGCGTCGCGGCAAGCGCCTTGGAGCACGCTCCTAGGTTGCTTGGAGGACAGAACAGACCGCTTCGCCGTAGGCTCATCTGAAAAGCGATGGCCGCCGATCCCGACAGCAGCTCGCAGGCGAGATGGGAGTCCTTTATCGATGCTCTGGTCGCCGACCGCGACCTGATGACCGAGCGCATCCGCGAGAACATCCGCGTCCAGCTCCCCGTCTACCGTCGAGTCTCCGATAAGGAGCTCGACTGGGGCTTTCGAATCGACCTCGACAGCACGCTCGCCTCCGCCCGCGCGGGCCACGAAGCGGTCGCCGACGAAGACTTCGCCGGGCTCACGCCCGTCGGCGAGACACGTGCCCGCCAGGGAATCGCGATCGAGGACGTGCTCTTGGCGTGGCGAATCGGGGTCCAGGTCGTGATCCATCGCGCAACGGAGATCCGCCCGGGACTCGACATCTCGGAGGGCGAGATGCTCCGGTTCCTGCAGGCCTTGATCGCCGCCTCGGACCGCGCGATGGCGATCATCGCCAGCGCCCACCGGAGTGCGGACCTCGAGCTTGCCACGCGAGAGCGCGAGCGGCGCGCGGAGGTCGTGCGCGAGGCTCTGCAGGGGACCATCTCCCCCGTCGTCGTGCGGGCTCACGCCGAGTCCTGCGGGATCGACATCACCCGCGAATACGTCGCCATCCGCGCCGAGGCGAGCGCCGAGCAGCGCACAGAGCGCGAGCGCCGGCTCGGCTTCCACGGGGCCCTCACGCCTCGCGAGGGCCTCGGCGCGACCATCGACGACGACCTGGCGGGCTTTCTGCTTCGTGTACCCCCCGGCGAGCTCGACTTCGCCGTCGGGGTCGGACCGCCGCGCCCCGTCGAGCGGCTCCAGGAGTCGTTCGAGCTGGCCACGCGGGCGCTCGCGACGATGCGTGCGTTCGGGATATCCGGCGCCAAGGACCTCCCCGCCCTCGGCGTACTGCCGGCGATCGTTGCGGATCGAGCCGTAGGCGACGCACTGGTTCGCCGCTACCTGGATCCGCTCGCCGGTTCGCAGGCAGAGATCGCAGCCAGCCTGCGCGTCCTATTGGAATGCGACATGCATGTCGAACGCGCCGCCGAGCAGCTGTTCGTTCACCCCAACACGCTTCGTTACCGAATTGGCCGCTTTGAGGAGATCACCGGCGCCAACCTGCGCAGCCCCGTGAGCGCATTCGAAGTTTGGTGGGCACTCCAGCGCGATGCGATCCGCCCGCGGCGGACCTCTTCTTGACGTCAACGGTTCGAGGCATTTGCTTGATGTAATTTCATGGGAACCAATGAAAGCGGCACTGACCGGTGCAACCGGGTTCATCGGATCTCACGTCCTGGAGGAATTGCAAGCTCACGGGCACGAGGTGATGGCGCTCGTCCGAGACGACGCCCAAGCCGAGCTCGTTGCATCTCGCGGCGCGACGCCGACCGTCATCGACCTATACGACCGAGACGCGGTCGTGAATCTGCTGCGCCGTGCGGACGGGGCCATCCACACCGCCAGTCCCGGTGATGAGAGCAGCGCAGACCTGGACTCCGCCGTGGTCGAGTCGGCCATCGACGCGTTCGCGGGGACCGGCAAGCCCTACCTCCACATCAGCGGACTGTGGATCTACGGAGCCAACACCTCCATCACCGAACAGTCTCCGCTTGACGCGCCCCCGCTGGTGGCATGGAAAGAGCCGATCGAAAGACGAATCCTCGATGCCCGAGACATGCGCGGGGTGGTGATCGTCTCAGGCACCGCCTACGGCGACGGCGGAGGCGGCATTCCCGGCCTAATTCTCGGCTCGCCCCGAGACGAAGCCGGGAACCTGATCATGCTCGGCACCGGGAAGCAGCACTGGACGACAGTCCACGTCGCGGATCTGGCCGAGTTCTTCCGGCGCGGGTTGGAAGCGGACTCCGCTCGCGGCCGTTACGTCGTGGGCAATGGCTTGCGCCCGACAGTGGCAGAACTGACCGAGGCCGCCGCGGTCGCGGTCGGCGCTCCCGGAGCGGTTCCCGGTTCCGAGGAGGAGGCCCGTGCACGCTTGGGCGACTACCTCGCCGAGGTTCTACTGCACGATCAGGCGACCGACGCGGCCAAGGCCCGAGCCGAGCTCGACTGGCAGCCTTCGCATCCCGGACTTGTCGACGAGTTCCGCCAGGGCAGTTACCGGAAGGTCACGGCCGGCTGACGTAGCGGACCTTCACCGACGCGCCGGGCTACTCGCGTTTGAGTGAGAGCGCGAGGCTCGGCGCGAGAAAGGAGATGAGATATACCGGCCAGACCCTGGCGCCGTTGCAGCGGAAGTTGACCGCGCCGCCGTCGGTGACGGTGAACGATTCGGCTCCGCTCGTGTAGCGGCCGGCGCGCACTTGGAGCGCGTGGTGTCCTGGCTCGATCGTTGTCTCGAACGTTCCATGGCGGTCGATCGAGCCGACGGTTGTGCCGTCCAGCGTGATCTCGAACGGCATCCGTCGGAGCTCCATCATGAGACTTTCTCGCTTCACCGTGAGCGTTGCTGACATTGTCAAATGTCCTCCCTTCGCCGAGCTCCCGGCGTTGGTTGATTCGCGGCGCGGGGTCGCGCGCTGGGATTGGGTCATATTCGTGATCCGGTGATCAGTCGTTCGCGGTCGAACAGCGCCGCTACGGCCCACAATCCGAGCGCGTCTATGGCCAGGAGAGCCGCGGCCAGGCCGAGCGCGAGGCCGGTCGACGGCGTGATCACGTTGAACCCCATCAGCGCGACGACCGCGATCGGGGGCAGGTTGGCGAACACGCTGAGCTGTTGCGCGGCGCGGACGTCGGAAGAGCGGGCAGAGATCGCGATCCCGACCCAGATGGACCAGCCGGCGAGCAGTGGGGTGAACGCCACCTGAATCGGGATGTGCGAGCCCGCGAAGATCGCGGACCTGATCGCGGGATGGGCGGCGAACAGGGCCGCGGTGGCGAGGAAGATCCCGAAGATCGTGTAGGCAACCACGAGCGTTGGGATGATGACTGCGAGCGCCTTGCCGATCAGGAACTCCTCGCGGCGGATCGGGGTGATCAGGATCGGCTCGAGCGTTCCCTGCTCGCGCTCGCCGATGACCGAGTAGGCGGACACCGTGGAGGGCACGATCGCGGGGATCAGCAGGAGGTACAGCAGAGAGAGGCCGACCCGTGTCTCGAGCTTGGAGCTGGCCTCCGCGGCCGGGGCGGCGAGCAGCTGGACCGTCGGTACAACGATGAAGATCAGCGGCAGGAGCGTCATCGCGAACACGATCAAGAAGCGGTTGCGGCGGTAGTCGCTGAGCTCCTTGACGAAAATCGCCCCGACACGGGTCCAGCTGAAGCTCATCGCCGCTTGGCCTCCACGTCCTCGTCGATCAGCTGCAGGTAGACGTCCTCCAGCGAATGGCGTGACTCGGCGATCGAGAGAATGTCGGCGCCGGCGCCGACCAGCGCCCGCGCGACCGCGGGGGCGGCGGTCTCAGCATCCGATACCGCCAACGCATAGCCGCCCGATCCAGACGCCTCCCACCGGTCGACCCCTGGAAGGTCGCCGAACACCGAACCCTGGTTGGCGAGCGAGCCGCGGACACGGACCTCCAGGCCCTGGTTGAACAGTTGCTTGCGCAGTTCGTCGGGGCGGCCGACGAGCCGCAGGGTCGTGTTCAGGATCGCGACGCGGTGGCACAGCCGCTCGGCCTCCTCGAGCCGGTGGGTGGTGAGGAAGATCGTCACTCCCCGGTCGCGAAGCGAGACGATCAGCTCGTGGACGTCGTGCGCGGCGACGGGGTCAAGCCCCGACGTCGGCTCGTCCAAGAACAGCACCGCCGGATCGTTGAGCAGCGCGCGGGCGAGCGCGACGCGCTGCCGCAGACCCTTTGACAGCGACCCGCACGGATCCCCCGCGCGATCGATCAGATTGACCGACCGCAGCGCCCGTTCGATCCGCCCGAAAATGTCGTCCAGCCGGTAGAGCTTGGCGAAGCAGCGAAGGTTCTCCGACACGGTGAGCCGCAGGTACAGGCCCGGGGACTCGGGCATGATCGAGATCCGGGTCCGGATCTCCTGAGCGGTCTCTGGGCCGAGGGGTACGCCCGCGACGATCGCCGAGCCCGAGGTCGGCGCGACCAGGGTGCCCAGGGTCCGCACGGTTGTCGTCTTCCCCGCCCCGTTGGGCCCGAGGAACCCGAACACCTCGCCGTGGCCGACCTCGAACGACACGTCATCGAACGCGACACGGTCGCCGAAGCGCTTGCCCAGATGCTCAACCACGAGCGCCGGTTGCTCGCCCGAGCAATCGGGCTCGGAGGGCGCCTCGACGCGCTCGCTCGATCGAATTGCTGCCGCGTGTCTTCCTGCCGGGTCGATCGGTCCACCCTAGCACATCTTTGGCTTATGTGCCAGCTTTTTGGTCAGCCAGCCAACCCGACTGCGCTAGTTTTTTGGTCATGGAGCCAGGACCGGGATCCGCGGACTCTGAACGGACCTTCATCGAAACCGCTCGGCGGGCACAGATCGTGGCCGCCGCGATCGACACGATTGCCGAGGTCGGGTACGCGCGCGCGTCGCTGGGCCGTATCGCCGCGAGGATTGGGATCAGCAGAGGCCTGATCAGCTACCACTTCGCCGGCAAAGACGAGCTCATGAAAGAGGTCATCGGCGAGGTTCTCGCGCAGGCCAGGGACTACATGGAACCGCGGATCCTCGCGGAGTCGCCCGGGCCCGGCACGGTGCGGGTGTACATCGAGTCGAACCTCGCGTTTATGCGAGAGCACCGCAACTACCTCATCGCCGTCGTCGAGATTCTCCGCCATCGTGTCGGCGTCGAGGGGCGACGGCAAGCCAGGGGTCCCGACCCTGACGTGCCCGCGCGCCCGCTGGTGGACTTGCTCGCCCGCTCTCAAGCCGCCGGCGAGCTTCGCCCTGACTTCGACCCGAGGGTCATGGCTATAGCGATCCGCGCTGCCATCGACGCCGTCCCACCCCTCCTGAGCCTCGACCCGGAGTTCGACATCGACAGCTACGCAAAGGAGATCGCCAACGTATTCGAGCTGGCGACGCGAATCGACCGATGACATCGCGGGCCGCGATAAACGTCAACGTCAGTCCACCCGATACTTGATGTGCGTGACTCCGGGTGCGTCCACCGCCCGAACCTGCTCCAGCTTGAGTGCGTCACGCCCGACGCCTTCGAAGAGCCGCTCGCCGCCGCCGAGGACGACCGGCGCGATCGAGATGTCGATCTCGTCCACCAGGCCCGCCGCGAGGTATTGGTTGACCACTGATGCTCCGCCGGCTAGCCAGATGTCCTGTCCTTGAGCGGCGTCCGCGGCCTGTGCCAGCGCCGACTCGATTCCGTCGGTGACGAAGTAGAAGGTCGTGCCGCCTTCCATCGCGAGCGGCTCGCGCAGGTGGTGCGTCAGCACGAAGACCGGGTGGTGGTAGGGCGGGTTCTCGCCCCACCATCCGCGCCAGGATTGGTCGGGCCAGGGGCCGCGGACGGGTCCGAACATGTTTCGGCCCATGATCGTCGCGCCGACGTTCGCCCGGCGCTCCTCGACGACGGCCGAGCTGGCGTTCACCTCGCCACCGTCCCCGCCGTGCATCTCCTTGAACGCCGCCAGGGGAAAGACCCACTGGTGCAGGTCCATCCCGCCGACTCCAAGCGGGTTCTGCTCGTCCTGGCCGGGTCCTGCGACGTAGCCGTCCAGGGACATCGTGATAGTGAATCTGAGCTTGGTCATCTCAGCTCCTCTCTGATCGTCGTTCTCGCTATCAGATTGGACCGCCACGACGGTCAGAACTCATCGGCTGTCGCGACTGGCCGAGCCCCGCTGGTCAGCTAAATGGCGCGCTCATGAGGGCCGCGTTGGCCTTCCAGAAGACCATCCCGTCGCTCGCGCTGAGGTACGTCGTATCGATCATGTCGCCGCAGCCTGACGGCGGACAGAAGTAGCTCTGCAAGATCTGAAAGTCCAGCGTCGCGAACCCGCTCGAGTCGTCCTTGTCCACCTCGACGGCACCCTCCTCGTGGCTGGTGGAGAGCGCGATCCACGCCAGCGACCCGGTTGCAGTGGTGACCAATTGATAGACGTCCCCGGGCCCGCCCGGGGCGTACTCGTAGAAGTAGGTGCGCAGGAGCTTGCCGGTACGAAGGTTCCAGGACCTCAACCAAGCGTCGCCCATGCTCCCGACGCTGGCGGCCAGGACCCGGTCGTTCGCTTGAGCGAGGGGGCCGTAGGCGTGATACCCGGAAGCACAACACGGATGGAACTTGTAGAGGAAGACCCGCTTGCCATAGAGCATCGAGCATCCGTACACGCCGCTATGGAGGCGGTATGCACGCACCTCGCCAATCCGAACCACGGTCTTCGACCCCTTGGGGTCACAGCGGCGCGAAGCCGCCGAGGCGCCAGGTGCAAGCGCTATCGCCGCGGTCACGACAGCCATCACCCCCAGCAAGCCCCGTCCGAATCGCATGCTTGGCCGAGTCTACCCCTCTGGTTTGCGGCGGTGGGCTGATCGCGTGGACGCCCCGTCGATGGGCGGCGCCCCGGGGCGCCCCGGGGCGAGCCGCTCACCCGCATTCATGTCACGTGGTTGCTCTCCAGCTGCGTGAGCGCGCTGGCCGGCGGGGCGTGGAATTCGTAGAACGCCCCGGGTCCTTTGCCCGTCTTGCCGAATCCGACCCCGGCCTTTTCGAGCGCTTTGACGATCCCTCCGATCTGGTGGATCTTGTAGACCTCGAACCCTACGTTGTTGGGAAGCTTGCCCTGGGCGAACCTGGCCAGCGCCCGGTGCTCTGCCTCGGTGCCGAGGATCTCGGCGGCGTAGCGTGCGAGCGAGTCCTTGCCGGCCTTCGCGAACGCGGTGACGCCGATCAGGTAGGCGTTTACGAACTGGGTCTCGGCGTACTCGATCGTGGCGAACACGTCCTGGCTTGAGGCGAAGAACGAGTTCGGGGCCCAGAACTTCGTCGTGAGCGGCTTGGCCCCGAGCGATCGCAGTGTCTTGTAGTGGTCGTACTCGGCGGCGTTGGCGGCCTTCAGCACCGGCACCAGATTGGACGGTATGCCGATCTTCGATGCGTTCTCCACCACGCCCGTGAGGTAGGTGACGGCGAGCGCCTCAGCGGTCACGGCGGCGGTAACGATGTCGTTGATCGAGTTCCCGCCGCCGCGGGCGAGTGCCGCTGGAATCGGTCCGAGCGCGCCGAGCGCGCCGACTGCGGCGGCGCCGGTGGCCGCCCGGCCCACGAGGGCCCGGCGGGTGACCGCCGGGGTGTCGGTGTCGGCGAGGATTTTGTCGAGCCGCTGCACGTCCTCGGCCTCGAGCTTGGTGGTGTCCGTCATGAGCTGCTCCTTCGAAGTAGGGGATCCCGGTCGCACACTTCATTACGGACGCCGGCTTGACCTGGATCACCGCCGCGGCTGCGTCGCTCCGCGACAGCGGCGAGCAGCACGCTGGCCTCGAACAGCAGGTAGAGGGGAGCGGTTTCGAGGAGCATCGTGATCGCGTCGCCGGGGAGGAGCGCGGCCACCAGGGCGCAAGCGGCGATTGCGTAGCGGCGGTTGTGTCGCAGCTGGCGGGGAGTGATCACGCCTGCGCGCGTGACGCCCAGGACGGCGACGGGCACCTGGAACAGCAGCCCCATCGCGAGCAGCATCGTCGCGGCGAACTTGTAGTACTGGCTGGCCTGCACCAGCACGTTGAACTGAGTGCTGTTGAAGTTCTGAAAGAAATGCACCGCTGCGGGCAGCACCACCAGATAGCCGAAGGCGACACCGGCGACGAACAGCGTCGGGATCGCGGCTGCGACCGGCCGCATCCGCCGTCGCGCCGCCGGATCCAGCGCCGGCGTGAGGAACGCGTATAGCTGTGAGAGGAGAATCGGCAGCGAGAGGATCAGGGCGAAGATCAGCGACACCGTGGCCGTGGTGGTGAACGGCTCGCCGATCCCCAGCGTGACCGGCCGGTCCCCCTCAGGCGGCGCTGACAGCTGCCTGACATCTCTCGATAGCGACGCTTCGACCTTGTTCAGTGAGACCCGCGCAGTGCGCTCCTCTCGACCGGCGCCCAGCAGCCCGCTAACGGTGTGAAGCTGGACGGCGACGTCGCGCGCGCCGCGGGCGACGGAGTAGATGGCGCCGAGCGGCCCGTGTCCGTCCCTCACCTGCTGCTGGGTCTGGCGGGCAAGCGGGGCGTTGATGAGCGCAAGCAGCCGGTGGTTCTGCCAGAAGCAGATCCCGAACGCGACGGCCACGGTCAGTAGCGAGACGATCAGGCGCGTGCGGAGCTCGTCGAGGTGATCGACGACTGTCAGCTGATCATCGTGCCCCACGGCGCGCAGCCGCGCGATCGCGGACATGAGCATCCTGGCTGCCGGCGCCCGACGGGCTCAGGCGCGCGTGTGGACGCCGGCGTGCTCGGTCTCACTCGCCACGGTCTCAGTCACGGTGGGGCTCGACGCCGGCAGTTCGTCGGCCACGGCAGGCTCGCCGTTGATCGAGTCCTTGAAGCCGCGCAGGCCGGCGCCGAGCGAGCGGCCCATTTCCGGCAGACGCTTGGCGCCGAACACGAGCAGCAGGATGGCCAGCAAGATCACGAGGTGAAAGGGATTGTCAAGACCCATGCTTTGGCTCCGAATCGTCGAGGGACACCCTCTTCTACGAGTGGGCCAGGTGTTTGGATCAATCAGGTCAAGCGCGCGATGATCACGGGCGTATGCGTCGGGATGGCGCTGCCTCCGTCGGGCTCCGGGGTCACGAGTACCTCGCTCACACCACGCAGATCACCGGGGACCCCGACGTCGCCCGCGCCCGTCGCCGTGACGCTGAACAGCGCCCTGGTCGGCATCAGTGGTCCCGAGCGTCGCTTCAGCCACACCTCGTAGATCCTTCCCGCGGGCGGCGGCGGGAAATGATTCACGGTCAGCTCCGCGTGGCCGCTGGCCACTCGTAGCTCGGCGGTGCCGGGGGAGCCGATCACACGCGCCGCGACGGTCCTCGCCGAGTTCGAGCCCCCCGTCGCGAGCTCTGCGCCCCCAACCGCGGCGCCGACGGCGACCGCCGCGAACGCTGCCGCAATCGCCGGACTCAGATTCGGGATCGTGGGCCAGCGCGACCCGACGACCGGCCGGGATGTGGCCGTGTCAGCCGCTTTCGCCTCGGCCCGCACGGTTCGCATGAGCCGCTTTCGCAACCCACGCGGTGCCGTGAGCTGGGATGTGCTCATCGGAAGCGCATCGACGACCTGCTCGAACGCGGCTACCTCGTCGTGACACACGCTGCAGTCAGCGAGATGGCGGCGAAATGCGTCCGCCTCATCTGGGCCGAGCGCGCCGAGCACGTAGGCAGCCGCGTCGGCGCCGCATTCACGGTTCTCAGTCATCGAATGTCCCTGGTCCGTTCATAGCACGACACTCGAGCGATCGCCGAGCGTCATCCTCATCTTGGTCAGCCCCAGACGCATCCGGCCCTTGACCGTCCCGGCCGGAAGCTCCAGCATGCTCGCGATCTCGGCGTGGGTGAAGCCCCCGAAGTACGCCAGCTCGATCACCTGCCGCTGCTCGGCCGGCAACTGATCGAGCGCGCCTCTGACCTGCGCCGCGTCCTCGCGTCGCTCGACCTCGGCCTCGGTTCGCACGGCGGAGGGCAACCGCATCGCCGCTTCCACATCGGCGACGTCGCGGCTCGTTGTCGTCCGCTCCCGGCGGAACGCGTCGATCGCGCGGTTGTGGACCACGCGCAATACCCACGAGCGGACGCTGCCTCGCGAGCTGTCGTACCGCCGTCCGTTCCGCCACAAGGACAGGAACGTCTCCTGGACGATGTCCTCGGCGAGCGCGCGCCGGCCGCACATCCGGTAGGCAAGCGAGAACGCGGGTGCTCCGTGGCGGTCAAAAATGACCTCGAGCGCGCGTGGCTCGCCGCCGGCGACGAGCTCCATGAGATCTTCGTCGGCGAGCGAGCGCAGGTCTGGGCGATGGGCTCGAAACAAGGGCACTATTTGATCAGCGGCCCCGCCTTCGCGAGCACCTGCGCCTTGGTCAGCGCCTGGTCAAAGCCGCCATTCGGCACCACCGAGCGGCCCGTCAACAGCCCGATCGCCGCCGCATGCCGGGCCTCGACCTGAACAATCGAGCCCGCCGCCGCCAACAGCGCCTTGTCCTTAAACGCCGGCCCAGCACCGTTGTAGGCGCCTACGCCGACGTTCTCGAGCGTGTATGCGAGCTTCAAGAAGCTGGCCTGGTTCGTGACGGGGAACGAGAACATCGGTGCCTTCACCGGCTTCCCGCCGCCGGCTAGGATCGCCTTGGTCAATGCCGCGACATGCTCGGATTCCTCTGCGCCGAACTCGCGCGCGAGCGTCTTCGCCTCACCGCTGAGACCGACAGAGCCGCCTTTCAGTTGGTAGAAGGTCGTCTCCAGGTACTCGAGCGTCAGCGCAAAGTTGAGGATGTCGAGGTCGGTCGAACTCGATGCGGCAAGGGCGTTTGAGACGAACGGCCCAACCGCGCCGCCGCCCAGGGTGGCGCCCGCCGCGACCGCGCCCCGAAGAATGAAGCTCGCCCGGGTCACGCCATGGATTTCGACGGCGGCCAACTCAGGGCCGACCGTCTGGTGGTGCTCTGACATATCGACCTGGTCCTCTCTTAACGTGTGGGGACTACGCAATGAACGGCTTGACGGCCGCCAGAACCTGGCTCATCGTCATCGGCTTGCCGAACGCGCCGTCGGGCGTGGGTGGCTGCTTTGTGAGCGTGTTGAGGGTCGCGGCGTGGCGCGCCTCGACGGTGTGGATTGACAGCGCCGCGACGAGAATGTCCTTGCTCTGGATGTTCGGAGCCTGCCCGAGGTACGCAGCGGCCCCCAGGTTCTCGACCGTCGCCGCCAGCTTCGCAACACCGGACGCGCTTCCCAGCGGGAACCTCCCAGTCGGCTTAGGAGCGGGTGTGCCCAGCCTCACGGCAACTTGCCTGAGCGCCGCCACGTGTTCATGCTCCTCCGAGCCGAACATCTCGAGCATCGCCAGCGTCCGCCCCGAGAACAGGCCGCTGGCCGCCACCTTGTCGTAGAACTCGGCCTCCAGATACTCGAGCGTCAACGCATAGTTGACGATCGCCAGGTCCCCCGACCCTGTTCCCTTGCTCGCCGACGTGGCGCTCGCCGCAGCCGTCGTCTTCCTCTTCCCCCCACCACACGCCGCGATGAAGGCCGCAAGCCCACTCGCCGCGGCACCGGCACCCATCGTCCTGCCGGCCATCCGCAAGAACCTCTTGCGCTCGACATCGTCGCGTGCAAGCTGCAGGACGACCCCCTCCGGCGAGTCGGAGGTGCCAGTCGCACTGGGATCACTCATCGCGTCTCCCTTGATCTCGTCCGGATGCGTACGCCCGGATATGCCCTCTCTACGGACCCGAGCCACGGACGGATCATTCCTCGCCACCTGCCCAGCGAGGATCGTCGTATCCCCCGCGTCGATGGGGGGTCGCCGCTCAGGCGGCTGCGGTTGGCGTGGGCTCGGTAAGCCCGGCTTGATAGGCGAAGATCACCGCGTGGACGCGGTCGCGCAGCGCGAGCTTCATCAGGATCCGTTTGATGTGGGTCTTGACGGTCGATTCCTCGATCACCAGGCTGGCCGCGATCTCGCGGTTGGAGAGGCCCTGAGCGACGAGCTCGAGCACCTCGCGCTCGCGGGGCGTGAGCTCCTCCAGCCGCTCGTCGGCGTGGATCCGGGGCGTGGGTTGCCGGGCGATGCGGTCGAGCACGATGCGGGTGACCGAGGGTGAGAGCAGCGAGTCGCCGGCCGCCACGGCGTGGATCGCGGCCAGCAGCTCTTCGGGGCGGGCGCGCTTGAGCAAGAACCCGGAGGCGCCGGCTTCGATCGCGCCGAAGATGTAGTCGTCCTGCTCGAAGGTGGTGAGGATCACGACCTTGACCTGGGGCGAGGCGGCCAGCACCTGGCGGGTGGCGGTGATGCCGTCGAGATCGGGCATGCGCACGTCCATCAGGACGAGATCCGGCGCCAGCGCGCGAACCCGCTCGAGCGCGTGGCGGCCGCCTGCTGCCTCGCCGACCACTTCGCTGCGTGGGTCGCTTGAGATCACGCTGCGTAGTCCGGCGCGCAACAGCTCGTCGTCATCGACCAGCAGCACGCGGATCGGCGCGGCGCTCACAGGGCGCTGGGTGTCGCAACCGTGTAGGGCAGGCAGGCCCGAACACGGAAGTGACCGTCGTCACGGTTGATTTCAAGGCTGCCGCCGAGCAGCGTTGCGCGCTCGTGCATCCCCTGGATCCCGTGGCCCCCCTCTACCCGGTTGCCGTTTGCGGGTCTCGCGGGATTTGAGACGGTCAGCTCCACGGCCTGCTCACCGTAGGTGAGGCGCACCTCCACGCAGCCGCTGCCGTGCCGGGCGGCGTTAGTCAGCGACTCCTGCAGGATCCGGTAGGCGGCCTGATCGAGCCCCGGAGGCAGAGACGAGTCCACGCCCTCGACCCGCATCTGGACCGTGAGTCCGGCGGCGCGGTGGCGCGCCAGCAGCGCCTCGGCGGCGGCCAGCCCGATCGGCGGCTCCACCCCATGGCCATTCCCGTTGCCGTGGCCGCCGTCGCGCAGCCCGCGGATCAGCCGATCGATGTCGCCGATTGTCTCGCGTGCGACGTCCTCGATCGTGGTAAGCGCGGTACGGACCGCCTGGGGGTCTTGCTGCTGCAACAGCCTCGCCCCGCCGGCTTGCACGAGGATCACATTGATCGCGTGGGCGGCGGAGTCGTGCAGATCGCGTGCGATCCGGGTGCGCTCTTCCGCCGCCGCCAGGCGCCGTTCGCGTTCGGTCTCGCGTTCGGCGCGCTCGGCGCGCTCCACCAGCTCGGCCAAGCGCTGGCGGCGCTGGCGCAACTGGTCGCCGACGATCCAGGCGCCGCCCCAGAGCACGATCGCGCCTAGGATCGGGATCGCGGGAAACTCGGAGTTCGGGATCGTCGCCGCACTGACGTGGACCGCCGCGAACCCGAGCACGACCGCAGCGGTGTGACGCAAACGCTCCTGGGTGCGTGGGTCGACGGCGAGGTAGAACAGCGCGCAGGTCGGCCCGAACGGCGGCCCGAGCTCATAGCCGAGCCCCATCATCGCCGCGCTCGCTGACGTGCTCAGCGCGAACACCCCCAGGGGGGCGCGGCGGTGCGCCAGAAGCGGCCAGCAGCTGATCGCTGCCAGCACCACCCCCAACGGATCGATGCTTCGACCGGGGTGATGGCGGAGGGCGAGCAGGGCCACCGTGGCCCCGAACGCGACCGCGGCCACGAGCATGTCGCGGACTTGCGGCGAGCGCAGACGCGCACCAATCTGAAGCGGGCGAGGGGGTGTGCTCAAGGACGCCACAACAAGGCGAGGGTACCGAGCGCCCGCGCGCATGAAGTCCCCCCGCGGGAGGATCTCCGTCCTCCCGCAGGCGACGGGAGGTTCCCCCCCGCAGGGTGTTTCGCGAGCCGCCGCACGTCCGTAGCTTGGCCGGCCATGACACCTCAAGCGACCCCAGCCCGCGGTCCTCGACCCCAGCCGCGCCGGACCGCCCGCTGACCCCGATGACACACACCAACTCGGAGACACCATGATCGAAGCCACCTCCCTCACCAAACGCTACGGCGACCGCGCGGCGGTTCAGGACCTCTCTCTCACCTGTGCCCCCGGCACGATCACCGGGTTCCTCGGCCCCAACGGCGCCGGAAAGTCCACGACGCTGAAGATGCTCTGCGGGCTGGCCCATCCCACGTCCGGGCGCTCCACGGTGCTCGGCCGCCCGTACGCCGAGATCCCCAACCCCGGACGGCATATCGGCGTACTCATCGACGCCTCGGCCGCGCACGAGGGCCGCCGTGGCCGCGAGACGCTCGCCGTCTCCGCGGAGCTGCTCGGAGTCGCGGACACCCGCGTAGACGAGATGCTCGAGCTCGTCGACCTCGACGCCGCCTCGGCGCGCAGACGCGTCGGGCAGTACTCACTCGGCATGCGACAGCGGCTCGGGATCGCCAACGCGCTGCTCGGCGATCCTCAGCTGCTGATCCTCGACGAGCCCGCCAACGGTCTCGACCCGGTCGGCATGCGCTGGATCCGCCGCCTGTTGCGCGAATTCGCCTCCCGCGGGGGAACCGTGCTCCTCTCCTCGCACCTCCTACACGAGGTCGAGGCGATCGCCGATCGCTTCGTGATCATCGCCGGCGGACGGATCGTCGCCCAGGGCACCCCCAAGGAGCTCGTCGGCGGGCAAGCCCGGACCTGCGTGCGCTCGGCCGACGACCAGGCGCTCCGCCGCGCACTGCGCCACCACGCGATCGAGGTCTCGCGCACGGACGACGGCGCGTTGCTAGCCGACGCGACCGCCGAGGCCGTCAGCGACGTCGCGCTGGCCGCCGGCGTCGCGGTGCGCGAGCTCCGGGCCACCGGCGACGGACTCGAGCGGCTGTTCTTCCAGCTCACGGAGAACGGCGCCCGCGACGAGAGCGACATCGACGCACCCGTCCCACCGATCTTCACCACCGATACGACCCTTGAGGAGGTCAACCTATGAGCGCGCTCGCTTCGCCCGTCTACGAGATCCCAGCTGACGAGCGCGGGCCGGGCTTCGGCCGCCTGACGCGGATCGAGCTGCGCAAGATGCTGGACACGCGCTCCGGCCTGTGGTTCAGCGCCGCCGTCGCCGCGGTCACGCTCATCACAGTCATCATCACCTCGCTCGTCAAAGGCGGGCACGACGCGACGCTCGCCAGGCTGTTCAACAATTCCGTCGAGCCGGCCGCCATCCTGTTGCCGGTGCTAGGGGTCCTGCTCGTCTGCGGCGAGTGGTCGCAGCGCACCACGCTGACCACGTTCACGCTCGTCCCCGGCCGCGGCCGGGTTCTGTCCGCGAAGCTCGCCGCCGCGATACTGATCGCGATCGCGGCGTTCGCGGTCTGCCTGGCGTGCAGCGTCATTTTCGGTGAGCTGTTGCCGGCGCCGGGCGGCACCGGGAGTCTCTCGATCGTTGTGCTCGCCCAGGGCCTTGTGTTCCTGACGGCCACCATGGTGATCGGCGTCGCGTTCGGCGCCGCGATCATGCTCTCCGCCCCGGCGATCGTCATCTACCTCGCGCTGCCGACCGCATGGGACGCCCTGTCCTCAACCATCCACCCGCTCAAGACCCTCAGCCACTGGCTGGCCATTGGGCCGACGCTTGGCCCGCTGGCCACGCACTCGTTCAGCGCCACCGACTGGGCGCACGCCGGGACGACCATTGGTCTGTGGATGGTGGTCCCGCTCGCGATCGGGGTGTGGCGCTTTACCCGCCGCGACGTCAACTGACGAGATGAAGGAGGAAACACGATGAGCACACCCACAACCACCGAGGACCTGGTCAGGGACCTGTACGAGCGCTGGAGCGCTGCCTTCGCCCGAGAGCCCGACATGCCCCTGGACAAATGGCGGGCTCTGATCGAGGAATGGCCGCAGGTCACCGCCGAGCCAGGCGGGGTCGACTATGTCGAGGTCGACGCGGGCGGCGTCCCGGCGATGTGGATCGCACCAAAGCGAGCGATCGACGATCGCGTCGTTCTCGCGATTCACGGCGGCGGGTTCGTGACCGGGTCGATGTACACCCACCGCAAGCTGTTCGGCCACCTGGCAAAGGCCATCGGCGCCCGCGCCCTGGCGGTGAACTACCGGCAGGCTCCGGAGCACGTGCATCCCACGCCGGTCGAGGATGCGGTGTCGGCGTACCGCTGGCTGCTCGAGCAGGGCATCGACCCGTCGCACGTGGCCTTCACCGGCGACTCGGCCGGAGGCGGAATGGTTGTCACAGCGATGCTGGTGGCCCGCGACCAGGGGTTGCCGCTGCCGGCCGCGGGCATGCCGCTCTCGCCGTGGTTCGACTACGAGGCAACCGGCGCTTCCCAGGACACCAACGCCGACACCGACAAGCTGCTCAACAAGGAGTTTGGCCTGGTCCTCGCCGGCATGTTCCTGGGCGAGTCGGGCGACCCCCACGACCCGTACGTCAACCCGCTGTACGGGAACCTCGCCGGCCTGCCGCCGATGTTCGTGCAGGTCTCAGACGCCGAGACCCTGCTGGATGACAGCCGCTCGTTCACCGAGCAAGCCCGGAGCGCCGGCGTCGAGGTGCGTCTCGACGTGTTCCCCGGCCAGCAGCACACCTTCCAGATGGCCGCCGGCCGCTCGCCGGTCGCCGACGATGCGATTCGCCGGCTCGCCGACTGGGTCCGACCCCACCTCGGCATGTGAGGAGGACCGTCATGCGCAAGCGAAAGGCTCGGGCCTCAGCCGAGTTCTTGGGCCAGCCCTATGAGCAGTCCTTCGGGCCCGCGGATGTAGCAGAGCCGATACATGTCTTCGTACCGGACCACTTCACTGCTGACGAGCTCCGCGCCGTGCTCACGGAGCCGGGTCAGCGTCTCGTCGATGTCGTCCACGGCGAACATCACGCGTAGATAGCCCAGAGCGTTCACCGGGGCCGTCCGGTGATCGGAGACTGCAGGAGGCGTTAGAAATCGCGAGATCTCCAGTCGGCCGTGGCCGTCCGGCGTGCGCATCATCGCGACCTCGACGCGCATGTCAGTCAGTCCAGTGACGCGCTCTGCCCAGCTTCCCTCGACCGTTGATTGGCCCTCGAGCTCGAGACCGAGCTCGCGAAAGAACGCGATCGTCGCCGGTAGGTCGTCGACGACAATGCCCACGTTATCCATCCGTTGAACCGCCACGAGCCCAATCTAGCCGCCCGGCGGGAGCTTGCCCGCGGCTAGCACCTCGCGGGCCCCGCGGCATCGGCGGTCACGCCGCTTGCGGCGCGGTCTCGCGGAGGGCGAGCCGTTCGTACAGGCGCCGCAGCGGACGGGGCGCCCACCAGTTGGCCGATCCCAGCAGTTCCATCAGCGACGGGACCAGCAGAGCCCGGACGATTGAGGCGTCGAGCAGTACGGCGAGCGCGGTGCCGATCCCGAGTTCCTTGATGAACACGATCTGGGAGGTCGCGAACGCCCCGACGGCGACGGCGAATAGCAGCGCGGCACTGGTGACGATGCGCCCGGTCCGCTCGAGCCCCAGCGCCACTGCCTCCGCGTTCGGCGCGCCGGCGTCGTGCGCTTCCTTGATCCGCGCCAGCAGGAACACGCCGTAGTCGGTGGCGAGCCCGAAGCCGATCGCGAACAGCAGGATCGGCTGGGTGGCGTCGAGCGCGCCGACGCTGTGGTAGCCGAGCAGCCCCTGGAGGTTGCCGTGCTGGAAGATCAACACCAGGATCCCGAACACAGCGCTCAGGTTGAGGGCGTTCATGGCGATTGCTTTGAGTGGCAGCACAACCGAACCCGTCATCAGGAACAAGACGAATAGCGTGGCGGCGATCACGATCGCCAGCGCCACGGGAAGGTGGGCGCCGAGGCTGTGCTCCAGATCGAGATAGGAGGCCGTCTCTCCGGCGACGCCCAGGTAGTAGGGCGTGTGGATCGCGCGCACGTCACGCACGAGCTGCTCAGTACTGCCGGTCAACGGACCGTGCACGGGCGCGACGCGCAGCAGCGATGTCCCGCGGCTCGCCGGCTGCGCGGGTCCGACCGCCGACACGTCCGGCAGGCCGGCAATCCGCTCGCTGAGCAACCGCACTGCCGATGAGGACGCGTGCGCCCCGACGACTACCTCAAGCGGGGTCGTGCGGTTGGGCTGAAATTGCGCGTCGAGCGCAGTCTGGACCTGGTGGGCGCTTGCGCCCTCGGGCAGCACCCGCGCGTCGGCGGTGATGAACTTGATCTGCGTCAGGAACGGGATGCCAAGCGCGATCAGAAGCGCGGCGCTCGCGACTGCGACCGGCGCCGGCCGTCTGGTGACGAACCGCGCGAGCCGGTACCAGGCGCCGCGGCGCGCGGGCCGCGCGTCGCGTTGGGCGGCCCGCCGCAGCCTCTGCGGTGAGAGCGCGTTGACACGCGGGCCGAGCACCGCGAGCAGCGCGGGCAGCACCGTCAGCGCCAGCGTCGCCGCCAGCAGCGCGGTGATCGCGCCCGCAATCCCCATTGAGTACAGGAACGGCTGCGGGAAGATCGTGAGTGCGGCCACTGAGAACGCGACCGTGACCGAGCTGAACACCACGGTGCGTCCGGCGGTCTGGAGGGTGCGGCGCAGTGCGTCGCGGCCGAAACCATCGCGTGTTGCCTCCTCGCGGTAGCGCGAGACGATGAACAGGCTGTAGTCGATCGCCAACCCGAGCCCCAGCCCGGTCGTCAGGTTCAGCGCGAACACATTCAGGTCGGTGAAGGTGGAAACGAGCCGCAGCAGGAAGAACGTGCCGACAATCGTCAGTCCGCCGAGCAGCGGCGGCAGAAGTGACGCCACGACCGATCGAAAGAAGATGAGCGAGAGCAGGAAAATGAACGGGAACGCGAGCAGCTCGGCGTGCGCCAAGTCAGTGCCCACTTGCGTGTTTACCTGCGCATTGGCGATCGCGTCGCCGCCCAGCTTGATGTCGTGCAGGGAGGAGAAGCGACCCTCGATCAGCTTGGCATCGTTGGATATCTGGAGGTCCGACCGCGCCTTGAAATACGCGACCACGTATGTCGAGCGCCCGTTCCGCGCCACCATCGCGGGGTCGTGCGTGGTGTAGAAGCTCTGAACGCTCGCCACGTCGGGCTGCGCCCGGAGCTCCGCCGTAACGCTTTCGATCCGCCGTCGGGCGGCGGGGCTGCGCACGTCACCGCTCGACACGAGTGCGACCACGCCGGGATCGATCTGGCGCCCGGTCGCCGCTTGGAAACGGTTCTTCGCCTGGACGCTCTGCGTGGCCGGGTCATCGACGCCGTATGGACTCAGGTGCTTCGACGCCCCTGCGCCGAACACCGTGGCGACCACGGCCCCAACTACCGCGAGCATCAGCACCCGGCGGCCGTTGGCGTATACGAATGTCGCGAGCTTCTCGAACATGTCTGTGCCCTCTCTGTGTCGTATCTGGTGACGCGCGCGTCCTCGTCAAGCGGGTACGACCGTCTCCACCAAGCCGCTGACCACGTCGTAGACGTGGCCGGAGACGGCCACGCGCTCCGGGATCGAGCGAGCCGAGCGGAGGCGCTCCACATCCCGCTTCACGGACGCTGCGGGGTCGAGAATCGCGTGCTCTTTAAGGGTCGTCTCGTCGGCGCCAATCCGCTCGGCGTAGCGGCGACGGAAAGTCGCGTCGGCCAGGGCTCCGCTTCCGCACTGCGTGTGGTGGATCACCGCGACCTCGAACAGCGGGCCGTCTGGTAGGACGTTCTCGGCGATCTGGCCGATGAAGGCGACGTCGTTGATCACCTCCGGTGTGACCCGGCCGCCGACGTTGCGAACCACCATCGCGTCGCCGAGGTCGAGGCCGAGGAAGTGGGCCGGGTCAACGCGCGGGTCGAGGCACGTGACCACGAACAGGCCCAGCCTCGGAAACACGACGGCGTCTTGATGCCCGCCTCCGTCGGCGAAGACACGGTTGCGCTCAAGCGCGGGACCCACGTTGGTGGACATTTCGATTCGGTCATTGGCTTGCATGGCTGAGTTCGACTCCTTTGCGCGTCGTGTTCGTGCCAGGTCATGAGGATGTGGCCGCCCCGGGTGAGCTCACATCACCCCGACCACAGTCACCCCGGTGGGGACTAGAGCAGTCCCAGGTCTCGGCCGCGCGCGACGGCGTCGCGCCTGCTTGACACACCCAGCTTCTGGTAGATGCGCTTGGTGTGCGTCTTGACCGTGTCGCGGGAGATGCCCAGCTCGCTCCCGATCTCCCTGGTCGACAGGCCCGTTGGGAAAAGTCCCAGCACCGCCTGCTCCCGCGCTGTCAGCTCGTCGATGACGACTGGCCTCGCGCCGGATACATCGACTACGAGCCGCAGCGCGCTTTCCGCCTGCTCCAGCAGTCGCGGTGCGAGCGTCCCGGGCTCCGGACAGCGTGAGAGCAGCTCACGCGCATCGAGCACAAGCTCGCGTGCTCCGCGGCGATCGCCCAGCTCGCGCAGCAGCTCGGCAAGTGTCGTCAGTGCGTAAGACCACTCGACGAGGCCGGCACCGCGCCGAGCGAGGCTGACCGCGCGCTCAAGCTCGGCCCGTGCCTCGGTCGGGCGCCGGTCGTGACCGAACAGCCGTCCGCGGGCGATGTGGGCCGACGTGCAGATCCAGTACTCCTCCAGACCATTTGCGCGGACCACAGCGAACGCGGCGTCGATCTTGGCAGAGCATCCCCGCCAGTCCCCGCGATCGGCGGCGATGAGGGCAAGCCGTCCGAGCGAGAGCATCGACACGATGAAGTTCGTGGAGCCGCCCAACTTCAACGCCATGTCGAACAGTGCTTGGGCGTCGTCGTTGGCGTCGAAGAATCGCTCCGAGGTGCCCAGCACACACGCCGCGAGCGAGTGCCAGATGGAACTCCCATCCAGAGGCGCGAGTTGCCCAGCCAGCTGCTTGGCCTGACGCAGGTCGCCGAGCAGCTGCCATGCCGCGGAGCGAACAACGGTTAGCTCCTCCCCCAACTCCGCGTCATCACCCGGGTTGTTTGTCGGCGCCTGCGTAGCAAGATCCACCCACCTCAGGACTTCGTCGCGCTCACCGACTGTTAGTGCGGTCCTCGCCTGGACCAGACACAGGCGCCCGTCGTTCACGATATAGCCGCGGGGGAGCTGCTCCATCCACCGCGCGACAGTTTCCCGCTGGCCGGCGTTCGTGAACGCCAGCCAGTGAGCATCGATCAGCTCGGAACCTGCGTCGAGCTCGCCAGCTGCCGTGAGGTGTCCGATCGCCTCGGACACCATCCCGGCATCGCGAAACCAGCACCCGGCCAGACGATGGAGCTCAGGCGCGCGTCCCGGTTGTCTGTGCTCGAGCTCGTGCTGCAGCAACTCGCCGAACAGGTGGTGATAGCGGTACCACTCATGCCTTGGGTCGAGGGGAATCAGGAAGTAATTCGCGCGCCCGATCCGGTCAAGCATTGCCCTGCTGTCGGGCGCGCCCGTGACGACGTCGCACACAGCCGCACAGAACTTGTCGAGCACGCTCGTGTGAAGCAGGAAGTCCACCTCCAGCTCGCCCTGCTCACCGAGCACCTCAGCTGCGAGATAGTCGACCACCCGTCGATCGCTGCCGGTGAAGGACGCGACGAAGCTGCTGGCGTCATCTCGCCCGCGCATCGACAGAACGGCCAGGTAGAGGCCGGCTGCCCAGCCCTCGGTGCGGTCGTGCAAGCGTTTGACAGTCTCGGGGGCCAGGCCGAGGCCATGCACGTCATTGAGCATCGACTCCGCTTCTGAGAGAGAGAAGCGCAGCTGCACGGCGTCGATCTCCTTGAGCTGGGCCCGCGCGCGCAGCCTTCCGACCCGGAGCGGCGGCTCCGCGCGTGAGGTCATCACGATCCGTAGCGTGGTCGGCAAATGCTCGACCAGCGAAGCCATGCCTTCGTGGATCCGCTCGTCTTCGATCGCGTGGTAGTCGTCCAGCACAAGCACGAACTGCTCCGAGGCATCGGCGAGCTCGTTGATCAGCGTCGGGAGAGCCTCCGCAGCGAGGTTGACGCCGGGTGCACGCAGCATCGCCAGCGAGGCTTCTCCGATCCCGGGCACTACGGAGCGCAGGGCCTCGATGACGTACATCCAGAACCTCGCGGGGTCGTTGTCGTCCGCCTCCAACGAGAGCCAGGCCACCGAACGCTCTTCTCTGGCGGATGCGGCCCACTGCGCCAC
Source organism: uncultured Actinomycetes bacterium (assembly GCA_963822725.1). GTDB lineage: Bacteria > Actinomycetota > Thermoleophilia > Solirubrobacterales > Solirubrobacteraceae > Palsa-465. The sequence goes on from CAWGIR010000004.1 coordinate 1,745,440, forward strand.
GAGCATCGTCTTTCCGCTACCAGCGGGACCGTAGACCAGCGTGAGCGGTCGCGACACGCCCTCAAAGAGTGCGTCGATCAGGCTTTCACGGACTACGAGGGGAGGAGAGCCAGGGACAACGAGCTTCGTCCGCAGGAGCGGGGCACCCAGGTCATCGCCGGCGACCACCACAGGCTCAAAGTATTCCGTCTATGTGGTTGCCGGCTGGTGGTGCTCGGCATGGTCGCTTGGTGGGGCGACGAGTGTGCGAAGGAAAGTCTCGGATCGGTTGCGGTGTTGTTCGAGGAGGCGAAGCGCCGTCTCGGGGTCGCCGTGCTCGAGCGCGGTGAGGATGCGTTCGTGTTCGTCGAGGATCTCGGCGGGGACGTGCCGTTCGGGGTCGGCGAGCCACATGCGGCGGTACGACAGCACACGGTAGGGGTCGAGGGTGTCCCACAGCTGGGTGACGAACCGTCCGAGCCAGGCGTTGTCGCAGCGGTTGAAGATGGTGAAGTGGAAGCCGCGGTTGGCGGCGATCATCTCGACGGCGTCCTGGTGCTCGACGGCGCGGGCTTGGTCGCGGAGATGGGTGCGCATGGTGGCGAGGTTCTCGGCCGTGAGGTTGGGCATCGCGAGCCGTTCGGTCTCGTGTTCGAGTAGGTCGCGGACGAGGTAGACCTCGCTGATCGCGGTGGCGGGGAGCTCGGTGACGAAGTAGCCGCGCTGGGCGTGGTAGGTGACGACACCTTCGCCGGCGAGCGTCTTGAGCGCTTCGCGGACCGGGATCAGGCTGATCCCGAGCTGTTGCGCGGTCGCTTCCTGTCGGATCTTGACCCCGGGAGCGAGGTCGCCGCGGATGATCGCGCCGCGGAGTTCGGCAGCGGCGATCGCCTCGGCGGTGCGTGGCAGCGGCGTGCGTTCGAGGGCCATGGGGTTGGAGGATATCGACTTCCTGTGCATTTCCCTTGACATTATAATATTCATGATTATCCTGCCCGGCATGAACAAGCTCGTAGATCTACGCGGGACGGTGCCCGGTGTCTGTTGAGTCCGGCGTCGCCGCGCCCGCCGCAGTGACCGAACGGCTGGCTTCGTGGGTCGCCGGCGTGACGCTTGCGGACGTGCCGGAGGAGGTGCGCACGCGGTCCAAGCACGTGTTGCTCGATGGGATCGGGTGTGGTCTGGTCGGTGCCGGCCTGGAGTGGTCGCGGTCAGCGACAGCGGCGCTGCTCGGGCTGGAGGGCGATGGCTCAGCGGTCGTGATTGGGACTGGGCGGAGGACGTCGCCGTCAGCGGCAGCGCTTTTGAACAGCTCCTATATCCAGGGGTTCGAGCTCGACGACTACCACCCCGAGGCGCCGCTCCACAGCGCCTCGCTGGTACTGCCGGCAATGCTCGCTGCGCTGCCGAATGCTGCTCGGGGCTCCGGCGGCGATCTGCTGCTCGGCGCGGTGCGCGGGTTCGAGGTCGGGCCGCGAGTCGGGCGGGCGCTGCACGGCGCGCAGATGCTGACCCGCGGTTGGCATTCGGGCCCCGTGTTCGGCGGGCCGGCCGCGGCGGCGGCCGCCGGGACCGTCTACGGCCTCGACGCCGGCGGGCTCGAGGACGCCTTCGGGATCGCCGCGACGCAGGCGGGCGGGCTGATGGCCGCTCAGTTCGGGGCGATGGTCAAGCGGATGCAGCACGGCTTCGCGGCGCGCAACGGACTGCTCGGGGCCGCGCTCGCCGCCGCCGGATACAGCGGCATCAAGGCGGTCTTCGAAGCACCGTACGGGGGGTTCCTGGCGACATTCGGCGAGGGTCACGAGCCGGACGCGTCGCAGATCGATGCCGAGCTCGGGGAGCGGTGGGAGACGCTGCGGATCGCAGTCAAGCCGTACGCGGCGATGGCCGGCCTACACGCCGCGATCGACGCCGCACGCCAGATGCTCGCTGACGCACCGCTCGATCCGGCCAAGGTCGACTGCATCGAGATCTCGATGTCGCAGGCCGCGTTCCATCACGGCGGGTGGCGCGCGAAGCGGCCGCTGACGGCGGTCGGCGCGCAGATGAACGTCGCATACGCCGTCGCCGTGACGCTGCTCGACGGAACCGCGCTCGCCGCGCAGTTCGCCCCGGAGCGGATCGACGCCGACGACGTGTGGGAGCTGATCGGACGCACGACGGCGCGGCACGAGCCGGCCTTCGATCAGCGCTACGAGGACGGCTACAACACCCGCCTCCGGGTGATGCTCAAGGATGGGAGCGAGCGCGAGTCCTTCGTCGAACACCCGCGCGGCGGAATCGTTCGCCCGCTCACCGACGCTGAGGTCGTCGAGAAGTTCCGCGCGCTCGTCGCGCCGCTGATCGATGCCGCGCGCGCGGCGGCGATCGAGCGCGCGGTGCTCGAGCTGGAGCAGCTGGACGACGCCCGGGACCTGATCGAGCTGCTGGCCTCCCCCATCCATGACCTGTCGCAATCGACTGCAGGGAAGCCGACGTGACCCATGCGAGGAGGCTGCGGGAGTTGCTGGCGGGCGAGGAGCTGATCATCGCGCCTGGCGTCTATGACGGCATCTCGGCCGCACTCGTGGGCAAGCTCGGATTCACGGCCGCGTACATGACCGGTGCCGGCGTGTGCGCGTCCGCCTACGGGCTGCCGGACATCGGCCTGTTGACACTGAGCGAGATGGCGGAGCGCGCGCGCGTCCTCGCCGGCCTGCTCGACGTGCCGTTGATCGCGGACGCGGACACGGGCTACGGGTCGCCGATCAACGTCGTTCGGACGGTGTGCGAGTACGAGCGCGCAGGGGTCGCGGCGATCCAGCTAGAGGACCAGGTGTTCCCGAAGCGGTGCGGGCATCTCGCCGGTAAGGATGTGATCGGCGCCGACCGGTTCGCGTTCACGCTGCAGGCGGCGCTCGATGCGCGCTCCGATCCCGACACGGTGATCGTCGCGCGGACCGACGCGCGCGCGCCGCTCGGAATCGAGGAGGCGATCGCCCGGGCGGGACGCTACGCGGAGATCGGCGCGGACGTGGTCTTCGTCGAAGCGCCGCAGAGCGTCGATGAGATCGAGCGGATCGCCGCTGAGATCGGGGCGCCGTTGCTGCTCAACATCGTGCCCGGTGGTCGCACCCCGGAGCTGGCGCCCGAGCGGCTCGCCGAGCTCGGGTTCCGGATCGCGATCCACCCCGGCGCCGCGCTCGCGGCGGTCCTGCCGGCGGCGGTCACGGCACTCAGCGGCCTCAGGGAGCAGACGCCGTCGCTCCCCGGAACGGTGAGTCCCCAGGGGTTCTTCGACGTCTTCGGGCTGACCGGCTGGAACGAGCTCGGCGAGCGCTACCGCGACGCGGACACCACGACCTAGGAGAGCACCCGATGGGGATGACAATCATCGAGAAGATCCTCGCCCACAAGGCCGGGCGCGACGAGGTGGAGGTCGGCGAGTTCGTCGTCTGCGACGTTGACATGACGGTCCTGATCGACCTGCAGTTCGCGACCCTGTGGGCGTCGCCGACAAAGATCCACGACGCTGACAAGCTCGCCGTGATCATGGACCACGCCGTCCCCGCGCCGTCGGTGTCCGATGCCGACGGCGGTGTGCGGGCGCGCGAGTTCGTCGCCGAGCACCAGGTCAAGCGGTTCTTCGACGTCGGCCGGCACGGCATCTGCCACCAGGTGATCGCCGAGAACGGCCTCGCGCGCCCCGGTGAGATCCTCACGTGCACCGACTCGCACACGTGCGCCGGCGGCGCCTACAACACCGCCGCCCGCGGCCTCGGTCCGGCGGAGGTCTATTCGGTCATGTGCACCGGCAAGACCTGGTTCCAGGTCGCGCCGACCTACCGTTACGAACTCGTCGGGGAGAAGCCCGAGGTCGTCACCGGCAAGGACATCTTCCTCCACATCGCGGGTGCCTACGGCGATGCGACGAACCACAACCTCGAGTTCGGAGGCGCGGGCCTCGCCTCCGTGCCGATGAACGACCGGCGCACGATCGCGACCCAGGGCGCCGAGATCTCGGCCGACTTCACGACCTTCCCGGTCGACGACGTCGCCCGTTCGTTCCTCGACGCACGTGCCGACCGTCCCTACGAGCTGGCGGACCCCGATCCCGACGCCTCCTACGCGGCGGTTCGTGAGGTCGATCTCTCGAACCTAGAGCCGTACGTCGCGCGGCCCGGCGGCGTCGCCCGCAACGCGTTGCCGATCTCCGAGGTCGAGGAGCGACCGGTCAACCAGTGCTTCATCGGGTCCTGCGCGAACGGGCAACTCGAGGACCTCCGGATCGCGGCGGACGTCCTCCGCGGCCAGAAGGTCGCTCCCGGTGTGCGGTTGATCGTCACGCCCGCCTCCCAGGCGGTCTACGCCGACGCCGTCCGCAAGGGCTACGTCGAGGCGATCGCCGACGCCGGCGCGATCGTCACCAACTCCACCTGCGGAGCCTGCTTCGGCTATCACATGGGCGTCCTCGGCGCCGGCGAGGTGTGCCTGACCGCATCGACCCGCAACTTCCGGGGCCGCATGGGCAGCCCTGACGCCGAGATCTACATGGCCTCCCCCTACACCGTCGCCGCCTCGGCGATCGCGGGTCACGTCATCGATCCCCGAAAGGTAACCGTCTGATGCAAGACGTCATCGAAGCCCGCGCCTGGGTTGTGGGCGACTCCGTCGACACCGACAACATGTACCCCGGCTTCGCGATGAAGCTCCCTATCGAGGAAGCGGCGAAGCACATCTTCTACGACCTCCGCCCCGGCTGGACCGACGAGGTCACGCCCGGCGACATCGTGATCGCGGGCACGAACTTCGGGATCGGCTCAAGCCGCCCGGTCGCCCAGCTCTTCAAGCAGCTCGGCGTAGCCGCGCTGGTCGCCGACGAATTCAACTCGCTGTTCCTGCGCAACAGCATCAACTTCGGCCTCCCCGCCGTCACGATCCCGGGCGTCTCCAGCGCGATCGCCGACCAGGACCAGGTCAAGCTCGACGTCCGCAACGCCACGATCGAGAAGCTCGCCGACGGCACGACCCTGACTGGCACGCCACTGCCGGACTTCGTCCTGGAGATCGTCGCGCAGGGCGGGCTGCTCCCGAAGCTCGTCGCCGACGGCTTCATCCCGACCGACCCGGCCAAGATCCACGGCGACGCGAACGCACGAGCCGACGAGGCGTGAGCGAGCACCTCAAAACCAACCTGGATCAACTGGGCCAAGCGCTCGAAGACGGCAGCATCATCGTGATCGAACCTGACCGAATCCGGATCCGCGCGCTCCCGCTGATCCCGTAACGCCAGCCCGGCCAACTCGGCTGGTCTCGCCGACCGCCCGCGAGACCACACCTCCTTGACGCCTCGAGCGGTCACGGCAATGCGGTGGCCCCTTGGCCGACCGCCTCGGATCCTGCGATCAGCAGATGGTGAAGGTCACCTTCAGCGTCTTGGTCACGATTCGCGTGTGCCTCTTGCCGTGCTTGCGAATCGTCTTCGTATAGGAGAGCTTGACCCGCAGCGTGTGGGTGCCGGGGGCCAGCCCGGCGATCGACAGCGCCTCGGTGATCGCCACGTGGCGGGCGGTCGCGTTGGGTAGATACACCGTCTTCTTCACGAACACGGGCTTGCCATGCTTCTTGACCACCACGGTCTTGCCGTTGACCTTGTGCGTCTTCTTGACGCGCTCGGTGTGCTTGCGCCCCTTGTCGATGAAGAACTGCGCGAGCTTGAACTTCAGCTTCGGCTTCTTGTGCGCGACGCTCTTCGAGTTCAAGGTGAGCGGGAGCCTCCCGCCGGCGGCCACGCACGCCGCAGGAATCGTGAGCGTGATCGACTGATCGCCGAAGCTCGAGGTCTTCGTGGTGGTCGCCCCCCCACCACCGCCGCCACCACCACCGCCGCCCGAGCTCTCGGGCGGGCCGGTGAACGCGTACACCGCGCCCGCGGAGCTGCTGTCGTTGGGGGCGCCGACCAGGGCGGTGCTCGCGTCGGACGACAGTCCGGTGCTGAATCCGAATTCCCCCGCGCCGATCTCGGTGCCGCTGGCAGGGGTGAGTTTCTGCTGCTGGGTCCACGTGGTCCCCGAGCGCGAGAACACACCGGCCGACCCGACGAACACGCCGCCCGACATATCCCGGGGGACCCCGACGATGGCCGTGTTACCGCTGGACGACAGCGCGACACTGTCTCCGAATTCGCCCGTCCCGGTCTCGGTGCCGCTCGTCGCTGTCAGCTTTTTCTGCTCTGTCCACGTCGAGCCCGAGCGGGCGAACACCCACGCCGCGCCGACGAGGCTGTTGTCGCCGACGCCGCCGATCAGGGCCGTGCTGCCGTCACCGGAGAGCGCCACGCTCCCGCCAAACTCAACGGGGTCGGCTCCGCTCACGGCGTCGCCAGGGAGGATGAGCTTCTGCTGCTGGGTCCAGGTCATGCCTGAGCGGGCGAACGCCCACGCCGCTCCAGTTCCGCTGCTGTCCCCCGACCCGCCGATCAGCGCCGTGTTGCCGTCAGCGGACAGAGAGACGCTGCCCCCAAAGCCGGCACTGCCCGTCTCGGTGCCGGCGGTAGCAGTGAGCTTCTGCTGTTGCGTCCAGGTCGTGCTTGAGCGGGTGAACACCCATGCCGCCCCTACGCTGCTGCTGTCACCGGCACCGCCGATCAGAGCTGTGTTGCCATCCGCGGACAGCGAGACGTCGCTCCCGAAATCGCTTGCCTCAGGAGCGGGGATCATCTGTTGCACGGTCCAGGTCGAACCGGAGCGCGTGAAGACCCAAACCGCCCCGACTCCGAATCCAGAGTCGTTGGGGCCGCTGATCAGCGCCGTGCTGCCATCGCTCGAAAGCGCAACCGCGGCGCCGAAGCCGTCCTCGCCGCTGTCCGGGGGGCCGAGGACCTGCTGCTGCGTCCAGCTCGAGCCGGAGCGCGTGAAGAACCACGCCGTGCCGTAAGTGAGGTTGTCAAGGGCGCTGCCGACCAGCGCCGTATTGCCGTCCGCCGAGATCGCGACCCGTTCGCCGAACTCTTGGTGTGTGCCGCTTGCGGCCAGCTTCTGCTGCTGGACCATCGGGTCGATCCGCAGGGGATAGATGGCGCGGGCGTCGTCGACCTGAATCAGGACGCGGCCCCGGTTGAGCGATAGCCACGCCGGCACCACTCGCCCATGGGCGTCGGTGACACGCAAGCCGCGGTAGCTGAGCCCCGTCCGCCCGAACACGACTGCGCTGCCCTCGAGCCGCGGTTGCGCCGGACCATCCACCCGCACCGCCAGCGTCAACAGCCCTCGCCCCGCCGGGCGGCGCGGCAGCGCGAAGCCCTGCTCGAGCCCGAGCGGTCCGTTCGCATACCACTCAGAAACCGCCCCGCGCACATAGCTCACGCGATTGCCCGACGCTCTCGGAACCGCCAAGGGCACAGCCCGAAGCGCGCCTACCCGCCCTACTGCCGCCAGTGCCAGCGACAGCCGCGCCTCCCCCGATCGCACCACGACACCCGCCGGGCCGAACCGCAAGGCGAACCGCTGCGCCGGGTTGCCTGCCGCCGTACCGTGCACGCGGTAGGCCGGGTCCGTGCCGCCGATCGCAGCCGAAACAGTCGCACGAGCCGAGCCCGGTAGGGCACCCAGGCCTGACCGCGGCTGTAACCGACCCGTCCGCGCGATCCCACGCGGCGTAACGGCGACCCGAGGCACCGGCAGCGCAACGACGAGCACGCCCGCCACCACAACGGCTAGGACAAACGCGATCCCGCGACGGGCACCCCACGCCGGGCTTCGCGTCCTCGTCGCGGACCCCTGGACGCCCAGGCCCAACGCCGCCTCGCCACTGAAACCCGCTCCGCCCACGCCAACCACCCCGTTTTCCCGATCGAACCTACGAACATGGCGCCCCACGCCCGACTCGGTATACCCAAGTGTCGATCGATCCCGAACGGCCCCCGGGCGCCCGAACAGGCGCCAAAACCTTCGCAAGCCTACCACTACCCCCAGCGGCGACAAACCGCGCGCGGCGGAGGCTGGTGCAGGCCGGGACCACGGCCACCGTCGCCGCCGTCGCCGCTCGAGGAGCGAAGCAGCCAGCGCGCGCGCGCCGAAACGACTGACACGCGTTGCCCCAGTCGGACAAAAGGAGTCACCAATGCCTACCGGCCTCCCATGTGCGGCCGGTGACGGTGACTGAAGTCGGATGCGCGTCCCTAACGGTGACGGCAACGGCTCCGGCCTTGGCGCGCACTCTTCTCGCAGCGAACGCCCCGACTTCTGTCGCGCGCACGTAGTGCGCTGCGATGGTCGCGTGTCCACAAATTGGGACTTCGCTGTCGGCGTGAAGTAGCGCACCCAGATGTCATGGTCGTCGGCGACCGGCGAGAGAAGAAAAGCCGTCTCCGAGCAGTTCATCTCTCGAGCGATTGCCTGCATCTCGTCATTGACTGTCCGCTGATCGATCAAGTTCTGCGAGTTGACCAAAGCACGTGCTCGGCGACTCAACTCCCGCCATGATCGGCGGCCGCTTGGAGGCGGATGCCGAGGCGGTGGAGGGCTTTTCTGCCTGCTGGCGTGAGTTCGAGGCGGCGTGGCTGCGCGGTGGGCTTGACCCAGCCTTTTTGGCGCAGAGAGGCCGCGAGCTGGGCGCCGAGTTGACCGCCGAGGTGTGGTCGTCCGATGCGACTGTCCATACAGGAGAAGGCGAGCGTGCGGCGGGCGCGCTTGGTGGGCAGCTCGACTCCGAGCTTTGCAAAGCCGCGGGCGGCCGCTGGGCCGAGCTTGAGTTCCCCTTCGCCGTCTCGGGCTTCAAGCGCTCGTGATTGGACGAGGTGGTCCATCAGAGCGACGCCGATCTGCCCGGCAAGGTGGTCGTAGCAGGTGGCAGCCACCTGCACCGGCCGACCCGTTCGCGGCGGGGCTCCCCGCAATCCGTTCAGCATCGAGAAGATCTCGCGTAGCCCCGGCTCGGCGAGCTCGTAGAGCGCGAGGCGGCCCTGGTGGCTGACCGCTACAAGGCCGGCGTCGCGGAGTCGCCGTAGGTGATTGGCCAGTCGCGTCGGCGACACGTCAAGGCGCTCGGCCAGTTCGCTGGCTGAGGCCGGGCCCTGCTCGAGGCGCTCTAGCACGGCGTATCGCGTCTCGTCGGCGAGCTCGGCCAATAGCTGAACCCGGGGATCGTTTGCCGGTCGCATATCCCAAGTTTACACGTTCAGCTTTCATATCTGCCTGAATGGTGGTAGTCTACCTTTCAGTATTGAGTGAACTGTCGCCGCAGACTAAAGGAGCTCAAATGCAGCACCCCGCTCTCTTTCAAGCGCTCGCCGCCGCTCACATCGAGGACCTACATCGCGCTGCCGCCCGTAGGCACACGATCCGCCTCACCCGTCGCGTCGTACACAAGCCACGCGTGGCGGCCACTCCAATCGCCGTACTGCGATCCGCGTCGACTCGACTACGTGGACGCCGCGCCCAGGCCGACGGCGTGGCACGAACCGAGATTCCGCAAGCGGCCCTATGGCCATGCCAATCTGTCGTCGACGTCCGCTCGGGGCCGCGAGCCGGGATCGATCCGGCATCGCGTAGGGAGCGGCCTCCCTCGTCCCTCACGCGGACGTCGTGCGGGCCGGAGTAGCTCGAACGGTCGAACTCGATTAGCAGCTCGAAGGTCAAGAATCACTCCTCGACAAACGTCAGGATTGTGAGGCGCTGCTTCGCCTCATCGCGCGCGCGACGAGGGCGCACCGGGTAGCACGCGTTCGCTGTTGGTCAGAGCGGAGCGTGACGGACGCCCTGGCTAGGCCGATGTGGGCGCCCGCGACTCCGCGCAGCGCAAGTCTCGGGTGACCGGCGGAGATTTCCGGATTAGTCTGGGCTCCGGTGACGGAGGATGAGATCACGGTTCCCGAGTTGCGGGTGTTCGCAGCGGAGCTGCTGTCCCAGGTTTCCACGCTTGCGCAGTCGATGCTCGAGTACCTGGTGGAGCGGATCCCGGAGGCCGGGGCGGATCCGGAGATCGAGGGTCTGACGCTCGGGTCGTGTTCCTCGAATATCGAGGCGGCGTTGTCGATGCTCCGCCACGGGATCCCGGTATCGGCGACCGAGGCGCCGGTGACGGCGCTGGAGCATGCGCGGGCGATGGCCGCGCGCGGTCACAGCGTGGATGTGATGCTGCGGTTCTACCGGCTGGGGCAGGCGTACTTCATGGAGCGAATCTACGACGGCATCGGGCAGGTGGTGGCCGAGCCGGGCTCGGCGCTGCGAGCACTGGCCGAGCTGGAGCGGTTCGCTTTCGGCTACACCGATCGGATCTCGAGCCAGGTAGCCGGCGAGTATGTTGCCGAGCTCGAGCGCAGACAGAACCGGGCTCGCGCGGTGCGTACGGATGTCGTCCGGTTGCTGCTTGCCGGACAACCGGTCGAGCTTGCCGCGGCGGAGCGGGCGCTCTCGCATCGCCTCGGGGTGATGCAGTTGGGATTCGTGTGCTGGGCTGAGCGGGCCGATCTCGACCTCGTGCCGGTGGGAGCGGCTGTTGCGGCCCAGCTAGGCTCACAGCGCCCGCTGCTCGTCCCCGACGGCGCCCAGTCGCTGTGGGGGTGGGTCGCGGGCTCCGCGGCCACTACACCTAACTTTGCGGGGCTAGAGGCCGCGGTCAGCGTGCGTGGCGAGCCTGCGCACCTCGCGTTCGGCGAGCCGCACCGCGGCCAGGCGGGCTTTCGAGCATCGCACGAGGAGGCGCTGCGGACCCGGCGGGTGGTGGAACTCGCCCGCCGTCCGGCGCCGACTGTGACGCGCTTTGTCGAGGTCGCCGTTGTCGATGCTCTGAGTCGCGACCTCGAAGCGGCCCGCGCGCTGGTCGCCAGCGAGCTTGGCCCGTTGGCGAAGGATGGTACGCGCGAGCGTGAGGAACGCGCCGCGCTGCTCGCTGTGCTCGACGCCCAGGGCGGACTCGCCGCCGCCGGGGCGGCGCTTGGCCTGCATCGCAATACCGTCCTGCAGCGCGTCAGGCGAGCCGAGACGCGCCGCGGCCGGCCCGCGAACGAGCGTCTGCTCGAGCTACAGGCCGCGCTTCGCCTCGCCGAGACGCTCGGACCGGCTGTCCTCAAGCAGCCGTAAACCCGTGCCAATCATGTGCGCCGCGCACATGATCGAGGGCTGCGGACGCCTTGTCGGGGGGTGTGGACGCGTCTACCTTGCCGACCGTCAACTGGCGGACCAAGGAGGTCTCGATGTGCAAGGCGAGGGAAATCTGATGTCAACTACTGTCCAGCCCGTCGCGGGCGTGTCCGCGGCGGCGCGTCACGCGCTGCCGGATCCCGGCGGAGCAGTACCCAGACTCTCGTGGCCGATCGTCGGGATCTTCTCCGGGGCGCTGGCTCTGTTCACCGCGTCGAGCGTTGCGGCGCTCGGTCATGCGGCGCCGAGACCGCTGACGATCGCCCTGAACGCGGTCGCGATCTTCGTGATGTTCACAGTGGTGCACGACGCGTCGCACTACTCGATCAGCTCTCACCGGTTGGTGAACGACGCGTTCGGGCGGGCGGCGATGCTGTTTGTCTCGCCGCTGATCGCGTTCAAGGCGTTTGGGTTCATCCACATCGAGCATCACCGCCACACCAATGACGACGACCACGACCCCGATCACTTCGCCAGCCACGGACCGTGGTGGCAGCTGCCGTTCCGGTTCGCGGCGATGGACGTTCCCTACCTGACCTTCTACGTCGGCAATCTGCGCGCCCGGCCGAAGGCCGAGGTGGCCGAATCGGCGATGCTGCTGGCGCTCTCGCTCGCCGTTCTCAGTACGGCACTAGTCACCGGCAGCTTCTGGCTGCTGGTCATCGTGTACGTGATCCCGGAGCGGATCGCGATGACATTCCTGGCGTGGTGGTTTGACTGGCTGCCCCACCACGGGCTGGAGGAGACCCAGAGCGAGAACCGCTACCGCGCGACGCGCAACCGGGTCGGGCTGGAGTGGCTGTTCACGCCGCTGATGCTCTCCCAGAACTACCACCTGGTGCACCATCTGCACCCGTCGGTCCCGTTCTACCGCTACGTCAAGACCTGGCGGCGCAACGAGGAGGCCTATCTCGAGCGCGACGCCGCGATCTCCACCGCGTTCGGGAAGTCTCTGAACGCTGAGGAGTTCCGGGAGTGGAAGCAGCTCAACCAGAAGCTGCTCAAAGTGCTGCCGGTCAGGATCCCGAACGGCTCGAGCGCCCCGCACGCGGTCTTCCACCGCCTGCCGGTCGCCTCGGTCGATCCGATCACCGACGACGCGACGCTGGTCACGTTCGGTGTGCCGGAAGAACTGCGAGACGAGTTCCGTTTCGCGCCCGGCCAGCACGTCACCGTCAAGACCGACCTCGGCGGCGAAGGCGTTCGGCGCAACTACTCGATCTGCGCGCCCGCGACACGGGCGATGCTGCGGATCGCGGTCAAGCACATCCCCGGCGGCGCGTTCTCGAGCTTCGTGCACGAACAGCTCAAGGCCGGCGACATGCTCGAGGTGATGACCCCGACCGGCCGGTTCAGCACACCGCTGGACCCGCTGCACCAAAAGCACTACGCGGCGATCGTCGTCGGGTCGGGGATCACGCCGATCCTCTCGATGCTCCAGACGACGCTCGAGATAGAAACAGAGAGCCGCTTCACGCTGGTCTATGGCAACCAGACCAAGGACTCCACGATGTTCCGCTCCGAGCTCGACGAGCTCGAGGCGCGCTACTCCGACCGGCTCGAGATCCTGCACGTCCTCTCCCGCGATCCCCGCCACACCCCCGAGCTGTGCGGACGGATCGACCGGGACAAGCTCGAGCGGTGGCTGGAGGGCCCGCTCGCGCCCGACGGCGTCGACGAGTGGTTCCTGTGCGGCCCGCTCGAGCTCACCACCGTCGTGCGCGACACGCTGCTCGACCACCACGTCGCGACCGAGCACATCCACCTCGAGCTGTTCTTCGGCTACGCCACCGACCCACAGCAACCCGCTCGCCACTACCCGCCCTCGAGCGTCACCGTCACGCTGTCGGGCCGCCAGAGCACGTTCGAGCTGGGTCCGGGCGATTCGCTACTAGAAGGCGCACTCCAGGCGCGGCCCGACGTCCCCTACGCCTGCATGGGCGGGGCGTGCGGAACCTGCCGCGCGAAGCTGATCGACGGCACCGTCGAGATGGACCACAACTACGCGCTCAGCCAGGCCGAGCTCGACGCCGGCTACGTGCTCACCTGTCAGTCGCACGCCACCAGCCCCACGGTCACCATCGACTACGACGCCCGTACGTAAGCCTGAACCGACAGCTGCGCAGCAGGTCGGGCATCAGCGCTGAACCGGGGACCTCACCGACGGCGCCGGTGCGCGCTACGACGCCGACGGAATGTGCCTCTTTGCAGGCACTTCATTCGGGGTGCCCATCCGTGCGGAACGCGAATCCAGCGCCGAACACCGGGGCGGACGGCGCGTCAGAAGCAGCGAATTTGCAGGGAAACATCGGGGCGCCCGG